>CAWCSB010000023.1:0-80978 GCA_963798045.1 uncultured Actinomycetota bacterium
AGCACTTTGCCGTGGTGGTCGACGATCTGCCGGTGCACGCTGCCGTCGTGGTACTCCTCGCGGTGGCTCTGGCAACCGCAGTCGTAGGTCACGTCCTCGGTGATCAGGCCCTGCTGATCCTCGGTCGTGGTTCGCTCACCGTCGCGCAGGTTCCGGCACGGCGCGAGCGCTGCGTCGAAAGCGAGTGACAAGGATCGCCACGGAGTACCTCCTCACAGGGTCGGTACTCCACCCTGCCCTTTCGGGCCCGGAGTTGGGAAGACCTGTCTGCTTGACGCCAGCGCGTCGCCCGCCGCGGTGCGGGAGTAGACGACCTCGCGCCCCTCGCGGCGGCGTACGACGAGCCCGGTCCGGCGCAGCACCCCGAGATGGGAGCTGACACCACCCGAGCTCCAGCCGGTACGCCGCGCGAGCGCATGCGTCGACGCGGGTTGCTCCAGGGAGCGCAGCAATGCCGCGCGGCGGCGGCCGACCAGTTCCTCGAGCGCTCCGTCGGACGAGGTGTCGCGCAGCCACAGGTCGCCGACGCCAGGCGGCTGGTAGGTCAGCGCCGGGTCCCACGGCGGGTCGACCCGGGGCCAGACGCCCCACGCCAGCACCGACGGGATGATCAGCAGGCCTCGACCGTCCAGGTCCACGTCACGCGGCGCCACCTTCACCGGTGAGACGGTCAGGTCGCGACCGTCCCAGCTGATCGTCGGGTCGAGGTCCGCGAAGGCAGCCTCGCTCCCGGAGGCGACGAGGCGCCGCGCCCGCGCCGCGATCTCGCTCTCCAGGAAGGCCGACATCCGCGGCCACCACGGCGCCAGGGCGGCCTGCCAGAAGGACCGCGACTGGTCGACGAAGTCGGCGAGCGCGGCGGAGGGCTCCTCGACGAACCGAAGTGCGGCGTCCGCCACGCCGTCGGGGTACGCGCGGTGCACGTCCGACCGCACCAGCTCCGGGTCGGTGGCGGCGAGCCGGTCCAGCTCGTCCTCGATCCGCGCGTGCGGCACGACCGGCGGGGGAGCGTCGAAGTTCGGCCACACCGTGCGACCGAGCGGGCTGGCGGCGTACAGCAGGTCGAGGGAGAGACCGGCGACCCGCGGCGTGACGTCCTCGATCCAGGGCCGGTGCTCGGGGAACTGCCGCGGCAGTCGCAGCACGTAAGTCGCCGCGGCCAGCTCGATCAGCGGCGAGATGGCGAACCTGGTCCGGAGCAGGTCGTGGCGGCCGAACCGATACCTGACTCGACGCTCACCACCCGCCATGGATTCAGACTATTCCGAATCAATTGGTCCGGCGACCGATCGGAGGTCGACTGGGTGCGTCAGGTCAGACGACCCAGGAGGAGCACGAGATGAGCACGAGAACGAGCACGGTCGTGATGCACAACGTGGTCAGCGTCGACGGCTATATCGCCGACGACAATGACGACATCGGTCCGCTGTTCGACTGGTACTTCAACGGCGACCAGTCGTTGACCGAGGGCGGCGGCTTCACGGTGTCGCGGGCCTCGGCCGACTATGTCCGGCCGCTGTGGGGCAGCGTCGGCGCCATGGTGATCGGCCGCAGGTTGTTCGACCTGATGAACGGCTGGGGCGGCCAGCCGCCGACCGGAGAGCACGTCGTCGTGGTCTCGCACCGGCCCAAGCCGGAGGGCTGGCACCCCGAGGCGCCGTACCACTTCGTCGGCGACGTCGGCAGTGCGGTGAAGAAGGCTGGGGAGCTGGCAGGCGACCGGGTCGTCGCCGTCGCGGCCGGCGATGTCGGCGGCCAGGCGCTGGCGGAGGGCCTGGTCGACGAGGTGGCGATGGACGTCGTCCCGGTGGTGTTCGGGAGCGGCAGGAGGTACTTCGGTCCGGTCGAGGGCCAGCACCTGCTGGAGGACCCGGACGTGGTCGTCCGGGGCGACCGGGTGCTGCACCTGCGCTACCGGGTACGTCGGTAGCGCAGGCGCAGGGGGCCGGTCAGGCCGTCGCAGAGCATGGTGAGACCCGGCGCCACGGCAGGAGCTCCCCCAGCATGCGGCGGCGAAGGGGCCCGCGGCGGGCCGCGCGGCGCTCGGCCTGCAGGCGGCGGCCGACGCTGGTGATCTGCGCCTGGCGGAGCCGCTCGGCGGTGACGGCGTGGGCGACGTCGACGTTGTGCGGATTCATGTCAAGACCTCCTCTCGGCGGTGACGATGCGGAACTCCCAGTCGAGGACCAGGTGGTCGCGCGGGGAGTCGGGACGTGCCGAGGTGACCGCGTGGGCCACGAGGTCGGCGCGCAGGGACTCGCGGCCCTGCGGCGTGAGCGCCTTCGCGGCGCTGTGGGTGGGGCCGTAGTAGGCGAGGAAGAGATCGGCGAACGCCTCGGCGTCAGCGAACCTCTGGGTGGCCGAGTGGACGGACGACGCCACGTCGGTGACGCCGTCGCCGAGCAGCTCCGCGACGGTCTCCTCGACGCCCCAGCGCGCGGGGGACTGCGCGCCGGGCGGCGGCGAGACGTGCCGACCGACGATCCCGAGCATGCCGCCGACGAAGCCGGTCGGGGTCCAGCTCGCGAGGGCGATGCGTCCACCGGGCTTTGTCACGCGGACCAGCTCCGCGGCGGCGCCCGCGTGGTCGGCCGCGAACATGACGCCGATCGCGGAGACGACGACGTCGAACGACGCGTCGGGGAACGGCAGCTCCTCGGCGGGCGCCTCGATCAGCTCGAGGGCCAGGTGCTCCGCAGCGGCTCGCGCCCGGGCGATGCCCAAGAGCTCCGGCACGTAGTCGATCCCGGTGACGCGGGCACCTTGGCGGGCGGCGGCCAGCGCCGCGTGGCCGGTCCCGGTGGCGATGTCCAGAACGCTGGCGGAAGGACGGATGCCGGCGGCGGCGACGAGAGTCTCCGAGACGGGCACCGTGATGGCGGCGATCCGGTTGTAGTCGCCGCTGCTCCAGACCTGCTGCTGCCGGGTGCGCAGGGCGTCGAGAACAGCGGTGTCGGTCGTGGTGGTCATGAGTGGTTCCTTTCTGAGTGCTGGATGAGGTGGAGGTGGCGGGGTGGTCAGCCGATGGCCAGGCACGCGGCCCACACGTGGGCGGTGAGCGACCGGCTGGGGTGCTGGTTCCACAGCGAGACGCTCCAGCCGGAACCGTCGGAGTCCACGGCGGAGCTGACGACGCGCGTGAACCCGCTGTTGCTGGATACGCCGCCGTCGATGGGTCTGGTGCCTGCGGGGCAGTGCGCCACGCCTGTCGCCTGCGAGACCACCGGCGCGGACATGGTGTAGGTGACGTACTTCAGCCCGCTGGAGGGCGCCTCGCCTCCCTCGCCCGTGATTGCCTTGGCGGCGGCCGCGGTGGCAGCGAACGCCACGATCAGGGTGATCGCCGCGATCAGCAGGAAGCGGCCGCTGCGGATGGTGTTTCCGTTCATGAGTCTGCTCTTTCTGTGGGGTTGGTGAAGGTGTGCTGAGAGCGCGCGACGGCGTCGCACGCCCGCTCTCCGGGCACCGGAGAGAGGTGTGGGTGGTGAGTGCTGCGGCGCCTAGGCGGGCAGCGGGTAGGGCGCGATGACCGGGAGGTACGGCGCCGGGTCGGTGGTCCAGTCGTAGGCGGCGATGCGTTCGGCGCTGCGCCGTCCGGAGATCATCCGGAACAGCTCGTACCGGTCAGCGGTGATGCAGCCGGCCGGCGGACCCTCGCCGACGGTCCACTCCTTGGCGCCGTCGCGGAGCACGAGCGCGGGCAGCCCCGTCTCGAGCAGCCGCAGGTGCAGCCAGCCGCGGAAGCTGGCGAAGCCGAAGCGCGTCACCGGTGAGTCGGGGGCCGGCTCCTGTCCGAGCGCCTCCCTGAGGTCGGCGATGTGGGCGGCCAGGTCGCTGAGGGGGGCGGTGACGCCCCAGTCGGGGGATCCGGTGACGGGTGGGGTGCCGTGCCGGAGCTCGGCCACCAGCCTCCCGCCGTGCTCCTCCAGGCGGTGCCGGACCAGCTCGAGGCTCGTCTGCGCGTGCTGCTCGACGTGGTCGGCGGTCCAGCCTTCGCGCGCGGCGGCGGCGGACGGGTCACGCCAGGCGTGCATCGCGTCGGCGAAGAACCCGCCGGTCGAGGAGTCGGCGGCGACCCCCGCGAGGTGCGCCAGCAGGTCACCGACCGACCACTCGGGGCAGGACGGGACCTGCTGCTCCAGGACGTGGTCGCCCGCGGCGTCCAGCACCTGTCCCACCTCCAGCAGTCCCTGCTCGTAGGTCCACGCGGTGCGCCACCGACTCACGCGCTCAGGGGTCAGCACGTCCTGCGGCGCCTTCTGCTTGGTGAAGATGTCCAGGAACTCCTGGCTCGCGACGCGGTCGCCGGCCAGGCCGGAGTACGTGGCCGCCGCGCCGGGGGTCGCCAGCGTGCCGGCGTTGAACGAGAACTCGTAGTGGCCCTTGTCGCGGGAGTCTCGCCACGACTCGTAGTCCGCGAGGTCACCACCGTCGGCGAGCTGGCTCCCGACGTACCAGCCCTGGGTCAGCGCGTCGCTGATCCCCTGGCCCGTGGCGGGGTGCTTGAAAAGGCCGGCGTCCCCGACGAGCGCCCAGCCGGGGCCGGCCGCCTTACGGCGGAACCCGCGCATCATCGTCTCCGGCACCGTGACGACCGGCGCGATCTGGGTCGCGTGGTCCAGCAGGCGCGGGTTGAGGACGGCGGGGAAGTGGTGCAGGGCCTCGAAGTAGGCCGCCTGGCGGTCCTCGGCGGAGCCGCGGGTGATCTCGGGCGGGCCCGAGACCGCAAGCAGGTGCGCGCCGTCCTCGCACGGGGCGGACATCAGGGCTGCCTGGCTCTGGACGTCGATCTGGCACCAGTCCGAGTCGGGCAGCCCGGTCCAGTAGGCGAAGAGCATGGCCAGGTTGCCGCGCTGCGGGTCGGCCGTGCCGAGCCCCAATCGGCGGGCGACGGTCGAGGTCCGGCCGTCCGCTCCGATGACCCACCGCGCCTCGGCGACGGACCCGTCGTCGAGGACGACGCCGCGGGCGGGATCCTCAGCGGTGCCGGCACCGACCAGGCCCTGGACGGACACCCCGGTGCGGAGCTCCACACCGGCGTGCACCGCTGTCTCGACAAGGGCGGCGTCCAGGGCGACGCGACGCACCGAGTGCATGCGGTCGTGGCCGCCGACCGGGGTGAAGGAGCCGGCGACCGCGTGGCCGATGACGCGCCAGGAGTACCGCAGGGCGCGCAGGTCGTGGGCGGCGTGGAGCCGGTCCAGGGCGCCGAGCTCCTCGAGCACCTGCACCCCGTTGGGGAAGATCTGGTGGGTCGAGATGGTGTCGCTCGGGAACCGGTCGCGGTCCACGAGCAGCACGCGCCACCCGGCGCGCGCCAGACGCGTCGCCACGGTGGCACCACCCACACGGGCGCCCACGACGATGGCGTCGTACGGGCTGTCGGTCTGCTTGGTCATGGCACGACAGTGGCCGGTGGGCGTGGAAGCGCCGTGGAAGCGCCGTGGAAGGCCCGGTCGACCCAGCGGTCCGGGGCGCCGAGCGCGCCGTAGGCGGTCGCGGCGGCGTCTGCGCTCTCACCGAGCAGGGTGGCGCGGGCTGTCGCGGTCTCGGCCGCGTGCCAGGCGAGCCCCAGGCTGGTGAAGACCTGCTGCGCCGCGTCGAGCGCCTCAGCCGCGGCGTTCTTGTCGTCACCCGCGAGCACGTGGGCCCGGGCGAGGTGCACCCGACCCACCCGGCCGCGCCAGTCCTCACCAGCGTCGAGGATCTCGTCGCAGCGGGCGAGGTGGCTCGAGGCGCTCTCCGGGTCGGTCACGGAGAGGATCCGGGCCAGCTCAGCGCGGGCGGCGAGCTCCATGGGCACCTGGGGACCGCGGGTGCCGATCTCGACCGCCCGGTCCAGGCACCGGACCGCGCCGTCGACGTCGCCGAGGAGCTCGCGGGCCTCGGCCAGCCAGAGCGCGTTGACGGCCGCGTCGTGGACGTCACCCGAGGCCTCGTCGGCGGCCATGGCCGCGGCCCAGTCCGCCTCGGCAGCCTCCCAGTCGCCGTCCAGCAGCACCAGAAGCCTCCGGCTGAGCGCCGTGCGGGGAAGGGACTGGACGACCTTGCGGGCGCCCGCCGTGTCGCCGGTCAGCAGGAGCGCGAGCCCGAGCTGGTCGACCACCGTGTCGTGCGAGTGCCCGAGCGCCACGAAACGGGGCACGCCCAGGGCTCTTCGGCACCAGGAACGCGCCGTCTGCGCGTCGAGCAGGTAGATGTTGGACCGGACCGCGGGCGCCTGCGCCGCGGTCCACACGAGATACGAGTTCGCGAGGTCGTGCGCGCCGCGCCAGGTCGTCTCGCCCACGGCGACGGACTCGGCCAGGAGTCCGCGGTTGAACAGCGCCCACCCCTTGGCCCAGCCTGCGGCGACGACCAGGTCTCGCCGCCCGTCCCGCTCGCCGATGGCCAGCACGGCGTCGCTGGATGAGTCCATGAGGGCGGTGCGGACCCCGAACATCGCCGCCTGGGCGCGGCCCGTGTGCACCTTGTACGACTCGGTCTTGTGCAGCCGCTCGGCCGCGTCGAGGTGCTCGAGCGCACGCCCGACGTCGAGGGCGCTGTGATGCAGGCTGAGCGCGATGCCGAGGCGGCCGTGCAGCTGGGCCACCTTCTCGTCGTCGCGCGCGTCGACGTGCACGGCGAGCGCCTCCTCCAGCAGGTGCACCGCACGCGGGTAGTCCCTGCTGCCGCGGAGGCGCAGCCGCGACGTCTCCTCGGCGGCCGCGGCGTACGCCGCCCGGTCGGGCAACCCGCCCAGCACCGAGACGGCCTGCTCCGAATGCTCGATCGCCTCGTCCCAGGCCTCGAGCGACCTGGCTTCGCGGGCCGCGCGCAGCGACCAGTCGGCGGTCTCGGCCGGGTCCGCGAGCGGACCGCAGGCCCGCAGGTGCCGGGCGACCACGTCGGCGCGGCTGGTGACCGTGCCGTCCTTGATCGCGTCCGCCGCCCTGCGGTGCAGCCGCCGGCGCACCGGCGCGGCGAGGTCGCGCTCGGTGGCCTCCCGCATCAGCTCGTGGGGGAACGTGTAGCTGGCCGACCAGGACAGTCCGGACTCCACCAGGAAGCCCGCGGCCACCGCCTCGTCGAGCGCGACCGCGACCGCGTCCTCGTCTTCGTCCACCAGCTTGGCCACGCGCGTGAAGTCGACCTCGCGACCGAGGACTGCGGCGGCCGAGAGCACGGCGCGGGTCCGGCCCGTGAGCTCGTCCAGCCTCAGGGTGAGGACTTCGCGCAGTCCGGCCGGCAGTCCGTGCTCGGGTCGTGCCTCGGACTGGGCCCGCGCCATCTCGGCGGTGAAGTACGGGTTGCCGCCCGTGTGCTCCCACAGCCGGGCGGCATCCTCTGCGCCGAGCCCCGGCACCAGCTGGTCGACCAGCTCGGCGGTGGCGGACTGGTCGAGGGGACCGAGGACGATCGTGTCGGTGAGCGCCCGCAGCCCGACGTCGCCGAGCAGCTCGAGCAGAGCGGGATGCCGGCCGCCGGGAGGGTCGCGGTAGGCCACGACGACGCCGGTGCCGGCGGGGAGGCGTCCGGCCACGTGCCGCAGCAGCCGGGCGCTGGCCCGATCCAGGCCCTCACCGTCCTCGACGACCAGGAGCACTGGCCCCTCGGTGGCCATCCGTGACAGCAGCGCCCGCATCGCGGCGTACGACGCGGGGTGGCCGTCACCGAAGAGCGGCTGCGGCTCACCACTGCTGGCGGCACCGAGCATCCGCTGCAGTGGTTCCCACGCCGTCGGCGACTCGTTCAGGACCGTCTGGACGGCCGGGCTCGAACCGAGCGCGTCGGCGATGGGGTGGTACGCCGCGTCCGTCCCGTCGCACCGGCCGACGAGCACGGCCGCGCCCTCGTCGACGGCGGTCCGCACGAGCCCCGCGACGAGTCGGGACTTGCCGATGCCCGCCTCGCCGGAGACGAACACGAGCCGCCGGGCGCCGTCGTCCCTGACCGCGCGCCACGTCGTCAGCAGGCGTCCCTCCTCGAGCTTCCTCCCGACTTGCGGCGACTCGGCCAGGGATGCCAGCACCGCGTCCTGGACGGACTCCTGACGTGGGCGCCGCGGCCGGTCCTGCGCCTCGATCACCTCGGAGATCAGGGACGGGTCCTGGCGGAGGATGGCCTGCGACAGCCCCTGGAGCTCCGAGCCGGGGTCGAGCCCCAGCTCGTCAGCGAGCCGCCCCCGCGTCTCGGCGTAGACGGCCAAGGCGTCCGCCTGCCGGCCGGAGCGGTACAGCGCCAGCATGAGCTGGCCGGCGAACCCCTCGCGGAACGGATGGGCGGCGACCAGGGACTCGACCTCGGCGACGACATCGCGATGACGTCCCCGGGCGAGCTCGGCCGCGACCAGCACCTCTCGGCACACGAGCCGCAGCTCCTCCAGCCGGGCCGCGTCGGCCACCGCCGCGTCGACGTGGGTCAGGTCGGTCCACGGGTGTCCGCGCCAGAGCGCCAGCGCAGCGCGCAGGGACGTCGTCGCGTCCTCCGCCCGGCCGAGACCCAGCGCCTCCTGGCCCTGCCCGAGCAGCTCTTCGAACTGGTCTGAGTCGACCAAGACGTCGCCCGTGACCAGCGTGTAGCCGGTCGATCCGGTCACGACCGCGCTCTCGGGCAACGTCTGGGCGAGCCTGCGGCGCAGGTGCGAGACGTGGCTGCGCAGGGTCACCTCCGCGCCGTCCGGCGCGTCGCCGCCCCACAGGAGCTCCACGAGCCGGTCCGAGGCGACCGGCCGGCCCCGGTGCAGCAGCAGCAGCCCGAGGAGCTCCCTCAGCTTGGGCCCCCCAGGCTGGACAGGCACGCCGTCGTCAGGGACCAGCTCCAGCGGGCCCAGGACGGCGTATCCGCTACGCCGCACGGCGTCAGACTAGGACCAACGGGAGGGGTCGTTGCCCAGAACTGGAACACGTTCTAGTCTCGGGCCATGAGCGGCAGCCCCTCGGACCTCGCCGACCCGATGCGGGTCGGCACCCACAACGGACACCTGATGGTGGCCGCGCTCAAGCGGCACCGGGACAAGCCGGTGATCCACCTCGGCGAGACCACGCTCACCGGTGGTGAGGTCTCGCGCCGGATCAGCCAGTACGTCCAGGCCTTCGAGGCGCTCGACGCAGGCAGTGGTACGGCGGGCGCGCTGCTCGCTCTGAACCGGCCCGAGGTGCTGTTCATCCTGGGCGCCAGCCAGACCCAGGGCTACCGGCGGACGTCGCTGCACCCGCTGGGCTCGCTCGACGACCACGCCTACGTGATCAACGACGCCGAGATCACCACGCTGATCGTCGATCCGGTCTTCACCGAGCGCGCGCTCGGGCTGCTGGACAAGTGCCCGGGCCTCAAGCAGGTGCTGACGATCGGCCCGGTGCCGGAGGCGCTCTCGCACGTCGGCAAGGACCTGGTCGCGGAGGCCGGCAAGTACGACGCTCAGCCGCTCGAGGCCGTCGTGCTGGCGCCGGACCACATGACCTCGATCACCTACACGGGCGGGACGACGGGCAACCCCAAGGGCGTCATCGGGCTGACCCAGTCGTTCAGCACGATGACCCAGATCCAGCTCGCCGAGTGGGAGTGGCCGGAGAGCCCGCGGTTCCTCATGTGCACCCCCCTGTCGCACGCCGGGGCGGCGTTCTTCGCGCCAACGGTGATCAAGGGCGGCTCGCTCTTCGTGCTCTCGACGTTCAACCCCGCCGAGGTGCTGGAGTTCATCGAGCGGGAGAAGATCACCGCCACGATGCTGGTGCCGTCGATGCTCTACGCGCTGATGGACCACCCGGACTCACGCACCCGTGACCTGTCGTCGCTGGAGACCGTCTACTACGGCGCCAGCGCGATCAACCCGGTGCGGCTCAAGGAGGCGATCGACCGGTTCGGCCCGATCTTCGCGCAGTACTACGGCCAGTCCGAGGCCCCGATGGTGATCACCTACTTCGCCAAGGAGGACCACGTCGGCGGCGGCGACGAGCGGCTCTCGAGCTGCGGCAAGCCCTCGGCGTTCCTGCGCACCGCCCTGCTCGGCGAGGACGGCAACCCGGTGCACCGGGGCGAGCCGGGGGAGATCTGCGTGGCCGGCCCGCTGCTGTGCGGCGGCTACTGGAAGCTGCCGGACGCGACCGCCGAGACCTTCCGCGACGGGTGGATGCACACGGGCGACGTGGCGCGCGAGGACGAGGACGGCTTCTGGTACATCGTCGACCGCACCAAGGACATGATCGTGACCGGCGGCTTCAACGTGTTCCCGCGCGAGGTGGAGGACGTCGTCGCCCAGCACCCGGCGATCGCCCAGGTCGGCGTGATCGGCACGCCCGACGAGAAGTGGGGCGAGGCGGTCACCGCGATCGTCGTACTGCGGGAGGGCCACGAGCTCACCGAGGACGTGGTCCAAGAGATCCAGGACCTGGTCAAGGAGCGGAAGGGCTCGGTGCAGGCGCCCAAGCAGGTGATCGCCACCGAGGCGCTGCCGTTGACCGGGCTCGGCAAGCCGGACAAGAAGGCGCTGCGGGCTCAGTACTGGACGGGGGAGCGTTCCGTTGGTTGAGTCGAAGCGCACGTCACATCCGTGACGGGAGTCTCGACACACCTCCCAGGAGGGGCCATGACGGCCCAGGAGAACATCGAACAGACCAAGGCGGCGTACGCCGCGTTCGCGGCGGCCGACATCGACACGGCCAGCGCAAACCTGGACGACCAGATCGAGTGGATTGTCCCGGGCAACAGCACGGTCAGCGGCACCTACCGCGGCAAGGACGAGGTCATCGCCTTCTGGATGAAGCTGGCGGAGAAGGGTTTCACCACCAGCCCCGAGCGCTTCGTCGGTGACGACGAGGTCGTCGTGGTCCTCACCTCGGTCAGCCTGGAGGGGCACACCGCCGACCAGGCCGACGTGCTGCACTTCAACCAGGACGGCAAGCTGGTCAAGTTCCAGTCCGCCGGCGACACGGCCCTGCAGGAGCAGATCTGGGGCAGCAAGTAGGCGTGACGACCGACAGCCGCTACGCGTCACTGACCCGGGACCAGCTCGCAACGCTGGTCCCGGAGCTGCTGCTGATCGGACAGCTGATCGACCGCTCCGGCATGGCGTGGTGCATCTCGGCGTTCGGCCGCGAGGAGATGGCGCAGGTGGCCGTCGAGGAGTGGTCGTCGTCCTCGCCCATCTACACCCGGCGGATGCAGCAGGCACTCGGCTACGCGCCCACGGAGGCCGGACGCGGCGACGTCGTGACCATCTTCAAGGGGCTGCAGCTCGACATCGGGGCGCCGCCGCAGTTCATGGACTTCCGCTACACCGTGCACGACCCGTGGCACGGCGAGTTCCACCTCGACCACTGCGGCGCGCTGATGGATGTCGAGCCGATGGGGCCGGACTACGTGCGCTCGATGTGCCACGACATCGAGGACCCGACCTTCGACGCGACCGCGGTCGCCTCGAACCCGAGGGCGCAGGTGCGGCCGATCCACCGGCCGCCGCGCAGTGCCGAGGACATGACCGCTGACCGGCACCCGCACTGTGCCTGGACCGTGATCATCGATGAGTCGTATCCCGAGGTCGCGCCGATCCCCGCCCTGTCGGTCGTGGCCTCCTCACGAGCCGCCACGCTCTCGCTCGACCCGATCGACGAGACGGACGAGGGAGCGGCCGACTACGCCGGCCGGCTCGTCTCCGACCTCGACTTCTCGACGTTCTCGCACTCGGCGCTGGTCCGGATCGCCGACGAGGTCTGCGTCCAGATGCACCTGCTGAACCTTGGCTTCCTGGTCGCGGTCCGCGCCCGCGCGCAGTCGAAGGAGCAGGCCGTCGACATCGCCACTCGCCAGCTCGTCGGCATCGCCGGCGTCGCCGCCGAGCGGATCCACCACGCGCTCGGCACCGACGCACTCGGAACGCTGGCCCTCCACCCGCTGCTCAACCCGGCGGCGTACGTCGGCGCGTCGTTCTCGGATACCGCGGTCACCGTCGTGCGCGGCGCGGCCCACGAGGACGGCGGCTGGATCACGCTGTGTGGCCCCGACTCCGTGCGGCCCCTCCAGGCAGCAGTGCGCGCCATCGACCCGCACCTCGACGTCGACCTCGCCGGGACGGCCACCGACTGGACCGCGACCGTCGTACGCCGTGACGAGCCCGCGCCGGACTTCGACGAGGTCGCCGTCACCCGCATCAGCACCGGTGCGTCGTTCACGTTCGAGCCGCGACGTTCGCTGCCGATCACACCGGTCTAACCCGGGTCGACGCGCGGCACAGCCACGGCGACCGGGTCCTGGAGCTCGAAGAAGTCCTTCAGCCTGAACCTGAAGGTGAGCGCGACCAGGTTCGACGGGAACGTCTGCACCCGCGTGTTGTACGAGCGCACGTTGCCGTTGTAGAAGCGGCGGGCCGCCGCGATCCGGTCCTCGGTGAGGGTCAGCTGGCGCTGAAGCTGCAGGAAGTTCGAGCTCGCTTTGAGGTCGGGGTAGGCCTCGACCCTCGCCAGCACCGACTGCAGCGCCTGGGTGACGGAGTCCTCGAACCCCTCACGGTCGTGCGGTCGGTCGTCGCGGTGCGCGGCGGCAGCCTCCCGCGCGCGGACCAGCTGCTCGAGGACCTCGCGCTCGTGGTCGGCGTACCCCTGCACGGTCGCGACCAGGTTCGGGATCAGGTCGTGCCGCCGGGACAGCTCGACGTCGATGTCCCCCCACGACTCGTCCACGAGCGTGCGCTGCCGGACGAACCGGTTGTAGCTCACGATCACGCTGATCGCGAGCAGTACGGCGATGCCGATCAGCCACCACACGGCGGGGGTCATCCCTGTCCTTTCAGACGCAGCCAGACGAACTCGGGCACCCGGTCGGTGATGCCGTCCATCACCTGGATCGTCGCGTCGATCTGCGCCGGCGTCCGCTGACCGCGCGCGACCATCAGCATCGAGTCCTGCTCGAACCTGAAGCCGACCTGCCGGTGCTCGAGGAGGAACTCCATCATCTGTGGGTGCAGCACGTCGGAGGCGAACTTCCGGTCGGGGCAGCCCACGGTGAAGGCCCGGTTGAACTCCTCCGACTCGAGGTCGATGTCGTTGCCGGTGAGCCGGCCGACGAACCTCTCGAGGAAGTTCTCCGGGTCCACGCTCAGCGGCGGCATGTGGATGCCCATGGAGAGCCCCAGCACGGAGAACCGGTGCACCTGGGTCGTGGTCTGCTTCCCGTTGGTGGTCTGGGTCTTGTACTCGTAGTCGAAGGACACCAGGTCGCGACCGTCGTGGCTGCCGTAGAGCACGTTGTAGGCACGCCGCCCGAAGCCGAGGCCGAACGGCGGCCCGGTGAACCGGTCGACCAGCAGCGGCTGCTCCGCCTCGAACCGCCAGCCCCGCCCGGCGGCGTACGTCGCCATCGCCTCGCGCCGCTTCTTCGCGGCCAGGTAGCTGAAGACGACGACCACGACGGCGAGGGCAAGGAACGCGGCGAAGAGGAGCACGATCCCGCTGCCCGTCATCACGGCGGCAAGGGTACGTGTGAAGGTTCGGTGCGGATCTCGTCGCCACGCCTCATTGGGATGCCGATCGACCGCATGATGGGCGCATGCGGACTCGACTCGTCGGTGGGGTGACCCTGATCGGCCTGGTCTGTGCGCTGCTCATCGTGCTCTCGAGGACCGACCTCGGCGGGGCCGACGCGCGCCCGGTGGCCGCAGCATTCGACAAGAAGCACGCGCGGTACTTCAACCTCCCGGACGGCAAGGCGCAGATCGGTGTCAGCATCGTGAAGGACCGCTTCGTCACGGTGCGCTGGCGAGATCCCGACGGCAAGACGTGGACCGCCGCGGAGATGGTCTACGCCGCGAGCGACAGGCTGACCCACGAGTACATGCAGGTGCGGGTCGTCGGGCCGACGCTCGCCCTGTACGCCACGTACATGCCCCTCCCAGAGGACGTCGTCGGCTTCGACGACGGCTATCCGCCCGGCGTGGTGGGCAGCACGGTCTACGTGGTGTGCCGGGACGGCGACTGCGCGACCAGCCGTCTGTACGACGACGACCCGGGCCGCGCCCCTCAGATCACGCCGGACGGCGACCGGGTCTTCCTCGGCCGGCACGGTGACGTCTACGTGAGCTGGGACGGAGGCGACATCGCGGAGCAGCGGGTCTCGGGACTGCCCGAGGGCGACTACGGCGACACGCAGCCGCTGCTCACCCCCGACGGTTCGCTCCGGGCGGTGAGCGGAGTTGCCCGGCCGGGCGGCTGTGAGTTCACCCTGCTCACGACCGAGCCCGGAGAGGCCTCCTTCACTCCGGTCGTCACCCACCAGGACACCGGCGACACCCGGCGGCGCTGCACCTCGACCGTGCAGAGCTACGCCTCGGACTACGTCGTCGTCGTCGGACGCAGCAAGTACCGACCGTGGTTCGCCGAGGCCACCGATGCGGGCTGGCGGACGGTGACGGACGACCCGAGCGGTCAGGTCCGCTATCCGCGGGTCGCCGGTGCGCAAGCTCGCCGGCACGTTCACCCAGAGCGGCTTCTGGCACTGGCGTCTGGTGCTGGGCACCTCTCCGGACGGACGCAGCCTGGTGGTCCAGGTGCACCGACCGGGCGAGGAGCGGTGGGGTCCGCCCCAGGTGGTCGCCCGTGCTCCCGCGGGCTCGGAGTGCCTCGAGATCGTGCCGAAGCCGACCTACACCTGGGACGAGGAGGACCCCTTCTACATCAGCCTCAAATGTCGATCGCGACCCACGCCGGACGCCGAGTGGGTCTACACCTACCCGACCGCGGTGACCGACGACGGCATCACCTGGCAGAGCCTCGTGGCTGTGGACCTCCTGGGGCTCCCGGCCGGCGACGACAGGCTGTTCCGCGGGGAGGCAACGTATCGGTGGTCACCCGAGCACGGCCTCCGGCCGCTCGCCGGGACCGAACCCGCCGGATCGGTGGTCTCGGTGCTGTCGGACGACAGCCTCGCCCTCAGCAGCCTGGTCAGGTCGGCGTCCACCTGCGAGCTCCAGGTCCAGGTCGCGGCGCGGGACGACGCGGGCTGGTCCGAACCGGTGCCGAGCGCCGCGACACCCCTTCCGCTGGACATGTGCCAGCTGCTCGACGTGGTCCCCGAAGGCCGGACCCTGACCTTCCGGTTCCACACCCCGGACCGGGATCCCGCCAGAGACCGGGCGATCCGCCTGACCTGGAGCGGGGAGGATAGGCCCACGCTCGAGGACGCGCCCCCGCCTACTGCCCCTTGAACTCCGCGGGGCGCTTCTCGCTGAAGGCCCGGGGGCCCTCCTTGGCATCCTCGGAGGCGAACACCGCGGCGCCGATGCGGGCGTCGTCGGCCCAGCAGTCGTCCTCGTGCTTGCCCTCGGAGTCGCGCATCGTCCTGAGGATGGCCTGGACGGCGAGCGGTCCGTTGGCGGCGACCAGGTCGGCGATCTCGTGCGCCTTGGCCAGGGCCTGCCCGTCCGGGACGACGTGGCCGATCAGGCCGAGCTCCTTCGCCTCCGGCGCCAGGATGTGCCGGCCGGTGAGCAGCAGGTCGGCGGCGACCGTGTAGGGGATCTGGCGGACCAGGCGCACTGCGGAGCCGCCCATCGGGTAGAGGCTCCACTTCGCCTCGGAGATGCCGAACTTCGCGGACTCGCCCGCGATCCGGATGTCGGTGCCCTGCAGGATCTCGGTGCCGCCCGCGATCGCCGGCCCCTCGACGGCCGCGATCAGCGGCTTGGTGAGCCGGAACCCCTTGAGCAGCGGCTTGATGATGGTCGGGTCGTAGTCGCCGGACTCGAAGCTCTCGCTCGGCGGCTTCTTGTTGGCCGCCTTCAGGTCCATCCCCGCGCAGAAGTAGCCGCCGGCGCCGGTGAGGATGCAGACCCGGATCTCCGGGTCGTCGTTCACCCGGTCCCAGGCCTCGGACATGATCGCGAGCATCTCGCCGGAGAGGGCGTTGCGGGCCTCGGGCCGGTTCATCGTGACGATGAGCTTGTGGCCGTCCTGCTCGACGAGGCAGTGCGGTGCTGTCTCGACATCGGCGCTGGTCACAGGGGGATCGTAGACCGAAACGAGAACGTGTTCTAGTCTTGCGCTCGTGGCGCTGAACATCGCAGACCTCTTCGAGCACGCCGTCGACGCGGCCCCGGACAACCTGGCCCTGAAGGTCGGCGACCGGGTGGCGACGTACGCCGACCTGGAGCGCGACAGCAACCGGCTGGCGCACTTCCTGGCCTCTCGCGGGGTCAAGCCCGGCGACCACGTCGCGATCTACTCGAAGAACTCGATCGAGCACGTGGTTGCCGTCCTCGCGACCGTGAAGCTGCGCGCGACGACCATCAACGTCAACTACCGCTACGTCGAGGGCGAGCTCGACTACCTCTTCGAGAACGCCGACGTGGTGGCGCTGCTCTTCGAGCGGACCTACGCCGACCTGGTCGCCAAGTGCGCCCCCAAGCACCCGCAGCTGCACACGTTCGTCGCGCTGCCCGACGTCACAGACCCCGACAACAGCAACGACATCTCGTCGTTCGGTGGCGTGACGCTGGAGGAGGTGTTCGAGGGCCAGAGCGCCGAGCGCGACTTCGAGGAGCGCAGCGCCGACGACATCCACATCATCTACACCGGCGGCACCACCGGCTTCCCCAAGGGCGTGATGTGGCGCCACGAGGACTTCTGGCGGGTGCTCGGCGGTGGCATCGACTTCTACACCGGCGAGCCGCTGGAGGAGATGAGCCAGTCCGCGCAGGCCAACGACCCGAGGATGATCACCTTCCCGCTCAGCCCGCTGATGCACGGCGGCGCCCAGGCCGGGCTGCTGATGCACCTGTTCGGCGGCCACCTCACGGTCCTCGAGCCCAAGTTCGACCCCCAGCGGACGTGGGAGATCATCGAGAAGGAGAAGGTCCAGCTCATCTTCATGACCGGCGACGCGATGGCGCGACCGCTGATCGAGGAGTACGAGCGCAAGGCCGCCACCGGCACGCCGTACGACGGGTCCAGCCTGTTCGCGATCTCCAGCAGCGCCGCGATCTTCAGCCCGGACGTGAAGAAGCGCTGGATGGACGTCTTCACCAACGCGATCTTCACCGACTCGGTCGGCGCGACCGAGACCGGCTTCCAGGGCATGGGCATGCAGGACAAGGACCAGAAGATCTCGACCGACGGACCGATCGTCGGCCTCGGCCCCAACAGCGTCGTCCTCGACGACGACAACCGGCTGCTCGACCCGGCCACCGACATCGGCAGGATCGGCCGGCTCGGCCGGGGCGGCAACGTGCCGGTGGGCTACTACAAGGACCCGGAGAAGTCGGCCGCGACGTTCCTCGAGATCGACGGCAGCCGCTACTCGGTGCCCGGCGACTTCGCCCGCATCGAGGAGGGCAACCGGGTCACGCTGCTCGGCCGCGGCTCCAACTGCGTCAACACCGGCGGGGAGAAGGTCTACCCCGAGGAGGTGGAGATGGCGGTCAAGGCGCACCCGGCCGTCTACGACTGCCTCGTCGTCGGCATACCGGACGAGAAGTACGGCCAAGCCGTCGCCGCCGTGATCGAGCTGCGGGACGGGACGACGCTCGAGCTCGAGGAGCTGCGCGAGTTCCTGCGCCAGCACCTGTCCGGCTACAAGCTGCCGCGCTCGCTGACCGTCGTACCCCAGATCCCGCGCAACGCGACCGGCAAGGCGCAGTACCCCGCCGCCAAGCAGATGGTCCTCGACGGCCAGGCGGCGATCGCCTGATGCGCACCGCACTCTGCGACGAGTTCGGGATCGACTACCCGATCTTCGCGTTCACCCCGTCGGAGCACGTCGCCGCGGCGGTCTCGCGGGCCGGCGGCCTCGGCGTGCTCGGCTGCGTCCGGTTCAACGACGCCGACGAGCTCGAGCGGGTCCTCACCTGGCTGGACGACAACACCGACGGCAAGCCGTACGGCGTCGACATCGTCATGCCGATGAAGATCCCGACCGAGGGCACCTCCGTCGACCTCGGCGCGATGATCCCGGAGGAGCACAGGAAGTTCGTCGACGAGACGCTGCTCAAGCTCGGCGTACCGCCGCTGCCGGAGGGCGAGGGCCGGGAGGGAGTCCTCGGCTGGCTGCACTCGGTGGCGCGGTCGCACCTCGACGTCGCGCTGAAGCACCGGCCGGTGCTGATCGCCAACGCGCTCGGCTCGCCGCCGGTCGACGTGATCGAGCAGTGCCACGAGCACGGCATCAAGGTGGCCGCGCTCGCCGGAGCGGCCAAGCACGCGCTGTCGCACGTCAAGAACGGCGTCGACATCATCGTCGCCCAGGGCTACGAGGCCGGCGGCCACACCGGTGAGATCGCCTCGATGGTGCTGACTCCCGACATCGTGGACGCGGTCGGGCCCGACGTACCCGTGCTCGGCGCGGGCGGCATCGGCTCCGGCCGCCAGGTCGCCGCGTCACTCGCGCTCGGCGCCCAGGGCGTGTGGACCGGCTCGATCTGGCTGGGCACCGAGGAGTACCGCAACCTGGCCTCCAACCAGGGCTGGGAGACCGCGTTCACCCGAGCCACCTCGTCCGACACCGTCCGCACCCGGATCTACACCGGCAAGCCGGCGCGGCTGCTCAAGACCAAGTGGACCGAGGCCTGGGCAGAGGCGGACGCCCCGGAGCCGCTGCCGATGCCGCTGCAGAACCTCCTGGTCGCCGAGGCGCACAACCGGATCAACGCCTCGCACGACCCCGACGTGATCTCGATGCCGATCGGCCAGATCGTCGGCCGGATGAACGAGGTCCGCCCGGTCGCCGACGTGATCGCGTCCCTCGTGGCGGAGTACGACGAGGCTGTCGACCGGCTGGAGACCTACCGGAAGTGAGTCTCAGTCGACCGCCATGTCGTCGATGCACATGATGTTGCCCTCGCTGTCGGTGAACCACGCTGCGCGGCCCATCTCGGCGATCGTCGCGATGTCGCCGTCCCACGTGACGCCCGGCATGTCGTAGTGCTCGAACGTGATGCCCTTGTCCTTCAGCTCGCGCACCTCACCGTCGATGTCGGCGACGTGCCACTGGGCGATCGTGTGGCCGGCCTGGCCTGCGAACTCGGTCAAGTAGAGGAAGAACGACGTCCCTCCCGCGGTGGTGTAGATGAGACCGGCTTCGTCCTCCTGCACCGGGGTGAGACCGAGCTTGTCGGCGTAGAAGCGTCGGGCTCGGTCCAGGTCTGCGGCTGGGACGTTCGCGGTCACCTTGCTGTCGTTGAGCATCTGGGCTCCTAGGGTCGTGGAGCGCCCGAGCCGCTCCTTTCGCAAGGTAGTCCGCGGCAACGACGGACGCCAGCGGTCGGGGGCAGAATCGGCCCATGATCGAGTTCGACGCCGATGCGGCGAGGCGGGTCGAGGCGGCGTACAGCACTCCGGACATCGTGGCTCAGCGCGATCACGTCCGTGCCGCGCTCGCCCTCGAGCCCGGCGAGGAGGTGCTGGACGTCGGCATGGGACCGGGTTTCCTGGCCGCCGAGATGGCGGCCGAGGTGGGCCCGGACGGCCGGGTGTGCGGTATCGACACCAGCGGGGCCATGCTCGAGGTGGCCGCTCGTCGCAACCCCGGTGTGCGCGCGGCGAGGCTCGAGCTCGAGCTCGGCGGCGTCGAGCAGATCCCGTATGCCGACGAGTCGTTCGACGCCGTGGTGACGACCCAGGTGCTCGAGTACGTCCCCGACATCGCCGGCGCCCTGGCGGAGATGCGCCGGGTGCTGAGACCTGGTGGCCGGCTCCTCGTTCTGGACACCGACTGGGACTCACTGGTGTGGCACGCGCCCGACGATGAGGTGATGGCACGCGTGCTGACCGCGTGGGAGGAGCACCTCGCCGACCCGCACCTTCCTCGCAGCCTCGGCAGGTCTCTGCGAGAGGGCGGGTTCGTCGGCGGACCGCCCACGGTGCTGCCGCTGCTCAACGTCGGCGACCCCCACGACGGCTTCAGCGGATTCCTCCTCGGCCTGGTCGCCGCCTTCGTCGTCGACCGGAACGGGCTCACCAGCCAGGAGGTGGAGGCGTGGGCGGAGTCGATGCGGGCCCTGGGGGAGGACTGGTTCTTCAGCCTCAACCGGTACGTGTTCCTGGCGAGCCGTCCTTGACGCGGTAGCGCACGTGCGTCGCGTCGGGGGTGGCGATGACCTTGACCACCTCGAGCTCGACCTCCCGGGGCAGCACGTCGAACAGTCGCCGGCCGCCGCCGAGCAGCACCGGGACCTGTGCCAGCTGCAGCTCGTCCAGCACACCCTCGGCGAGGGCCTGCTGGGCGGTGTAGCCGCCCTGGACGTGGACGTGACGGTCTCCGGCCGCCGCCTTCGCCTGTTCCATGGCGCTGGCGATCCCGTCGGTCACGTAGTGGACGTTGGGGTAGCTCCAGCGTGCGGCCGGGCCGGGCGGACGGTGGCTCGGCACGAAGATCGGTACGCCGCCCATCAGCTTGCCGCCCCAGTGGTCCATCAGCTCCGCCGTACGCCGACCGGTCACGACCGCGCCGCCCGCGCCCATCTCGTCGGTCACCTCCCGGGCCGGGCCGGTGACCTCGCCGAACTCCCCGCCGGGGGCGAACCACTCGTGCAGCCGGTTGCCGTCGGGGCCGCCGAGGAAGTCGTGCTCGTCGGCGATGAAGCCGTCGGCCGAGACTGACATGAACAGGATGCTCGTGGACATCGGGTGCTCCTCCAGGTCGCGGTGCCGGCCGGTGCCGGTCCTCACCACGTCCACGAACGCGCTCGGGCAACTACGACAGCCCTTCGATGTTCAGCCGCGGTACGGCGTCAGCCGTGGCCACCAGCCCGGCACCGCCCGGCGGTACCGCTCGTAGGACTCCCCGAACTGCTCCGCGAGCCGAGGCTCCTCGTAGCCCTTGACGAAGGCCACCACCGCGACCAGGAACACGACCAGCCAGGCGACGACGCCCCAGCTGTTGAACAGGAACGCCTGGCCGGCGATCGTCCACGCGACGCCGACGTACATCGGGTTGCTGACGTGGCGGTAGAGCCCGCCGACGACGAGGGTCTGCGTCGGTGCGACGGGAGCCGGAGTGCCCCGCCCCTCGGTCACGAACCGGATGAAGCAGGCAACGACCACCGCACCTCCCGCCACGAGCAGGAGCGCGCCGGTCACATCATCGGCCAGAACCCGCCGTCCGGGTGGTCCCACCGCGTGATCAGCCACGGTGCCAGCCCGGCGTTGGCTCCCGGCGCGAGCACGAAGAAGACGGCGGTGTAGAGGGCCGCGCGAAGCATCTGCCCAGTGTGGCGGTGCCTAGTGTGGCGGTGCCCAGCCGGGCTGTCGCTCGCGCGCCTACTCTGACGGCACGGCACGGTACGAGGTCGCGGCCCAGTGCCAGAGCTGCACGTCCCCCCAGCCAAAACTCAGGTGACTGCGCTCGATCGGGAGGCCTACCGTCGCCGGATGGAGGTTCGCTTCACGAAGGTCGACGGCAAGCGGTACGCCGTGGCCATCGAGCGCCGCGTCGGCCCTCCTCTCATGCCGCGGTTCGGGCCCGCCAACGACGAACTGATGCCCCACGACATCGCGCACTACGTCGTGGAGGAGCAGTTCGGCATCGAGCTGGGCGTGTGGGGCCAGCTCGCGGCCGGTGGCACTGGCATCTTCTGGCCGGCGCCCGGGGACAACACCCTGCGCTACCAGCGCCGCGCGCAGCGGATCAGCGCCGTCGGGCGTGACGACATGCAGCGTTCCGAGCGGCTCGCTGGGATCCGGTGGCGGTCTGGAGCGATCCATCGGCCGGGGCAAGCACGGTACGGGCCTGCTGTCGAGCGGCGTCGACCCGGAAGACCTCGCACGTGCGGTTCGTCGCATGAACGAGGTGCCGAGCGTTGGCGCCACGTCGCACGCGGAGGCTCTCTCATCTTCGAGTGGCCGCGGCACCTCACCTTCGATGCGGCCAGGTCTCGACGCGGACGCCGGACCACCAGAGCCACTGGGGCGATGGCGAGGCGCTGAGGCCTCCGAGCCCTAGGCTCGGTTGGTGGTGGAACGGAACTGGGCAGGCAACTACACCTATCGGGGACGAGTCGTGCGCCCGCGCTCCGTGGACGAGCTGCAGACCTTGGTGGCCACGCATGACCGGGTCAAGGCACTCGGCACCCGCCACTCGTTCACGGACATCGCCGACACCGACGGCGTCCTCGTCTCCCTCGACGGACTTCCTCCCGCAGTCCGGGTCGACGAGTCTCGACACTCGGTCTCGGTGAGCGGGGCAGCCACGTTCCACACCCTGAGCCAGGAGCTGCACCGCCAGGGCTGGGCGCTCGCCACGATGGCGTCGTTGCCCCACATCTCCGTGGCCGGCGCCGTCGCCACGGGCACGCACGGTTCCGGCAGGCAGGTGAAGGGGCTCGCCTCCATGGTGAGCGGGCTCGAGCTGGTCCAGGCGGACGGCGAGCTGGTCCGTGTCGAGCGCGGCAACCCCGACTTCGAGGGCTCGGTCGTGAGCCTCGGCGCCCTCGGCGTGGTGACCCGCGTGAGCCTGGACGTCGTGCCGACCTTCGACATGTGGCAGGAGGTCTGGCTGGACCTGCCGTGGGACACGGTCACCGCGGACGTCGCCACCCTGCTCGGCAGCGGCTACAGCGTGAGCCTGTTCACCACCTGGACCGGCGCGACCGTCCCGCAGCTGTGGGTCAAGGGGATGGCCGACGTGGAGCCGCCAGATCTCCGGCCGGCCCGGAAGGCGGGGACGACGGTCCACATGATCCCCGGGATGTCGGTCAGCGCGGTGACGGGCCAGCTCGGAGTGGTGGGGCCCTGGCACGAGCGGCTTCCCCACTTCCGGCCGTCGTTCACACCCAGCAGTGGGGCGGAGCTGCAGAGCGAGTACCTCCTGCCGATCGCGCACGCCAACGAGGCGATCGCAGGTCTGAGAGAGCGGGCGGAGCTGCTCGCTCCGCTCCTGCAGGTGAGCGAGATCCGGACCGTTGCAGCCGACGACCTGTGGCTCAGCGGAGCCTTCGGCACCGACGTGGTCGCGCTGCACTTCACCTGGCATCCCGACTGGGAGGGGGTTTACGCGCTCTTGCCCGAGCTCGAGCGCCTGCTGCTCCCCTTGGGAGCTCGACCGCACTGGGGCAAGTGCTTCACCGCCACCCGGCCCGAGCTCGCTGCCGTCTACCCCATGTTCGACCGCTTCCTGGAGCTGCGGGAGCGCAGCGACCCCGCCCGGAAGTTCGGCAACGCGTTCCTCGACCGAGTCCTGTGACTGGTCAGCCCAGCGACGTCAGGTCGCCGCGGCGTACGCCGTCCCGCGCTCCTCGCGCACCCAGAGCACCCCGTCACCCGCGGTCGCACCCTGGGCGATGAGGTCGCGCTTGAGCACCTTGTTGGTCGCGGTCGACGGGAGCGTGGGGGCGATCCGGACGTAGCGCGGCCAGCCCTTCGACGGCAGGTCCGGCTGGGCGTCGAGGAAGCCGGTCAGCTCGCCGGGCGTGAGCGCGGCGTCGTCCTGGAGCACGATCGCGGCCATCACCTGGTCGCCGACGGCGTTGTCGTCGAGGTGGTCCGGGACGGCGTAGACCGCGACCAGGGCGACCGCGGGGAGCCGCTGGATGATCCGCTCGATGGGGGCGGCGGCGAGGTTCTCACCGTCCACGCGCATCCAGTCGGCGGTGCGGCCGGCCAGGTAGATCCAGCCGTCGGCGTCGCGGTAGGCGAGGTCGCCCGACCAGTACATGCCGTGCGCCATCCGCTCCTCGTTGGCGGCCTGGTCGTTGTAGTAGCCCTGGAACATGCCGGCGCCCTGGGTGTTCACCAGCTGCCCGATCGCGCGGTCCGCGTTGGTCAGCCGCCCGGCCGCGTCGAACTCGGCGACCTCGCACTCGGTGACGGTCTCGGCGTCGTAGATCGCCACGCCCTCCATGCCCTGCCCGATCGAGCCGCGCGGCGTGCCGGGTGCGCGGGTCACGATCACCGCCGACTCGGTGGAGCCGAAGCCGTCGGTCACCTGGCAGCCGAAGCGGCGCGCGAACTCCTCGATGTCGCGGTCGCTGGCCTCGTTGCCGAACGCGACCCGCAGCGGGTTGTCGGCGTCGTCGGGCTGCTCGGGTGTGGCGAGCACATAGGCCAGCGGCTTGCCGACGTAGTTCATGTACGTCGCGCCGTAGGTGCGCACGTCGTCGAGGAACCTGGACGCCGAGAACCTCGCGGGCGCGATCGCGGCGCCGCTGGACGCAGCGACCGCCCAGCCCGCGACCACCGCGTTGGAGTGGAACAGCGGCATCGAGACGTAGCAGACGTCGTCGGCGGTGATCGAGAACCGGTCGACGAGGTTGGCCCCGGAGAAGATCGGGAAGATGTGCGGCACCTGCACGGCCTTGGGCTCGCCACTGGTGCCCGAGGTGAAGATCATCATCAGCGTGTCCATCGCGCCGACCTCGGCATGCGGCACCAGCGGGCCGGCCGGCTCCAGCGCGCCGACGTCGATGACCCGTACGTCGCCGAGGTCGAGGCCGTCGAGGAGGGGAGCGTGGTCGGTGTCGACCAGCACCAGCTGGCAGTCGGCCCGGCGTACGTCGGCGAGCAGCGCCTCTCCCCGGCGGGTCGTGTTGAGCCCGCAGAGGACATAGCCGCCGAGGGCAGCCCCGGCCATCGCCCGCAGCATGTCCGGCGTGTTGCCGAGCAGCGCCCCGACGTGGAGGGGCCGGGCCGGGTCGGCGAGAGCGATCACCGCGGAGGCGTGGTCGGCGGCCTCGGCCAGGTGCTCGCGCCAGGTCCAGGTGCGGTCGCCGTACTTCAACCCGACGCGGTCGGCACCGGCGTCCTCGGCGCGCTCCCGCAGCAGCTGCTGGACGGTCTCGGCCATCGAGTCAGGCGGGCTCGGTCGCGAGGGTCCGGCCGATGTGCAGCGCCTGCTCGGTCGCCCCGCCGTGCAGGAACTCGTAGCGCTTGGCCGAGGTGAAGAAGCGGTGCGCCTCGCCGTCGAGGTCGATCCCGACGCCGCCGTGCACGTGCACGGTCGTGTGCGCGATCCGGTGGCCGGCGTCGGCCGCCCAGAGCTTGGCGATCGCGACCTCGGTGTCGGCCGGCAGCCCCTCGTCCATCCGCCAGGCGGCCTGCCAGAGCGCGAGCCGCTGGGCGAGCGTGTCGATGTAGCCGTCCGCCAGCCGCTGCGAGACCGCCTGGAAGGTGCCGATCGGGCGGCCGAACTGCTCCCGCGTCCTGGCGTACGACGCGGTGAGGGCGAGCGCCCCCTCGCAGATCCCGAGCTGCTCGGCCGAGCCCGCGAGCAGCAGCAGGTGCCGGAGCCGCCGGTCCACCGAGCCGTCGGCGGGGCCGACCAGGCGGTCGGCGGCCAGCGCCACGTCGTCGAGATCGACGCGGGCCACCGCGTCGCGGTCGGAGAAGGTCTGCTCGGTCACGGTCACGCCCGAGTCGCCTGGCAGGACCAGGAAGACGCCCACGCCGGCCTGGGTCTGGGCCGGCACCAGGAACGCGTCGGCGTAGGGACCCGCCTGCACGATCGCCTTGCTGCCGGTCAGCGTGTAGCCGTCGCCGGCCTGCGTCGCGGTCGTGGTCGGCCGCTCGGGCGCGAAGTCGCGCTCCTCGGCCACCGCCGCGGTCAGGACGCTCGCGCCGGACGCCGCGCCGGGCAGCCACTGCTGCTTCTGGGCGTCGCTGCCGTGCTCGGCCAGGAGCCGGGCCGCGGGGCCGTGCGCGGCCAGGGGCACCGGCGCGACGGTCCGCCCGATCTCGACCAGGACGCGGCACAGCTCGACGAGGCCGAGCCCGGCGCCGTCGTACTCCTCGGGGAGCGCGAGCCCGAGCAGCCCGGCGGAGCCCAGCTCGGCCCACAGGTCGCGGTCGAACCGCGAGCCGTCGGCCTCGACGGCCTTCATCCGCTCGTTGGTGGCCCGGTCGTCGAGGATCTTGGCGGCCAGCTCGGCCGCCTCGTCCTGCTCGGGGGTGAAGGTGAAGTCCATCAGTTCTCCTCGTTCGCTGCGGAGGCTTCGACAGGCTCGGCCGTGGACGGCCTCGCACCTCAGCCACCGTCATCGCTTGGCCGCGGGGAGGCCCAGGCCCACGTAGCCGATGATGTCCCGCTGGATCTCGTTGGTGCCGCCGCCGAACGTCATCACCAGCGCGCTGCGGTAGTAGCGCTCGATCCGGCCCGCCAGCACCGCGCCGTCGGAGGCGCCGGTGATGCCGGCGTTCGGCCCGATCACCTCCATCAGCGACCGGTAGACCTCGGTGGCCAGCTCGGAGCCGTAGATCTTGGTGGCAGACGCCTCGGCGGGGGAGAGCGCCACGTCCTGGTCGGCGTCGGAGGCGAGCTTCCAGTTGATCAGCGTGAGCGCCTGGATGCGGGCGTGCGCCCGGCCCAAGCGCGATCTGCACCCACTCGGTGTCGATCACGCGCGAGCCGTCGGGGTTCTTGGTCTGCTGCGCCCACTCGCGGACCAGCTTGAGCGACATCGTCAGCGGCGCCGACGAGGTGAGCGAGACCCGCTCGTGGTTGAGCTGGTTGGTGATCAGCGGCCAGCCGCCGTTGAGCTCGCCGACCAGGTTGGCGGCCGGCACGCGCACGTCCTCGTAGTAGGTCGCGCTGGTCGAGACGCCCGCGACCGTGTGCACCGGCGTGTAGGAGAACCCCTCGACGTCGGTCGGCACCAGGATCATCGAGAGCCCCTTGTGCCGCGGCAGGTCGGGGTCGGTGCGGCAGGCCAGCCAGATCCAGTCGGCGTACTGGATCAGCGAGGTCCACATCTTCTGGCCGTTGATGACCCACTCGTCGCCCTCGCGCACCGCCCTGGTCTTGAGCGAGGCGAGGTCGGTGCCGGAGCCGGGCTCGGAGTAGCCGATCGAGAAGTGCAGGTCGCCGGCGAGGATCTTCGGCAGGAAGAAGGCCTTCTGCTCGTCGGTGCCGTAGCGCATGATCGTCGGCCCGACCGTGTTGAGCGTCAGGTAGGGGATCGGTACGCCGAAGTCGGCCGCCACGTCGGTGAAGATCAGCTGGTCGACCATGGAGCGGGCCTGGCCGCCCCACTCCTCGGGCCAGCCGATGCCGAGCCAGCCGTCGGTGCCGAGCTGCTTGATGACGCCCTTGTAGACCCCCGCCTCCCCGAACTCGCCCGTCGCCGAGGCCAGCCCCGCCTTGACCTCCGGAGTGACGAGCGCGCGCGAAGTAGCCTTGGAGCTCCTCCTTGAGGGCGACCTGCTCGGGATCGAGGGCGATGCGCATGGCGCAAAACTATAACGTGTTCTAGTCTGGAGTCCCAGAGACGAGCCCAGTTCTCTGCACCCGAGCGGGAGGCACAGGATGAGCGACACGCGGATGCTGGACCACGGCACTCCGCCGGAGCGGTTCGCGCGCGGCTGGCACTGCCTGGGGCTGGCGGACTCCTTCCGCGACGGCAAGCCGCACCGGATCGAGGCGTTCGGCGGCCAGCTGGTCGTGTGGGAGGACACCCAGGGCAACCTCAACGTCCTCGACGGCTACTGCCGGCACATGGGCGGTGACCTGACCCAGGGCACCGTCAAGGGCGACGAGATCGCCTGCCCGTTCCACGACTGGCGCTGGGGCGGCGACGGCAAGTGCAAGCAGATCCCCTACGCGCGGCGGGTGCCGCTGCGGGCCCGGACCCAGAAGTACCCCGTCGTGATCCGCAACGACCAGGTGCTGGTCTGGCACGACATCGAGGGCTCCGAGCCGGACATGGACATCCTGCCGCCGGTGCTGCCGGGGCTCGAGGAAGGGCTCTACACCGACTGGACCTGGGAGGTCGTGCCGATCACCGACTCCCACTGCCGCGAGCTGATCGACAACGTCGTGGACATGGCGCACTTCTACTACGTGCACTTCTCGTTCCCGACCAGCTTCCGCAACGTCTTCGAGGGCACCGGTCGCCACGCAGTACATGGAGTCGAAGGGCCGGCCCGACAAGGCGGGCGGCTACGGCAGCCCCGACCTGTTCCTCAAGTCCGAGGCGACGTACTTCGGACCGTCGTACATGATCAACTGGCTCGACGTCGACTACAAGGGATTCCAGACCGAGGTCATCCTCATCAACTGCCACATCCCGACCGGCCCGGACTCGTTCACGCTGCAGTACGGCATCACCGTCAAGCGGCCCGAGGGCATCGACGACGACACCGCGGCCTACATCTCGAAGAAGTACGCCCAGATGTTCGGCGAGGGCTTCCTCCAGGACGTGCACATCTGGAAGAACAAGGTGCCCGTCCAGAACCCGCTGCTGTGCGAGGAGGACGGCCCGGTCTACCAGCTGCGCCGCTGGTACGAGCAGTACTACGTCGACAAGGCCGACATCGTCCCGGAGATGGTGGACCGGTTCGAGTTCGAGGTCGACACCACCAAGGCCAACGAGTACTGGCAGGAGGAGGTCGCCGAGAACCTCCGCAAGAAGGCCGAGGAGGAGGCCGCGGGTGACCAGCAGGCGGACTCGTCCCAGATCATGACCGGCACCTGAGCAGAATTCACTTCGATGCCTTCCTTCGTACCGCTGAGCGCGGACACCCTCGAGGACCAGCGGCTCTACACCTCGGCCCGCCTGGTCGAGGTGGCCTGCCTCGACTGCCTGGCGCGGGTGGGCGTGAAGAAGAACAGCGACCATCACACGTCGATCCAGTGGACCGCCGAGGCCCGCGGGCACTGCCCGGAGCTCAACCGGCGGCGCGGCGGGCCGCGACTTCCAGCCGGCCTGCGGGCGGCTGGTGGCCAGCATCGAGCAGGCCGCCCGGGACGGCCGGGTGCCGATCGGCGCCGAGGACGGCTACTGAGGTGGCCGAGACGCTCATACGACCTCCAGGTGGTGGGGGTCGTTGAAGAGACCACGGACGCGCACTCGGTGTCGTTCGCGGTGCCCGAGGGCGCCGAAGCGGAGTTCGACTACAAGGCCGGGCAGTTCCTGACCCTGGCCGTGCCCAGCGACCAGACCGGGGTGGCCGCCCGCTGCTACTCGCTCTCGTCGAGCCCGCACGACGGCGGGCCGCTCACGGTCACCGTCAAGCGGACGGTCGACGGCTACGCGTCGAACTGGATCTGCGACAACCTGCGCGAGGGGTCGACGATCCGGTCGCTGCCGCCCTCGGGGATCTTCACGCCGGCCAGCCTCGATGCCGACCTGCTGCTGTTCGCCGGTGGCAGCGGCATCACGCCGATCATGTCGATCACCCGGACCGCGCTGGCGCACGGCAGCGGCAAGATCATGCTCTTCTACGCCAACGCGGACGAGAAGTCGGTCATCTTCGCGTCGGAGCTGGCGGCGCTGGCCGCGGAGCACCCGCACCGGCTGGTCGTCGTGCACTGGCTGGTGTCCGTGCAGGGGCTGCCCACGCAGGAGCAGATGAAGGCGTTCACCGAGCCGTTCGCGACCTACGACGCGTTCGTGTGCGGCCCGGCGCCGTTCATGAAGCTGACGATCGCGGCGCTGCGGGAGCTGGAGTTCCCGCGCGAGCGGCGCCACCAGGAGAAGTTCATCTCGCTGGGCGGCAACCCGTTCGGCGACCCCGAGGAGCAGGCCAAGGCCGAGCACGAGCTCGAGGAGGCCGACTCGGACGCCGAGTTCACCGAGGGTGCCGAGCCCGACCAGCCCGAGCAGCACGAACCGGCCGAGGGCGCGCCCCAGGAATCGACCCAGGGCGATGTCCGGCTGGAGGTCGAGCTCGACGGCGAGACCTACACCTACGACGACTGGGCGCCGACCACCAAGCTGCTCGAGCACCTGGAGTCGAAGGGCGTCAAGGCGCCGTACTCCTGCCGCGAGGGGGAGTGCTCGGCGTGCGCGGTGCGCCTGCTCGAGGGCGAGGTGAAGATGCTCAACAACGACGTGCTGGACGACGAGGACCTCGAGCGAGGGCATCCGGCTGGCCTGCCAGTCGCTGCCGGTCACGGACGTGGTGCGGGCGACGTATCACTGAGCGCGGTCGCGGGCGGCCGCCACCGGTCCCACCAGGCGCCGATCAGCATCGCCAGTGCGGCGATGACGCCGCCCATGATCGCGTCGATGAGGTAGTGCTCGGCGGAGTAGATCAGCGTCAGCGACATGGCGACCGGGTAGAGCAGCAGCAGCCACCGCCACCACCCGCGCAGGTGGGTGATCGCGTAGAACGCGATCAGGAAGGTGAAGCCGCAGTGCAGGGACGGCATCGCGGCCGTCTTGTTGGGCAGCCCGCCGAAGACGATGGTGGTGCGCTCGATGCCGAGGTCGTAGAAGCCGCGGCTGGAGATCCGGGACAGCGGCGGCAGCAGCCCGTCCCGGGCAGCCATCCACGGCGGCGCCATCGGGAAGACGATGTAGCCCAGCGAGCGCGAGGTAGCTGATCGTCACGTAGCGGCGGATCCAGCTGACGAACTGGCCGCGGTCGCGGAGCCAGAGGACGCCGGCGATGGTGAGCCCGAACAGGAAGTGGGACGCGTAGGTCGCGCTCGCGACGATGTCGTACCACCGCACCGGACCGAGCGGGTCGCACGGGTCGCCGCAGAAACGGTGCTGCAGGCTCACCGTCGGGACGACGTCCCCGCCCCAGAGGCGGGCCAGCCACTCGTCGGCGCGGATCGGCCACACCTCGTGGGGCGTGAAGCCGATGTCGTCGGTGACGCCGCGCGCCAGACCGTAGACCGCGAGCGCGAGCAGCCACGGCCACCAGTCCTTCGGGAACTGCCACGACCAGTCGAGCCGCCAGCAGATCGCGAGCAGCCAGAGCCAGAGGGCCACGCCGATCGGGTCGTTGGGGATGCCCACCAGCCAGCACCAGACGAACAGGGCGACGGCGTACGCCGAGACCGCCAGCACGCGCCCGGTCCCGCTCCGGGTCATGCGTCGGTGCGGCGGTAGATGGTGAACTTGCCGGCCGTGTCGACCTCGTCGTAGTCGGCGTCGAGCACCGCCTGGGCCCTGGTGAAGTCGAGCTCCCAGTCGTCGATCGATCGCCGGGCGACGATCACCCAGGTCGGGCGCGCGTCGCTCTCGAGCAGCCCGTCCAGGGTGGAGAGGTCGGCGTCGCGGATGCGGGCAGGCAGGCTCCAGAGGTACGGGTACGTCGCCTCCAGGCCGGGGTCGCGAATCACGTTGGCGGCGCCCAGCACCACCACGGCGCTGTCGCCCTTCTGCGCGTGGTCGTCGAGGTAGGCGATCGCCTTCTCCTCGGGCCGGTCGATCGGCTGCGCCAGGACCCAGCCGAGCGCGACCACCGAGCTCACGCCGGCCAGCGTGAGCGAGATGCCGATGCTGCGCGTCACCGGCGCCGGCCGCTGCGCGAACGCCGCCGCGAACAGCACGGCTCCTGGCACCAGCCCCATCAGGTAGTGCAGCCAGTAGCTGCCGCCGAGGAAGACGACGAGCAGCTCGAAGGTGAGCAGGGCGTACGCCGCCACCCGCAGGTCCGGCGCGGTCCACGGCCCCTGCCTCGATGGGTCGCCTCGGCCCTTCCAGCCGAACGCGGCGACCACGAGCGGTACGCAGCTCGCGGCGAGGGCGCCCACGAGGCCGGCCAGCCGGGCCGGGGCATTGCCGCCGTCGCCCGCCAGCTCACGGGCCGCGTCGACGCGGAAGGTCACGACCGCCTCCCAGAGGTCGGCGGGCACGGTGCCGAGAGCCCAGGCGGCAGCCACCACGACGGCGGTCGTGCTCAGCGCGCCGGCCAGCAGCCCGGGGAACTTCCTGCGGGCCGCCCCGCTGGTGAACAGCAGGATGACCGCCACCACGAACACGTCCACCAGGCTCTGCTTGACCAGGGCCCCGAGCGCCCCGGCCGCACCCGCGGCGAGGCTGAGCAGGAACCCCCTGACCTGGTGGCGGCTGGCCGCGGCCGCGACGTACGCCAGGATCCCGGCGACCAGGAACGGCAGCCCGAGCAGCTCGCCGTTGACCACCGTCCCGCCGAAGAGCGGAGTGGCCACGCACACCGCGGCAGTACCTGCCGTGAGCAGCGGAGCGGAACGCCGTTCCGGCGCGGCGACCCGGCCGAGCACGCCGGCCAGGACGACCGTCAGGGCCGCCGCGAGCGCGCCGATCAGCCGCAGCGGCACCGCCCCGCCCAGCGCGTCCGCGGCCTCGAAGATCGCGATCAACACCGGCGGCCGGTCCACCCAGAAGTCGCCGTAGAGGCTGCCGCCCTCGGCCCACTGCCCGCCGACGATCAGGTAGCCGGCCTCGTCAGGGCTCAGCGAACGACCCACGAACGGCAGCCAGCACAGGCAGACGCCGACCGCCATGGCGATGACCCAGCTCTTGGGCGCGGTCCCGATCCGGCGCCGCCACGGCGTGGGCGACGTCGTGGAGGCGTCAGCCATCCCGCCTCCGACCCAGCACGGGCGGAAGGTTACCCAGCGATCGGGCGACGGCCGCCACCGGTGACCGGGTCGACCTGACTTTTAGCCCATATCGGGGCTGCGGTCGCGGCGACGTCCGCCTAGCGTCCCCCGCACGTGACGCTCCAAGTGCCACGAACCGACCCCCGGGAGTACCAGTGAGAGCACGACTGATCGCGGTCGCCGCCCTGGCCCTGGCGGCGACGCCCGTCGCTGTCGCCGCGGCACCGGCCGCTCAGGCAGCGGAGCCCTGCATGCCGTCCATCACGATGGGCAAGCCTTTCCAGGATCCCGGCGGCTTCGTCGTCTTCCCGGCCACCTACACGGTCTGTGAGTCGACGCGCGTCACCGTGAAGCTCCGCGACCGCGACACCGGTTCGGGCTGGGGCGGCGGTTACAGCACCGCGCCCGCAGGCTCGGCCATGACGTACGCGGGGACCTGCCATCCCGACGGTCTGGCTCACCGGTGGGTGGCCTACGCGACCCTCAAGACCCCGAAGGGCGGCCAGCTGATCGCGCAGACCCCCAAGGTCTACTTCAAGTCGAAGCCAGTCAGTGGCAACTGCGCTCCGTGGTTCCCGCCCGCCGGATCCGCCGAGCTGCTCTAACCCGACCCGGGCGCGCCGACGCCAGTGCCCGCGCGGCGTCTCTCGAGCCGCGCGGGACGGGCGTCAGGGTCAGCAGCCCCGCTGCGCCCGGTCGTCGGCCTTGGTCGCCTGGAAGGCGGTCAGGCGCTCGCCGCTGAGGACGGTGGCACGAGCCGTCCCTCGGCCGTCGGCGTTCCAGATCATCGCCAGCCAGACGGTCGGGGTGGCGAGGATCTGCTCACCGGTCCGGGCGACGGTCGAGGCGATGTGGCCGTTGTACTCGCCGATGAGGATGGGCATCGTGGCCTCGCCCTTGCTCGTCAGGTAGTTCACGAGCAGCGGGATGCGGTCGCCGGGGTTCTTGGTCGGGTTGTTGGCGTTGGCATAGATGTCGAACCCGAACCAGTCCCAGGTGTTCATCAGGGTCGAGCTCGTGAACGAGTTGAAGATGGCCGTACCGCTGGCGTTGTCGAGGAGGAAGCCGTTGAGGATCGGCCCGACCGTGAGCTGGCCGCGCTTGAAGATCGGGATGAGCCGCTCGTGCATGGCGACGAACTGCGCGCCGGTCATGTCGCCGTTCGGCTCGTGCCAGATGGTCACCGCGATGGGAACGTCGAGGGCGTCGAGCAGGCCGGCGGCGCGTTGCGCCCAGGCGTCGTACCCGCCCTGACCGGCGGTCGCCACGCTCGGGACCTTGTAGGAGACGACCGGCATCATGCCGTTCGCAATGGCCTCCCGGATGGTGCTCATCTTGTCGTCACCACTGCTGGTCAGGTCGCCGAAGATGCGCCGGGCCTCGAGGCCGCAGCGGCCGACCTCGGAGAGCCTCTGCGACCACAGATTCGCGGGCGCCGACATGCCGAGGATCTTGTCGCCGTTCGGCGGCGGGGGCGTCGGCGTAGGAGTCGGAGTCGGCGTGGGGGTGGGAGTCGGCGTGGGGGTGGGTGTGGGGGTGGGGGTCGGCGTAGGAGTCGCGGTGGGCGTGGGAGTCGGCGTCGGTCGTGTCGGGGTCGGGACGACCCCTGCCATGCAGTCGACGTAGTCGAGCACCTGACGAGTCGTGGCGGTGTCGGCTGGACGCACGCATGGCGCGGCGGTGCTGGACTGGGAGGCGGCAGGTATCGCCACGAAGGCGGTGACACCGGCAACGATGGCCAGGGATAGGACGGGTAGGGCGCGCTTCACTAGGGTCTCCTTTGGTGGGTCCCCGTTGGTGATGCCCTGACTGGGCAGGTGGAGCTTCGGCCTCAGATGGCCCGTTGCACCTCCGGATCGTTTCGGGCCCGGGTGCGCGCCGGCTCAGCGATCAGCAGCGCGTTGGTGAAGTAGGCGAAGAACGCCCAGCCGTTGGGGTCCACCTGGTGCTCGTAGCGGCGGACCAGCTCCAGGACGCACCCCTGGCCGCGATGGACGCCACTGCTGTCCAAGATGGCGTTGGCGATCCGTAGCAGCTGTTCCCGGGCCAGTGGCGTCTGGCTTCGGCTCTCGTGTCGCGGCCGGTTGCAAGAGGTGACGTCGAGCGTCACGGCTCCCGGTTCGGTGGGTGAGCGTGGATCACGGGGGGACCTCGGTCCTGGTCGTGTTCCGACAGGGAAGTCAGAGGAGTGACGTGCTGCTGTCGGGCCTAACGGTCAGCGAGGTCCAGGCCTGTTCTTCGAACCTACGCCCCTTGACGCGATCACGACGGGAAACGCGCCAAAAACTCGGAGACGCTCCCGGACCACCTCGCCCTCGGTTTGAACGAAAGTTCGTTCAACCGAAGTCCTACCAACCCCTGGCGCGCCACTCTGCGAGGTTGGGCCGTTCGACGCCCAGAGTCGAGTCGTTTCCGTGCCCCGGATAGAACCACGTCTGGTCCGGGAGCCGCGAGAAGACCTTCGCCTCAAGGTCATCCATGAGCGACTTGAAGTCGGTGGGGTTTGTTGTCCGGCCGGGCCCCCCGGGGAAGAGCGAGTCGCCGGTGAAGAGGTGGGGGTGGCCGCCCTCAGACGCAGAGTCGTCGTAGAGCAGCGCGATCGAGCCGGGCGTGTGGCCGGCGAGGGCGATCACCTCGAGGGTGCACTCGCCCACGGGCACGGTGTCGCCCTGCGCGACCTCGAGCGCGATCGGGACGCCGGTCTGCTCGGTGATGGCCGCGGCGTCGGGCACCCCGGCGACGGTGGCTGCGGACGTGGCGCCGACGACGTCGGCGAGGGCGCGGTGGTGGTCCCAGTGCTGGTGGGTGGTGAGCACGTGGGTCAGTCCGGCGTCGCCGATGAGGGGGAGCAGGGTCGCCGAGGCGTCGGCCGCGTCGATGAGGACCTGCTCGCCGGTGTGCTTGCAGGTGAGCAGGTAGCAGTTGTTCGACATCTTCTCGTCGACGGCCACCTTGGTGATCGTGAGCGCGTCGAGCTCGCGGGTGTCCGGCGGTCCGCCGGGGGTCACGTCCCCTGAATAAGGTCCGGTGTTGCTCACCACGGCTCCATCCTCGGCACGCGGCCGTCGTCGCTGGTCAGTCCGTCGCCGCCAGGTACCTGATGAAGTGGCCGGCCCGTCGTCCACCATGCCAGGGCGCTCCCGACGCCCGACACCGTCGGACCCCCGGTCCCGAACTGCCACGACCGGTCGAGGTCGGTGGCGTGACCGACGAACGGCTCGCCGTCGTGGTCCGCGCCGTCGCGGGAGTCCAGGAGCAGTACGACGAACTCGGGCATCCAGTCCGCCGCGGTGTAGTCGAGGGCCAGGTCGGCGTGGTGGATCTCGACCTCACGGATGCGCATCACGCCGGCGTCGCGCGCGGGGAAGGATCGCCCACCCGGCGTCCGCTCGATCGCGGTTTCGGCCAGGTTGTCGGCCAGCTCCTCCACCCACTCGCCGATCACCGTCGTCGAGCCGAGGAACCTGTCTCGTAGCGCAGACGTCGACGCGGAAGCGAGGTCGGCGATGTCGTCGTCGCGAGCCTCGTTCGAGGCGTACATCGAGACCTGGCGCCCCTCGTGCACCCCCTCGAGGGCACCGGACAGCGCCTCGGCGTTGAGCGTCAGGTGCGCCACCACGTGCGCGCGGGTCCAGCCGGGCAGCAGGCTCGGCTGGCGCCACTGGTCGTCGGTCATCGCGTCGACGGACCGGACGAGGCGCCGGGTGCCGGAGTCGAGCAGCTCCACGAGCTGGGGGTCTGACATGTGTTCATCCTGCCCAACCGCGCCTGCCTACGGAACGGCGCCGGTCACCCGTCTCCCACTGTCGGCGGCCCGTGAGAGGCTGCAAATGAGCAAGATCGGCGGCGCGGCGGCTTGCTCGCGGCCAGTAGTCTTGCGAACGTTTGTTCGAACAGACACGACGAGAGATCGAGGACTCGCAGGTGCAGGAAAAGCTCATCATTCGGGGCGCCCGGGAGCACAACCTCAAGGACATCTCCCTCGATCTGCCGCGCGACTCCCTCATCGTCTTCACCGGGCTGTCCGGCTCCGGCAAGTCCAGCCTGGCGTTCGACACGATCTTCGCCGAGGGCCAGCGGAGCTACGTCGAGTCGCTGTCGGCGTACGCGCGCCAGTTCCTGGGCCAGATGGACAAGCCCGACGTCGACTTCATCGAGGGGCTCAGCCCCGCGGTCTCGATCGACCAGAAGTCCACGTCCAAGAACCCGCGCTCGACCGTCGGCACCATCACCGAGGTCTACGACTACCTCCGCCTCCTCTACGCGCGCGCCGGCCGGCCGCACTGCCCGGTCTGCCACAGCCCGATCGAGCGGCAGACGCCGCAGCAGATCGTCGACCGGGTGATGGCGCTCGACGAGGGCACCCGGTTCCAGGTGCTGGCGCCGGTGATCCGCGGGCCGCAAGGGCGAATACATCGAGCTGTTCCGCCAGCTGCAGACCCAGGGCTTCTCGAGGGCGCGCGTCAACGGGGAGATCCACTCGCTGGAGGACCCACCCAAGCTCGACAAGCAGAAGAAGCACACCATCGAGGTCGTGGTCGACCGGCTCGCGGTCAAGGCGTCGAGCAAGCGACGGCTCACCGACTCGGTCGAGACCGCGCTCAACCTCGCCGGCGGGCTGGTCGTCTTCGACCTGGTCGACCTGCCCGCGAAGGACCCGGGCCGCGAGCTGAAGTTCAGCGAGCGGATGGCGTGCCCCAACGACCACCCGATCGACACCGACGAGCTCGAGCCGCGGTCGTTCTCCTTCAACAGCCCGTTCGGTGCCTGCCCGGAGTGCAGTGGCCTCGGCACCCGCATGGAGGTCGACCCCGAGCTGGTCGTCCCCGACGCGCAGGCGACCCTGGGCGAGGGCGCGATCCAGCCGTGGAGCCAGGCCCACGTCGCCGACTACTTCCTGCGGCTGATGAACGCGCTGGGGGAGGAGCTCGGCTTCGACCTCAACACGCCCTGGGAGGACCTCCCGGCCAAGGCCCAGAAGTCGATCCTCGACGGTCACTCGACCAAGGTCCACGTGGTGACGCGCAACCGCTACGGCCGCGAGCGCGCCTACTGGGCCGAGTTCGAGGGCGTCCGCACCTACATCGAGCGCCGCCACCGCGAGGCCGAGTCCGACACCAGCCGGGAGCGGTTCGAGGGGTTCATGCGCGAGGTGCCCTGCCCCGCCTGCCAGGGCAGCCGGCTCAAGCCGGTCTCGATGGCGGTGACGCTCGGCGACATGGCGACGACTGGGGCGGCGGCAAGAACATCGCCGAGGTCTGTGCGCTGCCGATCAACGAGACGGCGCGGTTCCTCCGCGAGGTCGAGCTGACCGCGCGCGAGCGGCAGATCGGCGAGCGGGTGCTCAAGGAGATCCAGGAGCGGCTCAACTTCCTGCTCGACGTCGGCCTCGACTACCTCTCGCTCAACCGGCCGTCCGGCTCGCTGTCCGGCGGCGAGGCCCAGCGCATCCGGCTCGCGACCCAGATCGGCGCCGGCCTGGTCGGCGTGCTCTACGTCCTCGACGAGCCCTCGATCGGGCTGCACCAGCGCGACAACCACCGGCTGATCGAGACGCTGGTCCGGCTCAAGGACCTCGGCAACACCCTGATCATCGTCGAGCACGACGAGGACACCATCGAGGCCGCCGACTGGGTCGTCGACATCGGCCCGGGCGCCGGCGAGCACGGCGGCCAGGTGGTGCACAGCGGCACCGTCGCAGGACCTGCTCGACGCACCCCGACTCGATCACCGGCCAATACCTCTCCGGCCGCCGCGAGATCCCGGTCCCGCCGATCCGCCGGCCGCGCACGACCGGCCGCGAGCTGACCGTGGTCGACGCCCGCGAGCACAACCTGCGCAACATCGACGTGACGCTTCCCGCTGGGGCTGTTCGTCGCCGTCACCGGCGTCTCGGGCTCCGGCAAGTCCACCCTGGTCAACGACATCCTCTACACGTCGCTGGCCAAGCAGATCTACCACGCGCGGGCGATCCCCGGCCGGCACCAGCGGATCACCGGCCTCGACCACGTCGACAAGGTGATCCACGTCGACCAGTCACCGATCGGCCGTACGCCGCGAAGCAACCCGGCGACCTACACCGGCGTCTTCGACCACATCCGCAAGCTCTTCGCCTCGACGCCCGAGGCGAAGATGCGCGGCTACCAGCAGGGCCGGTTCTCGTTCAACGTCAAGGGCGGCCGCTGCGAGGCCTGCTCCGGCGACGGCACGATCAAGATCGAGATGAACTTCCTCCCGGACGTCTACGTCCCGTGCGAGGTCTGCCACGGCGCCCGCTACAACCGCGAGACGCTCGAGGTCCACTACAAGGGCAAGACCATCGCCGAGGTCCTCGACATGCCGATCGAGGAGGCCGTCGACTTCTTCGCCGCCGTCCCGGCGATCAACCGGCACATGAAGACGCTGGTCGAGGTCGGGCTGGGCTACGTCCGGCTCGGGCAGCCCGCCACCACGCTCTCCGGCGGCGAGGCGCAGCGGGTCAAGCTCTCCTCCGAGCTGCAGAAGCGCTCCACCGGTCGCACCGTCTACGTCCTCGACGAGCCGACCACCGGGCTGCACTTCGAGGACATCCGCAAGCTGCTGCTGGTGCTCGGCCGGCTGGTCGACCAGGGCAACACGCGTGCTGGTCATCGAGCACAACCTCGACGTCATCAAGACCGCCGACTGGATCGTCGACATGGGTCCCGAGGGCGGCTCGCGCGGCGGGCTGGTGGTCGCGGAGGGCACCCCGGAGCACGTCGCCGCCAACCCCAAGAGCTTCACCGGCGCCTTCCTCAAGCCACTGCTCAACGGCCGCGAGGCCAAGCAGCCGACCCGCAAGAAGCCGGCGCCGAAGGCGCCGGCCGCCAAGGCGCCGGCCCGCAAGACGACGACGAAGAAGACCACGGCGAAGAAGGCCACGGCGAAGCGGACCACTCGCAAGTCCGCCTGAACCCGTATTAACCTCGGGCCGGCTCGCTCGTTCATGAGACAGGTCTCATCGAGCCTCACAGCGCTTCCTCATGTGGGCGCCGTAGACCGTAGGTAGTGTCACGTTCAACGACCCGTTCGACTCGACTCTGGCGAGAGGAACCCGCCGTCATGACCACCGACAAGATCTCCCGCCGCACCCTGGGTGGCCTGGCGGCCGCCGGCGTCGGCGTGCCCCTGCTGGCCGCGTGCGGCAGCGACGACTCCGGCACGGCCACCGACCCGAGCCGTGCGGCCCCTCCGGCTCGGCCAGCTCGTCCGGCACCACGAGCGGCGCGCCGAGCGAGACCGCGACGTCCGAGAGCGCACCCGCGGCCGACGCGCTGACCTCGACCTCGGACATCGAGGTCGGCGGCGGCGCGATCTTCGCCGACCAGGAGGTCGTGGTCACCCAGCCCACCGAGGGCGAGTTCAAGTGCTTCACCGCGATCTGCAGCCACCAGGGCTGCCTCGTGACGCAGCGTCTCCGACGGCACCATCAACTGCGACTGCCACGGCAGCAAGTACTCCATCGAGAACGGCGACGTCGAGCAGGGGCCGGCGACGTTCCCGCTCGCCGAGGTGCCGATCACCGTCTCAGGCGACTCGATCAGCCTGCGCTTAGCCCGCTTGCGCCACCTCGGCTGGCAGGCACTCGCGCGCCAGCGCCGGTCGCGCGGCGAGTGCCGGCGGTCGAGCCGGGCGTCGAGCAGCTGGCGCGCCTCGTCCAGCCGGTCGGCGCGCACGAGCGCTGCGATCCGGGTCTCCTCGAGTGATCTCGCGCTGGGCGTCGGAGCCGCCGAGCCGGCGGCTGGGTCCGGCCAGGGCGGCCAGGGCGTCGGCGGCCTCGGAGTACCGTCCGGCGGCCAGCCGGTTGCAGGGCCGGGCCAGGGGAGCGACGACCTCACGCTGGGTCGGGTGGTCGTGCGCGGCGGCCCACCCGGCCAGCCGGTCGAGGCCGGGCCGGTCGTCCAGCGCCAGCAGCGTGACCGCGCTGTGCATGGCGAGGAACGGCGTCGAGGGGCGCTCCAGCACGTCGCGGCCGGCCAGCGCGGCCACCTGCTCCAGCCCGGGGACGTCGGTGGCGTCCGGGGTCAGCGCCCAGCGGAACAGCAGCGAGCCGGTGTCGACCAGCGCCCGGCAGCCGAGCCCGTGCTCGGGGCGCAGCTGGGCGTCGTACCGCCTGCCGGACGGCGTCGAGGTCGCCCAGCGAGAGCTCGTGCAGCGCGGCGTGCCAGGCGAAGTGGCTGAGGCTGTCGATCGAGGCGCCGTCGCCGGTGACCCAGCCGTCCATCCAGGCCAGCCCCGCGGCGTGGTCGCCGGTCTCGTAGTGGGCGTGCGCCCGCGCGTGCGCGGAGTGGCCGGCGCCGGGCTCGACCGCCAGGGACCGGCAGCTCAGCTCCATCGCCTCGTCGAAGCGGTTCTGCTCCTGGCGCACGAACGCCAGCAGCCCGGTGAACCACCAGTCGTCGCCGTACGCCGGGATCGCCCGCTCGACGATCGACCACGCCTCCGCCGGCACCTCGGTGACGCCGGCGAACGCGATCGTCGGCACGGCGGTGGAGAGGAGCAGCGCGTCCAGGGGGTACGCCGCGAGGTGGGCGACCAGCGGCCGCGAGTCACCGGTGACGTGGCTGACCACGGCGTGCACGTGGCTGCGCTCGCGCTCGGTCCCGCGCGCCGCGTGCAGGGAGGCGTCGCGGAGCCGGGCCTGGACGTCCACCTCGGCGCAGAGCTCGTGGCCGAGCAGCGCGAGGGAGGCGTGGCCGAGCGCGAAGGTCGGGTCGTGCGCGATCGAGGCGGCCAGCGAGGGGAGCGCGCCCGACCTGAGCCGCAGCACGTCCAGCAGCCCCCGCGAGTACGCCGCCGCAGCCTCGGGGCTGGTGGTCAGCGCATACCCGTAGGGGTCACGACACGGCATGTAAATAGAGTAGATCACGCGACATTAGCGACCAAGCCTGCGACGAGGGGTGTCGGCTCCGGCTCGTAGGGTTGAGGCGTGGCTGCCGCGTCGTTCCGTCCCGCGACCGGGTCGATCCCGACCCAGCCCGGGGTCTACCGGTTCCGCGACGCGCGCGGCCGGGTGATCTACGTCGGCAAGGCGAAGAACCTGCGGGCCCGGCTCTCGTCGTACTTCCAGGACATCGGCAACCTGCACGCCCGCACCGCCACCATGGTGACGACCGCGGCCGGCGTCGACTGGACGGTGGTCAACACCGAGGTCGAGGCGCTGCAGCTGGAGTACTCCTGGATCAAGGAGTTCGACCCGCGGTTCAACGTGAAGTACCGCGACGACAAGTCCTACCCGTGGCTCGCCGTGACCGTCGGCGACGAGTTCCCGCGGGTGATGGTCGGCCGCGGCGCCAAGCGCAAGGGCACCCGCTACTTCGGCCCCTACAGCCACGCCTGGGCGATCCGCGAGACCGTCGACATCCTGCTCCGGGTCTTCCCGATGCGGAGCTGCTCCAACGGCGTCTTCAAGCGCTCCGGCCAGATCGGGCGGCCGTGCCTGCTCGGCTACATCGACAAGTGCTCGGCGCCGTGCGTCGGCAACATCTCCGCCGACGACCACCGCGAGATCGTCGACGACTTCTGTGACTTCATGGCCGGCCAGACCCGGCCGTTCATCAGGCGGATCGAGCGGGAGATGTACGCCGCCTCCGACCGCGAGGACTTCGAGAAGGCGGCCCGGCTCCGCGACGACCTCGGCGCGATGGAGCGCGCCCTCGAGAAGCAGGCGGTGGTGCTGGGCGACGGCTCCGACGTCGACGTGATCGCGCTCGCCGAGGACCCCCTCGAGGTCGCGGTGCAGGTCTTCTACGTGCGTGGTGGCCGGATCCGCGGCCAGCGCGGCTGGGTGGCCGACCGCGTCGAGGAGGGCGGCACTCCCGAGCTGGTCGAGGACTTCCTCCTGCAGCTCTACGCCGGCACCTGGACACGATGATGCGACCGACTCGATCCCGAAGGAGATCCTGGTCCCCGAGCTGCCGCCGGACGTCGACACCTTCGAGCAGCTGCTCGGCGACCTGCGCGGCAGCAGGGTGCAGATCCGGGTGCCGCAGCGCGGCGACAAGAAGACGCTCCAGGAGACCGTCGCCAGCAACGCCCGCGGGGCGCTGGCGCTGCACAAGACCAAGCGGGCCAGCGACCTCACCACCCGCAACCGGGCGCTGGAGGAGATCCAGCAGGCGCTCGAGCTCGACGACGTACCCCTCCGCATCGAGTGCTACGACATCTCCAACCTCCAGGGCACCGAGGTGGTCGCGTCGATGGTGGTCTTCGAGGACGGCCTGGCCCGCAAGAGCGAGTACCGCCGCTTCGTGATCAAGGGCGTCGACGGCCAGAACGACGTCGCCTCGATGCACGAGGTGATCACCCGCCGGTTCCGCCGGCTCCTGGACGAGCAGGCCCGGTCCGAGCTCAAGCCGGGCGACGACCAGAGCGGTCCGATGCTGGTCGACCCGGAGACCGGCCGGCCGCGGAAGTTCGCCTACGCGCCCGGGCTGGTGGTCGTCGACGGCGGCCCGCCGCAGGTGGCGGCGGCGCAGCGGGCGCTCGACGAGCTCGGCGTCGTCGACATCCCGGTGGTCGGCCTCGCCAAGCGGCTCGAGGAGGTCTGGGTGCCGGGCCAGGAGGACCCGGTCATCCTGCGCCGCTCGTCCGAGGGGCTCTACCTGCTCCAGCGGATCCGCGACGAGGCGCACCGCTTCGCGATCACCCACCACCGCTCGCGGCGTTCCAAGTCGATGGTCGAGAGCCTGCTCGACGACGTCCCAGGCCTCGGTGAGGTGCGCCGCAAGACGCTGCTCAAGCACTTCGGGTCGCTCAAGAAGCTGCGCGAGGCCGAGGTCGCCGACATCGCCCAGGTGCCCGGCATCGGGCCCACGACCGCGGCCGCGATCAAGGATGCGGTGGCCGCGACCACCGGCACTCGCCAGACTGTCTCCGTGACTCCCTCATTCAACGCCGCCACGGGCGAGATCGAAGAGTGACCACGCGTGACGACCGAGGACGCCACCGCCAAGCCCGGGGAGCTGGTCGTGGTGACCGGCATGACCGGCGCCGGCCGCAGCACCGCCGCCAAGGAGCTCGAGGACCTCGGCTACTACGTCATCGACAACCTGCCGCCGGGGCTGCTCAAGGACGTGGTCCGGCTCGTCGACGAGAGCAAGGGGCCGGCCCAGCCGGTCGCGCTGGTGATCGACGTCCGCTCCGGCGCGTTCTTCGACTCGCTCGCCGCGAACCTCGCGCAGGGGGCGACCGGCCGGCACGCGACGCTCGTCTTCCTCGAGGCCAGCGACGAGGTGCTGGTACGCCGCCAGGAGGCCGCCCGCCGCCCCCACCCGCTCCAGGGTGACGGCCGGCTGCTCGACGGGCTCCAGCGCGAGCGGGAGGTGCTGGCCGGGCTGCGCGGCGACGCCGACCTGGTCATCGACACCTCGGACTTCAACGTGCACCAGCTCACCGACCGGATCGCCGACGAGTTCGGCACCCCGCTGACGGTGCGGCTCAAGGTGAGCGTGGTGAGCTTCGGCTTCAAGTACGGCATCCCGGTCGACACCGACTTCATGGCGGACATGCGGTTCCTGCCGAACCCGCACTGGATCCCCGAGCTGCGACCGCGCACCGGCCTCGACCCCGAGGTCTCCGACTACGTGCTCGCGCAGCAGGGTGCCGCCGAGTTCGTGGAGCGCTGGGTCGAGCTGATCGCCGGCGTCGCGGAGGGGTACCTCGGCCAGGGCAAGCGGTTCGCGCAGGTGGCGATCGGCTGCACCGGCGGCAAGCACCGCAGCGTCACCGTGACCGAGGAGGTCGTCCGCCGACTCCAGGCCCGCGGCATCGAGGCCCGGGCCTACCACCGCGACCTGGGCAGGGAGTAGGCACCAGTGGACCGAGCAGTAGCAGTGGTCGCCTTCGGTGGCGGACACGGGCTGCACGCCTCCCTGTCGGCACTGCGGCTGCTCGTCGACGAGCTCGTGGTCGACGACCTGACCGCGGTCGTGACCGTCGCCGACAACGGCGGCTCGTCGGGGAGGCTCCGCGGCGAGTTCGGCGTACTCCCGCCCGGCGACCTGCGGATGGCGCTGGCCGCGCTCTGCGGTCGCAACGAGTGGGGCGTCACCTGGTCGCGGGTGCTGCAGCACCGCTTCGCCGGCGAGGGGGAGATGCGCGACCACGTGGTCGGCAACCTGCTCATCGTCAGCCTCTGGGAGCTGCTCGGCGACCACGTCGACGCCCTCGACTACGTCGGCCGGCTGCTCGGCGCGACCGGCCGGGTGCTGCCGATGGCCCTGGTGCCCATGGACATCACCGCGGAGGTGCGCGGCCTCGTGCCCGGCGATGCCGATGCGCTGACCAGCGTCCGGGGCCAGGTGGAGGTGGCCACCACCGACGGGATCATCGACTCGATCGCGCTGGTGCCGCCCGACCCGCCCGCCGCGCCCGAGGCGCTGAAGGCGATCGAGGCAGCCGACTGGGTCGTGCTCGGGCCGGGCTCGTGGTTCACCTCGGTGATCCCGCACCTGCTGGTGCCCTCGCTGCGACAGGCCCTGGTCGGCACCGACGCCAAGGTCGTGGTGGTGCTCAACCTCACCGCCGAGGCCGGCGAGACCCCTGGGTTCGGGCCGGCCGACCACCTCCGGGTGCTCGCCGAGCACGCCCCTGACCTGCGCGTGCACACCGTCCTCGCCGACCAGTTCCTGGGCCAGGAGGACCTCGACGAGCTCGAGGAGATCGTGGCGGCGTACGACGCCCAGCTGGTCTTCGACGACGTCGCCGAGGCGCCCGGGTCACCGCGCCACGACCCCATCAAGCTGGCTGCGGCCTACTCCAGGATCATGAGCGGAGGGTGATTGACTCGCGTGCGAGGATCGGCTCATGGCGATGACGGCACAGGTGAAGTCCGAACTGGCCAACACGCAGATCACCAAGACCTGCTGCCGCAAGGCCGAGGTCGCCTCGATGCTCCGGTTCGCGGGCGGCCTGCACATCGTGAACGGCAAGATCGTCGTCGAGGCCGAGCTCGACACCGGCGCCGCCGCGCGTCGGCTGCGCACCGACGTGTCCGAGGTCTACGGCCACGAGTCGGACGTCGTCATGGTCCAGGGCAACGGCATCCGCAAGGGCAGCCGCTACATCGTCCGGATCAGCAAGCAGGGTGAGGCCCTGGCCCGCCAGACCGGCCTGCTCGACCAGCGCGGACGCCCGGTCCGTGGGCTGCCCCCCGCCGTCGTGTCCGGAGGCGGCTGTGACGCGGTCGCCGCGTGGCGCGGTGCGTTCCTCGCCCACGGCTCGCTGACCGAGCCGGGTCGCTCGTCATCACTCGAGGTCACCTGCCCCGGCCCCGAGGCAGCGCTCGCCCTGGTCGGCGTCGCCCGCCGGCTCGGGATCCAGGCCAAGGCCCGCGAGGTCCGCGGCGTCGACCGCGTGGTCATGCGCGACGGCGACGCGATCGGACAGCTGCTCACCCGGCTCGGCGCCCACGAGTCACTGATGGCCTGGGAGGAGCGCCGGATGCGGCGCGAGGTGCGGGCCACCGCCAACCGGCTGGCCAACTTCGACGACGCCAACCTGCGCCGCTCCGCCCGCGCCGCCGTCGCCGCAGGGGCCCGCGTCGAGCGGGCCCTCGAGATCCTGGGCGACGAGATCCCCGACCACCTCAAGATGGCCGGCGCGCTCCGCCTCGAGCACAAGCAGGCCTCGCTGGAGGAGCTCGGCCAGCTGCACGACCCGGTGCTGACCAAGGACGCCATCGCCGGCCGGATCCGCCGGCTGCTGGCGATGGCCGACAAGCGCGCCGAGGACCTCGGCATCCCGGACACCGAGGCCTCGCTGACCCCGGAGATGCTGGCCGAAGAGTAGACCTGCCGACGAAGGAGGCAGGACTGCTCCCGAGGCCAGGGTTGAGAGGCGACCGCGACTGAGGAACGAAGTCGCGACGGAGACGTCGAAACACTCCGCAGCCCTCGCTGGGAGCCGAGTTACTCGCACGTACGCCGGACACGCTCTGGTGTACGACGGTGGGCTCGGTAGGGTCGACCTTGGATCGTTCCATCGACTCTCAGGAGCAACTGCAGTGACCGTTCGCGTCGGCATCAACGGCTTTGGCCGGATCGGCCGCAACTTCTACCGCGCCGTCCGTGTCCTCCAGCAGCAGGAGGGCCTCGACCTGGAGATCGTGGCGGTCAACGACCTGACCGACCCCTCGGCGCTCGCCCCGCTGCTCAAGTTCGACTCGATCCTGGGCCGCCTCGACGTGGACGTGCAGTCCAGCGAGGGCCAGATCGCGGTCGGCGACACGATCGTCAAGGTCTTCGCCGAGCGCGACCCGGGCAACCTCAAGTGGGCCGACGAGGGAGTCGACGTGGTCGTCGAGTCCACCGGCTTCTTCACCGACGCCACCAAGGCGCGGGCGCACGTCGACAACGGCGGCGCGAAGAAGGTCATCATCTCGGCGCCGGCGTCCAACGAGGACTTCACCGTCGTGATGGGTGTCAACCACGAGGACTACGACCCGGCAGCGCACACGGTGATCTCCAACGCCTCGTGCACCACCAACTGCCTGGCGCCGATGGCGAAGGCCCTCCACGACGAGTTCACGATCGTCAAGGGGCTGATGACCACCATCCACGCCTACACCGCCGACCAGAACCTCCAGGACAACATCCACAAGGACCCGCGTCGGGCCCGCGCCGCCGCGCTCAACCTGGTCCCGACCTCGACCGGCGCTGCCAAGGCGATCGGCCTGGTGCTGCCCGAGCTGAAGGGCAAGCTCGACGGCTACGCCATGCGCGTCCCGGTCCCGACCGGCTCGGCCACCGATCTCACCTTCGAGGCGGGCCGCGAGACCAGCGCCGAAGAGGTCAACGCGGCGATCGAGAAGGTGGCAGACGGTCGCTACCTGAAGTACTCCACCGACCCGCTCGTCTCCACCGACATCGTCACCGACCCCGCGTCCTGCATCTTCGACGCGCCGCTGACGAAGGTGATCGGCAACCAGGTGAAGGTCCTCGGCTGGTACGACAACGAGTGGGGCTACTCCAACCGCCTGGCCGACCTGATCAAGTACGTCGGCGAGACCCTCTAGCTGTGGGGGAGTCCGCCGGGCTGACCCCAGAGTTCCTACAGAGCGTTTCCGGGAAGCGGGTACTCGTACGGTCGGACCTCAACGTGCCCCTGGACGGCACCCGCATCACCGACGACGGCCGGATCCGGGCCAGCGTCCCGACCATCAAGGCGCTGGCCGAAGCCGGCGCCCGCGTGATCGTGGCCGCGCACCTGGGCCGGCCGAAGGGCGAGCCGGAGGACCGCTACTCGCTGCGGCCGGTCGCCGTACGCCTCGGCGAGCTGCTCGGCCAGGACGTCTCTTTCGCCACCGACACGGTGGGTGACTCCGCCCGCGCGACGGTGGACGGCCTCCAGGACGGCCAGGTCGCCGTGCTCGAGAACGTCCGCTTCAACGCCGGCGAGACCAGCAAGGACGACGCCGAGCGGGGCGGGTTCGCGGACCAGCTCGCCGAGCTGGCCGACGCATACGTGTCCGACGGCTTCGGCGCGGTGCACCGCAAGCACGCGTCGGTCTACGACGTCGCGCAGCGGCTCCCGCACGCCATGGGCGGCCTGGTCGCCGCCGAGCTCGACGTGATGAAGCGGCTCACGGGAGACCCCGAGCGGCCCTACGTGGTCGTCCTCGGCGGCTCCAAGGTCTCCGACAAGCTCGGCGTCATCGACCACCTCCTCGACAAGGCCGACACGCTGCTGATCGGCGGCGGCATGGTCTTCACCTTCCTCAAGGCGCAGGGCCACGACGTCGGCAAGAGCCTCCTGGAGGAGGACCAGGTCGACGTGTGCGCGGAGTACCTCCAGCGCGCCGAGGACACCGGCGTCCGCATCGTGCTGCCCACCGACATCGTGGTCGACACCGAGTTCCCCTCGGGCGACCGCGACCCGCAGCCGCGGGTCGTCGCCGCCGACGCGATCCCGTCGGACGCGCTGGGCCTCGACATCGGCCCGGACTCCGCCAAGACGTTCGCGGAGGCCATCGCGGCGGCCCACACGGTGTTCTGGAACGGCCCGATGGGCGTCTTCGAGACGCCGGCCTTCGCCGAGGGGACCCGCGTGGTCGCCGAGGCCCTCACCAAGGTCGACGGGCTCTCCGTGGTCGGCGGCGGCGACTCCGCCGCCGCGGTCCGCGTGCTCGGCTTCGACGAGGACGCCTTCGGCCACATCTCGACCGGTGGCGGCGCCAGCCTCGAGTACCTCGAGGGCAAGCAGCTGCCCGGACTCGCCGTACTGGAAGGCTGACCCCATGGCCACCACCCGCACCCCGCTGATGGCGGGGAACTGGAAGTCGAACCTCAACCACCAGGAGGCGGTGGTCCTCGTCCAGAAGCTGGCGTGGACCCTCGACGACAAGAAGCACGACTTCGGCCGCGTCGAGGTGGTCGTGGTGCCGCCGTACACCGACATCCGCTCGGTGCAGACGCTGGTGGACGGCGACCGGCTGTCGATCCGGTACGCCGCCCAGGACGTCTCCGAGCACGACGGCGGCGCCTACACCGGCGAGATCTCCGCCGCGATGCTGGCCAAGCTCGGCTGCTCCTACGCCGTGGTCGGGCACAGCGAGCGGCGCGAGTACCACGGCGAGACCGACGAGGTCGTCAACGCCAAGGCCCACAAGGCGCTGGCGGCGGACCTGACGCCCATCGTGTGCGTCGGCGAGGGGCTCGAGGTCCGTCAGGCCGGCGAGCACGTCCCGCACTGCATGTCCCAGGTCGAGGGCTCCCTGGCCGGCTTCACGCCCGAGCAGGTGGCCGGGCTGGTGATCGCCTACGAGCCGGTGTGGGCCATCGGCACCGGCGAAGTGGCGACCCCGTCGGACGCGCAGGAGGTCTGCCAGGCGATCCGCGGCCAGGTCCGCGAGGTCTACGGCGACGAGGCTGCGGACGGCGTACGCATCCTCTACGGCGGGTCGGTCAAGGCCGCCAACGTGGGCGGGATCATGGCCGAGGAGGACGTCGACGGATGCCTGGTCGGTGGGGCGAGCCTGCAGGCCGACGAGTTCGGTGGGATCTGTCGGTACTACGACATGCCCGTGCTGTGATCACCCTTTCGGGCGATGGGGTTTCGTGACGTAGGATCGCGGCCGTGAACCTCATCTTCACGATCATCTTGATCACGACCAGTGTTCTGATGATCGGGCTCGTGCTCCTGCACAAGGGTCGCGGTGGCGGCCTCTCCGACATGTTCGGAGGGGGTGTCTCGAGCTCCTTGGGCGGCTCCTCGGTGGCTGAGCGAAACCTCGACAGGCTCACGGTCGGCATCGGTGTCATCTGGTTTGCCACCGTCATCGGGATGGGCCTCCTGCTGGCCTACCAGGGCTGAGGAAGGACCCGAGATGGCTGGTGGAGGAAACGCCATTCGCGGGAGCAGGGTCGGCGCCGGCCCCATGGGGGAGGCGGAGCGCGGCGAGGCCGCACCCCGCCAGGCGGTCACCTACTTCTGCTCGCACGCGCACCGCTCCGTGGTGACCTTCGCCGTCGAGGCGGCGGTCCCGGACACCTGGGACTGCCCCAAGTGCGGCCTGCCGGCCAGCGTGGACTCGGACAACCCGCCGCCGGCTCCCAAGATCGAGCCCTACAAGACCCACCTGGCCTACGTGAAGGAGCGCCGCTCCGACGCCGAGGCCGCCAGCATCCTCGAAGAGGCGCTCGACCTCCTCCGCTCCCGCCGCAAGTCCGGCGACATCATCTTCTGAGCGAGCAGTTCGTCAGGTACAGCTACGGCTGGCAGCACGGCACGCTGCGGGTCAGAGCTGAGAGGCCGCCTCCCGGTCGAGGAACCAGATCGTCTCCTCGGAGCCGGTGACGCCAGCGGCCGGGATGTCGTGCACGTCGGTGCCCTCGGCCAGAGCGCGGGCGACCGCGCCGGACTTCTCCTCGCCGCTGACCAGGAACCACACCGCCTTGGAGCGGTTGAGGGCGGCGAAGGTCAGGCTGATGCGCTCGGGCGGTGGCTTGGGCGAGTCGGTGACCGGGACGGCGATCTGGTCGTCGGCGTCGAGCTGCGGGAAGCCCGGGAAGAGAGAGGCGATGTGGCCGTCGGGGCCGACGCCGAGCATGAGCACGTCGAACGCGCCGCTGCCGAAGGTGCGCAGCTCGTCGGCGTACGCCGATGCACCCTCGTCGACGCTCGCGGCCGTCTCGGTCGACGGCATGGGGTGGACCTTGGCCGGGTCCGCGTCGACCTGGCCCAGGAAGGCGTCCTGGGCCTGAGCGGCGTTGCGGTCCGGTGAGGCCGGCTCGAGGAACCGTTCGTCGCCCCACCAGACGACGACGTGCGACCAGTCCACCTCGGATCCGGTCGAGAGGCGGGCCAGCTCGCGGTGCACGGCTTCCGCGATGGAGCCGCCGGTGAGCGCGATCTGCGGCTCGTGTCCGCTGCTCTGGGCGTCGGTCAGCCGGGTGAGCAGCTCGCCGGCGATCGCGGTCGCGAGCGCGTCCCGGGACTCGTGCACCTCGATCCGTGGCGGGTTGCCGGGAGTGTTCACAGCGACCTGCTCTTGTTCAGTGTCCTGGCCACCGCGGCGTACACGTCGTCCTCGTCGAGGCGGCGCAGCTCCTCGGAGAGCAGCTCGTGCACGTCCCGGCGGCGAAGGGCGATCGGCCGGTCGGGGTGGCCCGGCGAGGAGTACGTCGCCAGCCGGCCGTCCGGGCGGGAGATGCGGATCGGGCCCTGTGCGGTCTCCATCTCGACCGCGGTGATGCCGGGCCCCTTCGACGTCTTGCGGACCACCTCGACCTTGAGCCGGTTGCGCATCCATGCCGTGAGCAGGTCGGCGCTCGGGTTGACGCGCTCGGCGGAGATGGTGGCCCTCGTGACCTTGAGCGGGTGCTGGTCGAGCGCGGCGGCCAGCAGCGCCCGCCACGGTGTCAGTCTGGTCCAGGCGAGGTCGGTGTTGCCCGGCGTGTAGGCCTTGCACTGGTTGCGCAGCGCGGCCGCCCCTCCGCGACTCACGTTGGCGGAGTCGGTGATCCGGCGCTGCGCCAGCTTGCCCAGCGGGTCCTCGGCGGGGTCGGCCGGCGGGTCGGTGGGCCACCAGACCGCGACGGGGGAGTCGGGCAGCAGCAGCGGCAGCACCACCGAGTCCGGGTGCTTGACCACCTCGCCGGTGAGCCGGATCAGCGCCGTCTCGCCGGACCACCCGGATCCGGTGCCGACCTGGGCGTCGACCTGAGAGGCACCTCGGCCGTCGCCCAGGATCACGCCCAGCACCCGCGCCGGGTGCTCGTGGGAGGCCTCGCGAGCCATCTCCATCGCGGTGTCGGCCTGGTCCTCGTCGGCGACGATGACCATGGTCAGCACCATGCCCATCGCCGGGCTGCCGGCCCGGGTCCGGGCGCGGACGAACTCGGCCGCGATCCCGGCGGAGTCGGTGTCGCTGAGTGCGATCAGCATGAGTGCCCCGTCTCGGAAGTGGTTGCCTGCTTGGCGTGCTCAGAGTGCGTGCAGCGCAAGGCGCCGGAGTGACGCCGTACATGATCGTCCAGCGAGCGACGGCAACGCCGCGGGGTGCGTCCTCTGGGTGCGCGAAGCGCGCAAGCAGTTCCGAGACGGGGCACTTAGGGTCTCCTCCAGGTTCGGCCGTCGCGAGCGAGCATCTTGTCCGCGGACTCGGGGCCCCAGGTGCCGGACGGGTAGGCCTCGGGCTTGCCCTTCCGCTCCCAGAACTCGAGCACCGGGTCAAGGATCTCCCAGGACAGCTCGACCTCCTCGTGCCGCGGGAAGAGCGGCGGATCGCCGAGCAGGACGTCGAGGATCAGCCGCTCGTAGGCCTCCGGCGAGGACTCGGTGAACGAGCCGCCGTAGACGAAGTCCATGTTGACGTCGCGGATCTCCATCCCGGCGCCCGGCACCTTGCTCCCGAACCGGATCGTCACGCCCTCGTCGGGCTGGACGCGGATCACGATCGCGTTGTGGGTCAGCTCCTCGACCGAGGTGGCACTGAACGGCTGGTGAGGCGCCCGCTTGAACACGACCGCCACCTCGGTGACCCGGCGGCCGAGCCGCTTGCCGGTCCGCAGGTAGAACGGGACGCCGGCCCAGCGCCGGTTGTCGACGTGCAGGGTCACGGCGGCGAACGTCTCGGTCGTCGACGTCTTGCGGACGCCGTCCTCCTCGAGGAAGCCGCGCACCTTCCGGCCTCCCGACCAGCCGGCGGCGTACTGGCCGCGCGCCGTGGTGAGGTCGAGCCGCCGGGGCAGGCTGACGCTGGCCAGCAGCTTCTGCTTCTCGGTCCGCAGCGCGAGTGCGTCGAACGACGTCGGCTCCTCCATCGCGACGAGCGCCATCAGCTGGAGCAGGTGGTTCTGGATCACGTCGCGGGCCGCACCGATGCCGTCGTAGTAGCCGGCCCGACCCTCGATGCCGACGTCCTCGGCCATCGTGATCTGGACGTGGTCGACGTAGTTGCTGTTCCAGAGCGGCTCGAACATCTCGTTGGCGAACCGCATCGCCAGGATGTTCTGGACCGTCTCCTTGCCGAGGTAGTGGTCGATCCGGAAGATCGTGTCGCTGGGGAACGCCGCCCCCAGCGCCGCGCTCAGCTCGCGCGCCGACTTGAGGTCGTGGCCGAACGGCTTCTCGATCACCACCCGGCGCCAGGCGTCGCCGTGCGGCTCGGTGAGGCCGTGCTCCTTCAGCTGCTCGGCCACCACCCCGAAGAACGACGGGGGGATGGCCAGGTAGAACGCGTGGTTGCCGTCGGTGCCGCGGTCGCGGTCGAGCTCCTCGATGGTGCGGCGCAGGTTGTCGAAGGCCACGTCGTCGCTGAAGTCGCCGGGGACGAACCGGAACCCCTCGGCCAGCTGCTTCCACGTCTCCTCACGGAACTCCGTCCGGGCGTACTGCTTCACCGAGTCGTGCACGATGTCCGCGAAGTCCTGGTCCACCCAGTCGCGGCGCGCGAACCCGGTGAGGCTGAAGCCCGGTGGCAGCAGGCCGCGGTTGGCCAGGTCGTAGATCGCCGGCATGACCTTCTTGCGGGACAGGTCGCCGGTGACGCCGAACAGCACCATGCCGCAGGGCCCGGCGATCCGGGGCAGGCGGCGGTCCTGGGGGTCCCGCAGCGGGTTCGACCTCTCCGTCACGATCGGGTCACCATCAGCGGCGCTGCTTCCTGTAGTAGGCGATCAGGGACTGCGTGGAGGCGTCCTGCTCGGCCGCGACGGACTCGTCGCCGGCCACGGCGGGCGCGAGCTGCTGGGCCAGCTGCTTGCCCAGCTCGACGCCCCACTGGTCGAAGCTGTCGATGCCCCAGACCGCGCCCTCGGTGAAGGTGATGTGCTCGTAGAGCGCGATCAGCTGCCCCAGCACCGACGGGGTCAGCTCCGGCGCCATGATCGAGGCGGTGGGCCGGTTGCCCGGGAAGACACGTGCCGGGACCATCGCCTCCTCGATCCCCTCGGCGCGCACCTCCTCGGCGGTCTTGCCGAACGCCAGCGCGCGGGTCTGGGCGAAGAAGTTGGCCATGAAGAGCTCGTGCACGTCGTTCTCGCCGTCGCGAAGCGGGTACGCCGGGTTGGCGAAGGCGAGGAAGTCGGCCGGGATCAGCCGGGTGCCCTGGTGGATCAGCTGGTAGAACGCATGCTGCCCGTTGGTGCCGGGCTCGCCCCAGAACACCTCGCCGGTGTCGGACGTCACCGCCGTGCCGTCCCACCGGACACCCTTGCCGTTCGACTCCATCGTCAGCTGCTGGAGGTAGGCCGGGAAGCGGTGCAGCAGCTGGGAGTACGGCAGCACCGCGTGGGTCTGCGCGTCGAGGAAGTTGGTGTACCAGACGTTGAGCAGTCCCATCAGCAGCGGGACGTTGCGCGCCGGCTCGGTGGTGCGGAAGTGCTCGTCCATCGCGTGCATGCCGGCCAGCAGCTCGGCGAACCGCTCCGGCCCGATCGCCACCACCAGCGACGTACCGATCGCGGAGTCCAGCGAGTAGCGACCGCCGACCCAGTCCCAGAAGCCGAACGCGTTGTCGGGGTCGATGCCGAAGTCGGCGACCTTGTCGAGGGCCGTGGAGACGGCGACGAAGTGCTTGGCGACCGCGTCCTTCTCGTCCTCGCCGGCGAGGCCGGAGAGCAGCCACGCCTTGCACAGCCGGGCGTTCGTGAGCGTCTCGAGCGTGCCGAAGGTCTTGCTGGAGACGATGAACAGCGTGCTGGCCGGGTCGAGGCCGGCCAGGGTCGTGGCGGCGTCGGTGGGGTCGATGTTGCTGATGAACCGGCACTCCAGCCCCGCCTGGCGGTACGGCGCCAGCGCCTCGTAGGCCATCACCGGCCCGAGGTCGGAGCCGCCGATGCCGATGTTGACCACCGTGCGGATCCGCTCGCCGGTGACGCCGGTCCACGCCCCGGAGCGGACTCGGTCCGCGAAGTCGTAGACCCGGCGCAGTACGTCGTGGACCTCCGCGACGACGTCCTGGCCGTCCACGCTCGGCCGTTCACTGGGCGCAGCGTCCTCAGGCAGGCGCAGCGCGGTGTGCAGGACGGCGCGGTCCTCGGTGACGTTGACGTGCTCGCCCCGGAGCATCGCGTCGCGACGCTCGGCCACGCCGACCTGGTCCGCCAGCTCGAGCAGCGCTGCCAGAACCTCGCCGGTCACCAGCCCCTTGGACAGGTCGACGAGTAGGTCCGCCGCGGTGAAGGTCAGGGCCGTCGCGCGCTCGGAGTCCTCGGCGAACCACGCCCGCAGGTCCGGCTCGAACCCGTCGGCGAGCTCGCCGAGCCTGCGCCACGCCTCGGTCGTCGTGGCGTCGACAGGGCCCTCGGTCACTGGAAGTGCCCCGCCCGGACGGTGTTCATACGGTTGGCGTGCTCAGTGTGCGTGCATGGCAAGGCGCCGGAGCGAAGACGCTGTAGGCCCATCATCGAGCGACGGCAACGCTGCCAGGTGCGCGCAATCAGTGCGCGAAGCGCACGAAGACCGTTCGGGCGGGGCACTTATGTCTGCTCCATCTGCTTCTCGACGGTCTCGACGAGCTCGTCCCAGGACTTGGAGAACTTGTCGACACCCTCCTCCTCGAGCACCACGAACACGTCGTCGAGGTCGATGCCGACCGCGCTGAGCTGGTCGAACAGGGCCTGCGCCTCGGCGCCCCGGCCGCTGACGACGTCGCCCTTGACCTCGCCGTGGTCGGCGAACGCGTCGAGCGTCTTCTCGGGCATCGTGTTGACGGTGTCGGCGACCACCAGATCGGTGACGTAGAGGGTGTCGGGGTAGTCGGGGTTCTTCACGCCCGTCGACGCCCACAGCGGCCGCTGCGGGTTGGCGCCGGCGTCCGCGAGCTGCTTCCAGCGGTCGCTCGCGATCACTTCTTCGTACGCCGCGTAGGCGAGCACCGCGTTGGCCACCGCGGCCTTGCCGCGCAGGGCCTTCGCCTCGTCCGAGCCGATCTCGTCGAGCCGGCTGTCCACCTCGGTGTCGACCCGGGAGACGAAGAACGACGCGACCGAGAAGATCCGGGACAGGTCGAGGCCGCCGTCGCGGGCCGCCTCGAGGCCGCTCAGGTAGGCGTCCATCACGCCGCGGTAGCGCTCGACGCTGAAGATGAGCGTCACGTTGACGTTGATGCCCTGCGAGATCGCCGCCGTGATCGCGGGCAGCCCCGCCGAGGTGGCCGGGATCTTGATGTAGACGTTGGGCCGGTCCACGGCCTGCCACAGCTTCTGCGCCGAGGCGATGGTCGCCTCGGTGTCGTGGGCCAGGGCGGGCTCGACCTCGATGGACACCCGGCCGTCGGCCTTGGTGGACTCGTAGACGGGCGTCATGATCTCGCAGCCGTTGCGGACGTCCTCCGTGGTGAGCTCGAAGATCACCCGGTTGACGTCGGCACCCTCGGCGACGAGCTTGCGCACCTGCTCGTCGTAGCGCTCACCGTTGCCGATGGCGCCCGCGAAGATCGTCGGGTTCGTGGTCACGCCGACCACGTGCTTGTCCTTGATCAGCCCGGCCAGGTTGCCCGTCTCGATCCGCTCCCGGGACAGGTCGTCGAGCCAGATGGAGACGCCTGCATCGGAGAGCGTCTGGAGAGGGTCGGTCATGGTTCCTCCTGGAGGGGGTGGAGAGGTCAGCTGGTCAGGCCCCGGCGGCCGCGATGCTGTCGCGGGCGGCGTTGGCCACCGCGGTCGCGGTGACACCGAACTCGGTGAAGATGCGCTCGTAGTCGGCCGAGGCGCCGTAGTGCTCGACCGAGACGATCCGGCCGTGGTCGCCGACCACGTCGCGCCAGCCCTGGGCGACACCGGCCTCCACGGAGACCCGTGCCTTCACGGTCGGCGGGATGACGGTCTCGCGGTACGACGCCTCCTGGGCGTCGAACCACTCGCGGCACGGCATCGAGACCACACGAGCGGCAACGCCGTCGTCCGCGAGGATCTTCCGCGCCTCGACCGCGAGCTGGAGCTCGGAGCCGGTGCCGACCAGGACCACGTCGGGGGCACCGTCGGTGTCGAGCAGGACGTAGCCGCCGCGGTGCACGTTGGAGGTGTCTGAGAAGCCCTCCTCGCCGCGCGGGTACACGGGAAGGTTCTGACGGCTCAACGCCAGTCCGGCCGGCCGGTCGGTGTGTTCGAGGATCGCCTTCCAGCACTCCACGACCTCGTTGGCGTCCCCGGGTCGGACGAAGTCCAGCCCGGGGATGGCACGCAGCGCGGCGAAGTGCTCGATCGGCTGGTGGGTCGGGCCGTCCTCGCCGAGGCCGATCGAGTCGTGGGTCCAGACGTAGGTGACCGGCAGTCCCATGATCGCGGCCAGCCGCACTGACGGGCGCATGTAGTCGGAGAAGGTGAGGAAGGTGCCGCCGAAGACCCGGGTGCCGCCGTGCACGGCGATGCCGTTCATGATCGCGCCCATGCCGTGCTCGCGGATGCCGAAGTGCAGCACCCGTCCGGCGTAGGGGTCGGCCTGCCACATCTTGGTGCCACGGTCCGACGGGAGGAACGACGGAGCGCCCTCGATCGTGGTGTTGTTGGACTCGGCCAGGTCGGCCGAGCCGCCCCAGAACTCCGGCACCTTCTCCGCTATCGCGTTGATGACCGCCCCGGAGGCCTTGCGGGTCGCCACGCCCTTGGGGTCGGCGTCGAAGGTCGGCAGGTCGTCGGCCCAGCCGACCGGGAGGGTCCGGGTCTGCATCCGGTCGAAGAGCGCGACGTCGGCGGACGGCTTGGTGGTCCAGTGGTGGAACTCGCCGTCCCACGCCTCCTGCGCCGCCTTGCCCCGGGCGACGAGCTCACGCGTGTGCTCGAGCACGCCCGGAGGGATCTCGAAGGTCTGGCCGGGGTCGAACCCCAGGACCTCCTTGGTCTTCGCGACCTCCTCGTCGCCGAGCGCGGACCCGTGGGCCTTGCCGGTGTTCTGGGCGTCCGGCGCGGGCCAGGCGATGATCGTGCGCAGCACGATGAAGCTCGGCCGGTCGGTGACCGCGTCGGCCTTCCGGATGGCCTCGTGCAGGGCGGGCACGTCCTCGGCGTACGTCGTCTCGCCGTGGGTCCAGTCCACCGTCTGGACGTGCCAGCCGTAGGCCTCGTAGCGGGCCCCGACGTCCTCGGCCAGCGCGATGTCGGTGTTGTCCTCGATCGAGATCCGGTTGGCGTCGTAGATCACGGTGAGGTTCCCGAGCCGCTGGACGCCGGCGATCGCCGACGCCTCGGCCGAGACGCCCTCCTCGATGTCGCCGTCGCTGCAGATCGCGAAGATGCGGTGGTCGAACGGCGAGGCACCCTCGGCGGCGTTCGGGTCCAGCAGACCGCGCTCCTTGCGCGCGGCCATCGCCATGCCGACGGCGTTGCCGATGCCCTGGCCGAGCGGGCCGGTCGTGGTCTCGACGCCGGCGGTGTGGCCGTACTCCGGGTGCCCGGGGGTCTTGCTGCCCCAGGTGCGCAGCGTCCGGAGGTCCTCCAGCTCCAGGCCCCAGCCGCCGAGGAACAGCTGGATGTAGAGCGTCAGGCTCGAGTGTCCGGCGGAGAGCACGAACCGGTCCCGGCCGGGCCAGTGCGGGTCGGCGGGGTTGTGCCGCATCACCTTCTGGAAGAGCAGGTAGGCCGCGGGCGCGAGGCTCATCGCGGTCCCGGGGTGGCCGTTGCCCACCTTCTGGACGGCGTCCATGGCGAGCACCCGAGAGGTGTCCACGGCCTTGTCGTCGAGCTCGTTCCAGTCCAGGTCGGGTGTGGCGCTCACTGCACTCCTTTGACGAGCGATTCGGCGGGGGGCTGGCCCACCAGACGGCACTGCCGAGCCTACTCAGGGCCGCGGCTAGACTCACACCCGCTCCAGTGCCCACTCACACAGTCGCCCGCACACACCCGAGGACTCGTGACGTACGTCGGACAGTCGGTCCCGCGCACCGCGCGCGCCGGCGTCGTGGCGCCCGTCGCTTCTCAGGGCAGGGCCGGCGTCCGCGACGTGGTGGCGGCGTACGTCGGACTGACCAAGCCGCGCGTGATCGAGCTGCTGCTGCTCACGACGGTCCCGGTGATGTTCTTCGCCGCGCAGGGCGTCCCGCCGCTCGGCCTGGTCGCCGCCACCGTCGTCGGCGGGAGCTTCTCGGCGGGCTCGGCGTCGGTCTTCAACTGCGTCTACGACCGTGACATCGACGAGCAGATGCGCCGGACCCGGCGCCGGGCCCTGCCCCGCCACCTCGTGTCCCCCCGGGCCGCGCTGGTCTTCGGCTTCGCGCTCGCCGCGCTCTCGACCGTGGTGCTGCTGCTGTGGGTCAACCCGCTGTCAGCGGTGCTGTCGCTGACCGCCAACGCCTTCTACGTCTTCGGCTACACGATGCTGCTCAAGCGGCGTACGACGCAGAACATCGTCTGGGGCGGGCTGGCCGGTTGCTTCCCGGCGCTGATCGGCTGGACCGCGGTCACCGGCGCGCTGTCGTGGGTCCCGATCGTCCTGTTCGCGGTGGTCTTCTTCTGGACCCCGCCGCACACCTGGGCACTGGCACTGCGCTACCGCGAGGACTACGCCAACGTCGACGTCCCGATGCTGCCGGTGGTCGCGCCGGCCCGTGAGGTCGGCCGCCAGGTCGTCATCTACAGCTGGGTGATGGTGGCGGTCTCGCTGGCCCTGTGGCCGGTCGCCGGCACCGGAGTCGTCTACCCGGTCGCGGCCGCGGTGCTGGGAGCCGGGTTCCTGCTCGAGGCGCACCGCCTCTGGGGCCGGGCGCGGGACACCGAGGACCTCACGCTGATCCAGCCGATGCGGCTCTTCCACGCCTCCAACCTCTACCTGTCCCTGCTGTTCGTGGCCGTCGCGCTCGACCCGCTGCTCACACGGTAGGAGCCCGCTCGCGCATCACCTCTGGTCGGAGGGGGTACCGGCCGGTTACATTGACGCGGACTTGGGGGGCCTTGTCGCGGCGGCGGCTGTCTCCTCGGTTGAACTGGGGGGTTCAGCGGACATGGCCAGCATTCCGATCAAGACCATCGGGACCGAGGTCGCGCCGCCCGCGCGATCACGCGAACCGCGGATCAGCGTGGTGGTGCCGGCCCTCAACGAGGCCGCCAACCTGCCCGAGGTGCTCCCCGGGCTCCCTCCGGTGCACGAGGTGATCCTCGTTGACGGCGGCTCGGTCGACGGCACCGTCGAGGTCGCCGTGGACGTGCTCCCCGGCATCATCACGGTCGCCCAGGCGCGCCGCGGCAAGGGCAACGCCCTCGCGGCCGGCTTCGCGGAGGTGACCGGTGACGCGGTCGTGATGTTCGACGCGGACGGCTCAGCAGATCCCGACGAGATCCCGCGGTTCGTCGAGGCCCTGGTCGAGGGTGCGGACTTCGCGAAGGGATCGCGGTTCCGCGCCGGCGGCGGCAGCACCGACATCACCCGCGGGCGCAGGCTCGGCAACCGCTTCCTCCACACCTGGATGAACGTCTCCTTCGGCACCCGCTTCACGGACCTCTGCTACGGCTACAACGCGTTCTGGGCCGACCTGATCCCGCTGCTGGACCTGCCCGACCACGAGCAGGTCACTCCGGCCGGAGCCGCGATGCTGTGGGGAGACGGCTTCGAGATCGAGACCCTGATCAACTGCCGCTTCGCCAGCGCCGGTCTGACCATCACCGAGGTCCCCAGCGTCGAGCGGGAGCGGCTGCACGGCGAGTCCAACCTCCGCGCCGTCTCCGACGGCCTGCGGGTGCTCCGCACGTTGCGCACCGAGCGGGCCAGGGTGAGACGGAACACGGCACTCGACAACGCCCTGCTCGGCCAATCTCCATCGGTGGAGTAGGGCCCTCTGGGACCATTACCTGGTGCCCCCTACGGCCAGCCTCGGTGCGCTTCGCGCACCCATTGCACTCACATCGCGGCGTTGCCGGCGCTCGATGATGGGCCAACAGCGTCTTCGCACCGGCGCCTTGCGCTGCAAGCACACTAGGCACGCCAAGCGGATCGATACCGACCGTAGGGGGCACCAGTGACGCGCGTGGGGATGATCACGACTCGTTGCCAGCCGGAGATCGGCGGCATCGAGTCACACGTGGCCGAGGTGGCCGGGCGGATCGCCGCGCGCGGCTACGAGCTCGAGGTGCTCACCACTGACCGCAGCGGGAGCCTGCCCAAGCGCGAGCGGATCGACGGCTACACGGTCCGTCGGTTCCGGGCCTTCCCGGCCAGCCGCGACTGGTACTTCAGCCCCGGACTGTTCTGGGCCGCGCTGCGCACGAAGTACGACCTGGTCCACGTCCAGGGGATCCACACCCTGGTGCCTCCGCTGGCGATGGTCGCGGCCATCCTGCGGCGTACGCCGTTCCTCCTCACCTTCCACACCGGCGGCAACAGCAGCGCCTTCCGTGAGAAGGCCCGCCGCACCCAGTTCAAGATCCTGTCGCCGCTGCTGCGGCGAGCACACACGCTGATCGGCGTCTCGTTCTACGAGGCGCGCCGGTTCGAGGAGATCGTGGGGCTGCCGGAGGGCGCGATCACCGTGATCCGCAACGGCGGCTCGCTGCCGCCGGTCCGCGAGGCGGTCGCGCCCGAGCGCGCCCTGGTGACCAGTGTGGGCCGACTGGAGCGCTACAAGGGCCACCACAAGGCGATCGAGGCGCTGCCCTACCTGCTCAAGACCCACCCTGACGCCCGCGTCGACATTCTGGGCTCGGGTCCTTACGAGGACGAGCTCTGGGCGCTCGCCGACGAGCTGGGCGTCAGAGACCGGGTCACGATCCGGCTGATCCCGCCCGTGGACCGGGCGTTGATGGGGGAGACCATCGCCCGGGTCGGGGTGATGACGTTGCTCAGCGACTACGAAGCTCACCCCGTGGCTGTGATGGAGGCGTTGGCGGCCGGACGGCCGGCCGTGATCAGCCGTACGTCGGGGCTCACCGAGCTCGCGGACCTCGGCTGGGCGGTCGGTGTGGACCAGCACGCGAGCGCGGAGGAGACCGCTCGCGCGATCGGGCGCCAGCTCGACGACCCCCTGCTCCCGGACCCGGCGGACCTGCCGACCTGGGAGACGTGTGTGGCTGGTGTGGTCGATACTTATGCCTCAATCGTGACTCGCTGAAGCAGCGGGAGACAGCAATGGCCACCGCAGTCGACGCACGCGTCGCCGTGCCCGAGGGCGGCGCTCCGAGCCCGCGCCGCCTCGAGGCCCTGGCCACGCTGCTGTCGTGCCTGGGGCTGCTGGTCCAGGTGATCGGCTATGCCGCGGGCTGGCACGGCGACGAGGGCACCGCCATCGGGCTCTGGTACGTCGGCTTCGTCGGCATCGTCGTGCCGTTCACCTGGCTGCTGCTCGCCCCGAGCCGGACCGGCCACCAGCGGCTCGGCGCCGCCCTGGCCTTCGGCCTGATCATGTACGCCTCGTGGTTCCTGACAGACCCGATCATGTCCACCCGGTTCGACGAGACCCTGCACGTCACGACGCTCGTCGACATGGTCGACCAGCACTCGTTCTTCTACCCGAACTCCACGCTGCCCGTGTCGCCGCACTACCCGGGCCTGGAGTTCGCCACCGCCGGGGTGCACTGGCTGACAGGGCTCCCGCTCATCGCCTGCCAGGTGCTGGTCGTGGTGACCGCGCGGTCGACGTTCATCCTCGCGCTGTTCCTGCTGGCCAGCCGGATCGGCCGCTCCACCCAGGTGGGTGCGGCGACCGTCCTGCTCTACGCCGGGAGCGCGCAGTTCTACTTCTTCAACGCCCAGTTCAGCTACCAGACCGTCGCGATCGCGATGCTCATGGCTGCGCTCTACCTGCTGGTGCGCGCGTTCGACTCCGAGGAGGAGCGGCCCTGGCGGCTGCTGATCGCCGTACAGGTGTGCCTCGGCGGTCTGGCCATCACCCACCACCTCACCAGCTGGCTGATGCTGGTCCTGCTCTGGCTGCTCGCCCTGTTCTTCTGGCGCGGCGGTGAGGAGCGCCGAGCCAGGCTCACCCTGATCACGGCGGAGCTCGCCACGGTGGTCGTCCTCGCGTGGACCGCGATCATCGCGCCGCTGCTGATCAGCTATCTCGGGCCGATCTTCGAGGTGGCCAGCTCCCAGCTGTTCAGCGCTCTCGACGGCAGCTCCTCGGGCCGGAGTCCCGGCGAGGCCGGCGACGGGACCAAGACGCCCACGTGGGAGCTCATGGTCATGGCCGGCTCCATCCTGCTGTGGATGGCGATGCTGGCCCCGGCCGCCTGGCGGGCCTGGCGGCGCGGCAGCCTCGGACCGACCCGGGCGCGCTACATCCCGCTGGGCATCGCGGTGATCTATCCCTGCCTGCAGGTGGCCCGGTTCGCACCGTCCGCCGCGGAAGTGGCCGACCGGGCGTCGACGTTCGTCACGCTGGCGATGGCGCTCGTCGTGGCCGCCTGGCTGGCCCCGCGGCTCCAACAGTTCGCCGCCCTGGTCGCCCCGGGCCTCGTGATGCTGATCCTGGGCGGCACCCTGATCGGCGGCGGACCCGACTGGCAGCGGGTGCCCGGTCCCTATCTCGCCGGCGCCGAGCAGCGCTCGATCGACTCCGAGTCGGTCGCGGTGGCGCAGTGGGCGGGCACCTACCTGCCCAAGGATGCCCGGGTGGCGGCCGACTCCACCTTCATCCGGCTGCTGCCCAACTTCGCGCCGGTCACCACGATCACCCAGCCGGCCGGCTTCGACAGCATGACACCGCTGTTCATCGCGCACTCGGTCGACCAGGAGGTGCTGCGGCTGATCCTCCAGAACGACGTCGACTTCATCGTCGTGGACACCCGTCTGGTCGGGCAGACCGTGAGGTCGGGCGGCTTCTTCGAAGGCAGCACCGGCTACGGCCCCGACGCCCAGACCATCAAGCGGGACCAGGTCCAGAAGTTCGACGACCAGCCCGGCTTCGACCTCGTCCTCGACGGCCCGGTCAAGGTCTACGACGTGCGCCCGCTGCGCCACGCCGACCAGACCTTCGTGGACCGTGACCCGCCCGGGTTGCCGGGCGGCTGGACGCCGTGGCAGGTGCTCGCGACCGCGATGCTGCTGCTCGTCGGGCTGCTCGCGCGCGGCCGGCTGCTCGACCCGCGACGCTTCCGCGCCCGCGACGTGTGGCGGCCGGCGGTGACCCTGCCCGCGGCGATGGTCCTCGGTGTGGTTGGCGTGCTGGCCGGGTTCAACCCGCTCGGCGGTCTGATCGCCGCCTCCGTGGTGCTTCTTGGACTGATCCAGCTCAGCCCGCGGCCCGAGCCCCTCGGCCATGGCCGGCCCGGCAGCTGGGTGTGGGGCGTCCCGATCGCGCTCGTCGCTGGCGGCCAGCATCGCGTTGGCGGTGTGGGCGGCCTGGCACGGGCTGCTCGACCACGCGGTGCTGCCGCCCCCAGCGGTCGAGGGTGACGCGTGATGGCCGAGCCCTTCAGCGACAACCGGGCAGCGGAGCAGGCGACCGCCCAGGCCGTGGCCACCGGCATCTGGTCACCGTTCCGTTCCCTGCTCACGGCTCAGGTCCTGTCAGCCGTTCTCGGACTGGTCTTCTGGGTGCTCGTCGCGCGCCTCGTCGACGCCCACGACGTCGGCGTCGCAGCGGCGGCCATCAGTGCCCAGTCGCTGCTGGGCATAGTCACGGTGCTGGGGCACGGCACCACGCTGGTCGCAGAGCTGCCGAAGTACGAGCCAGCCAGGCAGCGAACGATGATCCTGCGGTCACTGCTGGTGGTGCTGGTCTCCTCGGCCGTGGCCGCCGGGGTGGTCGTGGCCTGCGCGCCGTTGCTCTCGTCGACCCTGCAGGAGGGGCTGGGCAACCCGATCGGCGGCGCCACGTTCGTCCTCGGTACGGCCGGGTTCGCCTGGGCGCTGGTGGTCGACGACTCCTGCCTGGGCGTCAAGCGGTCCGGGCTCCAGGTGTGGCGCAACCTGGTCGCCTCGAGCCTGCGGTTCCCGCTGACCGTGTTGCTCCTGGTGCTCGGCTTCACCGACGCCCACGTCCTGCAGGTCTGCTGGGTGCTGCCGCTGCTCGCCTCGATCCCGTTCACGCTGTGGCGGCTGCGGCTGCCGAGCGACGACCGGACCAGACCACCGCTGCTCGCCGGCGTCCGTGGCTTCCTCCGACTGGCTCTGCCCAACCACGCCCTGAGCCTGTCCCTGGCGGCCGGCTCGCAGATGGTGCCGGTGGTGGCCGCGCTGACGCTCACTTCGGTCGGGAATGCCGAGTTCGCGATCGCCTGGTTGATGGCGACCTTCGTCTTCCTGCCGCCGTACCTTCTGGCGACGGCGCTGTTCGCGCACGGCGCGAACGTCACCGAGGAAGAGTTCCGCGCCAGCATGGGGCGCACCATTCCGGCCGCACTCTCGCTGAGCGGGCTGCTCTGCGTGGGCGCCTGGGTGCTCGGCGAACCGGTCCTGCTGATCTTCGGTGGCGACTACGCCCGTCACTCTTGGGCGATTCTGGCGTTGTTGGTACCGGCAGGGCTCTGGATGGTGTTCAAGGACCACCTGGTGGTGCTGTGGCGGTCCCAGAAACGGTTCGCCCTGGCCACGCGTCTGACGGGCGCGGCGCTGGTGCTTGAGATCGCCGGAGCCCTTGCCGGTGGGACCATCGGGGGAGCCCGTGGACTCTGCATCGGTTGGTTGATCGCAATGGGAGTGGAAATGACACTGGGCATTCCGTGGCTGCGTCAGGCCCTTGGTGGCCTGCGCTGGCGGTCGCCGCTGCCCACGCGTCGCCGGACCGAGCTCGGCCGAGCTGCCGTGCAGGTCGTCGTCGGCGCTGCGCTGGTCGTGGCGATCGGCGGTGTCGGGGTCTGGGCGGCCACCCGGGGCGAGCCGAGCAGCAGCACCGGAACCCCCACAGCGAACGGTCTGCCCGAGCTGGGAGCCCCGGTGCCGACGTGTGAGCCCAGCGCCTCCTACCTCGGCCCCAAGATCGACCTCAACGTGCAGTCCGCCACCGGTGACGCGGCGGACCCGATCCGCACCGAGGACGCGGTTCGCGAGCTCGTGGGGCTCGCCCAGGCCGCCGGCGCGCAGGTGATCTCGACCTCCACCTCGTTCCGCACCATGCAGCCGGTGGAGGGACAGCCGATCGAGTTCGGCTACGTCGACCGGACCATCGGCGCGGCCCGCTCGGCCGGGCTCCAGGTCAAGCTCCAGCTCGTCGGGATGCCGGACTGGGCTCTCGACGACCCGCAGCATCCCCGGCAGGCGCCGCGCAGCGAGGCGGAGCTGCAGGCCTGGGCAGACTTCGTCACCGAGGTGATGCGGCATCTCGACGGCAAGATCGACTACCTCGAGGTGTGGAACGAGCCCAACGAGTACAAGTGGTGGCCGAGCGGTCCCGACCCGGTCGAGTTCGCCCGGCTGCTGTCGGTGACCTACACCGCGGTGCACAAGGCCTCGCCGAACACTCAGGTCATCAGCGGCGGGTTGGCCAGCAACGACATCGGCTTCCTCGAAAAGGTCTACAAGGCCTTCGACACGCTCGGCCTCAAGGCGAGCCCGTTCGACATGGTGGGTGCGCACCCCTTCGCGGGTGACCACGCACCCGACTCGGTCGACCCGGCCAAGCGCTACGACCGCGAGCCGTTCGGACTGTACGACGAGAACTTCACAGGCTTCATGGGGTTCCACGACGTGATGGCCGAGCACGGCGACGAGGCGATGCCCGTCTACATCACCCAGTTCGGCTACAGCACCGAAGCCGGCCAGGGACGCAAGGCGGTCCCTGACGCACTGCGCGCGCAGTACGTCACCCAGGCGCTGGAGCAGGCCACCTGCGTGTCCTACGTGCCAGTGCTCTCCTGGTACGCACTGCACCCGACGCCGTGGGACCCGCCGGAGTACACGCTTCTGGACAAGGACTTCAGGCCCAACCAGTCCTACGAGGCCCTGGCCGCGTGGGGCCGGAAGGTCGCCGAGGCGGGTGCCGGCGGGTGAAACCGCGGTTCGCTGGAACAATTCTCCGAAACGATCCCCACGGCAGCGCTTGCGCTGCCAGACTCGACTTGATCGAGCTTGGGGCCGTTGCGCGCGAGGGATCGGAGGTGCCGGGTGCAGTTAGCACGCCTGCTCCATCTGCCCTCCCGCGGGTCGGGGCCCAAGGGCTGCACGTGCGGCCACGCAGCCAATGCGCACGAGCACTACCGCCGCGGCACCGACTGCGCCATGTGCAGCTGCCCGAAGTTCCGCGCCGGGTCGTCGGCCAAGGCCCGGAACGAGCGGGGCAACCGCGGTGAGCAGGCCCGCGCCGCCTAGCGGCACCGAGGTTTCCGTCGTCGTTGCCGCCCACACGATGGACCGGTGGGACGACATCGTGGCTGGCATGCACGCGCTGGCGCACCAGACCGCGCCGCCGCTGGAGACGATCCTGGTCGTGGACCACAACGAGCTGCTGCTGGCCCGCGCTCGCGACGAGTTCCCCGACGTACGCGTCCTCGACAACGTGCGCGCAGGGGGTGCCTCCGGCGCCCGCAACACCGGCATCGCCCAGGCCAAGGGGTCGATCATCGCCTTCGTCGACGACGACGCGAGGCCGGAGCTGGACTGGATCGAGCAGCTGCTCGCGGCCTACGACGACCCCGCGGTCATGGCCGTGGGCGGCGTGGCGTCGCCGGTGTGGCCCTCCCGGCGTCCGGACCACCTGCCACCGGAGCTGGACTGGATCGTCGGCTGCACCTACCAGGGGCAGCCGACCGTGCGTGCCGACGTGCGCAACCTGTGGGGCTGCAACATGTCGGTGCGGCGCGAGGCGTTCGACCGGGTCGGCAACTTCGACGAGGAGATCGGCCGGATCGGCCTGATCCCGATCGGCTGCGAGGAGACCGAGCTCTGCATCCGGATCGGCCAGCAGCTGCCCGGGACCCGGGTGGTCTTCGAGCCGCGCGCGGTGGTCCACCACCGGGTCACCCCGGCCCGGACGACGTGGTCCTACCTGCGCACCCGGTCCAACGCAGAGGGCGTCTCGAAGGCCGCGATCGGTGCCCTGGTGGGCCCCGAGGACGCGATCTCGGTCGAGACCGACTACGTGAAGCGGGTGCTGACGCGGGGGTTCCTGCGGGAGCTGGGCCGCGGCCTGCGCGGGCACGTCTCCGGTTTCCGGGGCGCCGCGGGCATCGTGGCCTGCCTCTGGCTGACCGGTTTCGGCTACCTGCGCGGGCGGATGGGCCACCGGGCCCGGGTCGCGAAGGTCGCGGCGCACCGGCGGGACCGGGCGCTCGAGCCGCTCGAGCCGCTCGACCCGCCCGTCGACTCGTGAGGGTCCTGATGCTCGCGCAGTTCTACCCGCCGGTGATCGGCGGGGAGGAGCGGCACGTCCGCAACCTGTCCGTCGAGCTGGCCTCGCGGGGTCACGAGGTGCATGTCGCCTGCCTGGACGTCGGGGAGGCGCCCGTCGTCGATCCCGGCGTGACGGTGCACGCGCTGCCGAACGTCGGGGTCAAGGTGCCCGCGCTGTACCCGACCGCCGACCGGCCGCTGGCGCTGCCGTTCCCGGACCCCTACGTCTCCCGGGGTCTGTCACGGCTGGTTGCCTCCGTGCGCCCGGACGTCGTGCACGCGCACAACTGGATCATCAACTCCTACCTGCCGCTGTCCGCGGCTCGGCGGCTGCCGCTGGTCTACTCGCTGCACGACTACAGCCACGTGTGCCCGACGAAGCGGCTGATGTTCGAGGAGTCCCCGTGCTCCGGCCCGGGGCTGCGGAAGTGCTTCAGCTGCACCACGGACTGGTACGGCGCGGGCCGCGGCCCGGTGATCCAGTCGATGGTCCGGTCCGGCCGGCCCGTCCGGAACCGCGTCGTGGACGTGTTCACGCCCGTCTCGACGTTCGTCGGCGAGGCCAACCAGCTCTCCGAGCAGGGCGTCCGGTGGCAGGTGGTCCCGAACTTCGTTCCGGACTCGTTGCTGTCGCAGTCGTCCGTCCCGCGCGACCCGGCGCTACCCGGCGGCGACTACCTGTTCTTCGCCGGCGACCTCTCGGACCAGAAGGGGGTCGGCACGCTGCTCGCGGCGTACGCGCGGCTGGACGAGGCCACCCGCCCAGAACTGCTGATGGTCGGGCGCTCAGCGATGGATCTCTCGTCGCTGCCTGTGGGCGCCCGGGCCGAGGAGAAGTGGGACCACGCCCGGATCGTGTCCGGCTTCGCGCACGCCCGCGCCGCGGTGCTGCTCTCGAAGTGGCCGGACCCCTGCCCGACCACGGTCCTCGAGGCGATGGCGCTGGGCGCGCCCCTGGTCACGACGCACATGGGCGGCATCGCCGACATGGTCACCGATGACGAGTCGGCCCTCGTCGTACCGCCCGGCGACGTGGCCGCCACCGCCGCTGCGCTCTCCCGGATCATCTCGGACGACGCGCTGGGGGCGCGGCTGGCGGAGCAGGCCCGGGTCGAGGTGCATCGCTACCTGCAGAGCCGGGTCGCTGCCGACTTCGAGGAGATCTACGCGTCGCTGTTGTGACGGTGTGAGGCCCTGTGGCCTCGCCGGCGGGTGGGCCGGCTGGGCCACAGGGCGTCGTCAGGCGTTCGTCGGCTCAGAGGCCGCGTCGGCCCCGCAGCGCCCCGAGAATGAACAGTGCAAGCGCGATGATCGCCAGGATGATGAGAATCGTCCACAGCATGGTGTAGCTCCCTCCGGTTGGTCCCTCACCGGTACCCCGATTTCGTGTGCACACCCCCAGGCCAGTCCGTGCCAGCCAATCCGTGCCTACAGTGCTGGGATGAGCGAAGAGCCGATTCCGATCGCCTACACGGCGCTGCGGCCAGGCACGCCCGTCCTGCTCAGCGACGGGTCGCAGTTCGCGACGGTCGAGAGGGTCCTGCACATCGAGGACCTGGACCTCTTCGACGGCATCGTCGTCGACCTGGGCGGAGAGTCGAGGTTCGTCGACGCCGATCACGTCGCGCGCATCTTCACCTCGGCCGTGCACACGACGGTTGGCCCGCAGGACGTCAACGACCTACCTGTTCCCGACGCTCCGCCCACCTACCGTGCGGATGCCTCGCGCCACACCGGCAGCTCGATCTCCGACAAGCTCGGCCGGTTGTTCGGCCGGGGGAAGTGGACGAGGGAGGAGTAGCGGCACCTCCCGTTCAGGGCCCCTACCGCGACTGGAACCACCGATAGGGGAGTTCCTGGTGGTAAGCGGCGAGCTCGCTCATCCCGAGCTCGACCGCGGCTGCGGTCACCTCGCGTTCGGCGGGCAGTGCCCGCAGCACCCACGGCGCGGCGCCCCAGGAGTCGACCCAGGCCACGACCTCTCGGAGCAGGTCGGCGTGGCTGGGTCGGGAGGCGGCATCGTCGATCGCCCACATGGTGGTGATCGCGCTCTCGTCGGGCATGCCCTCGACGACGGTCCCGGTGCGATGGCAGAAGTCGGCGAGCCGACGTAGGTAGGCACAGCCGTACTCGCGGTGCCGGTCGTTGGCGAGGATCGCGTAGGCGAACGCCTCACCGGCGTCGTGCTCGGCCTCGTGCCGGGCGATCAGCTCGCGGTTCGTGTCGGTCGTGAAGCCGTCGGTGGACCAGCGGCCCGCGCTGTGGGCCCGGATGGCATCGGGACTCGCCACGTACGCAGCGGTGTCCAGGTCCACCAGGTGGGTTCGGAGTGGTTCGAGAGTGACGAGCCGGTGGTGTGTCGGTGGGGCCGGCCACGCATCCCCGGGCTCAGACATCGCCCCAGTCTGGCTCAGGACCTCCTGCAGCCGGGGCTGGATAAGGTCCTTGGATGCAGTTGCCTCAGCACGTCGCCAGTGGGCTCGGGGTGATCCTCGTGGCTGGGCTCGTCCCGGGCGCGGCGCCGGCCGTCGCGCCGGAGAGCGGCCCGGTCCAGCGGGGTGCCGCGGTCTGCACCGCCGAGGGCGGCACCGCTGCGGTGCAGGCGCCGAAGCTCGTGCGGCAGATCCCGACCGGGGAGACCGGCTGGTTCTCCTCCCCGGGCCTGGTCGACCTCGACGGAGACGGCCGGCTGGAGATCGTCGCGCCGTTCTACTCGACGTTCGTCTTCGACGCGGACGGCACACAGCTGGGCCGGGGCCGGGCGAGCAAGGGCCGGGTCTATGCGCCTTCGGTGGTCACCGACCTGGAGGGCGACGGCGTGACCGACATCGTGGTCGGCGGCAACGCGGGCACGGTGGCGGCGTACGAGTTCCGAGGGGGCCGGCTGCAGCGCAAGGCCGGGTGGCCCGCGTCCACGAACAGTGGAGGTCAGTCCCCGGAGGTCCGCGGGCTCGCCGCCGCAGACCTGAACGGCGACGGCCGGGTCGAGGTCGTGGCGACGACGACCAACACGTCGCCCAAGGGCGCTCAGGTCTTCGTGTTCGACGCCAGCGGGCGGCTGTTCAAGCCAGCAGGACATCCCCGCGCGTGGCCCCGCAACCGGGGCTACGGTGCCTACGGCGAGAACGTCGGCATCGGCAACATCGACGACGACCCGGAGCTGGAGATCCTCGCCACCTTCGACAACCACCAGATCAACGCCTTCAACCTCGACGGCACCTCGATCCTCGCCTCGCCCTGGTTCACCAACCGCGAGTCCGGCGCCGAGGGGAAGCGGATGGCCTGGGGAGACTTCATCCGGTGGGCCAGTCCCAAGGTCGAGCGGCGTCACTACCACCTGCACAAGGGAGTGTGGCCGAGCCCGGCCCGCCAGCCGTGGTTGCAGTGGACCGCCTCGCCGCCCTCGGTGGCCGACCTGGACGGCGACGGCCACAACGAGGTGATCGGGCTGCCCAACGTCGAGAAGCACATCCCCTATCGCACGCAGGGCTACGCGTTCATGGTCCTGGACGGGGCGTACGGCGACGGAAGCCGCTCGGCCATGCGTCACCCGGGCTTCGAGAGGCTCCCGACGTCGAAGCGTCCGGTCCACCGTCCCAGCGGCGACTGGTACCCACCCTCCGGGATCCCCGCCCCGACCGTGGTCGACATCACCGGCGACGGCCGACCCGAGATCCTCGCGACGCTCCCCGGCGGCAGGGTCTACGCGGTGGGGCCGGACGGCCAGAGGCTGTGGACCGCGAAGTACGCCCCGCGGCGCTCGAAGACGTTCGCCTCCGAGGTGGTCGCGGCAGACCTGAACAAGGACGGCACGCCCGAGCTGGTCTACGGCACCTACTCGCTGCGCCGCAACGCCGGACGCCTGGTGGTGCTCTCGGCGCAGGGAAAGAAGCTCTCGGACACCCGACTGCGACACCAGGGCCGGGACGGCAACGGCATCGGCGTGCCCGCGGCCCCGTCGATCGGCGACCTGACCGGCGACGGCACCCTCGAGATCGTCCTCACCACCTTCGACCACGGCATCGACGTCTACACCGTGCCCGGCTCCGGCACAGGGTGTCTGCCCTGGCCGACCGGCCGCGGCAACCTGCTTCGCAACGGCATGGGCCCGGCGACGGCTCCCTGAGGGCGTGTCCTAGTCCGAGAGCCGGATCTCCACCATCAGCTCGTCGGCCAGCGCCTCGAGCACCGCCCGCAACGCATCAAGGTCGCCACCCACCGGGGCACTCAGGACGGCCCGCGCCTCGAACAGCGTCCCGCCGGCCATGGGGGCGTCGCGGACGTCGGTGCTGAGCTCCTCGATGCTGATCTGCGCGTCGGCGAGCGCGGCGGAGATCTCGGCCACGATGCCGGGGCGGTCGGCGCCGAGCAGGTCGAGGTGGAGGCTCTGGGCCACGAGCGGGGCCGGCTCGTCGGTGCGTTCGACGATCACCTGCAGCCCCTGGCTCTCGAGCGCGGTCAGCTCGGCGAGCAGCGCGTCCAGCCGGCCGGCCGGCACGGACACCACGACGATGCCGGCGAACTTGCCGGCCAGCCGCGACATCTCGCTGCGCTCCCAGCTCGCCCCATGGGCACTGATGGGTGCCGAGACGGCCGACACGAGCCCGGGTCGGTCGTCGCCGAGGATCGTGAGAACGAGGGAGGCCATGCCCGCAGGCTAGGACACCCCGCGGGCCAGGACGCTAGGAGATGGACGGCACCCGTCGCCGTACCCGGATCAGCACCCACGTGACACAGGCCGAGATCACCGCCGCGCCGAGCACGTGGAAGCCGACCAACACGATGGGGAGGTCGGTGAAGTACTGCACGAACCCGATGGAGCCCTGGGCGACCTCGACGCCCAGCAGCACGGCGACCGCACGGCGCGCTCCCGGGGCGGCGCCGACCGCCATCAGCGTGAACAGCAGCCCGAGCGTGAGGCCGACGAACAGGAAGACCAGGTCCGCGTGGAGCTGGCTCACCTGGAGCGAGTCCAGGCCGTTGCGCGGAACGTCCTCGTCGCCGGCGTGCGGGCCGGAGCCGGTGACGACGGTGCCGGCGTAGAGCACCGCCCAGGCCGCGGCGAACGTCGCCCAGGCCAGTGCTACCGCGGGGCCGCGGTGGGCGGGAGGCAACGGTGCGTCGACGCTGAGCAGCAGTCGGACGGCGACACCGATGATCGCCAGCGAGACGAGCAGGTGCAGCGAGACCACCCACGGGTTCAGGTCGGTCAGGACCGTGATGCCACCGATGACCGCCTGGGCAGGGATGACCAGGCCGATGAGGAGGGACATCGACATGAGATCCCGGCGGCCGCTCCGCCAGGCGGCGAGGAAGGTCGCGAGGGCGATCACCGCGAGCACTCCGAAGAGCGTGCGGTTCCCGAACTCGATCGCCTGGTGGTAGTCGAGCTCTCCGTGCGGCCGGAACGACTCGTCGGTGCAGCGCGGCCAGGTCGGGCAGCCCAGGCCCGAGGCGGTCAGGCGGACGGCGCCGCCCGTCACGACGATGACGATGTTGGCGACCAGGGTCGCCCAGGCCAGCGGTCGGATCCAGCGGTCTGCCGCCCGGTCGGACCGAGTCACTCCCACGAGAACGTCCGCGCCGTCGCGAAGGTCCCGACCGCGGCCCAGCCTAGGAGTACGGCGAGGTCGCGCCACGCGACCGCGCCGTCGAGGAACGCGTCGCGCATCGCCTCGCCGAGCGCGCCGGAGGGCAGCCACTGGGCGACGTCCCCGAAGCCGCCGTACGCCGACGCGGGGAGCACGACCGCGCCAGCGGCGAGCAGCAGCAGGTAGACGAGGTTGGCGGCCGCCAGGGTGGCCTCGGCGCGGAGCGCGCCCGCCATCAGCAGCCCGAGGGCGGCGAACGCCGCGGTGCCGAGCAGCACCGCGAGCACGGCGCCGAGCAGGGATGACGCGGAGACGACCGGGTCCCAGCCGAGCAGCTGGCCGACCAGCGACAGGACGAACAGCTGAAGCACCTCGACCATCAGCAGCGCGCAGACCTTGCCGAGCAGCAGCCCCGAGCGGGGGAGGGGCGAGGAGCCGAGACGCTTCAGGACGCCGTACCGCCGCTCGAACGCAGTCGCGATCGCCAGCGACGTGAACGCCGTCGACATCACCGCGAGCGCCAGGACGCCGGGCGTGACCACGTCGACGACCGGGTGGTCGTAGTCGAGCCCCAGCCGGTTCGCGCCGCGGACCATGCCGACCAGCACGATCACGGGGATCACCACGGCCAGCAGCAGCTGCTCGCCGTTGCGGAGCATCAGCCTCGACTCCATGCGCGCCTGGGCGAGCACCATGCGGGGCAGTGGGGCCGCACCCGGCGCCGGGGTCCAGGTGCTCTGTGCCCCGGTCATGGCGTCAGCTCCCGCCCGGTCAGCTCGAGGAAGACGTCCTCGAGGTTGCGTGTGCCCAGCGTGAGCGACTCGGGGAGCACGTCGTTCTCCTCGCACCACCGCGACACCTTGGCCAGCGTCGAGGCATCGGCGGGCCCGGAGACGATCAGGCTCAGCTCGTCGAGCAGCACGACCTCGATCAACGGACCCAGCGCCGCCTTGAGCGACTCCGGCGCGCCGGGCGGGAACGGCTTGGTCACCACCAGCCGGATCGTCGACATGGATCCGCCGCGGGTCAGCTCGATGGGCGTACCAGACGCGATCAGCCGGCCGTGGTCGATGATGTGGATCCGGTCGGCCAGTCGCTCCGCCTCGTCCATGTAGTGCGTCGTCAGCACGACGGTCACGCCGTCGGCTCGCAGCTCGGAGAACAGCTCCCAGACCGTGTGCCGCGCGGCCGGGTCCAGTCCGGCCGTCGGCTCGTCGACGAAGACCACCTGGGGCCGGCCGATCAGCGCCATCGCCAGACCGAGCCGCTGCTTCTGACCGCCCGAGAGCCGGCGGTACGGCGTTCGCCCGCACGCGGAGAGCCCCAGCCGCTCCTCGAGCACCGCCGGGTCGACCGGGTGGGCGTGCAGGGCCGCGATGTGCCGGAGCATCTCGGGCGCCCGGGCTCCGCTCCAGGCGCCGCCGTCCTGCAGCATCACGCCGATCCGGGGGAGCAGCTCGCGCCCCTGGCGCCGCGGGTCCAGGCCGAGCACCCGCACCGTGCCCTGCTGCGGCAGCCGGTAGCCCTCGCAGGTCTCGAGGGTGGTCGTCTTGCCGGCGCCGTTGGGACCCAGCACCGCGGTGACGGTGCCGACGTCGACGGTCAGTGACAGGTGGTCGACGGCGGTGGTGGCGCCGTACTGCATGACGAGCCCGTCGACGACGACCGCGGGCTCCGACACGGGGTGAGTCTAGGTTTGCGGCTGCCGCACGCCGCCGACGGGTCGGCGGGGCAGGATCTCAGGCCAGAGCGGCCCGGACGGCACCGATGAGGTCGTCCGCCGGTTCGCCCACATCACCGAAGACGAACTCGTCGCAGACTTCACGGAACGGCGCCACCGTGGCCGCACCGTCGGAGAGGTCCTCGACGAAGAAGCCGGTGGCCCGGCGGATCTCCCGCGGGTCACGGCCCACCTCGGCGCACCGCTCGTCGAGCACGGCGCTCTTGGCCGCGAACGACACGGGCGTGCCCCAGGTGTGCCACACGTCGGCGTACGTCGCGACCGTGCGCAGCGTCCGCCGCTCACCGCTGCCCGCGACCAGCACGGGCAGCCGGTCCTGCACCGGCACGGGCTCGTTGGGCGCGTCGTGCAGCTGGAAGAACCGGCCGTCGAACGTGGTCCGCGGCTCGCGCAGCAACGACGCCACGACCTGCACGCTCTCCTCGAACCGGTCCGAGCGATCACGCACCGACAGCAGGTCGATGCCGTAGGCCGCGTGCTCGTTGACCTGCCAGCCGGCGCCGAGCCCGGCGATGGCCCGCCCGTCGCTGACGTGGTCGAGCGCGGCCACCATGTTCGCCACCACCGCCGGGTGCCGGTAGGTCCCGCCCAGCACGAGCGGCCCCAGCCGGCACGAGGTCGTCTGCTGGGACAGCGCCGAGAGGAGCGTCCACGCCTCCAGCCGCGGGCCGTCGACGATCTCGCCGCCGGGGGTGTTCGGCATGAAGTGGTCCGGGATGTAGACGGCGTACGCCCCAGCCTCGTCGGCCGCTTTCGCGATTCGCACGACCTCGACCCACGGGCGGCCGCTGCTCACCAGCACGCTGACGTCCATCGTGGTCATGGCTAGACCTCCACCCCGCCGTCGACCTTGCCCCGCCGTATCTCGAGGGTGTCGAAGGCCGCCGGCGGCTCGCGCCACGGGTCGGGCAGGGTGCCGGCCCGGGCGTCCTGGACGGCCCGCCACACGCGCTCGGGAGTGCACGGGATGTCGATGTGGCGCACGCCGAGATGCCGCAGCGCGTCGACCACCGCGCTCTGGACAGCGGGCGTGGAGCCGATCGTCCCGGACTCGCCGATGCCCTTCGCGCCGAGCTCGTTGAGCGGGGTCGGCGTCTCGGTGTTGGACGCCTCGAACGAGATCGTGTCGGCGGCGGTCGGCATCTGGTAGTCGGCGAAGGTCGAGGTCAGCGGCTGCCCGTCCTCGGAGTAGAGGAACTGCTCCCACAGCGCCTGGGAGATGCCCTGCGCGATGCCGCCGTGCTGCTGGCCCTCGACGATGGCGGGGTTCAGGATCCGGCCGCAGTCGTCGACGGCCACGTGCCGCAGCGGCTCCACGCGGCCGGTCTCGATGTCGACCTCCACGACGGACACGTGCGCGCCGAAGGGGAACGTCGAGCCGTCCTGGGGCACGTCGAGCTGGGCGTGCAGCGCCTGCCCTCGCTCGTCCGCGGCCGCGGCGAGCTGCGGCCAGTCGACCTCCGCGCCCGGGACGCCGGACACGGTGAACCCGGCGTCGGTGAGCTCGAGGTCCTCCGGTGCGGCCTCGAGCAGTTCGGCGGCCAGCGCGCGGGCCTGGTCGCCCACCGCGGAGGCCGCCGCGGCCACCGCGCTGCCGCCCAGCTGCAGCGACCGCGAGCCACCGGTGCCGCCACCGGTGGGCACCGCCCGGGTGTCGGACTGCACGTAGCGGATCCGGTCGATCGGGATGCCGAGCCGGTCGGCCACGATCATGGCGAACGACGTGGCGTGGCCCTGGCCGTGCGCGGACGTCCCGGACATCACCGTGGCCGAGCCGTCCTGCTCGATCCGGACGCTGCCGAGCTCCTTGCCGCCGAAGCCGGTGATCTCGACGTAGGTCGAGATGCCGATGCCCAGCAGCTTCTCCTCGCCGGCCTCGATCCGGCGGGACTGCTCGGCCCGCAACGCGTCCACGTCGGCCACCCGCAGCGCCTCCTGGAGGGCGGCCTCGTAGTCGCCGACGTCGTAGGTCTGGCCGGTGCGCGTGGTGTAGGGGAAGGCGTCCTTGGGGATCAGGTTGCGGCGCCGGATCTCCTCCGGTGCGAGCCCCAGCTCGTGCGCGCCGAGGTCCATCAGCCGCTCGAGCATCGCGGCCGCCTCGGGGCGGCCGGCGCCCCGGAAGGCGCCGTTGGGGGCGGTGTTGGTCATCACTGCGATGGCGGAGTAGTCGATCTTGGGGATCTCGTAGGGGCCCTGGGCCATGACGTGGCCCGGCCCGACGACCAGCGTGCCCCCGAAGCCGGCGTAGGCGCCGCAGTCGCCGATGTTGCGGGCCCGGAGCCCCGTGATCCGGCCGTCGCGGGTGAGCCCGAGCTCGGCAAATTGCACCGCGGCCCGGCCGTGCATCGAGACCATCGCCTCGCTGCGGGTCTCGGTCCACGCCACGGGCCGCCCCAGCACCCGGGCCGCCGCGACGATCGCGCCGTGGGTGAAGGAGATGCCGGCCTTGCCGCCGAACGCCCCACCGACATGGGGCACGACCACGCGCAACTGCTGCTTCGTCAGGCCGGTGTAGCGCGCCAGGAGGTCGCGGCTCAGGTGCGGCTGCTGGGTGGCGACGTACGCCGTGAGCAGCGTGTCGCCGTCGGGGCGCGGGTCGGCCAGGATCGCGTTGCCCTCGAGGGGAGCCGTCGCGATCCGCTGGTTCTCGATCCGCGCCCGCACCACCAGGTCCGCGCCGGCGAGAGCGTCCCCGCTGCCCGGGGGGTGCACCGCGCGCACCGACCTGGCGATGTTGCTGCCGACCTCGGGGAACTGGAGGGGAGCGCCGGGCGCCAGGGCCTCCTCCATGTCCACGACCAGGTCGAGCGGGTCGTAGTCGACGTCCACCAGCTCCGCCGCGTCCACGGCCTGCGCCCGCGTCTCCGCGACGACGAGCGCGACGGGGTCGCCGACGTACCGCACGACGCCGCCGGCCAGCGGCCCGTGCCCGACCAGGTCGTGGACGTCCGCGAACGACGGCACCCACTCCCGGCCGAGCGTGTCGGCGGTGTGCACGGCCAGGACGCCGGGGGACCGCTCGGCGTCCGACGTGTCGATTGCGGTGATCGTGGCATGGGCCAGGGGGCTGCGCACGAACACGCCGTGGGCCGTGCCAGGGATCCGCAGGTCGTCGACGAAGGTGCTCCGTCCGTCCATGAGCTCCGGGTCCTCGACACGGCGGACGCGGTTCCCGAGGATCGACCCGACCATGAACCGGAGGATATCTCCGGTGAGCTGGGCAGGCGCCCGGGGTCCATTCCGGCGAGGTAAGGGTTGCCTTCCTTGAAGTGCCCTTCCCATTAACGGCACACTGGTGTTGTGATATTCGAGGAGGACCAGTCGACGCGGCATCGCGTGGCCCGGTCGATCCTCGTCGAAGGACCGTCCACCGCGGCGGCGCTCGGCGAGCGGCTGGACCTGACGCCAGCCGCCGTACGCCGTCATCTCGACCAGCTGGTCGACGACGGTGCGGTGGAAGCACGCGAGCCCCGCGCCCAGGCGCACCGCGGCCGCGGACGCCCGGCGAAGCTGTTCGCGCTCACCGAGCGTGGCCGCGAGGGCTTCGACCAGCAGTACGACGACCTGGCGGTCCAGGCACTCCGGTTCCTGCACGAGACGGGCGGTGACGCGGCCGTCAAGGCCTTCGCGCACCAGCGCGTGGCGTTCATCGAGGACCGGTTCGGTGAGGTCACGACGGCCCGCCCCGAGCTGAGCCCGGTCCAGGTCCTCGCGAGCATCCTCACCGACGAGGGCTACGCCGCGGCCGTGCGGTCGCTGCCCATGTCTGACGGACACAGTGCGGGCGAGCAGCTCTGCCAGCAGCACTGCCCGGTGTCCCACGTCGCCCACGAGTTCCCGCAGCTGTGCGAGGCCGAGACCGAGGTCATCGGCAGGGTGCTCGGCCGCCATGTGCAGCGGCTCGCCACCATCGCCCACGGCGACGGTGTCTGCACGACCTGCATCCCTGGCCCCATAGACAAGCCGATACACAAGCAGAGCCACACCACCACCAAGAACAAGAAGGAGAGCGTCTCTTCATGACCTCCATCGAGGAGCGCAACCCAGAGCTCGAGGGCCTGGGTCGCTACCAGTTCGGCTGGGCCGACAGTGACGTCGCCGGCGCGGCGGCCAAGCGCGGCCTGAGCGAAGAGGTCGTCCGCGACATCTCCATGAAGAAGGACGAGCCGTCGTGGATGCTCGACCTGCGGCTGAAGGGCCTCAAGCTCTTCCACCGCAAGCCGATGCCCACGTGGGGCTCGGACCTGTCGGGCATCGACTTTGAGAACATCAAGTACTTCGTGCGGTCCAGCGAGAAGCAGGCCGCGACCTGGGACGACCTCCCCGAGGACATCAAGAACACCTACGACAAGCTCGGCATCCCCGAGGCTGAGAAGCAGCGCCTGGTCTCCGGCGTGGCCGCTCAGTACGAGTCTGAGGTCGTCTACCACTCGATCCGCGAGGACCTCGAGGAGCAGGGCGTCCTGTTCCTCGACACCGACACCGCGCTGCGCGAGCAGCCCGAGCTGTTCAAGGAGTACTTCGGCACCGTCATCCCCGTCGGTGACAACAAGTTCGCCGCGCTCAACACCTCGGTGTGGTCCGGCGGCTCGTTCATCTACGTGCCGAAGGGGGTGCACGTCGACATCCCGCTGCAGGCCTACTTCCGGATCAACACCGAGAACATGGGCCAGTTCGAGCGCACGCTGATCATCGTCGACGAGGACGCCTACGTGCACTACGTCGAGGGCTGCACCGCGCCGATCTACTCGTCGGACTCGCTGCACTCCGCGGTCGTGGAGATCATCGTGAAGAAGGGCGGCCGCTGCCGCTACACGACCATCCAGAACTGGTCCAACAACGTCTACAACCTCGTCACCAAGCGCGCGACCTGCGAGGCCGGCGCGACGATGGAGTGGGTCGACGGCAACATCGGCTCCAAGGTCACGATGAAGTACCCCGCCATCTACCTCATGGGCGAGCACGCCAAGGGCGAGACGCTGTCGGTCGCGTTCGCGGGCGAGGGCCAGCACCAGGACGCCGGCGCCAAGATGGTGCACGCGGCGCCGCACACGTCGAGCTCGATCCTGAGCAAGTCGGTGGCGCGCGGCGGCGGCCGGACGTCCTATCGCGGCCTGATCCAGATCAACGAGGGCGCGCACGGCTCCAAGTCCAACGTGCTGTGCGACGCGCTCCTGGTCGACCAGATCAGCCGGTCCGACACCTATCCCTACGTCGACATCCGCGAGGACGACGTGTCGATGGGTCACGAGGCCTCGGTCTCGAAGGTCTCCGACGACCAGCTCTTCTACCTGATGTCGCGAGGCATGGAGCAGGACGAGGCGATGGCGATGATCGTGCGTGGCTTCATCGAGCCGATCGCCAAGGAGCTCCCGATGGAGTACGCCCTCGAGCTCAACCGGCTGATCGAGCTGCAGATGGAAGGCGCGGTCGGCTGATGGGTCTGGATGTCTCCTCCCACCTCCACCCGGTGGGCTCCTTCGACCTGTCCGACCACCCCGTCCCGACCGGGCGCGAGGAGGTCTGGCGGTTCACGCCGCTCAAGCGGCTCAAGGGGCTGCACGACGACGCGTCGCTCGCTGGCGAGGGCTTCGACGTCAAGGTCGAGGCGCCTGGCGGCGTGACCACCGAGCGCGTCCCGGTCGCCGAGTCGGCCCGCGGCGGGTCCGGGTTCGTGCCGACCGACCGGGTCAGCGCCCGGGTCTGGGCGGCCGCGACCTCGGTGTTCACCGTCGACGTGCCCGCCGAGACCTCGCTCGCCGAGCCGGTCGTCGTGACCGTGACCG
>CAWCSB010000024.1:0-41273 GCA_963798045.1 uncultured Actinomycetota bacterium
CTGAAGACCATGAACGCCGCGATCTCCTCCTCGCGAGCGCGATCGCTGCGCCACTGCCGGAGCCGCTCGAACAGCTCCTCGTCGTAGGGCGCCGGGCAGTCGACGCACCGGCGGCGGGCCTTGTCGGCGGAGGTCTGGAGGGGCTTGCCGCACTCGAGACACATGCGGGCGCCCTTGGACTTCGGCGCCTTCGGCAGCGGCAGCGCATCCTGCGGCAGGAGAGGGTGAGGAACCGCGAGGGCTTGCGAGAGCCACGGCCCCCGGGTTGGCGCGCCAACGCCCACGAGAGTGCGAGGTCGAGCCTGGCGCGGGTCATGCCGACGTAGAGGAGCCGCCGCTCCTCCTCGATCTGGGCCGGAGTCTCGGCGTAGGTGATGGGGAGCGTGCCGTCCTGGAGCCCGCAGAGGAAGACCGAGTCCCACTCCAGGCCCTTCGCGGCGTGGTAGGTGGCGAGGGTGACCCCGTCGGCGACGGGGGCGTGCTGCTCGGCGGCGCGGCGGTCGAGGTCGGTCACGAACTCGTCGAGGGTGCGCCCGGCGGCAGAGAACTCCAGCGCCTGGTTCATCAGCGCCTGCCAGGACTCCCAGCGGTCGCGGGTCTGGCCGCGCCCGGACGGCGCCTCGGGTGTCCAGCCCATCCCGGCCAGGGTGGCGCGCACGGTCTCGAGCACGTCCTCGCCCTCACCCGAGCGAGCGGCGCCCCGGATCCGGGTGACGGCCTCGCGCACCTCAGCGCGGTCGAAGAACCGGGCGGCGCCCCGGATGACGTAGGGGATGCCGCGGGCGGCCATTGCCTCCTCGTATGCCTCGGACTGTGCGTTGATCCGGAACAGGACGGCGATCTCGCCGGGCTCGCGGCCGTCGGTGCGGAGCCGGAGGATCCGGGCGGCGATGGCCTCGGCCTCGGCCACCTCGTCGGGGTGCGCCTCGAACGTCACCGCGGGCCCGGCGGTCTGCTGGGAGCGCAGGGCGACACCCTGGCTGGCCGTGCCGGCGAGCACCGTGTTGGCGGCATCGACGACCTGGGGCGACGAGCGGTAGTTGCGGACCAGCTCGACCGAGGTGGTGCCGGGGAACCTGGCCGGGAAGTCGCGCAGGAAGTCGGCGTTGGCCCCGGCGAAGGAGTAGATCGTCTGCGCGGGGTCGCCGACGACGCAGATCTCGTCGCGGCCGCCGAGCCACAGGTCGAGGAGGGCGGACTGGATCGGCGAGACGTCCTGGAACTCGTCGACGACGAACCACTTGTATTGACGGCGGACCTGCGCGGCGACGCGTTCGTCCTCGGCAAGCATCCCGGCGGTCAGCAGCAGGACGTCTTCCATGTCCATCCGGCCCTGGTCGCGCTTGACCTCCTCGTAGGCGTCGAAGACGTGAGCGACGACAGCGTGGGTCTGGCCCGCGACGGAGCGGCCGCGCGCCTCGGCGACGTCGGCGTAGGTCGCGGGTGAGACGTTGCTCACCTTGGCCCACTCGATCTCGGAGGCGAGGTCGCGGAGCAGGGCCTGGTCGGTGTTGAGCCGCTGGCGACGCGCGGCGCTGGCGAGCAGCCCGAGCTTGGACTCGATCAGCTGCGGCAGCTCGGTGCCGTGGACGTGCGGCCAGAAGTAGCGCAGCTGGCGCAGCGCCGCGGAGTGGAAGGTGCGGGCCTGCACGCCGCCGGCGCCGAGGCCACGCAGGCGGGTGCGCATCTCGCCGGCCGCGCGGGTGGTGAAGGTGACGGCGAGCACCTCGGACGGTGCGTAGACACCGGTCGCGACGCCGTGTGCGATGCGATGGGTGATCGCGCGGGTCTTGCCGGTGCCGGCACCGGCGAGCACGCGCACGGGACCGCGCAACGCCTCCGCAACGAGGCGTTGCTCCGGGTCGAGGGCGGCCAGCAGGTCGGGCAAGGAACAACTCCGGGACGATGGTGGTTTGGGTGGTTGCCAATCACCCTAGATCCCGGAGGCGACAGTCCCTGATGAGCGCAGGCTTCACGATGTACACGACCCCGTGGTGCGGTTACTGCCACAGGCTCAAGAGCCAGCTCGACCGTGAGGGAATCGCCTACGACGTCGTCGACATCGAGCAGCAGCCGGAGGCGGCGCTGATCGTCGAGGCGGCAAACCACGGCAACCAGACCGTGCCAACGCTGGTCTACAGCGACGGCACCGCCCAGACCAACCCGTCGCTGGTGCAGGTCAAGCAGAAGCTCTCGGCGCTGGTGGGCTGAAGCTCACCACTGGCCGGGCAGCGGTCCGCCGTACCAGTGCTCCACCAGTGAGCGGCTGATCGAGACACCGCCGGGGAGCACCAGCTCCCCCGACTCCGCGCCCGCCTTCATGTCGGCCCGCGTGAACCACCGGGCGTCGTCGATCTCGTCGTGGTCGACGTTGATCTCTTCCGACACCGCGCGGGCGATGAAGCCGAGCATCAGGCTCGCCGGCAACGGCCAGGGCTGGTTGCCGAAGTAGTCGACGTCGCCCACCACGACCCCGGTCTCCTCGAGCACCTCGCGGCGTACGGCGTCCTCGAGGGTCTCTCCCGGCTCGCAGAAGCCCGCCAGGGTCGAGTAGCGGCCCTCCGGCCAGATCGCCTGGCGGCCGAGGAGGCAGCGCTCGTCCTCACTGCCCGGGTCGCCGGAGGTGACGACCATGATCACCGCCGGGTCGGTGCGCGGGAACTGGGACCGGCCGCAGCCCTCACACACCAGCTCGTGGCCACTCGACTGCGGCTGCAGGTGGCCGCCGCAGCGGGGACAGAAGCGGGTGACGAACAGCCACTCGGCCAGGCCGAGCGCGTGGAAGACCAGCGGCGCACCCGCCAGCTCCTGGTCGGCCAGGTGCGGCAGGAGCCCGCGCAGCGGGAACCACTCGTCCTTGGCGGCCTGGGCGGTCTCCGGTCCGGTGACGACCGCGAACCAGGCCCGGTCGTCGTGCTCCCCCAGCAGCACCCGGAGGCCCTCGGGCGCGTCCTGCGGACTCACCCAGGGGATCCGGCCGTCGCGGGGTTGTACGCGGGTGCCGGAGACGACCAGCACCCGGGTGTCCGGGTCGGCCCACCGCTCCTCCAGCCACGCGTCGTCGCGACGACGTACGGCGATGCGGTCGTGGGCGCCGGCGGCCATACGCAGGTGCGGGTATTCCACTCGATCGAGGCTAGTCCGCACCCGTCGGACGCCCGACGAGCCCGGCATTCAGTTGACAATGATTCTCAATCATGATGAGAATCGTTCTCATGTTGCTTCGTCGCCTTCCAGCCCTGTCCGCCCTCGCCACCGTGACCGTCGGCGCGCTCGTCGCCGGATGCGGCGACGACTCCGAGAGCGGCTCAGCCGCGTCGGGATCGACGTACGCCCCCACCGTCGAGAGTGTCGACGCACCTGAGTCACGGCTGGCCGTGACCTATGACGGCGGCGTGCTGGTGCTGCGGGCCGCGGACGGCGAGGTACTGGAGGACGTGGTGATGGACGGGTTCCTGCGGGTCAACACGGCCGGGGACGAGCGGCACGTGTTCGTGTCCCGGCCCGGCTCGTTCACCGCGCTGGACATTGGGGCGTGGAGCGTCGACCACGGCGACCATGGGCATTCGTACGTCGACGGACCCGAGCTCACCGAGTTCTCGGTGCCCGCGGAGGAGCCGGGGCACGTCGTGACGCACGACGGCGTCACAACGCTCTTCGACGACGCCACCGGCACGATCACGTCCTTCGCCAGCCGCGACGTCGGCTCGCTCGACGTGGAGGCGCCCGAGCTGACCACGAGCCAGACGGCCGAGCCGCACCATGGCGTCGCGGTCACGCTCGAGGACGGCGGCTCGATCCGCACGGTGGGCGACGTCGAGGAACGCAGCGGTGTCGAGGCCGTCGACGCCTCCGGTGCGGTCGTCGCGACGACGGATGAGTGTCCCGGCGTGCACGGGGAGACCTTCGCGGCACACGTCGCCGTGTTCGGTTGCGAGGACGGCATGATCGTGGTGGATGGCACCGAGATCGCGAAGGTCTCCGCGCCCGACGCCTACGGCCGCAGTGGGAACCTGGCGGGCTCCGAGGAGTCGCCGTTCGTCCTGGGCGACTACAAGACCGACCCCGACGCCGCCCTCGAGCGTCCCACGAGGGTCAGCGTGGTGGACACCCGGGACGCGTCGATGCGGCTGGTCGACCTCGGCACCAGCTACAGCTTCCGCTCCCTGGGCCGTACGCCGGCCGGCGACGGACTGGTGCTCGGCACGGACGGCGCGCTGCACCTGATCGACCCGGTGCGGGGCAAGGTGGTCGAGTCGGTGGGGGTCGTGGCGCCGTGGGAGGAGCCGATCGTGTGGGAGGAGCCGCGGCCGACGCTCGAGGTGGTCGGAGGGCTGGCCTACGTCACCGAGCCCGCCTCGCGCGCGCTGCACGTCGTCGACCTGACCACGCTGCGGGTCGTCGACACCCACCAGCTGCCCGAGATCCCCAACGAGATCGTCGGCCTCACCGGCTGATGCCCGCCCTGCCAGGACCGTGCTCCCAGCCGCCGTAGTCTCACGCCAGTGAGCACCCACATAGGAGCCTCCGCTGGTGACATCGCACCCCTCGTCCTCTTCCCCGGAGACCCGCTGCGGGCGAAGTGGATCGCGGAGACGTTCCTGGACGACGCGCGTTGCTACAGCGAGGTGCGCGGCATGCTCGGCTACACAGGCACGTGGCGCGGACAGCGGGTCTCGGTCCAAGGGTCTGGCATGGGTCAGCCGTCGATGGCGATCTATGCCACCGAGCTGTTCCGCGACTACGACGTCCAGTCGATCATCCGGGTCGGCTCGGCCGGTGCGCTCACCGAGAAGGTGAAGGTCCGCGACATCGTCATCGCCTCCGGGGCCTGCACCGACTCGGGCATGAACCGGATCCGTTTCGAGGGGCTCGACTACGCGCCGGTGGCCGACTGGCGCCTGCTGTCCGCCGCCGCTTCGGCTGCCGGTGACCGCGACGACGTCCACGTCGGGCTGATCTTCAGCGGCGACTCGTTCTACCCTGCGCGGCCCGAGCTGATGAAGCGGATGGTCGAGCACGGCGTCCTCGCGATCGAGATGGAGGCGTCCGCGCTCTACACGATCGCCGCGGGCCACGGCCGCCGCGCGCTGGCCATCTGCACGGTCTCCGACCACGTCGTGACCGGCGAGGAGACCACCTCCGAGGAGCGGGAGCGCACGTTCGGCGACATGGTCGAGATCGCGCTCACAGCCGGGCTCGGCTGACCACCGGTGGTTGAGGAGGTTGCGCAGCAACCGTCTCGAAGCCCCCGACGGTTGCGCTGAGGCCTGGCCGAAGCGGGTTCCAGCACCACCTTGCGTGGTTTCGAGACGGGCGCAGAGCGCCCTCCTCAACCAGCGGTGACGGCGGACTAAGTACGGGCCGCACAGCGTTCACCCGGTGTGGAGATCTTCGACGCGGTGGTGATCGGCGCGGGCCAGGCCGGGCTGTCGACGTCGTACCACCTGCTGCGCCGTGGCATCGATCACGTCGTGCTCGATGCCGACGAGGCGCCGGGTGGTGCCTGGCAGCACCGCTGGGACTCGCTCACCATGCAGGACGTGCACGGAATCGCGGCGTTGCCGGACGCGGAGCCGCCGTCGGAGGAGCTCGGCCGCGCCAACGAGGTGGTGCCGGCCTACTTCGCCGACTACGAGCGCCGCCACCACCTGCCGGTGGTGCGGCCGGTCCGGGTGGACCGGGTCGTCGAGGCGGACGACGGACTGCTCGAGGTGCACGCCGGCGATCGGCGCTGGCTGACCCGCACGGTCGTGAACGCGACGGGGACGTGGTCCCGGCCGTTCGTGCCGGCGTACCCGGGCGCGGAGACGTTCCAGGGGCGCCAGCTGCACCCCCACGACTACCCCGGTCCGTCGGCGTTCCGCGGTCGGCGCGTGGTCGTCGTGGGCGGCGGCGCGTCCGCGGTGCAGCTGCTCGGCGAGATCGCCCCCGTCGCCGCCGACACGCTCTGGGTGACCCGGCGCGCGCCGGTCTGGCGCACCGACGACTTCACTCCCGAGGTGGGACGGGCGGTCGTCGCGCTGGTCGAGGACCGGGTCCGCCGGGGGCTCCCACCGGCCAGCGTCGTGAGCGTCACCGGGCTGGCGCTGCGCGAGCAGGAGCGCGAGGCCGAGCGGCTCGGCGCCTACGAGCGTCACCCGATGTTCACAGCCATCGAGCCCGACGGCGTGCGGATGCCCGACGGCACGCACTGGCTGGCCGACACGATCCTGTGGGCCACCGGCTTCCGGCCCGCGGTCGGCCACCTGGCTCCGCTGCACCTGCGCTCGGCGTACGGCGGCATCCAGCTCGACGGCACGACGGCGGTCGCCGACCCGCGCGTCCAGCTGGTCGGCTACGGCCCCTCGGCCAGCACCATCGGGGCCAACCGCGCCGGTCGGGTCGCCGCCCGTGGCGTCGCGGCCTGGCTGGACCGGGACGCTCAGCCGAGCATGGCCTCCAGCGCCTGACGGTCGGCGAGCTCCTCGGGCTCGACTGTGTCGCCGGTGCGGACGTAGTGGAACGCCGCGCGCACCCGGTCAAGGGGCACGCCACGGAGTTCGGCCCACGCGACGCGGTAGATCGCGAGCTGGAGCGGGTCGGCGTCCTGCTGGCGGTTGGTCTTCCAGTCGACGAGGAGGAATCCGCCGTCTCCCCCATCAACCGCAGAGTCCTGGTAGACCGCGTCGATCCGGCCGCGGACGACCTGGCCCGCGAGGACCAGCGCGAACGGCGCCTCGACGGCATGCGGGACCCGGTCGGCGAACGGGCCCTTCTCGAACGCCGCGATCACGGCCTCCAGGTCGTCGTCGTCGGCGATGTCGAGATCGGCGCGGCCCGGGAGGTCGTCGGGGTCGAGCAGTGGCTGCTGCTTGAAGCGGTCCTCGACCCAGGCGTGGAACAGGGTGCCGAACCGAGCGGCGCGACTCGGCGGCCGCGGCATCGGCCTCGCCAGCTCCTGCGCGAAGGAGTCCGGGTCGTCCTGGAGACGAAGCAGCGCCGTCGTCGACAGGCTGCCGGGCAGTGGCACCTCGATCTCGGCGCTGCGCTCGGCCCGCGCCTCGACGAGGAGCCGCTCGACCTCGGCGTCCCAGTCGGCGACCTGGGCACTCTCGACCATGTCGAGGACGTCGTCCTCGGCGCCCGGGTCGGCAGCACGCACCATCGCGGCCGCGTCGAGCCGACGCTGCGCCTCCGCGCCGACGCCGGTGGGCGGCCAGGGCCTCGAGGGGTCCTCGGCGGCATAGGGATTGAGATCGCCCTTGACCGGGGCGTCACGCCATTGACCGACGCTCTCACCCCACTCCTCCAGCTGCTCGCGGACGAGCGCCTGGTAGGCCGATGGGCCGAACGGCGTCGCCCGCGGGCTCCAGCAGAACGACGTGACCGACAGCCGGTGCGCGGCCCGGGTGACCGCGACATAGCCGAGCCGCAGCTCCTCCCGCGCCTCGTGAGCGCGGGTGTCCTCGCGGTAGTGGTCCAGCGCTGCCTTGTCGTGGCCACCGAGCTGCGGGAGGTCCGCAGCGTCGCCGCGCAGGGGTGCCGGCAGCACCGATGGCGAGGACGTCCACAGCGTCCGGGACTGCGAGCTGGGGAACCGACCGACGCAGACGCCCGCGAGGAACACCGCACCCCACTCCAGGCCCTTGGCCCGGTGCACCGTCAGCAGCTTCACCGAGTCGGCGGCGGACGGCGCGACGACCTCGAGGCCCTTGCTCTCCTCCTCCTCGGCCGTCAGGTAGGCCAGGAGCGCCACCAGGGTCACGTCACCGTCGATCGCCTGGAAGTCCGCCACCGCCCTCACGAACAGGTCCAGGTTGTCGCGCCGGGCGGCCGCCGCCGGGGTGACCGCCGAGTCGAGCTCGACGTCGACCCCGGTGGTCTCGATGATCCGGCGCACGATGTCGAGCAGGGGTTCGCCGACGTGCGTGCGCAGGCTGCGCAGCTCCCCAGCGAGCAGCGCGAACCGCTCCAGCGCCTCCGTGGAGTAGGCCGCATCGCCCGGGTCGTGGAGCGCGTCGTCGAGGCATGGGATCTCGGCCGGGTCGATGCCGTCCGCGATGGCGACCAGGTGGTCGTCGATTGATGCGGGCGACGGGCCGCGACCCCGCGCCCCGGCCAGCTCCCGGGCCCGGTCGCCGAGGAGCTTGAGGTCGCGCGGACCGATGGCCCACCGCGGCCCCGTCAGCAGCGTGAGCAGTGACGCGTTGGCCGTGACGTCCTTGAGCAGGTGCAGGACGGCGACGACCTCCGCAACCTCGGGCAGCCGCAGCAGCCCGGACAGCCCGACGATCTCGACCGGCACGCCGGCGCCGGTCAGCGCGTCGAAGACCTCGGCCGCATGCGCGTTGTCCCGGGTCAGTACGCCGATGTCGGACCACAGCTCGGTCCGCGCGCCGCCGTGCGCCTCCGCGACGGCCTCCGCGAGCCAGGCCAGCTCCTCGCGCTGGGTCTCGAAGACGCGGGTGGTCACGACCCCCTCGTCGGCCCCTGGCTTGGCCTCGAGGGGCCGCACCGCGTCAGACCCGGCATAGAGCGGCGCGGCCAGTCGGTTGGCGACGGCGAGGATCCGGCGGTCGGAGCGCCGGTTGACCGTGAGCGGGTAGGACGGCACGGAACCGGATGTGGCGGGGAAGGTCTCCGCGAAGCCGAGGATGTTGGAGACCGAGGCGCCCCGCCACCCGTAGATCGCCTGGTTGGGGTCGCCGACCGCGGTGACCGCGTGGCCGCGGCCGGAGTCAGCATCCGGACCCGAGAACAGCCGCGAGAGCATCACCGCCTGCGCGACGGACGTGTCTTGGTACTCGTCGAGGAGCACGACCCTGAACTTCTCCCGCTCGGCGGCGCCGACCTCGGGCTGGTCGGCGGCGAGCCGGGCGCCGAGCTCGATCTGGTCGGAGAAGTCCATCAACCCGAGGTCGGTCTTCATCCGGCGGTAGCCGGCGACCAGGTCGAGCAGCTCGCCGCGGCGCTCGATGGCGTTGGCGGCCTTGTCCATCACGCCGACGTACGTCGACCGGTTCTTGCCCTGACGCTCCTCCTCCGCTGCAGCCCGGAATCCGGCGAGGGCCTCGCCGTCGACCCGGCGTACGTCGTCGGCCTCGACCAGGTGCTCGCTCATCTGACCGTCGAGGTCGAGGAGGTTCTGGATGACTGTCTTGGGGTGGTCGCTCAGGTGCGCGACCACTCCAGTGTGCCGGTCCACCACCCGCGCACCGAGCTGGTAGCGCGCGGCGTCGGTGATGACCCGGGTGTCCGGCTCGTGCCCGATCCTCAGCCCGTGGTCGGTGAGCAGGCCGGCGGCGTAAGCGTTGTAGGTCGAGACGGTGGGCTCCAGCACGTCCTCGTCCTCGGGCGCCGAGTCGTCCAGCGCCCCTGCATCGGTCAGCGCCTTGCGGATCTGCGCGCGCAGCTGACTCGCGGCCTTGGTGGTGAACGTGAGGCCGAGGACCTGGTCCGGCCGCACCTGGCCGGTCAGCACGAGGTAGACGACGCGGGCCGCCATCAACGTGGTCTTGCCCGACCCGGCACCAGCGATGACGACCGCAGGCGCGAGCGGGGCGGTGATCGCGGCCCACTGCTGCTCGCTGGCCGCCCAGTCAGTGCCCATCGCCGCGGCGAGGTCGGCGGGCGTGTCGAGGCGGCGGGGCTGGACGGTCACGACCCGACCACCGGGCCGATCACATGACCCGCGCTCTTGATCGGACAGATCGGGACGAAGTCGCAGTCGCGGCACTGCTGGCCGGCCACCGCGGGGAAGCTCTCGCTGCGCAACAGCTCGGCCGCGCGCGCGAGCCGATCGCGCAGCGCCGCCCGCTCGGGGCCGTCGTCGGCCTGGCCCGGCTGCTGCTGGACCGTGGCGCGTGGGTCGTCGTTGGTGAGCCCGAGCTGCACGAGCTCGGCCCCGCCGGCCCGGGCCCCCTGATCGACGAGCTCGTCGGCCGCGCCGTGGTCGACGGCCAGCTGGTAGAGACCGAGCTGGATGTTGGTGAGCACCGACTTGTCGGTCGGCTTGCTGCGACCGGTCTTGAGGTCCACGACCACGACGCGGCCGTCTGCGTCGAGCTCGAGGCGGTCGGCGTAGCCGCCCAGCGCCACCCGCTCGCCGTTCGGCAGCTCCAGGACCGCTCGGAAGGGCTCCTCGATCCCGACCAGGGTGCGGGTGTTGGCGTGATGCCAGGCGAGGAATCGGGCCAGAGCCGACCGGATCCTCTCGAGCTCGCGGGCCTTGGCCCATGGCGTCCGGAACTCGAGCCGGTCCCAGACCTGCTCGACATGGCCCATGAGCTGGTCGACACCGTCAGGACCGGGCTCGAGCTCGCCAGCAGCGACCCGCTGGGCCAGCGCATGCACCATCTCGCCGAGGTTGGCCGACTGGTGCTGCCGGGCCACGCCACCGGCCTCACGGGCGAGGAACCACTGGGTCGGGCACACCTCGAAGTGCTCGATGATGCTCGACGACACCGGCACCGGCAGGTCCGGGTCACGCACCGGCCGGACCGACCGGCTGACGGACCGGGTGCCCCACCAGGTCGAGGGGTCGGCCATCGGCACGAGCAGACGACCGCCGGCGGACTCGGACGCGAGCCGGGCCAGGCGACGCGCCGCGGCCGCCCGCAGCGCAGGGCTGACGTCGGGGTCGGCGACGTTGCGGCGCAGCTCCGCGACCACACCGGCCAACGACAGGGTGCGTGGCGGCCGGCCCTCGACCGTCTCGACCGTCACCCCGAGCTCGTCGAGGAACCGGGACGGCTGGTCACCGTCGTCGTCCCGCGACGCCACGGCGGTGACCACGAGCCGCTCGCGGGCCCGAGTGCAGGCGACGTAGAACAACCGCCGCTCCTCGGTCAGCGTCTCGCGCAGCGAGGTCGGCGGGACCAGACCGTCGACGCCGATCCGGTCGGCACCCAGGATGCTCGAGCGCCGACGGAGGTCGGGCCAACCGTCCTGCTGGACGTGTGCGACCACGACCAGGCGCCACTCGAGTCCCTTGGCGCGGTGGGCGGTCAGCAGGCGTACGGCGGCGCCGCGCGCGCCTCGCTCGGCAAGGGTGTCAGCCGGGATCTGCTGGGCGACCAGGGTGGCCAGGAACTCACGGACCCCGACGTGGTCGCGGGTCTCCTCGGCGCGGGCTGCCGCGTCGAACAGGGCACAGATCGAGTCGAGGTCGCGGTGCGCCCGGCGGGCTCCCCCGCCACCGATCTCGACCTGGCGGCGCAGACGGCGCGGCCACGATGTGCCCGACCAGAGCGTCCACAAGAGCTCCTCGGCCGTCGCGCCCTCCTCGAGCTGGGCCCGAGTGGTGCGCACGAGGTCGCCCACCGCCGTGGCGCGCTGCACCTCGGGACCGGTCAGACCGTCGAGGGTGGCCACGTCCACGACGGCACGGCGGACCAGCTCGCGCGAGTGCACCGGCAGCCGCTGCTCGGCGTGCGCAGACTCCTTCTCCCGCTGGCGCAGCTGCCGGGCCAGGCGGCGTACGTCGCCGGCGTCCAACCCACCCAACGACCCGGTCAGCAGTGCTTCGGCCCGCGCGGCGTCGATGTGGTCGACGTGATCGGGGTCGTCGTTGTCCAGGTTGAGCACCACCCGCAGTGCGTCGATCAGCGGTAGTGCGGCCGGGTCGCGGACCAGCGGCACCTCGTCGCTGGCCACCTCGACGGGCACACCGGCCGCTCCGAGGGAACGCCGCAGCGGGGGGATCGACTGGCGGCCGGAACGCACCAGCACGGCCATGTCGTCCCACGCGATGCCGTCCTCGAGGTGGGCCCGCCGGAGCAGGTCGGCCAGATGTTCGGCCTCGGCCCGGTCACTGTCGAAGGTGCGGACGGTGACCCGTCCTTCGCCGTAGAGGCCCACCTCGGCCGTGGGCGCCAGGAACGCCTCCCGCGCACTCTCGGGGATGCTGCCGGGCAGCCCGATCCGACCGGCGACCCGCTGGGCGGCGGTGAGCAGTCTCGGGCCGAACCTGCGGGTGGTCCCCAGCGCCACCACCTCGGCAGGGGCGCCGTCGGCTCGCGGGAAGTCGGTCGGGAAGTCGAGCACCCCGCGCACCTCCGCACCCCGGAACGCATAGATCGACTGGTGCGGGTCGCCCACCACCACCAGGTCACGGCCGTCACCGGCGATCGCCCGCAGCAGCGCCACCTGGCCGGTGTCGGTGTCCTGGTACTCGTCGACGAAGACGTGTGCGTAGGCCGCGCGCAGCTCGTCGCGGTGCACCGCCGCCTCGATCGTCGCGCGCCGGATGAGGTCGGAGTAGTCGACCGCACCCCGCCCGTCGAGAACCGTGAGGTACTGCTCCAGGAACGCGCCCGCCGCCACGAACTCCGGCAGCCCGTTGGTCTCACCCAGCCGCTGGAGCTCCTCCCCGTCGAGGCCCTTCTCCCTGGCTCGGGACAGCACCGCGTGGACCTCGCGCGCGAAGCCACGGGTGCCGAGGGCGTGGCGGAGCGCGTCGGGCCACCTGACCGACTCGGGATGGTCCTGGAGCAGCTCGCGCAGGACGACGTCCTGCTCGGGCGCGGACAGCAGGCGCAGCGGGCCGACGTAGAGCTCAGCGGGCGCGTAGCGGCGGATCAGGCCGTAGGCGAAGGAGTGGAACGTCGATCCGATGCTCGCGGACATGGTGCGGCCGACCCGCGCGGTGACGCGATCGCGGAGCTGCTCGGCGGCCTTGCGGGAGAAGGTCAGCGCCAGGATCCGGTCGGGGTGCGTGCCCTCGTCGATGCGGCGGACGATCGCCTCGACCAGCGTCGTGGTCTTGCCGGTGCCGGGCCCGGCGAGGACCAGGAGCGGCCCTCCGTCGTGGTCGGCGACGCTCTGCTGCTGCTCGTCGAGGACCGGGGGGTCACTGGTGAGCGACGGCCGGACCAGGCGGTAGGTGGTCGCGGCCTCTGTCACCGGACCACTCCATCACGGCGCGCCGACACCTCGCGAGAGTCAGTGTGTCGTGTCGTGGCAACGGCGCCCATGGCCTCTGCCAGAGTGCCCCCATGACGACGGATGCTCCTGCGAAGAGCAAGCGGTCGCGGTCGGGCTGGAAGACTCCTGCGGCCACGGTCGTCAGTGTTCTGATCCTCGCGGTCACGCTCACCTGGACCTTCTTCTCGATGCGCTCGGTGATGAACGTCGGCGGCTCCTGCGCGGACGGCGGCCCCTACGTCAGCGCCCAGCCCTGCCCCGACGGCTCGTTCCTCATCGCGATCGCGATCCCGGTCATGCTGATCACCGCGATGGCCGGGTCAGCCGCCGCCCTGTCGATCAACGCTCCCAACCTGCTGATCCCGATGTGGGGGGTGCTGTTCGGCTCGCTCGGGTGGAACTTCCTGGAGTTCGCCTTCACGGGCGACGACATCGTCTGGAGCTGGCTGGTCTGCGGCGTGATGTTCTGGCTGATGGCGGCGCCCGCGGTCTTCCTGATGCTGGTCGCCCTCAAGAACGCCGTGGTCCCGCCACGCAAGCCGCGCTCCGAGACCGGCTCACGCTGGTGGGTGCCGGCGTACGCCACCCTCGGCTCGATCGGGTTCCTCGCCGGTGCCTGGACCTACAACGCCCTGAGCTGAGTCCGTCCCAGCGCAGGCTGCGGAGGTTTCGACACGCGCTCAGTCGATCGGCCGCTCGTTGTAGATGCCGGCCTCGACCTGGCCGGTGATCCGCTGGATCGCGGCCATCAGCTCGTCAGTCGCGTCCCGGCGGGCCCGGCCGGACGGGACCCCCTCGAAGCGCCCGGTGAAGTCGATCGGCTCGCCGAACTCGACGGTGATGGGCACGATCCGCGGACGGCTGGAGCCCACCGGCTGGACCTCCTGGGTCCCGGTCAGGCCCACGGGCACGACCGGTACGCCGGCGGTCAGCGCGAGATGGGCGACCCCGGTGCGGCCACGGTAGATGCGGCCGTCGCGAGAGCGGGTGCCCTCGGGGTAGATCCCGAACGCCTCTCCCCGGCCGAGCACGTCGAGCGCGATGTCGAGGCTGGCGATGGCGGCCCTGGTGTCGTCACGATCGACCGGCAGCATCCCCAGCCCCTCGAACCAGACCCGGGAGGCGAGCCCCTTGAGGCCGGTGCCGGTGAAGTAGTCGGACTTGGCGAGGAAGACCACCTTGCGCGGCACCACGCTCGGGATCACGACCGAGTCGACGAAGCTGAGGTGGTTGCTGGCCAGGATCACTCCGCCGGTCCGGGGCACGTGCTCGAGGCCGCGCACCGTCGGACGCCAGATCGCCTTGAGCGCCGGCGGCAGCACCGTGTGCATGACGTCGTAGAGCACGCTAGGGCTTGCCTCCCCACCCGGGGTGGATGCCGGCGTCGTCCAGGCGCGCGCTGGCCAGGCGCAGGCACGCACGCAGACTGGGCGTCTTCGAAGGGTCGGCGACGCCGCCAGCGCGTGATCTGGGCGGCGTCCGGCGCCGCCGGGGGTGGGGAGGCACGCCCTAGAGTCTGGCCGCTACCAGGAGGTATGCCGAATCCAGCGTTGCAGCGTGAGACGCACGGCCGCGGATGCCCGGACAAAGGCGAAGGGCCCGAACAAGTATGAGTTGTTCGGGCCCTTCTACGCCTCCACCGAAGTGGCTGCGCACTAGAAGTTCTATCGGCTCGGGAATCGTCTGCGCAAGGGGTTGGGCAAACATTCTTCTGGTTCCACAACGTCATCCACCGGAGGGCGCTCTTTCTCCACAGGTTGCCCGAATTTATGCACACCTCCGTGCACAGATCGCGTCCGGTCCCGGTCACTCCTCGATGGGCGTCAGAGGCCCGGGCGGGTCCGGCTCCCAGAACGCCGCCGTCATGTCGACGGCGCCCGAGGGTCGCAGTGGCGTGCCCTCGTCGAGGTAGTGCGGGCGGGCGTTCTCCTCATGGCTCGGCGGCAGCGACCCGTCGGCGCGCACCACCCGCCACCAGGGCACCGGGCCGCCGTGTCGCGACATCACCGCACCGACCTGGCGGGGGCCGCCACCGACGACGCCAGCGATGGCGCCGTAGGACGTGACCCGGCCCCACGGGATCTCCTCGACCACCGAGAGCACGAGCTCGACGTACTCCTCGGGATCGGGTCGGGTCACGCCACCTCCTGGCGGGTCGTGGTGACGGCGGTGGCCGCGACCAGGCAGACCACGATCGCGCAGCCGAGCCCGGCGACCCAGATACCCGGCGGCTCCGGCTGGCCGTCGACCATCACGGCGACCAGCCAGACCAGCGGGACCACGACGGCGACCACTGCGCCGCGGCGCAGCCATCTGACCAGCAGCCGGGTGGCCGATCGGGAGCGCCGGCGGTCCATAGGACAGCAGCAGCGCGGACACGTGCGCGGCGAGCAGGAGCAGCGCGGCGGGGATCGCGCCGATCGGTACGCCGTCCACTGCGGCGAGCGCCCACCAGATGACGACCAGGCACAGGCACGCGGTGCCGAACGGAGACTCGGGCATCGCCGCGAAGCCGATGGCGAGGGCCAGGGTGAGGGCGACGAACCACCGTTGCGGCGCGTCGGCGGGGCGGGCCGCCTGGATTGCGAGCAGCGGTGCCACCAGCACCACGGCTCGGAGCAGGAGCCGGGCGCGCGTCTCGCGCGACAGCAGGCTCATCTCACCGCCACCTGCGGGACCGAGGCCCGGCGGGCCAGGCGGCGGAGCACGTCGTCGAGGGTACCGGCGCCGCGCCACGGGATGACCGGGCAACCGAGGGCGGCCAGCTTGGCCAGCACCTGGTCGCGCTCGAGCCGGCGCATCCGCCAGGCCAGGTCGGCGATCCGCGGGTCGACGCCGTCGGGGACCCGCGGGCTGGCGTCGGGCGGAAGGGTGTCGACGACGACCACCGGCAGGCCCCGCTGCACCAGGCTGGCGGTGGCGGTCACGATGGCCGGTCCCAGCATCGGCGAGAAGACGAAGACCAGGCTGCCGCCGGTCACCCGTAGCTGGAGGCGGTGGACGATCCCCTCCGGCAGCTCACCCGGGATGCACGCCGGCCAGCTGGTCGAGCAGCATCCGCAGGTGCCGCGTGCCCGCGCCGTACCCGACCAGGCCGCCGGCCCCGCCGACGATGCGCAGCCCGACCCGGTCGCCGGCGCTGATGTGGTGCTCGGCCACCGCGGCGGCGGCCCGGACGCTCTGGTCGAGGCTGCTCGCGTCGCCGTCGAGGCCGCCGGAGTGACCGTGGTCGCCGAGCGCGTCGACGACCAGCAGCACGCCGCTGTCCTCCTCGGAGGGCGAGGTGGTGACGTGCAGCTCGCGGCTGCGCACCGAGACCCGCCAGTTGATCCGCCGGAGCCGGTCGCCGGACCGGAACGGCCGGATGTCGGCGAACTCGATGCCGGCTCCGAGCCGCGGCGACCGGTTGACCCCGACCAGGCCGACCGGGCGAGGCGTCTCGGCGCGGGACTGGAACCGCCGCGTGTGCGGCAGCGACCCGCAAGGCATCGCCGTGCAGCGGCACCGGCCCCCAGCGGTAGCCCGCCCAGGGCGTGGTCAGGCAGACCTGCTCCTCCCCCAGCACCCGGCGCCCCCAGCGCCGCGGCCCGACCTCGATCGTCGGCAGGTCGTCGGCCAGGCCGGCCACCAGCCCGGCCGGTGGGTGCAGGGCGACGTACGGCGTCGCGGCCATCGCCCGGGCCACATGCTCGACGTCCCCGACGTCGGACAGGGTCAGCCGCGAGGTGGTGCCCTGGCCCTCGTGGAGCCACCGGTGGTCGAGCGCGGCCTCGACCGTGGGCGAGGAGTCGGGGCGGTGCAGCAGCCCCAGGCAGGCCACGAGGACGAACGGCGCACCGAGCACCATCACCGCAGGTGACGCGCTGACCACCGACGCGACGACGGCGACCGCCGCGACGATGACCGCGCGGGCCAGCGCCGGGGTGGGGCGCCAGGTCGCCCCGTCATCGCCCCTCGAGCGTCGCCGGGGTCGGGACCTGGACCAGCACGGCGTCGACGATGGACCGCCCGCTGGTCTGGGTCATCCAGAGCTCGGGCCGGATCGTCACGCGGTGGGCGAGGACGACGCGGGCCACCGCCTTCACGTCCTCGGGGATGACGTAGTCGCGGCCGCGCAGCACGGCGAACGCGCGGGCGGTGAGGACCAGGCCCAGGGAGCCGCGCGGCGAGGCACCGGTGAGGGCGTCGCGGTGCTCGCGGGTCGCGGCGGCCAGCGCCACGCAGTAGCGGCCGACGCTCTCGTCGACCCGGACCGTCTCGACCGCGGCCTGGAGTCCGCGCAGCCCGGCGGCGTCGGTGACCGCCTCGAGCTCGACCTCCTCCTGCCGGCGGGCGACGCGGCGGGCGATGACGTCGTACTCCTCGTTGCGAGGAGGGGTAGCCGAAGCTGACCCGGAGCAGGAACCGGTCGAGCTGGGCCTCGGGGAGCGGGTAGGTGCCTTCGTACTCGATCGGGTTGGCGGTCGCGAGCACGTGGAACGGGTCGGGCAGCGGGAAGGTCTCGCCCTCGACGGTGACCTGCCGCTCCTGCATCGCCTCGAGCAGCGCGGACTGGGTCTTGGGCGGGGTGCGGTTGATCTCGTCGGCGAGCAGCAGCCCGGTGAACAGCGGTCCGCTGCGGAACTCGAACTCCGAGGTGCGCTGGTTGTAGAGGAACGACCCGGTCAGGTCGGAGGGCAGCAGGTCGGGGGTGAACTGGGCCCGGGCGAAGTCCAGCCCGAGCGCCCGGGCGAACGAGCGCGCAGCCAGGGTCTTGCCGAGGCCGGGGTAGTCCTCGAGCAGGACGTGGCCCTTGGCCAGGATCGCGCAGAGCACCAGCCGCAGCGCCTCCTGCTTGCCGACGATCGCCTTGCCGACCTCGTCGAGCACGCGGCCGGCGACGGCGGCGGTCTCCTCGATGGTGGGGGCCGTGCGGGGCGGCCGGTGTGTGTGGTCACAGCTCCTCGATCCTCTTCACGCAGCGTTCGATCTCGTCGGGGTGCAGCTTGCGGGGCGACTCGGAGAGCACCGTCTGCAGCTCGTGGCCGAGCAGCTCGCCGGCGCGCGGGTCGTCGACGTCCAGGTCGTGCCGGGCGCGGAGGGTCTGGTCGGTCAGGTCGCGCAGCCGCCCGCGCAGGGCGACATCGGCCTCGCGGGCGGACAGATGGCTCTCCAGGATGCGCAGGTAGGACGCGGTGCGCGGGTCGAGCCGGCCCAGCCCGCTCTCCGGCTCGGTGTGCGCGGTCCACACCGCGGGCTCGACCGACGCCGCGTCGACCAGCAGCCCCGAGGCGCAGACCACCAGCGCGACCACCAGGGCGAGCCGGAGCTCGTCCGCCTCGCCGTGGATCAGCCGGATCGCGACCTCGATGCCGACGAAAGCCGAGCACGCCGCCGGCCACCCGCAGCCACCAGCGTCGCGGGCCGGTCATCGGGCTACCGTCGTACGGCCGAGGCTGCGGTGGATGGTGTCGAGCGCCTCGAGCGCCGCGCGGCGGTGCTCGTCGGTCATGGGGTGGTCGGAGAAGCGGGCCTCGCGGTAGAGGTCGGCCAGCCGGCCCACCGCCCCGCGGTCGGCCGCGACGAGGTCGAGCGCACCGAGGACGAACTCGGCGGTGGTCTGCCAGGATCGCCGCTCGACGCCGCGCGCGCACCGCCTGCTGCTCGAACCGGTGCCAGCACGCGACGATGGCGTTGCGGGGCTCGCCCTCCTCGGCCAGCTCGGCGCGCTGGTCGGCCGCGTCCTCCTCGATGACCTCGGCGACGTGGGCCGCCGAGCCGAGCACCTCGAACTCGACCTCCTCGGGCGGGCCCCGACGTCGCCGGGTCGCGGCCCTTCCACAGCTGGTGCAGCTTGCGGAGCAGCCGCAGCGCCAGGAAGGCCATCACGCAGATGGTCAGGAGCTCGAGGACGAAGGCCAGCGCGTCCACCCAGCCCGGCGGATCTCCGCGCTCCTGGTTGCGGGCCTCCTCGACCGGGTCGTCCTCGGGGGTGCCGGCTGGCGGTCGCGGACGACGGCTCGTCCGGCCGGATCCGCTCGACGTGGCCGCCGGAGACGACGCGGTCGGGGCCGATCGAGGCGGACCAGGTGACCAGGACGAGCAGCAGCCCCGCGGCACCAAGGACGGCGACCACGGCCGACGTACCGGCGCGGGCGGGACTCATGTCCTTGGGAACGTAACCGGAGGGGCTCGCCGATGCGATCACGAGGCGGTCACGAAACAGACCCGGGCCCCGTCCTGGCGCATAGGACGGGGCCTGGGCCGTCAGGTCCGCGCGGGCGGACCGTTGCTCCCTTGGGGGTGGTCAGAGGATGGGGTCGAACGGCTCGGTGCCCTGGACCAGGGCCAGCCCCGCGATCCCGGAGCTGGCCTGGGCGAAGGCCAGCTCCTTGCCGAGGTCGCCGATGTTGTTCGACAGGGGCAGCGGCGCCAGGCCGAGCGTCGACAGGACGCCGATCGCCTTGCCGTCGGCCGAGACGAACGCCGAGCCGGAGTCGCCGGGGACGCCGGGGGTCACCGTGTAGAGCGGGTGCGACCAGCCACCGTCGGCGGCGTCGTCACCCAGGCTGATGCCGGTGTGCGGCGAGAGCTGGCTGATGCCGAAGCGGAGGCTGGAGTTGCCGTAGGTGTAGACCCGGTCGCCGGCAGCGGTGCCGTTGGTGTCGATGCCGGTCGGGCCACCCCAGAACGGGATCGAGGGGTTGACCTTGCCGACGTCTCCGGCAGCGACCTTGACCAGCGCCAGGTCGTTGTAGGCGCAGGTGTTGGCGTCGGTGGTGCCCAGCTCGTGCATCTTCAGCCACGAGGAGTAGACGAGCGTGCCCTGCCCGACCACCGTGCCCTCGCTGATCAGGCTCCCGCCCTCGTTGAAGGTGACCGGGGTGCCGAGCGGCAGCGACTCGGCCAGACAGCCGTTGGTGTCGGTGGCCTCCCCGAGGCCTGCGCAGTGCGCGGCGTACCCGACGTAGACGTTGTCGCTCGCGTCGGTGTAGACGAAGTTCGCGGTGCACTGGGCACCGGCGGTGTACATCATCGTGCCGGGGTGGATCTTGGCGGTCGCGGCCGGCGCCCACTGCGGAGCGGCCTGTGCGGGCGCCGCGGTCACGGTGGCGGCTCCGAGCAGCGCGCTCGCCAGCACGGCGAGGACGGCTACGGCCCGGCGGAGCGTGGAGTGGTTCATGGGGGCCCAACGAGAGGGGGCCCGATCGGGTTACGTCCGAGTAGTCATTTGTGACTAGGCCGAGGAGGGGGCGGCGGGGCGTGGGTAGCGTGCGGGCATGGCTGACGGTCCCCTGTCCGACCTGCTCGTCCTCGACCTGACCCGCGCGCTGGCCGGTCCGCACGCCGGGATGATGCTCGGCGACCTGGGCGCGCGGGTGATCAAGATCGAGTCGCCCAGCGGCGACGACACCCGTTCCTGGGGGCCGCCGTTCGTGGGGCCGGAGGAAGCCCGCGAGTCGACGTACTTCCTCTCGGCGAACCGCAACAAGGAGTCGCTGGTCCTCGACCTCAAGTCACCCGAGGACTGCGACGTGCTGGCGCGCTTGGTGACGAGGGCGGACGTGCTGATGGAGAACTTCCGGGTCGGGGTCCTCGACCGGCTGGGCTTCCCGGTCTCGCGGCTGCACGAGCTGAACCCCGGTCTGGTCGTCTTGTCGATCACCGGCTTCGGGCACGACGGCCCGGAGGCGTCGCGCGCCGGCTACGACCAGATCGCCCAGGGCGAAGGCGGGCTGATGTCGATCACCGGGACCGACCAGCCGACCAAGGTGGGCGTGCCGATCGCCGACCTGATCGCGGGCATGAACGGCGCGTTCGGCGTCGTCTCGGCGCTGCACGAGCGGAACCGCACCGGCCGCGGCCGGGTCGTGCGCACGTCGCTGCTGGCGGGCATGGTCGGCGTACACGCGTTCCAGGGCACCAAGTGGACCGTGGCCGGTGAGGTGCCGGGTCTCTCCGGCGACCACCATCCGTCGATCGCGCCGTACGGCATGTTCGCGACCGGTACGGCGCCGATCCAGATCGCCTGCGGATCGGAGGGGCTGTGGCGGGCCCTGTGCGCAGCCCTGGAGTGGGACCCGGCCGACGACGGCTTCGCCACCAACCCCGAGCGGGTGGGGAACCGGGACGCGCTGATCGAGAAGCTGGAGTCGCACTTCGCCTCCGACGACGCCGAGCACTGGCTGTCGCTGCTGTCCGACGCCGGCGTGCCTTCCGGCAAGGTGCGCTCGATGGACGACGTCTACTCGTGGGACCAGGTGCTGTCGCAGGGCCTCAAGCTGTCCGTCGCCCACCCGACGCTCGGCGCGATCGACCTGCCGGGTCCGCCGTTGCGCTTCGACGACAACCAGTTCTCCGGCGGCCGCTCCGAGCACGTCGCGCCGCCCACGCTCGGCCAGCACAACGACTCGATCCGGGAGTGGCTGGACTCCCCCGAGTCGTGAGCTGCGACCGGCCTACCACACGGGCCCCATAGGACGCATGGCCTCGAACTTGTCGGGCGAGTTTGGCGCTTGTCGGGGGACGCAACCCCCGACAGGTGACAGAAACGCCCGACAAGTGCCACGCCCTGGCGTACAGAACTGACGGGTCACCGTTGTGGACCTTCGGTCCACGTCAGCCCAGGTCGACGATCGCGGCGACCGGGCCGCCTCCGTCGGGGCCCTGGTGGGCCGCGGAGACCGACACGAACACCGCCGGGTCACCGGTGACCGCGGCCGTGACGCCGCCGACCGCCGCCTTGATCTGGCGGTGCCAGTGCACGTCGGAGTCGTCGAGCATGGCGTTGCGTCGGCCGCGGACCTGGCCGTCCTGGGAGGCCTCGCACTTGAGGAAGACGTTGACCAGCTTGCCCTCCAGATCGGAGGTGCGCGGGCGGTCGGGGAGCTCGAGCCCGGCCTCGCGTATCGCGTCCCAGATGCCGTCCTGGTCGAGCGCGTCTTTCATCACCGAGTGGCCGATCCGGTAGCGACCGCCGACGCCCGGCGCGTTGCCGACCACGACCACCTGCGCCTGGTCGAGCTCGACGCCCGAGGAGCAGGACGCCACCGCGGAGTAGAGGTCGCGGTTGTGCATCACGTCGCCGTCGGTGGGCATCTCGATCTCGCCGAGGGCGACCGCGATGCCGAGCGCGGTGCAGCCGTTGGAGAGGTCCATCGACTCGTGGGTGTGCTCGGTCCAGACCGTCTTCCCGCGCGACTTGGCGTCGCGGATGGTGTGGATGGTGAGCAACGGGGTCTTGGTCTGCACGTAGTGCACGTCCGCCGGGTCGGTGATGCCGGCCTTCTCCATGGCCACCTTCACGGCGTCGGCGACCTTGGTGACCATCGCCGTACGCCCGATGTCCTCCGGCAGCAGCTGCTCGCTCATGGCGAAGCCGACGGTCAGCCGCGGCTCGTCGGACGGTGCCTGGTCCTCGGGGAGCTCCTCGGGCGGCACCGTCGCGAAGATCGTGGCGTGCGGGCTGATCACGCCGTCGGTGCCGCCGGACCAGACGATCGGGACCTGCTTCACCGCGTCGGCGTCGGCGCCCTTGGCGACCAGCACCTCGCGGAACGCGCGGTCGGCGATGATCCGGGTGTAGTCGTTGACGCCGCCGTTGCCCTCGGTCTTGCCGATGATGGCGATGACGCGATCCGCGTGGAGGACGCCGTCGTCGATCAGCTTCGCGAGCTCGCTCGCGTCGGCGACGGAGTGGATGGGGACCTTGCGTACTTCGATGGCGTCGGGCATGGGGCCACTCTCTCTCAGGTTGCTGGTCGTGCGATGTTCGGTACGACGACGGTGCCGGCGTCGCCCCGGATGGCGTCGGCCAGGTGGGCAAGGTCGGTGATGATCGCACGGCCGCCGCCGCGCTCGACGAACCGGCAGACCGCGTCGACCTTCGGCCCCATCGAGCCGCTCGCGAAGTGGCCGTCGGCGGCGTACGACCGCATCTCGTCCACGGTCACGGTCCCGATGTCGGCGGCCTCGGGCGTGCCGTAGTGCAGCACCGCGTGCGGTACGTCGGTCGCGATCACGAGCACGTCGACGTCGACGGACCGGGCCAGCAGGGCGGCGCCCAGGTCCTTGTCGATGACCGCCTCGACGCCGCTCAGGTTGCCGTCGCCGTCGCGGACCACCGGGATGCCGCCCCCGCCGTTGGCCACGACCACGAAGCCGGCATCGACGAGCGCCTGCACCGCCGGCGCATCGATGATCTCCAGCGGCTCGGGCGAGGCGACCACGCGCCGCCAGCCCTTCTCGCCCCGGTCCTCCCAGGTCTCGCCGTGCTCGACCAGCAGCTGCGCCTCCTCGGCCGGGAGGAACCGGCCGATGGGCTTGGTCGGCTTCGTGAAGCCCGGGTCGTCCCGGTCGACGAGTGCGCGGGTCACGACGGTTGCGGAACGACGCAGCACGCCTCGGCGCAGCAACGACGAGTCCAGTGCGTCCATCAGCACCATGCCGAGCGTCGCCTGGGTCTGCGCGCCGCACCAGTCCAGCGGGACGGGGGGTACGACCGCGGCGGCGAGCTCGTTCTTCACCAGCAGGTTGCCGACCTGAGGGCCGTTGCCGTGCGTGATCACGACCTCGACGTCGTGGGCCAGCAGCTCCGCGACCGCCTCCATGGCGACCTCCGCTGCGGCGATCTGGTCCTCCACGCGAGCACGACCGTCGGCGTTCGTCATGGCGTTCCCGCCCAGCGCCAGCAGGACCCTCATGTGTGCAACCTAGTTGCTCACCGATTCGGCCGAGAACGGGGCATTGCGGTCAGGAGCTGTCCGTTGCGTCTCCTAGCGTGGGGTCACCAACCCGATGAGAGGCACCCATGGACTTCAAGATCGAGCTCATCCCCTTGGCCGTGCAGGACGTGGACCGGTCGGTCGACTTCTACGGCAACCGGGTCGGGTGGCCCGTTGACTTCGACCGGACCGTCACCCCCGAGCTGCGCTTCGTCCAGGTCACGCCGCCGGGCTCGGCCTGCTCGATCTGCTTCGGTCTCGGCCTCGAGATGATGCCGACCGGGTCGTCACAGTTCGTCCAGGTGGTGGTCGAGGACGCGGACGCCGCCCTGGCCTACCTGCGTGACCGCGAGGTGGAGTGCGAGGGCGTCGACGAGCAGCCCTGGGGCCGGTTCGTGTACTTCGCCGACCCCGACGGCAACCGCTGGGCACTCCAGCAGCTCCCCAGCCAGAGCTGACCGTCTGCGACTACGCGCGGTCGCCGGCTCCGAAGAGCACCCGTCCGGCGTACTCGGTGTCGAAGTACTCGCGGACCGCCACGATCTCCTGCCCTCTCACCTCGAACACGACGGCGTAGTCGTTCTCGTAGGTCTCGCCCGTCGCGGTGGTGGCCCGGCTGGTCCACTCGGCCACCGAGCCGGGCCAGCTGCTGGCTCACTGCCGGCTGGCCGATCGACAGGGCCTCCGCAGCGCGACCGAAGTGCAGGTGCTCCGCGACTGCGACGAAGTACTCGAGCTGGCGCAGCTCCACATCCCCACCCTGCCACGCGGAACCATCGGCCTCCCGGTGGTGTACACAGATCGAACGAGAGAGGGACACCCGAACCTGGACACCGGCCCGGACGACACCGACCTGCTGGCCCGGGTACGCAGCGGTGACCGCGAGGCGTACGCGGAGCTGGTGCACCGCCATGCCCCGGTAGCAGTCCGGACGGCCGCCCTGCTGGGTGCCGGTGGGGACGCGGAGGACGTCGTGCAGGAGGCTTTCGTCAAGGCGTACGCATCGCTGGACCGGTTCCGACCCGGTGCGCCGTTCCGGCCATGGCTGCTGAAGATCGTCGCGAACGAGACCCGGAACCTGCACCGTGCCTCCGGCCGGCGGGCGGCCCGTGAGCGACGGTCCTGGGCGCTGGCCGAGCGGCTGCTGCTCGCCCGACCCGACGATCCCGCTGAGGCCACCCTGTCGCACGAGCGGCAGGAGGCACTCGTTCGAGGTCTGGCCAGGCTCTCGCCACCGCATCGCCAAGTGGTGACATGCCGATACCTGCTCGATCTCGACGAGGCCGAGTCCGCGGCGGTCCTGGGGTGGCCACGCGGGACGGTGAAGTCCCGGCTGCATCGGGCGCTGGCCCGGCTCCGGGACGTGCTGGACGACGACGCGGACCGCGCACAGGCGAGAGAGGCGGCGCACGATGGCTGAGCAGGGGTACGACGACCTCGCGCGAGATCTGGCGGCGCTGGGCCGGGCCGTCGACGTGCCGGCTCCCGGACCGGGCCTGGCGACCGCCGTCCTGGAGCGGCTCGGCGACGCTCCCGCCGCGGGCGTGGCGCCGGCCCGGCCGCGACTCCGGCTGGTCGCGCTCGCGGTCGGCGCAGTGCTGCTCGCACTGCTGGCGACGCCGCCGGTGCGCGCGGCCGTTGCGGACTGGTTCGGCTTCGGCGGCGTACGAGTGGAGCGGGGCGACGCACCACCACCGACGGCCGACCCGACGCCGCCCGCGGTGTCGCCGGACGTGTCCCTGGCCGAGGCTGCCGCGATGGTCGGCTTCACCGTGTCGGTCCCCGACGCACTGGGTCCACCCGACGGCGTGGCGGTCTCGGCCGACCGGCGGATCGTCTCCATGAGCTGGACCACCGACGACGAGGGAGTGCTGCACCTCGACCAGTTCGACGCCACCCTCGACTTCGCGGTGGTCAAGTCCACTCCCGACGTGCAGTGGACGGCGGTGAACGGTGGTGAGGCACTCTGGTTCGACGAGCCGCACGAGGTCGCGCTGCTCGAGCCCGACGGCACCCCGGTCACCCACTCCGCCCGGCTCGCGGGTCACACCCTCATCTGGCCCGAGGGCCGCGTGACCCTCCGGCTCGAAGGCGAGATCGAGCTCAGCAGGGCCGTGGACATCGCGGAGTCCGCGGTGCCGGTCCACTGACGGGAACCGGGGCAGCCCCGGCGGTGTAACACCAGCGAACCCGTCGCCCAGGAGGTAGCCGTGCCGGCCATCCGCGCTCTCGCCATCGTTCTGACCGCCTGGATTCTTGTCCTGCTGGCGCCACCCGGTCCCGCGTCGGCCGGTGGCCCGACCAGCGCCCTGCTGTCGGTACCCGGCGAGGGAAGGACGGCCTCGCTCTACTTCACCGACAGCGAATACGAGCAGCTCGTCGGTCTCGTCGACGTCGGCGCCTCCAGCACGGTGGACGAGTCGGGAGCAGACCATGTGGCCTGGCCCTCCGTCACGGTGACCTGGCTGGTCCACGACGTGGAGCCGTGGCGCGTCGACCGGATCTATCTGGGAGGGGAACACGGCCCGTGGATCGCCACCCAGGAGGTGCTCGGCGACTCCACGCCGATCTGGGACAGCCCGGTCACCTGGCACCAGCCGACCGGCGGGAAGGAGCTGACCCAGCTGCTGAACAGCCTCGGCGTGGGTCAGATCGGCCAGGCTGCCCAGCCGGCCACCCAGGTCGAGTCCGGCGCACCTGCGCCGGAGTCGGTTGAGCCCGCAGCGGCAGCGCCCACCGCGACCGACACGTCGGACACGTCGGCCCGCGACCGCGCCTGGTGGGGGCTCGGCGGGCTGGCAGGCGGAGTGCTGCTCGCCGCGGGCTGGATGCGCGTTCGCTCGATGCGACACCGGGATCGCGCCGAGGGCGGGGGCAACCCTCACCCAGACCTCGACCCGACGACGGAGTGGATCAGCGTGGGTCGGTGACCGTCCGCCCGAGCAGCGCGTCGAGGGTCCGCGTGCCCACCGGCAACCCGTGCTGGTCGTAGTAGTCGAACATCGCCCCGAGCCACCCGTCCGGCCTGTCGTCGGTCCGCCGCGCGGTGACGCCGGCCTCCGCGGCCAGCTCGGCCACGGTGGCCGTCCGCGACGCCAGCTCGTAGGTCGCGCCGACATGGCCGTCGTCGGTCAGCACGACGGCGGCCGCCTCGGCGATGTCGGCGAGGTCCGCGAAGCCGAAGACCGCGTCGAGGTCGTACGGCACCTCGAACGGGCCGCTCAGGTCGAGGTTCTGCAGGTAGGCGCCGGGCTGCAGGATCGTCCAAGCGAGCCCGGACCGGCGCACGACGTCCTCCGAGACGGCCTTGCCGAGGTGGTGCGGCATCTCCGGGACGTAGGGCGACGCGACCGAGTGGTAGACCACCCGCCCGACGCCCGCCTCCTGCAGCGCGGCCAGCGCTTCCTCGACGTACGCCGGCTCGTCGGGGTGCAGGTTGGGCGCGATCAGGTACGCCGCTTCGCAGCCCGCGAGAGCGCCTGGCAGGTCGCCCCAGTGGGCGCGGCCGATCGCGACCGTCGACGCGCCGCGCCGGTCGAGTGCGGCGATCACCGCGCGGCCGGTCTTGCCATGGCCGCCGAGGACTGCGATCACGCGCCGAACCGCCGCTGCAGTTCGGCGTAGGAGACGGCACCGTCGAGGAAGCCAAGGGTGCCGGAGTCGAGCAGCTCCCGGCCGGCGCGCTCGAGGAAGCTGTAGGCCGCCCGGGCCAGGCTGCCGCCCAGGCTGACCCGCTTGACGCCGAGCGAGAAGAGCTTGGGCGCGGGGATGACGTTGCTCAGCCCGGCCACGAGGTTGAGCGGCGCCGGGATCTCGGCGGCCAGCCGCCGGATGACGTCCTCGTCGTTGACGCCTGGCACGAAGACGCAGTCGGCCCCTGCCTCGACATAGCGCGCCGCGCGCTCGACCGTCTCGGCGAACACGTCGCCGTTCGAGCCGGCGAGATAGGTGTCCGTGCGGGCATTGATGACGAAGCTGCCCGCCGGCGCCGCGGCCCGAGCGGCCGCCAGCCGGTCCGCGGCCTCGTCGATCTCGAACAACGTCCCCTGCACCTGGTCCTCGAGATTGCAGCCCACCACGCCGACCTCCACGGCCCGGGCCACCGTGCGGCCGACGCCGTCCGGCGTGTCGCCGTAGCCGGCCTCGAGGTCTGCGCTCACGGGAACGCCCACCGCGGCCACGATGCGACCGACGTGCTCGAGCATCGTGTCGAGGTCCAGTGCACCTCCGTCAGGGACGCCGAGGGACCAGGCGATGCCGGCGCTGGTGGTGGCGATGGCCGGGAAGCCCGTCTGCTCGAGGATCCGGGCCGAGCCGGCGTCCCACGCGTTGGGCAGCACGAAGCCGGGGCCGTGGTGCAGGGCCAGGAGATCCGAAGCGGCGGTCACGGTCCCACGGTAGGACCGACGGCCGACGCCTCGTCCTGGCCCACCAGCTCGAAGTCGGCGAAGTCGAAGCCCGGGGACACGAGGCAGCTCACGAGTGCGTCGGCGGGGCCGGGGAGAGTTCGCTGCCACGTGCCGCCGGGGACGACGGCCTGACAGAGCTGCGAGTCGCCCGTTCCCACGACGAGCTCCGGGCCGTCGGCGGGCACCTCCCCGCTGCCGCCGAGCTGGAGGCGCACGACCCCCAGGTGGGCAAGCCAGACTTCGTCCGACGTGACCCGGTGCCAGGCCGAGGACTCCCCAGCAGCGAGCAGGAAGTGGATCAGGGTGGCGGTCGGTCGCACCCTGCCGTCCGGCAGCGTCACCGGCTCCGGTGCCACCCAGGTCTGCCGGAACCAGCCGCCCTCGGGGTGCCGCTCGAGGTCGAGTGTCTCGGCGAGCGCCGGCCGGGTCACAGAACGTCGACCTCGGCGTGCTCGGCGCCGCCCGAGAGCCGGGCGTAGCCGGGGCCGCGATCGAAGAACACGTCGCGTGGGCGCCGGCCGCGCCGCGCGCTCGGCAGTCGTGGCCGCGTCGTCGTACGACAGCGAGTCGTCCTCCAGCGATCCGGTGAGGACCACGCCGTAGTCGGCGAGCGCGGCCTCGGGCGAGACCTTGCGCCACACCACGTCACGTACGACGAGGGCCGGGTCGCGCTCGAGAGGGTTGCCCCAGCCACCGCCACCGGTGGTGCGGATCCGGATCACCTCGCCGGCCACGACGGGTTCGGCGTCGGCCAGCGCATCGACCTCGCGCTCGTGGGGGCCGCCCGCGTCGATGGTCACCTGGAAGGGCTGGCCGGCCTTGCCGCCGCGGACTCCCCAGCAGGCCAGGATCGACCGGTCCGCGATGGACATGAAGTGGCCGTCCTTGAGCATCCGGATCTGCTTCTCGTAGCCCAGGCCGCCGCGGAACTGCCCCGCTCCCCCGCTGTCCACTGCGAGCGAGAGCGACTCGACCCGGAAGGGGAACCGCGCCTCGGTGAACTCGGTCGGCAGGTTCCGCGAGTCGGGTACGACGTGGATGGTGTCCTCGCCGTCGGCGTAGTAGCGGCCGCCCGAGCCGCCACCGAGCACCTCACGCATGAGGTAGGGGCGGCCCTCGAGGTCGTCGCCGTAGACGCCGGTGTAGCGGATCGTCTCCTGGTCGGCGGGCATCCGGCCGTCGACCGCCTTGGCGATCACGCCGGCCAGCACCCCGAGCAGCCTCAGGATGACGAAGGTGCGGGCGTTGGTCGGCGCCGGGAAGACCGGCGTCAGCAGCGTGCCGGGTGGCGGGAAGCGCATCTCGATCAGCGGCACGATCCCCTCGTTGACATCGAGCTCGGCCATCCGCTCGGGAGTGTCGGCGAGGTTGCGCAGGATGGGCGCCAGCCACTTCTTGAGGAAGACGCCGTCGCTCGCGTCGCCGACGTGGTTGATCGGTCCCTTGGCCTGGCGCGAGGTGCCACCGAAGTCGAGGATGAGGCGCTCGCCGTCCGGGTCGTCGGCAGCCGTGCGGGTCAACGTGATCCGCTGCGTGTGCAGCATCGGCTCGTCGACGCCGTCGTGCTCGGCGTAGTCCTCCCACACCCACGACCCGACCGGGATCTTGCCGAGGATCTCGCGCCGGTAGGTCTCGGTGGTGCGGCTCAGGATCGCGTCGAAGCAGGACTCGACGGTCTCGACGCCGTACCTGTCGAACAGCTCGCCGAGCCGGCGCGCCCCCATCAGGCAGGCCGAGCACTCGGCGTCGAGGTCGGCCGCGAGCGACTCCGGCATCCGGGAGTTGCGGGTCATGATCGTGAGCGCTGCCCGGTTGGGGACGCCGGCGTCCCAGAGCCGGATCGGCGGGACCATCAGGCCTTCCTCGAAGACGCTGGTCGCGTGGCTCGGCATCGAGCCGGGGACGGCGCCGCCGATGTCGTCGTGGTGGCCGAACGCCTGCACGAACGCGACCACCTTGCCTCCGGAGAAGACCGGCACGGTCACGCACAGGTCGGGCAGGTGGCCGATGCCGCCCTCGGAGCGGTAGACGTCGTTGTGGAAGAAGACGTCGCCCTCGCGCATCTCCTCCATCGGGAAGTCGCGAGCCACCGGGTGCACCAGCGCGGAGTACGAGCGGCCGGTCAGCTTGCGCAGCAGCCGGTCGTGGATGCCGGCCCGGAAGTCGTGCGCGTCGCGGATCATCGGGCTGCGGCTGGTCCGCCCGATCGCGGTCTCGACCTCCATCTCGACGCTGGCCAGCGAGCCCTGGACGATCTCGACCAGCACCGGGTCGGCGCTGGCACCGGCGTCGTCGGTCAGGTGTCCGTACGGGAACTGCGTCGGCGCCCGTCTGCTGTCGGTCACGACTCGCTCCTCGTCACGATCAGGTTCAGGAACTCGTCCACCCGGACCTGGAACCCCGGGTGCACCGGCACCGTTGAGCCGAACTCCTCGATGATCACGGGCCCACTCACGACCTGTCCCGGCTCGAGGGCCGTCCGCTGGACGACCGGCGTCTCGACGTACCCCTCTTCTGCCTCGAAGCAGACCTGTCTCACGTTGACCCGGCGCAAACTTTGAGACGGGTCAACGTTGACCCGGCTCAAAGTTTGCGCCGGGTCAACGTCATGGCGGCGGATCTCGGGGCGCTGGATCGGCCCGATTCCCGAGACGCGGAGGTTGACCCACTCGACCTGCTGGGTCGCGTCGGTCGAGAAGTCGTAGCCGTAGAGGGCGCGGTGCTCGGCGTGGAACCGGTTCGCGACCTCGTCCAGCACGGCGGCATCGATCTCACCGTCGGAGACCGGGACCCGTACCTCGAAGGCCTGGCCGAAGTAGCGCAGGTCGGCGGTGCGGGCGAACTGGTGCTGCTCGGGTGCGAACCCCTCACCCGACAGCGCGGCGGCCGCCCGACCGGTGAGGGCGTCGTACGTCGACGCGACGGTGGCCGGCTCGAGAGCCTCGGCCAGCGCGACGTGGGTCTGGACGTAGTCGTTCTTGACGTCGACGGTGAGCAGGCCGAACGCCGAGACGTTGCCGGGGTTCGGCGGGACCAGCACGGTCGGGATGCCGAGCACGTCCATCAGCCGGCACAGCAGCAGCGAGCCGGAGCCGCCGAACGTGGTCAGCGTGAAGTCGCGGACGTCGAGGCCGCGCTTGACGGTGACCTGGCGCAGGGCGTTGGCCTGGTTCCAGGCCGAGATCTCGAGGACACCGGTGGCGCAGGCCTCGGGCGAGAGGCCGAGCTTGGAGGCGAGCGATTCGACCCCGTTCCGCGCCGCGTCGACATCGAGCGGGATCTCGCCGCCGAGCAGGTGCGGCGGGATCCGGCCGAGCACGACGTGGGCGTCGGTGATGGTCACCTCGGTGCCGCCCTTGGCGTAGCAGATCGGTCCGGGATCGGCGCCCGCCGACTGCGGGCCGACCTTGAGCGTCCCCTCCGGGGACAGCCAGGCGATCGAGCCACCCCCTGCTCCGACCGTCACCACGTCGATCATCGGGATCTTCGACGGGAACGCACCGACCGAGCCCTCCGTGGTCAGAGTCGGCTCGCCGTCGATCACGACCGAGACGTCGGTCGACGTGCCGCCGCCGTCGGAGGTCAGCACCCGGTCGAACCCGGCCACCTTGGCGATCAGCGCCGCGCCCAGCGCGCCGGCGGCCGGACCTGACAGCACCGTGGTGATCGGCTGGTGCACCACCTCGTCGGCCGACAGCACGCCGCCGTTGGACTTCATCACGTAGAACGGGATGACCCGGTCGTCGTAGGCGATCAGCCGGCTCTTGATGTTGGTGACGTACGCCGACAGGCGGGGCTTCACGGCCGCGTCGACGAGGGTCGTCATCGCGCGCTCGTACTCGCGGTACTCGCGCAGCACCTCGCTCGACAGCGACACCACGGCGTTCGGGTGCTCCTCGTGCAGGACCGCCCTCATCCGCTCCTCGTGGCCCGGGTTCGCGTAGGAGTGCAGGAAGCAGACGCCGAGCGTGTCGACGCCCTGGTCGCGGAACCAGCGTGCGACGACGCGGGCGCCGTCCTCGTCGAACGGGCGCACCTCGTCGCCGTTCACGTCGAGCCGGCCCTCGACGCCCTTGACCAGGTCGCGCGGGACGATCCGGTCCGGCTTCACCCAGAAGTAGCTGTTGCCGTAGCCGTCGGGTACCGACTGCCGGGCGATCTCGAGCATCGCCTCGTAGCCCGTGTTGGTGACGAAGCCGAGCCGGTCGACCTTGCCCTCGAGCAGCTGGTTGGTCGCGACCGTGGTGCCGTGCGAGACCGCGTCGATGTCGGCGCCGGTCGCCCCGAGCAGCCCGAGCACCTTGTCGATGCCGGCCAGGAAGCCGTCCGCGGGATTGCCCGGCGTCGACGGTGTCTTGGTGGTGACCAGCTCACCGGTGTCCTCGTCGAACGCGACGACGTCGGTGAACGTGCCGCCGGTGTCGATGCCGATGCGGATGCGACGGGCCATGGCTCTTGTCTAGCGGATGGCCGCGGTCACCGGACCCCCGGCCACAGCACGTCGGCGCGGCTGTAGTGCCCGGCCGCGTCGAACCAGCGCTTCGCGTGCAGCGTCTCGCGCAGGTCGCAGTCGGCCACGACGATCCCCTCCTCGTCGTAGAGGGGGCCGGCGAGCACGTCCCCCGACGCCGGGGCGATCACGGCCGCGCCGCCGCGACCGAACACCTCGTGGTCCGGCAGCGGCCACGGGAAGTCGTCGGGGAACGCGGCTCGCTCGATGTACTGCGGGACCGAGACCACGAAGGCGCCGGACTCGATCGCAATGTGCCGGATCGTGGCCTGCCAGCCGTCGGAGTCGTCGGCGGTCGGCGCCAGCCAGATCTGCGGGCCGCCCTGGTAGACCGCCCAGCGAGCCAGGGGCATCCGGTTCTCCCAGCAGATCAGGCCGCCGATGCGGCCCAGCTCGGTCTCGGTCACGCCGAGGTCGTCGCCCGCGCCGACACCGTGGAAGAGCCGCTCGTGGTGGGTCGGCATCAGCTTGCGGTGCCGGCTCAGGAGTCCGTCGGACCCCAGCAGCAGGAGGGTGTTGTAGACCGAGCCGGGGCGCTCCCTCTCGCGCTCGTTGACGCCGATCGCGCACAGCACGTCGTGCTCTCGGCAGGCCGCGACCAACCGGTCGACTGCCGGTCCGGGCACCTCGACGGCGCTGCCCCAGAACCGCTCCCAGAACGCGTCCGCGTCCGCGCCCGGCAGGTGCGCCCACGCGTACGACGGGTAGAGCGAGAGGAACGTCTCGGGGAAGACGACGAGCTGGGCGCCCTGCGCGGCTGCCTCGCCGATGAGGCGCACCGCCTTGTCGAGGCTCGCGTCGAGGTCCAGCACGACCGGGGTGGCCTGCACGGCGGCCACCCGAACGACGGGAAGGGAATCCATCTCCGGAGACTACGGCGGCTGTGGGGCCCTGGTCAGGCGATGCCGAGCTGCTGCATCCAGCTGAGCTGGTTCATGCTGAGCCAGTGCTCGACGATCCTGCCGTCGCGCACCCGCATGATGTCGACGTACTGCAGGCTGACCTGTCTGCCGGTAGCCGGCATCCCCGCGAACTCGCCGGTGTTCGTGCCGGTGAACGTCTTCTTCGTCACGACACTGTCGCCTTCGGCGATCATGTCGTCGATCTCGAAGTGGGCATCGGGGTAGGCAGCCGCGAACGCCTGGAGGTAGAGCTTCCCTCCCGCACGGTCGGACGGCATGCCGGGAGGGGCGCTGAGGTTCACGAAGTCGGGATCGTTCAGCTCGTCGTACGCAGCCCAGTCCTGGCCGTTCTGCACCTCCTCGACGAAGCGCCGGATCACCGCCTTGTTCCTGTCGGTCTCGGCTGCAGCTGTGCCTTGGGATGCGCCCTCTGGGAGCGGCATGTCGGCCACCACCTTCGATCACTGATGCCCCGCCGGTGCGGGTGCTGGATCCATCTTCGCCCCGCGGACGTGGATCCGGCATCGGTGCTCGTACGGGTGCCGTCGTCAGGGACTGCCCTGAATGCGCGCATCATGACCAGGCAGCGATGAGCCGGCCACGACCTTGCCCGACGCGAGCACGTGAGCGGGAGCCGCGTGGTGGGCGAGCACCTCGCGGAGGCCAGCGTGGTGGTGCACCACCAGGTCGGCATTGCCACCGGGTTCGAGCCGGTGGCCGGGTACGCCGAGCACGTCGGCTGCGGTGGTCGTGACCGCGTCGTACACGAGGTCGAGGCCGGGCTGGTCGAAGGCTCTCAGCGCGTGCGCGGCGAGAAACGCGATCTCGACCATGTTGTGCCGGCCGAACGGGTAGAAGGCGTCCTCGATGTCGTCCTGGCCGAGCGCGATCGGCAACCCCATCGCGGTCAGCTCGAGCACGGGCAGGTGCAGCGAGCCGGTGTGCGGGTCGGAGACGAAGCCGAGCCGGGCGCGGCGGGCCAGACGGGCGAGAGGTTCCAGGGTGGGCCCGGTGTAGAGCCCGAGCGCGCGGGCGTGGTTGGCGACGCCGCGGCCGACCAGCCCGTGCCTGATCAGCGCGGTGGCCAGGAGCTCGGTGGTGCGGAGGGAGGCGTCGCCGGCGTCGTCGACGAGCATCGCCACCCGCCGGCCGCGCGAGGCGGCGAGCTCGCACATCCGGCGTATGTGCTCCCGGGCGTCGTCGTCGTTGTGCTCGATCCAGGGGATGCCCCCGACCACGTCCGCGCCGAGGTCGACCGCCTCTTCGACCAGCTCCTCGGCCCCGGGGTCGCACAGCAGACCGTCTTGGGGGAACGCCACCACCTGCAGGTCCACGACACCGCGGAACTCCTCGCGCAGCGCCAGCAGCGGGATCACGCCCTCGAGCCGCGCCTTGGTGTCGACGTCGGCAAATGCCAGCACGTGCCGCACGCCGTGCCGGACGGCCTCGAGCACCGCGCGGCGGGCGTTCGGCTCGATCCAGGCGCGGTCGTAGTCCGCCTTGACCGCGGACGCGAGCTCGATCGACGTGAGCGCGGCGGCCTTGTCGCCGGCGGTGTACGCCTTCAGGGCCGCGTCGCCGATCCGGTCGAGCGTGTACACCTTGTCGAGGTGCAGGTGACCGTTGACGAAGCTCTCGGTGACCAACGCCCCCGCCGCGTCGATCTCGTCGCGGCCGGACACCCGGTCCGTGGTGACCACGGCGATCCGGTCGCCGTCGACGCCCACCCGCCAGCGACCCTCCCTGCCGCGGAGAGTGGCGTCAGCGACGACCAGGTCGTGGTCAGTCACTGCCCACTCATCTCGTGACCGCCGCCTCGAGCGCGGCCGCGACCTCGAGGAGGAACCGGTCGGCGCCGTGCGGCGCGACGAGCTGTACGCCGACCGGCAGCCCGGTCGCCGTACGTCCGAACGGCACGGAGATCGCCGGGCAGCCGGTGACCGTGATGAAGTAGCAGGCCCGCATCCAGTCGAGGTAGGTCTCCATCGGCTTCCCGTTGATCTCGGTCGGGAACTCCTGGTCTGCGGGGAACGGCGGGACCTGGGAAACCGGGAGCACCAGCAGGTCGTGGGAGAGGAAGAACTCCCTCATCCGCTCCGACAGCGCGGTGCGGCCGGCGTACGCGCGGGCCACGTCGGCGCCGGTGAGGTGCTCGCCGGCGCGGATGTTGTCGGCCAGGGACTGCTTGAAGTCGTCGGGGTGCTCGGCCAGGAGCTCCCCGAAGCCCGCCTGGAACAGCCAGGCCCGCATGGTCCGGAAGGTGTCCTCGGCCTCGCTGAGCACCGGGTGGGCGGAGGCGACCGTGGCACCGGCGCCGGTGAAGACCGCCGCGGAGGACTCCACCACTCCGGCGACCTCGTGGTCGACCTCGAAGGCACCGCCGAGGTCGGTCGAGACGGCGACCCGCAGGCCGGTCAGCATGCCCGCCCCCATCGAGTCGGCCAGTGGCGGCGCGAACACGATGCCGGGATCGCCGAGCGCCGTCGGCACCCGCGGGTCGGGACCGGCGATCACGGACAGCAGCAGCGCGAGGTCACCCACGTTGCGGGCCATCGGACCGCTGACCGCGGTCGTCTCCCACAGGTTGTCGGTCGGCCACGCCGGGACCCGGCCGAGGCTGGGGCGCAGGCCGACCACGCCGCAGAACGACGCGGGGTTGCGCAGCGAGCCGCCCATGTCGGAGCCGTCGGCGAGCGGCACCATCCCGGACGCGAGTGCGCACGCGGCGCCGCCGGAGGATCCGCCGGCTGAGCGGGTCGGGTCGACGGGGTTGAGCGTCGTACCGAAGATCGTGTTGAAGGTGTGCGAGCCCGCCGCGAACTCCGGGACGTTGGTCCGGCCCATCACGACGACGCCGGCCTGGCGCACGCGTTCGACGAGGAGCTCGTCGGTGTCCGGGACGTGGTCAGCGTAGAGCGGCGAGCCGTACGTCGTCCGCCAGCCCGCGACGTCGTGGGTGTCCTTGAACGCGAACGGCAGGCCGTGCAGAGGCCCGACTTCCGCCTCGGACGTCAGCGCGTCGTCCGCGGCGGCGGCTCCCTCGCGGGCCCGCTCCTCGTCGAGGCTCACGATGGCATTGAGCTCGGGGTTGCGCTCGGCGATCCGGGCCAGGTGCAGGTCGAGCAGCTCTCGGGCAGAGATCTCCTTGCTGCGAACGGCTGCAGCCTGCTCGCGCGCTGTTGAGTCGACCGTGAGCTCAGCCACGCGCCACTTCCGTTGAACTCGTCGGGCGAGTCTGTCCCTTGTCGGGGGTTGCAACCCCTGACAGGAGACAACTTCCCCGGCTGACCGGGGAAACCAGCCCGGGCCAGACGCTCACCGGCGACGCCCGAAGATCCCGCCGACGACAACGCCGAGGACGACCAGGCCGGCACCGACCGCGATGCCCTTGAGGAAGTCGTCGCGCGACGAGATGCCTCCGGCCTTCGCGGGCGCGGTGAAGACGGGTGCCCCGGTCGCGGTGGTCTCGGCAGGCTCGAGCGACGCCGGTGCCGAGATCGCCGCGCCGACGTTGGAGAAGAACTCCCCGGCCATCCGCTTCGACACCGAGCTGAGCATCCGCTGGCCGACGCCGCCGACCATGCCGCCGACGACCGCGTCGGCCTCGTAGGAGATCTCGGTCTGCCCGGGTGCGGGCTCGGAGAAGCGCACCTCGACGGTCGCGTCCACGGTGCCCGGCGCGCCGGCGCCCTGGAGCTTCATCACCAGGCCCTCACGCTCGCGCAGGTCGGAGAGCGCGCACGAGCCGTTGTAGGTGCCCTTGATCGCGGCCACCCCGGCGGTGACGGTCATGGCGTACTGGTGATCTTTCCCAGAAGTCGAAGGGAGTTCCTCGAGGCGCTCGCAGCCGGGGATCGCGGCCACCAGGACCCGCGGGTCGAGGATGGCGTCCCAGACCTTGTCGACCGGCTGGGCGACGACGTTCGAGCCGGAGATCTTCATGGTGACTCCTGTGCGGTGCGCGTTCCTGAGGGCGAACAGCTCGGACGGCGAGATCGGCATCGCGGTGATGCCGAACCCCGGAAGAGCAGTCTTTTCCGCGTCCTCGATCGCCGCGGCGAACACGGCGGCGGACGGGATCACGCCGGCCTCGCCCGCGCCCTTGATGCCGAGCGGGTTCAGCGGCGAGGGCGTCTCGAGGTGGTCGATGTCGATGCCGTCGGGCACCTCGGTGACGTAGGGCATGAGGAAGTCCATGAACGACGCGTTGAGCAGCTGGCCCGCGTCGTCGTAGACCATCCGCTCGTACAGCGCCCCGCCCACGCCTTGCGCCACGCCGCCGTGGATCTGACCCTCGACGATCATCGGGTTGATCAGGTTGCCGCAGTCGTGGACCACGGCGTACTTGAGGATCTTGATCTCGGCGGTCTCCGGATCGGTCTCGACGATCACCGCGTGCATGCCCGAGGCGAACGTCGCCCGCTCGGGCGAGTAGAAGTCCTTGCCCTCGAGGCCGGGCTCCTCGTCCTCGGCCACCGGCGGCTTGCCGGGGTCGCCGACCGAGAACTGGGTGGCGGCCTTGGACGCCTCGTCGAAGGCGTAGCGCAGCGGGTTGGACAGCACCGAGACCGTGCCGAGGTCGATCGAGCTCTCGGGAGCGCCCTTCACCGAGACCACGCCGTCGGCGATCTGGAGGTCCTTCTCGTCGACCTCGAGGGCGTCGGCAGCGATCTTGAGCACCTTCTCCTTGGCGCGCTTGGCGGCCAGGTGGATCGCCGAGCCGCTCATCACCGCGGCACGCGAGGCGAAGGTGCCGACGGCGTACGGCATCCGCCGGGTGTCGCCCGTGACCACCTCGACGTCCTCGAACTTCACGCCGAGCTCGTCGGCGACCAGCTGCGCGAACACGGTGGCGTGCCCCTGGCCCTGGGTGGTCAGGCCGGTCGCGACCTTGACCTTGCCGGAGGTCTCGATGTGCACGTGGGCGCCCTCGTAGGGACCGACGCCGGTGCCCTCGACGTAGCAGGCGAGCCCGATGCCGACCCGTCGGCCCTGGGCCGCCATCTCCTGCTGGAACGCCGGGAACTCGTCCCAGCCGACCAGCGCCTTGATCTTCTCCAGCGAGGCCGGGTAGTCGCCGGAGTCGTACTCCAGCTCGCGGCCGTCCTGGAAGATCAGCCCGTGGTCGTACGGGAACTCGTCCGGCTGGATGAAGTTCACCGCGCGGACCTCGGTGCGGTCCTTGCCGAGGTAGCTGGCGATGGCGTCCATGGTCCGCTCCATCGCGTAGCAGCCCTGCGGCCGGCCGGCGCCGCGGTAGGGCGTCACCATGACCGTGTTGGTGTAGAGCGACTCGAAGACGACCCGGTAGTTCTGCGGCTTGTAGGGGCCGAGCAGCTGGGTCGAGGTGATGATCGGGACGATCAGGCCGTACGGCGTGTAGGCGCCGTGGTCGTGCCAGAACTCCACGTCCAGCCCGAGCAGCCGGCCGTCGTCGTCGAAGCCGACCTCGATGTGCTGGACCTGGCCCCGCTCGTGGGCGGTCGAGATGAAGTGCTCGCGGCGGTCCTCGGTGAACTTCACGGTCCGGCCGAGCGCCTTGGCGGCCAGCGGGACCAGCAGCTCCTCGGGCCACGGGTGGTTGATCTTGACGCCGAAGCCGCCGCCGACGTCGGGCGTGATCACGTCGACCTGGCCGAGGTCGAGGCCCAGCTTCACCGCGATCGCGGCCCGGACGCCCGTCGAGGTCTGGGTCGAGGTCCAGGCCTGGAGGCGGTTGAGGTCGGGGTCCCAGCGCGCGACCGTGCCGCGGCCCTCCATCGGCTGGCAGGAGCTGCGCTCGATGGTCAGGTCGAGGGACAACCGGTGCGGTGCCGCCGCGATCGCGGCCTTCGCGTCACCGACGTTCTGCTCCATCCGGGCGCCGACGTTGCCGGGCACGTCGTCGTGGACGAGCCGCTCGGCGGCGCGTGCCGCGGGGATGCCGACGACTGGGGGGAGGAAGTCGTAGTCGACGGTGATGCGGCCGATCGCGTCCTCGGCCACGTAGCGGTCGTCGGCGACCACGAACGCGACCGCCTCGCCCATGTAGTTGACCTCGTCCTTGGCCAGCGCGTACTGCGTGCGGCCGTGGGTGAGCGCCGGGTGCGGGATGAGCAGCGGCAGCGGCTCGGCCATCGGACCGGTGAGGTCGTCGTAGGTCCACACGGCATGCACGCCTTCGACGTCGAGCACCCCGGAGACGTCGATGTCGACGATCCGCGCGTGCGCGTGGGGCGAGCGCAGCACCGCGGCGTGCAGGGTGCCGCTGCCCACGGCCACGTCGTCGACGTACCGCCCCTGGCCGCGCAGGAACCGCTGGTCCTCGACCCGCTGGACCTTCTGGCCCATCAGCTTGGTCGTCATTCAGCTCCCAGTCCCGTGGAGGCGTTGTCGTCGTCGCGGTCCTCGGACTCGAGCTGCCCCGACTCCGGCTCGGGCGGCTCCGCCGGCTGGTCTCCGCGCCCGCGCGGCCCCGAGCGATCTCGGCCGCGCGCTCGACCGCCTTGACGATGTTCTGGTAGCCGGTGCAGCGGCACAGGTTGCCCGCGATCATGTCGCGGGCCTCCTCGTGCGTCGGGTCGGGGTTGTCGCGCAGCCCGGCGGTGATCGTGGTGAGGAAGCCGGGCGTGCAGAAGCCGCACTGCAGGCCGTGACACTCCAGGAACGCCTGCTGCACCGGCACCGAGCGAGCCGTCCGTCTCGGTCAGCCCCTCGACGGTGGTGATCTCGGCGTCCTGCGGCTGAGACGGCGAAGATCAGGCACGAGCGCACCGGCCGGCCGTCGACCAGCACCGTGCAGGCCCCGCAGACGCCGTGCTCGCAGCCGACGTGGGTGCCGGTGAGGCCGAGGTCGTGACGCAGCGCGTCGGAGAGCAGCCGCCGGCCGGGCACCCGCACCGGGTGCGCGGTGCCGTTGACGGTCAGCACGACGTCGTGCCGCTCCTCGCTCATGCCTGACTGGCCCCCTCCCGCGCTGATCGAACCACGCGGGCGGTCAGGACGCGCACCAGCTGGGCGCGGTAGTCGGCGGTGGCATGGATGTCGTCATCCGGCTCGAGCTGCTCCAGCGCGACGTCGCCGAGCCGGTCGTCGGGTACGCCGGAGAGGTCGACCACGGTCGGGACGTCGGCGACGGACAGGTAGCCGACCCTGACGGAGTCGCCGTCGACGAGCGCGGCCGCGCCGACCAGCGCGTAGTCGCCGTGCCGGCGGGCGATCTCGTCGAACGCCACGCCCGCGCCCGCGGCGAGGGCCGGGAAGAACGCCGAGACCGCGATCTCGTCGTGGTGCACGCTCGACTCGAGCGGGCCGACGTAGAGCTCGTCGGCGGGGATGGTGCGCCGCCCGCCCGGCCCTTCGACCTCGAGCGAGCCACCGAGCAGGGCCAGCACGACCGGCATCTCGGCGGCCGCGTCGGCGTGCACGAGCGAGCCGACCGTGGTGCCGCGGTTGCGGATCGTCGCGTGCGCGACGTGCGAGAGCGCCATCGAGACCAGCGGCTGCACCCGGCGTACGTCGGCCGACGCGAGCACGTCGGCGTGCCGGGCCAGCGCCCCGACCGTGACGCCGGACCCGTCGGCGGTGATCGTGTCGAGGCCGGGCAGCCCGTTGATGTCGACGAGCATCGAGGGCGCGGCCAGCCGCATGGACAGCAGCGGGACCAGGCTCTGGCCGCCGGCCAGCACCTTGGCCCCCGGATCACCGGCCAGGGCCGCCACCGCATCGGTGAGCGACCCTGGCCGGCGATATGCGAAGGGGGCTGGTTTCACGGCTCCTCGTGGACGCCCGGCCTTCCGACCGCCGTCATCGTCCCGTCGTCGTCGTCGCCGTTGGGAGCGACAGCGCGGGCGAGGTGGTAGCC
>CAWCSB010000025.1:0-24501 GCA_963798045.1 uncultured Actinomycetota bacterium
CGGGAGCCGAGGTGGCCCGGACGGGATCTGACCCAGCCAGCGTTGGTACGGCCGCCGGGTTTGGTGGAAGAAGAAGCCGACGATCGGGTCGACGAGGTCACCCTTGGGCGTCAGCACGTGGATGGTCTCGTCGTCACCCTTCCACTCGAGCCCAGCGCGTCGACAGGACGTCAGGTGCGTCAGGACGGCGCCGTCTCCGGCATGCAGGACTCCCAGCCAGAGTCTCTGGTCGTAGGTCAGGGGTGCATTCTGCAGCGCCACCACTCCCCGCGCCGGGGCGTGCCAGCGCCCGTAGTTGATCTCGTGGTCGATCTGGCTGGAGCTCCACCCCAGCGACCGAAGCTGGGCCCGAGAGACGACGCGTTCCTGCAAGTCGGCGAGCGGGGCGACCCGAGCCAGCCGGTCTGCCCGATTCGTCTGCGCTCCGGCGGGTACATCCACGCTCGCGTCGACAGACGAATCGTCGGTGGGCTGCGCGGTCACGAGCCGATGCTGCCCCGATCTCGGCCTAGGGGTCGTTCGTCATGCACAGGCCCCGATTCGTCTGCATCTGCAAGCGGCGGAACCCACGTCAGACCGCAGACGAATCGGACGAATCGTCCTCGAGCAGGCCCTCCCTCAGGGCCGTCGCCACCAGCTCGGATCGGCGTGCGGAGCCGAGCTTGGACAGCAGGTTCGAGACGTGCCGCTCGACGGTGCGGTGGCTGATGAACAGCCGCGTGCCGATCTCGCGGTCACTGAGGCCGTCGGCGACGAGCCGCAGCACCTCGGCCTCTCGGGAGGTGAGCCGGTAGGGGTTCTCCGGAGCCGCCTCGACCTTCAGGCGTGCGCGTCGCCCGAGGTCCTCGGCCAGCGAGACCAGCCCGTCGGCACCGATCTGCCGCGCCGTGGCGATGGCCGCGCCCAGGTGTGCGGCCGCCTCCCCGCGGTCGGCGCCCGTGCCCAGCAGCGCCTCGGCCACTCGCAGGTGCGCGTACGACGCACGGAAGGGTTCGCCCAGCTCCTCCCACGCCGTGGCCACGTCCCGCCAGGCCGTCACGTCCCCGGACAGCTCGGCCTCGGCCGCGCGCACCTCGATCTCCGCCGGGGTGCCGGGCGCCGGGCTGGCCTCCAGGAGCCCTCGCACCCGGTCCAGCAGCGCGCGTGCCTCCGCGACCCGCGGCGGGTCGGCCCGGGCGGCGGCCGTCGCGGCCGCGGCCAGCACCGGCGCGACGTGGGCGGGGTGGACGACCTGCTCCAGTCGGCTCAGCCCGTCCGCGGACCAGCGGGCAGCGGCGGCATCATCGCCCTGCCAGGTCGCGATCTCCACCAGGGTGGCGTAGAGGGGGGCGAGCAGGTGCGGGTCGATGATCCGGGTCGCGGCCTGTTCGGCTCGTTCCATCATCGTGCGCGCCCGGTCGATGTCGCCCCGGCGCAGCCACAGCTGCCCCTCCACCTGGTCGGTGCGGAAGGCGTCGATGCCCTGTGGTTGCAGCAGGCGGGCCTCGTCGAGGAGCTGGCCGGCCTCGTCCCAGCGGCCCAGCACGAGCAGCACCTGAGCGGCATCACAGCGGCTCCAGACCCCCTTGCGGCGCTGCAGCCCGAGCGTCTCCGTCACGCGCACGCTCTCCAGGCCCACTTCGGCGGCCTCCTGGAGGAGACCGTGGTCGTAGAGGGTTGCCAGCAGGTTGACCATGGCTCGGGCGATGTCGTCGACGTCGTCGAACTGCTCCTCCGCGATCCGGCGGGCTTCCCGCAGCTCGGCGATCCCCTCCTCGAGCCGGCCCGTATAGGTCAGGTCCACGCCGAGGTTGCAGCGGGCGTGACCCTCGACGGACCGCCCGTCCGGGACCAGCGCGGACACCGCGATCGCCTCGCGGGCCAGCACCTCGGACTCCTCGTGGCGGTCGGCCAGCATCAGCATCTGCGACAGCCCGCTCAGCACGGCGGCCCGCCGCCGGGTGGGGGGTTCGGTGGGCACCAGCTCCACGGCCCGCTCGTACGCCGCCAGCGCGTCCTGGGTGTCCGCCGACATCCAGAGGTAGCGGCCGAGCCGTTCGTGCAGCCATCCGTGCAGGTGGAGGTCGTCCGGGTCCACGCGGGCGATCGCCTCGCGCACGAGCTCGGTGGCGCGGTCGGGGTGCGCGGCCAGGTGCGCCACCTCGGCCGCCCCGTGGAGGAGCCGGGCCCGGGGGAGGCCGAGGAGCGCCTCGGCGTCCGGCACCACCGCCACCAGCTCGAGCGCCCGCTCGTAGTGGGACAGCGACTCGGCGAACGCCAGCGCGTCGCTGGCCTCCAGGGCCGCGGCCACCGACGCCGAGAGCGCTTGGGCATGGTCGCCGGCCTCGTCCCAGTGCCGGGCCAGCCGGCCCGCGACCAGCGCTCCCTGGCCCACGAGGTCGGGGTCCTGGGTGAGCGCCTCGGCGATCCGTCGATGCGTCCGTGCCGCCTCGCCGGGGAGCAGGCTGGCGGCGACCGCCTCCTGGAGCAGTGCGTGGCGGAACGTGTACCCGTCACCTTCCGGGCGCAGGACGTGCGCGGTGACCGCGTGCCGCAGGACCTCCTCGAGCCGCTCGCCGGACACGTCCACGACCGCCTCGAGCAGCCGGTACGGAGCGGTGCGCCCGATCACGCTGGCCGTGCGCAGCACCTGTTGGGTCGCCGGCGAGAGCGCCTCCAGTCGGGCCACGAGCAGGTCGCGGACCGTGTCCGGCAGGCCTGCGTCGCCGTGCTGGGCCAGGGCCAGGAGCTCCTCGGCGAAGAACGGGTTGCCCTCGGCGCGCGCATAGACGTCATCCAGGAGCCGCCGGTGCGGCGGGACGCCGAGGATGTCGCTGATCTGGTGTGCCTGCTGGTCGCGGCTGAGCGGCTGGAGCGCGACCCGGTGGTCGCCGCGGCGGACCAGCTCGGCGAGGTAGCGGGTCAGGCCGGCCGGGGCGGGCGACTCGTCGGTGCGCAGCGTGAGGAGCAGGACGACGTCACCCTGCTGCTGCCGGGCCAGCAGCGCGAGCAGCTCGCGGGTCGACGTGTCGGCCCAGTGCACGTCCTCGACCACGACGACGAGCGGTCGCCGGAAGCTGAGGTTCTGGAGCAGCGAGGAGATGGCCTGGAACAGTCGCGGGGAGCGGGCACTGTCCAGTGCGGGTGCGTCGGTGACGCCGAGGGCCGGTACGAGCCGGCTCAGCTCCGGCCCGGCGGGACCGGCCGCCTGAAGGACCGCTGCCGCTCCCTCGCGGCGGACGAGCTCCGTCAACAGCTCGACCACCGGTGCGTACGGCAGCATCTGCTCGCCCTGCGCCACGCAGTGGCCCACGACGAGGTCGATGTCGCGAGCCTGCACCCGGGCGGCGAGCTCCTGCACGACGCGGGTCTTGCCGATGCCCGCCGGACCTTCGACGAGGACGGTGCCGATCCGATGGTCGGCGACGATCTCGTCGACGAGCGCGTCGAGCCGGGCCAGGTCGTCGTCGCGCCCGAGGAGCAGGCGACTGGCCGACCGGCCGCCGCCGACCTCGATCGCGGACGTCATGACAGATGAGTATGGTCCGCGGACGGGGCCGGCGGCAGTGCCGTGCCTGCGACGGTCAGTGACCTTCCTGCACCGGCACGAGCTGGTCGGCGACCAGGCCGTGCGCCTCGCGGTGCACTCGGCTCGCGGTCTCGGCGTCGGGCGCCTCGACGAGGCAGAACACCTTGCCGGACCCCTCGTCGAACCAGTACTGCTTGTAGTCGACGCCGTAGGCGCCCTGCGTCTCGAGGTCGGCCTTGTGGGCGTTCCCAACCGCTTCTGCGGTGAGCCCCTCGACCTTCTCGTGGACGTCCATGAACAGAGTCATTTCGTACTCCTTGGGTGGTGGTTGTCGTCTGGACAACCACCAGCCTGTGCCTCGAGCGGGTCGGGGAGGTACGTGGAACCACGCAGATCCCGCGGAACCGCCACTAGTCCGAGTCGACCGGGGCCAGCTCTGCGTCGACCGACAGCTCGGTTGCCGACTCGTCGACGGTGAACTTCAGCTTGCCGGTGATCCTGCCGGTCTTGCGCAGGTCGTCGGCAGCCAGCTCGGCGGCGCGGACCACTGGCTCGGGGCCGGTGATGCGGACCTTGGTGAGCTCGTGGCGCATCGAGACCTTGGCCTGCGACTTGGCGCCGCGGATCCCGATCAGGGCCGCAGCCACCGCGTCCAGGGTCGCCGGGTCGGCCGCGGCCGCGGCGCCGAGGTCGGCCACGGTCGGCCACGGAGCCCGGTGGATCGAGCCCTCCTGCCACCACGACCAGACCTCCTCGGTGACGTAGGGCAGGAACGGCGCGAGCAGCCGGAGCTGGACCTGGAGCGCGAGCGCCAGGGTGGCGCGGGCCGAGGCCGTGGCCGGTCCGACCGACCCCTCGTCGTCCAGCGTGGCGTAGGCGCGCTCCTTGACCAGCTCGAGGTAGTCGTCGCAGAACTCCCAGAAGAACCGCTCGGTCGTCTCCAGGGCGCTCGTGTAGTCGTAGGCCTCGAACGCCTCCGTGGCGGCGGTGACGACGGTGGCCAGGCGGCCGAGCAGGGCGCAGTCGACCGGCTCGGAGACCTCGAAGGCGTTGAGCTGGGTGGCGCCGACCTCGCCCAGGACGAACCTGGAGGCGTGGAGAACCTTCATGGCGAGCCGGCGGCCGACCTTCATCTGGGTCTCGTCGAACGGCGAGTCCATGCCGGGCCGCACGGCGGCGGCCCGCCAGCGGACCGCGTCGGCGCCGTACTTGTCCAGGATCTCGGTGGGCACGACCACGTTGCCCTTGGACTTCGACATCTTCTTGCGGTCGGGGTCGAGGATCCAGCCGGACAGCATCGCGTGCGTCCACGGGGTGGCGTGGTTCTCGTAGTGCGCCCGGACCACGCGCGAGAACAGCCAGGTGCGGATGATCTCGTGCGCCTGCGTGCACAGGTCCATGGGGAAGACCCGCCCGAACAGGTCGTCGTCGACGCTCCAGCCGCCGGCGATGTGCGGGGTCAGGGACGAGGTGGCCCAGGTGTCCATGACGTCGGGGTCGCCGAGGAAGCCGTTCGGCTTGCCGCGCTGGTCCTCGGTGTAGCCACGCGGGGCGTCGGTCGACGGGTCGACCGGCAGCTCGGCGTCGGTCGGCACCAACGGGTGCGCGTGGTCGGGCTCGCCGTCGCCGTCGAGGGGATACCAGACCGGGAACGGGATGCCGAAGAACCGCTGCCGTGAGATCAGCCAGTCGCCGGTGAGCCCGGAGACCCAGTTGTCGTAGCGGATCTTCATGTGCGCCGGGAGCCAGGTGATCTCGGAGCCGTGCTCGAGCATCTCTTCGCGAACGTCCCGGTCGCGGCCGCCGTTGCGGATGTACCACTGCCGGGTCGCCACGATCTCGAGCGGCTTGTCTCCCCGCTCGTAGAAGTTCGCCATCCGGGTCGTCGGCTTCGGCTCGCCGTCGAGGTCGCCGCTCTCGCGCAGCATCGCGACCATCGCCTCGCGGGCGGAGAACACGGTCTTGCCGGCGAGCTGCTCGTACGCCGGTGCGGCGGTGGCGGAGGCGAGCCAGGCCGGTGTCTCGCGCGCGAGACGCCCGTCACGGCCGATCACCGTGCGGACCGGCAGGTTCAGCTCGCGCCACCACTGGACGTCGGTGAGGTCACCGAAGGTGCAGCACATGGCGATGCCGGCACCCTTGTCCATCTCGGCAAGGTGATGGGCGACCACGGGGATCTCGACGCCGAACACCGGAGAGGTGACCGTGGTGCCGAACATCCCCTGGTAGCGCTCGTCGTCGGGGTGGGCGATCAGGGCGACCGCCGACGGGATCAGCTCGGGGCGGGTGGTCTCGACGTACACCGGAGACCCATCGGGGCGGTGGTAGGCCACCCGGTGGTAGGCGCCGGGGTACTCGCGCGCCTCGATCTCGGCCTGCGCGACCGCGGTGCGGTCGGTGACGTCCCAGACCGTGGGCGCCTCGGCGAGGTAGGCCTCGCCGCGCGCGAAGTTGCGCAGGAAGGCGCGCTGGCTGATCTCCCGGGCGTGGCTGCCCGCCGTCGTGTAGGTCTGCTCCCAGTCGACCGAGAGGCCGAGCTGGCGCCAGAGCTGCTCGAAGACCTGCTCGTCCTCCTCCACCAGCCGCTCGCACAGCTCGACGAAGTTGGGCCGGCTGATCGGGACCTGGCGCTTGGGGTCCGGCTTCTCGGGCGGGGTGAAGTCGGCCTGGTAGGGCAGCGACGGGTCGCAGCGGACGCCGTAGTAGTTCTGCACCCGCCGCTCGGTCGGCAGCCCGTTGTCGTCCCAGCCCATGGGATAGAAGACCGCCTTGCCGCGCATGCGCTGGAACCGCGCGATCAGGTCGGTGTGGGTGTAGGAGAAGACGTGGCCCACGTGCAGCGAGCCGCTCACCGTGGGCGGCGGTGTGTCGATCGAGTAGACGTTCTCGCGCGGCTGGGAACGGTCGAAGGCGTAGGTCTGGTCTGCCTTCCAGCGCTCCGCCCACCTCTCCTCGAGGCCCTCGAGGGCAGGCTTGTCGGGTACGACGACGGCGCGTGGGGCCGTCGACGTCTCCATTGCCTGGTCCTGCGGGGTCTCGGTCATGCCTGAAATCCTAGGTGCCCCACGCCGGAGGTACCTACTTGGTAGGCGCGTTCAGAGTGCGTGCAGTGCAAGGCGCCGGAGCGAAGCCATACCGGGGTCGTCTAGCGAGCGACGGCAACGCCGCAATGTGCGTGCTATGGGCACGCGTAGCGTGCAGGGACCTTCGGTGTGGGGCACCCGTCAGCGCGCCTCGCCCGAAAACGACATACGGGGTGACCTGCGCGGTTAGCATTTCGACGCGCATCATGGGGTGCGACAGATCGGGGGTTGGAACCTTCCATGCGGGCACCCACCACGGCGCCCCGGGCTCGGACGGGGTGTGACCTGCAGCGGATCGACGACGTCACGGACGCGATCCGCGACTTCGGCGACCGCTACCTCGACCGGGTCTACACCCCCGCCGAGCAGGAGGCCGGCCGCCTCGGCGGTGCCGCCTCGCTGGCCGCCAGGTTCGCCGCCAAGGAGGCGGTGCTCAAGCTGATCGGCACCGCCGACGGCGTCGACCCCCGCGAGGTCGAGATCACCCACCAGGACGGCCGCCCCGTGGTACGCCTGTCAGGACTCGCGGCCACCCTGGCCGAGCAGGCGGGCGTGGGCCCGATCGACGTCAGCCTCAGCCACACCGGAGACCTCGCCCTCGCGGTCGCCGTCGCCATCACCCAACCGGGAGACGAACCAGCATGACGCAGTCAGTGACCGACACCATCCGCGGGCTCCTCGGCGAGCACGCCAGGCTGGGCGTCGACGTCGCCTCCCTGTCCGACACCGACGACCTCTACGGTGCGGGCATGACGTCGCACGCGTCGGTCACGGTGATGTTGGCGTGCGAGGACGAGTGGGACCTCGAGTTCCCCCAGCAGATGCTCAAGAAGAGCACCTTCGCCTCGGTCGCAAACATCCGCGACGCGCTGGCAGAGCTCGGGGTCGACGACGCATCGGTGGCGAGCGCCTGATGGACACCCCGACCATGTCAGTGGCAGACGCGACCGCCCTCGCCCACCGCATCGGTCGCGAGGTGGCGGCCATCCACGCCGCCGACGTGGACGTCCAGGCGCGGTTCCCGAAGGAGACCGTCGACGCGTTCCGGGCCGAGGGACTGCTCGGCGCGCTGGTCCCGACCGAGCTCGGCGGCCTCGGCCACGACCTGCGCACCGCCGCCGCGGTGGTCCGCACGGTCGGCCGCTACTGCGCATCCTCGGCGATGATCCTGGCGATGCACCACATCCAGGTGGCCTGCCTGGTCCGGCACGGGCGCTCGGAGGAGCTGGAGGAGTACGCCCGCCGCGTGGCTGCGGACCAGCTCCTGTTGGCCTCCGCCACCACCGAGATCGGCATCGGCGGCAACACCCGCACGTCGAGCTGCTTCGTCGAGCGGGACGACGCCGGCGGTTTCACCCTGTCCAAGCAGGCGCCCGTCATCTCCTACGGCCAGTACGCCGACGCGATCTTCACGACCGCCCGGCGCGACGCGGACAGCCCGCCGAGCGACCAGGTCCTCGCGGTGTGCGAGACCCCCGCGGTGACGCTGACCCCGCTCAGTGGCTGGGACACCCTCGGCTTCCGAGGCACGTGCTCGCTCGGATTCACGCTCGAGGCCGGCGGCGACGCTGCCCTGATCCTCGACGACCCGTTCGGCGACATCTCCGCCCAGACGATGCTGCCGACGGCGCACCTGCTCTGGTCCTCGCTGTGGCTCGGCCTGGCGGAGGAGGCCTCGTGGCGGGCCCAGCGGTTCGTCCAGAAGGCCGCCCGCAAGGACCCCGGCACCATGCCGCCCGGCGCCATCCGGCTGGCCGCGCTGATGGTCACCCGTCAGGAGTTCGCGGCGACCGTCGACTCCCTCATGACGCGCTACCTGGCGATCATGGACGACCCCGACGCGACCAGCGCGGTCGACTTCATGGTCGCGATCAACACGCTCAAGATCTCGGCGTCCACCGAGGTGGTCGACGTGGTCAACCAGGCGATGCTGATCTGCGGCATCCAGGGCTACCGCGAGGACTCCGAGTACTCCCTGGGCCGCATCCTCCGCGACGCCCACGGTGCCGCGGTCATGGTCAACAACGACCGGATCGCCGGCAACACCGCCCAGCTGGCCCTGATGCAGCGGGAGATCTGACCAGTGACGACGACGGATGACCCGCAGGTGGAACGCACACCCGCGCCGTACGCCACGCCCGACGACCTGCGCCAGGCGCTGGTCGACGGCGGGGTCCTGCACCTGACGGCCGTCGACGGCGTCCACCACCGCTCCTGGGACTGGGAGCGGGTGCTGCGCGGGGTCGAGGGCCACGTGATGGCCAAGCGGGTCGCCACCCACGCGCCGCGACGGTGGTTCCCACCGATCATGCCGCGCGAGGAGTTCCTCAAGACCGACTACGTCCGCTCGTTCCCCGACCTGGTCGGCTCGATCGACGTGTTCACCGGTGGCGACAGGGAGCACCGCGCCCTGCTCGAGGTGCTCGAGGACGGCGGCGACTGGACGACGCACCTCACGCCCGCCGAGGTGGTGCTGCCGTCGTCGGTGTGCCACCCGCTCTACGGCAACCTGCCCCACGACATACCGGCCGACGGTCTCGACGAGGAGTGCAGCGGCTGGTCGTTCCGCCACGAGCCGAGCCTCGACCCGGCCCGGATGCAGATCTTCCGGATCTATGAGTTCGTGAGGATCGGGACGCCGGAGCAGTCGCTCGCGCACCGCGACGAGTGGCTGGAGCGCGGGCTCGCCGCGCTCACCGAGCTCGGGCTCCCGGTCTGGTCAGAGGCCGCCAACGACCCGTTCTTCGGCCGGGTCGGCAAGATGCTGGCCGCCAACCAGCTGGAGTCGTCGCTGAAGTACGAGATGTGCGTCGACCTCACCGCGGTCAAGCCCACCGCGATCGGTTCCTCCAACTACCACGAGGACCACTTCGGCCACTCCTTCGACCTGCACCTCGCGGACGGCACGCCGGCGCACAGCGCCTGCATCGGCTTCGGGCTGGACCGGATCACCCTGGCCCTTTTCGCCACCCACGGCACTGACGTCGAGGCCTGGCCGGAGGGGGTGCGGTCCGCGCTGGCGTTGTAGCGCGCTGACCACAGCCCATGGGGGGACAAGCAAGCTCAGAAGGGCCCGATCACACCCAGGTGTGGTTCGGGCCCGAGTCGCGCCCGCTCTACGGATGGGTCTCGCGCCCGGCCGGCGGCGTGGCCCGCGGCGGCGCGATCCTCTGCCCGCCGATGGGGGAGGAGGGGCGAGCCGCGCACCGCACCTTCCGGCGCCTGGCCGAGGAGCTGGCCGAGGCCGGCATCGTCGCGCTCCGCTTCGACTACGACGGCACCGGTGACTCCGCCGGGCTGCAGGACGAGCCCGACCGCGTGCAGGCCTGGCTGGCCAGCATCGAGGCGGCCCGCCAGTACCTCCTCGACCTCGGCGCTCCCACCGTGGCCGCGGTCGGCATGCGGCTCGGCGCGACCCTGGCCGCGGTGCAGGCGGCGGCCGCTGAGTCGTCCGGGCCGTTCTCCTCCCTGGTCTGCTGGGACCCGTGCCTGTCCGGCCGGACCTTCCTCCGCGAGGGCGAGGCGCTCTACGGCTTCGGGGCGACCGCCCTCGAGACGCCCGACGACGGGCTGCGGCACACCCCGGGCTTCCAGTACGACGCGGCGACCGCCAAGGACCTTCGCTCCGTCGACCTCGGCAAGATCCCGGCCGACCGGCCACTCGCCGACCGGGTGCTGCTGCTCACCCGGGTCGACCGTCCGGTCCTGCCCGGGGTCATGGACCGCCTCGGCCAGGAGCGGCTCGAGACCGGTGCGGCCACCGGACAGGGCCAGCTGCTCGACGTGCCTCCCGAGCTGAGCGTGGTCCCTGAAGGACCGCTGCGTCAGGTGGTGGACTGGCTGACCACGGCCGTCGACGACCACCCGGCCGTGCCTGTCAAGGCACCGGACGGCCACCAGGGCGTGCTGGTCTGCTCCGGCCCCGACGGGTCCGCACCCGTGCGCGAGCGGATCACGCGGCTCGGCCCCGACGGCATCGTCGGAGTGATGGACGAGCCGCCCGACCTGGCCGCCCGCAGCCGGTCCGGGCCGGTGCCGTGGGTGGTCCTGGTCAACGTGGCCGCCGAGCACCACATCGGGCCCGGCCGGCGCTGGGTCGAGTGGGCCCGGCGCTGGGCCGCCGCGGGTTACCGCGTGGTGCGGATCGACCAGAGCGGCGTGGGGGACAGCCCGACCAGGCCGGGCAGCGTGGACGACCGGGCCTTCGCGCCGGAGTGGATCGACGACATGCGCCACGTGGTCACCGAGCTCTCCGGCGACGGCGCCCAGGTGGCCATCGTGGGGCTGTGCTCAGGTTCCTACTCGGCGTTCGAGGTCGCGATGTGGGAGCACGTCGACGCCGTCTTCGCGATCAACCCGCGGCTCACGCTCTACCCCGCCGCGAAGGGCACCCCCGTCTACACCGACCGCCGGCGGGCCGCGATGCTGCCCAACAAGCCGTTCGCGCGCCTCGCCGTGAGGCGCCGGATCCTGGCAGGGGGCCTGTGGCGGATCTACCGCGAGTTCGCCCTCTGGCACGCACCGTTGCTCGTGCTCCGGCGGGTGCAGCGGCGCGGGACGGCGGTCCAGGTGATCGCCTGCCCGGACGACGCCCAGCACTTCACCGAGGTCTACGCCCTGCGTCCGCTTCTCTGGTGGATGCAGCGCAGCCCGCGGTTCGACTTCGCCGCCGACCCGGTGGTCGACCACTCGCTCCTCTCGCGACCGGCCCAGCTCGTCGGCTACGACCTGGCCACCGAGTTCCTCGCCCGGCACCTGACTCTGCCGTCTGTTGGGAAGGCCCTCCCGTGATCAGCCTCTTCGATCTCGACCCGGCGGCATACGTCGTCCACCCGATCCACAGCGACGAGCGCACCTACTCCGAGACCAACTGCTACGTCGACTGCCTCGTCGAGCTGGTGCACGCGGCCGGCCTCGAGGCCGACGCCATGATGGGCGGCGCGGTCGCGGTCGACTTCGAGCTCGACCAGTGGACGTTCTTCAAGCCGAGCCCCGACGACCTGTTCCGGCTCTACGGCATCGACCTGCACGAGGTGCAGCCCTACCGCGGCTTCCCGACGCTGATCGCGACCCGGCTCGCGGCCGGTCAGACGGTGATGCCCGAGGTCGACTCGTTCTACCTGCCCGACGTCGCCGCCACGGCCTACCGCACCGACCACGTGAAGTCCACGATCATCGCGGAGTCGATCGACGAGGACGCGAAGGTGCTGCGCTACTTCCACAACACCGGCTACCACGAGCTCTCCGGCGAGGACTACGACAAGCTCTTCGCGACCTACTCCGGCGACGGCCACCTCCCGACCTACGTCGAGCTGGTCCGCCTCGGCGCCGGTCCGGTCCCGACCGGCGACGAGCTGCGCAGCGTCGCGCGCCGGCTCCTGGCGGACTACCTGGCCCGCCGCCCCGCCGAGAACCCGTTCACCCGCTTCTCCGCCCAGCTCGAGGCGGACCTGCCCGCGCTGATCGACGGTTCGACGGCGGACTACAACGCCTACGCCTTCCACAACCCGCGGATGGTCGGCGCCTCGATGGAGCTGCTGGCCGGGCACGTGCGGTGGCTGTTCGCCGACGACGGCGAGAAGGCCGCCGCGCAGCTGGACGACGTGGTCGGTGGCTCGAAGATGCTGCTCTTCCGGCTGGCCCGCCAGCGCACCTTCGACGTGGCCGGCGTGGTCGCCCCGATGGCCGAGGCGTACGCCGCCGCGGTCACCGAGCTCGACTCTCTGGTTGGCTGACGCCGTGCGAAGAGCCCTCGACTTCGAGAGGCTGACGCCCGAACCGGGTCCGGACGCCGACGCGGTCACCCACGAGTTCGTCGCGCACTGCACGGCCGACGCTCGAGGCGTCCTCGAGGTCGGCGGGATCGCCACGGTCTGGGACCTGCTGGTCGACGGCGAGGTCGTGCGCTCGGGCCGGTCCATGTTCGAGCGCCACGTCGTCGACGTCGCGGCCGGCGACCATGAGGTGCGGATCGTGGTGCACCCGCTCACCGAGCTGCTGGAGTCCCTGCCGACCAAGCCGCGCCAGCGCTGGCGGACGATGCTGGTGGAGGAGGCCAAGCTGCGCTGGATGCGGACCCAGCTGCTCGGCCGCGCGCCGGGGTTCTCGCCGGGGCCGCCGGTGGTCGGGCCGTACCGCCCGGTCACCCTGGTCACCGGTCCGCGGACCGGTGCAGGCTTGAGGGCCTGGCTCGAGGGCACTACCGGCGTGGTCGAGGTCGACGGCGAGAGGCGCATCGAGTTCCCCGACGTCGAGCTGTGGTGGCCGCACACGCACGGCACTGCGCGCCTTCACGACGTGATGGTGGACGGCGAGGTGATCGGCCGGGTCGGGTTCCGCACGATCGAGAACCGGTCCACGGACTCCCTGGACCTGTGGGTCAACGGCGTGCGGGTGTTCTGCCGTGGCGCGGTGTGGACCCCTGGCGACCTGGCGGCGCTCGACGAGGCGGTCGGGCTGGGGCTGAACCTGGTCCGCGTGCCGGGGATCGCGGCCTACGAGTCCGACGAGTTCCACGCCCGCTGTGACGAGCTCGGAGTGCTGGTCTGGCAGGACCTGATGTTCGCGACGTTCGACTACCCGCTGGCCGACGAGCAGTTCGTCGCGAGCATCGAGGCCGAGGTCGCCGACCAGTGCACCCGGTTGCTCGGACACCCGTCGACGGTCGTGGTCTGCGGCTCGGCCGAGCACGAGCAGCAGGCGGCGATGTTCGGCGTCAGCCCGTCCACCAGGTACGCCGGGGAGCTCGCCGCGCTGCTGAAGCCGATCGTGAAGGAGTCCGGCGTCGACGCGGTGTGGGTCGACTCCTCGCCGTCCGGTGGCGACCCGGTCATCCGGGTGGACACCGGGATCGCGCAGTACTTCGGCGTCGGCGCCTATCTCCGCGACCTGCCGGACGCGCGGCACAGCGAGGTGAGGTTCGCCGCCGAGTGCCTGGCGTTCAGCAACCTCACCGACCCGGTGGTCGAGGGCGGCGTACCGCAGGACCGCGGCGCGGACTGGGACTTCGCCGACGTGCGCGAGCACTACCTGCGGCAGCGGTACGGCCCGGACGCCACCGAGGCCGACGCGCAGCGGGTCACCGGCGAGGTGATGGCCGACGTGTTCGGCGAGTGGAGGCGCCCGGAGTCCGGGTGTGGCGGCGGCATCGTGCTCTGGCTGCGCGACATCGTCCCCGGTGCCGGCTGGGGGCTGCTCGACCACGAAGGCCGGCCCAAGCCGGCCGCCCTCGCCCTCGCGCCGACGCTTCAGCCGACCGCTGTCTGGTTCGTCGATGAGGGGCTCAACGGGCTCGACGTGCACGTCGCGAACGACCGGCCCGAACCGCTCGAGGGCACACTCACGGTTGGGCTGCTGCGCGACGACGGCTCAGTGGGGGAGTCGGCCGAGGTCGCGATCGCGATACCGGCGCACGGCCACCACGTGGCCGGGGTGGAGACGCTGCTCGGCCGGTTCGCCGACGTGACGTATGCCTACCGGTTCGGTCCGCCCCAGCACGCCGGGGTCCGGGCCCGGCTGGTCACGGACTCGGGGGTCGAGCGTGAGGTCGTCTGGCGGGTGCCACTAACGTCGCTCCGGTGAAGTTCGCGCTCGAGTTCACCGAGGACCCGCGCGAGTTCCTGGCCCGTGCGAGCGGCCTGCTCGAGGCCGACCCGGTGCTCAGCACCGTGGTCGCCAGCGTGACGTCCCGCGCGGTGGCGGAGGTCGAGGCCGGCGAGCCGGAGCCGACGTTCCCGCGCTGGTGGCTGACGGTGACCGACCAGGCGACCAGTGAGCCGGTCGGCGTCGTGATGCGGACCGCGCCGTTCGCGCCGCACCCGCTGTTCGTGATGCCGCTGCCCGACGCCGCGGCGCGCCAGGTGGCGGCCGCGCTGGTCGCGCGCGGTGAGGAGGTGCTGGGGCTGAACGGCGCGCTGCCGGCCGCCCGGACCCTCGCGACCGAGCTGGCCCGGCGCACCGGCCGCAGGGCGCGGGTGCACGAGCACACCCGGCTGCACGTGCTCAAGAAGCTGGTGGAGCCACGGGTCGCGCCGGACGGGCGGGCGCGCGTCGCCGTACCGGCGGACGTCGACCTGGCCCTCGCGTGGTTCCGCGCCTTCCACGCCGATGCGGCCGAACAGGCGGGCCGGCTGGCGCCGGACGCCGAGGGTGAGCAGTTCGCTGAGGACGAGATCGGTCGCCGGATCGCAGAAGGCCGGATCTGGCTGTGGGAGGACGGCCTCGGGACGCCGGTCAGCCTGGTGGGGTTCAACCCACCGAGCTTCGGCGTGGCCCGGGTGGGCCCGGTCTACACGCCGGGCGCACACCGCGGGCACGGGTACGCGAGCGTGCTCACCGCCCACGTCTCGCGGGTGCTGCGGGACTCGGGCACGCGGGTCTGCCTGTTCACCGACCAGGCGAACCCGACGTCCAACAAGATCTACGCCGCGATCGGCTACGAACCGGTCGTGGACATGGCGAACCTGGTCATCAGCGAAACGCTCACCACACCAGCACGGGCTTGACGACCGCACCGCTGGTCACGTCGGCGACGGCCTGGTTGATCTGGTCGGCCGGGTAGGTCGTCACCAGGTCGTCCATCGGGAAGGTGCCCGCGGCGCGCATCCCGATCAGCCGCGGCACCATCTCCTGCGGGTCGGAGTCGCCCTCGACGGACGCCTTCACGGTCTTGCCGCCCTGGAGCAGGTCGATCGCGTCGAGGGCGTACTCCTCGGCGCCCAGGCCGAGCGTCACCAGCGTGCCGCGGACGCCCAGCGCCTGCTGGGCCTGCTTGACCACCTCGGGGATCGCGGTGGTGTCGATGGCGTACGCCGCGCCGCCGCCGGTGAGCTCCCTGACCCTGGCCACCACGTCCTCGACCGCGGCAGGGTCGACCGTGGTGGCGCCGAGCTTCTCCGCAGCGCTGCGGCGCGCGGCCAGCGGGTCGACGGCGGTGATCGACTCGACGCCCTCGGCCGCCGCGGCGGCGATCGCGGCGAGCCCGACCGCACCCACGCCGTACACGACCAGGCTGTCGTCCTTCGCAGGCCTGATCACGTTGAGCACCGTGCCGGCGCCGGTCTGGAATCCGCAGCCGTACGGCGCCACCAGGGTCAGGTCGAGCTCCGGGTCGACCTTGACGCAGTTGTCGGCGTAGGCCAGCGCGTGCGCGGCGAGGCTGGACTGGCCGAAGAAGTTGCCGAACACCTGGCTGCCGTCGCGCGAGATCGGCATCGACCCGTCCATTCGCATGCCCATGTAGTTGAGCAGCAGGGTCTGGTCGCAGTAGCCCACCAGGCCGGCCCGGCACTTCGCGCAGTCGCGGCAGGAGCGGAAGCTCATCACCACGTGGTCGCCGGCCTCGAGCCCCCGCACGCCCGCGCCGACCTCCTCGACGATGCCCGCGCCCTCGTGGCCGAACACGTTGGGGAACATCTCCGCCGGCAGGAAGTGGCCCATGGTGATGTCGGTGTGGCACAGCCCGGTGGCCACCATCCGCACCAGCACCTCGTCGTCGCGCGGCGCCTCGAGCTCCACCTCGGCCATCGTGAACGGCTGGCCCTGACCCTCGACGACGGCGGCTCTGGTCTGCATGGCGTCAACCTAGCCGTCATGTAGAACGTGTTCTAGATCTTGTCACCGGTCAGCGCACCCTAGGCTGGGACGCCTGATGACCGACCTGCCCGAGACCGACGCCACGCCCAGCCCAGCCCCCCGACTGGCAGAGACCTTCGAGGAGGCCGAGGACGCGCTGCTGTCGCGCTGGCCGGAGACCAAGCTCGAGCCGTCGCTCGACCGGATCAGTGCCTTTCTCGACCTGCTGGGCAACCCGCAGGCGGGCTACCCGGTGATCCACCTGACCGGGACCAACGGCAAGACCTCGACCTCGCGGATGATCGACACCCTGCTGCGCGCGCTCGACCTGCGCACGGGCCGGTTCACCAGCCCGCACGTCGAGAAGATGAGCGAGCGGATCTCGGTCGACGGCGAGCCGCTGGGCGACGAGGAGTTCGTGGCGGCGTTCAACGACGTCGCGCCCTACATCGGCATCATCGACGCGCAGGAGGAACACCCGCTGTCCTTCTTCGAGACGATCGTCGCGATGGCCTACGCGAGGTTCGCCGAGGCGCCGGTCGACGTAGCTGTCGTCGAGGTAGGGATGGGCGGCTCGTGGGACGCCACGAACGTCGCCGACGGCGCGGTGGCGGTCGTGCTGCCGATCGCCGTCGACCACGCGCGCTACCTCGGCAACTCGCCCGCGGAGATCTCGATCGAGAAGGCCGGGATCATCAAGCCCGGCAGCGTCGCGGTGCTGGCGGAGCAGCAGCCGGACGTGGCCGAGGTGCTGCTCGCGCGGGCGGCCGAGGTCGGGGCGAGCGTGCTGCGCGAGGGCATGGACTTCGGCGTGGTGACCAGGGTGCCCGCGGTCGGCGGCCAGGTGGTGACGTTGCAGGGGCTGCGCGGGCGCTACGACGAGCTGTTCCTGCCGCTGTACGGCGCCCACCAGGCCCAGAACGCCGCGATCGCGCTGGCCGCCGTCGAGGCCTTCGTCGGTGGCAGCGAGACCCTCGACGACGAGATCGTGCGGGCCGCGTTCGCCCAGGTCTCCTCGCCGGGCCGGCTCGAGATCGTGCGCACCGGTCCGACGATCCTGCTCGACGCCGCGCACAACCCGCACGGCGCCGCGGCGGTCGCGGCTGCGCTCGAGGACTCGTTCACCCTCGACCCGCTGATCGGCGTGATCGGCGTGATGGGGGACAAGGACGCCGAGGGGCTGCTGGCGGCGTTCGAGCCGCACCTCACCCACGTCGTGTGCACCCAGAACTCCACCGAGCGCGCGATGCCCGCCGCCGAGCTCGCGGTGGTCGCCGCCGAGGTGTTCGGCGAGGACCGGGTCACCGTCGAGCCGCGGCTGGCCGACGCGATCGACGAGGCGGCCGGACTGGCGGAGGCCCAGTCGGGCTCCTCGATCGGCGCCGGCGGAGTGCTGATCACGGGCTCGGTCGTCACCGTCGGCGAGGCCCGGTCGATGCTGCGCCGGAGACGGTCGTGAGCACGCAGCCCTCCAGCGGGCAGGCCGAGCGGTCCCCGCGGCGCGGCATGTGCGCCGCGGTGCTCTCGCTGGAGGCGATCACCCTCGGGCTCACCACGCCGGTGATGATCAGGGTCGCCGACGTGGACACCCCGATCGCGCTGGGCGTGGGGCTGGGTCTGGCGGTGCTGTGCCTGCTGATCGCCGGGATGCTGCGCGGCGAGTGGGCCTACGCGCTCGGCTGGCTGGTGCAGCTCGGGGCGATCGGCCTGGGGTTCGTGATCGGCCTGATGTTCTTCCTCGGCACGCTCTTCGCCCTGCTGTGGGCGACCGCCTACCTGCTCGGCCGCAAGATCGAGAGGGAACGCGCGGCGGCTTATGCCGCCTTCGAGGCGGAGCAGCAGTGAGTGACCTGTCGTCCACCCCGCTCTCTCCCACCCAGCGCACCCGGGTCACCCGACTGCGCGAGCGTGGCCGGACCGACCGCGACGAGCTCCTGGACTTCCTCAGGGAGGCGATGATCGGCCACGTCGCCGTCGACGCCGGCGGGCACCCGGTCGCGCTCCCGGTGGCGTACGGCGTGGATCCGGACGGGCCCGACGAGGACGGCACGATCTACGTCCACGGCTCGGTCGGCGCCGGCTGGATGCGCCACGCGCCCGGCTCGACCGTCTGCGTGACGGTCACGTCACTGGACGGACTCGTGCTGGCGCGGTCCGGCTTCCACCACTCGATGAACTATCGCTGCGCGGTCGTCATCGGTACGGCGCGCCTGGTCGAGTCGGAGGAGGAGCGGGCCCGCGCCCTCGACCTGGTGGTCGACCAGATCGTGCCCGGCCGGGCCGCGACCCTGCGCCCGCACACCCGCAAGGAGCTGGTCGCGACCGCGGTGCTCGCCGTACCCCTGCACGAGGCCTCGCTCAAGCTGCGCGCCGAGGGCGTCGGCGACGAGCCGGAGGACGTCGAGGCCGGGATCTGGGCGGGCGTCCTGCCACTGCACACCGTCGCCCGCGACCTCGAGGTCGACCCGCTGACCTCGGCACCCGTTCCGGAGGACGTCGCCCGTCGGGCGGACCAGCTGCGCGGATAGGGTTCGGCGCATGTCACGCACGATGGTCCTGCTCAAGCCCGACGCCGTCCGCCGTGGGCTGGTGGGCGAGATCCTGTCCAGGTTCGAGGCCAAGGGCCTCACGATCGTGGCGATGGAGCACCGCACCATCGACGCCGCGATGGCCGACCGGCACTACGCCGAGCACGTCGCGAAGGACTTCTACCCGCCGCTGCGCGACTTCGTGACCAGCGGCCCGCTCGTCTCGCTGGTGCTCGACGGCGACGAGGCGGTCGAGGTGGTCCGGGCCATCAACGGCGCCACCGACGGGCGCAAGGCCGCGCCCGGCACGATCCGCGGGGACCTCTCGCTGTCCAACCGCGAGAACCTCGTGCACGGTTCCGACTCACCCGAGTCCGCCGAGCGCGAGATCGGGATCTGGTTCCCGCAGCTCGCGCTCTGAGCCGAATCTCCCCCGTCACATCCGTCACTCCTGCCCCGGCGTGCCTGCCGGGGGATCTCGCCGTTCTTCCTTAGCCTCGAGGGGCCGAGACCGGCCGTCCTGCTGGTCTCTCTTCCCCGCACGCTTCCCCGCACAAAGGACAGGACGGATGGCGACCAATTTCGTCGGCCGGGACATGGCCGTGGACCTGGGCACCGCCAACACGCTCGTCTACGTGCGCGGCAAGGGCATCCTGGTCGACGAGCCCAGCGTGGTCGCGATCAACGAGAAGACCGGCGAGCTGGTCGCCGTCGGGCACGACGCCAAGCAGATGGTCGGCCGCACCCCGGAGGACATCACCGCGATCCGGCCGCTCCAGGACGGCGTGATCGCCGACTTCGAGGCCACCGAGCAGATGCTGCGCCACTTCATCGCGCTGGTGCACCGCCGCCGCTACCTGGCCAAGCCGCGGATGGTCGTGTGCGTGCCGAGCGGGATCACCGCCGTCGAGCAGCGGGCGGTCAAGGAGGCCGGCTACCAGGCCGGCGCGCGCCGGGTCTACATCATCGAGGAGCCGATGGCCGCCGCGATCGGCGCCGGGCTGCCCGTGCACAAGGCCACCGGCAACATGGTCGTCGACGTCGGGGGCGGTACGACGGAGGTCGCCGTGATCAGCCTCGGCGGCATCGTCACCAGCCTGAGCGTCCGGACCGCGGGCGACGAGGTGGACCGGGCCATCACGAACTGGATGAAGAAGGAGCACGCGCTGCTGCTCGGCGAGGCGACGGCCGAGGAGGTCAAGATGACCCTCGGCTCGGCGTTCCCCGGCCCCGAGGACCGCGAGGCGGAGATCCGTGGCCGCGACCTGGTCTCCGGGCTGCCGCGCACCGTGACGCTGAGGAGCTCCGACGTCCGCGCCGCGATCGAGGAGCCGGTGCACGCGATCATCGACGCCGTCCGGGTCACCCTCGACCAGACCCCGCCCGAGCTGGCCGGCGACATCATGGACCGCGGCATCGTGCTCACCGGCGGCGGCGCGCTGCTCCGTGGCCTCGACGACCGGCTCCGCCACGAGACCGGGATGCCGGTGCACGTGGCCGAGGACCCGCTGCGGTCGGTCGCGCTCGGCGCCGGCCGGTGCGTGGAGGAGTTCGAGGCGCTCCAGCAGGTGCTGGTGACCGAACGGCGCGGGATGGCTCGGACGGCGTGATCGAGCCATGACCGACCTGCTCTCCCGACCAGCGGCGCGGCGTACGCCGAGACGCCCGGTCGTCGAGGACCGCCTCAACCGGCGCGGGAGCCTCGAGCCGCGCGAGCCCGGCCGCCCGCGCCGCTCGCTGGTGGTCTCCCTGGTCCTGGCCTGCGTGACCCTGATGACCCTCGACCACGTCAACGACGGCGCCGCGGTCGACCCCCTGCGCCGGCTGGTCGGCGAGATCTACGGCCCGGTCGAGGCCGGCGTGAGCAGCGTGGTCGACCCGGTCGCCGCGGTCCCGAACTGGCTGCGCAGCAAGCACGACCTGGCCTCCGACATCGACCGGCTGGAGAGCGAGAACGACCAGCTCCGGTCCGAGCTCGCCACCAGCGACTACGACCGCAACCGGCTCCAGGAGTACGACGACCTGACCGCCACCGCGGAGTCGATCGGCTACGCGCTGGTGCCGGCGCGGGTGATCGGCATCGGGCCGGCCCAGTCGTTCTCGCGCACGGTCACCATCGACGCCGGCACCCGCGCCGGCCTGGCGCCGGACATGACGGTCGTCAACGGCCAGGGGCTGGTCGGCCGGATCCTCCGGGTCACCTCGACCACCGCCACCGTGCTGCTCGTCGTCGACGCCGACTCGACCGTGGGCGGCCGGGTCGGACGGAGCATGAAGGTCGGCTTCCTGCACGGCCGCGGCGACCTCGGCCAGGGTGCCCGGCTCGACCTCGAGCTGGTCGACCAGACCTACGTGCCGGCCGAGGGCGAGACCGTGGTGACCTGGGGCAGCCAGGACGGCGCGCCGTACGTCTCCGGTGTTCCGGTCGGGCGCGTCGAATCGGTCTACTCCAGCCTCCGCGAGACCACCCAGCGCGCCGTGATCACGCCGTTCGTGGACTTCTCCGCCCTCGACATGGTCGGCGTGGTGGTGCCGTCGGGCACCGAGAGCGACCGCGGCCTCATCGACGTGGACGGCCTGCGATGAACCCCCTGTTCCCTCTGCCGCGCGCGATGGCCGCGCTGCTCGCCGTGTCGGTCGCGCTGGTGCTGCAGGCCTCGGTGTTCTCGCACCTGGCGGTGCAGGGCGTGGTGCCCGACCTGGTGCTGCTCGTCGTGGTGGCCGCGGGCCTGGCCTACGGCTCGGAGGTCGGCCTCGTGCTCGGCTTCGGCGCCGGGCTGCTGCTCGACCTCGCGCCGCCGGCCGACCACTACGCCGGGCGCTGGGCGCTGGCGCTGCTGGTCGTCGGCTACGTCGCCGGGCGGCTCGCCTCGTCGGGCCGCCCGCGGGCCAGCCAGTGGCTGCCCGTGGCCGCCGCGGCGGCGTTCGTCGGGACCTCGGTGTTCGCGCTCACCGGGCTGGTCCTGCGCGACCCGGCCGTCGGCGTCGGCGAGCTGCTGCGCGTCGAGGTGGTGGCCATGTGCTGGGACGTCGGGCTCGCCCTGGTCGTCGTACCCCTCACGCTCGGACTGTTCGCGAAGGTCGAGCCCGACCGGGTCCTGGCATGAGCCGGCTCGACTGGCGAGAACCGCAGCCGGCTCCGGCTGGTGGTGATCCAGGCGCTGGTCTTCTCGCTGTTCGCGACGCTGCTGGTCCGGCTCTACTACCTGCAGGTGGTGAGCGGTGACGAGTACGCCGCCCAGGCCGCCTCGCAGTCGGTCCGCGAGATCGTGGTCCAGCCGCAGCGCGGCCTCATCGTCGACGACGAGGGCCGGCCGCTGGTCGCGAACCGCACCTCGTGGGTGGTGTCGATCGACCGCGGCACGCTGGCCAAGCTGCCGGAGGACGAGCAGCGGGCGCTGCTGCACCGCGTCGCCCGGGTGACCGACGTGGCGGTGCCGCGGATCCATCGGCTGCTCACGACGTGCGGTGACGACAAGGCCGTGCAGGGGGACTGCTGGAACGGGTCGCCGTTCCAGCCGGTGCCGGTGGCGGTCGACGTACCCCAGCCGATGGCGCTGCGCGTGCTCGAGCAGCCCGAGGACTTCCCGGGCGTCACGTCCGAGCAGCAGAGCCTGCGTGCCTACCCGGCGCCGTACGGCATCAACGCCGCGCACCTGCTCGGCTACCTCAGCCCGATCACCGGCGAGGAGTACGACCAGGCGAAGGAGGACGGCGACCGGTCCGTCAACGGCGCCTCGGTGGTGGGCCGGGCCGGCGTCGAGAAGGAGTACGACGCGTGGCTGCGCGGGATGCCCGGCTACCAGCAGGTCGCGGTCGACTCGATGGGCCGGGTGATCGGCGACGAGGCCGAGGTCTCCGCGCAGCCCGGCGACACCCTCGTGACGTCGATCGACGCACGCGTGCAGTCGGTGGTCGAGCAGCAGCTGGCCGCGACGATCCAGACCGCGCGGCAGACCTACGACGAGGTCACCCACAAGAACTACGTCGCCGACTCCGGCGCCGCGATCGTGATGGAGGCCAAGACCGGGCGGATCGTGGCGATGGCCAGCCAGCCGACGTACGACCCCTCGGTCTGGGTCGGCGGGATCTCCAAGAAGCAGCTGGCGCGGCTCTACTCCGAGAAGGCCGGGACGCCGCTGCTCGGGCGGGCGACCCAGGGTCAGTTCGCTCCCGGGTCGACGTGGAAGCCGATCATGGCCGTCGGCGCGCTCAACAACGGCTTCACTCCCGACACCCGCCTGGACTGCTCGTCGGGGCTGCAGGTCGGCAACCGGTGGTTCAAGAACTACGAGTCCGCGGCCTACGGCTACATCGGGTTCGACGAGGCGCTGCAGCTCTCGTGCGACACGTTCTTCTACCGGGTCGGGCTGAAGTACTGGCAGCAGTACGGCTCCGACGAGGAGGACGTGGACGCGAAGGACCCGCTGGTCTCGGGGGCCAAGTCCTTCGGCTTCGGGTCGCGGACCGGGGTGGACCTCCCGGGGGAGGCGCCAGGCCGGATCGCGGACCGGGCGTGGAAGCTGTCGTACTGGAAGTCGATGCGCTCCTACTACTGCAAGATCGACCGCGAGGGCTCGGCCAAGAACGACTACCTGCAGCTGTTCGCGCACGAGTTCTGCCTCGACGGCAACCGCTACCGCGCCGGTGACGCGGTGAACTTCGCGATCGGCCAGGGCGACACGATCGTGACGCCGCTCCAGCTCGCTCGGGCGTACGCCGCGCTGTCGAACGGCGGCACGCTCTACGAGCCGCGGGTGGCGAAGGCGATCGTCGCGCCGGACGGGACCGTGCTGAGCGCTTCCGCCCGCGGTCGCCGGCCACGTGCCGTCGTCGGCTGCGGCGATGAGGTACGTCGACAACGCCCTGCTGGGGGACGCCGAAGGTCGGGACCCTGGCGTGGAAGTTCACCGACTTCCCGCTGGACAAGGTGCACGTCCGGGGCAAGACCGGCTCCGCCGAGGTCTACGGCAAGCAGTCGACGTCGTGGGTCGCGACCTACGACGAGAACTACGTGGTCGTGATGATGGTGTCGCAGGCCGGCACCGGCTCGGGCACGTCCGGGCCCGCCGTGCGCGCGATCTGGGAGTCGCTGTACGGCGTCACCGGCGTCGACCGTCACGCCGTCCGCCTCCGCCATCGAGGGCGTCACGCCGCCCGCCGGTCTGCCGACGTTCATGGACGACGGCTCGATCCTCCCTCCTTAGGCGGGCAGCGAGAAGAGGGACTGACTCATGACCCTCTCGGTGCGCCGTCTCGACTGGACCCTGCTGCTGGCCGTCCTTGCTCTTGTGGCTCTTTCCGCACTGCTCGTGTGGTCGGCCACCTCGCACCGGGTGGACCTGACCGACGGCGACTCGACGAAGTACCTGCGCAAGCAGCTGGTCAACATCGTCATCGGGCTGGTGCTGCTCCCCTCGGCGTCACCGTCGCCGACCACCGGTGGGTGCGGATCGTCGCGCCGTTCGTCTACCTGTTGTCGGTCTCCGGACTGGTGCTCGTCCTGACCATGGGGTCGACGGTCAACGGCTCGCGGTCCTGGGCCGGGTCCCTGGGTCTCTCGATCCAGCCGTCGGAGTTCGCGAAGCTCGCGGTCGTGATCGGCATGGCGCTGGTGCTGGCCGAGCGCTCGTCGGCCCGTTGGCAGCGTCGCGTGGGCACCCTCGATGTGTTCCTCATGCTGGGTGATCGCAGGCGTGCCCGCGCTGCTGATCCTGCTCCAGCCCGACCTCGGCACCATGCTCGTGCTCTCCGCCACTCGGCGTGCTCGCCGTGTCGGGCGCCCGCCGCCGCTGGCTGGTCGCCGTGC
>CAWCSB010000026.1:0-45326 GCA_963798045.1 uncultured Actinomycetota bacterium
GCTCTCCCGGGTGGCGCTCGCCAAGGTCGAGCGGATGGCCGCCTCCCTGCCCGAGCTGCCGTCGGTCGAGGTCGCCGACGGTGTCGATTGGGGTCGGGCGGAGTTCCGCAGCACGTCGGCGTGGTCGATGCCCGAAGTGCTCGGCGAGCTCGGCCGCTTCAACTCCGCGCCCTGGATCGGCTCCGTCGACGTGCCGGCCGCGGTGGTCGTCACCGGCCGCGACAAGGCCATTCCCGCTCGCCGCCAGCGCAGGCTCGCGGCCGCGATCCCCGACGCGAGCGTGTACGACGCTCCCGGCGGCCACGCCTCGATCGTGCTCGACCACGCGCGATGGGCGCCCGTCTTCCTCGAGGCGGTCACGGACGTGACCCGTCGGGTGCCGGCACGCCGGCTCGCTGTCTAGAGGCGCTGTCTAGAGATCGGTCAGCACGTCCCGCGGCTCGTGGGACTCCATGTGGCTGTTGAAGTCGGAGTCCTTGCGGCTGATGATCTCCCGGCGCTCCTCGGGGGACAGGGCGTCCAGCGCCTCCCTGAGCTCGGCCGGCTGGCCGTTCACCTCGGGCGCCTCGGGGACGGGGATCACCGTGTGCACGATCCGGTCGTCGTACACGTGCACGGTGTTGAACGCCTGGTGGCCGTCGACGCCGGAGATGAGCCGGTCCACCGGGGCCGGGTCGGTGGTGTAGCAGGTCGCCGCGGCGATGGAGACCGGGATGCCCGCGAACGTCGAGTGCGACGTGTAGTGGAAGTGGCCGCCGAGGATCTGCCGCACATCGCTGCCCTCGATCACCTCGGCCAGCCGGTCCTGGTCGAGCAGCTCGATGATCGCCGCCGGCTCCAGGGTCGGCACCGGGATCGGCGCGTGGTGCATCGCGAGGATGGTTCCGTGCTCGGCCGGCGTGCTCAGGACGTCTCGAAGCCAGTCGAGCTGCTCGGGCAACAGCTCGCCGTGGTGGTAGGTCGGCACGCTCGTGTCGAGCGCCACGATGCGCAGGCCGCCCACGTCGTACACCCGGTCCTGCGGCCCGTCGTCGTCGGAGTCGAAGAGTCCCTTCGCGTACGGCGCCCGCTCGTCGTGGTTGCCGATCACCCAGACCACCTGGGCGCCCAGGTCCGCGGCCACCGGCTCGACGAGCTCTCGCAGCCGTGCGTAGGCGTCGGGCTCGGCCCGGTCCGCGAGGTCGCCGGTGAACACCAGCGCCTGCGGCACCGGGTCGAGCCGGCCGAGCCGGTCGAGGGCGAGCTGCAGCCCGGCCTCGGGCACGACGACGCCGTACTGCTTGACGCCGCCGGCGAGCAGGTGCACGTCGCTGAGGTGGGCGACCGTGAACCGGGGGCTGGGGTACTGGCCGTACTGCACGGGCAGACGCTAGCGCCAGACGCGCCCGATCGAGTCACCGGGACAAGTGAGGTTGAGGGCGCAGACTGCGTGCGTGCTAGGACGCTCGGGTCAACCGAAACACCGGGATCAGCCGTCCGGTGGTCTTCTCGTACTTCGCGTAGTTGGGCCACGCCTTGAGCATCGTCTGCCAGGCGGCGGCGCGATCGTCTCCCTCGAGCTCGGCGGCCTGGACGGCGAACCGCTCGCGCCGGTACTCGATGGTCGCCGCACCCTCGGCAGCGCGCAGGTTGCCCACCCACAGCGGTGTCTTGGGGCCACCGAAGTAGGAGCCGGCGATCAGCCAGGTGTCGCCATCGGGGACGCACAAGAGCGGCGAGGTGCGCTCGATTCCTGACTTGCGGCCGCGGACGGTCAGGTAGATGCCCGGCAGTCCGGCGAGGTCGAGGACGGTGACCCGGCCCCGCGTGATCTTGTGCAGGAACTTGTCGAACCAGACGATCTGCGGGAGCAGCTTCGGCATCCAGGACAGCGCGCCGATACGGACGGCGACGGGGGTGAGCAGGCCCATGGCGCCCAGTCTAGAAATGCGGGTGGAACAAGTTCTAATTCTCGGGCGCTGCGGCCCACGTCACGCAGACCACACGGCCCGGTCGCCGTACGTTCAGCGTGCGTACGACGGACTTCCCTAGCCTCCCTTCGTGCTCTCTCGCGGCTGGACGGGCAGCATGCTCGTGCTGCTCGGCGGCCTGGTGGTCTCGACGCTGCCGCGCAGCACCCAGGTCCTCCACTGGGACGGGATCGGCGCAGTGCTGCGCACGCTCCGTGGCCACGAAGGCACCCGGGTGCTCGCGCTGGTGGTCGTCCTGGTCGGCCTGGCGCTGCTCGCCTCGGCCTGGCTCCGACTGTGTCGCTGGGTCTCGCAGGCGGGGCCGGACGCCGGCGCGCTCGAATTGGTGAGGTCCGCCACCGTGGTCTGGGTCGCGCCGCTGGTGCTGGCGCCGCCGCTGTTCTCCCGGGACGGCTGGTCCTACGCCGCGCAGGGGATGCTCGCGCACCTCGGCATCTCGCCCTACACCCACGGCCCCGCCGCTCTCGACCGTCATGGGCTGGGCGGCCCGATCGTCCAGGCCGTCGACCCGATGTGGATGCACACCCCGACGCCGTACGGACCTCTGCCGCTGGTCTTCGGCGACCTGTTCGCGACCCAGACCGGCAACCCGTGGGTGCTCGTGGTCGGGCACCGGTTCGTCGCCCTGATCGGGCTGGTGCTGCTCGCCTGGGCGGTGCCGAGGCTCGCGTCGTGGGCAGGCGCGAACCCGGCGCTCGCCTCCGCGTTGGTGCTCGCCTCGCCGCTGATGCTGGCCAACGGCGTGGCCGGGCTGCACAACGACCTGCTCATGGTCGGGCTGATGGCGACCGCGCTGGTGGTCGCCGTCGACGGTGTCCGAGGAACGGGAGGCTGGGCATGGGGCGCCGCGCTGGCAGGCGCCGCCGCCGCCGTGAAGGTCCCCGGCGGGCTGGTGTGCGTCGGCATCGTGCTCGTCTCGCTGCCGGCCGCGGCCACCGTTCAGCGTCGGCTGGGCCGCGCTCTCGCGGTCGGCGGTGTCGCGGTCGGCGTGCTGCTCGGGCCTCGGAGTCGTGAGCGGCCTCGGCCATGGCTGGGTGCACGGGCTCACCGTGCCGGGCGCGATCAACACCCCGCTGTCGCTCAGCACGGTCGTGGGTGGCTTCGGCGACCTGGTCGCGCGCCACGTCGGGCTCGGCACCGAGCCGGCGACGTTCCGGGACCTGGTGCGTACGGCGGGCTCGGCCCTCGCGGTCCTGGTCGCCGCTGGCGTCACCCTGCGCTGGCGGACCGGGGATCGCGCCGCCGCACTCGCGGCCACCGGGCTCAGCCTCGGCGTGCTCGTCGCGATGAGCCCGGTCGTGCACCTCTGGTACCTGCTCTGGGCGCTGCCGTTCGTGGCGACCCAGTCGCTCTCCCGGCCGGCCAAGGCCGCGCTGGTGGCCGTCTCGGTGGTGGCCGGGCTCGTCGCGCCGCTCGACTCGTCGCTGCGCGGCGCCTGGCTCGCGATCGCGATGGGCAGCGTGGCGGTCGCCGCCATCCTGCCCTTCCTGCTCCTCACCCCAGGCGCCCGCGACCGGCTGTCCCGCATCGTGCATGTGCCCAGTCGACCGGCCTAGCCGACCCGGCTGACCGCCCGCTGGCCGGCGTGCACGGCCAGCATCCGGCCGACCGTCTCCGACCAGGGGAACTGCTCTGCGCGGTGCCGAGCCGCGGCTCGCCGGCCGCCCACCGGCCGCGCGGCCACCGCGAGCACCGCGTCCGCGAGCGCGGCCGGTCGGGTGCGGCCCAGGCACCGGACGTCTCGTCGACCAGCTCCCGGGCGCCGCCGCGGTCGGCGGTCACCACCGGGGTTCCGCAGGCCAGCGCCTCGAGGACGGCCAGCCCGAACGTCTCGCCCGGGCAGACCGAGAGCGCGACGTCCGCGGCCCCGATCCGGCGGCCGAGCAGGTCGCGGTCCTCGACGTACCCGTGGAAGGTCACCGGCGCCGACCCCGCCAGTGCGCGGAGCTCGTCGGCGTGCGGGCCGTCGCCGTACACGTCCAGGAGGAGGGGTACGCCGCGTCGGTGCAGCTCGACCGCGGTGGCGACGGCCAGGTGCGGCGACTTCTCGCGCGACAGCCTGCCCACGTGCACCAGCCGCAGCAGCCCGTCGACGCGCGGTGGCCGAGCAGAAGGCAACGTGGGGCGGAACGTGTCGAGGTCGACCCCGAGCGGCACGCGTTCCATGGCGCAGCCGGCGGTGGTCGCGGCCGCCTGGAACTCGCGCTGGGCATACCGGGAGGTGACCACGATCGTGTCGACACTGCGCACCAGCAGCCGGTTGAGCAGGCCGATCGAGACCTTCGCGCCGCGGTCGAGCCCCGATCGAGCAGCCAGTCGCATCGCGAGCATGTCGTCGAGCCGCTCGTGGGAGAACAGCACCGAGTTGACGGCGTTGCGGCGCGCCCAGCGCGCGACCGGCAACAGCGTCAGCTTGTCGCTCAGCTCGACGCTGTCCGGGGCGTAGCTCTCCAGCACGTCGACGACCCGCCACGGCTCGACGATGAGCCGGTAGCCGCCTCCGACCCGTGGCGCGCGCAGCTGGACGACGTCGCCGAGCTCGGTGGTGGTCACGGCGTCGACCGGGCCGGGGATGACGAGCAGCCGCTCGCACCCGGCGGCGACGTACCCCGCCCCCAGCGCGGCGAGAGCGGTCTTCATCCCGCCGGACGCGGGGCCGACGAAGTTGGCCAGCTGGGCGATGCGCACGGCCTCACCATCCCGACGGCGGGTGAACGGACGGCGACCCGACACCGACCCTGCGACGTCCGTTCATCTGTCCCTCACCCGGCCTCGACAGCCTCGTCGGGTGACTGGGACGGTGGCTCGGCGCCCGCTGCTCGTGCTCGCGCTGATGGCGGCGATGGCCGGGGCGGCGGCCTCGCGGTGGTGGACGTTCCTGGACCTGACCGTCTACCGGTTCGGTGGGCGGACCGTGGTCGACGGGCTTCCGCTGTACGCCGGGGCCGAGCCGCACTCCGGGCTCCTGTTCACCTACCCGCCGTTCGCAGGGCTGGTGATGGCGCTGCTCGCAGTGCCGCCGCTCTGGCTCGCCGCCGGTGCCTGGACCGCGACGAGCGTCGCGGCGCTGGCAGTCACGCTGCGCAGCTTCGGTCTGGGACGGGCGTGGCTGGTCCCGGCCACGATCGGGATGCTGGCGCTGGACCCGGTGCGGGAGACGCTGCTGTTCGGCCAGGTGAACCTCGTGCTGATGGCGCTCATCAGCTACGACCTGCTGGTGCTGCGCGGCCGGTGGTCCGGCTTCCTCGTGGGAGTCGCGGCCGGCGTCAAGCTCACCCCACTGATCTTCGTCGCACTGCTGGTCCTGGTCGGCCGGCGCGCCGATGCGCTACGGGCGGTCAGCTCCTTCACCGCGACCGTGCTGGTGGGGGTCGTCCTGCTCCCCGGCGACGCGGCCGACTACTGGACGCGTGCGCTGTGGGACGCGGGGCGGGTCGGCGGCATCGAGTACATCCGCAACCAGTCCCTCAACGGCATGCTGACGCGCCTGCTGCACCACGAACCGGCGACTCTTCTGTGGCTCGGTGTCGCAGCCCCGGCCGGGGCCGCGCTGCTGGGGCTGGCCACGCTCTGGTGGCGTCGCGGCGACCGTCAGGTCGGCGTCCTGCTCGCCGCGGGTGCCATGTTGCTGTGCTCGCCGATCTCGTGGGACCACCACTTCGTCTGGGCCGCGCCGCTGCTGCTGGTGCTGTGGCGGCGTACGCCGCGGACCCTGCTGCTCGCGGTCGTGGCGCTGTTCCTCTGCGGCCTCCGGCCGCTGGTCATCCACGGTGAGAAGGCCGAGCTGAGGTGGCACGGGCTCGAGCAGGTGGCCGGCAACGGCTACACGTGGCTGGTGCTGCTCCTTGCCGTGGCGGCCACCTACGCGTTGCGGGCCGGCTCGATCCGGCCGGCAACCTCGCCCAACGTCAGCCGGCCGCCAGTGCTGCTCGGGGCGGAGTAGCGGATGACGACTTCGTCGCCGTCCTCGAGGAAGGTGTGGCCGCCCGCGAACGGCTCCTTCCCGCCCCAGGACAACTCGAGGAACGAGCCGCGCTGGTCCGGCTCCGGGCCGCTGATCGTGCCCGACGCGAACAGGTCCCCGGTCCGCAGCGAGGCGCCGTTCACCGTCATGTGCGCGAGCATCTGGGCGGGCGACCAGTACATGGTGCGGTACGGCGGCCGGCTGACCACCTCGCCGTTCAGCTCGACCTCCACGTCGATGTCGAGGCCGCGGGTGGCGCCCGGGCCGAGGTAGGGGAGTGGCTCCGGGTCCTGGCCGGGCAGCTCCACCCAGGCGGCGTCGAGCGCGGCCAGCGGGGTCACCCACGGCGAGATGGACGTCGCGAACGACTTGCCGAGGAAGGGCCCGAGCGGGACGTACTCCCACGCCTGGATGTCCCGCGCCGACCAGTCGTTGAGGCCGGTCACGCCGAAGACGTGGTCGGCAAGACCGGTGAACGGCACCGCAGCACCCTGCTCGGACGGCCCACCCACGACGAAGCCGAGCTCGGCCTCGATGTCGAGCCGCCGGGACGGGCCGTAGGTCGGCGCCGGCTCGTCGGGCGCCTTGCGCTGGCCGTTCGGCCGCGTGATCGGCGTACCCGAGACGACGACGGTGCCGGCCCGGCCGTGGTAGCCGATCGGGAGGTGCCGCCAGTTGGGGGTGAGTGGCTCGGAGTCGGGCCGGAACATCTTGCCGACGTTGGTCGCGTGGTGGAGCGAGGCGTAGAAGTCGACGTAGTCGGCGACGTCGATGGGGAGATGGAGCGTCACCTCCTCGAGTGGCAGCGGCTCGCAGCCGACTTCGATGAGCGCGCGCACCTCCTCGCGGGTCTGCCGCCAGACCTCCGGGCCCAGCGCCAGGAGCGGGTTGAGCGACGCCTCTGCGAACTCCGGCCGCCCGGTCTCGCCGTGCAGGTCGACGACCCAGGCGCCTTCCCCGTCGTCGTACCGCACCCCGACGCGGCGCGGCCCGCCCGCTACCGAGAAGACGCCATAGGGCAGGTGGTCGAGCCCGAAGCCGTTCATGAGCGGTCCCAGCCCCGGCTTGCGAGGTTTCGAGACGGGCGCAGAACGCCCGCATCAACCAACGAGCGCGCTGGTTGAGGAGGTTGCGCAGCAACCGTCTCGCAACCCCCGCAGCGAAGGCACCTGCTTGCCATCAGATCAGCTCCAGTTCTCTGAGGTCGGCGAGCGGCTCGGCGACCGAGCAGGAGCCGAACGAGGTGAACCAGCGCCGCGCGCCGGCCAGGTCGAGCTCGGCGGCGTCAGCCGCCAGCCTCGCGCCGTCTCGCTGCTCCAGCACCTCGACCGCCTCGTCCGGCGAGGCTCCGTCGAAGAGCATCCGCGTCGCGACCAGCACGTTGACGAAGCCGTGGTGCTCGAAACCGTCCTCGCCGGTGTGCCGTACGGCGTTGTGGAGGCCGGCCGTGCACTTGAACGGGGTCTCGCGGTCGAGGGCTGCGTCGATCCAGCCGGCGAGCACCTCGGCGGTGGGGAACGCGGTCGCCTCCAGACCGCCGGTGCGGAACTTGAGCCGGAGCTCGGCCTCGGCGACGACGTCCGCAGCCGCGAGCCAACCACCCTCCGCCGGCGTCGCGGGGAGCTCGACGAACACCGGGACCTCCGTCTCGAAGTCGCGGAGCGCCGCCACCACTCGCCGGACGTTGCCGGCCGGGTCGTCGAGGTCGCGCACCGCGATCTCGAGGCCGGCCAGGTCCAGGCCGAGCTTGGCGCAGAGCCCGACCGGACCGGCGATCTGGCCGGCGCCCCCGGTGACGACCACCGACAGCGGGCCGCCGAAGCCACGCACCAGCGGGAGGTCGGTGTCCTTCAGGACGAAGGTGCCGACCAGCTCGGCGCCGTCCTCCGGGGTCCGGGTGGTGTACGCCGCGGTGGCCTCGTGCAGCGGGGCATCACCGGGCGGGAAGACCGCGGCATCGTCGACCAGACGGGCCCAGGCATCGTCGAGTGGCACGCGACTAACGTACGAGACATGGCGCACTACCGAGCAGTGGGTGACGTCCCGCCGAAGCGGCACACCCAGCACCGCGACCCCGACGGCAAGCTGTACCGCGAGGAGCTGATGGGCGAGGAGGGGTTCTCCTCGGACTCCTCACTGCTCTACCACCGGGGCGTGCCGTCCGCGATCGTCGCCAGCGAGATCTGGGAGCTGCCCGACCAGACCCGCAGCCCCAACCACCCGTTGAAGCCGCGCCACCTCAAGCTGCACGAGCTCGCGACCGACAAGGACGCCGTCACCGGGCGCCGGCTAGTGCTGGGCAACAACGACGTGCGGATCGGGTACGTCGTGACGGGCGTGGACGCGTCGCCGTACTACCGCAACGCGATCGGTGATGAGTGCGTCTACGTCGAGTCTGGGGCCGGGTCGGTGGAGACCGTGCTGGGGGTGCTGTCCTACCGGGCCGGTGACTACGTCCTGATCCCGCGGGCGACCACGCACCGGTGGGTGCCCTCGGAGCCGAGCCAGCTCTATGCGATCGAGGCCAACAGCCACGTCGCGCCGCCCAAGCGGTACCTGTCGCGCTACGGGCAGCTGCTCGAGCACGCGCCGTACTGCGAGCGCGACCTGCACGGCCCCACCGAGACGTTCCTCGCCGAGGGTGAGGACGTGGAGGTGCTGGTCAAGCACCGCACCAGCGCCGGGATCGTCGGCACCCGGATGACCTACGCGACCCACCCGTTCGACGTGGTGGGCTGGGACGGCTGCCTGTACCCCTACACGTTCAATGTCGAGGACTACATGCCGATCACCGGCAAGATCCACCAGCCCCCGCCGGTGCACCAGGTCTTCGAGGGCCACAACTTCGTGGTCTGCAACTTCTTGCCCCGCAAGGTCGACTACCACGAGCTGTCGATCCCGGTGCCCTACTACCACTCCAACGTCGACAGCGACGAGGTGATGTTCTACGTCGGCGGGGACTACGAGGCGCGCAAGGGCTCGGGCATCGGGCTCGGCTCGATCTCGCTGCACCCGGGCGGCTACGCCCACGGACCGCAGCCCTCGGCGATCGAGGCCTCGCTCGGCATCGACTACTTCGAGGAGTCCGCGGTCATGGTCGACACCTTCGCCCCCCTCGACCTCGGTGAGGGCGGGCTGGCGGTCGAGGACCCGGCGTACGCCTGGACCTGGGCCGGCCGCGGTCCAGAAGGCGGGGACAGCCCGGCCGTGTTCAGCAACTCCTAGCGGCGCAACGTGGCGACCAGCCAGCTCGTGGTGGCCACGAGGACCCCGGTCCACAGGGTGCGGCTGTCGGACCAGTGGTCGGCCACGGGGTACGGGAAGATCGGCAGCCGGTTCTCGAACGGCCGCGCCAACGCCAGGAACGCGACGCCGCCGACCACGGCGGTGCCGACGAGGGTCGCCGGAGCGGCCGCGCCGCGGCGGCGCAGGTGTGCGGTGGTTGCGACGACGGCGACCGTCGCCGCGAGTCCCTGCCAGGCGATCGCCATGGCGTGGCCGAAGTAGGCGTCCCGCGTGAGCGCCACGGCCAGGAGCCACCAGCCCAGCAGGAGGACCACGCCCAGGCTGCGAGCCGCAGTCCTCCAGGCCAACCCTCGCGGCAGGGTGTCGACCACGGTGGCGGACGGCTCGTCATAGGCGAAGGCTGCGATGCCCGCCACCAGCCCGACGGCCAGCCCCTGGAGCGGCCACACCTGGTAGGGCCACTGCTGGACCGTGCGCAGCAACGCATAGAGAAGCACGGCGGCCGCGGCCAGCAGCGGCCAGGGCAGTGCCCTGGCCGCGTGCCGGAGCACTGCTACTCCCCGGAGGCCGGGCTGGGCAGCGGGTTGGTCTGCTCCTCCGGACCGGTGACCATCGAGATGGTGGCGAGCACGACGGCCACCACGGCGAGCACCCCGGCCAGCCGGGCCAGGCCGGCGCGGGGGGACTCGCGGTCGTGCAGGGCCGCGAGAACCACGCCGAGGGCACACAGCACGATCAGGTAGAGGCAGTACCACTGCGGGGAGCCGGACAGTATCAGCCACCGCTCGGGGTCGCCGTCGACGCCGTAGGGGCCGCCGAAGTAGGTCCACGGCCAGAAGACGCGGAAGGTGCGGACCGGCTCGACGATGCCCTGGAAGAAGATCGAGAAGAGGATCAGCCCCACCGAGCAGAGGATCGCGGCGCCGCGGAACGGCAGCCACCGCCCGATGACCAGCCCGAGGATCGGGCCACCGAGCGTGGACAGGGTGCCGAGCGCGAACAGCATCGCGTAGACCCAGCCGTCGCCGACGTCGCCGAACGGCATCGTGTAGTCCAGCGGCGGGTGCGCGTGGTACTCCCAGGCCGCCCAGGCGAAGAAGGTCAGCCCCACCGTGAACGGCACGACGGCCGCGCTGGCCAGTGCGTAGGTGCGCTCCCGCTCGCTCAGCACAACGGTGCCGGCCGCGGCCTGCGCCTGGTCGGAGCGGCGCACGAGGCCGGCCATCACCATGAGGCCGAAGATGCCGAGGCAGGTGGCCGGGACGATCACGTAGAAGAGGGACGACGAGTCGTCGTCTCCGAAGGCCACCGCGACGGCCATGAGTGCGACGCCGAACAGGAACAGCGGGTGCTTGAGGTAGGCCACGATCTCGTGACGGGCAAGCGTGGCGAGCGCGGAGCGCTCTCCGGCGTACCTCGCCGGGAGCGGACTGACTCATGGGACGGCTCCTTCATGGGGTCGGGTGGTTGCGCGCATGAGGAGATACGCGTCCTCCACCGCCGGCTCGACGAGCTGGGCGTCGGGCCGAGGAGTTCCTCCGATCGAGCGCACCGCGCCCGATCCGGTCCGCCAGGAGCTGAGTGCTCCGTCGTTCGCCGCGGCGCCGACCCACACCTGTCCGGCGGCTGTGGCGACGAGCTCGGGGACGGTGCCGTCGAAGCAGACGGCGCCGCCGTCGAGGACGATGACGCGGTCGCAGAGCGCCGCGACGTCCTCGGTCTGGTGGGTGGCGAGCAGCACGCCGCTGGTGCGGGCCTGCTCGGACAGCAGCCCGCGTAGCGACGCGCGCTGCTCGGGATCGAGGCCGGTCGTCGGCTCGTCGAGCACGACGAGCCTGGGATCGCCCATCAATGCCTGGGCGATGGACAGCCGTCGGCGCTGGCCACCCGACAGGGCGGAGACGCGCTTGCCGCCGAGGCTGCCGAGCTCCACGAGGTCGAGGACCCGCAGCACCTCCTGGTGCCGCGCCTCGGTGTTGGTCCACTCCTTGAGGACGGCCAGGTAGTCGAGGAAGTCGAACGCCGTGCTGCGGCGCGGCAACCCCACCTCTTGGGGCAGATAGCCGAGTCGGCGCCGCGCCTCGGTCCGGTCGGCGACCGAACCGGTCACGTCGTGGCCGGCCACGGAGATGGTGCCGGTGCTGGGTGGCTGGGCCGTGGCCAGGAGCCGCAGCAGAGTGGACTTTCCCGCCCCGTTCGGCCCCAGCAACCCGGTCACGCCGGTGCGCAGGTCAAGGTCGGTCGGGCGGAGGGCGATGGTGCCGCCGTACTTCTTTGACACCCCTCGGAGGCTCGCGACGATGGTCATGCCCGGGTCCTCTCGGGTCGGAGGAGTCCCCAGCGGCGAGCCAGCACCAGGGCGCTGGCGACCGCGACGAGGAAAGAGAGGGACTGGCCGAGGGGAGCGGTCACCTGGTCGATCTGGTCGCCGGCCCGGAGCGCGGCGACGCCGAGCACCCAGCCTGCGGCCACGGCCGCGACCGAGACGGCCGCGGACAGCCTGGTGAGCAGCACGAGCAGGACGCAGGCGATGGCGAGCGCCGGCAGCAGCCAGGCCGCGACCGAGATGTCGATCTCCGGAACCAGCCCCATCACCACCACCAGCGGCACCGCACCGAGGATCGCGACCAGTGTGCGGAGCAGGGCCACGCGCAGCTTGCTGTACGGCGTCGCGTCGGCCAGTTCGCGGATCGGGTCTGTCGAGTCGTAGGCGCCCGCGACCAGGAGCGCCGGCAGCAGCGGCGCGATCGTCAGCCACGCCAGCTGCTGCCGGTCGTGCGACAGCTGGGCGGCCACGAGGGCGAAGCCGAGGGCGGCAGCCACGGCGACCGCCAGCGCGACCACGAGGTTGGCCGAGGCACGCAGGACGACGACGTCGACCTCGGGGACGTGCAGCCGCCGCAGCAGCCGGGTGAGCCGGCCGGGCTCCGGCGTGCGGATCTCGACCAGCACTCGGTCCCAGACCGGAGCGAGGCGAGCGGGGGCCACGAGCGCGGCGGTGTCGGCGCGGCAGGACGCGCAACGCTCGACGTGGGCCTCGACGGTGGCCTGCGCGACCGGGTCGAGCCGGCCGGCGGCGTACTGCTGCAGGAGTTCGGGTCCGGCGTGCCACTGGGCTGCCGTCGGTCATCGCAGTCCTCCGTTCGCGGGGATGAGGCGGCCGCGCAGCTGGGCCTTCGCGGCTCGGACGCGGGTCTTGACGGTGCCCTGGGGCAGGCCGAGGAGGCGTGCCGCCTCCTTCGTGGTGAGCCCGTCGATCACGGTCGCCTGGACGACCGTGCGCAGCTCGGGTGAGAGGCTGCGCAGCGCGGCCCCGACGTCGCCGTACTCAACGCCTACCAGGAGCTGGTCCTCGGCGCTCTGCACGGCGGGGGAGACGTGCTCGATCACCTCGGGACCGAGGGCGGCGTCGCCACGCCTGACCCGCAGCCGCGAGATCAGGCGGCGGATCGCGATGCCCCAGATCCAGGCGCCGACGTCGCCGTCACCGCGGAACGTGCCGGCCGAGCGCCAGACAGCGACGAAGGTGTCCTGGAGCGCATCGGCGACCAGGTCGTAGTCGGAGCTGCGGCGCTGCAGTCGCAGCTGGAGCCAGGCGGCATGCCTGTCGAACAGCTCCCGCAGCGCCGCGTCGTCACCGCGCGCGACCTGCTGCAGCAGGTCGGCGTCGGTGGCGTCGCATCTCCTCACACCCTCACTGTCGCGCAGAAGGGCGTGGATGGATTGGGTCGGCAGGGCTCAGTTTTGGATCGTCCGTCGGGGTCTGCACTGACCTGGAGTCCCGGGGGCGCTCCGACGACCCGGACGCGGCTGTCCCAGGGCGGCGGGAAGGCGATCGCCGGGATCGTCCTCGGCGGCGCCATGCTCGCGATGATGGTCGTCTGGACCCTCGCCGGTCTCGGTTGACCAGTCCATCGAAAAATGACGCTGACCCGGCAGAGGCTTTCTGCCGGGTCAGCGTCGAGCGGTGTCAGTTGGTGACGGGTCAGCCGACCTTGACCACCGTGGTGCCGCCGGCGAACTTGTCGAACCAGTGCTGGCGCCTGACCGTGTCGCCGTTGATGCCGATGATGATCAGGATGATTGCGCCGAGCGAGACGAGGCCGCCGAGCCACCAACCGACGAACGGGACGACCGAGATGATGCCGGCCGCGACCCAGATGTTGCGGCGTACGGCCTGCTCCATCGTGGGCTTGCTGGTGTTGTCGGGACCGAAGACCCTCAGCTTCATGACCATCTTGCCGACGGAGTCGCCGCGGCTGGACTCCATGTAGGCGAAGTAGCCGAGATAGATGATGCTGGAGAGCACCCCGATGATCAGGTAGTAGAAGTACACCTCGGAACCACTGCGGTAGCCGGTGATGATCGCGCCGCCGACGATGCCGGTGATGATCCCGTAGACGATGCCCAAGATCACGAAGTCGATCAGCCTGGCCAGGAACCGGTCCAGCAGCTCAGCGGGGCGGGGGACGCCGGCCGCAGTCGGGGGTACGGGCGGCGCCGGAGATGCGGCGCCGGCCGGCGGCGGGGGCGGCGGGGGGACCGTGCTTGGGTTGGCGGGCGGGGGCGGGGCGGCCGCCTCGGGTGCCGGCGGCGGGGGCGTCGGCTCGCCGGGAGGCGGTGTCGACCCTGCGGGAGGCTCGGTGCTGCTCATGCAGTGCTCCTTCGTGGGTACTGATGTAGGCGACGTGGCGTTGGACGACGACCGGGGGTACGCCGTTCCACGTTGCGATCGCGCCGAACATAGTCCTTCCTCCGGGCACATGGCAGGACCTTCGGACGATTCCGACGCGTGCCGCCGGGGCTGGGGTGCCCGGGCGGGTATCACAAGCGAGGATGGCCCCATGAGCCGCAAACCCCCTAGCCGCGACATCGACGAGAACCAGCTCACCGTCGGGCACGCCAAGGACCACGCGGCCGGTCCCATCGCGGTCGCGGTGACCATCAAGCGCGCGATCGAGCAGATGGGCGTCCGCCGGGCGACCAAGACCCTGCGCAGGCTCAACCAGGTCGACGGCTTCGACTGTCAGGGCTGTGCCTGGCCCGACCCGGCGCCCGGGCACCGGCACGCCGCGGAGTTCTGCGAGAACGGTGGCAAGGCGGTCACCGAGGAGGCCACCCGGCGACACATCGGCCGCGAGTTCTTCGCCGCGCACCCGCTTGTCGAGCTGGACGGCAAGACCGACTACTGGCTCGGTCAGCAGGGCCGCATCATCGAGCCGATGGTGCTGCGCCCCGGCGGCACCCACTACGAGCCGATCACGTGGGACGACGCGTTCGCACTGGTGGCCGAGCAGCTGCGCGGGCTGGCCAGCCCGGACGAGGCGATCTTCTACACGTCCGGGAAGACGTCCAACGAGGCGGCGTTCGCCTATCAGCTCTTCGCGCGCGCACTCGGCACCAACAACCTCCCGGACTGCTCCAACATGTGCCACGAGTCCACGTCGGTGGCGCTGGCCGAGGTGATCGGCATCGGCAAGGGCTCGGTCACCCTCGAGGACGTCCACAACGCCGAGCTGATCGTCATCGCCGGCCAGAACCCGGGCACCAACCATCCGCGGATGCTCACCGCGCTCGAGACCGCCAAGAAGAACGGCGCGAAGATCGTCTCGATCAACCCGCTGCGCGAGGCCGGGCTGGTGCGCTTCAAGAACCCCCAGAAGGCGCGCGGCGTGGTCGGCCGGGGCACCGCGCTGGCCGACCTGCACCTGCCGATCCGGGTCAACGGCGACCTCGCGCTGTTCCAGGCCATCGGCGCGCTGCTGCTGGAGTGGGACGCCGTCGACCGCGACTTCGTCGAGCAGTTCACCAGCGGCTTCGAGGAGTACGCCGCCCACGTCAAGGACCTCGACTGGGACCAGGTGGTCGCCGCGACCGGGCTGACCCGCGACCAGATCGCGGAGTGCGCCGCCCTGTTCCGCGACTCGTCGCGGACGGTGATCTGCTGGGCGATGGGGCTCACCCAGCACCGCAACTCGGTCGCCACCGTCAAGGAGGTCGCCAACGTGGCCTTCCTCCAGGGCAACATCGGCAAGCCCGGCGCCGGACTGTGTCCCGTGCGCGGCCACTCCAACGTGCAGGGCGACCGGACCATGGGCATCTGGGAGCGACCCACCCCGGCCTTCCTCGACGCGCTGCGCGACGAGTTCCACTTCGACCCGCCGCGTGAGCACGGCCTCGACACCGTCGAGTCGGTCAAGGCACTGGCGGCTGGCCGGGCCAGGGTCTTCTTCGCGATGGGCGGCAACTTCGTCTCCGCGGTCTCCGACACCGACGTCACCGAGCAGGCGATGCGCAACGCCGAGCTCACCGTGCACGTGTCGACCAAGCTGAACCGCTCGCACGTCGTGCACGGCCACACCGCGCTGATCCTCCCCGCGCTCGGGCGCAGCGAGAAGGACCTGACGGGTGGCCGCGAGCAGCGGGTGACGGTCGAGGACTCGATGTCGGCGGTGCACACCTCGAAGGGTCCGCTCGACCCGGCCTCCGACGAGCTGCGCTCCGAGGTCGACATCGTGTGCTCGCTGGCGCTGGCCACCCTCGGCGGCGAGCACGGCATCCCGTGGGGCGTCTTCCGCTCCGACTACTCGACCATCCGCCAGCGGATCGCGCGGGTGGTGCCCGGCTGCGCGTCGTACGACGAGATGGTGGAGCAGCCCGGCGGCTTCACGCTCCCGCACCCGCCGCGCGACAGCCGCGAGTTCCCGACCCAGACCGGGAAGGCGATCTTCTCGGCCAGCCCGCTCGAGGTGCTCGAGGTGCCGGAGCGGCACCTGCTGCTGCAGACGCTGCGATCGCACGACCAGTTCAACACCACGATCTACGGCCTCGACGACCGCTACCGCGGCGTGAAGAACGGGCGCCGCGTGGTCTTCGTGCACCCGGACGACATCGACTACCTCGGCTGGAAGGACGGCGACCACGTCGACCTGGTCAGCATCTGGCACGACGGCTCCGAGCGGGCCGCGACCGACTTCCGGATCGTGTCCTACGACCAGCCGCGTGGCTGCGCCGCGGCCTACTACCCGGAGACCAACCCGCTGGTCCCGCTCGACTCCAAGGCCGAGGGCAGCAACACCCCGACCTCGAAGTCGGTGATCATCCGGCTCGAGAAGCCGGCCGACCGGCGCACCGGCGTGATCAAGGAGGGCGACGGCCACGAGGTCGGTCACAAGCGAGCGACGGACCCGATCCACCAGAGCTGAGCCAGACTGAACTCGTGAGCAACCTGGAGGACAAGCCGGACGAGCTCGAGTGCCAGACGCACCTGTCGGCCGGGATCGAGGTGCTGACACCTCGCGAGGTACCTCTCGGCGGGCTGCGCGCCATGACGGTGCGCCGCACCCTGCCGCAGCGCGAGCGGTCGCTGATCGGGGCGTGGTGCTTCCTCGACCACTACGGTCCTGACGAGGTCGCCGACACCGGCGGCATGAGCGTCGCGCCGCACCCGCACACGGGGCTGCAGACGGTCTCGTGGCTGTTCACGGGCGAGGTCGAGCACCGCGACAGCGCCGGCCACCACGCCATGGTCCGGCCGGGCGAGCTGAACCTGATGACCGCCGGCCACGGCATCAGCCACTCCGAGGTCTCGACGCCGGAGACCTCGGTGCTGCACGGCGCGCAGCTCTGGGTGGCGTTGCCCTCGTCGGCCCGCGACGACCCTCCGACGTTCGACCACTACGCGCCGTCCGTGGTGACCGGCGACGGCTGGGAGGCCCGGGTCTTCCTCGGCTCGCTGCTCGGCGACACCTCGCCGGTGGCGACCGCCACGCCGCTGCTCGGCGCCGAGCTGCTGATCAGCGCCGGCACCGAGCTGGACCTCGACGTCGACCCGGCGTACGAGCACGGCGTCCTGGTCGACAGCGGCGTCGTCTCTCTCGGCGACGTCGAGACCAAGCAGCATGAGCTCGCCTACCTGCCGCCCGGCTCCCAGCGGCTGACCCTCCAGGCCGTCGCGGATGCCCGGGTGCTGGTGCTCGGCGGCCCGCCGTTCGGCGAGGCGATCGTCATGTGGTGGAACTTCGTGGGCCGCAGCCACGAGGAGGTCGTCGGCTTCCGCGACGACTGGATGGCCCAGCTGGCCGGCCCCGGCGAGGGGGCGTACGTCGACGGGCGGTTCGGCGTACCGACCGGCAACGAGCTGCCGCCGATTCCCGCACCGCCGCTGCCCAACGCGCGGCTCAAGGAACGTCGCTGAGCCCTGTCGGCGGCGTAGGTCAGGATGACCGGCATGGGTCCTTTGGTGGGTGAGGACGGCGTCGCCCGCTGTCCCTGGGGCGGCGGCCCGGGCGTGATGCGCGACTACCACGACACCGAGTGGGGCAACCGCGTGCACGGCGAGTCGGCCTACCTCGAGCGGCTGACCCTCGAGGCGTTCCAGTCCGGGCTGTCATGGTCGACGATCCTCAACAAGCGCGAGGCGTTCCGCGAGGTCTTCCACGGCTTCGACCCCGAGGCGATCGCGGCCTTCGGCGAGGACGACGAGGCCCGGCTGATGGCCGAGGCCCGCATCGTCCGCAACCGCGCCAAAATCTCCGCAGCCATCGTCAACGCCCGGGCGACCGTGGCGCTGCGCGAGGCCGAAGGACTCGAGGCGCTGGTGCTGTCCTTCGCCCCCGAGGAGCCGCCGGCGCCGGCCACCACCGAGGAGATGCAGACGACCTCGCCCGAGTCCAAGGCCCTCTCCAAGGAGCTGAAGAAGCGCGGCTTCGCCTTCGTCGGCCCGACCACGATGTTCGCGCTGATGGAGGCGATCGGGGTCTTCGACCCGCATCTGGTGGGCTGCTTCCGGCGGGGTCAGTCCTCCTGATCGCTAGTCATTCGACGAGGCGCCCGCCGAACGAGAGCCGCCCGGCGGCATCGTCCTCGAACAGCACGTGCACGTTCTCCGGGTCCCGCCCGGTGACCTCCGCGACTGCGGCGGTGACCCGGGCAACCCGGTCCTTCAGTTCGTCTCCCGTGGGACGGTGCCGCTCCAGGACGGTCACGAAGACTGGCTGCACGCCTTCGGGCATGCCGCCGTTCTCGGCGTACCGGCCGTGCTCAAGAAGCCGGACGCGCACCCAGGTGCCGCCAGCACGCGACGACAGCGCCTCGCCGACGGCGTCGGCCAGGCGTTGGCTGGTGTCCGCGGTCACCAACGTCTCGCCCACGAGCTCCACGTCGACGATCGGCACGTCAGTCCGCCTGAGCCACCAGCCCGGCCGACTCGACGCCGGCCAGGGCCGCTTCCTCGTCGTGGTCGGAGGTGTCGCCCGAGACACCGACCGCGCCGAGCAGCGTCCCGTCCGCGGCGCGGACCAGCACCCCGCCGGGCACCGGCACGAGCGCGCCGACGGAGTGGGTGACGGCGGCGACGAAGTAGGGCTGCTGCTCGGCGCGCTCCATCAGCGAGCGCGAGCCCATCCCCATCGACACCGCGCCGTGCGCCTTGCCGTGGGCGACCTCGAACCGCTTGTTGGACGAGCCGTCCTCACGCTCGACGGCGAGCACGTGGCCGCCGGCGTCGAGGACGACGACGGTGAGCGGCTTGAACTGGGCCGCGCTGCCGGCCGCGAGGGTGCCGGCGATGATCGCGCGGGCCTGGGAGAGGGACAGGGTCATGACTGCGGCTCCTTCTGGGCAGCTTTCAGGGCTCGGCGGCGGCGGTGCAGGATCGGCTCGGTGTAGCCCGAGGGCTGGGTGAGCCCCTCGAAGACCAGGTCGTGAGCGGCCCCGAACGCCTCGCCGTCGTAGGACGGCCCCATCGGTCTGTAGCCGGCGCCCGCCTGTTGCTCGTCGACCACGTCGGCCATCCTCCGGAACGCCGCCTCGACCTCGTCGGCGGTGACCACCCCGTGGCGCAGCCAGTTGGCGACGTGCTGGGAGGAGATCCGGCAGGTGGCACGGTCCTCCATCAGGGCGGTGCCGTGGATGTCGGGCACCTTCGAGCAGCCGACACCGTCGTCGACCCAGCGCTTCACGTAGCCCAGGATGCCCTGCAGGTTGTTCTCGACCTCCGCGGTCCGGTCCTCCTCGCTCCACCCCGAGACCTCTGCCGAGTCGGCCAGCGGGACGGTGAGCAGCTCCTCGACCGTCGTACGCCGGCCGCCCTGCTTGTGATCGGCCAGCAGCTCGTCCTGGCGGGCTGCGACGTCGACCTGGTGGTAGTGCAGGGCGTGCAGCGTCGCCGCGGTCGGTGACGGCACCCACGCACACGACGCCCCGGCCTGCGGGTGGCCGATCTTCTGCTCGAGCATCGCGGCCATCTCGTCGGGCATCGCCCACATGCCCTTGCCGATCTGGGCCCGGCCCTTCAGCCCGCAGGCGAGCCCGATGTCGACGTTCTGGTCCTCGTAGGCCTTGATCCACGCGGTCGACTTCATGTCGCCCTTGCGGATCATCGCGCCGCCCAGCATCGAGGTGTGCAGCTCGTCGCCGGTGCGGTCCAGGAACCCGGTGTTGATGAACGCGACCCGGCCCCGCGCGGCGTGGATGCAGGCCTTGAGGTTCGCCGAGGTACGCCGCTCCTCGTCCATGATCCCGAGCTTGATGGTGCCCCGGCCCAGCCCCAGCAGGTCCTCCACGGCGGCGAACAGGTCGTCGGTGAACCGCACCTCGTCGGGGCCGTGCATCTTCGGCTTCACCGCATACATCGAGCCGGTCCGCGAGTTGGCCAGCTCGCTGCGACCCTGGATGTCGACCAGGCTGCACAGCGCGGTCATGACCGCGTCCAGGACCCCCTCGGGGACCTCGGCGGCCCCGTCACCAGCATCGAACAGGATCGCGTCGGTGGTCATCAGGTGACCGACCTGGCGCACGAACAGCAGCGACCGGCCGGGCAGCACGAGCTGGCCGTTGGGACCGTCGTAGAGCCGGTCCGGCTCGAGGCCGCGGGTGAACCGCCGCTCACCTTCGGGGCCACCCTTGGCGACCTCGGCGGTCAGCGTGCCCTGGTTGAGCTGGAGCCAGTTGCGGTAGCCGGCGACCTTGTCGTCCGGGTCGACCGCCGCGACCGAGTCCTCCAGATCCATGATCGTCGAGACCGCGGCCTCCAGAAGGAGGTCCTTCACGCCGGCCGGGTCGTCCTTGCCGATCTGGTGGGAGCGGTCGACCTGGATCTCGACGTGCAGCCCGTGGTGGACCAGCAGCACGCCCTCGGGGTCGGCAGGCTCGCCGCGGTGGCCGAGGTACTGCGCCGGATCGGCCAGGCCGGTGACTGGCCCGGACTCGCCGTCGCCGAGCCTCACCGTGAGCGTGCCGTCCTCGGTCGAGTAGCCGGTCGAGTCGGCGTGGCTGCCCTGCTCGAGAGGGAAGTGCTCGTCGAGGAACGCCCGCGCCCTCGCGATCACGGCCGCGCCCCGCTTCGGGTTGTACGCCGAGCCCCCTGGACCCTGACGCTCCTGGCCGTCGTCCTCGGGAAGGGCGTCGGTGCCGTAGAGCGCGTCGTACAGCGACCCCCAGCGCGCGTTGGCAGCGTTGGCGGCGAACCGCGCGTTGAGCACCGGTACGACGAGCTGCGGGCCGGCCTGGACGGCAACCTCCTCGTCGACGTCGCTGGTCTCGATGCTGAAGTCGGCCGGCTCGTCGACCAGGTAGCCCAGGTCGCGGAGCAGCTGGACGTACGCCGCCTGGTCGGCCACCGGGCCCGGGTTCTTCTCGTGCCACTCGTCGAGCTGCTGCTGGAGCTCGTCGCGACGAGCCAGCAGCTCGCGGTTGCGCGGCACGAAGTCGCCCAGGATCGCCTCGACGCCGCTCCAGAAGGCCGCCTCGTCGACACCCGACCCCGGCAGCGCCTCGTCGCGCACGAACGCGTGCAGCACGGAGGCCACCTGCAGCCCTCCGACAGTGATCCGATCAATCACGATCACTACCTCCTTGTGGCTTCTTTGCCCTGAGCGAGTCAGTCTTGCCTACATGACTGCTGCAGTGCAGGTCGACCTCGGGCCCCTGGTCGCGGACCTCGGTGATGACGTGGTCGTGACCGATCCGGAGCGGATGGAGAAGTACCGCTGGGACCGCGCGAACGACCCCGATGCGGGGGTTCCGCTGGCGGTGGTGAGGGTGGGATCGACGCAGGACGTGCAGGCCGCGGTGCGGTTCGCGGCGGCGCACGGGATCCCGGTGGTGCCCCGCGGTGCGGGCAGCGGGCTGTCCGGCGGTGCGTCGGCGGTGGACGGCTGCCTGGTGGTCTCGACCGAGCGGATGACGGCCATCGAGGTCGACCCGGTGACCCGCACGGCGGTGGTGCAGCCCGGGCTGATGAACGCCCAGGTGAAGGCGGCGGCGGCCGAGCACGACCTGTGGTACCCGCCGGACCCGTCGTCGTATGAGATCTGCTCGATCGGCGGCAACATCGCGACCAACGCGGGTGGGCTGTGCTGCGTGAAGTACGGCGTGACCACCGACTACGTGCTCGGGATGACGGTGGTGCTCGCCGACGGGACCGCGGTCGACCTGGGCGGGGCCCGGCTCAAGGACGTGGCCGGGCTGTCGCTGACCAAGCTGTTCGTCGGCTCGGAGGGGACGCTGGGGATCGTCACCGAGATCGTGCTGCGGCTGGTGCCCAAGCAGCGGCCGCCGGCCACCCTGGTCGCGACGTTCGCGACCCTGGACGACGCGACCGCCACGGTGCTCGCGATCACCCGGCGGCTGCGGCCCTCGATGCTGGAGTTCATGGACCAGCCGACCATCAACGCGGTCGAGGACCTGACCAAGATGGGTCTGGACCGGGAGGCGGCCGCGATGCTGGTCATCCAGTCCGACGAGCCGGCCGGCCACGCCGCCGCGGAGTGCGAGCTGATCGCGGGCCTGTGCGAGGAGAACCACGCCACCGAGGTCTTCTCGACCGACGACCCCGACGAGGGCGAGGCCTTCGTGGTCGCCCGGCGCAGCGCCATCCCCGCCGTCGAGCGCACCGGCACCCTGCTGCTCGAGGACGTCGGTGTGCCCCTGCCGCAGCTCGGCGCCCTGGTCGACGGCATCGCCGACATCTCGGCCAGGCGCGAGGTCACCATCGCCGTCATCGCCCACGCCGGCGACGGCAACACCCACCCGCTGATCGTCTTCGACCCCGCCGACCAAGACATGGCCGAGCGGGCCCGGACGGCGTACGGCGAGGTGATGGAGCTCGCCATGGAGCTGGGCGGCACCATCACCGGCGAACACGGCGTCGGCCGGCTCAAGCGGCCCTGGCTCGGCGACTACCTCGGCCCCGACGTCCTCGCGCTCAACCAGAAGATCAAGGACGCCCTCGACCCACAGGGGATCCTCAACCCGGGCGCTGTGTTCTGAGTCACGGAGCGCCTCGAACCGCGTCAATGTGGTTTGGACGGTGGCGCCTCGGGTAGGCGGTGGCCCCGGTATCCACCGGTTCCGGGCTCCTCGTCCGGGTTTCCCGAGCTCGAAAGGCAACACGCATGCGCAGGTTGGCCATCCTCGGCGTCGCGAGCGTCACCACGCTCGCTCTCGCCACCCCAGCCGTCACCGTCGCCGCCACCGCGGCCTCGGACGGCTCCAGCAACCGCTCCACGATCGCGTCGTCGGTCGTGGCCAAGAAGAAGCCGACGATCAAGCTCAAGCGGTCGGCCAAGGGCATCCAGCCCGGCATCGGCAAGCAGAAGATCACCGCGATCGTCAACGGCGGTGGCAAGGTCAAGTTCACGATCAAGGGCACCGGCTTCAAGAAGAACAAGAACGTCAAGGTCAAGAAGGGCAAGGCGGTCTACAAGGTCCCGCCGCTCGGCACGGGCACCTACAAGGTCACCGGCAGCTACCAGGGCAAGAAGGCCAAGACGAAGTTCGAGGTCTACAACTCCGCTCTGTCGGTGAACTCCACGACGTTCACCTTCTCGGCCTCCGCCGACTACGCGACGTACGCCCCGCTGTTCGGCAGTGTCCTGTTCAAGAACAAGCCGGCGGACGGCGGCTACGTCGACATCTACCTCGACGGGAAGTTCAAGGGCGGCAGCGAGTCGCCGAACTTCCTCGGCTTCGTCGGCATCCAGCCGGGCGGATCGTTCAACGCGTCCTACAACTTCGGTGCGCAGATCACCAAGGGCAGCGGCCTCGCGGGCGGCAACCTGCCGGCCTTCGCCCCGGGCACCTACCAGTTCCAGGCCTACTACACCGACGGCCCGGAGTACTCCGACTACATCTCGTCCAACTTCATCACGGTCGTCGTCACCCCCTGACGACCCTCGGTAGTCGCTTGGGTGGCCCCGAGGACCGCGCCGACAGCGTGGTCCTCGGGGCCTGCTCGACTCAGGACTCGACGACGAACAGATCGCCCGGCTGGCAGTCCAATGCGTCACAGATCGCGGTCAGCGTGCTGAACCGCACCGCCTTGGCGCGCTGGTTCTTCAGCACGCTGAGGTTCACGATCGTCACGCCGATCTGCTCGGCCAGCGCGGTGAGCGTGAGGCCGCGCTCGGCGAGGAGCTCGTCGAGGCGGCAGACAATGCGGTGCGGTTCCTCGACCGGCACGCTCTAGACCAGCCCGTCGACGTCGTCGGCGAGGTGGGCCCCGATGCCGAAGGCTTCGGCAACGGCGAGCACCAGCAGGGCGACCACCAGCCAGGGCAAGGTCCCGGAGAGAACCTCCCACCGCTCGAGCAGCCACGGCGCCTCGGCTGGGAGCACCTGCGTGGTGATCGCGTGCGCCGAGACGGCCTGGAGCATCGGCACGAGGAACGCCGCTCCCGCGACCACGGCGGCGACCCGGCGGAGCCGGCGCGCACCGCTCTCCGAGAACGGACGCCCCGCGTAGGTCTCGCTCAGCATCCGCAGGAGCAGCAGCGCCACGGTCGAGATGGCGAGCGCGAGGAGCAGGCCGGGGAGCAGCGAGACCGTCCACAACCATGCCGGTGCCTGGTCGACGACGTACTTCACGTGCCCCTCGACGGCGAGGCTGGTCCCGGGCTCGGCCTGCTCGGCGATCCCTGGCGGCCCGCCCTCCGAAGTCCATCTCTGGTCGACCCAGGTGACGCGCCGCTCGCCCGTCGCAGCGAGCACTCCGAAGAAGACGAACAGGGGCGTCGTCAGGACCAGCAGCCGGAGAAACCCACGCAGCAGGAACGGCACCGGCGACCATCGCGGACTCTCTACCATATCGATAGTCAATAACAACGACAAACGATAAGTCAAGGGCGCGCTAGATGTCGGGCGCCGTGACCGACCACCGCTTCCACGCCTTCACCGATGACGCTCTCGGAGAGCACGACGCCGTGGGTCTGGTCGAGGCGCTGCACGCCGGCGAGGTGTCGATCCCCGACGTGGTCGAGGCGGCCATCGCGCGGGCCGAGCGGGTGCAGCCCGAGCTCAACGGCATCGCCCACGAGGCGTTCGATCGCGCCCGCGAGGACGCGCGGGACCCACGGCCGGGCTTCTTCGCCGGCGTGCCGACCTGGCTCAAGGACAACGTCGACTTCGCCGGGCTGCCGACCATGAACGGCGCCGACGCCTGGGAGCCGGTGCCGGTGAAGCGGGACGGTGACTTCGCGCGGATGTACCTCGCGACCGGGCTGGTGCCGCTGGGGAAGAGCCGGCTCAGCGAGTACGGCTTCTCGCCGAGTGCCGAGCACCCGCGACTTGGTCCGGTCCGCAACCCGTGGGACACCCGGCACACGGCCGGCGCCAGCTCCGCGGGCTCGTCGGCCATGGTGGCGGCAGGCGTGGTGCCCATCGCCCACGCGAACGACGGCGGCGGCTCGATCCGGATCCCGGCAGCCGTCAACGGCCTCGTGGGGCTCAAGCCGACCCGGGACCGGCTCGCTCAGGACGCGGTGATGCGCCAGATGCCGGTCCGGATCATCAGCGACGGAGTGGTCACCAGGAGCGTGCGGGACACCGCGGCGTTCTTCCGCGAGGCCGAGAAGGTCTATCGCGCGCTGCACCTGCCCCCCGATCGGCGACCTGACCCGCCCCGGACGCCGCAGGCTCCGGATCGGTGTGCACACCGAGGGCGTGGGCCGGGGCGCCGACCCGGAGGTCACCGAGCTCACCCTGAAGGTCGCTGCGGTGCTCGAGGAGCTCGGCCACCGAGTCGAGCACGCGGACGCTCCAGTGGCGCCGTCGTTCCCGGACGACTTCCTCGTCTACTGGTCGAGCCTGGCGCTGTTCCTCATGCGGACCGGGCGCCGGATGCACGGTCGGTCGTGGGAGCCCGCGAAGCTGGACCGCATGAGCCACGGGCTGGCCGCCCACGCCCGGCGCAACCTGCACCGGATGCCCGGCGCGATCCGCCGGCTGCGCCGCAGCAGCAGGGCGTCGGCCGAGTTCTTCAAGAGCTACGACGTGGTGCTGACGCCGACCCTCGCCACCGAGACGCCGGAGGTCGGCTGGCTCGACCCGACCCAGGACTACGAGCTCCTGATGGACCGCGTCCTGGACTGGGTGGCGTTCACGCCGCTCCAGAACGCCACCGGGGACCCGGCCATCTCGCTGCCCCTCGCGACCACCGCCAAGGGGCTCCCGCAGGGAATGATGTTCGGGGCCGGAGCGGGCCGTGAGGCGACCCTGATCGAGCTCGCCTACGAGCTGGAGGAGGCGGTTCCGTTCGCCCGGATCCAGGGCTGAGCGGTGACCTGTTCAGGCGATTCGGCCAGACCGCGCAGGCTGTGTAAAGTTCTCCGTCGGTGTCACCCACCGGCCCCTCTAGCTCAGTCGGCAGAGCGTCTCCATGGTAAGGAGAAGGTCTACGGTTCGATTCCGTAGAGGGGCTCTGGCACAGTCAGATCTGCTTGGCGTTCGTCAGTACGCTCGACAGTGAGGCCGTGTCCCCCGTGGCGGGGTAGCTCAGGTGGTTAGAGCACACGGCTCATAATCGTGGTGTCGCGGGTTCGAATCCCGCCCCCGCTACTGCGCAGCAACAGCGTACGACTACCAGAGGACCTTCCCGTGGCCAGCAAGAGCTCCGACGTTCGCCCCAAGATCACGCTCGCCTGCACCGAGTGCAAGGAGCGCAACTACATCACCAAGAAGAACCGGCGCAACGACCCCGACCGGCTCGAGCTGGCGAAGTTCTGCCCGCGCTGCCGCAAGCACACCGCGCACCGCGAGACCCGCTGACCCAGCGGCCCACAGCTCTGACGAGGAGCCCCGTCCGGATCCGTCCGGCGGGGCTCCCTCTATCTTGGAGGCATGGCCGTGGACCAGTCGCTCGTCGGCCGCAGCTTTCCGTCGACCGCGCCCTACACCGTCACCGACGCCAACGTGCGCGCGTTCGCGGAGGCCACGGGCTCGTCGTACGACGGTGGGCCGGCGCCGGCGACGTTCCCGATCGTGCTGGCCTTCGGGGCGATGAACGCCTTCCTCGAGGCCGAGCGGCTCGACCTGTTCCGGATCGTGCACGGCGAGCAGCGGTTCACCTACGAGCGCCCGGTCGTGCCCGGCGACGTGCTCGTCGCGACCCTCAGCGTCGGGAGCCTGCGCCAGATCGCGGGCAACGACATCATCGGCACCACCAGCGAGATCACCGACGCCGGCGGCGCCCTGGTCTGCTCGACCACCGCCACCCTGGTGCACCGGGGGCCCGAGGAATGAGCCTCGAGACCAGAACCTTCACCATCACCCGCGCCGACCTCGTCGCCTACGCCGAGGCGAGCGGCGACGACAACCCGATCCACCAGGACGAAGAGGTGGCCCGCAGCGTCGGGCTGCCCGGCGTGATCGCGCACGGGATGTACACGATGGCGCTGGCGGCGCGGGCCGTCGCGGACTGGTTCCCGGGCGCCGAGGTGGTCTCGCTCGGCTGCAAGTTCACCGCTCCGGTCGTCGTACCGGCCGAGGGCGGGGTCGAGGTCGAGGTCGCAGGTGAGGCCAAGGACCCGGTGGACGGCTTGACCACGGTCGTGCTGACGGTGACCTCGGGAGGGCAGAAGGTGCTCGGCATGCCCAAGGCCGTCGTCCGTGCCTGACCTGTTCCAGGACCACACCACACTCCGGCTGGGCGGGCCTGCCACGACGTGGCTCCGTGCGACCACCGAGCAGGAGCTGGTCGAGGCGCTGAGCAGCATCCAGGGCCCGGTCCTCGTGGTCGGCGGCGGCAGCAACCTCGTGGTCGCCGACGCCGGCTTCGACGGCTCGGTGGTGGAGGTCGCGACCAGCGGGGTGCGGGCCGACGTCGAGGGCGACGACCCCACGTGTGGCGGGGCGGTGGTGACGGTCGCGGCGGGGGAGAGCTGGGACGACTTCGTGGCCCAGGCGGTCGAGCGGGGCTGGGTGGGGGTCGAGGCGCTGGCCGGCATCCCCGGCCTGGTCGGGGCCACCCCGATCCAGAACGTCGGCGCCTACGGCCAGGAGGTCTCCCAGACCATCGCGCAGGTGCGGGTCTGGGACCGCGTGCTCAAGGGCGTGCGCACCTTCGCCAGCGCCGACTGCCAGTTCGGCTACCGCACGTCACGGTTCAAGGCCGATCCCGACCGGCACGTCGTCCTAGACGTCACCTTCCAGCTCCGGCAGGGCAGCCTCGGCGCTCCCGTCGAGTACGCCGAGCTGGCCCGCACCCTCGGCCTCGAGCTCGGCCAGCGCGCCCCGCTCTCCGACGTGCGCGAGGCCGTGCTCGAGCTGCGCCGGAGCAAGGGCATGGTGCTCGACCCCGACGACCACGACACGTGGAGCGCCGGCTCGTTCTTCACCAACCCGGTCGTCGACGAGGCCGATCTTCCCGAGGGCGCTCCGGCCTGGCCTCAGCCGGACGGCCGGGTGAAGACGAGTGCCGCGTGGCTCATCGAGCGGGCCGGCTTCCACAAGGGGTACGGCGCCGGGCCGGTCGGCCTCTCGACCAAGCACACCCTCGCGCTCACCAACCGCGGCGGGGCCACCACCGAGCAGCTGCTCGCACTGGCCCGCGAGGTCCGCGACGGCGTGGAGGCCACGCACGGCATCCGGCTGGTCAACGAGCCGGTGCTGGTGGGCTGCGAGCTCTAGACGAGCGAGTAGTCGGTGTAGCCGATCCAGGCGACGAGCGCGACGAACAGCGCGATGCAGATGAATCCCAGGATCGTCATGACGATCCCCATCCACATGCCCGCCTGCGCCGTGCCGATGTTGCCGTAGACACCCGGCTGCCGCTCGATCTCGCTCTTCGCCTTGGCGCCGATACCCCAGGCGAACGGCGCGCAGAAGACCCCGGGGATCGTGATGCAGCAGAACGGCGTCAGGACCAGCGAGGCGATCGCGATGATGCCGAGCACCAGTGAGGTGGTGGCTCCCTTGTGGTTGAGCGAGCCGGGGTACGGCGAGCCGTAGGCCGGCGCCCAGCCGGGCTGGAACCCGGGTTGGAACCCAGGCTGGGAGCCGTACGGCGCTCCGACGGTCGGCGGGCCGTACGGCACCGGGCCGACGGTCGGCGGCGGCGCGGCGGGCGGGGTGACGTAGTCCGGCCCGGACGGCTGGGCGGCCGGCCCGGACGGCGACACGAACGGGTTGTCGTCCGCGTCCTTGCCGTAGGGCTGATGGGTGAACGGCGCGGTCTCGTCGGGGTCGCTCACGGGGCTGATCTTGGCAGCAGCCAGTCGTCGATGCCGGTCAAGAGGCGCTTCTGCACGTCGTCGGGCGCCGACGAGGCGCGCACGGACATCCGGGCCAGCTCGGCGAGCTGCTCGTCGGAGAGGTGGTGGGCGGCGCGCATGGCGGCGTACTGGCCGAGCAGGCGGGAGCCGAACAGCAGCGGGTCGTCCGCACCCAGGGCGATCGTGGCGCCGGCCTCGAGGAGGGTCGGCAGCGGCACGGACGACAGGTCGGAGTAGACGCCCAGGGCCACGTTGCTGACCGGGCAGACCTCCAGCGCGACGCCCGAGGCGACGATCCGGTCCAGCAGCCGAGGGTCCTCGGCGGCCCGGACGCCGTGACCGAGCCGCTGGGCGTGCAGGGCGTCGAGGCAGGTCGTGATGTGCTCGGGGCCGCGCAGCTCGCCGCCGTGCGGCACCAGCCGCAGCCCGGCCCGCTCAGCGATGCGGAACGCGCCCGCGAAGTCGGCGGTCGAGCCGCGCCGTTCGTCGTTGGAGAGGCCGAAGCCGACCACCCCGCGGCCGGCGTACTGGCCGGCGAGCCTGGCCAGCGTGCGGGCGTCGAGCGGGTGGCGGGTCCGGTTGGCTGCGATGACGACCGCCATCGCGAGACCGGTCTGGTCGGACGCGGACCGGACCGCGTCGAGGACCAGGTCGGTGAACGCCGTGACGCCGCCGAACCGGGCTGCGTACCCGCTCGGGTCGACCTGGATCTCCAGCCACCCACCGCCGTCCTGGACGTCGTCCTCGGCGGCCTCCAGCACCAGCCGGCGTACGTCGCTCTCGGTCCGCAGCACCGACCGGGCCACGTCGTAGAGCCGCTGGAAGCGGAACCAGCCCTTCTCGTCGGCCGCCGAGAGTTCGGGCGGCCACTGCGAGACCAGCTGGTCGGGCAGCCGGATGCCGTCGCGCTCGGCCAGCTCGATCAGCGTGCCGTGCCGCATCGAGCCCGTGAAGTGCAGGTGCAGGTGTGCCTTCGGGAGCTCGCGCAAGGACCGGTCGGAGTTAGTGGTCATCGACGGAAGTTCGTCGGGTGTCCCGCACCCCGGGCACGCACCTCGCGGCGTTGCCGAAGCTAGCTGGACGAACAAGTAGAGCGTCGCTCCGGCGCCTTGCGATGCACGCACCCGGAGCACGGGCCACCGCCGACGAACCCCCGTCGATGACCACTAGCCAACCAGCTTCTCCGCGGCGGCCAGTCGTGCGCAGGTCGTCACCGCGCGGGTGGCGGCCTCGACCTCGGCCGGCTCCGGGAAGGTGGGGGCCAGCCGGATGTTGCGGTCGCGCGGGTCGTCGCCGTAGGGGAAGGACGACCCCGCCTGCGTCAGCGCGACGCCGGCCTGCTTGGCCAGCTCGATGACCCGCGCCGCCGTGCCGTCCAGGACGTCGAGGCTGATGAAGTAGCCGCCGGTCGGCTCTGTCCAGGACGCGATGCCGAGGCCGTCGAGCTGCTCGTGCAGGACGCCGAGCACCGAGGCGAACTTCGGGGCGATGATCTGCCGGTGCTTCTGCATGTGGTCGCGGACGCCCTGCGGGGAGCCGAAGAACTGCGAGTGCCGCAGCTGGTTGACCTTGTCGGGTCCGATGGCGCCCTTGCCGAGGTGGCCGGTGTACCACTTCACGGTCTCGACCGAGCCGGCCAGGAAGGCGACGCCGGCACCGGCGAAGGTGATCTTCGAGGTCGAGGCGAACATGATCGGCCGGTGCGGGTGCCCGGCCGCCGACGCCAGCGAGAGGATGTCGGCGCTCTTGGCCTCGGCCTCGGCGAGGTGGTGGAACGCGTAGGCGTTGTCCCACAGGATCTTGAAGTCCGGCGCCGCGGTGGTCATCGAGGCGAGCCGCTCCGCGACCTCCTGGCTCACGATCGAGCCGGAGGGGTTGGCGTAGGTCGGCACCACCCAGATCCCCTTGATGCTCGGGTCCGAGCCGGCCAGCTCGGCCACCGCGTCGGGTGCCGGGCCGTCGTCGTTCATCGGCACGGTCACCATCTCGATGCCGAGCCACTCCAGCAGCGTGAAGTGCCGGTCGTAGCCGGGCACGGGGCAGATGAACCGGATCTTCTCCTCCTGCCCCCAGGGCCTGTCGCCGTCCACGGCGCCCTTGAGCCACAGGTCGGTGAGGACCTCGCGCATCATCACCAGGCTGGAGCTGCCGCCGGCGACGACCTGCTCGGGCTCCACCCACAGCAGGTCGGCGAACATGGCGCGCAGCTCGGCGATGCCCTCGAGGCCGCCGTAGTTGCGGGTGTCGACGCCCGCCTGGTCGACCACGCCTCGGGGCAGGTCCAGCAGCTCGTTGGAGAGGTCCAGCTGGGCGGCCGCCGGCTTGCCGCGAGTGAGGTCGAGCTTGAGTCCCTGCGCCACGAGCTCGTCGTAGGCGGCGCGCGCATCCGCGAGGAACTCGGCCAGCTCCTGGGGGGAACGTTCGGCCAATGGGGTGCGTTGGCCAAGAGGAGATTGAGCCTGCGAGGTCCCAGATGTTGTCACAGCGCCATCGTTCCAGACCGGTCCGAAGGCTGGGAGTTCGCACTCGTCGAGGCTTCCCCGTAGACTTCCCGTTTGGTGGTTTCCCGAAGGCTTTGCCATGCCCTCACCCGGCTGGGGGAGACGACCCGGAGGGCACTAGCTCAACTGGCAGAGCATCGGTCTCCAAAACCGAAGGTTGGGGGTTCAAGTCCCTCGTGCCCTGCAAGAACGCACCTGGCAAGTACCTAGCAAGCAGCGAGCAAGCACTGAGCAACACAGACGAAGGATCGAGGGGAACAGCGTGACGGACAGCAAGGCGGTTCGCGGACCGCGCGAGCGTTCGGGTCCCGAGAAGCGCACCAGCCCCACCACCTTCTATCGGCAGGTCGTGGCCGAGCTGCGCAAGGTCGTCTGGCCGACCCAGGAGCAGCTGATCACCTACTTCATCGTGGTGATGGTCTTCGTCATCATCATGATGGCGATCGTCTCGCTGCTCGACCTGGGGCTCGGCAAGCTGGCGTTCGAGATCTTCGACGGCCGCGGCGCGGAGTAACCGGCTCACAACCAGCCACAGCCAGACAGCGGGCCGGAAGGCCACCCCAGCAGTTCAAGTGATGGAGCGACACGTGTCGGAGCAGTACGACGAGCAGGACGAGCCCTCGGTGGAGACCACCGAGGACGCCGCCGACGTCGAGGAGACCACGGACGAGACCCAGGCCGAGACCCAGTCGGGCCTGGAGCCCGGTGAGAGCCCGGCCGCCGACCTCGAGGACCAGTACGGCGAGGCGAACGACGGCCCCGAGGTCGAGGACGACCCGCGGCTCGACACCGAGGTGACCGACGAGTCCACCGACCTCGAGCTGGGACTCGACGACACCGAGGCCGACGGCGCGACCTCGCTCGGGCTGTCGGAGGCCGAGGGCGACGAGGGTCCGGCGGACGCCGACCTCTCCGAGGACCTCGCCGCGGCGCTCGCTGATGACCCCGCCGACGCGACCGATGACGAGCCCGTGAGCGCCGACGTCGCCGAGGTCGAAGTCGACGACGAGCTCGAGGTCGACCCCAGCGCCGACACGGATGAGGCGGCCTCCGACGAGGACGCCGACGCCGTGGATGACGCGGACGACGTGGACGACGCTGACGACGCGGACGACGTGGACGAGGCCGCTGCCGTGTCCGACCCGCTCGAACAGTTCCGCGCCGAGCTGTGGGCCAAGCCGGGCGACTGGTTCGTCGTGCACACCTACTCCGGCATGGAGAACCGGGTGAAGTCGAACCTCGAGAACCGCATCATCTCCCTCAACATGGAGGACTACATCCACGAGATCGTGGTCCCCACCGAAGAGGTCGCCGAGATCAAGAACGGCCAGCGCAAGATGGTCAAGCGGACCGTCCTGCCCGGCTATGTCCTGGTCCGGATGGACCTCACCGACGAGTCGTGGGCCGCGGTGCGCCACACCCCGTCGGTGACCGGCTTCGTCGGGCACAGCCACCAGCCGGTGCCGCTGAGCATGGCCGAGGTCGAAAACATGCTGGCCCCTGCCGTGGTGGCCCGCGCCGAGGCTGAGGCGGTCGCTGCCGGCACCGCTGCGCCGGGCAGCGCGACCACGAGCAAGAAGCCGGTCGAGGTGGCCGACTTCGACGTCCAGGACTCGGTCATGGTGGTCGACGGCCCGTTCGCGACGCTGCACGCGACCATCACCGAGATCAACCCGGAGTCCCAGCGCGTCAAGGCGCTGGTCGAGATCTTCGGCCGGGAGACCCCGGTCGAGCTGAGCTTCAGCCAGATTCAGAAGGTTTGAGGCTCTTGGCCTGAGCTTGCGAAGGCCAAGCCAGCCGAAAAGGTTGAGGAGCGTCGGCTGACGGCGACGAAGGAGCCGACAGCGACGCGTCTCGAAACCACCGCAAGGATTGGCTGAAAGCAACACCCCCAGTGACACTGGGACAACAGAAGAAGTGGCAGGGGCATGAGCCCCGCGACGACCACACTAAGGAAGAAGAAAGATGCCTCCCAAGAAGAAGATCGCTGCACTGGTCAAGGTGCAGCTCCAGGCCGGTGCCGCAACCCCGGCCCCGCCCGTCGGCACCGCCCTCGGTCCGCACGGCGTCAACATCATGGACTTCTGCAAGGCGTACAACGCCCAGACCGAGTCCATGCGCGGGAACGTCATCCCCGTCGAGATCACGATCTACGAGGACCGCTCGTTCACGTTCATCACCAAGACCCCGCCGGCCGCTGAGCTGATCAAGAAGGCCGCCGGTCTGAACAAGGGCTCGGGCGTCCCGCACAAGGAGAAGGTCGGCAAGCTGACCAGGGACCAGGTGCGCGACATCGCCCAGACCAAGATGCCCGACCTCAACGCCAACGACATCGACGCCGCGATGAAGATCGTGGAGGGCACCGCCCGGTCGATGGGCGTCACCGTTCAGAGCTGAGCGAGCTCAGCACTTCAAGTAGTCACAGTGGCAGGGCCGCGCTGGCCCACCTAGACCACGACCTTCGTAGAGAGAAGAATTCCATGCAGCGCAGCAAGACCTACCGCGCGGCGGCAGACACGTTCGACAAGGACGAGCTCTACGCCCCGATGACGGCGATCAAGATCGCCAAGACCGGCAGCAAGAAGAAGTTCGACGAGACCGTCGACGTCGTGATGCGGCTCGGGGTCGACCCCCGCAAGGCCGACCAGATGGTGCGCGGCACCGTCAACCTGCCCCACGGCACCGGCAAGACGGCGCGCGTCCTCGTGTTCGCGAACGCAGACAAGGCCGACGCCGCCCGCGAGGCCGGCGCCGACTTCGTCGGTGGCGACGAGCTGATCGAGAAGGTGAACGGCGGCTGGCTCGACTTCGACGCCGTGGTCGCGACCCCGGACATGATGGGCAAGGTCGGCCGCCTCGGCCGGGTGCTCGGTCCGCGCGGCCTGATGCCGAACCCCAAGACCGGCACGGTCACCCCCGACCCGGCCAAGGCCGTGACGGAGATCAAGGGCGGCAAGATCGAGTTCCGCACCGACCGGCACTCCAACCTGCACTTCATCATCGGGAAGGCGTCCTTCGCCGAGCTGCAGCTGGCCGAGAACTACGCGGCGGCCCTCGAGGAGGTGCTCCGGCTCAAGCCGGCCAGCTCCAAGGGCCGCTACATCAGGAAGGTGACGGTCTCGACGACCATGGGCCCCGGCGTCCAGGTCGACCCGAACCGCACCAAGAACGTCACCTCCGAGGACGCCGGCGCCTCCGAGGAGTGAGCACCAGATGACCGGGACGAACCAGACTTTCCCGGTTTTCGAGGATTTTCCGGCGGCCCGCCCGTACCTTGCTACGGGCGGGCCGACCCCTTTCCTGGTCCGACGTCGTTCGGGTTGCTCTGGGGGGAGCAGGCGGTGACGCAGTGGTGAAGTGCGTAGTCCTCGATGACTACCAGGACGTGGCGATGCAGTTCGCGGACTGGTCGATCCTGCACGGCGTGGACGTGGTGTCCGTACGCCGGCACGTCTCCGACCCCGACGAGATCGTCCGCACGCTCCGCGGCGCCGCCATCGTGGTCGTGATGCGCGAGCGCACTCCGCTCACCGAGTCGATCCTCGCGCGGCTCCCGGACCTCGAGCTGGTGGTGACCACCGGCTCGCGCAACGCCGCGATCGACCTGGTCGCCTGCCGCAGCCGCGGCATCACGGTGTGTGGCACCGCCTCCCGCTCGGCCCCGCCGGCCGAGCTGACCTGGGCACTGGTGCTCGGCCTGCTCCGCGGCGTACCGCAGGAGACCAAGGCGATGCGGGAGGGCGGCCCGTGGCAGTCCACCGTGGGCCGGGACCTGGCCGGCTCGACGTTCGGCGTCATCGGCCTCGGCAAGATCGGCACCCGGGTGGCCAAGGTCGCGCGGGCGTTCGAAATGGACGTGATGGCCTGGAGCCCGCACCTGACCCAGGAGCGGGCCGATGCGGCCGGCGTCCGGCTGGCCGCCTCGAAGCGGGACCTGATGTTCAACTCCGACGTGGTCTCGCTGCACCTGCAGCTGTCGTGGTCGACCCGCCGGATCATCGACGCCGGCGACATCGCCGCCCTGCGCCGCAACGCCTACTTCGTCAACACCGCCCGCGCCGCGCTGGTCGACAACGACGCCCTCGTCTCAGCCCTTCGGCAGGGCCGCCTGGCCGGAGCCGGGCTGGATGTATTCGACGAGGAGCCACTCCCCGCCGACCACCCGCTGCGGACGCTGCCCAACGTGCTGGCCCTGCCGCACCTCGGCTACGTCACCGCCGCCAACTACCGCACCTACTTCACCGAGGCCGTCCAGGACATCGAGGCCTGGATGGCTGGCGAGCCCATGAGGGTCATCAGCTGAGGGTGGGTCGGGTCTGGGTCTGCCCTCGATGGCACCGTGAGGGGCGGGCCCGGGGCTTCGCCCCGGGCTGGGCCTCGCTTCGCGTCGCGGTGGGGTGGCGGCGCGCTCCCATTGCGTTGCGTTGCCCGCGCCGCGGCCAAGCCTCTGGATGCCTCCAGGGCGTCAGCGCTGCGCGCTGCCTCGCCCCGCGCCGTGTGGCACAGGCGATTTGGCGGTCGCGTGGCCCCGCCCATACTCTTGTCGCCGTAACCAGAGACCGCCGGTGATGCGGCTGCGCGAGCAGTCGGATCGAAGGTTCCGCAGAGATGCGGACGGCCTGCGCAGGGGACAGAGCAAGGATTCTGAAGAGGATCTGATCACGCCCTGAGCCTGCGCTCGGGGCGTTCGTGTTTTCTCAAGGCACACCACGGTCTCGACCACAGAGAGAAGGAGACCGATGGCGCGGGCAGACAAGCAGGCCGCCGTCGCGGAGATCGTCGAGTCGTTCAACGATGCCGCGGGTGCTGTGCTGACCGACTACCGCGGACTCACCGTCAAGGAGCTGCAGGACCTGCGCCGCTCCCTCGGCGAGAACGCCGACTACGCCGTGGTCAAGAACACGCTGGCGAAGCTGGCCGCCTCCGAGGCGGGCATGGCGGGCTTCGACGAGCTCCTGGTCGGTCCCACCGCGATTGCGTTCCTCAAGGGCGACGTCGTGGAGGCCGCGAAGGGGCTGCGTGACTTCGCCAAGGCCAACCCCGCCCTGATCATCAAGGGCGGCTACCTCGACGGCAAGGCCATCGACGCGAAGGAGGTCGCGAAGCTCGCCGACCTCGAGTCGCGCGACGTGCTGCTGGGCAAGCTGGCGGGCGCCATGCTCGCTTCGCTCCAGAACGCCGTCTTCCTGCTCAACGCCCCTCTCGCCCAGGCCGCCCGCGTCGTCGGTGCGCTCCAGGCGAAGGCCGAGCAGGACCCCTCGATCCTCGCTGGTGGTGCTTCCCAAGAAGCCAGCACAGCGCCGGCTGAGGCCGCCACGGAGGAGGCCCCGGAGGCCGCAGTGGCCGAGGACGCCCCCGCTGAGGAGACCACCGAGGACGACAGCAGCGAGCCCGCTGCCGCCGCCGACGAGGCCCCCGCCGCGGAGGAGACCGAGGCTGCCGAGGAGTCGACCGAGTCGAGCGACGAGGCCGCGGAGGAGACCCCCGCTGCCGAGTCGGCCGACGACGACACCACGGCCACCGAAGCCTGATCCACGGGCTGACCACCACCACTGATGAAACCCGGTCCACGGCGTACGCCGCGGACCACCACACGGAAGGAACCGCCACCATGGCGAAGCTCAACACCGACGAGCTGCTCGACGCGTTCAAGGAGATGACGCTGATCGAGCTCTCTGAGTTCGTGAAGCAGTTCGAGGAGACCTTCGGCGTCACCGCCGCCGCCCCGGTCGCCGTTGCCGCCGCGCCCGCCGCGGGTGGTGGCGCCGCCGCCGCCGAGGAGGCTGCCGACCAGGACCAGTTCGACGTGGTCCTCGAGGCCGCCGGCGACAAGAAGATCAACGTCATCAAGGAGGTGCGCGCGCTGACCTCCCTCGGTCTGAAGGAGGCCAAGGACCTCGTCGAGGCCGCGCCGAAGCCGATCCTCGAGGGCGTCGACAAGGCTGCCGCGGACAAGGCCAAGGAGGCCCTCGAGGGCGCCGGGGCCACCGTCACCGTCAAGTGACTGCGGGCGGCAAGGCCGCCTGAAGCACGACCGCAACAGCGGCCGTCTCCCACTCGGGGGCGGCCGCTGTGGCATGTGTCCGCCGCGGGCCCGGACAGGGGGAGGGGGATGGCATCCGCGCCCCGATGGGTAACGTGCCCGAAGCCGTGACGTGCGTCGCACCAGCGCGTAACCTCGCGGCGTCACCACCGTTGTTACTGGTCAGTGTGGGCCGCGATATCGGGGCGTCCACAGAGGCGGCCGAGCGGCGGGCAACCTCGGTCGATGGGAGAGCACGGCATGGGTGTGGAGATCAGGATCGAGGACTTGTCGAAGTCTTTCGGCAAGCAGCTGATCTGGGGCGACGTCACGCTCACGGTCCCCGCAGGCGAGGTGTCCGTGATGCTCGGTCCGTCCGGCACCGGCAAGTCCGTGCTCCTCAAGACCCTCATCGGCCTGCTCAAGCCCGACAAGGGCTCGGTGATCATCGAAGGCACCGACATCGCGAGCTGCTCGGAGAAGGAGCTCTACGAGATCCGCAAGCTGTTCGGCGTGCTGTTCCAGGACGGCGCGATGTTCGGCTCGATGAACCTCTACGACAACGTCGCCTTCCCGCTGCGTGAGCACACCAAGAAGTCCGAGTCCGAGATCCGCGACATCGTCATGGAGAAGATGGACCTGGTCGGTCTCCTCGGCGCCGAGGACAAGCTCCCCGGCGAGATCTCCGGCGGCATGCGCAAGCGCGCCGGTCTGGCCCGCGCGCTGGTGCTCGACCCTGAGATCGTGCTCTTCGACGAGCCGGACTCCGGCCTCGACCCGGTCCGTACGGCGTTCCTCAACCAGCTGATCGTCGACCTCAACGCCCAGATCGACGCGACGTTCCTCATCGTCACCCACGACATCAACACCGCGCGGACCGTGCCCGACAACATCGGTCTGCTCTACCACCGCCACCTCGCGATGTTCGGCCCGCGCGAGATGCTGCTGTCCTCCGAGGAGCCGGTGGTCCGTCAGTTCCTCAACGCCCAGAAGGTCGGCCCGATCGGGATGTCGGAGGAGAAGGACGCCGACGAGCTCGAGGCCGAGAAGGACGAGGAGATGCCTCCGCTGCCGCCGATCCCCATGCAGCTCGAGCCGTCCAACGGAATCGCCCGGCGCAGCCAGCGCGAGCCCGGCGCCTGGTGCCGAGAGAACGGCGTCACGCCGCCGCCCGGATCGTTCGACGAGAACATGTCCATGGCCCCCGGGGCGAAATAGGCGCTGATGGCATCCACGACCGCAACGCGCATCCTCGCGCCGGTCGGGACCGCGGGCAAGCTCTTCGCCTTCGGTCTCGATGTCGGCCGGGGTCTGTTCCGGCGGCCCTTCCAGACCCGGGAGTTCCTCCAGCAGGCCTGGTTCATCGCGTCGGTGACGATCATCCCGACCGCGCTCGTCGCCATTCCCTTCGGCGCGGTGATCGCACTCCAGGTCGGGAGCCTGATCAAGCAGTTCGGAGCGCAGTCCTTCACCGGGTCGGCGTCGGTCCTGGCGGTCGTCCAACAGGCGGGCCCGATCGCGACGGCGCTCCTCATCGCGGGCGCCGGCGGCTCCGCCATCGCGGCCGACCTCGGCGCACGCAAGATCCGCGAGGAGCTCGACGCGATGATGGTGCTGGGGATCGACCCGATCCAGCGCCTCGTCGTCCCGAGGGTGCTCGCCTGCATGCTCGTCGCGTTCTTCCTCAACGGCATGGTGACCGTGGTCGGTGTCGCCGGCGGCTACGCGTTCAACGTCGTCCTCCAGGACGGCACTCCGGGTGCCTACCTGGCCAGCTTCACGGCGCTCGCCCAGCTGCCCGACCTCTGGATGGGATTCATCAAGGCCCTCGTCTTCGGCCTGATCGCAGCCGTCGTCGCCTGCTACAAGGGCATGAACGCGCTGGGCGGCCCGAAGGGCGTGGGAGACGCGGTCAACGAGTCCGTCGTCATCACCTTCCTGCTGCTCTTCATCGTCAACTTCGTGCTCAGCACGATCTACCTCCAAGTCGTTCCCCCGAAGACAGGTTGACCTCGTGGCCAATCTGAAGTCCGCCTACGAGAGGCCGCTGACCGCCCTGGACGCCCTGGGCCGCCAGCTGGCCTTCTACCTCGGCGTCGTCCGGGCGATCCCGCGCTCGGTGGTCCGCTACCCCAAGGAGATCATGCGGATCCTGGCCGAGGTCACCCTCGGTTCAGGTGCGCTCGCGGTCATCGGCGGCACGGTGGGTGTCATCGTGGGGATGACGTTCTTCACGGGCGCCCAGGTGGGCCTGTCGGGCTACGCGGCGCTCAACCAGCTCGGGACCGCTGCGTTCTCCGGCTTCGTCTCGGCCTACTTCAACACCCGTGAGATCGCCCCGCTGGTGGCTGGCATCGCCCTCGCGGCCACCGTCGGCTGCGGCTTCACCGCGCAGCTGGGAGCGATGCGGATCTCCGAGGAGGTCGACGCCCTCGAGGTGATGGCGATCCCCTCGATGCCGTTCCTCGTGGCCACCCGGGTCGTCGGCGGCCTGATCGCGATCATCCCGCTCTACGTGGTGGGCCTGCTGTCCTCCTACTTCGCCAGTCGCCTGATAGTCACGCAGTTCTACGGGCAGAGCAGCGGCACCTACGACCATTACTTCAACCAGTTCCTGCCGCCCGGCGACGTGCTGTGGTCGTTCGGCAAGGTGCTGGTGTTCGCCGTGGTCGTGATCCTGATCCACTGCTACTACGGCTACAACGCCAGTGGCGGTCCTGCCGGCGTGGGTGTGGCCGTGGGCCGTGCGGTCCGCACCAGCATCGTGGCCATCAACGTCATCGACCTGCTGCTGTCGATGGCGATCTGGGGCGCCAACACCACGGTGAGGTTGGCGGGATGATCACCCCACGGAACTCTGCGGTGGGCGCGCTCCGCGCGGAGGGCGCACACTTCCGCGGGCTGTGCCGGCGCGAGGTGACCATGCACCAGGTTGCGCATGACGAGGAAAAGCCATGAGCTTCCTCACCCGTCAGCACAAGCTCCTCGGCGTCGCCTTCCTGGCGCTGGTCGTCCTCGCGGGCTACCTCACCTACGCCACCTTCACCAAGAAGTTCACGGACTACGACCGGGTCAAGGTCGAGACCTCGAAGATCGGCCTGCAGCTGCCCGCGCGCGCTGACGTGAAGCTTCGCGGCGTCATGGTCGGCGAGGTGCTCGACATGAGCGCCACGTCCGACGGCGCCGAGCTGACCCTGGGTCTCTTCCCGAGCCAGGTCGACACCATCCCCGACAACGTCACCGCCTCGATCGTGCCCAAGACGCTCTTCGGCGAGAAGTACGTCTCCCTGATCGTCCCCGGCGACGCGTCCGCGACGCCGATCAAGGCCGGCGACACGATCAAGCGCACCGTCGTCGCCACCGAGGTCGAGAAGGTGCTGTCCGACCTCTACCCGCTGCTGCGCACGGTCGAGCCGGCCGAGCTCAACCAGACGCTCAACGCGCTGGCGACCGCTCTCGAGGGACGCGGCGACCAGATCGGCCAGAACCTCGAGACCGTCGACAGCTACCTCAAGCGGCTCAACCCACAGATCCCCGCCCTGGTCGAGGACCTGCGGCTGACTGCGTCGGTCTCCGACACCTACGCCGACGTGCTGCCCCAGGTCGGCGACATCCTGCACAACACCGTCACGACCACCGGCACCCTCGAGACCCGCGAGGCCAGGCTGCACCAGCTGCTCGACGACGTGACCCAGTTCTCCGGGACCGCGCGCAGCCTTCCTCGACGACAACGGCGACAACCTGATCCGCCTCGGCGAGGTCAGCCGGGCGCAGCTCCGGGTGCTGGCGCGCTACTCGACGGAGTTCCCGTGCCTGCTCGGGGGCATCGTCAACGCCGGCAAATACCAAGCCGAGGCCTTCCGCGGATTCACGCTGCACATCGTGCTCGAGACCCTGCCGAACCAGCCGCGCGGCTACACGGCGGCCGACCAGCCGGTGCTGGGCGAGGACCGCGGGCCGGCCTGCCTGCACCTGCCCAACCCGCCCTGGAACCAGTCCAACCCCGTCCGCCGCCAGCCCGACTTCGCCGACGGTGTCGACTCGCCGCTGGGCAAGGGCACCCAGCGCGCCGCCACGTCGTACGGCGCCGCCACGCAGCTCGGCGGCTTCGGCGACTACGCCGGCTCACCGCAGGAGTCCGACCTGCTCAACGCCCTGCTCGCTCCGATGCTCGGCACCACCGCCGACCAGGTGCCGGACCTCGGTGGACTGCTGCTCGGCCCGATGGTCCGCGGCGCCACCGTCTCGATCGGCGACGACGAGCAGACCGGGGGTGACACCCCGTGAAGCTCCTCGACAAGAAGACCACCCTCGACCTCACCAAGCTGCTGATCTTCATGGTCGTCACGACGCTCGCCACGGGCGTGCTGGTGGCCACGATCGGCAACCTGACCTTCGCGAGCGCATCGACCTACAAGGCCGTCTTCGCCGATGCGACCGGCGTCAACAAGGGCGACGACATCCGCGTGGCGGGCGTCAAGGTCGGCACCGTCAAGGAGGTCGCGGTCACCGACCGCACCCGGGCGCTGGTCACCTTCTCCGTCGACGACTCGACCTCGGTCACCGAGGCGACGCACGCGACGATCAAGTACCGCAACCTCGTCGGCCAGCGCTACATCGCACTCACCCAGGAGGTCGGCTCGTCGAGCAAGCTGGCCGATGGCGACACGATCCCGATCGCGCGCACGGCGCCGGCGCTCGACCTCACCGTGCTCTTCAACGGGTTCAAACCACTGTTCCAGGCGCTCAGCCCCGCTGACATCAACCAGCTCTCCTACGAGATCGTCCAGGTCTTCCAGGGCGAGGGCGGCACCCTCGAGAGCCTGCTCGCCCACACCGCCTCGGTGACCAGCACCCTGGCCGACCGCGACCAGGTGATCAGCGACCTCGTCGACAACCTCAGCGAGGTGCTCGACCACGTCGCCGACCGCGACGAGCAGCTCAACGAGCTGATCACCACGTTCCGCCAGTTCGTGGGTGGCCTCAACAGTGACCGCGAGGCGATCCTCGGCTCGCTGGACCAGATCTCCCAGCTCTCGGTGCAGACCGCGTCGCTGGTCAAGGGGATCCGCTCGCCGCTGGTCGACGACATCGCCAACCTGCGCAAGCTGACCGCCAACATCCAGCGCAACCGGGGCGAGCTCGACCGCGCCCTGCAGGTGCTGCCGATCAAGCTCGAGAAGGTCGGCCGGACGGCGATCTACGGCTCGTGGTTCAACTTCTACCTCTGCCAGTTCCAGGGCAAGATCAAGCTGCCCGGCCTCACCGTGCCCGTCAGCTACAACACGGGCTCCCCAAGGTGTGATCTCGGATGAGCAGAACCGTTTCCGACGAGCGCAACCCCGTGATCATCGGGGCCATCAGCATCGCCGTGCTCTCGGCGATGCTCCTGGCCGCCTTCCGGGCCCAGGACCTGCCGGTGATCGGCGGGGGCGAGACCTACACCGCCGAGTTCTCCGAGGCGGGCGGGCTCAAGCCCGACGACCCGGTCCGGATCGCCGGCGTCCGGGTCGGCAAGGTCGACAAGATCGAGCTCGACGGCGACCACGTGAAGGTGTCGTTCCTGATCAAGACCGACTCGCAGTTCGGCACCGAGACCGGCGCCTCCATCCGGGTCAACACCCTCCTCGGCGCGATGTACCTCGCCCTGGAGCCGGCCGGCTCCGGCCAGCTCGACCCCGACAAGGAGATCCCGGTCGAGCGGACCAGCTCGCCGTACGACGTCGTCCAGGCGTTCTCGGGTCTGGCCGATACCGCCGAACAGATCGACACCGACCAGCTGGCGCGCTCGCTGACCACGCTGGCCGACCTGACCCGCAACACCCCCGACGAGTTCAAGGCGGCGCTGTCCGGCGTCTCGCGGCTCTCGGCGAACATCGCGGACAAGAACAGCCGCATCCACCTGCTGCTCACCAACCTGGAGCGGGTCTCCACGGTGCTCAACGAGCGCGACGACGACATCATCGCCCTGATGAAGGAGTCCGACACGCTCTTCCAGGCGCTCGTGGCCCGGCGGGAGGCGGTGCACAACCTGCTGGTCTCGACCTCGCAGCTGTCGACCGAGCTGACCGCCCTGGTCCGGCAGAGCCGGGCGGACCTCAAGCCGGCCCTCACCCAGCTCGACGACGTGGTCGGCATCCTCAACAAGAACGAGGACAACATCGACAACAGCCTGCGGCTGATGGCGCCCTTCTACCGGGTGTTCACCAACACCCTGGGCAACGGCCCGTGGTTCGACACCTACATCCAGAACATGCCGCCCGCGCCCGACCTGCTGAACGGGGGTGGGGTCGGATGAGCAGCTCCCTCGACGTGGTCAAGCGGCTGATCGTCCCGCTCTGCCTCCTCGCCCTGGTGGTGGCGGCCGGGTTCGCCATGTTCAGCACCGATGAGTCGAACAAGCTCACCGCGCACTTCCCGCGCACCGTCTCGCTCTATGAGGGCAGCGCGGTCAAGGTGCTCGGGGTCCAGGTCGGGACCGTCGACAAGGTCACGCCCAGCGGCACCGACGTGGTCGTCGAGATGTCGCTACGACAAGGACATCAAGATCCCGGCCGACGCCCAGGCCGTGATCGTGTCGCCGTCCATCGTCGGAGACCGCTACGTCCAGCTCACGCCGGTCTACGAGAGCGGACCCAAGCTCGCCGACGGCGCCGTCCTCGAGGGCCAGGACACCGGCGTACCGCTCGAGCTCGACCAGATCTACTCCAGCCTCGACCAGCTCAACGTCGCGCTCGGCCCGAACGGCGCGAACAAGAACGGCGCCCTGTCCGACCTCCTCGCCACCACCGCCGAGAACTTCGGCGGCGAGGGCGCGCAGTTCCACCAGACCATCCAGGACTTCAGCACGCTGACCCAGACCCTCGACGACAACAAGGAGGCGTTGTTCGGCTCCGCCCGCGAGCTCGAGGGCTTCATCAGCACCCTGGCGACCAACGACAAGACCGTGCGGCAGTTCAACCAGTCGCTCTCCAACGTCTCCGACATGCTCTCCGGCGAGAAGGAGGAGCTGGCGGCCGCGCTGCACAACCTGTCGATCGGCCTCGGTGACGTCGCGACGTTCGTCCAGGAGAACCGCGACATCCTCGGCAAGAACATCACCCACATCAACCGCGTGGCCAAGGTGCTGGTCAAGCAGCGTGCGGCGCTCGACGAGACGCTGAAGAACGCCCCGATCGCGCTCAACAACCTGGCGCTGACCTACAACCCGCAGGCCGGCACGCTGGACACCAACGCCAACCTCGGAGAGGTCATCCACCAGATCGCCTCCGACCCCGCGACGCTGCTGTGCGGCTTCCTCAGCCAGGCCGACAAGAGCGGCCAGCTGTGCGACCTCGCCAGCTCGGTGCTCAAGCGCTCGGCGCCGTTCGGCACCGGGTCGTCGTACGGCCAGCAGTTCGACCCGACCCTCGGTGGGCTCGTGGCCGCCGATGAGGGGAGCGCGAAGTGACCCGCTTCCCCCGCCGCGTGCGACTCTTCCTCGGCCTGCTGCTCGGCAGCGTCGTCCTCTCGGGCTGCGACTTCGACGTCTACTCGCTGCCGCTGCCCGGCGGCACCGACGTCGGCGAGGACCCGATCCAGGTGACCGTGCAGTTCGAGGACGTCCTCGACCTGGTCCCGAAGTCGACCGTCAAGGTCAACGACGTCAGCGTCGGGCAGGTCAAGGACATCGAGCTCGAGGGCTACCACGCCAAGGTCACTCTCGAGCTGCGCAACGACACCAAGCTGCCCGAGAACACCATCGCCGAGATCCGGCAGACCAGCCTGCTCGGCGAGAAGTTCGTCTCGCTGTCGGCACCCGAGACCGGCGCCGAGGGGACCCTCACCGACGGTGAGGTCATCCCGCTCGACCGGACCGGCCGCAACCCGGAGGTCGAGGAGGTGCTCGGCGCGCTGAGCCTGATCCTCAACGGTGGTGGCGTGGCCCAGCTGAAGACGATCACCCAGGAGCTCAACAAGGCGGTGACCGGGCGCGAGGACAACGTCCGCTCGGTGCTCAGCCAGATCGACACCTTCACCGGCAGCCTCGACACCAACAAGGCCCAGATCGTCGATGCGATCGAGGCGCTCAACCGGCTCGCGCTCTCTGCCCACCAGCAGGAGGGCAACATCGACGAGGCGCTCGAGGAGCTG
>CAWCSB010000027.1:0-39576 GCA_963798045.1 uncultured Actinomycetota bacterium
CGACACCGTCAACATCGGCACCGCCTCGCCCGGCGCGATCGCGGGCGTGCAGGTCGCCGGCAAGACCGGCACCGCGCAGAGCGGGATCGCGAGCGTGCCGCCGTACGCCTGGTTCGTCTCGTTCGCCCCGGCCCAGGACCCCGAGGTCGCGGTGGCCGTCGTGATCCAGGCGGCCGAGGGCATCGACCGCGGCGAGATCGCCGGCGGCACCTACGGCGGCCCGATCGCGAAGGCCGTGACGGAGGCGGTGATCAAGTGACCACTCCACAGGACCCCGGGTCGAACGGCGAGCGGTTCGTCGACGACCAGCACCGCTACCGGTTCGAGTCCCGCATCGCGACGGGTGGCATGGGCGAGGTCTGGCGGGCCACCGACACCGCGCTCGGCAGGCCGGTGGCGGTCAAGGTGCTCAAGAGCGAGTACGCCGACGACCCGCTGTTCCGCTCGCGGTTCGAGGTCGAGGCGCGGCACGCCGCCTCGCTCCACCACCCGGGCGTCGCGTCGGTCTACGACGTCGGGGAGTCCGCGCTCCTCGGCGCCGCCGACGGCGGGGGCCTGCCGCGGCCGTTCCTGGTGATGGAGCTCGTCGACGGGCAGCCGCTCTCGGCGCTGCTGCGCGGCGGGCAGCAGCTCGACCCCGAGGCGGTCCGCGACCTGATGGCCCAGGCCGCCGATGCGATCGGCGCCGCGCACCGGGCCGGCATCGTGCACCGCGACGTGAAGCCGGCCAACCTGCTGGTCACGCCCAGCCGGCGGATGAAGATCACCGACTTCGGCATCGCGCGCGCCTCCGACGGCCTCGGCCTGACCGCCACCGGCCAGGTGATGGGCACGCCGCAGTACCTCTCCCCCGAGCAGGCCCGCGGCGGCACGGCGACGCCCGCGTCCGACGTCTACGCGCTGGGCGTCGTGGCGTTCGAGTGCCTGGCGGGGCACCGTCCGTTCGACGCCGACTCCCCGGTCGCGACCGCCCTGGCCCATCTCAACGACCCGGTGCCGGACCTGCCGCCGGGGATCCCCGCCGACCTCGCCGCGGTCGTGCGCCGGGCGATGGCCAAGGACGCGGACCAGCGGTACGCCGACGGCGACGCGTTCGCGGCCGCGCTGCGCGACCCCGCCAGCGCCGGCGGCTCGACCGCCAGCACGGCGTACGTCCCGATGCCGGGTCCGGACGCACCCGCGTCCGAGCACACCCAGGTCCTCAACGTGCCGCCGCAGCCGGCGCCGATACCGACACCGACACCGGTGGCCGACCCGCGCCCGCCCGCCGGCGACCGAGGCAGGCCGTGGCTGGTGGTGCTGCTCGTGCTCGCGCTGGTCGCCGCGATCGTCCTGATCGTCGTGGTGGCCACCCAGGCGAACAATGACGACGACCCGAGCCCGACGGAGACGACGAGCAGCGCGCCGACGTCGTCCGCGCCCACCACCGAGGACACCCCGAGCGAGGAGACGAGCTCCGCGCCCGCCGAGGTGCAGATCGACGAGGGCGACTACCTCGGCCGCAACGTCGACGCGGTCGCGACCGAGCTGCGCGCCAAGGGACTCGAGGTCGACACCCAGCCGATCGACAACCCGGGTGACGAGGACGCCGACACCGTCGCGTCGGTGAGCCCGACCAGCGGCCTGGTCGAGGGCGACACGGTCACCGTCGAGTACTACCGCGACGCCGAGCCGACGTCCGAGCCGCCGACCACCGAACCCACCAGTGAGCCGCCGACCTCCGCCACGTCCAGCCCCACCGCGTCGAACTCGCCCAGCGGCACGGCGTCCGACGCCCAGACCCCCTCGACGTCCGCCCCGGCCGCGCCCGCGTCCAGAGCGGGAGGAGCATCGTAATGAGCGAAACACCCCCGGAGCCGCCCGTGAACCCGCCGACCTCGCCACCCCCGCCGACCTCGCCGCCCCCGCCGCCCGGCGTCGGCCTGGTGGGCGGGCGCTACGAGCTCGGCGAGCTGCTCGGCCGTGGCGGCATGGCCGAGGTCCGCAAGGGCCACGACACCCGGCTCGGCCGCGTGGTGGCCATCAAGCGGTTGCGCACCGACCTGGCCAGCGACGCGACGTTCCAGGCACGGTTCCGCCGCGAGGCGCAGAGCGCGGCCTCGCTCAACCACCCGGCCATCGTGGCCGTCTACGACACCGGCGAGGAGACGGCCTCCGACGGAAGCGGCGTCTCGCAGCCCTACATCGTGATGGAGTTCGTCGCCGGCCGGACCCTGCGCGACATCCTGCGCGACGGACGCAAGATCCTGCCCGAGCGCGCGCTGGAGATCACCAGCGGCGTGCTGTCCGCGCTCGACTACAGCCACCGCGCCGGGATCATCCACCGCGACATCAAGCCCGGCAACGTGATGCTGACCCCCAGCGGAGACGTCAAGGTGATGGACTTCGGCATCGCCCGGGCGATGAGCGACTCCAACACGATGACCCAGACCGCGGCGGTCGTGGGCACCGCGCAGTACCTCTCCCCCGAGCAGGCGCGCGGCGAGACCGTCGACTCGCGCTCCGACGTCTACTCGTCGGGTTGCCTGCTCTACGAGCTGCTCACCGGCCGGCCGCCGTTCATCGGTGACAGCCCGGTCGCCGTCGCCTACCAGCACGTCCGCGAACCCGCGCGGCCACCGTCAGACCACGACACCGACCTGACCCCGGCGGTCGACGCGATCGTCATGAAGGCGCTGGCCAAGCGGCTCGAGGACCGCTACCAGTCCGCGGCCGCGATGCGCAGCGACATCGAGCGCTACCTGGCCGGCCGGCCGGTGCAGGCACCCGTGCCCGTGCCCCCGCCGCCTGCCCCGCCCGAGCCTCCGAGCTCCGACACCAGCACCTCGATGCGGGCGCCGGTGCCGCCCGCCCCTGTCTTCGACGAGCGCGACGACCTCGATCGCGGGCGCGGTGGCCCGCGCACCCTCGTGCTGGTCCTGCTCGGGCTGCTCGTCCTCGCGCTGGTCGCCGGCGCCTACGTCCTGTTCAAGAGCGACCTGTTCGAGTCCCCGCCCAAGCAGGTGCAGGTCCCCAACGTGATCGGCCTGACCGAGGACGCGGCGCGCGACGCGATCGGCGACGCCGGCCTCACCGTGGACGCTCCCGACTTCAAGGAGGACGACACGGCAAAGGAAGGGGACGTGATCGACCAGGAGCCCAACCGCGACCAGTACGTCGACCCGGGGACCTCCGTCCACCTCACGGTCTCGTCGGGGGCACCGATGGTCGACGTGCCGTCGCTGGTGGGGTCCACCCAGGACGAGGCGCGCGACCGGCTCCGCACCGCCAACCTGCGTCCGCAGTTCGAGAGCCAGGAGTCCGACCTGCCGCAGGGTCAGGTCCTCGCGACCAGCCCGGAGGCCGGCCAGCCGGTCGAGCAGGAGTCCGTCGTGACGGTCACGATCAGCAAGGGGCCGCACCAGGTCCCGAGCGTCATCGGGCTGAACCGCTCCGACGCCATCAAGCAGATCGTCGACGCGGGCTTCCAGTACGACATCCGTGGCGACGACAGGTCGACCGAGCCGCGGGGCACGGTCACCGACCAGCTGCCCCCAGGCGGTCAGCCGCAACCGCAGGGCACGACGATCACTCTGTTCGTGTCGACCTACGAGCCGCCGCCCCTGCCGCCGACCGACACGCCGACGGTCCTGCCGACGCCCACCGAGTCCCCGACCGTGGGCACGACCCCCCGGCAAGCAAGGACGCCACCGGACTGACCAGGGCGTGTCTCCCACGGGGTCACGCGTCGCGCACGCAGCGGAAGCCCAGGTGTGCGGTGCTGCTCGCCAGCGCCTGTCCCTGGCGCGCGGCCGGCCGGTACCTCCGGCAGTACGACGGCGCGCACAGGTGGGAGCCGCCCTTGGTGACCCCCCGCGCGTCGCCTTCCGCTGACGGCGTGACGGGTGCGCAACAGCTCGGGGGCGTGTGGTCGTCGGTCCACGACGAGGAGGTCCACTCCCAGACGTTGCCGATCATGTCGAGGAGCCCGAAGCCGTTGGGGGCGTAGGAGCCGACCGCCGATGTCCCGGCGCCTCGTGTGTCGTCGTGCCGCCACGGGAAGTCGCCGCGGAAGGTGTTGGCCATCGGGCGTCCCCGGGGCTCGAGCTCCTCGCCCCACGGGTACGTCGTCAGCGAGCCCCCGCGCGCCGCATGCTCCCACTCGGGCTCGGTCGGGAGCCGCTTGCCGGCCCATGCGGCGTACGCCTCGGCATCGGTGCGGGCGACGTGGACGACCGGGTGCCGCTCCCGGCCGTGGAGACTCGTCGCGGGGCCGCCGGGACGGCGCCAGTCGGTGCCCGGCACCCAGTCCCACCAGCGCCGCCAGTCGTCGAGCGGCACGGGGCCCGACGGCGGCGTGAACACCAGCGAGCCGGGCAGCAGGTCCTCCGACCGCTCGCCGGGCATCGCCTCGGGCGGGCGCTCGGCCAGGGTGACGTGGCCGGTGTCTGCGACGAAGCGGCGGAACTCCGCATTGGTCACCGGGTGCTCGTCGACCCACAGGTCGTCGACCTCGACCCGGCGCACCGGACGTTCCTCCGGGTAGTGGTCCTCGCTCCCGATCGTCGTCACCCCGCCCGTCACGAGGACTCCGCGCGCGGTGCGCGGCGTCGTCGGCGTGCGTCCCACGCTGAGCACCGCCTTCCACTCCGGCTCGTCTATCTGTTTAGTATGTCGATCATCTTGCACGACTTTACGAAAGAGGACCCATTGTCTGACTCACTCCCTCCGCGGTCCGGACTGACCCGTCGTACCCTGGCCGGCGCCGCCGTCGGCACCCTGGGCGCCGCCGCCACCGTCGCCGCCAGCAACAGCGCTCACGCGCAGGCCGCCGAACAGCCGTTCCGCGCCGTGGCCCGCAAGCACCCGCCGCGCCGTCCCAACATCCTCGTCATCCTCGCCGACGACCTGGGCTCCGGCGACCTCGGCGTCTACGGCTCCCCGAACATCAAGACGCCCAACCTGGACAAGCTGGCCGCCTCGGGCGTGCGCTTCACCCAGGGCTACTCGGCGGGCGCGGTCTGCTCGCCGACCCGCATCGCGCTCTACACCGGTCGCCACCCGGGCCGGATCCCCGGGGGCCTGCAGGAACCGATCGGCACCCCCTCGCCCGCCAACGGCATCCCGCCCGAGCACCCGACCCTCGGGTCGCTGCTGCGCGGCACGGGCTACTCCACGCACATGGTGGGCAAGTGGCACGGCGGCTTCCTTCCGTGGTTCTCGCCGCTCAAGTCAGGGTGGGACACGTTCTACGGGAACTACTCCGGCGGGCTCGACTACTTCAGCAAGTACGCCGGCAACGGCTACGACCTCTACGACGGCGAGACCCAGGTCCAGGACCCGCGCTACTACACCGACATCATCACCGAGAAGGCCCTCCAGGTGATCCGCAAGGTCGCCCGCGAGGAGGAGCCCTGGCTGTTCAACCTGAACTTCACCACTCCTCACTGGCCGTGGGAGGGCCGCGGCGACAAGGCCGTGAGCGACGAGCTCACCACTCGACTGCTCGCCGGTGACTCCCGGGCCCTCTTCCACGAGGACGGTGGCTCGCTCGAAAGTACGAGGAGATGGTGGAGGACCTCGACCGGTCGATCGGGAAGGTCCTCGACGAGCTGGAGCGCACCGGGCAGGAGCGGAACACGATCGTGCTCTTCGCCAGCGACAACGGCGGTGAGCGGTTCTCCTACAACTGGCCGCTCAGCGGCAACAAGGCGAGTGTCCTCGAGGGCGGGATCCGCGTGCCGATGATCCTGTCCTGGCCGGGACAGATCCGGAAGCGCCAGGTGGACGACACCCCCGTCTACACCTCCGACTGGACCGCGACGTTCCTCGAGCTGGGCGGCGCCCAGCCCGATCCGGCCTATGCACCCGACGGCACCAGCCTGGTCCCGCACCTGTTCAAGGGCGAGGACGTGCCCGAACGCGACCTGTTCTGGCGCACCCGGACCGGCCGAGCGCTGCGTCGCGGCAACCTCAAGTACGTGCGACTCGACGGCACCGACCGGCTCTACGACTTGGGGGCCGACGTCCGTGAGCAGGCCAACCTCGCCGCCAAGCGACCGGCCGACCTGGCCGCGCTGAGGACCGCCTGGGAGCAGGTGGACCAGACGCTGCTGCCTTACCCAGCCTGACCAGGCTGGCTCACGACACTAGGGTCGGTCCTCCGCCGACGCTGGCGCCTGCGCGGACGGGGCGACCGGAGTCGCGTAGGACAGGTCGAGCAGGCCGTCGTACGCCGGCGCGGTGAGCTCGTCCTCGATGTCGAGCTCCCAGCCGACGTCGATCTGCGGGTCGTCGGCCTGCTCGCGGTAGATCTGCAGGTAGTCATCCTCGGCGAGCGCGCTGGTGAGGTCGCCGACGTCGCCGACCGCCTCGATGACGTAGGGCTGCGGGAAGGGCACGCCCTGGATCACCACCGAGCTGCCCTCGCACTTGATGCCGGTGGTGCTGACCATGCGCTCGCCCTGGAGGACCACCGCGTCGGCACCGCCCTCCCACATCGCGTTCACGACGGCCTGGATGTCCTGCTGGTGCACCACCAGCAGGTTCTTGTCGCCGGTGGCCTCGTCGATCACCTCGTCCGGCGCGTCGGAGAGGGTCACCACCACGCCCGGACCGGTGCGCTTCGTCAGGCCGGCCGGGCCCTCGAGCGCCTCCACCTGGTCCCGGTAGCGGCGTACGTCGTCGTCGACGACCTGGTCGGTGAGGTCGCGCACCTCCTGGGTCAGCTCGGCCACCCGGGCCTGGAGGTCGGCGGCACGCTCGGCCTCGGAGTCGGTGAGGGTGGCCAGGTCGTCGTACCGCCCCGGCCGCAGGTCGGTGCCCTCGCTGGACTGCGCGCTGACCACGAACAGTCCTCCGCAGACCAGCACCACCGCCGCCGTGCCGAGCCGCCAGCCGAGTCGCCAGCCCAGCGCTGACCGGATCCAGCGCCAGCGGGAGTGCACTCCCGGTTCGGGCTGGTCTTCCACGTTGACTAAGGTAGCCGCGTGTCGAGGATGAAGGCCCGTGACCCACTGTCATCACTAGACCCCGGTCGGGGACCGTTGGTGACGCCCCGGTCGGTGCTGGCCCTGCTGCTGCTCGTCATCGGCATCGCGTGGATCGTCTACTACTACGTCGGCGTGCGTCCGGGACCCGACGACCTGGACCCGAAGACCTTCAAGCCCGTCTACGGCGGCATCGACTTCTTCGGTGACCTGAAGAAGTGGAACTACGTCATCGGCTTCGGTGCGGTCCTGCTCGGCCTGGTCATCGCCGCCCACCCCTCCACCCCGCTCGGCCGCGGTCGCGGCGTCGTGGTCGGGATGCTCGGCTGCTTCCTCGTCGGCCTGCTGTGGATCTGCACCTACTACGTGTTCAGCAACGACCTCAGCAAGGTGTGGGTCTTCAACGACCTCGGCCAGTACAACCTCATGGTGGGCATCGCCTTCATGGCCGTCGGCTTCACCTACGCGACCCGCTGGGAGTAGCCACCGCCCCGCCCACCCGTCGTTACTGCGCATCAGTAACGACGGGTCACCACGCATTCGGCGCCGAGCCGTCGTTACTGCTCGTCAGTAACGACGGGTCACCACGCATTCGGCGCCGACCCGTCGTTACTGCGCATCAGTAACGACGGGTCAGCGACGCTTCTGCCGAATCTTGTCCACACGTGTGCACAAACCTGTGGAGAACTACACCGTTGTCATTCGCCTGTTGTGGAATGGGGACAACGTCAGGTGATGGTGGCCGAGCGCACGGCGATGGCGAGTGCGACCAGTGCCGCGATGACGGAGAGGCCGGCGACCTGGAGGGCGGTACGCCGTGGACCGCGGGGCGTGTAGACGAGGACCGCACCGATCGCCGTACCGCCGATGAAGCCGCCGAGGTGGCCCTCCCACGAGATGGCGTTGACGAAGACGAAGGTGATCACGAAGTTGATCCCGATCCAGGTCAGGATCCCGCGCACGTCGCCGCGCACCTTGATCGCGACGATCAGCAGCGCGCCCATCAGCCCGAAGATCGCGCCGGAGGCACCGAGCGCACCTCGGTCGCCCCAGTAGACGAGGGCGGAGCCGGCCAGGCCGGACAGGAAGTACAGCGCCAGGAACCGGGCCCGGCCCACGACGAGCTCGAGCTGCGGCCCCAGCGCGTAGAGGGCGAACATGTTGAAGCCGATGTGCCACAGCTGGACGTGGGTGAACATCGCTGTGACGAGCTGCCAATAGGCGCCGTCGGAGACACCCGGGACCCAGGTGCCGCCGTTGGCGTCGCACACCGCGCGCGTGACGTCGAAGCCCCCGCCCTGGGACAGGCAGAACGCCTCGGGTCGCAGCACCAGGTAGTCCAGCAGCCGGCTGTCGTTGCCCCCGGTGGCCAGGATCGCGATCCAGACCCCGACGTTGAGCGCGATCAGGACCATGGAGGTCAGCGACGCGTCGGAGGGCCGCAGCCCGCCGTACGCCGTCCGGCCGGCTCGCGTCGTCTTCGCGCCCTCCTTGACACAGTCCGGGCACTGGAACCCGACCGCTGCGGGGCGCATGCACTCCGGGCAGATCACCCGGTCGCAACGCTGGCAGCGGATGTGCGCCTCGCGATCGGGGTGCCGGTAACACGTCGGCACCCCGGTGCCCGCGGGCGGCTGGGGCTGGGTCAACCGCCCACGATCTCGAGGCTGTCGATGACCACCGGCTCGACAGGGCGGTCACCGGCGCCGGTCGCGGTGGTGTTGATCTGGTCGACCACGTCGCGCGAGGCCTGGTCGGCCACCTCGCCGAAGATCGTGTGCTTGCGGTTGAGCCACGGGGTCTCGGCCGTGGTGATGAAGAACTGCGACCCGTTGGTGCCGGGGCCGGCGTTGGCCATGGCCAGGAGATAGGGCTTGTCGAAGACCAGCTCCGGGTGGATCTCGTCCTCGAACTGGTAGCCCGGGCCGCCGGTGCCGGTGCCGATCGGGCAGCCGCCCTGGATCATGAAGTTCTCGATCACCCGGTGGAAGGTGAGTCCGTCGTAGAACGGGCCGCTGCGGCCGTCGGGCGTGGAGTAGGCCTTCTCCCCCGTGGCGAGGCCGGTGAAGTTGGCCACCGTCTTGGGGGCGTGGTTCGGGAAGAGGTTGACGGTGATGTCACCGCGGTTCGTCTTCAGGATGGCCTGCTGCTCTGCCATGGCTGCCTTTCGGGCTCTGGTGGGTGCGGCTGACCTGGTGCTGAGTGGGTACCGACCAGAAGGACCGCGCTTCGCGTGCCCGTCGATCCTCGCACGGCTCGCAAGCAGGACCCCACTGGCCGCCCCTTGTGCGGGCGTGGTCGAATGACAAGGACCCGCTCGCGGACACTGGTGAAAGAGGAAGCGATGGCATTCAGGAAGAAGCAGTCCCTGCTCGACCAGGCATCGGACTACATCGACCAGGTCCGCCCACAGGTTGAGTCGGCCGTGGCATCTGCGCTCGACGCTGCGGAGGAGTTCTACGAGAAGACCGCCCGCCCCGCGCTGGTAGACGCCAAGGAGAAGGCCGGCCCCGCTCTCGCCGACGCGCGTGAGAAGGCCGCCCCCTACGTCGCCGAGGCCCGCGAGCGCGCCACCGCGGCGCTCGCCGACGCCCGCGACCAGGCCGCCCCGCTGGTGGCCGCCGGTGCCGAGCGAGCCAGTGACGTCGCCGCTCACGCCAAGGAGGCCGCCGACGCGCGCGTCGCGCAGCTGCGCGGCGAGGAGAAGAAGAAGAAGGGCGGCAAGCTCCGCAAGCTGGCCATCTTCGCCGCGCTCGCCGGCGCGGCCGGCTTCATCGCCAAGAAGCTCCAGGGCGGCGGGCAGAGCGCCAACTGGCAGTCGTCCTACGTCCCGACGCCCGCACCGGGTCCGGCCCCCTCGGCCACGGACGACTCCGGTGCCGCCGCCCCCGACGAGGCGATGTCCGACGCGGCCGACGAGCCGCAGCCGGTGACCACGCCCGATGAGCCCGCCGAGGTCGTCGACCTCGAGGCGCCGGTCGAGGACGCGCCCAAGAATCAGTAGCCCCGGAGCCGCCCTGCGCCGGGACGGCAGGATGGCTGCGTGACGAGGACCGCGGCAGTGCTGGCCTGGGTGGCCGGCCTCGGCTTCGGCCTGCCCGGGGCGTACGGCGCGGCGTACCTCACCAGCCACGCCGAGGTCTGGACCTTCCTCGGGTACCCGACGTACGGCGGCGGCCCGTTCGAGTCCTGGGGCCTCCCGACGCTGCCCATGCAGATGGCCTTCGTCCTCGTCTGCGTCGCCGAGCTCATCGCCGGCAACCTGCTCTGGCTGCGGCGCCCCGCAGGTCGCACCCTGTCGCTGGCCCTGCTGCCGGTCGAGATGTTCTTCTGGTTCGGCTTCGCGCTGCCCTTCGGCTTCGTGCTCGGAGCCGCGCGGGTGGCCCTGACCGTGGTGCCCCCGCGGCCGGCCTAGCCGGCGCGGTTCTCGTCGATCCAGGCGTCGATCTGCTCCCACCAGCCGAACAGCCAGTCGATCCGGCCGTCCCGGTCCGGCGGGATGTCGGCACGCGCCACCCGCCACCACCGCATCACGATCCGCTTGTCCATCGGCAGCTCGCGCCAGACGTCGCCCACCGTGAGCAGGTGGTCGAGCCCGGTGTGCGCGACCAGGACGACGTCCGCCTCGGGAGCGGCGTCCAGGGCCGCGAGGAACCCGCCCGGCCGCGGGGCCAGCACGTTGGTCATCTGCTCGGCGCGCTGCGCCATCCGCTCGAGGCCGAGCTTGCGGAGCCGCGCGATCCCCCGGTCCCGTCGCGCCGCGGTGAAGTTGCCACCCTCGGGGAAGATCACGAACGCGTCGTCGTCGTCGAGATCGGTCGCCAGCGCCCTGATCTGTGACTCGAGGTCCTGGCCCTCCCCCGGGTTGGGTGAGATGAACTTGGCCGGGATCCGGTGCAGCAGCACGTCGATGGCCGGGTCCCACTGGAGGGTGTCCTTGAGGACGACGCGAGGCTCGCGGTGGTACCAGTACATGAGCGCGTGGATCAGCGTGAACGAGTCCCCGGGTCCGGCATGCCGGCAGCAGACCAGCAGCGGGTGGCCGGGGTGCGCGTCGGGCGAGGGGCCCTCGGTCGTGATCTCGAGCCTCAGCACCCGTTTCGCCTCCCGGAACAGCACCCACATCACGCCCTGCACCAGGTCGTAGTGGATCCCCTGCCAGTACGGCGACCGCACCCGGCGGCTGCCTCCCGCCGCCAGCCAGTAGCCGAACATCACCACCAGCATCAGCGAGTCGATCGTCACGTAGAGGATCAGGATCCAGAGCAGCCGCAGCGCCCGCCAACGGCCGGGCAGCAGCGGTGACAGCGCCGCGGCGCCGACGAGCCAGAGCGGAAGCAGGACCCAGAGCAGCAGGGTCACCGCGAGGACGGCGGTCGCGGTGAACACCCGCCTGACCTGACGCTTCACAAAGCTTCTCCGGTGGGCAGATGCTCGTCGAGATAGGCCCGCGCCGCGTCGTACGTCGCGTCGATGCGGTCCTGCACGCCGGAGAAGTCGCGGCTGCCCAGGAGCGTGTCGTCGCGGGGCGACGTGCCGCGGGCCGGCAGCACGTGGCACTCGACCGAGTCCGGGAGCTCGGCCAGCTCCCGGACGAACCGGTGCCGGCGGGCGATCTCGAAGGACACGCGCGCCACCTCCCACGGTCGCTTCGGTGGGGTGAGCGGCCGGTCCAGCCGGCCCACCTGCAGCACGAAGACCCGGGTGGCGCCGAGCTCGACGGCGCGTCCGAGCGGGACCGAGTTGACGATGCCGCCGTCGAGGTAGTGCTCGCCGTCCACCTCGGCGGGCGGCAGCAGCCCCGGGACCGCGGCGCTGGCGACCACGGCGTCCACGACCCGCCCGCTGGTGAACCAGTGCTCGGCCGAGCGTTCGATGCTGGCCGCGCAGACCTGGAAGGTGACCGGCAGCTCCTCGAAGGTGACGTCGCCCAGCTGCTCCGCGAGCCGCTGCCGCAGCGGCTCCGCGGACCACAGGTGGGTCCCCGAGGCGACCGCCCGGCGGACGGTGCGAAGCGCCCGGTCGCCGTACCCCGCCTCGCGGGCGCTGCCCACCGACTGCCACATGTCGGTGAGCCGCTCGACGACGGCGAGGTCCGGCTGACTGGCGACCAGGGCGCCGTTGAACGCGCCGATGCTCGTGCCGAGCACCAGGCCCGGGCGGACGTCGCGCTCGAACAGGGCGCGCAGCATGCCGACCTCGACGGCGCCGAGCACGCCGCCTCCGCCGAGCACGAAGGCGGTGGTCACTTGGTGCTCCGAACGGGACCTAGCGTCCGCTTCGCGCACACATGGCGCGCACCTCGCGGCGTTGCCGTCACTCGCGATACGGAGAAGTATGGCGTCGCTCCAGCGCCTTCCGATGCACGCACCCTGAGCACGCCAAGCGCGACGCTACCTCCCGTTCGGGGCACCAGGGACTATCCCACTGGTTCGAGGTCGGGGTTCTCGGTCTTGAGCTTGTGCACGACCCGGCGCTCGACCCAGAAGATGAGCAGCGGGACCAGGCCGGCGACCAGCGCGAGGATGGTGAACCCGACGCTCCAGCCCGCCTTGCGGGCCAGCAGGAAGGCCACGACCACGTAGACCATGAAGATCCAGCCGTGGAAGAGCCACATGATGCTGGCGTCCTCACCGAACTGCTGGAGGGTGCTGCCCTCGGTCAGCAGGTACTTGAGCGGCAACGCGACCAGCGAGCAGAACGCCAGCAGGACACCGACCACGATCGCCAGCACGCGGTACGTCGTGAGCAGTCCTTTCACGTCTTCACGGTATCGGGCTGCTCCTCGTCCTCCTCCGTCGGTGTGTCCGGGCCGGGAGGGAGCTGCTCGCCCACCCACCGCCACCAGATCAGGACCACGAAGCCACCGAAGACCCACCACTCGATCGCGTAGAAGAGGTTGCGGACCGCGGTGAACCGGCCGGCGTCCGGGAGCTGGACCAGGTCGGCGGCGGGCAGTCCGGCGATGCCCTGCTGCGCCACGGCATAGCCGCCGTACAGGTCGTGCTCGAGGTGCTGCACGAGGTCGGCGATCCGCAGCTGCGGGAGTACGTCGTCGCCCGGGTCGTCGTCGACGGCGCCGGTCCCCTCGGGCGGTTGCAACCACCCGACCAGGTCGGCACCGCCCACGGGCGGCGCGGGTGCGCTCGCCGGGTCGGCCACCCAGCCGAGGACGACGGGCAGCGCCGGCCGGTCCGGACCACCGATGGCGAGCGGGGTCACCATCCAGTAGCCGCCCTGGCCGTTGCGCTCCCGACCACTCACGAAGACCGTGCCGGTCGCCAGCCAGTCACCCTCGAGGGTCACCGGCTGCCCGACCGACCGGCCCGGGAACGGGTCGTCCGGCCCCATCACGCTGCTCAGCGTCACCGGGTCGGCTCGGGTCAGGTCGCGCGCCTCGTCCGCCCGGCGGGTCTGCCACGCGTCGAGCTGCCAGAGCCCCAGCAGCGTCGCGGCGGCGATGAGCGCCAGCGCCAGCAGGTGCCCCAGCCACAGGCGAGGAGCGAGGACGGCGAGCACGGGTCAAGCATGCCCGCCGCCTGCGCCCGAGCCCGCGTCAGAGGCGACCCGGCGGGATCGCAGGCCGTCCGGCGACCGCCGGGGCCGCCACCCGGGAGTGGCCGCGCGGCGGCATCTTGAACTTCTTGCTCTTGGCGCTGGCCGGGCCGGTGCCCACGGCGTTGGTCGCCGTCACCGTGCAGGTGTACTTCTTGCCCGGGGTCAGGCCCTTGACCTTGATCGGGCTGGCCGGCCCTGTCTTGGTCTTCTTCTTCGCACCCTTCTTGCCCGAGCAGGTCACGGCGTACGACGTCACCGGGCTGCCGCCGTTGGACGCCAGGGTGAACTTGATCCTGGCCTTCCTCGGGGACATCGCCTTGGCCGAGGTGATCACCGGGGCGCCCGGCGCCGTGGCGGGCGGTGGTGGCGGCGGCGGCAGGCAGAAGGCCGGAAGGTCGAAGGCCTGGGTGCCGTCCGTGACGCTGCCCGAGGACCCTTGAGACGCACTGAAGCCCAGTCCGCGCTTGGCGAACGCGGTCCAGAGCAGACACCTGTTGGCGCCACCGGTGTCGATCTGGTCTGCCGCGATGATGGCGTTCCGGGCGTCGACGAAGCCGGGGTTGCACGCCTGCAGCTTCAGCCCGTCGGTCACCAGCTGGAGCGCGAGGATGTTGCCCGCGGTGCCGGGACCACCGGTGAGGTCGCCGTTGAAGCCGTACACGCCGATCAGGGCGTACGTGACCTCCCAGAGCATCTCGGCCCAGACCTCACCCACGGCGTGCTCGCCCGTCGCCGTCTTGATCGAGTCGTAGGTCTTGGTGTTGATCGCGGGGTTGGTGCTGTAGCGCTGAGAACGGATGCCCACGCCGTTGGTCGCCTGCCCCAGCACATAGGTCCCGATGCCACGGCCACCGGCCGGCTCTGTGCCGTTGGTCATGGTGAGCATGTAGGAGTAGAAGTCGCTCCACCCCTCGCCGGCCTGCTCGTCGGTCTGGAGGCAGCTGACGGTCGCGGGCCCGCCCGTCAGCCGGTTCGAGATGCCGTGGCCGTACTCGTGCGCGATCACACCGTTGTCGAAGTCTCCGTCGCGGCCGGGGGCGGTCAAGTTCCAGAGGTACATCTGCATCCGCGGCTTCACGCCGTCGGGCCCCACACCGAACCTGGCGTTGTTGATGTCCCCGCCGTCCTGGGCCTCGGCGTTCACGGCGTCGGCACCGAGACCGCCGTGGGCGTAGTTGTTGGCCTGGAAGTTGCCGGCCGACTCGTTGAAGCCGAAGCGGTACATGATGTCGTGGATCCGGTTGTTGGCGAAGTAGAGGTTCGTCACCGCGGCCGGCCGGTAGGCCGCGGGTGCCTGGGTCAGGTCGAGGGGGAAGTCGAACGCCAGGCCGGCGCCCCCGTCGGGCTGACTGGCGGCGTCCGGGAGGTTGTCGTTGTTGGTGTCGGTGTAGGCGTTCACGTTGTTGCCGGTGGTCAGGGTCGACTCGGCGCCGAGGGCACCGTTGGTGTCGTTCCAGCCGAACGGCGACGCCGAGGTCGCGGGGTTGGACACCAGCGTCCGGGTGTTGACCGGGAGGGCGAATGTCGGAGCCTCGGTGGGCATCGGGAAGACCCGGTAGGTGTCCTCGGCGACCCAGTCGGCCCGGCCCGTCTCGACACCGGTCCGCGCGTCAATGCTGATCTGCCACCAGTGCCGGCCGTCGACCTGCTCGATGACGAGCTCCCACGACAGGCGCAGGGCGCCCTTCTCCGTCTGCTCATAGACCAGCTGAGCGGGGATCGGCTCGAGGGAGATCCCTCCATCGCCCAGGTCACGCGCCAGGTCGGGACCGCGGGCGCCGGCGCCGCTGGCGAACGACGAGGTCGGGTGCAGCCCCAAGGCGTCCGCGGCCAGCCGTGCGGCGGCCACGTCCGTGATCGTGGGCGTGGCCGAGTTGGTCCGCTTGGCGGCGCTCGCGACCGCGTTGCTGGCCACCCGGAGCACCGCGCCCTGGTTGGTCACGGCGACGTTGAGCATCGCGTCGGACACGTCGATGCGCTCCACGCGCTGCTGGAAATAGACGTTGGTGAGTCCGTTGTGCCCGGTCGGCACGACGGACGAGACCGCGAGCTGGTCCACGTCGGCCGCGCTGAGGCCGAACTCGTCCGCGTGGGCAGCGAGATGCGCCCGGGCGACGCCCACGGCCTCCTGGCCCAGAGGAACCGGTGCGGCAGCGGTCGCGGCCGTGACCGTGCGGCTGGGTGGGCTCGAGGCCTGGGCCGGGGGGCCAACCCCCAACGAGGCCGCCACCAGGGCGAGGACAGCTGGACAGGACCACTTCGTGGAGCGATTCATCACGCGCGACCGATCGGTTGAGGGCGGCGGATCCGAGAACCCGAGAGGGTCCCTACCCTGTCGGCCGGGTGTCAGGACATCAATGACCCGATCTAGCGGTTTCCACGGGCTCCAATTGGTCTGACCACTTGACCTCCGTACCACCATTCTGTGATCGTGACGCCATGGCGTTCCAGTCGGTCACCCGCCGCTCCGTCCCCGACGAGGTCTTCGACCAGGTGCTGGGCGAGGTGGTGGACGGCGGCATCGTGGCCGGGGAGTCGCTGCCGAGCGAGCGGCGGCTCGCCGAGGTGCTCGGGGTGTCCCGGCCGGCGGTCCGCGAGGCGCTGCAGCGCATGGCCGCGACCCGGCTGGTCGAGGTGCGGCACGGCGGGGCGACGACCGTGCGCGACTTCCGGCGCTACGCCGGCATGGACCTGCTCCCCCGGCTGCTCGTACGCCGCGGCAAGCTCGACGCCTCCGTTGCGCGCAGCGTGCTGGAGGCCCGGCTCGCCATCGGCCCGGCGGTCGCGGCGCTGGCCGCGGCCCGTGGCGGCGCGGTGCTGGCCGCGGCACTGACCGAGACCCTCGACCGGCTGGCAGGCACCGACGACGATGTCGAGCGGCAGTTGCACGCGCTGGAGTTCTGGGACCGGGTCGTCGACGCCGCCGACTCGATGGTCTTCCGGCTGATGTTCAACAACCTGCGCGCCGCCTACGAGCCCGCGCTCGAGGCACTGGCACCTCTGATGGCCGAGGAGGTCGGACAGGTGGACGCCTACCGCGTGCTCACCGCCGCGCTCGGCGCCGGCGATCCCGAGACCGCGCGGGCCGCTGCCGACCGGGTGCTCCGGCCGGCGACCGAGAGCCTGCTGGGCGCGCTGGCCGCGCTCGCCCTGCCCCAGACCGGAGTCAAGCCCGACCAGGACTCGGAGGAGTGACATGACCAAGCCCAGCCCGCAGATCGAAGCCCTGGCCGCCCAGCGGCTCGCCGCCGACGAGGAGCGGATCACTGGCCAGGCCCGGCGCCGCCAGTCGCTGTCGCTGCGCGCGGCGGGCGCCGAGTTCTGGAAGCACCCGAGCCCGTGGATGATCTCGACGTTCCTACTGGGCTCGATCGTGGCCCGTGTCGCCGTGGGTGGAGGCGCGTGGTGGGAGCTGGTGATCCCGGCCGCCCTGATCGCCCTGTTCCCTGTGATCGAGTGGTGCGTCCACGTCGCGATCCTGCACTGGAGGCCGCGCACGCTCGGGCCGGTGACGATCGACTCCCTGCTGGCCCGCGACCACCGCGCCCACCACGCCGACCCGCGCGACCTGCCCCTGGTCTTCATCCCCTGGAAGGCGCTGGTCTGGCTGCTGCCGGCGTACGTCGTGATCGCCTGGCTCGCGATGCCGACCACGGCCTCGACGTTCACCCTGCTCGTGTCGGTCTTCGGCATCATGTTCGGCTACGAGTGGACCCACTACCTGGTGCACAGCGACCACCGGCCCACGTGGCGCTGGTACCGCTCGGTCTGGCGCAACCACCGGTTGCACCACTACAAGAACGAGCACTACTGGTTCACGGTCACCAGTGCCGGGACGGCGGACCGGCTGTTCGGCACCTATCCCGCCGACCCGTCGGCGGTGAAGACCTCACCGACCGTCAGGCAGCTGCACGCCCTCGAGGACACCCGGAGCGGCTCCTAGCCACAGGTGGCGAACGGCAGCCGGTGCTCGAGGGCCAGCCCGGCCGCGGTCGCCGGGTCGGTCATGACGTAGCCGATCCGGCCCGTGAGCGGGTCGGCCACCCCGCCGTCGTACACCGTGGTGAAGCTCGGCTCGCTCTCGCCGAGCCGCATCCGCGCGAACAGGTCCTGCCGGTCCGCACCGAGCCGCGCGGTCACCAGGCTGCCCTCGAACTGGATCGAGTACGCCCCGAGGTCGTCGACGTCGCCGCTCGTGCCTGCCTGGACACATGCGCGGGAGACGTAGGTCGAGTTCGCCGGCGGCCCCACCAGCTCCTGGGTCCCGGGGTCGGCGGCCCAGCTCTGCGTCGGGTCGTCCGCCGTACCGCTGCTGACAAGGTGATCGGCCGCGTTGACGTCGCCACCGCTCAGGGGGCCGGCCGGGTCCTTGGTCGCAGCGGCGACCTGGGCCATGTCGGTGCCGTCGCGGAACCGCAGCACCCAGCCCGCCTCCCGGTCGTCCGCGCCGTAGAAGTGCGCCTCCCACGCCACGGCGAGCTGGGTGAAGCCGTACGTCGTCGCCAACCTCTGGTCGGCCGGGCGCAGCATCCCGGGGCTCAGCAGCGGCCGCTCGGTCGTAGCCCGCTGCCAGAACGTCGCCACCTCCTCCGGCGGCGACTGGTCGCTCAGCTCACTCACCCCCAGCTCGGTCCGGACCTGGTCGAAGTCGGTCACCGTCACCGTCTGCACGTCCTCGGGCACCAGCGCCAGCACCGCCGCCGAAGGCTGGAGCGCGGCGTCGTACGCCGGCGGGACGGTCTCGCTCGGCTCCGCCGCCTGCGGTGCCTGGTCCGGCTCGTCGTCCGAGCAGCCGCTCGCCAGCAGGACGACAGCCAGCAACACCACCGAGACCCCGTACTTCACGGGACAGCATTCTCCGTGGCGCGGCCACGGCGCGGGCGAGAACCCTTGCAAAGCCCAGAATGAACACAGCCGCTACCAAAATTGCCAAGGCCCCACAGCAGGGCAGGTGGAGCCTAGGGACTCGCAGTTCGCAATGGTGCTCAGCCTCGAGAGCGCGGGCCGGCTGGCCGCGGACGCCGTCCTGTCCGCGCGGCTGGGTCAGGCATCGACAACATGCGGGAGCGCCCTCACACGCGGCGGCACCCTCTCGGTCCGCTCCGGCCCGGGTGCGGGGACGACCCCTGACCAGGCGGCGGTCACCCGCGGCCCGGAAGCCTGAGCCCCTCCTGGGCAGCCACCGGGCCACAGCAGGGGCCCTGGTCGGTACGGACGGGGCCGTTAGTCCCGGGGCAGCGTGCCCTTGGCCTCCGGGCAGAGGAGAGCCCGTCCGCCAGGCTGGAGTCATGGTGACCGGCTGGTACGTCGACCGTGTGCACGAACGAGCGACCCGACGGTGCCGCCACTGCGGACACCCTCTCGCCTACGTCGACGAGGTCGGCTGGGTCGATCTAGCGCCCGGGGGTGACTACGACATGTGCGAGGCCGACCCCTACGGCAACCACCAGGCCGAGCCAGTCCGCGTCAGCAAATGACCGCGGCCGCCACCCGGAAGTAGATCAGCAGCGACAGCAGATCCTGGACCACGGTTGATGGCGAGCCGGCCCGCACGTCGCCGGCCGGGCTCGCTGACCACCTGCCGGAGGGGTCAACCCACCGCCGCCGGGTCTCGCTCAGCCGGCGGCCATGTGGAGACGGCCCGCGGTCCTGCTGGCCGTTGCGCTGGCCGAGGCGACCGCACCGCCGTAACGGCCGTTCGGGGTAACGATGGTGCCGGCTTCCCCGCGCAGGATCGCCGCGGCGTCGTCCAGTGAACCGATCGCGGCAATGCCACCCGTCAGTTCGACGAAGCGGCACACCGCGTCGACCTTGGGCCCCATCGACCCGGCGGGCGGCTCGAGGGCGCGCAGACCGGCGGGCGTGGCCCGTGGCACGGGCTTCTGGTCCGTGGTGCCGAAGTGCTCCATGACGGCCGGCACGTCGGTGAGGACGAGGAGCACGTCGGCGTCCAGCGCCTCGGCGAGTACCGCGCTCGTGAGATCCTTGTCGACCACCGCCTCCACCCCGCGGAGCAGGCCGGCGGAGTCGCGGACCACCGGGACCCCACCACCGCCGGCGCACACGACCACCGCACCGCTCTCGAGGAGCAGACGGATCAGCCGGGTCTCGACAACCCGCTGCGGCCGGGGCGAGCCGACCACCCGGCGCCATCCGGAGCCGTCAGGCTTGACGACCCAGCCCCGCTCGGCGGCGAGCTGCGCCGCCTCCTCGCTGCGTGTACATCTCGCCGACGAACTTCGTCGGATCGGCGAAGGCCGGATCGGCCGCCTCGACCAGGGTCTGGTTGATGATGGCCGCGACCTGGCGGTTCGGCAGGTGGTTCTGCATGGCCTGGAGGAGCCAGTAGCCGATCATCCCTTGCGTCTGGGCGCCGAGGACGTCGAAGGGGTAGGGGGTGGTCAGGTGCGGGTCCGACGCGCTCTGCAGCGCGAGAACCCCGACCTGGGGCCCGTTGCCGTGGGTGAGCACCACCTCGTGGCGCTCGGCGATCGGAGCCAGGGCGGCGACCGCGCGGGCGACGTTCGCCTCCTGGACTTCGGCGTCCGGCTTCTGGCCTCGCTGGAGCAGGGCGTTGCCGCCGAGGGCGACGACGATGCGCACCTCAGCTCCCAGGGTGGCCACGAGCACGGCCTTGATGGTGTGCATGCGGTTCTCGGCCTGGTCGAAGACGATCGAGTGCGCGTGACTCGAAGACCTCGTCGGTCACCTCGAGGGCGTCCATCCCGGTCTTCTGGAAGAGGTCCTCGCCGACCTTGGTGTTGCCGGTCGTGGAACGCCGGGCAGGCAGTGCATGAACTTGACCTTGCGGGTTGCCGGTCGCCTTCACTCACGTCCATGTTGACCTGGTAGGGCTTGAGCAGCTCTATCCGCTGGTCCCAGACCTCCGCGGGCTCGCCCATCGACACCCAGACGTCGGTGTAGAGGAAGTCGACGCCGTCGCACGCCGTCTTCGACCTCCTCGGTCTGGGTGATCCGCGCGCCGGTCACCTCGGCGATCTCGCGCGGCCTGGTCGACGACGTCGGCGTGGTTCCAGAGCGACCTGCGGGGCGACGATCCGCACGTCCATGCCCATCATGGCGCCCGGCGATCAGCAGCGAGTTGCCCACGTTGTTGCGGGCGTCGCCCAGGTAGGCGAAGGCGATCTCCTCGTCGGCTTCTCGGCGTGCTCGCGCATGGTCAGCATGTCGCAGAGCATCTGGGTCGGGTGCCACTCGTCGGTGAGCCCGTTCCACACCGGGACGCCGGCGAACTCGGCCAGCGTCTCGACGTTCGCCTGGGCGGAGCCGCGGTACTCGATGCCGTCGTACATCCGGCCCAGGACGCGGGCGGTGTCCTTCATGGACTCCTTGTGGCCGATCTGCGAGCCGGACGGGTCGAGGTAGGTGACCCGGGCGCCCTGGTCGAAGGCGGCGACCTCGAACGCGCAGCGGGTGCGGGTCGAGGACTTCTCGAAGATCAGGGCGATGTTCTTGCCGGTCAGCCTGGGCTGCTCCGGCGCCGGCGTACTTCGCCAGCTTCAGTTCGGCCGCGAGGTCGAGGAGGAACCGCCACTCCTTGGGGGTGAAGTCGATCTCCTTGACGAAGCTGCGGTTGCGGAGGTTGAAGGCCACGGTGCTCAGATCCCTTCTCGTTCGATCGGGCAGGTCATGCATCGCGGGCCACCACGACCGCGGCCGAGCTCGTTGCCCTGGATGGTGATCACCTCGATGCCGTTCTTGCGCAGGTAGGTGTTGGTGGTGACGTTGCGCTCGTAGGCGACGACGACGCCGGGGCTCGACGGCGAGCACGTTGCAGCCGTCGTCCCACTGCTCGCGCTCGGCGGCGTGGACGTCCTGGGTGGCGGTGAGCACCTTGATCGCTGTCGAGCCCGAGGGCCTCGGCGATCGCAGCGTGCATGTGCTCGGGCTGGGTGCGCCGTCACCTTCAGCTCCTTCTCGGTGTCGCCCGGCTCGATCGTGTACGACGGCAGCATCCCGAGCCCGACGTACTTGGTGAACGTCTCCTCGTCGACCATCGTCATCACGGTGTCGAGGTGCATGAACGCGCGCTTCTGCGGCATCGACAGGGCCACGATCTTCGTCGCGCTGCCGGCCTCGAAGAGCCGGCGCGCGAGCCGCTCGACACCCTGGGGGGTGGTCCGCTCGCTCATGCCGACCAGCACGGCACCGCGTCCGAGGACGAGGATGTCGCCGCCCTCGGTCGTCGGCGGCGCCGGGCGCGAGCCCTCGGCCCAGACCTGGAAGCCGGCGTCGGCGAACGCGGGTGCCAGCGGTAGATCGCCTCGTAGTGGATGGTCTCGCGCATCCGGGCCCGCTTGCGCATCGCGTTGATGGAGACGCCGTCGAAGATCCAGGCGGACGTGTCCCGGGTGAACAGGTGGTTGGGGAGCGGCGGCAGTAGCAGGTCGTCCAGCCCCGAGGGCCTGGACCATAACGGAGGCGGGCTCCGCGTCGCTCTCGAGGAGCTCGCGCTTGGTCATGCCGCCGATGAGGTAGCGTGGCGAGCTCGGTCGTCGTCCATGCTGGCTGAACACGCCGTGCAGCGCGTCGAGCGCCATCGGCCCGTACACCCGCTCGTCGAAGGTCTGCTCGAGGATGTACTGGCGTGCCTCGGGGATCGCGACCGTCTCGCGTGAGCAGCTCGTCGAGCAGGTGCACCCGCACGCCGAGATCGCGCAGCGCGTCGGCGAACGCGTCGTGCTCCTGCTTGGCGCGCTTGACCCAGAGCACGTCGTCGAAGAGGTACTCGTCGTGGTTGGTCGGGCGTGAGCCGCTTCAGCTCGAGGTCGGGCCGGTGGAGGATCGCCTGTCGCAGGCGGCCGACCTCCGAGTCAACGTGCAGAGTCATGGGTTCCCTCTCTGTCTCCGTACCGCCCAGCCTGCCGGCCTGAGACGGGACGAACCGAGGGCCGAAGGTCCCTCGCGATGGGTCCGGCGACACCTCTCGAGCAGGTGCAGGACCGGTGGTTCGCGTGAGGTCGCCAGCAGAAGCCTGTCCGACGAGAGGGGGCCGCATGGCCGCCACACAAGCAGTCCCCGTCCAAGGCCGTCGGGCGCGACGGGAAGGCCGAGGCTCCAAGACGCCGCGAGTCCTTCCGCTTCCCCAGCGCCTTCACGGTCCTGTTCGGGGTGACGATCGCGGTCTGGCTGCTCGCGTTCGTCGTCCCCACCGGCAAGTACGCGACCGACCCCGAGACCGGCGCGCCCGATCCCTGGCAGCTACGGAGGGCACCGACAGCGCGCTCTCGTTCGGCGACCGGCTGATGGAGCTCTTCCTGGCCCCGATCAACGGGCTGTACGGCGTGATGAACGCCGGACGGCTACATCGGCCCCTACGAGTCCGGTGAGCTGTACGGCGCGGCCGGGGTCTTCATGTTCGTCATCGCCATCGGCGTCTTCATCACCATGGCGATGCGGACCGGGGCCATCGACAACGGCGTCGCCCGGATCGCCACCCGGATGAGCGGGCGCGGCACGGTGCTGATCGCGGTCCTGATGGTGCTGTTCTCCATCGGTGGCACCACCGAGGGTATGGCCGAGGAGACCCTGGGCTTCTACGCCCTGCTGATCCCCCTGATGCTCGCGCTCGGCTACGACCGCATGGTCGCGGCCGCCACCATCCTGGTCGGCGCCGGCATCGGCGTGCTCGCATCGACGGTCAACCCGTTCGCGACGGGCGTCGCCTCCGACGCCGCCGGCATCTCCATCGGCGACGGCATCGGGTTCCGGTTCCTCATGTACCTCGTGCTGGTGCCCGTCGGCGTGTGGTGGGTCGTCCGCTACGCCCGGAAGGTGCAAGGCCGACCCGTCGTCCTCGCGGGTCGGCGAGGTCGAGGGCGACGACGAGCTGCGCGCGCACGGGCTGCGCGAGGCGGCGCCGCTGACCGGCCGAGAGAAGACGGTCCTCTCGATCGTCGGCGCTGACCTTCGCGTTCATGATCTTCGCGATCGTCCCCTGGGCTCAGGTCATCAACGGCCCCGACGCCGCCAGCTACGGCTGGCAGCTCGACTGGTACTTCCCCGAGCTCGCGGCGTTGTTCGTGGTGATGGCGCCTGGTCGTCGGGCTGATCGGCGGCCTGGGGGAGAAGGGGTTGACCGACACGATCGTCAAGGGTGCCGGCGACTTCATCGGCGTCGGCCTGATCATCGTGCTCGCCCGTGGCGTCACCGTGATCATGAACAACTCCGAGATCACCGGCACGATCCTCCACTCGATGGAGAACATGGTGAACGACACGCTCCAACGCGCTGTTCGGCGTGCTGATGTTCCTGGTCAACATCCCGCTGGCCTTCCTGGTCCCGTCCACGTCCGGACACGCGGCCCTGGCCATGCCGATCCTGGCCCCGCTCGCCGACTTCGCCGGGGTCGACCGGGCGATCGTCGTCACGGCGTACCAGTCGGCGTCCGGCCTGGTGAACCTGATCACCCCGACCTCCGCAGTGGTGATGGGCGGCCTCGCTCTGGCCAAGGTCCGCTACGACCACTACCTGAAGTTCGTGCTGCCGCTGGTCGGCATCCTGTTCGTCCTCTGCCTCGCCTTCATTGCGATCGGGGCCGCCTTGTAGGGGTGTCCTCGTGAGAGCTGTCGAGGCCCGGGCCCGGGAGGGGCCCGGGCCTCGTGCTGCGCGTGTGAGGGACGTTCGGCCCGCCCGACGAGGAGCGGGCCATCGCTCGTCAGGTGCGAGCCCTGGTCGACCGCGGCACTAGAGCACGCGGCGCACGGGCGGCTCGTCGGTTGGCGACCAACCCTCGCCGATCTGCCGGCCGGTGAGCTGGTCCCAGCGCAGCCGGATGTAGAGCAGGCGCTGCCCGCCCGCCCACGGCCGGGGGTCCCAGAAGGTCCGGATCGCAGCGAGCTCGTCGGCGTCCTCCACCATCTCACCCGGACCGGCGGCCACCACGCTCCAGCCGCGCCACCGCTCGTGGTCGAGGTGGTCGACCTCGAAGGCCAGCCGCTGCTTCCAGGCAAGGGTGCCGAGGACCGAGTACGGCGTGGTACGGAAGACGACCGCGTCGTCGTGGATGGCGTAGTTGACGGGCACGATGTGCGGACCGTCGGGAGTGTTCAGCGCCACCCGGCCGACGCCACCGGCACCCAGCAGCCGACGGCACTCGCCCTCGCTCAGCTCTCTCGGCTCCCTCATGACCTGAGCCTCCGAGCGGGGGCCGACACGGGGCAGGGCCGCGGGGCTCGGGGTAGCGGGACCAACGTCCCTTCCCTCGCGAGCCGATCGCCGGTGTAGTTGGCCCATGCCGCAGGACGTGATCCGCGCCGAGGTCGCCGCCTCCTGGCACCGCTCGGCCGCGGCCGGTGTGGAGTCGGACGTGACCGAGGTGCCGATCACGCTGGCCGAGGACACGTTGCGCGACTACCGCGAGGCGCACCCCCTGGCCCAGGTGTTCCCGCTGCTCGACGACGTGCTGGGGCAGGCCGCCCGCGACTGCGAGGCGATCATGGCGGTCTCGGACGCCGCCGGACAACTGCTGTGGGTGTGCGGAAAGCCGGCGGCGCTGCGCGCGGCCGAGACGATCGGCTTCGTGGAGGGCGCGAACTGGGACGAGCGGCTGGCCGGCACCAACGCCCCCGGGATGGCCATCGCGCTCGACCGGACCGCGACCGTGATCGGCGCGGAGCACTTCCGCCTGTCGGTGAAGGGCTGGAGCTGCGCCGCTACCCCGATCCACGACCCGGCCTCGTCGTCGCTGCTCGGCGTCCTCGACGTGACTGGCGGTGCAGACCTGGTCGGGCCGCAGACGGTCGCGATGGTGCGCGCCGCCGCCCGGATGGCGGAGGCGGAGCTGGCCCGTTCGTTGCTGACCAGGCACGAGCCGACCTACGACGAGCGGTCCTCACCCGTGTCGATCTGCCTGGAGTCCCTCGGCCGGAACGAGTCGCTGCTGACTGTCCGGGCCGGGGACGAGGGTCGGACGCAACGGTTGCGGCTGAGCCGGCGGCACAGCGAGGTGCTGCTGCTGCTCGCCTCGGCGCCGCGCGGACTGTCGGGCGACGAACTGGCGGTGCTCCTCTACGAGGACGACGCCGGCAGCTCGACGTTGCGGGCGCAAATGACCCGGCTCCGGCGGCTGCTCGGTGAGGAGCTGCTCGTCTCCCGCCCCTACCGCCTCACCGCCTCGGTCACCGGCGACTGGCTGGCCGTGCAGGCGATGCTGGCCGCCGGGGACGTGGCCGGCGCCATGCGGGCCTACCGGGGGCCGCTGCTCCCGAGGTCGTCCGCACCGGGGGTCTGCCGGCTCCGCGACGAGGTCGAGGCCTCGGTCCGCCAGGCCGTGCTCCGGTCCGGCGTCGCCGACCTCATGTCGGAGTGGACCCGGTCGTCGTGGGGACGCGACGACTACGAGATGTGGGTCGCACAGGGGAAGGCGTTGGGGGCGACGTCGCCACTCCTGCCGCTGGTCCGCGGCCAGATCGCCCGCCTGGACCGCGAGTTCGGTCTCTGACCTCGCCGTCCTACGCGGCGCCATTCCACATGCAACGTGGATGCAACGAACCGGTTCCTACTGTCGTGTGACGACCACCACTTCCACACACACCAGGAGCCACCATGAGCGTCTTTCCGCAACCCGGGACGGCCGAGTCCCCGATCTCGGTCAAGAGCCGCTACGAGCACTTCATCGGCGGCGAGTGGGTGCCGCCGGTCCTGGGCGCCTACTTCGAGAACATCACCCCGGTGACCGGCCAGGTGTTCACCGAGGTGGCCCGCGGCACCGCCGAGGACATCGAGGCGGCGCTCGACGCCGCGCACGCCGCGTTCGACCGTTGGGGCCGTACGTCGGCGACCGAGCGCGCCAACATCCTGAACCAGATCGCGGACCGGATCGAGGCCAACCTCCAGGACCTGGCCGTCATCGAGACCTGGGACAACGGCAAGCCGGTGCGTGAGTCGCTGGCCGCCGACCTGCCACTGGCCGTCGACCACTTCCGCTACTTCGCGGGCGTGCTCCGCGCCCAGGAGGGCACCGTCGGCGAGCTCGACGAGACCACCGTCGCCTACCACTTCCACGAGCCGCTGGGCGTCGTCGCGCAGATCATCCCGTGGAACTTCCCGATCCTGATGGCTGTCTGGAAACTCGCCCCGGCGCTCGCCGCCGGCAACTGCGTCGTCCTCAAGCCCGCCGAACAGACCCCCTGGTCGATCCTCAAGGTGATCGAGGTCATCGGCGACCTGCTGCCCGCCGGCGTGCTGAACGTCGTCAACGGGTTCGGCATCGAGGCGGGCAAGCCCCTGGCCTCCTCGCCGCGGGTCGCCAAGGTGGCGTTCACCGGCGAGACCACGACCGGACGGCTGATCATGCAGTACGCCAGCCAGAACATCGTGCCCGTCACCCTGGAGCTGGGCGGCAAGAGCCCGAACCTCTTCTTCGCCGACGTCGCCGAGCAGCGCGACGCGTTCTACAACAAGGCGCTCGAGGGCTTCGCGATGTTCGCGCTCAACCAGGGCGAGGTCTGTACCTGCCCGTCCCGCGCACTGGTCCAGCGGTCGATCTACGACACCTTCGTCCCCGACGCCATCGGCCGGGTGGCGGCCATCAAGCAGGGCAACCCGCTCGACACCGACACGATGATCGGCGCCCAGGCTTCCAGCGACCAGCTCGAGAAGATCCTGTCCTACGTCGAGATCGGCAAGGCCGAGGGCGCCAAGGTCCTGATCGGCGGCGAGCGCACCATCCTCGAGGGCGACCTGGCCGGCGGCTACTACGTGCAGCCGACCGTCTTCGAGGGCGACAACTCGATGCGCATCTTCCAGGAGGAGATCTTCGGGCCCGTCTTGGCCCTGACCTCGTTCGACGAGGAGGCCGACGCCCTCAAGCTCGCCAACGACACGCCATACGGACTCGGCGCCGGCTTGTGGACGCGCGACGGCTCCCGGGCCTACCGCGTGGGCAAGGGCATCCAGGCCGGCCGGGTCTGGACCAACTGCTACCACGCCTACCCCGCGGGCGCGGCCTTCGGCGGCTACAAGGGCTCCGGCATCGGTCGCGAGACCCACAAGATGATGCTCGACCACTACCAGCAGACCAAGAACCTGCTGGTCTCCTACAGCCCGGACGCCCTCGGCTTCTTCTGATGGCCGAGTCGCCCGACCGGGGCCGAGACTGGTCAACGCCGGGTACGACCCTCAACGCATGCACGCAGCTGCCGCGACCCTCGCAGCAGGCCGAGTCGTGGATGGCCGATCTGGCACCGATCTGGCACCACCCGGTCGATCTGGCACCGCCAGTTGGACCCGAAATCAAGGAACCTGCGGGACTGACCGGCGGTTTCTCGTGGTGGAGCCTAGGGGACTCGAACCCCTAACCCCCTGCTTGCAAAGCGGGTCGTGGTTCCGAGCTCGCGCGCGGCGCCCCCGATCCTGAGCGGCTCCGGGGTCATCTCCGCTCCCAGTTCCGGCGGGGAGCGAGGACTCGAAGGGGCCACGACCCCACCCCGTCGTCCACGACGGAATGCAGTTTCCTGCCTCCCCGGATCAGTCCGGCTCGTCGCTGCAGGAGCGACCTACGGTTGCGGGTCAGCGCCGGGATTCGACCGGCTTTGGTGTCCGCGGGGTGTTCTTCAGTTGAGCAACGCCGGCCCCGAGGGGCCTGGCACGTCCAGTCTCCTCGCCCACCGCGGCCACCACAACCTGGATCCGTGTGGCCACTGACACCCGCAACCGGACGTCGAGGGTCAGCCGAGTCGCCCCGCTGCCTGCCCGGCCGCGTCGAGGAGCCGGGGCACGCCTGTCTCGAGGCTCGGCCCGAAGGTGTGGTCGTCCGGGCGCTCGCCCTCTCGCCAGCGCTTGTAGATCGCCTCGCAGAAGACGGCGCCCTTCCACAGGGCCAGTGCCTCGTACCAGGGCAGCGCCGCGAGGTCGCGACCACTCCTGCGCTCGTACTCGACCGCCAGCTCGGCGCCGGACAGGTAGCCGGACGAGGCCGTAACGGGACTGAGGTGGAGTGGCGTGGACGTGCCACGGGCGTCGGAGTAGGTCGCGACCAGGTAGCCCACGTCGGCCAGAGGGTCGCCCAGGGTGGCCATCTCCCAGTCGAGCAGGGCCAGAATCTCCCCACCCGGCTCGGGCCTCAGCATCAGGTTGCCGAGCCGGTAGTCGCCGTGGACCACCGCACCTGGTCCGCTGCTCGGAAGGTTTGAGCCGAGCCATGACGCCAGCCGCGCCACCTCGGGCAGCTCTCTCGCGGCGTTGACCTCCCACAGCGCCGCGAACCGCCTCACCTGGCGCTCGAGGTAGCCCTCGGGACGGCCGACCTGGGCCAGTAGCCCGTCGATGGGCGCCGCGTGCAGGGTCACCAGCGTCTCGACGAGGGTCAGGCTCGTGCGCCTCCGGGCGTCGGGCCTGGCGAGCTGCGCCGGCTCCTGGTCGGTGACGACACAGCCGTCGAGCCACTCCATGAGGTAGAAGGGGACTCCCAGGACGTCAGGGTCCTCGCACACGTCGAGCACCCGCGGGACGGCCACCCCCTCCGGCGCGAGCAGCATCTGGATGGTGGCCTCCCTCACCATGTCGTGGGTCGAGGGCGGCAGCGGCGGGCGCGGCCCGCGCCTCAGGACGAACTCCGCGTCCCCACGTCGCATCCGGAAGGTGACGTTGGACTGGCCGTCTCCGACCCGGGCCCAGGTGAGCGGCCCTGCGCCGATGCCCCGCTCGTCGAGGTGGTCGAGCAACGCGTCGAGCACCAGCAGCGGCGGCGTACTCCCGGCGGGGCCGCGGGTGGCCACCACCTCCACGCCGTCAGGGACGCTGTGCACTGGCCGCCAACCGCTCGGCCCTCAGCGTCCGCTTGAGGACCTTGCCGGTGCTGCCGACCGGCAGCGAGTCGACGAACTCGACGGACTGGGGCTTCTTGTACCCGGCCAGGTGGGCACCCACGTGCTCGACCAGGTCGCTCGGCTCGAGGACTGCACCGGCTCGCGTCACGACGACCGCGTGGATGCCCTCGCCCCAGCGAGGGTTAGGTAGGCCGATCACGGCCGCCGCCTCCACCTCCGGGTGCAGCAGCAGCACCTGCTCGACCTCGCGACTGATGACGTTGATGCCTCCGGTGATGATGACGTCCTTGAGCCGGTCGACGATCGTCACGAAGTGGTCCGCATCCACCACGCCGACGTCGCCGGTGCGGAACCACCGTCCTTCCCGGCTCTGGGAGTCCTCCTGTTCGTCGAGGTAGCCGGGTGAGACCGTGTCCCCGGTCAGCCAGATCTCACCGGGGGTCTCCCCGTCCGCCGGTACGTCGAGACCGGCCTCGTCGACGACCCGGAGATCGGTGAGCACCATCGGGCGCCCGACCGAGGCCAGCCGCCTGGTCCTGGTGACCTCGTCGACGCCGACGAGCGCCTCGGGGCGGAGCATCGTGGCGCACGAGAACGTCTCCGCCATTCCGTAGATCGGGTAGAACACGTCGCCGAACACCCGACGACCACGCTCCAGCAGCTCCGGCGACAGCGGCGACCCCCCGGTGTTGATGCCCTTGAGGTGCTCGAGCCGCACCGCGCGCGACTCCGCTTCGTCGAGGATCATCTGGAGCATCGTCGGCACCATGACCGCGTGCGTCACGCGGTGCTCGGTCGCCAGCTCGAGGAAGCCCTCCGGCGAGAACGCCCGAGGGATGACGACGCACCCACCTTTCATCATCACCGGATGGAGATGGGCTGGCCCGCCCGGGTTGAAGAACTGCGGGATGCACTGCAGGGCCACGTCACCCTCGCCGACCGGCATCTCGGACAGCCAGTTGACCATGGCGGAGACGGCGTTGTGGTGGGTCATCCGGGCCGCCTTCGTGCGCCCCGTCGTCCCGCTCGTGGCCGCCAACTGGTACACGTCGTCCTCACGCACGCGCACGTCGGGTGCAGAGGTCGGAGCGGCCGCCATCAAGGTCTCGAGGTCCGCGCCCGCATCCGGCACGTCTCGCAACCCGACCCAGTGGGCCTCGGGCGCGGCGCGCGGAAGCCACCCGGAAGCCGTGTCCCACAGGTCGGGGTGGACCAGCACGACCTTCGGTGCGACGTACCCGACGTACTCGACCAGCTCACCCGGCGACAGCCGCACGTTCAGGGCAACGCCGGTGAGGCCGGAGGCGGCGCAGGCGAAGTAGAACTCGACGTACTCGGCACCGTTGGGCGCGAAGAGCGCGACGCGGTCGCCCGGCCGCAGGCCCAGGTCGAGCAGAGCGTGCGCGAAGCGGTGCACCCGGGCCTGCAGCTCCCGCCAGCTCGTGGAACCGGTGCCAGGCACCATCAGCGCCGGTTTGTGTCCGAAGTGCGCGGCGTTCCGGTTCAGGATCTCGTGGACCAGCATCGAATCTCCTCCTCCAGCTCAGGCATAGGCACGGGCAGTCTCCAGCACAGGGCCCGCAGCCACGGGTCCGATGAGCTGCGCAAGGGCGTCCTCACGCCCGGGCGCCCTCTGCGCCACGGCGACGAGCCAGGCCCACGACGGGCCACTGATGTTCACCGGACCCCCGATCGTGGCGGCAAGGGCGCTGCGCCACTCGCCCCCGCCCGGCCCCTCGAGCATCAGATCCACCCCGACGTCGGGATCGAGCCCGGCCTTGGCCAGCGCGTAGGGCACGTGGCGCACGCCCAGGTCGTTGACCCACCAGCAGCGGTCGTCGTACGGCGAGGGCAGGTGGAGCGGCAGCCGGAGGTCACGGCCGTGCACCCAGGTCTCCATCAGTCGCGACTGCACGAGCGACAGCCGCGAGATCGGTTTCGCCACCCAGGGCACCCGGCGGCGCCGATCGTCGGTCGACAGCTCGGTGACTGCCTTGAGGAGCCGGCGCCGGCCACGGACGAAACGAGCGACCGCCTCGTCGACCGGGACCGGTCCCCACTCGGCGACCCGCTCGCGCGACTCGTGGGCGAGCACCGACTCGTCGACGGTCGGGGAGGCGAAGCAGTTCTCGCCCGCCAGGGTGCGGACGGCCAGGTCGTCACCCACGACGAGGTGCACGACGATGTCACGGACCGTCCACCCGGGGCACAACGACTCGACCTTTCCGTCGAGGGGCGAGAGCCCGGCGAGGTCTCGCTGGAGCTCCGAGCCGAGACTGGCCAGGTCCTCGGCCAGCTGGTCCCAGTCGCGGGCCCGGCGCAACGCGGTCGCCGCGTCGCGGGGGCCGGTCAGCAGACCGGTCTCCGCAGGCGGGTCAGACGGCTGCATCGGTCGCCGGGTCCAGGTGCTGTCGCACCAGCTCGCGCAGCGCGGCCTTGTCCGGACGCCCGTTGGCGAGCACGGGGAACGCATCGATCGCGAGCGGGATGAACGCCTTGGGGATCTTGAAGCCCGAGATCGCGCCGGAGCAGGCGCGGCGGAGCGCCTCCGACCCGGTGGGCTCGGCCAGGGCGACGAACGCGACGACGGCCTCGCCCCAGATCTCGTCGGGCACCCCGACCACCTGCGCGAACTCGACGACAGGCAGATGCTCCTCGAGGAAGACCTCGACCTCGCGCTCGGACACGTTCTCCCCACCACTCTTGATCATCTGCTTGTAGCGGCCGCGGAAGTAGAGCCAGCCGTCGGCGTCGATGGCCCCGTAGTCGCCGCTGTGGAAGAAGCCCTCCTCGTCGATCGCGGCAGCAGTCTCGTCCGGCATGCCGACGTACTCCATGACGCGGCACCAGCCGCGGAAGCAGATCTCGCCCGGTAGGCCCGGAGGCACCAGCGCGCCTGTCTCCGGGTCGACGACCTTGATGTCCAGACCCGGAAGCGGGCGACCGTTGGCGCGGCTCTTGAGGGTCAGGTCATCGACCCACGGGGGCGCCATCGAGGCCAGGGTCCCCGACTCGGTGCTGCCGTACGTCGTGGTGAACAGGTCGAAGTGCCACTGCGTGCGCAGCCGGTCGATGTAGCTCGGCGTGCAGGCCAGCACAGCCTTGGCGAGGCTGGACACGTCAGTGGCTTCGAAGGCGCGCGAGCCGATGATCTTGGTCCACATGGTGTCGAAGCCCACCGTGGCCGTGCTCCGGTGCCGGGCGATGGTGGCCAGCGCGCGGTCGGGGTCGAAGGCACCCATCAGGTCCGCGCAGCCACCGGAGAGGTGCGGCGCGGTGAGGACACAGGTGACTCCGCCAACGTGGAAGGTGGGGAGCATGGCGAGGAAGCGGTCCTCGGGTCCCAGGAGGAGGGCGTGCTGGAACCCGGTCGCCGCCCCCAGGAAAGCCCGGTGCGCACAGAGTGCGGGCTTGGGGAATGCGGTGGAGCCCGAGGTGAAGATGACGTAGCAGGGGTCCTCCGACTCCGCGACGCCCTCGGGCTCGGCCCTCGGCCCGTCGTCGGTGCCGAAGAAGGCGCTCACCGCGGGATGGAACCCGTCCAGCTGCTCGTCGCTGTCGAGCGGCGCGATACCGACCCACCGCAGGCTCGGCAGCCCGGGCACCGACGTCGCCCCGTCCACCAGCTCGGGGGAAACCCGAGCCAGCCGGGCCGCGAAGTCGACACCGCGGAACGACGCCACCGAGAAGAGTAGTTCGGGCTCGGCGACCGTGAGCACGTGCCGTATCTCCTGGGCCTCGAAGGCGAGGTTGATCGGGACCCCAACCGCGCCCAGCCGCATCAGCGCGTAGTGCAGCACCGCCCAGTCCGGGCCGGCGTGGAACAGGAACGCGACCCGGGTGCCCTGGCCCACGCCGAGGTGAGCCAGCGCGGCCGCCGAGCGCAGGGCGCGGTCGTGGAGCTCCGCGTAGCTCCACCCCGTGTCGCCCATATGGACGGCCGGCCGCTCGGCGTACCGCTCGGCGGAGCGCTGGAACATCGACCACAGGGAGAGCTGAGTGTTGGCGACGATGTCGTCGGCCAGCGCCTGGGGGCTGGAGGTCCTCACCTCGGCCCCGACCCGGCGAGCATGCCGCCGTCGACCGTGAAGTCGCCGCCGGTGAGGTAGGAGCTGCGCGACGAGGCCAGGAACACCACCAGCTCGGCCACCTCGTCGGTGGTGCCGGCCCGGCCGAGCGGCAGGTAGTCGTAGAAGTCGGCCGGGCGGTCGCCGGCCGCGGCGGCCAGCATCGGCGTCTCGATGTAGCCCGGGTGCACGGCGTTGACCCGGATGGCCCAGGGGCCCAGCTCCATCGCGGCGGCCTTGGTGAGTCCGCGCAGCGCCCACTTCGACGTGACGTACGACGAGCTCCTGTTGGAGCCTCGCTCGGCCAGGACCGAACAGATGTTGACGATCGAGCCCCCGCCCGCGTCTCGCATCGGCCCCGCCAGGTGCCGGATCCCGAGGTGCGCACCGACGACGTTCACGCGGAGCATCTGCTCCAGCCGGTCGGGCGGCTCGTCCATCAGCGGCGTGGACCAGTGGATGCCGGCGTTGTTCACCAGCACCCGCACGGGCGGCAGCGTGTCGAGACCGGCGACCAGCGACTCCCAGTCCGGCTCGTGGCTGACGTCGAGACGTACGCCGCAGGCCCGCTCGCCGATCGCTGCTGCAGTGGTCCCGGCCGCCTCCCCGTCCACGTCCGCCACCAGCACGGTCGCTCCCAGACCGGCGAAATGCGCGGCCTCGGTGGCGCCCTGTCCGCGGGCCTCCCCGGTCACCACGACGGTGGACTCCGACCAGTCGTCATCCATCAGCCTGCTCCCTTCCCTGAACCAGCCCCGCGTCGATCCGCGCCACCGACGCCGCTCCGACGAAGCGCATCGTCGACACCAGCTCGTTGCGCAGCAGCTGGAGCACCCGCGCCACTCCGGACTCCCCGCCAGCGGCCAGGCCGAAGAGGTAGGGGCGGCCGACGAGCACCGCGCGGGCGCCGAGCGCCAGCGCCTTCACGACGTCCGACCCACGGCGTACGCCGCCGTCCAGCAGGATCTCCGCCCGGCCGTCCACACGGTCGACGACCGAGGGCAGCACGTCGAGCGTGGCCGGCGTGGTGTCGAGGTTGCGGCCCCCGTGGTTGGAGACCACGACCCCGTCGGCGCCGAGGTCGAGCAGCACGTCGACGTCCTCGGCGCGGAGCACCCCCTTCACGACCAGGGGTCCGTCCCACACCGAGCGGAGCCACTCGAGGTCGGCGGCCGTGACCGAACGGAGGTCACCGATGGTGCTGGTGAAGCGCTCCACGGAGGAGCGGGCGGCGGTCAGGCTGAACCCCGCCTCTCGGTTGCCGACGAGGAAGCGCCGAGCCCAGCGCGGGTGCCGGACGCCGAGCCCGACCAGCCGCGGCGTGATGGTGACCGGGAGGGACAACCGGTTGCGCAGGTCGGTCTCCCGGTGGGGCTGGCCGGGCGTGTCGACGGTGACGCACAGGGCGCGGTAACCGGCAGCGGCCACCCGGGCGACCAGCTCGGCGTTCACGCCCTGGTCCTGCTTCAGGTAGATCTGGTACCAGAGCGAGCCGGAGGCCGCCCTCGCCACGTCCTCGGGGAGGTCGCTGGACCCGCCCGGGACGACGTACTCCACCTCGGCGGTGCCGGCCGCCCGGGCGACGGCCCGCTCCGCGCCCGGGTCGCACATCCGCGCGAAGCTGCACGGCGCGAGCAGCACCGGCATCGACGTGCGGCGGCCGAGCACGGTGGTGCTGGGGTCGACGACGGTGACGTCCTCGAGCAGCCGCGGCCTCACCAGGACGCCGTCGTACGCCGCCCGGTTGGCCCGGACCGTCAGGTCGTCACCGTGGCCTCCGTCGACGATCTCGAAGACCGGTCTCGGGAGGGCGGAGCGGGCCGCCGAGCGCACCTCCGCCAGGTTGACGGCCCGCGACAGCCGCCGGCTCAGGTGTCCTGCCAGCGCAACAGCCAGCGCTCGAGCGCACTGAAGATCGTGTTGATCACGACAGCGAAGACGACTAGCTCGATGAGGATCGCGAAGACCGTGTCGACCTGGTAGGAGGACGAGAAGAGCACGATGTCCTGCCCCAGGCCGCTGGTCGCGGCGATCATCTCCGACGCGACGACGCCGAGCAACGAGTAGGTGAACGTCAGCCGCAGGCCGGCGAAGAGGGTCGGCACCGCCGAAGGCAGCACGACCTTCCACAGCAGCGAGGTACGCCGGAGCCCGACGACCCGGGCCATCACCATGAGGTCGGAGTCGACGGACCGCACCGCACCGCGCGCGTTCTCGGCCAGGATGAAGAACACGATGCTGACCGCCAGCACGACCTTCGAGGTCATCGTGAGCCCGAACCAGGTGATGAACAGCGGGGCCAGGGCGATGCGCGGGATGCTGTTGATCGGCGTGAGGAACGGGCCGACGATCGCGTTCAGGGTCTTGCTCAGACCGAGCGCCAGGCCGGCGATCGTGCCGGTGACGGAGCCGATGACGAAAGCGAGCCCGATCGCCTGCCCGGTGGCGGTGAGCGAGGCCTGGGCGCGGTCGGACGGGTAGTACTCCTTCATCGCGTCCCAGATCCCGCTCGGCTGGCCGTAGAGGACGGTGTCGACCCACTCGCGGCGGCCGGCGATCTCCCAGAGGGAGACGAAGCCGACGATCAGGATGATCCGTGCCGCCCAGATGAAGGTGCGGCGGGCGGGGCTCATCGAGCTGGCCGGCCCGGACCTCTTCCTGCGCGACGCCGGCGAGCGCGGTGCCTGCTCGGTCGTGCCGGTCTCTTCGATGGTCATGGTCATCTCAGGCCTCCCGGACCATCGCGGCGTCGGGTCGCTGGATGGCGCCCTCGAGGCAGTCGAAGAGGTCGTGGGCGATGGTCTTGAACGCGTCGGTGTAGAGGATCTCGCCGAGGTGTTCGGCACGAGGTCGGGGCAGGTCGATGATCCGGTCCTCCGCGATCCGGCCCGGGTTCGGCAGCATCACGATGACCCGGTCGGCGAGCAGCACCGCCTCCTGCAGGTCGTGCGTGACGAACACGACGGTCTTCCGCTTGTCCGATCCCTGGTGGCTCTCCCAGATGCGCAGAAACTCCATCTGCATGGCCAGCTTGGTGCGCGCGTCGAGGGCGGCGAAGGGCTCGTCCATCAGCAGCAGCGACGGGTCGGCGGCCAGCGTGCGGGCCAGCGCCACGCGCTGGCGCATACCCTGGCTGAGCTGCAGCCGGAACTGTCGCTCCCGGCCCTTCAGGCCCACCATGTCGAGCATCTCCTTGGCCCTCGCGGCTCGCTTGGCGCGGCCCTCGCCACGGGTCTCGAGCGGCAGCTCCACGTTGCGCTGCGCCGTCCGCCAGGGCAGCAGGGCGTCGCGCGCGAACATGTAGCCGACCTCGGGGTTCGGCAGCGAGGGCGGACGACCGCCCACGGAGATGGCACCGCTCGTCGGTTCGATGAGCCCGGCCATCATGTTCAGCAGGGTGGTCTTGCCGCAGCCGCTCGCACCCACCAGGGCGACGAACTGCCCCTCCGGGATGCTCAGGTCGATGTCCTCGAGCGCGATCAGCTCACGGCTGCTCCCCGAGCCGCCCTCGGCGTTGCGCTCGGTGCGGAGGCGAAAGACCTGGCTGACGTCGTTGATGGCGATGTACGGCGTGGTCACGGTCGTTGACACAGGTCCTCCGGACAGCAGCGGGTTTCGGGTCGGCATGCCCCCGGCGACATGAGACCCGCGTCACGCAAATATCTCACGTAAAACGGTAGATCACAACCGCAAGGGTCTCTGGTCGCCTGAAGTCGGTGCGTGGAATAGATCTTATCCTTGACGTGCAACGTCACAGAAGCATACTGAAGAGGCAACAGCCCCGCCCACGCCCCCGAAGGACGTCATGGCCAACTCCGACCAGCTCGCCCCCACGTTCGCCGACATGCTCACTCGCAACGGGATCGGGGTCTCGGATGCCAAGCTGACACTCCTCCCCGAGCCCGAGCTGCGACCGGTCTTCACCCCCTTCATCTCCGTCGACGACCACGCCCTCGAGCCGCCGGACCTGTTCACCTCGCGAGCACCCGAGCGGCTCCGCGACCGGGTCCCGCACGTCGACATGACCACCGGACGGCCTCGCTGGGTCATCGAGAACCAGGTGATCGCGGTCGTCGGCGGCGACGCGGCCGTGGGCCGACCGATGCGCGACTGGATCCAGCTCGAGATCGGGTACGACGAGATGCGGCCCGGCGTGCGCGACCCGCTCGAGCGCACCCGCGACATGGACGTGATCGGAGAGTGGGCCTCGCTCTGCTTCCCCTCGATCGCGTGGGGCTTCGCCGGCAAGGTCTTCTCCCAGATGAAGGACCGCGAGCTCGGCTTCGCGTCGTTCCGCGCCTACAACGACTGGATGCTCGACGAGTGGTGCGGCGCCGCACCCGACCGGTTCATCCCCTGCCAGGTCGCCTGGCTGGCCGACCCCGTCGTGGCGGCCGAGGAGCTGCGCCGCAACGCCGAGCGCGGCTTCAAGTGCGTGACGTTCTCCGAGAACCCGCACGGTCTCGGCTTCGCCAGCCTCTACTCGGGCGAGTGGGACCCGTTCTTCGCCGCCTGCGAGGAGACGGGCACGGTCATCAACCTGCACGTCGGGTCGTCGGGCGCGGTCCGGCAGCCGTCACCCGAGACGCCGATCGCGGCGGTCACCGCCCTGTTCCCCCTCAGTGGCATCGAGGCGCTCTACGACTGGATCTTCGCGCGGATCCCGGTGCAGTTCCCCGGGCTGCGCATCGTGACGTCCGAGGCAGGCGTGGCCTGGGTGCCGCTGGTCGCGGACCGGCTGGCGAGCGTCTACCGGCGGCGCGAGTCGTACGCACCGACCTGGCTGGACTCCGACCCGACGTTCCTCGAGGTGATGCACCGCAACTTCTACTTCACCTCGATCGACGACCCGAGCGCCTTCCACAACCTCGACATCATCGGCGCCGACAAGGTGATGCTGGAGTCCGACTACCCGCACGCCGACAGCACCTGGCCCGACACCCAGTCGGTCTTCGCCGACGAGCTCTCCCACCTGCCCGCCGACGTCGTGGCGCAGATCGCCTACCGGACCGCCGCGGCCCTCTACCGCCACCCCGAGCCCGACCCGACGTGGGTCGAGCGCGTCACCACCGCGGCCGGCTGACCGTGCGCCGGGTCGACGGCGACGGCTACTTCGTCGAGTGGGAGTCCGAGGACCCCGGCTACGCGCGGGTGGTCGTGAAGGCCGCGGCGAGCCCCGAGGACGAGGCGGCCGAGGCGTGGCTGCCCGAGGACGAGTGGCTCTCCTACGAGTTCCACGGACCCGACGCCTTCGAGGAGGCCCTCAAGGCCACCCTCGACGACCTCTGGCCGGACCGCACGCCGTACCGGATCCCCTGAAGGGTCCGGTACGCCGCCGTCGGCTGCCGAGGCCTCGCCTCAGTGCAGCGTCCAGCCGCCGTCGACCGGCAGGGTGATCCCCGTGATGTAGGAGCCGGCGTCGGAGGCCAGGAGCAAGAGCGCCCCGGCCAGCTCTTCGGGCTCGCCGATCCGGCCCAGCGGCGTCCGGGCCAGGACCTTCGCCAGCCCGACCTCGTTGGCGAGCAGCGGGTCGGTCAGCTCGGAGGAGAAGAAGCTGGGCGCCAGGGCGTTGACGCGGATGCCGCGGCGGGCGGACCACTGCATGGCCAGGTCGCGGGTCATGCCGAGCATCCCGGCCTTGGACGCCGAGTAGGCGACCTGAGGGATGTCGCCACCACTGAGCCCGAGCGCCGAGGACACGTTGACGATGGAGCCGCCGTGCTCGGCCGCGATGCACGCGCGACCGAAGGCCTGCGCCATGTAGTAGGCACCGACCAGGTTGATGTCGAGGACGCGGTTGAAGTCCTGCGGGTCCTCTCGGTGGGCCGGTGCGGCGTGTCCGACGCCGGCGTTGTTGACGAGGACGTCGACGCGTCCCAGGTCTGCGACCGCCCGGGCGACGAGGTTGTCGCAGTCCTCCACCTTCGAGACGTCGGTGGCGACGGCGATGCACCGCCGGCCCATCGCCTCGATCTTCCCCTTGACCTCCTCGAGCCGGTCGACCCGTCTGGCACCGAGGACGAGGTCGGCCCCCGCGTCGGCCAGGGCCTCGGCGAAGCCGACCCCGAGGCCGGAGGAGGCGCCGGTGACGATGGCCACCTTGCCGTCGAGACGGAACAGGTCGAGCACGCTCATGGGATTTCCTCTGATGGGTCGGACGGGGGTCAGTTGCCGCGGAAGACGGGCTCGCG
>CAWCSB010000028.1:0-26057 GCA_963798045.1 uncultured Actinomycetota bacterium
GCCATAGGGGCAGAGTGCGGCCCGGGCCAGCTCGGAGGCAGGGCCGAACAGCACCATCAGGTGGCCGGCCGTGACGTGCTCGAGGACCTGCTGCCCGAGGTCGCCCCCCAGCCGACCGTCAGCCAGGGCACCGAGGTCGAGGACCGGGACGCCGCGCTCGCCGGCCAGGTGCGTCGCCGAGACCAGCCGGCACAGCGCGGCCCAGCCGGCCCGCCCGCCGCTCCCCCCAGGTCCGGCAGAGCCGTCCGCGGTCGCCAGGAACGTCACCCGCGGCAGCCCGCCACCCCCCACACCAGGGCCAGGGTCGCGATAGCTGCCGCCGCGGACCGGCGTCCGGGTCGGGGTGGCCGCCGTGGACCACACCTGGGTCGGATGGTGGGCCAGCTCGACCCCGAGCACCGGCCGGATGCCGGCGGAGTAGCAGGCGCGGGCGAACTTCACCGCGCCGTAGGTGCCGTCGCGGTCGGTGAGGGCGAGGGTGTCCATCTCCTGCTCGGCGGCCCGCTCGACCAGCGTGTGCGGGTGGGAGGCGCCGTAGCGCAGGGAGTAGCCCGAGGCGACGTGCAGGTGCACGAACGGGTCGGACATGGTCTCGTGGTGCTCTCAGCCCACGCGGCGTACGGCGTGCAGGGGGGCGACGGGCAAGAAGGGCAGCGTCGGCGCGTGCGGGGCCAGCCCGAGCGACTGCTCGATCACGGCCAGGAACCGGTCGGCGTCGCGGACCAGGTCGTCGGCCTCCCTCTCGGTGACCGCCCGGCTCGAACCCGCCTCGGCCGCGGCCCGCTTGCCGGCGCCGGCGGCGAAGAACGCCGCCCACTCCGCCAGCTCGGGAGCGACCTCGGCGAGCAGCACCCAGGCGTTCTTCTGCGGCTTGCGCCGGGGCGGGACAGTGGGCCTGGCCCGGGCCGCGAGCAGCGCGGCCGCGGCCCGCAGCGCGGCGACGTGGGCGCAGGCGTAGCGGGTGGTCACCTCGGTTGCGGTCACCGCCTCGCTCAGCGACTCGGCGGCGCGCGCGAGGTAGGAGTGGGTGGTCGCGGGCAGCACGTGCGGGTTGGTGGTCAGGGGCGTGGTCAGGGGCGCGGTCAGGTGTGTGGTCATGGCTCTCCTCCCGGTCTCAGTCGGTGCAGCCGACGAGGGTCCAGCGCCCGTCGGCCCAGTCGAAGGCCAGGTCGAAGACGCCGCCACCATCGGGCTCGCCGTCGGTCATGGCCCGGCCGCGGCCGGCCTCGACCCGCCACAGCTCGCGCTCCGTCAGCAGGTCACCCAGGAATATGCGATCTGGTATCCGGCCGCGGTCGGCGGAGTCGTCGGTCTCGGCGGCGGCCTCCTCGGACCCGATGACAGCCCGAGCACCGGTGGCCTGCCACCACGGGCCGGTCTCGACCCAGTGCGCCAGCACCGCTCGGACCTTCCACAGCCGACCGCGCCACAGGAACTGCTGGGGGCCCTCGGTGGCACCCTGTTGATTGCCAGGGTCGACCGGACCTTGACGGACCTCGACGGGGTCGGCGTAACGCCTCATGTGGTGCTCCTCCTCGGCGATCGTTCGAACATGTGTTCGAACACCACCAAGGTACACCGCCCCACGGACAGCAGGTCAACCCCGGATCCAGAGCGGATCGGGGGCCGGGCGCACGCGGGTCAGCGGGAAGCGGCGTCCTGTGGTTCCGGCGCCGCCCACGTGCCGTCCAGGTAGGCACCGGTGTCCTTGTGCCACAGGAAGTAGATCGCCGCGGCCTCGAGCGGGAACGACGCCACCGAGAGCGCCATGAACTCCGCCGGGGCACCGGTGCGCAACCCCGCGATGGTCCCGACCGCGAGGAAGAACAGGGTCAGCGTCAGCGAGATCCGGGCCCAGTTGTAGCCGCCGTGCAGGAACGCCGCGAGCACCCAGATCAACAGCGCCACCATCACGAACAACACCACCGCGACCGGCACGAACGCCGGGACGTGCACCTCGCCGTTCTTGACGGCGTCCAGCCCCTGGGTGTTCAGGACCCGCCGGAGGTCCTTGCGCCCCTCGGCCCACGAGCGGATCAGCGCGTCGCGCCGCACGATGATGAGCACCGTGGTGACCAGGCCGAGGGCCACGACGGCCGCAAGGAAGCGGTTGGCCCACGTCAGCGACGCCGGCTGCTGCCCGCTCATCGGCTCCCCTTCGTCAGTTCCTACGCTGTGTCCATGTCGCAACCACCGTCGCAACCACTGTCGCAAACCGGGCCGGCCGAGCACCCGTCGATCGTCCACTTCCGGGAGGCGCACACGCGACTCGGCGGCACCGGTCGGATCGTCATTCTGCCCGACTCGGTCCACACCGCCGCACTGGCCGCCGAGGCACTGGGCTGCGAGGTCGGCGCGATCGCCAACAGCCTGCTCTTCGACGCCGAGGGAACGCCGGTGCTGATCCTCACCTCGGGCTCGCACCGGGTGAACACCGAGGCCACCGCCGCCCGCGTCGGCGTACCCGCCCTCAAGCGTGCCGCCCCGGACTTCGTGCGGGAGCACACCGGCCAGGTGATCGGCGGCGTCTCCCCCATCGCGCACCCCGCGCCGGTGCCGACCTGGCTCGACTCCCAGCTCCAGCGGTACGACGTGGTGTGGGCCGCCGCCGGCCATCCGGCGGCCGTCTTCTCCACGACGTACGACGAGCTCGCGCGCATGACCGGTGCCCCCACCATCGAGGTGGAGTAAGCGAGCAGGTCGTCGCGAGGAACGAGCGAGGACCGTGGGCTCGCGCAGGTCGAGTAAGCGTCGCGACTGAGGAACGAAGTCGCGACAGCGTCGAGACCACCGCAGCCGATGCTGGAAGCCGACCGAGAACACGAGCAGGTCCGAGCGGACACTGCGGGGGTTTCGAGACGGTTGCTGCGCAACCTCCTCAACCAGCGGTGGCTCGGTCCCAGCGCAGGCTGCGGGGGTTTCGAGACGGTTGCTGCGCAACCTCCTCAACCAGCGGTGGCTCGGTCCCAGCGCAGGCTGCGGGGGTTTCGAGACGGTTGCTGCGCAACCTCCTCAACCAGCGGTGGCTCGGTCCCAGCGCAGGCTGCGGAGGTCTCGACAGGCTCGACCAGCGGTAGAAGGGTCCCAGCCCATCCTGCGAAGGCATCGCCACGGCTCACTAGAGTCACCGCGTGGAGTCCCTCCCCCTGGCGTTCTCGAGCGGCTGGGCCAGCGGCGTCAACGCCTACCTCGTCGTCCTGGTGCTGGGCATCGCGGACCGCGTCGGTGAGTACTCCGACATCCCCGACGTGCTCGCCCGGTGGGACGTGCTGGCGATCGCCGGGTTCATGTACGCCATGGAGTTCGTGGCCGACAAGATCCCGTACGTCGACTCGACGTGGGACGCGATCTCCACCTTGATCCGGCCGACCGCGGGCGCGGTGATCGGCGCGCTCCTCGCGGGCAGCGTCCCCGAAGACACGTCGCTCGACCAGATCGTGCTCGCGTCGGTCGGCGGCGGCACCGCGTTGCTGTCGCACCTCACCAAGGCCGGGATCCGGCTCGCCGTCAACACCTCCCCCGAGCCGGTCACCAACATCGGCATCAGCCTCCTCGAGGACGTCGCGGTGCTCGCCCTGGTCGCGTTCGCGATCCAGCACCCGCGGGCGGCGGCGGCCATCGCAGGCGTGCTGCTCGCGATCGGGCTGGTGCTGCTGTTCTTCATCGCCCGGCTGGTACGTCGCGGCTGGCGCCGCTGGAAGGGCAGACGTACGACGTCCGCCGGGACGGTGCCGTGACGGACCTCCGCGACCCGGCCATCCGGTCCGCGGCCACCGCGCGGCTCGGCGAGCTGTGGGCCGGACGTCCGGTGATCATCGGGCCCTTCGTGCTCGCCGGCTCGACGCCGATGGTCGCCTGGTTCCGCGAGCTCGGCTGCCCGGTCCTCGTGGTGGCCACGACCCGAGGGGCGGGCCCGGTCCCGGCCGAGGGCGACTGCAAGGTCGTCACGGTCGCGCCGCCGGCCGCCGCCTCGATGACCGAGGAGCTGCGCACCCACGACCGGATGGCACACCACCTGCCCGACCACGCGCGCGCCGCGATCGACGCCTTCGACCCCGAGGGCGCAGGCACCTGGTTCGCCACCCCCTTCGTCACCACCGACCAGCCGATCGACGGCCGCCCCGTGACCGGCGGCCGGCCGGCGTCGTTCCTGGCCCTCGAGGACAAGCTGGTGGCCGACGCCGTCTGGGACGCCGCAGAGGTCGAGCGGGCGCCGTACCGCATCGTCGACCTGGCCGACGACGCCGCGCTCGACGCGGCGACCGCGGAGCTCCGGACCGAGCTGGGCGTGGTGTGGTCCGGCGACGCCCGGGACGGCTTCAACGGCGGCGGCAACTTCGTCCGCTGGCTGCGCGACGACACCGACCGTGCCGAGGCGCTGGCCTTCTTCCGCCCGCGGTGCGACCGGGTCCGGGTGCTGCCTTTCCTCGAGGGCGTGCCGTGCTCGATCCACGGCTACGTGCTGCCCGACGGAACCGCCGCCCTGCGGCCGGTCGAGATCGTCGTGCTGCGCGACGCCGACGCACGCACCTTCACCTACAGCGGCCTCGGCACCACCTGGGACCCGCCGGCGAGCGACCGCGACGCCATGCGCGACGCCGTCCACCGCGTGGGCGCGCACCTCCAGCAGGAGCACGGCTACCGCGGCGCCTTCGGCATCGACGGCGTCCTGACAGCGGACGGGTTCCGGCCCACGGAGCTGAACACCCGGATGTCCGCGGGCGCCACCGCCGTGGGCGAGGTCGATCGGCGGTTCTTCACCTTCCTCCAGGCGGCGCTGGTCGCCGACGTCGACACCGGTCTCACCGCGGCCGACGTCGAGGGGCTGGTCCCCGAGATGGATGCGCACCGCACCGGCAAGGTCCTCTGCGTCGGCCAGGGCCGGACGGTGGACCACGACGAGTCCTACCCGATCGCCTGGGACGGCACCGCCTTCACCCGCGCCGAGGGCGAGACCGGCAACGTCTTCTCGATCGGCTCGACCCCGAGCGGCCTGTTCGCCAGGGTCGACCCCTGCACCGCCGTCGTGCCCGGGCAGCGGCTGGCCCCGGTCAACGCCGCCCTGGTGGCCTACGTCGACGCGACGTACGACGCCGGGTTCGGCGCCGTCGAGCCCGCCCCTGACGTGCGGTCCGGCGCATGAGGATCGTCGTCGTCGGCGGCGGCTTCGGCGGCCTCGCCTGCGCCGCCCGGCTGGCCAAGCTCGGCCACGAGGTCACCGTGCTGGAACGGCTGGACACTCTCGGCGGCGCGGTGTCCACGGTCTCGGCGGACGGGTTCGAGTGGGATGCCGGGCCGACGTCGACGCTGTTGCCGGCCGTGATCCGTGACCTGTTCCGCAAGAGCGGTCGCCCGGTCGAGCGGGAGCTGGAGATCGAGCCGCTCGACCTGCTGCGCGAGCACTGGTTCGAGGACGGCAGCGTGCTCGGCCTGCCCGGCCACTCGCGCGCCGCCCAGCTGCGCGCCGTCGACGAGCTGGGGCCGGGGCTCGGCCGGCTCTGGGTCGACCACGTCGACTCGTTCGGCGAGGACTGGGAGGTGCTGCGCCGGGCGTACTTCGAGAACGCCTGGAATCCCGACGAGGTCTCTCGCGAGGCGGCGGAGCGGTTCGACAGCCGGGAGATGCTGCACAAGCGGCTCAAGAAGACCTTCAAGGACGAACGACTGCGGCAGGTCGCGGCACACCCCTTCGTCGCGGATGGGCACGACCCGCGGAACGTGCCGGCGTGGGCCGGCCTGGTCGCCTACCTCGAGCAGCGGTTCGGCGCGTGGACGATCACCGGAGGGATGGCCGCGCTCACCTCGGCGCTGACCGCCCGGATGGCGACCCGCGGGGTGACCGTCGCGCTCGAGGTCGAGGCCACGGACATCGTCGTGCGCGACGGGCGAGCAGCCGCCGTCTCGACCACCTCGGGCGAGGTCGACGCCGACGCTGTCGTGTGCGCGGTCGACCCGCGGATGCTGCCCGCACTCGCGCCGTATGTCCAGCGCACGATGCCGACGATGCCGCCGGTGGTCTGCCACGTCGGCCTCTCGACCCCGGTGCGCGACCTCCCTCACGAGGTGGTCGTGCACGGCGACCCCATGCTCGTCGTGCGCTCGGGCGGCCGGGCGCCGGCCGGCGGGGCTGCGTACACGGTGCTCGGCCGCGGCAAGCTCGCCGAGGACATCCTCCGGGCCCTGGCCCGCCACCAGCTCGACCTGCGCACCGACCTGGTCACGCGGGTCGACCTGAGCCCCCACGACCTCGTGCAGCGGTGGCGCACCTCGCCGTACGGCGTGCTGTGGGAGGGCCGCGCCACCGTGCGGCAACGGCTCGGGCCACACACCCCGATCGAGGGCGTGTACGCCGCCGGCGCGCACGCGACGCCCGGAGCCGGGCTGCCCTTCGTGGGACTGTCCGCCGCGCTGGTCGCGCAGGTCGTGGGCCCGGCCTAAGCCAGCGACCAGGTGACCGTCAGGCTGGCCGAGATCTGCCGCTCACCGGGCTGCAGACCGACGTCGGCCTTGGCCATCGCGGCGAAGCCGCCACCCGGCGTCGGCCCGGAGGCACCGCCCTCGGTGACCGCCTCGACCTGGCCGAGCGTCGCCTCGGCGAGCGCGGCGAGGAGGTCCGCCTTGGCGCGCGCGTCGGCGAACGCGGCCTCGCGCGCCTGCGCGATGGCAGCCGAGGGGTCCCGCACCGCCAGCTCGACGCCCTCGACCACCAGCCGGCCGCTGACCGCGTAGGCCAGGTCGCCGAGGAGCTCGTTGGCGGTCGCCAGGTCACCCGTGGCGATGGTCAGGGAGTGCCGCGCCTCGAACCCGGGTATCTCGCCCTGCTCGTTGGTGGGCCACACCGAGAGGTTGACGGTCGAGACCACCAGGTCCCCCGCCGCCGTGACCACCGCCTCGCGGGCGGACTCGGCTCCGGCCAGGGCCTCGGTGAGCGTCCGGGCGCGGTGGACGGCGGAGAGACGGACCAGGGCGGTGTCGGGTACGGCGGCCGCGGAGCCGGTCCCGGTGACGGTGAGGGTGCGCACCCTTCGACCGTAGCCTCCCGCTCTGCAGCCGTCAGACGGTCATGTTGAGCGCGGCGAAGATCTCCAGCGTCGCCTTGGACCGGTTCAGCGTGTAGAAGTGCAGCCCGGGCGCCCCACCCTTGAGCAGCTCCTCGCAGAGCTCGGCCGCGATCGCGATGCCCTCCGCGCGCATCGCTGCGGGATCACCGTCGTGGACCGAGATCCGCTCGACGAGGTCGGCCGGCACGTCGGTACCGATCAGCTCGCCCTGGCGACGGATCGCGTTGAGGTTCAGGATCGGCATGATCCCGGGCAGGATCGGGATGTCTGCGCCGCGGGCACGGACCCGCTCGACGAGCTCGAAGTAGTCGGACGCGCGGAAGAACATCTGGGTCACCGCGAACTCCGCCCCGGCGTTGGCCTTCGCGACCAGCACGTCGGCGTCGGCGTCGCGCGAGCTGGCCCCCGGGTGGCCCTCGGGGAACGCCGCCACACCGATCCGGAAGTCGCCGCGCGAACGCGCCAGCTCGACCAGCTCGAGGGCGTAGGTGAGCCCTCCGTCGGTCGGCGTCCACTCGGCCCGCGGTCCGTCGTTGGGGTCGCCGCGCAGCAGCATCACGTGCTCGATGCCCTCGGCGGCGTACGTGTCGAGGATCCGCTCGAGCTCCGCGCGGGTGTGGCCGACGCAGGTCAGGTGGGCCACCGGGGTCAGCGGGGTGTCGCGGGCGATCCGGGCCGTGATGCCGACCGTCTTGTCGCGGGTGCCGCCGCCGGCGCCGTAGGTCACGGACACGAACGTGGGCCGGTAGGGCTCCAGCGCGCGGATCGCCGCCCAGAGCTGCTCCTCGCCGGCCTCGTCGCGAGGAGGGAAGAACTCGAACGAGAACGAGCGCTCGCCCCGGTCAAGCAGCTCGCGCATGCTGAGTCCTCGTCCCGTGGCCATGAGAACAGATTCTAGGTTCGGGAGGGGGTGCGGACCCCAATTCCCGACATGCGGCCTAGCCTCTGTCCGTGACCGGCGCGTGGGACCATGACGGCTTCCGGACCCGCGTCCAGGCGGCGCTCGAAGCCTTCCTCGACGGTCAGGCCGAACGCCTCGAGCCGCTGGGTCCCGACGCCGCGCGACTGGTCGCCGAGGCTCGGACGTCGGTCGCCGGCGGCAAGATGTTCCGGGCGTCGTTCTGCTGGTGGGGGCACCTCGCGGTGGCGCCACCCGCCGACGTCGACGCGCTGGTCCGGGCCTGCGCCTCGCTGGAGCTGCTGCACGCGAGCGCGCTGGTGCACGACGACTACATGGACGCCTCGGACAGCCGCCGGGGCCGGCCATCGACGCACCGCACCTTCGAGCGCGAGCACCGCGCCGCCGGGTGGCGGGGCGACCCGGAGCAGTACGGCGCGTCCGGGGCGATCCTCCTCGGCGACGTGCTGCTGTCGTGGTCCGACGAGCTGCTGCGACGCTGCGGGCTGCCGCTCGAGGTCGTGGCGCCGGCGCTCGACGTGTTCGACCTGTGCCGCACCGAGGTGATCGCCGGCCAGTTCCTCGACGTCTCCGCCCAGGCCCGTGGCCACGCGGACGTGGACACCGCGATGACGGTGCTGCGCTACAAGTCGGCGAAGTACTCCATCGAGCGGCCGCTACACCTCGGCGCCGCGCTCGCCGGTGCTCCTGCGTCGACGCTGGCCGAGCTGACGGCGTTCGGTCTGCCACTGGGCGAGGCGTTCCAGCTCCGCGACGACCTGCTCGGCGTGTACGGCGACCCCTCCACCACCGGCAAGCCCGCCGGTGACGACCTGGTCGAGGGCAAGCGGACCGTGCTGGTCGCGCTGGCCCTCGACGCCGCGTCGGCCCAGGACGCCGCGCTCCTCGACCGCTCGCTCGGCTCTCCCCTGTCGCCCGAGGACGTCGAGCGGCTCCGCGGCGTCATCGACGCCTCCGGAGCGCACGCCCAGGTCGAGGCGGTGATCGACCAGCTCTCCGGGGTCGCGCTCGCGGCCCTGGACCGGGCCTCGATCGACGACCACGCCCGCGCGGTTCTGCGCTCCCTCGCGGAGGCGGTCACCCACCGGGAGGTGTGACTCTGCCCGGGGACAATTTCCCCGGTCAGCCGGGGAAGTTGGCAGTTGTCGGGGGTTGCAACCCATGCCAAGTGACAATTTCCCCGGTCAGCCGGGGAATTTGACCCCTCAGTCCAGCGAAGGAACGTCGACCTCGGGGCCCTCGCCGCGCAGCAGGGTGGTCAACGAGGCGGTGTGGTCGGCCAGGATCGCCCGGATGCCGCTGAACGCGGTCTCGTCCTCCCGGGCGAGGGTGCACCAGCCGTCCCACAGCAGCACCGTGGGGCCGGGCAGGTCGCGCAGGGAGTCGTTGAGCGCGTCGAGGTTCTGCCCGTAGTGCTCGGGGAACTCGAGGGCCACGCCGATCGCGCTCAGGAACTCGTGGCGGGTCTGGTGGTGCCAGCCGTCGACGTACCCGAACCGCCAGCCGGCGTGCTCGACGGCGTGCGCCACCTCATGGGCGGGGAACGCGGCGTGCCAGCGATAGACGCCCGGGTCGTGGTGATGGGCGAGGATCTTGGCCAGTCCGCTCATGTCTGCCTCCGCGCGATCCGCTCGAACGATGCGTAGTGATCCTGGGTCCAGTAGAACTCACCGCCGTCACCAGTGATGATCCGGCGGGCGCCGCGATCTGTCGAGCCGGGCGTGATCACCGTGTACTCCGCGTAGTAGCCCCGGGGGTGGTCGGGCAGCAGCCCCTCGAAGTTGCCGAACGTCGAGCCGTCCTTGTCCGGAAACGGGAAGGGGCCGCCCTGGTCGATCAGCGCGAGTGTGCCCTGCCCCTCGACCGGCAGCTCCTCCTCCAGGACCCAGGGCAGCCCGCTGGCCGGGTCGATGTCGCCGCTCTCCACCGTGGGCGACGACCCCGGGTCGGTGCTGGTGGTGGCGGTGGGCGTCGGGTCGTCCCCGAACAGCGTGATGGTCTCGCCGTCGTGGTCGACGGTCCACCTGATGAAGAAGGACGTCGCGATGATCGTGACGAACGTGATGACCACCGCCTTGATGGTGGTCCGGTTCCACTTCACGGGGGCGGTCTAGAGGGCCATCGCCTGCGCGCGGCGCTTGACCTCGGCGCCGCGGTTCTCCCGGAGCGCGTCGATCGGGCGGCCGGGCAGGTCGAGGTCGAGGTACAGCCAGGCGATGATCTCGCGGTCGTCGTAGCCGCCGTCGTGGAGCACGGTGAGCAGCCCGCCCAGCCCCTTGACCGGCAGCCCTTCGTCGTCGATGAAGTCGGCCGGCACCTGCGGCCCGGCGCCCGGCGTCGGACTGGCGGCGGCCAGCTCATGGACGCGGATCATCGTCCGGACCTTGGCGGCGGTGACCCCGAGCCGCGCGGCGGCCTGGTCCCAGTCCAGCCACTCGTCGACCAGGGTGGACAGGTCGGACTCCGCGAGCGTCATGCGCCCATGCTGGCATCCGGAGGCACGCGCGCGCACCCGCACAACACTGCACGGCTCGCCCGGAGCGTCGGAAATGCCGATATCCGCGACGGATCCGTACGATGGACCATCCGGATCCTTCCCCGTCCGGGTGCAGGAGGTCGCCGTGGCGTCGGACCGGCATGCCCCCCAGGGCGCCGACCAACAGGCGAACGACCCTGCCCGGGAAGCCTCTCAGGACTCCGGGACGGATCATCTCTCCGGTCGGGTGCTCGACGGCCGCTACCTGATCAGCTCGCGGATCGCCCGCGGCGGCATGGCAACCGTCTACGAGGCCACCGACCTGCGGCTCGACCGCACCGTCGCGGTCAAGGTCATGCACCCCGGGCTCGGCGACGACGAGGAGTTCGCGGCGCGCTTCGTGGCGGAGGCTCGCGCGGCGGCGAAGCTCTCGCACCCGAACGTCGTCGCGGTCTTCGACCAGGGCAACGACGACGGCACCGTCTTCCTGGCCATGGAGCTGATCCCCGGCCACACCCTGCGCGACACCATCGGCAAGGAGGCGCCGCTCTCCACCGCCCGCACCCTCGCGCTGCTGGAGCCGGTGGTCTCCGCGCTCGCGTCCGCGCACCGCGCCGGCCTGATCCACCGCGACGTCAAGCCCGAGAACGTCCTCATCGCCGACGACGGCCGGATCAAGGTCGCCGACTTCGGGCTGGCCAAGGCCATGAGCGCCACCACCCAGCACACCGCGACCGGCGTCCTCATCGGGACCGTCTCGTACGTCGCGCCCGAGCTCGTCGTCGAGGGCCGATCCGACGCTCGAGCCGACGTCTACGCCGTCGGCGTGATCCTTTACGAGATCCTCACCGGCAAGAAGCCACACGAGGGCGAGACGCCGATCCAGGTCGCCTACAAGCACGTGCACGAGGACGTCCCGCCGCCCTCACGGCGGGTGCCGGGCATCCCGGACTACGTCGACGCGCTCGTCGCCCGGGCCACCGCTCGCGACCGGGAGCAGCGGCCGGCCGACGCGGGCGTGCTGCTGCACCACCTGCGGCGAGTCAACCAGGCCATCAGCGCAGGCGTCCGCAGCGACCCGGAGCTGGTCGACGACCTGCTGCCTCGCAAGATGACCGACACGGCCGAGGTGCTCCGCCGCCAGGGGCTGCCGGGGGGCGATACCAATCCGGAGCCGTGGGACCACGCCGCGATGGCCGCGCTGCTGGCGCCGCCGCGCGAGGCGACCACGACGATCGAGCGGGAGCGCGTCCCCACGACCGTCACCGATCGGCCCAAGCCGGCACCGCCGCCGGCTCCTCCGTCCAAGCCGACCAAGCGGCCTCGCCGTCGCCGGCGCGGGCCGATCCTGCTGGTGCTCGCGCTCCTGGTGGCCGCCGCGGTCGGCACGGGTGCGTGGTACTTCGGCTACGCCCGCTACACCACCACGCCGGCGGTCCTTCAGCTTTCCCCAGAGGAGGCGCAGGACCGGCTCGAGGCCGCCGGGCTCGACGTGAACACGGGTGAGTCCAAGTACTCCGACACGGTCGACGCGGGGTTGGTGCTGAGCACGGATCCGTCGGCCGGCAAGCGCGTCCTCAAGGGCACCGACGTGACGATGACGGTCTCGCTGGGCCGCGCGGTCGCGCAGCTGCCCAAGCTGACCGGGATCACCGTGGACGAGGCACAGGACCGGATCCTCAACGCCAAGATGACCTTCGGCGAGGCCACTGACAAGTACTCCGAGACCGTCCCTGAGGGCATCGTGATCGCGTCCGACCCCAAGGGCGGGACGTCGCAGCGGTTCGGCACGATCGTCGACCTCGTGGTCTCGAAGGGGCGTCGGCCGATCCCGGTCGACAGCTGGGTCGGCAAGAGCGCCGACGACGCCGAGCAGGCGCTCAAGAAGAGCGGGCTGAAGGTCGACGTCTCGCAGCAGTACTCCAGCAGCGTCGCCGCGGGCGTCGTCATCTCCCAGGACCCGAAGACCGGCAACCTGTTCAAGAACGACACGGTCCGCCTCGTCGTCTCCCTGGGCCCGGAGCTGGTGGCGGTCCCGAACGTCGTCGCGTACGGCGTCGACGACGCCACCGCGACCCTCGAGGCCGCCGGCTTCGTCGTCGCCGTCGAGGAGGGCCCGGGCTACATCGGCATCGGCTACGTCCAGTACATGGACCCCGAAGCCGGCACCGACCTGCCGATCGGCTCGACCGTCACCATCTACCTCGTGTGACGACGGCGACCACCCGACGCAACTCGCTGCTGGCGACCGGCGCGCTCCTCCTCACCACCGCGAGCTGGGGCAGCACGTTCTTCCTCATCAAGGACCTGCTCGACCGGGTGCCGACGCTCGACTTCCTGGCGGTGCGGTTCGCGATCGCCGGCGTGGTGACGTTGGTCGTGATGCACCGCGCGGTGCTCGCGCTCGACAGGGAGGCCTGGCGGCGCGCGGGCGTGCTGGGCCTCGTCTACGGCGTCGCGCAGATCCTGCAGACGACCGGGCTGGCGCACACGGCGGCGAGCGTGTCCGGGTTCGTCACCGGCATGTACGTCGTCTGCACGCCGTTGCTGGCCAGCCTCATCCTCCGGTCGCGGATCACGGCGCTCACGTGGGGTGCGGTGGCGCTGGCGACGGTGGGGCTGGGCGTGCTGACCCTCGACGGATTCTCCGTGGGGTACGGCGAGGCGCTGACCTTCGTGGCCAGCGTGCTCTACGCGCTGCACATCGTGGCGCTGGGCGCCTGGTCCACGGCCAAGGATGCGCTGGGCCTGTCCGTGGTGCAGCTGCTGGTCATCGCGGTCGTCTGCCTGCTCGCGACGGCACCGGACGGCGTCGTGCTTCCTGAGACGCGCCACGACTGGCTGGCCGTCGTCTACATGGCGCTCGTCGCGGGCGCACTCGCCCTGGTCGCCCAGACCTGGGCGCAGTCGCAGCTCTCCCCCACCCGCACCGCGATCATCATGAGCATGGAACCGGTCTTCGCGGCGTTCTTCGCGGTGCTCCTCGGCGGCGAGGGGGTGACCTCCGCGGATGCTCCTGGGCGGGGCACTGGTGCTGGCCGCGATGCTCTTGGTCGAGGCGGGGCCGCGGCGCAAGGTCGAGGGCGAGGTCCAGCACCTCACCGTCTGACCCAGCCCGGATCCGGTGAGTGTGACCTGGGTCACATCCGGATGTAACCGGTCTCTGAAACCGGTTACATGGCATCGGAAGCACACCACGAAGGCTCTCGGGAGGCCGGATGGCGAGCACGATCCGCGACGTCGCGAAGCACGCCGGCGTCTCGACCGCGACGGTGTCGCGGACGCTGCGCGACCCCGCGATCGTGAGCCCCTCGACCCGGGAACGGGTCCAGCGCGCGGTGCAGGAGCTGGCCTTCGAGCCGAGTCACCTCGGCCGACAGCTCGCCGAGCGCCGGCACGCCGCCAACGGGATCGTCTTCCCCGATCTCTCCGGCCCCTACTACGCCGAGGTCGTCCTCGGCTACGAGGAGGTCGCCGGCGAGCTCGGCCGCTCCGTGCTGATCCTGTCCACCCACGGCCGCGAGGGTGCGGCCGAGCTGGTCCAGCGGCTGGCCGGCCGGTGCGACGGCCTGGTCGTGCTCGGCCGCACGGTCGCCGACGACGTCCTCGAGCGGCTCGCCGAGCGCGGCACCCCCATGGTGCTGCTGGCCCGCGCCCCACTGCCGGGCAGCGACCACATCGACACCGTCAACGCCGAGAACACCGAGGCCGCCCGGGCGCTGGCCCGGCACCTCGCCGAGGTCGGCGCGCGGACGGTGACCTACGTCGGGGACCCGGACCTCTCCCCCGAGCTGGCCGAGCGTCTCGACGGCCTCCGGGACGGGGCCGCCGCGCACGGACTCGAGGTCTCGGTGCACGCGGCCACCGCAATGGACGAGGCGGCCGGCACGGCGATCGCCGCCGAGCTCACCGACCTGCCCGACGCGATCGCCTGCGCCAACGACGAGCTGGCGCTCGGCCTGGTGACCGCGCTCCGCGAGCGCGGCGTCCGGGTCCCCGAGGACGTGCTGGTCACCGGCTGGGACGACGTGATGGCCGCGCGCTACGCCGGGCTGACCACCGTCCGCCAGCCGATGCGCGAGCTCGGCGGCACCGCCGCCCGGCTCCTCGACGAACAGATCAGCGGCGGCCGCACCACCCCGGTGCACGAAGTGCTGCCGACCGAGCTGGTGGTGCGGACGACCACCACCACCACGCCCAACAGAGAAGGAACCGAATCCCATGAGATCCACCCGCACCCGCGCCGCAGCGTTGCTCGCCGTCGCCGGCCTGGCCCTCACCGGCTGCGGCCGCGACTCCGGCGACGAGGCCGGCGCCGAGGGCCAGGGCGACGGCCATCGACGACGGCAAGGCCAGTGGCACGATCGAGGTCTGGGCGATGGGCACCGAGGGCGAGGTCCTCCAGGACTTCGCGGCGGCGTTCACCGAGGCGAACCCCGACGCGAAGGTCGAGGTCACCGCCGTCCCGTGGGACGCCGCGCACGACAAGATCGCCAACGCGATCGCGGCGGGCGAGACCCCTGACGTGAGCCTGATCGGCACCACGTGGATGGGTGAGTTCGCGCAGGCCGGCGGGATCGACCCCATGCCCGAGGGGCTGGTCGACGAGGCCGCCTTCTTCCCGGGCGCCTGGGAGTCGACCGAGGTGGGCGGCACGTCGTACGGCGTCCCCTGGTACGTCGAGACCCGGGCCCTCTACTACCGCACCGACCTGGCCGAGCAGGCCGGCTGGTCGCAGCCGCCGGCCACGTGGGACGAGCTGCACCAGTTCGCCAGCGACCTGCAGACCAAGGCCGGGGTGTCGTACGGCCTCCAGCTCCAGGCGGGCAACACCGGCGCCTGGCAGACGATGATGCCGTTCGCGTGGTCCGCCGGCGCCGAGCTCACCGACGCCGACGGCGCGGAGTACACGCTCGACTCCCCCGAGATGGTCGAAGGGCTGGAGTACTACAGCAGCTTCTTCGCCGACGGCCTCTCCTCGACCGACAAGCTCGACCCCGGCGAGCTCGAGAACGGGATGGCCGACGGCAGCATCGGCTCGTTCATCTCCGGCCCGTGGCACGCCGACCTCGTCGAGGAGGCCGGGGTCAGCCCGGACCAGTACGCGATCGCGCCCCTGCCCGGCACCGACTCCGCGCCCGGCAACTCCTTCGTGGGAGGCGGTGACCTCGCGGTCTTCGCCGACGCCGAGAACAAGGACGGCGCGTGGAAGTTCGTCCAGTGGCTCCCCGAGCCCGAGACCCAGCAGGCCTTCTACGACGAGCTGGGCGACCTGCCCGCCGTCCAGGCGGCCTGGGACTCCGGCGAGCTCGCCGACGACCCGCAGCTGCAGGTCTTCGGCGCGCAGCTCGAGAAGGCCAGCTCGCCGCCGGCCGTCCCGAGCTGGGAAGAGGTCGCGAGCGTGATCGACAGCGACATCGAGAAGGTCACCAAGGGAGAGGTCAGCGCCGAGGAGGCGGTCAAGGCGATGCAGGAGCAGGCCGCGTCCATCGGCACCGGCCTCTGAGGTCCAGACCATGGCAACGCTGCTCTCGACCAGCACCACCGGCACCCCCAGCCGGCACGTCGACCCCACGCGGCGGGCGCAGGCCGTCGCCGCGTGGGTGCTCGCGCTCCCGTTCGTACTGCTGTTCCTGGCGTTCACCGCGGGGCCGGTCCTGGCCAGCCTGGGGATGAGCTTCACCGACTTCCGGCGCGCCGACATCCGCAGCCCGTTCGCCGTGGAGTTCCTCGGGCTCAGCAACTACGTCGACCTGGTCCAGGACCCCGTCTTCCGCAAGGTCACCCTCAACACGCTGCTCTACCTGGTGCTCGGCGTACCACTCACGATGGCGGTGGCGCTCGCCGCCGCGGTCGGCATCAACCGGCTGCACCGGTTCAAGGGCCTGTTCCGGGTCGGCTTCTACCTGCCGGTGGTGACCAGCATCGTCGCGGTGTCGGTGGTGTGGAAGTACCTCTACCGGCACCACGGCGGGCTGTTCAACACCGTGCTCGGCTGGGTCGGCATCGGCGAGGTGAACTGGCTGGACAACACCGCCCTCGCTCTCCCGTCGCTGGTCGTCATGGCGGCCTGGCGCAACTTCGGCACCCTGATGGTGATCTTCCTGGCCGGGCTGCAGACCATCCCGCGCGAGGTCGCCGAAGCGGCCGAGGTGGACGGCGCCGGGGGCTGGGCCCACTTCCGGCACATCACGCTGCCGATGCTGCGGCCGACGCTGCTCTTCGGCGCGGTGATCACCGGCATCGGCTACCTGCAGTTCTTCGAAGAGGCGTTCGTGATGACGCGGGGCGGGCCTGCTCGACAGCACCCGCTCGGTCACCTACTTCACCTACGACCAGTTCCGGTTCGGCAACTTCGGGTACGCCGCCGCGGCCAGCTATCTGCTGTTCCTCGCGATCGTGCTGCTCACCTTCCTGCAGTTCCGCTGGCTCGGCGAGCGCGACGAGCGCCCGGTGAAGAGCCGCGCCAAGCGCCGCGCCAAGGAGGCGAAAGCATGACCGACGTGCTCCCGGCCAACCCGGCCCGCACCGGTCGACGGAGCCGCCGTCCGACGAGCCGGCCAGCACCCGCCGCCCGCGCGAGCGAGAGGGTTCGCTGCGGACGCCGGGGTGGCTGTACGCCGTGCTCACCCTCGGGCTGTTCCTGGTCGTCGTGCCGTTCATCTGGATGCTGCTCTCGTCGTTCAAGCCGGAGTCCGAGGTCCGTGCGCTCCCGCCGACCTGGTGGCCGGAGACCGTGACCCTCGGCAACTACGAGACCCTGCTGAGCCGGCTCGACTTCCCGACGTACCTGTTCAACTCCGTCGTCGTCGCGCTCGCCGTGACGGCGGGCAACCTGGTGTTCTGCTCGATGCTCGGCTACGCGCTCGCCAAGCTCGACTTCCCAGGGAAGCGGGCGCTGTTCGCGATCGTCCTCGGGACCTTGATGATCCCCGGCGTCGTGACGTTCGTGCCGCTGTTCGTGATGGTCACGAAGATGCACCTCAGCAACACTCTGCTCGGTCTGATCCTGCCGTTCCTGGCCGGCCCGTTCGGGGTCTTCCTGATGCGTCAGTTCATCTCGAGCCTCCCCGACGAGCTGATCCAGGCCGCTCGCATCGACGGTGCCGGCGAGCTCCGGATCTTCTTCTCGGTGATCCTGCCCCTGTGCGGGCCCGCGCTCGCGACGCTCGGGATCCTCACGTTCCTGACGTCGTGGAACAACTTCCTGTGGCCGCTGGTGATCGCGCAGACCGAGGACAAGTACACGCTCCCGGTCGCGCTCGCGCTGTACTCCGTCGGGCAGAACGCCACCCAGTTCGGCCTGCTCCTCGCGGGCGTCGGTGATCGTGGTGCTGCCCGTGCTCGCGATCTTCCTGGTCCTGCAGCGCCACATCATGCAGGGCATCGCCATGACCGGCATCAAGTGACCGGCATCCAGTGACCGGCATCGCGTAGCGAATCCACCCACCCAACCTCCCGATCTCGGCGGAAGGAACCACACCGTGCGACTCCGCACTCTTCTCGGAAGCATCCTCGGCTCGACCACCCTCGTGGTCGCGGCCACCACGTCCACGTCCCCGGCCGCACCGGAGCCGCATTCCGGCCCAGCCGCGGGACCTGTCGGCACGCCGGACCAGAGCGCAGAGCTGCTGCGTGGCTACCTCACGGACACCTGGCGATCCTTCGAAGCGATGGCCAACCCGGACACCGGGTTGCCGTCGGACAACATCGGCGGCGACCTCGACCCGGCCACCAACAGCGCCTACACCTCGCCCACCAACATCGGCGCCTACCTCTGGGCGACCGTCGTGGCGCGCGACACCGGGCTGATCGGTGCCGCCGAGGCCCGGCACCGGATGAAGCGGACCATCCGCACCGTGGCCGGGCTGGAGCGGCACGAGCCTTCGGGCATGTTCTTCAACTGGTACGACCCGGCGACCGGCGCCAAGCTCACCACCTGGCCGGAGAACGGCAACCCCGTCCACCCGTTCGCCTCCAGCGTCGACAACGGCTGGCTGGCCATCGGGCTGCTCGTCGCCGCCCGCGCGGACAAGAAGGTTGCTCATGACGCCGACCAGGTCCGCGAGGCGATGGACTTCGGCTACTACTACAACCCGGCCGAGGGGGTCCGGAAGGACCCGGCCGACACCACCTCCCCGGTCGGCGGCCAGATCCGGGGCGGCTTCTGGGTCGAGCCGCCGCCGGAGTGCTCGGCGCCCGGCAACTACGGCGATCCTGATGCGCCCGACGTCTACTACACCTGTCATCACTACGGGGCCTTCAACACCGAGCCCCGCATCGCGTCCTACCTGGGCATCGCGTCCGGACAGATCCCCCAGAAGCACTACTTCGGCACGCTGCGGACGTTCCCGCCGAGGTGTGACTGTTGCGTTCGAGACCAAGCCGACCGGCGAGTGGCGCCAGTACCTCGGCATCGACGTGTTCGAGGGCACCTTTCCCTACCGCGGCCTGAAGCTGGTCCCGACCTGGGGCGGCAGCATGTTCGAGGCGCTGATGGTGCCGCTGTTCGTGCCCGAGGAGACCTGGGGCAAGCGGTCATGGGGCGTCAACCACCCGCTCTACGTGCGGGCCCAGATCGAGCACGGGCTCGACGAGGCCGGCTACGGCTACTGGGGCTTCTCACCTTCCAACAACCCGGCGGGCGGCTATCGCGAGTACGGCGTCGACGCGCTCGGCATGGACCGTTTCGGCTACACCAGCGACCAGGAGCGGACCGACTGGGACCAGGCCTACGAGGGTTGCCCCGACCGCCCGGGCGAGCCCGCGCCGACGACGTACGGCGACGGCGTGGTGACCCCCCACGCGTCCTTCCTGGCGCTGCGCTACGCACCCCAGCAGGCGCTCGCGAACCTGAGCAAGCTGCGCGAGCACTTCGACGCCTACGGGCCCGGCGGCTTCTATGACGCTGTCGCGGTGCGCAGCGGGACGGTCTCCCGCGAGTACCTCGCCCTCGACCAGGGGATGATCATCGCCGCCCTCGGCAACGCCCTCGCCGGCGACGACCTGCGCCGCTACGTCTCCCGGGGCGCCATGGAGCACAAGCTGCGGCCGCTGATGGCCATGGAGCAGTTCACCTCGGAAGCGGGCTCCTGATGCTCTCCCAGCAACAGGAGAACGCCGACCAGTCGACGGCCCGGCAGGACTGGGAGCAGCGGATCGGCGCCCGGACCGGCACGTCGTTCGCGGGCAATGCGCCGCGGCTCGACCCGCCGGCCGGGCTGCACGCCGAGCCCGGCGGCCACCAGGTGACGCTCACCTGGGAGCCGGTCGAGGGCGCCGTCGGCTACCAGGTGTACGCCGCGGACGCGGCCGACGGCACGTTCGAGCCGCTGGACCACGCCGGCCGCGACGTGCTGGCGGTGCCGCACCCGCCGTACGCCGACACGACCGGCAGGCCCGGCGTCCCGCGCTGGTATGCCGTGGCCACCCTGTCCGACGTCCACGTCGAGGGTCCGCGCAGCACGCCCGTCGAGTCGACCACGCTCGCCGAGCCGGTCGGAGCGGTGCAGGTCGACGTGGACGCGGGCGCGGAGATCAGGCCGCTGCCCCGGCCGTGGCGGCCGATGATCGGCAGCGAGCACCTCTCCCACTCTCTCTCGGAGGACACCACGGGCGGGCGGCCGATCGGGGCCGAGCTGACCGCCGCGCTCCGGGCCGCGCACGAGGAGCTCGGCGTGACCCACGTCCGGGCGCACGCGATCCTCGGCGACGACCTCGGTGTCTACCGGGAGGTGGACGGAGACCCGGTCCACGACTTCTCGGGGGTGGACCGGGTCTACGACCACCTGCGCGGCCTGGGGCTCCACCCGGTCGTGGAGCTGTCCTTCATGCCGCACGACCTCGCCTCCGACCCGGGCAAGACCGTCTTCGACTACGGCGCGATCGTCTCGCCGCCCAGGGACTGGGGACGCTGGCACGACCTGATCCACGACCTGGTCGCGCACCTGGTGGAGCGGTACGGCCGCGACGAGGTGGTCGAGCACTGGTCCTTCGAGGTCTGGAACGAGGCCAACCTCGAGGTCTTCTGGTCGGGCTCGCCGGAGGAGTACCTGCGCCTCTACGACGTCACCGCGGACGCGGTGAAGGCCGTCGACCCGCAGCTGCGGGTCGGTGGACCGTCTTCGGCCGCGGCCGGCTGGGTCGAGGAGCTGCTGGCGCACGTCGAGCGCACCGGCACCCCCGTCGACTTCGTCACCACCCACACCTACGGCTCGCCGCCGCTGGACTTCCGGCCCACGCTGACCCGCTACGGACACCCCGACGTGCCGATCTGGTGGACCGAGTGGGGCGTGACGCCCACCCACTTCAACGAGGTGAGCGACGCGGTCTTCGCCGGCACCTTCCTGCTGCGCGGCATGGCCTCGGCGATGCGCGAGGAGCGGATCGAGGCGCTGTCCTACTGGGTGGTGTCCGACCACTTCGAGGAGCTCGGCAGGCCACCGGCGCTGCTGCACGGCGGCTTCGGGCTGCGCACGGTCGGCGAGCTGCGCAAGCCGCGCTGGTGGGCTCTCGCGCTGCTGGAGCGGCTCGGCCCGACCGAGGTCGCGAGCACGCTGTCGGGCGACGGCGCCCAGTCGCTCGTCGAGGCGCTGGCCACCACGGACGCGGACGGCAAGGTCTCGGTGCTGGCCTGGAACCTCACCCTCGACCAGACCAAGGCCTCGGGTTCCCCCGAGCTCTCCCGCAGGGTCCGGCTGGCGGTGCGCGGGCTCGCGGCCGGCGCGGCGTACCGGCTGCACCACGACCGGGTCGACGACGAACACTCCGACATCGCGGCGGTCTGGGGCCGGCTGCGCGACGACGACCAGGACTGGCCGACCGACGACCAGTGGACCGCGCTGCGCGAGGCGGACCGCCTCGAGGTGCTCGAGCCCGACCGCGAGGTGCGGGCCGACGCCGACGGTGTGGTCGTCGTGGAGTGCGACCTGCCGATGCCCGCCATGTCACTGGTGACGCTGACCCCCGGCTGACCAGCGTCACAATTGCGTCACACCTGTCCGCACTCTGAGTTCTGGCCCGGCCCGAACGGCGGGCGGACCTAGATTCGCGGCCATGGTCGTGGTCATGGCGCCCGACGCGACCGACGAGGACATCTCCGCCGTCGTCGCTCGCGTCGAGGCGGTCGGTGGGGAGGCGTTCGTCTCCAAGGGCCTGGTGCGCACCATCATCGGCCTGGTCGGCGACATCGACTCCTTCCACCACCTCAACCTGCGCACCCTCAAGGGCGTCGCGGACGTGCACCGCATCTCCGACCCCTACAAGCTGGTCAGCCGCCAGCACCATCCCGACCGCTCGACGGTCTGGGTGGGCGCGGACCGTCAGGTGCCGATCGGGCCGGAGACGTTCACGTTCATCGGCGGCCCGTGCGCGGTCGAGAGCCGCGACCAGACGCTCGAGGCGGCGCAGATGGCCAAGGGTGCCGGCGCCACGCTGCTGCGCGGCGGTGCGTTCAAGCCGCGCACGTCGCCGTACGCCTTCCAGGGCCTCGGCGTCGAGGCGCTCGAGATCCTCGCCGACGTCGGGGTGGCCACCGGGCTGCCCGTGGTCACCGAGGTCGTCGACGCCCGGGACGTCACGATCGTCGCCGAGCACGCCGACATGCTCCAGGTCGGCACCCGCAACATGGCCAACGTCGGGCTGCTCCAGGCGGTCGGCACCTGCGGGAAGCCGGTGCTCCTCAAGCGCGGCATGAACGCCACCATCCAGGAGTGGCTGATGGCCGCGGAGTACGTCGCGCAGCGCGGCAACCTCGACATCGTCCTCTGTGAGCGCGGCATCCGGACCTTCGAGACGTCCTACCGCAACACCCTCGACATCTCCGCCGTCCCCGTGGTGCAGTCGACGAGCCACCTGCCGGTCGTGGTCGACCCGAGCCACGCCGCCGGCCGCAAGGACCTCGTCGTGCCGCTGGCCCGCGCCGCGATCGCGGTCGGCGCGGACGGCGTGCTCATCGACGTGCACCCGTATCCCGAGGTCGCCCTCTGCGACGGACCGCAGGCGCTGGACGGCAGCGAGCTGCGCGAGCTCGCGACCGCCGTACGCCGCCTGCCTCCCGCGGTGGGCCGGGTCGACGCGTCGTCTCTCGTACGGACCCGCTGACCTGCGACAACCCCCTCTCGTGGATACGATCCGATCGGAGGAGGAGGTGAACCCATGAGCAGCTGCACGTCCTGTGGCCACCAGCTGGGTGTGGGCCGGTTCTGCACCAACTGCGGTGCGCCGGTCGACTCCTCCACCCCGGACGGCATCCCGGTCAGCACCCCGGCCGCCCCTCCTCCTGACGACGACTGGCGCACCGACACCGCCGAGCGGAGACTGTCCGCGGCCGCGGCAGACCCGCGGACGCCGCCCGCGGCCGTTGCGCCGCCCCCGCCGCCGCGCTACCCGCTGTTCGCGGACGAGGTGGAGGGCTACTCGCCGTACGGCCCGCTCACCGCGAGCGGCACCGAGCAGGCGCCGGTGGCCGCCGCGGCACCGGCGGAGCCCGAGCCGGAGGAGCCGGGTTCGGAGGAGCCGGACTACGAGCCGTACAGCTACGAGTACGTCGAAGAGCGCCGCAGCCCGGTGCTCTGGGTCCTCGCGGCCGCGCTGGTGCTGGCGCTGATCACGGCCGGCTGGTGGTTCCTGGTCCGCGACAACGGTGCCGACCCGTCCGCCGATGACGACGGAAACGGCCAGTCCACCCAGGAACCCGCGAGCAAGGACGGCATCGACGTCGCCGGGCGCGCCTCGGCCAAGGCACCCGAGACCGCGACGCCCAACGAGGACGTCAACGGCGACCAGGTCTCCTACGACGCCAGCAACATGCTCGACGGCGTCCCCGACACCGCCTGGCGCGCCCCGGGTGACGGCACGGGCATGAAGCTCACCTTCACGCTGCGCGAGCCGACCGAGCTGCACCGGGTGGGGCTGGTCAACGGCTACGCCAAGACCTCGACCGACGGCAAGGGCCGCACCTTCGACTGGTATCTCGGCAACCGCCGCATCCAGGCCGTCGTCTGGGTCTTCGACGACGGGAGCAAGGTCCGTCAGGACCTCACCGACACCACCGACATGCAGCTGGTCGACGTCGCCGACGTCGTCACCAGGAGGGTGGTGCTCAAGATCGCGAAGGTCTCTGCCCCGGGCGAGGGCAGAGCCGCCCGCGACTTCACCGCGATCAGCGAGGTGTCGTTCCTGGGGGATCCTGAGGGCTAGTCACAAGCGCGCCAGGACCGCCGCGGCCCGTTCGGCTTCGGGCCTCGACACGTCCAGATGGGTGACCATCCGGACGGCGGTCGGGCCGACGGTGGCGACCCGGACGCCCTGCTCGGCGGCGGCCGCGACGAACGCCGCCGCGTCGCTGCGCTCGACCACGACGATGTTGGTGTCGACGGTGGCCGGGTCGAGGCCGCAGGCCTCGGCCAGCAGCCTGGCGTGGGCGTGGTCCTCGGCCAGCCGCTCGACGTGGTGATCGAGCGCGTGCAGCCCGCGGCGGCCAGGACGCCGACCTGGCGCATGCCGCCGCCCATCCGCTTGCGGCGGACCCGCGCCTGGGCGATCGCGTCGCTGCGTGCCGATCATCAGAGAGCCGACCGGGGCGCCGAGCCCCTTGGACAGGCAGACCGACAGGACGGACGCGATGGCGCCGTACTCGACGAGCGGTACGCCGGTGGCGACGTGAGCGTTCCAGATCCGCGCTCCGTCGAGGTGCACGCCGACGCCGACGCCGGTCGCCCAGGCTCGCAGCTCCTGGAGCTCATCCAGCGGGAGCACCGTGCCGCCCGCGAAGTTGTGGGTGTTCTCGACCGAGATCGCCGTGGTCCGCACGAAGAACGGACCCATGTCGGGCGCGAACAGCGACCGGATCGCGGGCAGGTCGGGGCGACCGCGCGGGTGCGTCCAGGTGCGCATCGTGATGCCGCCGATCGCGCCGTGCGCGCCGAGCTCCGCGCGGGCGATGTGCGCCGACGACTCGCACAGCACCTCCTGCCCGGGCGCGACCAGCGAGCCGACCGCCAGCACGTTGGCCATCGACCCGGTGGGCGTGAAGAGCGCCGCCTCGTGGCCGAACAGCCCGGCGACACGCTCCTCGAGCGCGAGCACCGTCGGGTCCTCGCCGTAGACGTCGTCGCCGACCTCGGCGCGCGCCATCGCGGCGCGCATCCCCTCGGTGGGCTTGCTGAGGGTGTCGGAACGGAGGTCGATAACGCCAGAGGTCACGAAATGGGGACTGTAGCCGTCGGCGACCAGCGCGACCGTGATGCCCGGTCGATCTGGTTCAGGCGGTCCGCAGCATCTCCGCGACGAGGAAGGCCAGCTCCAGCGACTGGACCCGGTTGAGCCGCGGGTCGCAGACCGACTCGTAGCGTGACGCCGAGGTCGACCTCGAGCGAGCTCCTCGCCGCCGCCGACGCACTCGGTGACGTCGTCGCCGGTGAGCTCGACGTGGACCCCGCCGGGCCAGGTGCCGAGCGAGCGGTGCACGTCGAAGAAGCCCTGCACCTCCTCGATGACGTCGTCGAAGCGACGGGTCTTGTAGCCGGAGGACGCCTCGAAGGTGTTGCCGTGCATCGGGTCGCAGACCCACGCCACCTCGACGCCGGAGGCGGTGACCTTCTCGACCAGGTCGGGCAGGCCGTCGCGGATCTTGCCGGCGCCGAAGCGGGTGATGAAGGTGAGCCGGCCCGGCTCGTTGTCGGGGTTCAGCTTCGCGGCCAGCGCGAGTGCGTCGTCGGCGCTGGTGGTCGGCCCGAGCTTCACGCCGATCGGGTTGCGGATGTGGCGGAACAGCTCGACGTGGGCGCCGTCGAGCTGGCGGGTGCGCTCGCCGATCCAGACGAAGTGCGCCGACACGTCGTACGGCGTCTCGGTGCGCGAGTCGATGCGGGTCATCGCGTGCTCGTAGTCGAGCAGCAGCCCCTCATGACAGGTGTGGAAGTCGACCCGGTGGAACTCGTCGGGGTCGGCGCCGATGGCCTGCATGAAGGTCAGCGCCCGCTCGATCTCGGCGGCCACCCGCTCGTAGCGCTGGCCGACCGACGACTCGCGGACGAAGTCGGTGTTCCAGGTGTGCACCTGGCGCAGGTCGGCGTAGCCGCCGGTGACGAACGCGCGGACCAGGTTGAGCGTCGCGGCCGAGGAGTTGTAGACGTCGACCAGCCGCTGCGGGTCGGGCACCCGCGACTCGGCGGTGAAGTCGAAGCCGTTGACGGCGTCGCCGCGGTAGGCCGGGAGGGTCACGCCCTCGCGGGTCTCGAGGTCGGACGAGCGGGGCTTGGCGTACTGCCCGGCGAGCCGGCCGACCTTCACGACCGGCACCGACGCGGCGTAGGTCAGCACGACCGCCATCTGCAGCAGCACGCGCAGCTTGTTGCGGACGTTGTCGGCGGTGACGCCCTCGAACGTCTCGGCGCAGTCGCCGCCCATGAGCAGGAAGGCCTCGCCGCGGACACCGCGGCGATCTTGTCCTTGAGCTCGTCGCACTCACCCGCGAACACCAGCGGCGGCACGTCCGGAGCCGGGCGACGGCGGCGTCGACGGCCGCGCGGTCGGGGTAGGCCGGCTGCTGGGCCGGGCCGAGGGCGCGCAGGGCCTCGAGGTCGGGGACGGTGCTGCT
>CAWCSB010000029.1:0-72517 GCA_963798045.1 uncultured Actinomycetota bacterium
GACGGCCACCACAGCACACTGCATCTTCGTCAGGAAACCTGATAACAAGGACGGCGATGATGAACACCGAGACAACGACCTTCCCGCCCGGACGGCTCTACGTCGGCGGCACCGGGCGCGACGGCGCCACCGGAGCGACGCGCGACGTGGTCGACCCCGCCGACGGACACGTCCTGACGACGGTCGTCGAGGCCGACGCCACGGACGTGGACGCGGCCGTGACCAACGCCCGGGAGGCCTTCGAGCACGGGCCGTGGCCGCGGACGCCGGCCCGCGACCGGGCCCGGGTGCTGCGCCGGGCCGCCGACCTGATCCGCGAGCGGGCCGACGAGCTGGTCGCCATGGAGAGCCACGACGTCGGCAAGCCGGTGACCCTGTGTCGGGCCGTCGACGTCGAGACCGCCGCCCAGCAGTACGAGTACTGCGCTTCCCTCGCCGAGAGCCTCGACGGGGCCACCCGGTCGACCCCGATGCCGGCGCTGGCCTACACGCTGCGCGAGCCGGTGGGCGTCGTCGCCGCCATCACGCCCTTCAACTTCCCGCTCATCCTGTCCAGCACCAAGATCGCGGCCGCTCTGGCCGCCGGCAACGTGGTCGTCCACAAGCCTGCCGACGACACCCCGCTCAGTGCCCTCTTCATGGCCCAGCTGCTCTCCGACGCCGGCGTGCCCGACGGGGTGCTCAACGTCGTCACCGGCAGTGGCCAGGTCGTCGGCGAGGCGCTGCTGCGGCATCCCGGCGTCGACAAGGTCGCGTTCACCGGCTCCACCGCCGTCGGCCGGCACGCCGCCAGCGTCGCGGGCGAGCACCTCAAGCCGGTCACCATGGAGCTGGGCGGCAACGCCGCCCACATCGTCTTCGACGACGCCGACCTCGACGCGGCCATCGGCGCCGTCATCAAGGCGTTCGTCTTCAACTCCGGCCAGTTCTGCATGGCCGGACCGCGGCTGCTGGTGGCCCGGCCCCTGCACGACACCGTCGTGGGCATCCTCGAGCAGGCTGTGCCGACAGTGCCGATCGGCAACCCGCGCGACGAGGCGACGGTGATCGGGCCGATGGCCGGCGAGCGGCAGCTGCGCAAGGTCGAGGAGTACGTCGAGCTCGCCCGCAAGGAGGGCGGCCGGATCGTCTGCGGCGGCGAGCCCCTCGAGCTCGACGGCGGCTACTACTACAAGCCGACCGTCATCGCCGACCTGCCGGCCGACTCCCGCGTGATCGCCGAGGAGGTGTTCGGCCCCGTGCTCACCGTGCAGCCCTTCGACACCGAGGACGAGGCGGTGGCGCTGGCCAACGGCACGCCGTACGGCCTCGCCGCCGGGCTGCAGACCGGCAACGTCGGCCCGGGCTCACCGCGTCGCCGCCCGGCTCGACGCCGGCATCGTCTGGGTCAACGACTGGGCGATGCTCGACCCGGCCGTCCCGTTCGGTGGCGTCAAGGACTCCGGCTTCGGCCGTGAGTACGGCCGTGAGTCGCTGGAGGCCTACACCCGGGTCAAGTCCGTCGTCGATCTCGCTGCCCGCGTCCCAGTAGATCCAGAGCAGTAGAGGAGCACCTCCATGAGCATCACCACCCAAGCGGCCGTCGTCGAGAGCGGCGGCGCCCCCTTCACCCTGGCCGAGATCGAGCTCGACGAGCCCCGCGCCGACGAGGTGCTGGTCCGGATGGCCGCCGCGGGCCTGTGCCACACCGACCTCGGCGTGGCCTCGGGCGGGCTGCCGTTCCCGCTGCCCGGCGTGCTCGGCCACGAGGGCGCCGGCGTCGTCGAGCGGGTCGGCGCTGCCGTCACGTCGGTGGTGCCCGGCGACCACGTGCTGCTGTCGTTCACCTCGTGTGGCAGCTGCGCCAACTGTCACGGTGGACACCCGGCCTACTGCGCCACCTGGCTGCCCGACAACCTGATCGGGGGGTCCCGCCGGGACGGTTCGGCCACCATCACGCGTGGTGGTGAACCGCTCGGCGGCCACTTCTTCGGCCAGTCCTCCTTCTCCCGGCTCGCCGTCGCCGACGAGCGCAGCGTGGTCAAGGTGGATGCCAACGCGCCGCTCGAGACCATCGCCCCGCTGGGCTGCGGAGTGCAGACGGGCGTCGGCGCGGTGTGGCACGTCCTCCGGCCGGCACCCGGCAGCACCGTCGTGGTCGCCGGCGCCGGGGCGGTTGGCCTCTCCGCGGTGATGGCCACCGCCCTGACGCCGGCCCTGCGGATCGTCGCCGTCGACCTGGTCCCTGCCCGGCTCGACCTTGCCCGCAAGCTCGGCGCCACCCACGTGGTGGACGCCTCGACCGAGGACGTCCCGGCCCGGATCGCCGAGATCACCGGCGGGGCCGGCGCCGACGGCGCCATCGAGACCACCGGCAGTGTGCAGGTGCTCCGCCAGCTGGTCGACGGCCTGGCCGCCCGAGGCACCGCGGTGGTCGTCGGCGCGCCGCCGTTCGGCACCGAGGTCGGGCTCGACGTCAACGGGATGCTCGGCGGCAAGACCGTCACCGGCATCACCCTCGGCGACAGCGAGACCCAGACCTTCATCCCGCTGCTGGCCGCCATGGTCGCCGACGGCCGGCTGCCGATCGGCGAGCTGGTCACGACCTACGACTTCGCCGACATCGAGCAGGCCGTCGCGGACGTGAAGAGCGGCGTGACCATCAAGCCGGTCCTCACCTTCGGCTGACCGAATTTCTCGCCCAACCAACCCCACCGATCGGGAGTAGCCACATGGACATCACCGGCAAGGTTGCCGTCGTCACCGGCGCCGGGCAGGGCCTCGGCCGCGCCTACGCCATCGCCCTCGCCGAGGCCGGCGCCGCCGTCGTCGTCAACGACGTGAACGTCGACACGGCGAACGCAGTCGTCGACGCGATCACCGACGCGGGCGGCCGGGCGGTCGCCGAGCCGGTGCCGGTCGGCACCACCGCCGCCGCGGAGCAGCTGGTGCAGGGAGCCCTCCGGGCCTTCGGCCGACTCGACGTCATGGTCACCAACGCCGGGGTGCTCCGCGACCGGGTGCTCTGGAACATGAGCGACGAGGACTTCGACACCGTCGTCCAGGTGCATCTGCGCGGCACCTTCACCTGTGCGCGCGAGGCGGCCAAGCAGTTCCGCACCCAGGGCGAGGGTGGCCGGCTGATCCTGGCCGGCTCCCCCGCCGGCCAGCGCGGCAACTTCGGCCAGACCAACTACGCCGCCGTCAAGGCCGGCATCGTGGCGATGGCGCGCACCTGGGCGATGGAGCTGGCCCGGGCCGGCGTCACAGTCAACGCTGTCGTCCCCAACGCCGCGACCGCGATGACCGAGACGATCCCGTTCCTGGCGCCGTACGTCGAGCAGATGGCGCAGGGGCTGCCGGTCCCTTCTGTCGTCCGCCGGGCCGCGTCGTTCGGCACGCCCGAGGACGTCGCCGGCCTGATCGTCTACCTCGCCTCGGACGCCTCGGCCTCGGTGACCGGCCAGGCCATCGGCATCGGGGGCGACCGGCTCTCGCTCTGGTCGCACCCCACGGAGATCCGCAGCGCCTTCATGGACGGCGGCTGGAGCGCCGACGCGATCGCCGAGGCGTTCGAGTCCACGGTCGCCGAGGTCCCCGAGACCTTCGGCATCCCCGCTCCCAAGCTCCCCGAGCTCCAGCCCCAGGACGCGTGAGGATGGCCGAGCCCTACGTGCCCGGGCTGGACGTCGGGGCGCTCACCGCGATCGACGTGCACACGCACGCCGAGACCGACGGGTGCGGTCACTACTCGCTCCCCGAGGACCTCCGGGCCGGCGCCGACAAGTACTTCGGCGCCGACGGAGGCGGGCCGCCGACGCTCGACCAGCTCGCGGCGTACTACCGCGAGCGCAAGATGGCCGCGGTGGTGTTCACCGTGGACGCCGAGGCGGCCCTCGGGCACACCCGGATCGCCAACGAGGAGGTCATCGAGGGCGCCCGCCGCAACAACGACGTACTGCTCCCCTTCGCCAGCATCGACCCGGCCAAGGGCCGGGCCGGCGTGACGGAGGCGCGGCGGCTGGTCGAGGACCTCGGGGTGCGTGGCTTCAAGTTCCACCCGAGCGTGCAGGCCTTTCACCCGAACGACCCGTCGGTGTACCCCCTCTACGAGGTGCTCGAGGAGCTCGGCGTGCCCGCGCTCTTCCACAGCGGGCAGACCGGAATCGGGTCTGGACTCCGCGGCGGTGGCGGCATCCGGCTCAAGTACTCCAACCCATTGCACCTCGACGACGTGGCCGTCGACTTCCCCGATCTCACGATCATCATCGCCCACCCGTCGTTCCCCTGGCAGGACGAGGCCTTGGCGGTGGCCTCGCACAAGCCCCGGGTCTACATCGACCTGTCGGGATGGTCACCGAAGTACTTCCCGCCGCAGCTGGTGAAGTACGCCAACAGCCTGCTCAAGCACAAGGTGATGTTCGGCTCGGACTTCCCGCTGATCTCGCCCGACCGCTGGCTCGCCGACTTCGAGACACTGGACATCAAGGACGAGGTGCGGCCGCTGATCCTCAAGGAGAACGCGCTGACCGCGCTGGGCCTGAGAGATCCAGCACCGAGGGAGACACCGTGAACGGTCCAGGCATCGGCAGCTGGCCGGCCCGGCGGGCGCGCATGAACCCCGCGACGGTCGCGCTCGCCACCGACGACGACTCGCTGACCTACGCCGACCTCGCCGCGCGGGTCGAGGCGACCGCCTCCCACCTGCATGAGCTCGGCGTCGCGGCCGGCGAGCGGGTGGCCTACCTCGGCCCCAACAGCATCGACACGTTCGTCTGCTTCTTCGCGACCGCCCGGCTGGGTGGCGTCTTCGTCTCGCTCAACACCCGGCTGGCCGCGCCCGAGATCGGCTACATGCTCGCCGACAGCGGCACCGTCGTGCTCGTGCACGGGCCCGAGTGCGCCGAGCTGGTGCACGCGGCCGACCCCAGCGCCCACGGGGTCAAGCACGCCCTCTCCAGCACAGAGGTCCGACAGGCCACGGCGGGCATCACCACACCGGCGCCCTGGCCCGACCGCCTCGTCGATCTCGAGGACCCGGCGCTGATCCTCTACACCTCCGGCACCACCGGGCGGCCCAAGGGCGCGGTGCTGACGCACGGCAACATCACCTGGAACACCGTCAACCAGCTCGTCCACGTCGACGTGCTGAGCTCCGACGTCGCACTGTGTGCCGCCCCCCTCTTCCACGTCACCGGCCTCGGCCAGGTGTCGATGCCGACCCTGCTCAAGGGCGGCACCGTCGTCGTCGTGCCCAAGTTCGACCCGGGCACCTTCCTCGCCCTGATCGGGCAGCGCCGGGCGACGTCGTTCGCGGCGGTGCCGACGATGCTCCAGATGATGTGCGAGCACCCCGACTGGGAGGCCGCGGACCTGTCGTCGCTCCGCTTCGTCATCTACGGGGGGTCGCCGATCCTGGAGCACGTCGCCCAGGCGTGGTTGCGACGGGGCGTCGTGCTGCACCAGGGCTACGGGATGACCGAGGCCGCACCGGGTGTGTTCATGGCCCTCGCGGACGGCGCGACCTCGCGACCGGTGTCGGCCGGGGTCCCCCACTTCTTCACCGACGTCGGTCTCGACCTCCCGGAGGGCGGGTCCGGGCCCGGCCAGGGTGAGCTGCTGGTGCGCGGACCCAACGTCTTCTCGGGCTACTGGAACCGCCCGGAGGAGACCTCGCAGGCGCTCCGCGACGGGTGGTTCCGCTCCGGCGACGTGGTGCGGATCGACGACGACGGCTGGGCCTACATCGTCGACCGGGTCAAGGACCTGATCATCTCGGGCGGGGAGAACATCTACCCGGCCGAGGTCGAGGCCGCCATCGCCGAGCTGGCCGACGTCAGCGCCGCGGCCGTGGTCGCCGTACCTGACTCGAAGTGGGGCGAGGTCGGCTGCGCGTACGTCGTGCTCCGGGCCGGCGCCGACCTCGACGAGCTCGCGCTGCGTGCCCATCTCGACCAGCGGCTGGCCCGCTACAAGATCCCGCGCTACGTCGAGTTCCGCGACGAGCTGCCCACCAACGCGACCGGCAAGGTGCTCCGCGCATCGCTGCGCGAGCAGGCCCGGCACGACCATCCATCGCCCACCCCCGAGACCACGGAGACACCATGACCACCATCGCCCACCCCAAGGACCTGCTGACCATGATCGGCCAGGACCTCGGCAGCAGTCCCTGGCTCGACGTCAGCCAGGACCGGATCAACGTGTTCGCCGACGCGACCGACGACCACCAGTGGATCCACGTCGACGTCGAGCGGGCGAAGACCGGGCCCTTCGGCGGGCCGATCGCGCACGGCTACCTCACCCTGTCGCTGCTCATCCCGCTCTGGTCGGAGATCCTGGTCATCGAGAACCTGGACCTTGCGGTCAACTACGGCCTCAACAAGGTCCGGTTCCCCGCGCCCGTGCCGGCCGGGGCGCGCGTCCAGGTGAGCGCCTCCCTCGCGAACGCAGAGGAGGTCGGCGGCAACGGCATCCAGGCCACCATCGACACCGTCATGCGGGTCGAGGGCGCCGACAAACCGGTCTGCATCGCCCAGATGGTCCACCGCTACTACAAGGACTGATCCCATGACCTACGACCCCGAGCTCGCGCCCTGGGCGCCGATCTTCGCCCAGCTGTCCTTCGCCGACATCCCGGCGGCCCGCGCCGGCGAGGTGGACCTGCTCGCCGCCCTGCCGCCGTACGCCCCGCCCGTCCCGCTCGACGTCGACGAGGTCCTGGTCCCCGGGCCGGAGGGCGCCGCGCAGGTGCGGGTCCGCCGCTACCGGCCGGCCGGCCACGACGAACCACTCCCGGCGCTGGTCTACTTCCACGGCGGTGGCTTCGTCGTCGGCAGCCTCGACCTGTACGACACCGACTGCCGCCGGATCGCGGCCGAGGTCGGCGCCGTCGTGGTCTCGGTCGACTACCGGCTCGCGCCGGAGCACCCGTTCCCGGCCCCGCTCGAGGACTGCTACGCCGCGCTGGTGTGGGTGAGCGAGCACGCCGCGGAGCTCCGCGTGGACCCCGACCGGATCGGCGTGGGCGGTGAGAGCGCCGGCGGTGGTCTCGCCGCGGGAGTTGCGCTGCTCGCTCGCGACCGCGGCGGCCCGTCGCTGTGCCTGCAGCTCCTGAGCATCCCCGAGCTCGACGACCGGATGGACAGCGACTCGATGCGCACGCTCGGCGCGCAGGCCATCCCCGTCACCACGCTGGCGAACGGCGAGATCAGCTGGGACAGCTACCTCGGCGCGGGGGTGCGCGGGACCGACCAGGTCTCGCCGTACGCAGCGCCCGCCCGCGCCACCGACCTCACCGGGCTGCCGCCGGCCCTGGTCACGGCGTACGAGCTCGACGCGCTGCGCGACGAGGACATCGCCTACGCGCAACGGCTGATGGCGTCGGGGGTGCCGACCGAGCTGCACGTCTACCGCGGCGCGTTCCATTCGTGCACCTGGCTCTCGCAGGCTGGGATCTGCCAGAAGATCCTGGCGGACCTGATCGACACCCTCCGGCTGCGGCTGCACGCTCCGGCGCCGGAGGCCGTCGAGGAGGTGGCCTGAGCCATGTCCGAGCTGATGCCGAGCGGGCGTGTGACCGCCAAGCTGTTCCCGCACCCGCTCAACGCGTGGTACGCCGTGGCGTGGGACCACGAGGTCACCAGCAAGGGCCTGCTGGCCCGGACGGTGGCGGGCCTGCCGATGGCGGTCTACCGCACCGCCGAGGGTCGGCCGGTGGCCCTGGCCGACGCGTGCTGGCACCGGCTCGCACCGCTCTCGATGGGCAAGCTGGTCGGCGGCGACGAGGTGCAGTGCCCCTACCACGGGCTCCGCTACAACTCGGCCGGTCGCTGCACCTCGATGCCGGCGCAGGAGACGGTGAACCCGAGCGCGATGGTGGCGTCGTACCCGACGGTCGAACGGCACCGCTACCTCTGGGTCTGGCCCGGTGACATCACCCTGGCCGACCCCGACCTGGTCCCCGACATGCACCAGATGGACGACCCGGAGTGGGCCGGCGACGGCCTGACCATCCACGCCCCGTGCAACTACCAGCTGATCCTCGACAACCTGATGGACCTCACGCACGAGGAGTTCGTGCACGGCAGCAGCATCGGCCAGGACGAGCTGAGCGAGTCGCCGTTCCACACCCGGGTCGAGGACGACGCTGGCACTGAGGCGCGAGCGCAGCGAGCCTCGAAGGGAAGCGTCACGGTGGAGCGGTGGATGCTCGACGTGATGCCGCCGCCGTTCTGGCGCAAGAACATCCGTGACCGGTTCCCCGACTTCGACGGTCCCGTCGACCGGTGGCAGATCATCCACTACTACGCGCCCTCGACCATCTGCATCGACGTGGGCGTCGCCCCCGCCGGCACCGGCGCTCCGCAGGGCGACCGCAGCCAGGGCGTCAACGGCTACGTCATGAACACGATCACCCCCGAGACCGATCGCAGCTCCCACTACTTCTGGGCGTTCATGCGCAACTACCGGCTCGACAGCCAGCTGATCACCACCCAGCTCCGCGAGGGCGTGCGCGGCGTGTTCGCCGAGGACGAGGCGATGCTCGCCGCACAGCAGGCGGCCATCGACGCCAACCCCGACCACGAGTTCTACAGCCTCAACATCGACGCCGGCGGCATGTGGGTGCGCCGGATCCTGGACCGGATGCTCGAGGCCGAGCGCCGCACCCCGACCGCCGCGACGACATGACCACCCAGGCGCAGCCCGAGTGGGCTCCCGGCCGGGTCGTGGCCGCCACCGCGGTGGCGAGCGACGTACGCCGGATCACGGTCGCGCGCCCACCGCGAGGGCGGGCGGCGCCGGGCAGCCACGTCGACGTGCGCGTTCCTCTCGGCCAGACCAGCGACGTCCGGTCCTACTCCGTCGTGGAGTCCGACGCGGACGGCGGGCAGCTCACCATCAGCGTGCTCCGGGTGCCGCAGTCGCGGGGCGGCTCGGCGTTCATGCACGGACTGGTGCCCGGAGACGAGCTCGCCGTGACGCAGCCGCTGCAGAACTTCCCGCTCCGCGTGGGCGCTCCCCGCTACGTGCTGCTGGCCGGAGGCATCGGCATCACCGCGGTGGCCGAGATGGCCAGGGTGCTGCGCCGGGTCGGCGCGGACTACACGTTGGTCTACGTCGGACGCAGCCGCGAGCGGATGGCCTACGTCGTCGAGCTGGCCGAGCTGCACGGCGAACGGCTCGTGCTGCACGTCGACGCCGAAGGCATGCCGCTGGACGTGGCGGAGCTGGTGGGCTCCGTCGATCCGCACACCGAGCTCTACATGTGCGGGCCGATCCGGCTGATGGACGCCGTCCGCCGCAACTGGCAGGACGCCGGGCTGCCGCCGGCCAACCTGCGCTACGAGACCTTCGGCAGCAGCGGCTGGTTCGAGCCCCAGGAGTTCGTGGCCCGGGTCCCGCAGCGGCAGGTGGAGACCACGGTCCGCACCGACGAGACCCTGCTCGAGGCGCTGGCCCGGGCAGGCGTCGACCTGATGTACGACTGCCGCAAGGGCGAGTGCGGGCTGTGCCTTCTCGACGTGTCCTGCGTCGAGGGGACCCTCGACCACCGCGACGTCTTCCTCAGCACCGCCCAGCAGGAGACCGGCCGGTCGCTGGCCACGTGCGTGTCGCGGGTGGCCGCGCGGGCGGGGTCCGGCGTACGGCCGACGGTGGAGCTGACCTTCCCCTGATCGTGACCGGGATCGGCGGTCGTCGCCGCTACTGCTCGGGCAGCGCGTCCGGGTCTTGCTGCTCCTTGGCCCGGCGCGCCTGGTTGCGGATCCGGTTCCCCATCACTCGGGTGAAGAGGACGCAGGTCAGGAGGGCGGCCAGCACGACACCCACGGCGATGGCCGCCATCATCGCCGGACTCTCGGGGCTCTTCGAGACGAGCCCACTCAGGTAGAGCACCAGCCCGACGGTCAACAGGAAGAACCCGATCCGCTTCTCCGCCAACAGCTGGGCGTGGGTGGACAACCCATCGTCCTCTCCTACGGCGGAGCCCTCCTGGCCGATGTCCTCGCGCAGCTCGACGATCGACTCGGCGTTGTGGGCGTGCGAAAGAACACCCGCACCCACCAGATCCAACGCCACGCCGCTCACGAGGAGCACCTCGGGGATCAGAGCCACAGTGCACCTTCTCCGTCAGCCGATGGGGAACGAGCAGCAGCATGCCACCCGAGGCTGTTTGAAGCGTTTGCACCTCCTGGAGCCGCCCCACGCGCCAGCCGTGCCATGCAGTCTCGTCGGCTCGGGCAGTTGCGTGCGCTGTGGGCTTGACCTCGTCCCTATTTGGTGTCACTCTGAGTGAAATGAAAATGGAACCGGTGAAGGGCAAGCGTCGCTACCAGATGACGGCTCGCGCGGAGGCGGCTCAGTCCACCGCCGACGGCATCCTGGACGAGGCGATCCAGCTCTTCACCGACAAGGCGTTCGACGACGTCACGCTCGACGAGGTGGCCGAGCGGGCCGGGGTCACGAAGCGGACGGTGCTGCGCCGCTTCGAGTCCAAGGACCGGCTCTTCGTCACCGCGATGGACCACGCGGCGACGGTGATGATGCGCCAGCGCGAAGGGGCGCCGGTGGGGGACGTCCCGGGAGCGGTGGCGAACGTCGTGGAGCACTACGAACGCTGGGGGACGAACAGGCTGCGACTGCTGAGCCAGGAGGACCGCATCGAGCTCGTCGCGGAGCATGTCCGCGGCGGCCGTGGGTTCCACCGGGACTGGGTCGAGCACACCTTTGCCCCCCAACTTGCCGGGCTCCGGGGCGCGGCGCGCACACGGCGGGTGGCCGCTCTGGTGGCGGCGACAGACGTCTACACCTGGAAGTTGCTTCGACTCGACCTCGGCCTCAGCCGGGCCGAGACCGAACGGACGCTGGTCGAGATCATCGGCTAGCAGAGAGGAGGCCCGGGATGTCCCGGTTCCTCGCCTACACCTCGCCCGCCCGCGGGCACCTCTACCCGATCACGCCTACCCTCCTGGAGCTGGCCCACCGCGGCCACGACGTACACCTCCGCACGCTCTCGTCCGAGGTCGATGCGCTCACGGCGAGTGGCGTCCACACCGCAGCCATCGATCCGGCGATCGAAGCGATCGAGCTCACGGACTGGCAGAGCGCCGATCCGGTCGAGGGGATCACGCAGATCTTCGGCGCCTTCGCCGAGCGTGCGGGCCACGAGATCGCGGACCTGCGACGCGCGATCGACGAGGTCCAGCCGGACGGTCTGGTCATCGACATCACCACGCCGGGAGCGGCGGCCGTCGCGGAGGCATCAGGTCTGCCGTGGGCGCGCTGGATCCCGTTCCTGGCGCACGCCTCCTTCGACCCGGCTCCCTCCTCGTCGATCGGCTTCCTCCCGTACGCCCTCCTGCCGAGCGGGCTGGACGTGGTCAACGACGCACGGGCCGCGGTCGGGCTTCCCGTGCTCGCGTCACCTGACGATGGTTGGCGCGCCACGGTGGAGCTGTATCTCACGGCAGAGCCGTTCGAGCTGCCCGGGTTGCTCTATCCGGAGTCCTTCCGGCTGGTCGGTCCGGGAGTCTGGGAACCGGCTTCGGCTCCGATGGCCTGGCTGGACGAGATGGAGGGTCCGCTCGTCCTGGTCACGGCATCGAGCGAGAGGCAGGGGGACGACGGGCTGATCCGTACGGCGATCGAGGGGCTCGGCGGCTCCGACCTCGCGGTGGCGATCTCCACGGCGGCGCACCAGCCCGGACAGTTCGCCGCTCCCGACAACGTGCGCGTCGAGCGGTGGCTCCCGCACCTGCCGATCCTGCGACGCGCGGCAGCCGTCGTCTGCCACGGCGGCATGGGCATCACCCAGAAGGCGCTGGCCGCAGGCGTCCCCGTGTGCGTGGTCCCGTTCGGTCGGGACCAGTTCGAGGTGGCCAAGCTCGTCGGCAGATCCGGCTGCGGGACCGTGGTGATGCCGGATCAGCTCAGTCCCACCAACCTCGCGTCCGCGGTGCGCGAAGCCATGACCATGCGCGCGGGTGCCGCCCGGGTCGCCGACGGGTTCCGCAAGGCGGGTGGCTCGGTGACGGCCGCGGATGCTGTCGAAGGTCTCGTCGCGGCGTCACTCAGGACAGGGTCTCGAACCTGATGCCCGCCGCGACCAGGCGGGCCATCAGGTTGTCTCCCATCGCCTCAGCGGTGGTGACGGAGCCGGCCGTCCTGGGGTTGTCGTCGAAGGCCAGGCACAGCGCCGACTCGGCGAGCATCTTCGACGTCTCGCCGTAGCCCGGGTCTCCGCCACGGACCCGGGTGTGAACGGTCCGTCCGTCGCCCTCGCCGACGAAGTCGACGCTGAACCACGACTTGGCACGACGGGCCTCGTCGGGCCCGTCGCCCTGCTTGATCCGGCCGAGCAGGAAGTTCTTCAGCGGCGGCACCTGGGCCGAGGCCATCAGTGCGCCGGCCCCGAGTGCGACGGCGGCGGCGTTCCACGGCTTCTTGGCGCCGGCGTAGTGGGAGTAGGTGAACCGGGGTCCGTACGCCGGCAGCGCGGCGCCACTGCGGGCCACGATGGTCGCGTCGATGGTGGGCAGCGGGAGCAGCCACCAGCCGAGCACCCCGTCGCGGTGCGGCTTGCCGGCCACGGCCTTCGACGAGCGGCCCTCGGCCCTGCGTTCGACCGCCCGCCGGGCCTTGGCCGCCACGCGCGTCTCACCGGACCGGGACATGATGCCCATCGCCGAGTGGAAGGTGCCGCCCGAGGCGATGGCCCCGGCCCGAACCACTCCGCGCACGGCGACCGGGCCCTTCGCTCCCAGCTCCTTGACGGTGTAGTAGGCGCCGAGGTCGTGCGGGATCGAGTCGAAGCCGCACGAGTGGACGATCCTGGCGCCCGACTTCTGCGCTGTCGCGTGATGGGCGACGTACATCTGATCCACGAACAGCGGCTCGCCGGTGATGTCGACGTAGTCGGTGCCGGCCTCTGCGCACGCGGCGACCAGCGGCTCGCCGAACTCCACGTAGGGCCCGACCGTCGAGATCACGACCTTGGTGCGCGCGACCATCGCGTCGAGGGAGACGCGGTCCGCGCTGTCGGCCTCGATCAGCTCGAGGTCGGCGAGCGCGGGATCGATGGTCGCGAGCCTGGCGCGCACCGCCTCCAGCTTGCTGCGGTTGCGGCCGGCCAATGCCCAGCGAAGCCCGGAGGGCCCGTGCTCGGCGAGGTACTCCGCCGTGAGCGCCCCCGTGAAGCCGGTGGCGCCGAGCACGACGATGTCGAGATCGCGCTGTGCAGGAGCCCGGGATGACGACATGTGCCGACTCTCCCACTCGCGGAACCAGGCCCTCGACCCCGCCGTCCGATCAGCGGACGCCGCTGATCAGGGCGGACGTTCCCGCTCACTCCAAGGTCACCTGCCGAAGGTCCAGCCCATGCCCCTGCGCCTCTTCACCAGTCGCACAGTCACCCGCACTGTCGCCACCCGCAGCCTCGTCGCCCTCACTGCCGTGGTCGGCCTCGGCGCTGCCTTCGTCGTGGGCACGTCGTACGGCGGCTCCGACCACCCCGGGACCGGCGGTGCTCGAGGGACGGGGAGCGGCGTCTCGCCCGCGGCGTACTCCGGCTCGGACCTGACCCTCGCGGAGTCCTGCGAGGACCTGCTGGCGTGGTACGTCGAGCGCGGCGTGGACCTGGTCGGCCCGTACGGGTGGGGCGGCAATCCCAACATCATCTACGACTACGCCGAGAGCTCGGCCAGTGGCGACGCCGTGCGCGCACCCAGCGCTGCCGCGCCATCGCCGGTCCGCTCCACGAACGGCGAGACCGGCACCAACGTGCAGGAGGCCGGCGTCGACGAGCCGGACGTGGTGAAGACCGACGGCAGCACGCTGTTCCGGGTCCAGGACGGCGACCTCGTCACCTACGACGTCAGCGGTGCCGAGGTCGAGCGGCTCGCCGCCCTCGACCTGCCCGGCGCCGCGGGCGCCGACAGCACCGAGATCCTGCTGTCCGGCGACACCGTGGTCGCACTCTCGCAGCGTGGATCCAACGAGGCCGATGGCCGCGCGGACACCGAGCTGGTGACCGTCGACGTCTCGGACCCGGCCGCCCCCGAGGTCACCCACACCGTGGAGTACGACACCTCCCTGGTCACCGCGCGGCTGCACGACGGCGTGGTGCGGCTGGTGCTCCAGGCCGCGCTGCCCGACCTCGACTTCACCGAGCCCGACCGGCACACCACCGACTTCGAGGCCACCGAGGCCAACCGTGACGCCGTCCGGGACAGCACCGCCGAGGACTGGCTCCCCAGCGCCTCGCTGGACGACGGAGCAGCGCAGCCGCTGCTCGGCTGCGACCAGGTCGCGATCCCCGACGACGGCACCTCGCTCGGCACCATGGCCGTCGTCGGCTTCGACGCTTCCGCGCCCGAGGCGCCGTCGGTCAGCGGCCTGGCCGTCGACACCGACCTGGCCTATGCGTCGGCCGACCAGCTCTATCTGGCCACCAGTCCGTACGCCGGGAACGTCTGGGGCTGCTTCGACTGCATGGAGACGTTCCCGGTGCCCGAGCAGCGCAGCCTGCTCCCCGGGTGGCTGACCGGGGGCGACGACGAAGAGGAGTGCTGCACGCCGATCCCCGCGCCCCGCGGTGAGTACGACGACGCCAGCCACCTCTACGCGTTCGACCTGAACGGCATCGACACCACCTTCGCCGCGTCGGGGCAGGTGGACGGCGTGATCCGCGACCGCTGGTCCATGGACGCCGTCGGCAGCGGTGCTGACGGCGTGCTCCGCGTCGCCGTCGGCCCCAACGGCAGCACCGGCAACTTCAACTCGATCGTCAGCTTCCGCCAGGAGGGCAACGACCTGGTCGAGTCCGGCCGGCTCGACCAGCTCGGCGTCGACGAGGACATCAAGTCGGTCCGCTGGTTCGACACCCTCGCGATCGTCGTGACGTTCCGGCAGGTCGACCCTCTCTACGCGGTCGACCTGACCGACCCGGACGACCCCGAGCTGATGGGCCAGCTCAAGATCCCTGGCTTCTCGGCCTACCTGCACCCGCTCGGCGAGCACCGGCTGCTCGGCCTCGGCGAGGGCCCCGGCGAGAACGGCGCCTGGGGCGCCCAGGCCGGGCTGTTCAACGTCACCGACCTCACCAACCCTCAGCAGCTCGACGTCCTCTCGTTCGGCCCGAACAGCCAGGCGCTGGCCGGTCAGGACCCGCGCCAGCTCACCTGGCTGCCCGACGGCCGCACCGCGCTCACCGTCATCGCGGACTACGGCAAGAGCGGCAACGTCGGCTACGTCTCGGTGCTCACCCTCGGCGAGGGTCAGCTCTCGAACCGGATGGTCCCGGTCGAGTACGGCGACGAGGTGACCGATGTGCGCCTGGTCCCCCTCGCCGACGGCCGGGTGGTGCTGGTCACCGGCGACGACGCCTCGTTCTTCCAGCTCTAAAAGCCTGCTCCCGCGCCTGAGGCGCGGACGTAGGCTGGACGCATGTGCCGCAACATTCGTCCGCTCAACAACTTCCAGCCCCCGGCGACCGATGACGAGGTCAGCGCCGCGTCCCTGCAGTTCGTGCGCAAGGTGAGCGGTACGACCAAGCCGTCGGCGGCCAACCAGGAGATCTTCGACCAGGCCGTGCACGAGATCTCGCACGTCGTGCGCCACCTGATCGATGACCTGGTCACGACCGCGCCGCCCAAGGACCGCGAGGTCGAGGCCGCCAAGGCCCGCGAGCGGGCGGCGCTCCGCTACGCGCAGTGACGGTCGCGACCGAGCTCGTCTCAGCAGGCTCGGAGCACGCTGAGCAGGTTCTCGACTTCCTCGCGGACCGGCCGCTGGTGGTGCTGACCGGCGCGGGGTGCTCGACCGACTCCGGCATCCCCGACTACCGCGGCCCGGGCAGCCCGGCTCGGACGCCGATGACCTACCAGGAGTTCGTGTCCGGGGCCCAGGCGCAGCAGCGCTACTGGGGCCGCAGCCACCTCGGCTGGGGCCGGATGAAGGCGGCCGAGCCGAACGCCGGCCACCAGGCGCTGGCCCGGATCGATCCCGACCTGTTGATCACCCAGAACGTCGACGGGCTGCACGAGCGGGCCGGCTCGCGGCGGGTCGTGGCGCTGCACGGGCGGATCGCAGAGGTCGTCTGCCTGACCTGCCGGGCGGTCACGGCCCGGAGCGCGCTGCAACAGCGGCTCACCGAGCTCAACCCCGGCTTCGCCGAGCGGCACCTGGCGGCAGAGGTGCGACCGGACGGCGACGTCGAGCTCGACGAGACCCACGACTTCGTGGTCGCGGGCTGCACCGGGTGCGACGGGGTGCTCAAGCCGCACGTGGTCTTCTTCGGCGAGAACGTCCCGGTCGACCGGGTCGAGCGCTGCTACGCGGCAGTGGATGCGCTCACCGACAACGGCGGCGCGCTGCTCGTCGCCGGCTCCAGCCTGACCGTGATGAGCGGCCTCCGGTTCGTGCGCCGGGCAGCCAAGGCGGGCATCCCCGTGGTCATCGTCAACCGCGGCGAGACGCGCGGCGACGTCCTCGCGACCTACCGCTTGCATGCCGGCACGTCGGAGTTCCTGACCGCCCTGGCGGCGCGGCGCGGCAGCTAGGGCGTGGCCCTGGCACTCAGACCGCGAGTCCCGGGGCTCGGTGCCTCGGAACGTAGCTGGCGAACTCTTGACGAAGAGACCTGGCAGTGGTGAGCCATGCCCCCACGTCCACGGTGTTCGGAGTCTTCTTCGCGTCTTGGTCGGCCGAGCGGTAGTCGGTGACGAACTCAGACATGTGCTTCCCCAAATCCCCTGAAGATGCCCCCACGGCACCTTCCCCGCTGACGACGGTAGGCGGCATGGCGCGAACCCTGCAGGCGAACTGCGGAAATCCGTCGCGCTGGTCTATGCCACCTTCGGATCCCGTCGTCAGAGCTTGCGTACGAAGATGTGTTCGGCCGCCTCGGGCACGATCTCGGCGGTCTCGCCGCCGGAGCCGACCAGCACGCCCTCGGGCGTGGAGATGACGGTGATCGTCTTGTCGGGCAGCGCACCGACCCGGCGCAGGGCGCTCATCAGGATCTCGTCCTTCTGCATCTCCTCCGAGATGCGTCGGACCAGCACCCGGCCCTCTTCGGCGGAGGCGGCGTCGGACAGCGCCTCGACGCCGGTCATGAACTGCTCGCCGACCGTGGACTCACCGAGCTCCGCGAGCCCCGGGATCGGGTTGCCGTAGGGCGACTCGGTCGGGTGGTCGAGGAGCTCGACCAGGCGGCGCTCGACGGTCTCGGACATGACGTGCTCCCAGCGGCACGCCTCGTCGTGGACGAGCTCCCAGTCCAGCCCGATCACGTCGGTCAGCAGCCGCTCGGCGAGCCGGTGCTTGCGCATCACCCGGATCGCGAGGCGCATGCCCTCCTCGGTCAGCTCGAGGTGGCGGTCGCCCTCGACGGTGAGCAGGCCGTCGCGCTCCATCCGCGCCACCGTCTGGGAGACGGTGGGGCCGCTCTGGTGCAGCCGCTCGGCGATCCGGGCACGCAGCGGGACGATGCCCTCCTCGACCAGCTCGTAGATGGTCCGGAGGTACATCTCCGTGGTGTCGATCAGATCGCTCACCTGACCATTCTGTCTTACTGCCGGGTACCGAGGCGCAGGCGATCACGGGAGACGCGACGCGGGACGGGAGGCTGAGGCAATGACGAGCGTGATGTGGTTCCGGCGCGATCTCCGCCTCGGCGACAACCCCGCGCTCCTCGAGGCCGTCGCGGACGGTCCGGCTCTCACGCTGTTCGTGCTCGACCCGGCGCTCTGGGGCCCCGCCGGTCCGTCTCGTCGCGCGTACCTCGCCGCCTCGCTCCGTGCCCTCGACGGCCAGCTCCGGCAGCGAAAGACGCGGCTCAGCGTGGTCCGCGGCGACCCGGTACGCCGGGTGGTGCGAGCCGCGAAGGAGGTCGGTGCCGAGCGGGTGCACGTCGCCGCCGACCACGGCCCTTACGGTCGCCGCCGCGATCGGGACGTCGAGCAGGCGCTCGCGGCCGCCGGCATCGAGCTGGTCCGCACGGGCTCGCCGTACGCCGTCGCTCCCGGCCGGGTCGAGAACGGCTCGGGTGACCCCTACAAGGTGTTCACGCCGTACAGCCGGGCGTGGTCGGACCACGGCTGGCGCGGCCCGGTCGACCCACCCACCGGCGCGAGCTGGCTCGAGCTGGACGAGGACACGACCGACATCCCGGACCCGGCGCTGCCCCGCGGGCTCGACCTGCCCGAAGCCGGGGAGGCTGCGGCTCGACGGCGCTGGGACGAGTTCCTCGACCGGGTGGACGCCTACGCCGAGGACCGGGACCGACCCGGGGTCGACGGCACCTCGCGCATGTCCGTCCACCTCAAGTGGGGTGAGATCCACCCGCGCACGATGCTGGCCGCGCTGGCCCCCAAGCGCAGCGCCGGCGCGGCGACCTACCGCAAGGAGCTCGCGTGGCGCGAGTTCTACGCCGACGTGCTGTTCCACCAGCCGCGGACGGCGCGCGAGTACCTCCGGCCGGAGTTCGCGCGGATGGCCTACGACCCGCCTGGGGACCAGCTCGAGGCGTGGCAGGAGGGGCGCACCGGCTTCCCGGTCGTCGATGCGGGCATGCGCCAGCTGCGCGCCACCGGCTGGATGCACAACCGGGTCCGGATGATCGCGGCGAGCTTCCTGGTCAAGGACCTGCACCTGGAGTGGCAGCACGGCGCCCGGCACTTCATGCGGTGGCTGGTCGACGGCGACCTCGCCTCCAACCAGCACGGCTGGCAGTGGACGGCGGGCTGCGGCACCGACGCGGCGCCGTACTTCCGGGTCTTCAACCCGACCACTCAGGGCAAGAAGTTCGACCCCGACGGCCGCTACGTCCGGCAATGGGTCGAGGAGCTGCGCGACCCGGCCCGGGTGCCCGACCCCCACGACCCCGACGCGGACACCCGAGAGCTGGTCGGCTACCCGGCGCCGATCGTCGACCACCGGCGGGAGCGCCAGGAGGCCCTCGACCGGTGGGAGGCGCTGCGTTGATCGAGGGTGCCCCGCGTTAGCGTGGCGGCGTGAGCCAGGACAGCACCGCAGACACCAGCGTCGACACCGAGCTCGTCATCGCCGGCCGGTTCCGCGGCCCGGGCCGGTCGGGCAACGGCGGCTACTCCTCCGGAGCGCTCGCGGCCCTGGCGCCCTCCGACTGGCTCGCGACGACGGTCCGGCTCAGCCAGCCGCCACCGCTGGACGTCGCGATGACGGTCACGCGGTCCGAGGAGCTCCTCGTGGCGTCGTACGACGGCACCGAGGTGGCCCGCGCCCAGGCGGCCGACCACGACCTGGAGCCGGTGCCACCGGTCGACGAGGCGACCGCCCGGGCCGCCGCGGCGGCGTACCCGGGCCTCGCCTCGCACCCGTTCCCGACCTGCTTCTCGTGCGGGACCGGCCGCGAGCCCGGGGACGGACTGCGGATCTTTCCGGGACCAGTCCTTCGAGGCTCGCTGCGCTCGCACCTCAGTACGAGGGCCGACGGGCGGGTCGCCGCGACCTGGACGCCGGACCCGAGCGTCGCGGCCGACTGGCACGAGTATCGCGACGCCACCCGGGAGGTCGGCCACGCGGTCACCTGGGCGGCAATGGACTGCGCCGGCGGCTGGGCGGCCGACATCGGCGCCCGGCTGATGGTGCTCGGCACGATGACTGCGCGGCTCCACTCCCTCCCGAAGGTCGGCGAGGAGCATGTCGTCGTGGGCGCGGCTCGCGGCGAGTCCGGCCGGAAGCGGATGAGCGCCGTGTCGCTCTACGACGCCGCCGGTGCGCTCGTCGGCACCGCGGAGCACGTCTGGATCGCCGTCGACCCGAAGGCCTTCAACTAATGGCAGGGCAATCGAGCGCCCCCAGTCGCCGGCATGGTGGCGCCACGCCGTGACCTACCAGGTCTACGTCCGCAGCTTCGCCGACAGCGACGGCGACGGCGTCGGCGACCTGCCGGGGATCACGTCGCGGCTGCCCTACCTCCGCGACCTCGGGGTCGACGCGCTCTGGATCACGCCGTTCTACACCTCGCCGCAGCACGACCACGGCTACGACGTGGCCGACTACGAGGACGTCGACCCGCTCTTCGGCACCCTGGCCGACGCCGACGCGCTGGTCGCCACCGCACACGAGCTCGGGCTGCGGGTCATCGTCGACCTCGTGCCCAACCACACCTCGAGCGAGCACGCCTGGTTCCGGGCAGCACTGGCCAGCCAGCCCGGCTCGCCCGAGCGGGCGCGCTACCTGTTCCGTGCCGGCAAGGGTCCGCACGGCGACCAGCCGCCCAACAACTGGCGCTCGGTCTTCGGCGGCGACGCGTGGACCCGGGTGCCGGACAGTCCCGACGGAGGGGGCGAGTGGTACCTCCACCTCTTCGACACCTCTCAACCGGACCTCGACTGGCGCAACCCCGAGGTCGGCGACATGTTCGAAGGGGTGCTGAGGTTCTGGCTGGACCGTGGCGTGGACGGCTTCCGGGTCGACGTCGCGCACGGACTGCTGAAGGAGGCGAACCTGCGGGACCAGATCGTCGCGGAGGGGGAGGAGCCCGGGAGCGGCGCCGACCTCAGCGGCGAGCACTCCATGGTGGAGCGCACCATGCGCGACGAGCCGATGTGGGACCAGCCCGAGCTGCACGACGTCTACCGGCGCTGGCACCGGGTGCTGGCGGACTACCCCGGCGACCGGATGAGCGTCGCCGAGGCCTGGACCCAGACCCCCGAGTCGATGGCCCGCTTCGTCCGTGCGGACGAGATGAGCCAGGCGTTCAACTTCTCCTGGCTGCTCGCGTCGTGGTCGTCGCGGGAGTTCGCGCACGTCATCCACAGCACCCTCGAGGAGCTCGCCGAGGTCGACGCCGCACCGACGTGGGTGCTGAGCAACCACGACGTCGTCCGGCACGCGACGCGGTACGGCGGCGGGGCCGGTCGGCATCGCCCGCGCCCGCGCGGCGACGCTCGCGATGCTGGCGCTGCCAGGCTCGGCGTACCTCTACCAGGGCGAGGAGCTCGGGCTCGAGAACGTCGACGTCCCCGAGGGGCTGCGGCAGGACCCGGCCTGGCTGCGCACCCACCGCGACTGGCGCGACGGCTGCCGGGTGCCGATCCCGTGGTCGGGCGACGCGCCGCCATACGGCTTCGGTCCCGGCGCCGGGCAGCCGTGGCTCCCCCAGCCCCTCGACTGGGCCGACCGCTCGGTCGCCGCGCAGGAGCAGGACCCGGACTCGACGCTGGCGTTCTACAAGGCCGCGCTGGCCGCCCGCCGCAAGCACACGAGCGACACCACCGAGGAGGTGGAGCTGCTCGACGCCGGGTCCGACGTGCTCGCCTTCACCAGGGGGGAGCTGACCGTCGTGCTCAACGCCGGCGCTGACGCGGTCGAGCTCCCCGCGGGTGACGTGGTCATCGCGAGCGAGGAGTTCGTGGGCAGGCTGCTCCCGGCAGACTCCACGGTCTGGCTCGTCAACCCTGCCTAGGCTGGCCACATGGCCGACCTTCCCGCGCCCGTCCAGTCCCGGGGGTCCGCACCGGCGTCGCCGCGACCGTGGTCAGCGCGCAGGTAGGTGGCAACGGCTTCAACGGCCCGTCGGATTTCGCGTTCGAAGTCCGCGGCGACAAGGTCGCGCAGATGACGATCTCGGGCTGAGCTCGGGCTCGAATCAGGCGTTCAGCGCGAGGTTGTAGCGCTCCAGTCCCTTGACGAAATCCTCGAGCTCCTCCGCGCTCCAGTCGCCGAGCCGCTCGTCGAGCCACTTGCGGCGGTGCGACGCGACGTCCTCGAGCCGTCGGATGGCGTCCTCGGTCGCGGCGACCAGAGTGGCCCGGCCGTCCGCGGGGTCCGGGGTGCGCTCGATCAGGCCGAGCTCGACCAGGTGCTGGAGCTGCCGGCTCACCGCACCCTTGTCGATGCCGAAGTGGTCGACCATCGACGAGGCGCGGACGGGTCCCTCGTCGGCGAGCCAGGTGAGCATGAGGTAGGACGCCGGCTGGAGGTCGTCGTGGACGGCGCGGGCGCGGTCGCCGATGACGCGCCTGATCCGCCGGATCATGACGCCGACCTCGCGCTCGAGCTGACGCAGGGACTCCGCGCGGCCCGTCATCGGACGCCCGCCTCGATCCTGTCATCGACCTGCACGTGGCCATTGTTGCCGATGCCGGCCTCCTCGCGGTCCAGCGTCGTCCGCAGCGGCACTTCGCGGATGAACAGGACGCAGAAGAACGCGAGCAGGGCGAACGGCGCCGCGACCAGGAACAGGTGGCCGGTGGCCTCGCCGAACGCACCCTCGTAGAGCGAGCGGACGGGCGCGGGCAGCGCGTCGAGGTCGGGGATCGAGCCGGTGCTGTGGCCGCTCTCGATGCCCAGCGCGGCCAGGCCGTCGGTGACCTTCTGGGTGACCTGGTGGCTGAGCAGCGCCCCCAGCGCGGAGACGCCGATCGAGCCGCCCATCGAGCGGAAGAACGACACGACCGAGCTGGCGGCACCCATGTCGGCCTGGGCGGTGTTGTTCTGTACGGCGAGCACGAGGTTCTGCATGGTGGCGCCGAGACCGAGGCCGAGCAGCGCCATGAACGCGCCGACCTCGACCAGCGGGGTGGTGGCGTCGATGGTGCCGAGCAGGGTGAGCCCGACGACGACGAGCACCATGCCTCCGACGAGGTAGCGCTTCCACAGGCCGGTGTCGCTGATGATCCGCCCGGTCACGATGCTCGAGACGAGCAGGCCGCCGACCATGGCGACCGACATCAGGCCGGCCTCGGTCGGGGTCATGCCGCGGGCGTTCTGGAAGTACTCGCTGAGGTAGACGGTCGCAGCGAACATCGAGACGCCGATGAGGACGGAGGCCGCGGTGGCGAGCGACGTGGTGCGGTCCTTGAACAGGCGCAGCGGGATGATCGGCTCGGCCGCGACCCTCGCCTCGACGTACAACGCGGCGGCGATGACCGCGAGCCCGAAGACGACCATCGCGGCGCTGGTGAGGGAGACCCAGTCGAACTGCTGGCCGGCCAGGGAGACCCAGACGAGCAGGAGGCTGACGCCGCCGACGATGAGCGTGGCGCCGAGGTAGTCGATCTGGACCGGGCGCGTCACGACCGGCAGGTGCAGCTTGGCCTGGAGCACGAGGAACGCCAGGACCGCGATCGGGAGGCCGACGAAGAACGTGCCTCGCCAGCCCAGCGGCGAGTCGACGATCAGGCCGCCGATGAGCGGGCCGGAGACGGTGGCCAGCGCGAACGTCGCGCCGATGTAGCCGGAGTAGCGGCCGCGCTCGCGCGGGCTGACCATGGAGGCGATGACGACCTGCACCAGGGCGGTGAGGCCGCCGACACCGAGCCCTTGCACCACCCGGGCGCCGATCAGGACCTGCATGTTGGGAGCGAGCGCCGCGATCAGCGACCCCACCGTGTAGATCACCAGCGCGGACTGGACGAGCAGCTTCTTGCTGAACAGGTCGGCGAGCTTGCCCCAGATCGGGGTGGTGGCGGTCATCGCGAGCAGCGTGGCCACGACGACCCACGTGTAGCCGGTCTGGCTGCCGTGCAGGTCGCTGACGATCCGCGGCAGCGCGTTGGTCACCACGGTGCTCGACAGCATCGCGACGAACATCGCAAGGAGCAGCCCCGACAGCGCCTCGAGGACCTCGCGGTGCGACATCTGCCCGTCCGCCTCGACGGGGGACTCGTCGAGGACAACGGAGGGAGCGGGGTCCGGGCTGGTCTGGGTCACGGGTTCCTGGTCTCGGTCGATGCGGTGCACGACTCCACAAGGTTGCCTTCGTCAACTGTATTCCCGAAGGTTGATTTCAGTCAACCAATGAGACTCCGGTCACGGTTGCCCAAATAGCACGATCGTGCGATTATGTGCGGGTGACGAAGGGCGAGGAGACGAGGGCGGCGATCCTCGACGCTGCCGTCGCGATCGCCTCCGAGGTCGGGTTCACCGGGCTCACGATCGGCCAGCTCGCCGAGCACACGGGGATGAGCAAGAGCGGGCTGTTCGCCCACTTCAAGTCCAAGGAGGCGCTGCAGCTCGAGACGCTCGAGTGGGCGCGCGAGCGGTTCACCGACCTGGTCGTCCGGCCCACGCTCGCCGCGCCGAGGGGCGAGACGCGGGTCCGTGCCCTCTTCGACCGGTGGCTCGACTGGGAGACCCAGGCCCTCCAGGGCGGCTGCATCTTCGTCACCGCGTCGGCCGAGTTCGACGACCAGCCAGGCGCGATGCGGGACGCCGTGCTGCGCAGCCAGCAGGACTGGCTGGAGTTCGTCGCCACGGTGGCCGGCACGGCCGTGACCGACGGCGACTTCAGGGCCGATCTCGACACCGAGCAGCTGGCGTTCACGCTCCAGGGCCTGATGCTCGGCTACCACCACGCCGCCCGGCTGATGCGGGACCCGAAGGCACTCGCGCACACCCGGCAGGCGCTCGACCAGCTGCTCGACGCCAGCGCGGCCTGAGGCGCGACCGGCCCGACCGCCGGAACACACACGTAGACGGAGAAGGAGACAGCACCGTGGCATCACTTCCGAAAAGCACGATCGTTCGTTTCAGGAATCGACTCCTGCGGGCCTGGTTCCGCTACGCCGAGTACGTCGCGCCCCAGCGCGCCGGCCGAGTGGCCCGCGACCTCTGGTTCACGGCCCCTCCGCGGATGGCGGACCAGGCGCTGCCCAGCGGAGGGGCGGCGTTCGAGGTCGAGGCGCAGGGCCACGCGGTGCGCGGGCACGTCTGGGGCGACGACCGCACTGCGGCGCACCCGCCCACGACCGTCTACCTCGTGCACGGGTGGGGCGGTCGCGGCGCGCAGTTCGCCGCGATGGTGCCGCCGCTCGTGGAGGCCGGCCACCGCGTGGTGACGTTCGACGGACCGGCCCACGGTGACTCCGACCCCGGTCCGGCTGGTCCGGGTCAGACCAACGGGGTCGAGCTCGCCAAGGCCCTGGACGCGGTCTTCTGCCGCTTCGGGCCGGCCGAGGCCGTCGTCGCGCACTCGATGGGCACCATCTCGACCTACCTGACGATGCGCTACGGCTGGCTCGGGGCTGGGCGCCTGGTGTTCATCGCACCCATGGTCGAGTCCGGGTCCTTGTTCGACCAGTTCCAGCGGGCGCTCGGCTTCGGTCCACGGGTCCGGGCGGCGTTCGACCAGGCGGTGGACGAGTTCGTGGGCGTGGGGGTGAGCGAGTTCGACGCCCGCGTCCAGGCCCGGCACGTCGAGGCGCTGCCCACGCTGGTGATCACCGACCGCGGCGACCGGCAGACGGCGTACGCCGACGTGGTCGACTTCGCCGAGTCGATCGGCGCGCCGCTGGTCACGACCGAGGGACTGGGGCATCGCAAGATCCTGCGCGACCCGGCCGTGATCGAGCGGGTCGTGGACTTCGTCCGCGCCCAGGACGAGCTGGGTCGGACGGCGTAGCTCGCAAATGCAGCAACCCGCAGGCGTGGCCCCTTGTGAGGGGCCGCACCGGGGGACGTGTTCCCGGTTCGCCTGCGGGTCGGACAGCTGCTTTGGATTCGCCAGCAGCTCAACGGGTTTCTCAACCCGTCGTGTTGCTGGGGCTGCTAGCGGGCAGCCACCTCACGCGTCCTCAAAGAATTCATTCTTCGGACCACCTCCTTTCCCGTGTACGACGAGAGTAGGTCGGCGCGCCCGTCGGATCAATGACTTATCCGGCGGCCCGCAGCGCCTCGACCGGCGCGACGGCGACCGCGCGCGACGAGGGCACCCACGACGCAGCGAGGACGAGCAGCACCCCGGCCACCGCGATCGCGACCAGGACGAAACCGGGGACACCCCACACGAACCCGTCGTTCTCGAAGCCGACCAGCGCCTGGGCGCCGAGTGCGCCGTACACCAGGCCGAGCGCCATACCGAAGCAGACGGCGGTGGCGGAGAGGGCGACCGACTCCTTGGTGATCATGGTCCGCACCTGGCCGCCGGTGAAGCCCAGCGCGCGCAGCAGCCCGATCTCGCGGGTGCGCTGGATGACGCCGAGCGACATGGTGCTCACGAAGCCGACCGCGGCGATGGCGCTGGAGACGACCACGACGCAGATCATGACCGCCGAGATGTTGCGCAGGATGTCCTCGGTCTGCGCCGCCTCGGTCGGTGTCAGGTCCCACGAGTCCGCCGCCGCGCGCAGCGCCGCGAAGCCAGCCGCGAACGTCGTCACCAAGGTCACCCCGATGACGAGCCCCATGGTCGAGCGGGTGGTGCGTCCGGGGTCGCGGACCGCGTTGCGCGCCGCCACCCTGCTCGGGGGGTCCGAGCCGAGCAGCCGGCTGGTCGCTGCGACCAGTCGGGGCACGACGAGCCGGGCGCCGACCAGGAGGCCGGTGCCGGAGACCATCGCCCCCAGCGCGGCCAACAGGAAGCCGACAGCCGTCCCGGACTCCCCCGCGGCGGCCGCGATGGCGAGCACGACGGCGCCGGACGTGATGAGGAAGGCCGTGACCAGCCGCCGCAGCCGGCTCGTGCGCGGGGTCTCCGGCGAGGGCACCGAGGCACCGGACAGCGCCTGTGCCGGGGTGGCGCGCAGCACCGCGCGCGAACCGACCCAGGCAGCGCCCGCCGCCGCGAGGGTCACCACCACCGCGGCCGGTGCCGCGAGCACCGGGAACAGCGAGTAGTCCCCCTCGGGCAGGCGGTCGACCGCCACCAGCACGGCACGGGTGATGTCCCCGGCCAGCACGCCGAGCAGCACACCGGCGACGACCCCGACCGCGGCGACGACGGTGGTGCCGCGGACCACGGCCCGCCGCAGCGAGACCGCGTCCGCACCCAGCAGCCGCAGCAGCGCGATCTGCCGCAGTCGCCCCGCGATCACCGTGTCCACTCCGTTGACGATCACGACGGCGGAGACGTAGACGGCCACGGCGATGAACACCGAGGCGACCACTCCGAGCACGACGCCGATCGCGGTGACGTCCCCCACCTGCTCGGAGTTGACCCGCAGGGTGTCGCTGCCGACCAGAAGCGCGCCGGCGTAGAAGCCGCACATCGCGGCCACGAGCGCGACGGTGCCGAGCTCGCGCCGGGCGCCCAGGACGAGGTCACTGCGGGTGGTCATGCGACACCCGCCTCGAAGCCGATGAGCAGCTCGGCGATCTGCTGTGGCGACATGGCTCCGTGGTCGCCGACCAGGCGGCCGTCGGCGAGCACCAGCACCCGGTCGGCGTAGGACGCCGCGACCGGGTCGTGGCTGACCATGACGATGGTCTGGCCGTACTCACGGGCCGCGGTGCGCAGCAGCCCGAGCACCTCCCGGGAGCTTCGGGTGTCGAGGTTGCCCGTCGGCTCGTCAGCCAGCACGACCGCCGGCCGCGGGGCCAGCGCCCGCGCGATCGCGACCCGCTGCTGCTGGCCGCCGGAGAGCTCCCCGGGCCGGTGGTCCACGCGGTCGGCGAGGCCGAGCACGTTGATGAGGTGGTCGACCCACGCGCCCTCCTCGGCCGAGAGCCGGCGTCCGGCCAGCTCGAACGGCAGCAGGACGTTCTCCCGCACGTCGAGGGTCGGCACCAGGTTGTAGGACTGGAAGACGAAGCCCACGTGCACGCGGCGCAGGAGGGTCCGGGCCCGGTCGTCCATGCGATGCAACGGCTGACCGGCGACGTGCACCTCCCCGGCGGTGACGTCGTCGAGCCCGGCGGCGACGTTCATGAACGTCGACTTGCCGGAGCCGGACGGTCCCATCACCGCGGTGAAGCCGCCGCGCGGCACGACGACGGTCACGTCATCGAGGGCGCGCACCTCACCGGCGCCGTGGCCGTAGACCTTGCTGACCGAGTGGAACGAGACGACTGAGTCCGAGTGGGGTTCGAAGCGAGGTTCCATGCCTTCGACGCTAGGAGCGCGAGGGGCGCCGCACATCGGCCGCGAGCGGGGTCTTGCCTACATCGCAGGATGTACGCGGCGCTAGTGGCCCGCACCGGAAGTTCAGTGCATAGTCCGTGCTCCGGGTGCGTGCATCGGAAGGCGCCGGAGCGAAGCTCTACTTGTTCGTCCAGCAAGCGACGGCAACGCCGCGAGGTGCGTGCCCGGGGTGCGGAATTATGTGCCGAACCTCCGGTGCGGGGCACTAGAGCAGCCCGTGCTCGTAGGCGTAGACGACGAGCTGCACGCGGTCGCGCAGCCCGAGCTTGGCGAGGATCCGGGAGACATGCGTCTTGACGGTCGCCTCGGCGAGGTGCTCGACGGCGGCGATCTCGGCGTTGGACAGCCCGCCGGCCGCACGCAGCAGGATCTCCCGCTCTCGGGGCGTGAGCTGGTCGTACTCCGCACCGGGGCCGCTGCGCGCCGATCGGAACCGCTCCAGCATGGACCGGGTCGCTCCGGCGGCGACCACCTGGGAGCCGTCCGCGACGGCCCGGATCGCGGCCAGCAGCAGCTCGGGGCGGGCGTCCTTGAGCACGAAGCCGCTGGCGCCCGCCTCGATCGCGGACACCGCGGCCTCGTCGAAGTCGAACGTGGTGAGCACCAGGACCCGCGGCGCCGCCTCGCCCAGCGTGTCGTGCAGCCGGCGGGTCGCGGTCACGCCGTCCACCCGGGACATCCGGACGTCCATGACGACCACGTCCGGTCGGGACTCCGCAACCAGGCCCGGCACCTGGTCGCCGTCCTCGGCCTGGCCGACCACCTCGAGGTCGGGCTGGCTGTCGAGCACCATCGCGATGCCGGCTCGGAACATGGCCTGGTCGTCGACCAGGGCGACCCGGATCGTCACTGCGCGGGCTCCGGCAGCACGGCGCGCACGGTCCAGGTGCCGTCGGACCCGCCGGCCTCGAAGGTGCCGCCGGCGATGGTCACCCGGTCCCGCATCCCGGTCAGGCCATGCCCGGTCCCGAGCGCACCTGATGAGGCCCGGACCCGGTTGCGCACCTCGAGACGGTAGCCGTCGCGCCAGTCCTCCTCCACGTCGACCGGGCTGGCCAGGTCGCCGTGCTTGAGGGCGTTGGTGAGCGACTCTGCGAGCAGCCGCTGGGCAGCCACCGCGAGCAGCCCGGACGCCGGGGGGTCGCCGTGCTCGACGAGCCGGACGTCCATGCCCGAGGCGCGCATCCGTTCGACGAGGGCGTCACGCGAGCCAGGACCGGGCGGGGTCGCGGGCTCCTGGTAGCGCAGCTCGGCGAGGAGGTCGCGCAGGTCGGCGATGGAGCCCCGCGCCGTCTCGGCGATGACCTCGAGGGCCTCCCCCGCCTTGGCGTCCCCGGAGCCGCTCCCTAGCGCGTAGCGGGCGCCGTCCGCCTGGGCCGCCACCACCGCCCACGTGTGGGCGACCAGGTCGTGCATGTCGGCAGCGATCCGGGTCCGCTCCTGCTCCAGCCCGGCCTGCACCTGGGCGGTGACCCGGGCCCGGGTCTGCCAGCGCGCGTAGCCGGCCGCCCAGCCGCCACCCGAGACCAGAGCCGCCAAGGAGGCCGAGCCGGCGACGGCGAAGGCGGTCGAGACGCCGGACACGGCGTCGACGGTGTCGAGGCCGACCATCGTGGCCAGCACCACCGCGGATCCGAGCGCGGCCACCAGACCGAAGCGACGGACCGCGGACCGCGGATGCGCCCCGAGGACGAAGAACACGCCCGCGTAGCCCACGTCCGCGAGCAGGACCAGCTCCCCGCCCACCAGCTGGAACACGCCGGTCCCGGCGGCCAGGAGGGTCATCGCCGGCCACGACAGGCGGCGTACGGCGAGGGCCAGCCCCATCGCCAGGGTGCCGATGATCGCCGGCACGGACTGCTGGATGGCCACGGTGAGGGCGAGCAGGGTGAAGACCCCGGCGACCACTACGTCGAACAGCAGCTGCCGAGGCCTCGGCCGGGCTCCCTCACCCCAGAGATCCTGCGGGTCCTGCACTCCCTCAGGTTATGGGGGTCAGGCTACGGCGGCGGCGAACTGCGACTGGTAGAGCCGCGCGTAGGCGCCGTCGCTCGCCAGCAGCGACTCGTGGTTGCCCTGCTCGACGATCTTGCCGTCCTCCATCACGAGGATCAGGTCGGCGTCGCGGATCGTGGAGAGCCGGTGCGCGATGACGAACGACGTCCTGTCCGTGCGCAGGGCCGCCATCGCGTGCTGGAGCAGCAGCTCGGTGCGGGTGTCCACCGACGAGGTGGCCTCGTCGAGGATCAGCAGCGCCGGGTCGGCGAGGAAGGCCCGCGCGATCGTGAGCAGCTGACGCTCGCCGGCGGACAGGTTGCCGCCGTCCTCGTCGACCAGCGTGTCGTAGCCGTCGGGCAGCGAGTGCACGAACCGGTCTACGAACGTCGCCCGCGCGGCCTCGAGCAGCTCGTCCTCGGTCGCGTCGGGGCGCCCGTAGAGGATGTTGTCGCGGATGCTGCCCTTGAAGAGCCAGGTGTCCTGGAGCACCATCCCGATCCGGCCACGCAGCGCGGCGCGCGGCATCGCGGTGATGTCGGTGCCGTCGAGGGTGATCCGGCCGGCGTCCAGCTCGTAGAAGCGCATCACCAGGTTGACCAGTGTGGTCTTGCCGGCGCCGGTGGGCCCGACGATCGCGACGGTCTGGCCGGGGCTGGCGACCAGCGAGAGGTCCTCGATCAGCGGCTCGGCCGGGTCGTAGCTGAAGGACACGTGCTCGAACCGCACCTCGCCTCGACCGGCCGGTGGCACGACCGGCGTGCTGTCGGGCACCTGCTCGTCGGCATCCAGCAGCTCGAAGACCCGCTCCGCCGAGGCGACGCCGGACTGCAGCAGGTTCATCATCGACGCCACCTGGGTGAGCGGCTGCATGAACTGCCGGGAGTACTGGATGAACGCCTGCACCTCGCCCAGCGTGAGCGTCCCGTGCGCGACCCGGAGGCCTCCGATGACCGCGACCACGACGTAGTTGAGGTTCCCGATGAACATCATCACCGGCATGATCAGCCCGCTCACGAACTGCGCCTTGAACGACGCCTCGTAGAGCTCGTCGTTCTCCTCGGCGAAGGCCCGCTCGACCTCGGCGCGCCGGCCGAAGACGGTGACCAGCGCGTGGCCGGAGAAGGACTCCTCGATGTGCGCGTTGAGCTTGCCGGTGCGGCGCCACTGCGCGATGAACTGGCCCTGCGAGCGCTTCATGATCCGCTGGGTCACGAACATCGACAGCGGCACCGAGACCAGCGCGATGAGCGCCAGCACCGGCGAGATCCACACCATCATCGCCAGCACCGCGACCACCGTGAGCAGCGAGGTCATCAGCTGGCTCATCGTCTGCTGCAGCGTCGTGCTGATGTTGTCGATGTCGTTGGTGACCCGGCTCATCAGCTCGCCGCGCGGCTGCTTGTCGAAGTACTCCAGCGGCAGCGTGTTGACCTTGTCCTCGACGTCGGAGCGCATCCGGCGGACGGTGCCCTGCACCACGTCGTTGAGCAGGTAGCCCTGGCCCCACGCCAGGACCGATCCCCCGACGTAGATCCCCACGACCTGGAGCAGCGTGGTGCGGACGGCGTCGAAGTCGACCGGCCGGCGCGCCAGGAAGGCGTCGAAGATCAGGTCCGTGGCGTGGCCCAGCAGCCGGGGACCGTAGGCGAGCATGAAGACGCTGACCACGGCGAGGCCGATGACGGCGAACGCGCGGTTGCGCTCGGGCGTCATGCGGCGGATCAGCCGCTTGGCCGAGGGCCCGAAGGTCATCGCCTTCTGGCCGACCATCCCGCCGCCCATCGGGCCGCCGCGGCCGGGGCCGGCCATGGGCGCCTCGATCCGCTCGGTCTGCTTCATGGCGGTGCCGCCCTTGGGCGGGGGCGCAGTGGTCGTCATGCGGCTTCCTCGGCGGTCAGCTGCGAGGCGACGATCTCCTGGTAGGTCTCGTTGCTCTCGAGCAGCTCGGTGTGGGTGCCGCGGCCGACCACGCGGCCGTCCTCCAGCACCAGGATCAGGTCGGCGTCGCGGATCGTGGAGACCCGCTGCGCGACCACGACGACCGTCGCGTCCCGGGTCTCCGGGCGCAGCGCCGCACGCAGCCTCGCGTCGGTCGCCAGGTCGAGCGCGGAGAACGCGTCGTCGAACAGGTAGATCTCGGGACGGCGTACGAGCGCGCGGGCGATAGCGAGTCGCTGCCGCTGGCCGCCCGAGACGTTGGTGCCGCCCTGGACGATCGGCGCCTCCAGCCCTTCCGGCATCCGCTCGACGAAGTCGCGGGCCTGCGCGATCTCCAGCGCGCGCCAGAGCTCGTCGTCGGTGGCGTCCGGCTTGCCGTGCAGCAGGTTGGTGCGGACGGTCCCGGTGAACAGGAACGCCTTCTGCGGCACCAGCCCGATCCGCGACCACAGCATTTCGGGTTCGATGTCACGGACGTCGACGCCGTCCACCCGGACCGCGCCCGACGTCGCGTCGAACAGCCTCGGCACCAGGTTGACCAGGGTGGACTTGCCGGCGCCGGTCGAGCCGATGATCGCGACGGTCTGGCCCGGGCGGGCGCTGAAGCTCACGTCGCAGAGCACCGGTTGCTCGGCGCCCGGGTAGGTGAAGGAGACGTCGGCCAGGTCGAGCTCGCCGTGGCGGGTGAGCTCGACGACGCCGTCCCGGGGAGGTACGACGCTGGGCGGCGTGTCCAGCACCTCGCTGATCCGGTCGGCGCACACCGCCGAGCGCGGGATCTGCATCAGCATGAAGGTCCCCATCATCACGCTCATGAGGATCTGCATCAGGTAGCTCAGGAACGCGGTGAGCGCCCCCACCTGCATCTGTCCGTCGTTGACCCGGTGGCCGCCGTACCAGATCACCGCGACGCTGGAGATGTTCACGACCAGCATGACCAGCGGGAACATGGTCGCCATCCAGCGGCCGGCCCGGATCGAGACGTCGGTCAGCCCGTCGTTGGCCTCGGCGAACCGCTGCCGCTCCCGCGGCTCGCGGACGAAGGCCCGGACCACCCGGATGCCGCTGATCTGCTCACGCAGGATCCGGTTGACGTCGTCGATGCGGCTCTGCACCAGGCGGAAGCTCGGCACCATCTGCGAGACCACGAGGCCGACGCACAGGAACAGCGCGGGCACCACGACCGCGAGCAGCCACGACAGGCCGAGGTCCTCGCGCATCGCCATCACGATCCCGCCGACCATCATGATCGGCACCTGCACGGCCAGCGAGCACCCGAGCAGCGCGAGCATCTGCACCTGCTGGACGTCGTTGGTGTTGCGGGTGATCAGCGACGGGGCGCCGAACTGCGCGACCTCGCGGCCGGAGAACGCGCCCACCCGGTGGAAGACCGAGGCGCGCAGGTCACGGCCGAACGACATCGCGGTGCGAGACGCGCAGGCGACCGCGATGACCGAGCAGAGGATCTGGAGCAGCGAGACCCCGAGCATGACCGCGCCGGTGCGCAGGATGTAGTCGGTGTCGCCGACCGCCACGCCCCGGTCGATGATGTCGGCGTTGAGGCTGGGCAGGTAGAGCATCGCGACGGTCGCGGTGAACTGCAGCACCACGATGGCGGCCAGCCACGGCTTGTAGGGCGCCAGGTGGGTGCGCAGGAGGCGCAGCAGCATCAATCTCTCTTCTCATCGGGGCGGAGCAGGCCGTCCAGGAGGGTGTCGACGATCTCCTCGGGAGTCAGCAGCGCCCCGTCGGAGATGTGCGGGTGGCTGCCCGCGAAGGTGAGCAGCCGCAGTCGGTGCACGAAGGCGCCCGCCGGCACTGTGAGGCGGTCCGCGTCGAGGCCGACCACGCTCTCGAGCAGGGCCTTCATGTGCTCACGCACGGCGACGGCCTCGGGGCTGTCGTGCACATGGTCGGCCGGCCGGACCATCCCGACCTTCTTCATGAGCTCGAACGTCGCCCGGAACCGCTGCTGGAGGATCGAGGCGAGCCACACCAGCCTGCCCCGCAGCGGCAGCCCGGGGTCGATCTCCAGGATCCGGTCCGCCAGCGCCCCGGGCTCGAAAGCCCTGGTGATGGCGAGCTCCACGAGCTCCTCCTTGGACTCCACGACCCGGAAGATCGTGCCCTCGGCCACGCCGGCCGCCTCGGCGATCTGGCGAGTGGTCACCGCACGGCCGTGCTCGCGAAGCAGGCTGAGGGTCGCGTCGATGAGCTCGTCGCGGCGCTCGTCCGGCGAGAGCCGCTTAGCGCGCTCCCGGCGGGCGGTGGTGTCAGGCACGCCGGACAGCATAAGTGAGTGAGCACTCACTCACAAACTGGTTTTTACCTGCGAGTTCCCGTCCAGGCCACGGTGTAGCCGCACGTCTGGCTCCCGGTCACCGTGGCCACCACCTGGGCCTCGAAGCCGCCGTCGTCGAAGGTCCCGGTGACCGCGAGCGCATGGGCGTCCGCGCCGACCGTCACACTGACCGCTGCGGTCGCGAAGCTGCCGTCGTCCCGCAGTGGGCCGACGTAGCTGATCCCGGCGTGGATGAGGGTGACGGAGTCGCCGTCCTGCTCGACCGTGGTCTCGTTGTCGGCCACCTCGATGCCGTCGCAGGTGCTGTCGAGCAGCTCCACCGCCGTGTCGTAGTCACCTGCGAGGGTCGTCTCGGCCGGAGACTCCGCTGATGGCTCCGACGAATCCTCGGCCTGGGGTCCCGAGCCGTCGTCGCCCGTGCAGCCCGCAAGGAGCAGCGCCGCGGCCGCCAGCCACGGACCACGTACGCGGGACGCCATCGTCAGACCAACGGCTCCATGGGCGCGGCCGGGTTGACCGGTGCGGGGTCGAGGGCACCGAGCAGGGCGCGGAGCCGGTCCTCGTTGCGCTCGAGGACCTCGAGGTTGACGTCGGCCGCGCCGGGCTGGCCGTTGCGGTACTCGAACGGGTTGTCCAGGTCGCGGATCAGGCCGACCAGGTAGAAGAGCAGGTACGAGATCAGCCCGACCAGACAAAGCGTGGGCGCCACGTCGACCAGATCGGTGAGCACCATCACGACCGAGAGGAGCACGGCGGTGACCTCGGCGATCAGGTAGCCGGCGGCGACGTACGACGTGCGCCGCATGGTGTCCATCCGGAGCACCGTCTTGCGCACCGCGGCCTGTTCGACCTTGAGCCGGGTCGTGAAGCCGGCCTGGATCACCGGTGCCATCACCCGGAACGGCCCGTTGAGCGCCCGGATGTCCGACATCACGTCGTCGAAGCCACGGTCCTGCATCAGCCACATCCGGATCGAGGTGCTGATCTCGATCAGCTGCGCGAGCCCGGCCCTGGCCTCCGGCAGCTTGAGGTCCTCGTAGGTGATCAGGCACTCGTCGGCCATGGTCTCGAGGCTGGCCGCGATCTCGCCGGGGAGCCGTTCGGCCTCCTTGAAGTCGCCGGCGGTGCCGGCGAGCAGGAAGCCGAGGATGAAGACCTCGGCGGCGATCGCCCCGGCGAGCAGCGGGCTCAGGTTGAGTACCTCGGCGCCGGTCGCGTGTGCGAGGACCTTGAGCAGGACGACGGCGGCAGCGAACGGGAGCGCGCCGATCAGCAGGCGCGGGTTGCCCCGGAACAGGTGCTTGGTCACGAACATCGAGGCTATGTCCGCCAGCGCCCGTGGCCCATGGTCCGAGTGGGCCATATGGGAAGGGAGCTAGGGGGCCAGACGCTCCGTGCGCCAGCCGTCCGGCGTACGACGGTAGACCAGCCGGTCGTGCATCCGGCCCGGTCGGCCCTGCCAGAACTCCACCGACTCCGGGTGCACGAGGTAGCCGCCCCACTCCTCCGGGGTGGGCACCTCGCCGTCGCCGTAGCGCCGCTGCGCGTCGTCGTACGCCGCCAGCAGCTCCTCGCGACCGGAGACGACGCTCGACTGGTGCGACGCCCAGGCGCCGAGCTGGGAGCCGCGCGGGCGGACTGCGAAGTAGGCGTCGACCTCGGCCCGCGGGAGGAGGGCGGCGGTGCCGTCGACCCGGACCTGGCGCTCGAGCGGGTGCCACGGGAAGAGCAGCGCGACCCGCGGGTTGCCGGCCAGCTCGGCGCCCTTGCGGGAGCCGGTGTTGGTGAAGAAGACGAAGCCCTCTTCGGAGACACCCTTGAGCAGCACCAGGCGGGCGCTCGGCGCGAAGTCCGCGGACACGGTCGCGACGACCATGGCATTGGGCTCGTGCAGCCCTGCCGCGTGCGCGTCGTCGTACCAGCGGCGGAACATCGCGATCGGGTCGGGCAGCAGGTCGGACTCGACCAGCCCGCCGCGGGTGTACTCCTCGCGGGCTGCGACGACCGAGTCGAGCGCGTCGGGGTTGTGGGGCTTGTCGGTCATGAGTGCAGGAACCCGCGCGCCTCGCCACCCGACTCGGCCAGGTGGTCGCCCAGCTTGTTCAGCGCGGTGCCGACCGTGGCGAGCGCGTCGGCGATGGTGTCCATCGACGCGGCGAGATCCTTGACGTTGTCGGTGGCCGAGCCCAGCTCGTCGGCGGCGCCGGCCAGCCGCTTGGCGGGCGAGTCCATGAGCGGCACCTTGCCGATGCCCTCGGCGGCGTCACCGATCAGCCCGACTCCCTTGCCGAGCGAGCCCGCGAGGTCGGCCATCGACTCCGACACCTGGAGCAGCTTGCCGCGGACGCCGCCGTCCCCCTCGTCGCCTCCTTGGGGCCCCACGAGGGCGAGCCCGGCGGCGCGGGCCTGGTCGGCGGCCGAGTCGAGGCCGTCCGCGAACGACGCGAACAGCTCGGGCAGCTTGCCCAGCTGCTCGAGCAGCCCGCGGTTCTTGCGCACAAGTTCGACGACGTCCTTGATCTCGTCACCGTCCAGCGCTCCGAGGAGCTTGCCGAGGTCCATGGACGCACAACATACGGGCCTCCTCGGGTCCGGATCGCAGTACGGCACAATGCGCAACATGGCTGAAGACGGTGCTGGCGTAGAGGTGCACGAGGGTCTCGAGGGCGTCGTCGCGTTCCGGACAGAGATCGCCGAGCCCGACAAGGAAGGGTCGGCGCTCCGCTACCGCGGCGTCGACATCGAGGAGATCGTCGGACGGGTGCCGTTCGAGAACGTGTGGGGGCTGCTCATCGACGGCACCTACCAGCCCGGCCTCCCGCCGGCCGAGCCCTACACGATCCCCATCCACACCGGTGACGTCCGCGCCGACGTACAGGCTGGCGTCGCCATGCTGGCGCCGATGCTCGGGATGCAGCAGACCTACGACATCTCCGACGAGCAGGCCCGGCTCGACCTGTCCCGGGTGGCGGTCATGGTGCTGTCGTACGCCGCCCAGGCGGCCCGCGGGCTCGGGCTGCCGATCGTCCCGCAGCGCGAGGTGGACCAGGGCAGCACGCTCGCCGAGCGGTTCCTGATCCGCTGGAAGGGCGAGCCGGATCCCAAGCACGTCAAGGCGATCGACGCCTACTGGTCCTCCGCGGCCGAGCACGGCATGAACGCCTCCACGTTCACCGCCCGGGTCATCACCTCCACCGGAGCCGACGTGGCGGCGGCCTTCTCCGGTGCGATCGGCGCGATGAGCGGCCCGCTGCACGGCGGTGCGCCCGCACGCGTCCTCACCATGATCGAGGCGGTCGAGAAGTCCGGCGATGCGGATGCCTACGTCAAGGGGCTCCTCGACGACGGCGAGCGGCTGATGGGCTTCGGCCACCGCGTCTACCGGGCCGAGGACCCGCGGGCGCGAGTGCTGCGGCGTACCGCCCGGGAGCTCGACGCCCCGCGCTACGAGGTCGCCGAGGCGCTCGAGAAGGCCGCGCTGGCCGAGCTGCGGGCCCGCCGCCCCGACCGGGTGCTGGAGACCAACGTCGAGTTCTGGGCCGCGATCGTCCTCGACTTCGCCGAGGTGCCCGCAAACATGTTCACCTCGATGTTCACCTGCGCCCGCACCGGCGGCTGGTCGGCGCACATCCTCGAGCAGAAGAAGACCGGCCGGCTGATCCGCCCCTCGGCGGTCTATGCCGGCCCGGCCGCGCGACCTGCCACGGATGTCGAGGGCTGGAAGGCCGAGTGGTCCGCCTAGCTCGTCAGCCGGGCCGCGCGCGCTTCGGCAGTCCGGCGACCACGAGGCCGTAGGACTGCTCGACCATCTCGCGAAGCTCCTCGTCTCCGACCGAGCCGTCGAGGTCGACGGAGTTCCAGTGCACCTTGTTGGTGTGGTAGCCCGGCCGGACCGCGGCGTACTGCTCGCGCAGCTCCAGAGCCCAGCCGGGGTCGCACTTGAGGTTCACGAACCCTGGGTCACCGTCCAGTGACACCAGCGCGAACATCTTTCCGCCGACCTTGAAGACAGAGACCTCGTCGCCGAACGGGTACTCCTCGACCGCGCCCGGCATCCCGGTCAGCAGGTCGAGCAGCTCGTCGCGGTCCACCCGGTCATCATGACGGTCGGCGCCGGCTTCGGTCGCTGCAAGTCAGGCTGGCTTGGACTCGTTGGAGGGCGTCGTGGAGCGCGCCTGGGTGCTCGAGCTCGAGTGCCTGTGCGGTGTCGAGCTGGTGGGTGCCGGTTTGGTCCACGAGGCGGTGGAGCCCGTGGGGTGTGCGCCACAGATAGCGCGCCAGCCCAAGCTGTCTGCTCCGGTAGGCGAGGTGGGTCTTGGCGCGGTGATGTCGACGGCCCAATGGGGCCGCGTTGTGATCACCGGTCTGCCCGGGTGGGCCATGGGGGTCATAGGGGTCGGGGTGGTCCATGTCGGCCTTGCGGCTAATCGTGGCGGCGTGGGGGAACACGTCGCCGACGCACCGCAGCCGGGTGCGGTCCTTGACCGACTCGGGATGCTCGTAGCCGTTCACAGAGACACTGGTCGCCAGGTCGATGACCGGCGCCAACGTGACCCGGGCATGGCCCAGCAGCTGGGCCAGCTCGTCGACCAATAGCGGGCCGACCTCCTCGACCCGGACGACCCCGTCGGAGCCTCCGCCAGCGCCTTGGAGGGCGGCTTCGAGGGTGGCCTGGTGCAAGTGCACGTGCACGACCGCCTGCCGGCCCCTGGTCGTGCGACCGCGCGGCTCGACGTCACCGGCGAGCAGCGCGACGACGTCTTCGGGGTGGGCCAGCCACCCCAGCGCGACCGAGCGGAGCTCGTCGCGGGTGCAGTCCGCTGCCAGGTCGGGGACCAGGTCGCGTCGCCCGTCCAGGGCGTCAGCGACCCGCTCAACCTGGGCGTCCAGCCACACCGCATCTGCCGGGACGACCGGGGCGATCACGGTCCGCAGCCCGAACTCGTCGGTCGGGGTCACCGCGACATAGCGGCGCCGCCGTGCAGCCTCCCGCTCGGCCCGGGCCATCTCGGTGTCGGCCTCCATGACTTTGGCCTCGGCGATCGACAACAGCCGCCCAGGCACCTCGTCGACCGCGTCCGCGACGGCTCGGTCGACCACGCCGGCCGGGAGCGGGTCGAGCGTGCGGGTCATCGAGGCGACCTTGCGGGCGACCCACAGATCGACGCGGCCCTCACGGACCGCCGCGTATAGGTCGGGCAGCCGGTGCCGCAGGTCCAGGGCGTCGGCGACCAGCGCCCGGGTGGTCAAGGTGTGCTGCCCCCGCGCGATGGCCAGTTCAGACAGGCACAGGTCCTGCACCTGCGGCGTACCGGCGCCGCCGAGCTGCACCAGCCGGGCCGCACCCGGCGGCCTGGGTTGATGGTCGTCGTTGGGGTCATCGGCGTGCAGGTCGGCCCAGTGCAACGCCAGGTCCAGCTCACGCACCTCGACCGCGCGGCGGTCCCGCACCGCCTCCTCCGCCGCAGCCAACGTCTCCGCAGCGTCGAGGTCCTCGACGGCGAGGAAGCTGGTCGGCTCGGGCATGACTCAACCCAAGCACGAGCCACCGACATCGAGCCCGAGCCCGAGCAGACCCATCCACAGGGTCGGCGACCCATCCGGTTGCGTCACTAGCGGCTACTAGAGACTTCCTCGCAGGATCGGTGTCTGGCCAGACTCGGTCCAGGTGTCCGGCGGAGGGCTCTCCACGCGGCTGCCCACCGAGTGTCGGTGTGGCTCTCTTCCGGTCTGCAGGCCAAGGCAATCCTCGCTTCGGTGCGCCCTCGCGACATCGCGGGCAAGACCCGGCGCAGGATCGCTGCGGAGGAGCTCGCCGACCTGGTCGCGGTCGAAGCGAAGATGAAGAAGTCCACCGCCGAGCTCAAGGTCCTGGTCAAGGCCCGCGGGTCCCGACTGATGGACCTGCGCGGTGTCGGACCCGTGGTCGCCGCAAGGACTCTGGCCGACGTCGGCGACGTCGCCCGGTTCGCCGACCGCAACCGGTTCGCGTCCTGGACCGGCACCGCACCGGCTCTCCCGGGCCGGGAACCGGCGGATGAACCACATGATCCACATCGCCGCGATCAGCCAGATCCGCCTCAACACCGAAGGCCGCGCCTACTACCGACGCAAGCTCGCCGCCGGCAAGACCAAGCTCGAAGCGCTGCGCTGCCTCAAGCGCAGGATCTCCGACGCCCTCTACCGCCAACTCCTCGCCGACTCCGAACGAGCCCAGCTCCTCAACGCGGCCGAGGACATGGGCACGGGCCCGGGAGGGCACTGCGGGGCGTCACTCATATCCAGCGCGGTCGACTCGCACCCGCACATCGACACTTCGGATCAGCCACTTCCCGGACCCGCAAACCCGACGCTACAACCGCCCCAGCCCACCCGGAAGACCTCCCCGCCAAGGACCCCACAGACCACCAGTTGACAACAAAGGGGAGCCGGAATGGGGCAGGGGCACTACTTCTTCGCCGCGTGTCCCTTGTTGGCGGGGCTTGGGGCCGCCGCCCGGTTTGGCTACGCCCATCCCGGCGTGGGTGCATATCGCATTGAGAGGACCGTTCGCGGGTACCGGCCGGGTTCCTCGTCAGGCTTACAGTCATCGTGCTGCAACGTGGCCAGACGCCGACGCCGACAACAGTGCAGAGTTGAGGGCGAGATGAAGATCTTGGTGACAGGTGCGACGGGGTACGTCGGGGGCCGGTTGGTGCCACTGCTGCTCGCGCGCGGCCACGATGTGCGCACGACCACGACCGACCCTGACCGCGAGCAGCCGTGGTGGGGGGACCAGGTGGAGACCGTCGTCATGGACGTGCTTGACGCCGACCAGGTCGCGGCCGCCTGCGCGGGCGTGGATGCGGTGTATTACCTGATCCACGGGATGGGCGGGGACAACTTCGCGCAGACCGACCGCCAGGCAGCCACCAATCTCGCAAGCGGCGGGAGTGCCCACAGTGTCGGCCGGATCGTGTACCTCTCCGGGATCGTGCCGGATGTCGCCGACGACGACCTCTCCGAGCACATCAAGTCCCGCCGCGAGGTCGAGCAGATCCTGAGCGCATCCCCCGCGACCGTGGTCGTGCTGCGCGCCGCCGTACTCCTCGGCAGCGGGTCCACGTCGTTCGAGATCATCCGGCAGGTCAGCGAACGCATGCCCGTGCACACCATCCCGACCTGGATGGACTCCCTAGTTCAGCCGATCGCTCTGGTGGACGCGCTTGAGGCGCTGGTCGGCGCGCTCGAGTACACCGGTCCCTCGCGCCACTTCGACGTGGGTGGCCCTGACCGGCTGCGCTACGGCGCGCTGCTCGACGCCTACACCTCGTACGCGGGACTTGAGCGCCCACAGGTCGCCGTGCCCTTGCTGCCGACTGCGCTCGTGGGGACGCTGGTCGGCAGTCTCACTGACGTGCCCCGGCTAACGGTCGAGGCGCTGGTCGAGAGCCTCCGCCACGACATGGTCGCGGCGAACGACGACTTCCGGGAGATGCTGCTTCCGGGGGGACACCGTCTGGTCGGGCTGGACGAGGCGTTCCGCCGCTCGCTCGCTCCGCCCGCGACGGGGCCCGAGGACGCGGACCCGATGGGACCCCTGCCGCAGGACCCGGCCTGGGCCAGCGGCGGCGACGACCGGCCCGCATTGGCCAAGGCGGTCGACGCGGTCAAGGATGTCCTGTCGAACTCTTGAGCGCACCGGATGAAGTTGGTCCAGGAATTGAAGGGCACGCTCATCGGCTGCCCGGGCGGTTATGGCCGCGCCGCTACGCGGCGATATGACGCACCTTCGCGAACGCTCAGAATGTGGCATATCCTCCACTGCGCGTCGATCCGGTGTCCCGAAGAGACTAGTGATCTACGGATACTCACCTTCCGGGCCGGCATCGCCTCCGGCGGCAGAGTTGCTCACCCTTCTTGTGGGGCCCCAGGTTCTCGCTCTGGTGTCGCCGGCATCAACCTCGTCCGCGCACTCACCAGTTCTACTCCGGCGGCATTGCGGCCGGCGTCATCGAGATCGGACCAGTCGTCGACGTACTTCTCGGCGCGGCGTGCCCAGTCGGCAGACATGTTCGCGAAGCCGGCGAGAAAGTCGAAGACGAGGGCTCTGATGTGCACATCGTCCTGGAACGGCGCCCGACCTTCGAGGTACTCCTCGGCGATCGTCCGCGCGGTCGCGAACATCAGGTCGGCGTCTGCGGAGATCGCGCGGATCGCTGACCTGAGGTCGTCCTCGGAGCCTTCGTCGGCCATAAGGATGCGCAGCAGGGCCTCCGACTCCAACGCCACTCCCTTGGGCGGTGACGCCAGCCAGCGCCGCAGCTCGCGTCGACCTCGCGCCGAGATGCGGTAGCGAGTGCGCGACGGCGCGCCGCGACCGGTCCGCGCCTCGCTGCTGGAGAGTGCCCAGCCACGCTCGACGGCTGCTCGCGACTCGGCATAGACCCGGCTCGACGCGCGGGGCCAGAAGAAGCGCATGTTTCGGCTGATCTGGTCGGCTAGCTCGGTGGCGGTCCAGCTCGGGCGCAGCGCGAGCAGTCCCAAGATGGCGTGGGTCGTCGTGGTGGGTCGGCGCACTCTGGACAGTTTACTCCTGACAGGAATAAAGTTTCATTCCTGTCAGGAGTAATCGGAGGCAGTCATGACCTGCACGATCGATGGGCTCCATGTGGAGACCATGGGAAGCGGACCGCTGGTGGTGCTGGTCCACGGCACGGCACCGCCCGTCTGGGGCGACCTGCCGAATCGGCTCGTCGCGATCGGTCGGACGGCGCTGGTGTACGCGCGGCGCTCCTTCCCGCCATCGGACGCTTCGCGAGTCTCGTCACTACGCCAGCACGCCGACGACTTGGCAGCACTGATTGATGCGCATGGTGGTCACGCTGACGTCATCGGATGGAGCATCGGCGGCGTGATCGCCCTCGACCTCGTGGCACGCCGGCCGGAGTGCATCGACAGCCTTGTGCTGCTCGAGGCGGCGCTCCACCTCAAGCGTCGTCCCAGCCCGGCCATGATCCGAGCCGTCGTGGGCGCGCAGATCCGTGCCAGACGCGACCCCGCCGCGGGAGCACGCCGCTTCCTGGCCTGGGCACTCGGCCGCGTCGACGGATCGAGCGATCTCGACCGCCTAGACCACGAACTCCTAGACACATGCAGCCCTGCGATTGTCGCCGAACTCGCGCTCGGCACCGGCGAACGAGAACTGCACGCAAAAGATCTTGCTCCCATCACCACGCCCGTGCGATGGCTGGTCGGCTCCATGAGTCAACCTGCCTTTGCAAAGGCGGCGACCCGCGCCCTCCCGATCATGCCGGCCGTCTCCCTCGAACGCATCCTCGGCGCCGGTCACATGACACAGCTCGATGCGCCGGAGGCAGTGGTGGCCGCGCTAGCAAACACACGCCGGCCGAGCAGCTAGGACGCGAGCGTCCCTGGCCGAGCGATTTACCGACCACCCGGGCACGCACATTCCACGCGGCGAAATGACCCACCTGTGTGATGCGCGGGCGCGCCGCCCGGGATAGCGTCGGCCGCAACCAGTCCAGTCGCGCACCGCCGCGCCTCGTGACGCCCAGCCTCCTCGACGCCCCTGACGCCCGGACGCGACACCACCGTGCCTCGAGGAGGGCAGATGAACATTCAGGTGGACACGTTGCGTGAGGCGATCCGGGGAATCGTCATCGGACCGGATGACACCGGGTACGACGAGGCACGCGCCGTCCGTAACGGCATGATCGACAAGCGACCCGCCGTTATCGTCCAGGCGGCCAACGCCGGCGACGTGATGAACGCCGTGCGCTTCGCAACCGACAACTCCTTGACCGTGGCCGTGCGCGGCGGCGCCCATAGCGTCCCCGGCTTCGGTACGGCTGACGATGCCCTCGTCGTCGACCTATCGGCCATGCGTGGAGTGCGCGTCGAGCCGAGGACGAATACGGCACGGGTCGAGGGAGGCGCGACGTGGGGGGACATGAACGCCGCAACCTACCCGTTCGGCCTCGCGACGACCGGCGGCATCATCTCCACCACCGGAGTCGGTGGCCTCACGCTCGGCGGCGGGATCGGATACCTGGCGCGCGGCCTCGGGCTGTCCCTGGACAACCTCGTCTCCGCGGACGTCGTCCTCGCCGACGGGACCTTCCAGGTCGCCAGCGAGCAGAACGATCCTGATCTCTTCTGGGCGATCCGCGGTGGTGGCGGCAACTTCGGCGTGGTGACGTCCTTCGAGTTTCGGCTCAGCCCGGTCAAGGACATCTACGGCGGGCCGATGTTCTTCGAGCTGGACAAGGCCGACGACCTCCTGCGGTTCTACCGGGACTTCATCGTCGACGCTCCCGAACAGCTCGGCTGCTTCCCGGCCTACCAGATCGCACCGCCGCTGCCGTTCATCCCCGAGGAACGGCACGGTGAGCCCTTTATCGCGATGGTGACCTGCTGGGCCGGCGACCTCGATGCCGGCGAGAAGGCGCTGCAGCCGATCCGGGACGTGGCGCCCCGGGTGGCGGAGATGGTCGGTCCGATGCCCTATCCCGCGCTCAACAGCGCCTTCGACGCGCTGGTCCCACCCGGGTTGCACCACTACTGGAAGGCCAACTTCGTCACCGAACTGACCGACGACGCGATCGCCGCCCACCTCAAGCACGGGCCGAAGCTGCCGGCGGTGAACTCCACCATGCACATCTACCCGATCAACGGTGCGTGCCACCGGGTCGCGCCGGACGCAACCGCGTTCGCCTATCGCGACGCGACCTTCGCGACCGTGATCGCTGGCATGTGGCCCCCGGACGAGGTGGACGACGAGGCCGGGACGGCGTGGGTCCGTGACTACTACGACGCCACGGCACCGCACTCCGAGGAGGGCGGCTACGTGAACTTCATGGCGAGCGACGACCAGGACCGGGTCCGTGCCAACTACCGGGGCAACTACGACCGGTTGCGGGAGATCAAGAGCAAGCTCGACCCAGGGAACCTGTTCCGGCACAACCAGAACATCGCACCCGCCTGAGCCTGACCACCAGCTCAGCTCAGCGAGCCCGCGCCAACGCCGACTGCGTACTCGGCGAGACTCAACCAAGGCGAGGCGGCGGTTTTCGAACATCGTCGTCTCGCCTTCCCACCCTGGCGGGAAGGGTCGGCTGCAGCGGTGTGGGAGGGTCTTGGTGGGCTGGCGTCCAGACGCCGGACTCTCGGCTGATCCGCGCGTCTGACGCGCGGAAAGCGGTTGTGTCTATCTGGGCTACTGATGCACGCACGTCGGCAGGCTGAGGACGAGCTCACCGATCGCCAGAGCCACCACCACGGCTACCTGGAGGGGCGCTCCCGCTAGTGGTCGCAAGCGGCAGCAGGTCGGCGTAGAAGCTGGTCAGCCCCTTGGCGCCGGCCTTCGACAGCGAGATGTGCATGTGGTCGCGGTGGCGCAGCGTCTTGGAGCACTTCCGTTTGGAGCGGCACGAGGACGAGAGGTAGTTCTCCGGCTGGAACTGGTCGTAGGCGGGGTAGAAGTGGTCGCTCCAGATGACGTACATGATCCCCATCCGGCGAGCCAGCGCGGCCGGGTTGCCCTCGGCGTCGGCCGCGAAGGCGGCGGCGAGGAAGGCCTTGGCCAGCTTGCGCTCGGCGGGGTTGTCGGCGTCCAGGGTCCAGTCGACCGCGCGCCCGTCCTTGTGCTCGGAGGCGCCGGAGCCGGAGCAGGGCCGGTTGACCGCACCGCCGGCGCCGCCGTACGTCGTGACCAGCCACTCGCCGAGGGCGACGGTGCCGGGGCGGGGCTTCTTGGTGCAGGCGCTCTGCGGGTCGTACGACGCGTAGTCCTCGACGGGCAGGCCGCTCCCTTCGACGCCAGCCACCGCGGCCGGGCCGACCAGGCAGGCAGCGGCCGTGCACAAGGACAGGGCCGCCGCGACGAGGAGAGCGCGCACGTCGGGGACCGTAAATGCGCGGCGGCGACCGCGTTTGCGAAACGGGGTGAATTACAACCGTGCGGTTGGTCAGCGACGGGTGGTATGGCTCAGGTAGGCCAGCCCGCGCGGTGAGACCTCGTAGCCGACGGGGAACGAGACCGTCAGGCCGAGGTTCTTCAGCTTGCGGACGTCGATCTTGAACGGCGCGGTCTCGCGGCCGACCAGCGCGGCCAGGTCCGGCGCCCGCCGCTGCGGGTGCTGGCGGATCAGCTCGAGGTAGCGCAGCGTCCAGGGCCCGTGCGCGGCCGCGCGGTCCAGGCGCCCGAGCCGCCTGTCCAGCTCCGCGACCTCCTCGGGGGTGAGCTCCGCCGAGGAGCGCAGAGCGACCCGCGGGTCCGGTCCGGCCCACGACAGCTCGACACGGAAGGTCTCGCCCTCGGGCGCCAGCCGGCGCCGCAGCCGCTCGGCGTCCGGCCAGCCCGCGAGCGCGGCCTCCGCGTCGGTGATCGCGTCCGCATCGACCACCCGGACGGCGTCGACCCGCACGAGACCGGACGAGGTCGTGAACACCTGTCCGGGCACCACGTCCTGCTTGCGCCAGCGGCGGAAGGCGAGCGACACCGACCCGTCAGCGACGCCCTGCGCCACCTTCATCGGCAGCAGCACGTCTCACAACATCCCCTCGACCGCGTCCTTGGACTCCTTCAGCCCCAGGCCGGTGTGCTCGCGGTAGAGCTTGATCGCGTTGATCAGCTTGCCGTCGTTCTTCAGCCGCCTCACCTCTTCAAGCCACGGCCCGCCGGCCACGTTGTTGCCGTACGGCACGGCACCGGGGTCGCTGCCCGCCAGCGGGTTGGGGGCGGCGGCAGCCACCGCCCCGGTGGTCAGCGCGGCCACCTGCGCCTGGAGGGAGGCCAGCGCCGCCTCGAGCTTGGCGAGCCGGTCGTTGACGTGCCCCAGGTCGACCTGATCCTGCGCGGAACCGCCGAAGATACCCATCAGAAGCCTTCCAAGATCTCGGTCACGCCGACACGGTAGTGCCCGGCAGCGACTTGGCGTAGCAGCGGTTCAGGGGCTCGTGCTGGTAGTAGCCGAACGACGGCATCGGCGTGTAGCCGGAGGACTCGTAGAGCGCCATCGCCTCGGGCTGCGCGGTGCCGGTCTCGAGGATCATGGCCTCGGCGCCGGCCTCGGCCGCGGTGCGCTCGAGGTGGGCCAGCATGGTGCGCGCGATCCCTCGCGCGCGGGCGTCCGGGGCGACGTACATCCGCTTGACCTCGGCCGTGCGCCTGGTGCCGAAGGCCTCGACGTCGTCGTGGGCCCGCCAGGCGCCCGACGCCACCGGGCGCGGCCTTTCGCCGACCTCGAGGTAGCCGACGTAGAAGCTGCCGAGCGGCGGCTCGAACATCAGCGGGTCGAGCGGCGTCCGGTCGGGGCCGCCGTAGCGGGCGACGTACTCGGCCTGGACCTCGGCGATCAGCAGCATCGCGTCGGGGTGCCCGTAGTCGACGCGGACGATCTGGAGCGCCCCGGACGGATCAGCCAAGGGCGTGCCCGCAGTTCTCGCAGATCTCGGCGTCCTCCGGGTTGCGGGCCACGCACTCCGGGCAGAACTGCCCCCGGCCGTCGTCGCGGGAGACGAGCAGACAGACGACCGCGAAGACGACGAGGAGCGGCCCGGCCACCAGGCCCCAGCCGTCGACCACCAGCCCCCACGCCGCGATGCCGAGCCCGGCCAGCCCGACCAGGACGCCGCCGAGCACGAGCACGCGTTGCAGCCCCTCGGGGTCGCGCGCGGTGCGCCCTGGGCCCATCTGGACTCCTCCGGGGTGTCGATGTGAGCGGCTGCCAGAATAGGTGGCGTGACCGATGCCCCCACCAGCGCACTGAGGATCCCGTCCGACCTGCTGCCCGCTGACGGGCGCTTCGGGGCCGGACCCTCCAAGATCCAGACCTCGCACCTCGACGCGCTCGCTGCCACCGGCTCCTCCCTGATGGGTACGTCGCACCGGCAGGCGCCGGTCCGCAACGTCGTCGGCCGGGTGCGCGAGGGCCTCGCCGAGCTGTTCTCGATGCCGGAGGGCTACGAGGTGGTCCTCGGCAACGGCGGCGCGACGGCGTTCTGGGACGTCGCGACGTTCGGGCTGATCGAGCAGAAGAGCCAGCACCTGACCTTCGGCGAGTTCTCCAGCAAGTTCGCGAGCGCCGTGAAGGCGGCCCCGTGGCTCGACGAGCCCTCGGTGATCGCCAGCGAGCCCGGCTCACGACCCGTGGCGGCGGCCGAGGCCGGTGTCGACGCCTATGCCTGGGCCCACAACGAGACCTCCACCGCCGTGATGGCGCCCGTGGTCCGGCCCGACGGCGCCGACGACGGCGCGCTCGTGCTGATCGACGCCACCTCGGGCGCCGGTGGCCTCCCGGTCGACCTGACCGAGTCGGACGTCTACTACTTCGCCCCGCAGAAGTCGTTCGCCTCCGACGGCGGGCTCTACGTCGCCACCTTCTCCCCCGCCGCTCTCGAGCGCGCCGAGCGGATCGCCGCGTCCGGACGGCACATCCCGGCGTTCTTCGACCTCAAGATCGCGATCGACCAGTCCCGGCTCAACCAGACCTACAACACCCCCTCGGTCGCGACGCTGTTCCTGATGGCCGAACAGCTGGACTGGATGAACAGCCTGGGCGGCCTCAAGGGCATGGTCGAGCGGACCACGCAGTCCTCGGGGCACCTCTACGGCTGGGCCGAGAAGTCCGACGCGGCGTTCCCCTACGTCGCCGACCCCGAGCACCGCTCGCTGGTCATCGGCACCATCGACTTCAACGACGACATCGACGCCAACGCGATCGCGGCCACCCTGCGCGCCAACGGCATCGTCGACACCGAGCCCTATCGCAAGCTCGGCCGCAACCAGCTCCGCATCGCGATGTACCCCGCGATCGATCCCTCCGACATCGCTGCGCTCACCGCCTGCATCGACTGGGTCATCGAGCGGCTGTGACTCAGGCGCAGCGGATCGGTTCGTTGGCGGGAGCGGGCCAACGCTCGGCGTCGCCGTCGGCTCCGACCAGGTACGCCGCGCTGCCGTCCGCCGCCAGCCACAGGTGGCGACCGTCCCTGGCGTAGCCGGTGTCGCTCGCGTCGGCAGGCAGCTCCGCGTGCGCGGCGTACGACGTCCGCAGGAACTCGGCCAGGTAGCCGTCGGGTGTCCCGTAGAACTCGCCGTCCCGGCCATCCTTACCGAGCCACAGGAAGGTCATGTCCTCCCAGCCGCAGTGCTCGGCGCCGGGGCTTGAGTAGACGAGCGAGGTCGGCACCCGGTCGCCGTCGGCGTTCGTCCAGACCTGGATGCCGACCGCGTCGCTGGTCTCGGGTGGCCACTCCGCCGGGTCGCAGAGCCCGTACGACGCGACGCCCCAGCCTCGGTCGCCGTCGGTCCCCGCGGTGTCGTCGCGCACCACGAAGGCACCCGCCACGAAACCCTGGGTGGACCACGTGAAGAGGGCCTGGTCGCCGTGCCGGGCGGTCTCGACGTACGGCACCTGCGGCAGGTGACGGCCCTCTTCCGCCTGCCAGTCGTCGACCGCCGCCTGCGGGCCGTCCTGCACGGACTCCGGGCCGGTGTCGTAGTTGCCCCGCCCCTTCTCGTACGGCGTGCCCGCGCAGTCCAGCGCGGACGTCGCAGCGTTGGGGACGTCTGGTCCGTGGTCGTCGCGGCACCCGCTCACGAGCTGGGCAAGGAGGAGCACGGCCAGGAGGCGCACATGGCTGGGACGGCGCGACACCTCCACAGGATCCATCCGTCAGCCCGGTCCTGCTCCCAACTGGGCCCGGATCTGCACGTACGTCGCGTGGTCGAAGGCGACCAGCCGCGCCTCCTCGACCCGGGTGTCCACGGCGCGGCTCTGCCAATCTCGGAGGGCGTCGAGCGCAGCCGCGATCGCGTCGTCCTTGGGCCAGCCGTAGACACCCGCGCTGACCAGCGGAAACGCGACTGTGCGGGCGCCGAGCTCGTCGGCGACCTCCAGCGCCCGGGAGTAGCACGACAGGAGCAGGGACCGGTCTGTCTGGCCGGCGTGCCGGTTGGGGCCGACGACATGGATCACCCACCGGGCCGGCAGCTCCCCAGCGGTCGTCCAGCCGGCGTCTCCGGTCGCGAGCCCGTCGGGAAACCTCGCGATGCAGTCCTCGAGGACGGCGCGGCCACCCGCCCGGTGGATCGCACCGTCCACACCGCCTCCGCCGCGCATCGCGCTGTTGGCTGCGTTGACGACCGCGTCGACGTCCTGTCGGGTGATGTCTCCCTCGACGACCTCGATCCTCATGATCGGGCCCTCATTCGAACTCCCTCAACAGCTTGAGCGTGGCCCGTTCCAGGGCTGCCTGCCGCTCGTCGGTGGTGTCGTAGCTTCGTCGGGTGGCTCGCTCGATGGTCTTCCCGCGGTGGTAGGCGTCGACGACCCGCGGGTCGACGTACGACGAGCGCGCCAGCGCCGGGGTGTTCCCCAGGAACGTTGCGACCTCCTTCATCGCCCCCGCGACCGCGCGTTTCTGGGAGGCCTTCGACTTCCCCGGCTCCGGGGTCTCGGCCAGGGCGGCCGCCGCCAGCACGGTGGCGTGCCAGGTACGGAAGTCCTTCGCGGTCGACTCGAGCCCGGTCGAGTCGCGCACGTAGTCGTTCACCAGATCCGGCAGCAGGCTGCGCCATGACCGGCCGTTCTTGTACGACAGCAGCCGGTCGTCGTCGCCGCTGCGTCGACGGCGCATGATCTCGATCGCCTCGATCACCACGGCGTCATTGATCGTGATCTCGTGCTCGACGCCCGACTTGCCCACGAAGCCGAAGATCAGCTGGTCCTGGTGGCGGCGCACGTGGCGACGCTCCAGGGTGGTGAGGCCGAAGGAGCCGTTCTCGTCGGCGTACACGTCGTTGCCGATCCGGAAGTAGCCGAGGTCCAGCAGCCGCACCGCCGCGGCGCACGCCCGCTCCAGCGGCATCCCCTCGAGCCCGAGGTCCAGCAGCACCCGCTCCCGCGCCTTGCTGAGCGCTTTCCCGAACAACAGCATCCGGTCGAACTTCTCCGCGTCGCGTCGCTCGCGCCACTGCGGGTGGTAGAGGTACTGGCGCCGGCCGGCGTCGTCGGTGCCGACCGCCTGCAGGTGGCCGTTCGCGTACGGCGTGATCCAGACGTCCTCCCACGCCGGCGGAATCACCAGGTCCCGTGCCCGCTGCGCTTCGTCCTCTGGCAGCCGTCGGTCGCGCTCGTCGAGGTAGACGAACCCCTTGCCCGCGCGGCGGCGGGACCAGCCGGGCTGGTCCGGCGACGTACGACGCAGGCGGGGCATGGCGGGACAGTAGCCACAACTGCCCGCGTCGAACCCACCCCGTCGGAGATAGTCCGAGACCTTTCCGACGGTCCCCACGCGCGTACGACGTGGAGAAGGTCTGGGACTATCGGCGACGGAGCGACCGCAGCAACACCACGAGGCAGCCGAGACCGATCAGCCCACCGAGGAGCCACGGCCATGCGGGGCGCTGGGTCTCGGTGGTCTCGGGCAGCTCGGAGTCCTCGTGCGACTCGGTGTGCGTAGACGGTGAGGCGGTCGGGGAGGGCGACGCCGAGCTCGTCGGCAGCGACACCCTCAGCACCTTGGAGTGCAGCCCTTCCGAGCTGAGCAGCAGGCTGCCGTCGGCATCCACCGCCAGGCCCTCGCCCTGCGGCTGGTCGGGGAGCTGGAACTGGTCGACCTTCTCCAGCGACGGGAACGCGTAGACCGCGGCCACCGCGTAGTTGCGCACCACGAAGTGGCTTGCCGTCGGAGAGGAACGCGCCGTCGGTGGCCAGCGGCAGCACGTCGCCGAGAGCACGCATCCGACCGTCGCCGGACTCGGGCACCTCGAACAGCTCGCCGCCGAGAGGGCCCTTGCTGGCGATGTAGAGGCGGCCGGTGGCGGGGTCCCGCATCAGCGTCTCGGCGTCGTGCGCACCGTCGGGATAGGTGAGGTCGCGCACCTCGGGCTCGAGGTCGCTGCCGCCGAGGGCGACCTGCGCGATCTGCACGGAGTCTCGCGACTCCGTGTTGTCGCCGATGTCGCCGACCCACACCCCGCCGTGCCCGTCCGGGGCCAGCGCCTCCACGTCGGTGGGGTCGTCGGCCCAGGCAGTGACGCCGACCGTCTTGCCGGTGACCGGGTCGACCATGAAGACCCGGCCGGTGTCGCCGGAGTCGTTGGTGGTCACGACCAGGCCGTCCACGACGGCGAGACCACTGGACTCGATGATCTGGTTGTCCCGGAACGAGAACACCACCTGCGCCTGGCCGGCCGGCGCCGCTGCCGCGCCGAGCAGGAACGGGACGACGAGCAGCCCGGCCAGCACCCGGTCCCTGGGCGCCTCGAAGTCAGCCATCGAGCAGCTCGGCCAGCTTCGGGTGGATGCCCCAGGCGGCGACCAGGTCGTCGTACTCCCGCCGCAGCGAGCCGCCCTTGACGGGCGCGCCGGTGCGGGTGGCGCGGAGCAGGGTGTTGCGCGGCGTGTGCTTGCTCTCGACGAACTGCACGACGTCCACGCGGTAGCCCTGCAGCCGCATCAGCGTGGCCCGCAGCGAGTCGGTCAGGGTGTCGGCGAGCCGCTCGCGGAGGATGCCGTGCCGGGTGAGCATGGCGTACGGCGCCGGGGTCGGCACCTTGCGGAGCTGCGCGGCCACGTCGTGGTGGCAGCAGGGCGCTGCCAGCACCAGGGCGGCCTGCCACTCGACCGCGCGGGCCAGCGCCTCGTCGGTCGCGGTGTCGCAGGCGTGCAGGGCCAGCACCACCTCGGGCGCTGGGTCGAGCGTCACGCCGCCGATGCTGCCGACCACGAACGACGCGTCCAGGCCGAGCTCACCGGCGACCTTCTCGTTGTGCGCGCGGGACTGCTCCTTGACGTCCACGCCGACCAGCTGGACCGGCAACCCCCGGACGCCCGCGAGATACCGCTCGGCCGCGAAGGTCAGGTAGGCGTTGCCACAGCCCAGGTCCGTGACGCGGAGCGGTTCCTCTGCCGTCGGTGTGCGCAGCTGCCCCTTGTCGATCGCCTCGGTCACGGCGGTGTCGAGCAGCCGGAGGAACTCCTCCACCTGCCGGTACTTGTCGCGACGGCTCGGCTTGAGGCGGCCATCCGCGTCCGCCAGCCCCAGTGCCCGGAACAGCGGGTCGTCCTCGGGCAGCAGCCGCTCCTTGTCGCGGTCGTGGCCACGGTCCACCTCGGCCGGCGCGGCCCGCGCGCGGGTGTGCACCAGCGCCTCGCCCTTGCGGGTCACCCGCAGCTGGATCGCCTCCGTCGTCGTCTCCACGTGCCAGTTGCCGAACGGCTCGTCGAGCAGGTCGTCCACAGCGTCTCGCGCCCCGCTCGGCTGGTTCCCGAGGGCCACCGTGTGGTTCGAGGTGTGCGCCTGCGTCTCGTCGTACGCCGTGAGCTGGAGGTGGCGACCCGCCTTGAGGTCGACGTACCTCAGCTCGACCCGGCGCCACCTCGGCGCCCCTGCCTTCTGCCGCCCCGACGCCACCGCGCGGACCAGCGACTCCGGATCGAGCAGGCTTCCCCGGAGCTGCGCGAGCGCGCGGAGCAGGTTCTCGGCCATCACTTCACCGCGGCGATGACGACGATCAGGAGCAGTCCGACCAGCGCCAGCGAGATGACCAGGCGGCGGTGGCGGGGGTTCACCCCGGAAGTCTAGGAGGGCCTGGTCAGACGAGGTCTTGGCACACTGAACGCGAGGATCCGAGCCGACCACGACGAGAGAGTCGCCCATGGATGATCGTCCTTCGGAGCCAGCCAAGCTCAGCCTTCACCACGTGGATGTGTTCGCGGACCGAGCCATGGCCGGCAACGGCCTGGCCGTGGTGAGATCGGAGATCTCGCTCGAAGCGGACACGATGCTGCGCATCGCCCAGGAGCTTCGTCAGTTCGAGACGATCTTCCTGTTCGACGTGGTCGACGGCGGGGCCGAAGCGCGCATCTTCACGCCCGAGGAGGAGCTCGGCTTCGCCGGCCACCCGGTCCTGGGGGCGGCAGCCGTCCTGCATGCTCGGTCGGGACGAGCAGCTGCGGAAGGCCAGGAGTGGAGCATCCGGGTCGGCGGCCGCCCACTGGCCGTCACGACCGCTGCACGCAATGGCGGGGTCATCTGGGCTGAGATGGACCAGGGACGCGCGCAGGTGCTGGCGCCGCTCCCACCCGACGTGACCATCCGGCTTGCGGCCGCGGTCGGTGTGACAGCAGAACAGCTGCGTAGCGACCTGCCCAGCCAGGTCGTCAGCACCGGACTGAGGTATCTCCTGCTGCCGGTGACGGTTGAAGGCCTCGCGGCAAGTCACGTCGCCGCCGCGGACCTGCCGTCGATGCTCCACGAGGTCGGAGCCGACTTCGTGTACGTGCTCGACCCCGACCGACCCGAGGGCCGTACGTGGGACAACAGCGGACTGACCGAAGATGTGGCGACGGGCAGCGCTGCCGGGCCGACTGCTGCCTACCTGATCAGTCACGGTCTCCGGTCGGCCGAGGAGCCCTTCCAGGTGCATCAGGGCCGGTTCGTGGGGCGACCCAGCCGCATGGACGTGCGGAGCACGCAGACGGGTTCTCTCCGGGTCGGAGGCCTGGTTGCGCCCTTCAGCCGTGGGACGATCGAGACGGCCGTCGTCAGAGGACGTGGCCGCCGTTGACCGTGATCTGCTGACCGGTGACGAAGCTCGCGGCCTCGGAGGCGAGGAAGGCGACCATCGCGGCGACGTCCTCCGGCGTTCCCATGCGTCCGAGCGGCACCTCCGCGGCGTACGCCGAGGTGTCGAGACCGGAATGCCGCTCGACCGGGATCCAGCCCGGCTGCACCAGGTTGACCGTGATGTTGTCCGGCCCGAGCTCCTTGGCCCAGACCTTGGTCAGACCGACCTGGGCGCTCTTCGCCGCGACGTAGGCAGACATTCGAGGCAGGGCCCGGTCCACCATGTCGGACCCGATCAGGATCACCCTGCCGCCGCCGTGCACGCGCATGCCGGGCAACGCCGCCTGCACCAGCAACGTGGGACTCTTGACGAAGAACTCGAGCTGGTCGAGATGGGTGCGCCAGGTCAGCTCCTCGAGACCCGCCTGGGGCTGAGGGCCGGTCGCGTTCGCCACGACCGCCACAACCGGCCCAAGGCGCCGCTCGACCTCGGAGACCATGGCAGTCACGGCCGCCTCGTCGACGACATCGGCCCCGAATGCCTCGGCCACACCACCGGCCTCGCGGATCGACGCGACAACTCCTTCAGCCGCCGCCTGGCCAGCGTGATAGTTGACCGCGACTGCCCACCCGTCCACCGCGAGCCGTTGGGAGACGTGGGCGCCGAGCCCCCGAGAGCCCCCAGTCACGAGGGCAACGCGATTCGGACCCATCGGCCCACACTAGGCGGCGCAGGGCGCCGACCACGCCGGTCGGGTCACGAGGTGGTCGCGGTCGGGTCACGACTCGTCCTGAGGTCTCGCGCCCGGCGGCTTCCGGGTGCCACGGTCACCCCATGACCATCGCGGACAGCGCTGCCCACGCCCTCGCGCACGCGTTCGACTTCTGGCTCGGCGAGTGGGAGGTGCACGACTCGGAGGGCAACCACGTCGGCCGCAACTCGATCACCGACCTCTACGGCACCGGTGCGCTGGCCGAGCACTGGCGCGGTGACCGAGGCGTGGTGGGGCACAGCCTCAGCGCGTGGGACGCCGAGCGGGGCTGCTGGCACCAGACGTGGGTGGACTCGACCGGTGGCGTGCTGCTGCTCGACGGTGACGTGCGGCACGGAGCGATGGTGCTCGAGGGCATCGACGCCGACGCGCGGCACCGAATCACCTGGATCCGCGACGGCGACGACGTCCGTCAGCTCTGGGAGACCTCCAGGGACGACGGGGAGACCTGGGAGACCGCCTTCGACGGCCGCTACCGGAGGGCCTGAGCCAGCAGCTCTGCCAGGTGCAGGGCCGGTACGCCGGCCAGGTCGTCGAGCTGGACGCGGCAGGACATGCCGTCGGCGAGGACGACGGCGTGCGGTTGGGCCCGCACCGCCGGCAGCAGGTGGGTCTCGGCCACCGCGACCGAGACGTCGTAGTGGCCCTTCTCCATGCCGAAGTTGCCGGCCAGGCCGCAGCAGCCCGCGACCCGGGTGACCGTCGCCCCGGCGCGCTCCAGCAGCCGCTGGTCGGCCGCCCAGCCGATCACGGCGTGGTGGTGGCAGTGCGGCTGGGCGACGACCTCGACCCCGGTGAGGTCGGGCAGCGGCAGCTGCTCACGCTCGACGAGCTCGGCGAGGCTGAGCACGTCGAGGGTGCTGCCGGTGAGCTCCGCGGCGTCGCTGCGCAGCGTGGCCAGGCAGGACGGCTCCAGGCCGATGACGGGCACACCCGACTCGACGTACGGCGCGAGCGCGGCGACCGTGCGCGTCATGATCCGCTGCGCCTGGTCGAGCTGGCCGGTGGTGATCCAGGTGAGCGCGCAGCAGGCGTCGTCGGGGATCACGCGGGCGGTCAGCCCGGCCGACTCGAGGAACCGGATCGCGGCGTGGCCGTTGGCCGGGAGGAAGTGGTCGCTGAACGAGTCCGCCCAGATCCAGACGTCGGGAGTCTCGTTGCTCCTGGCGACGGACCTCCGCAGCGTCTTCCTCGCGAACGCCGGGATCGAGCGGCGCTGGTCGATGCCGGCGGTCGCCTTGGCAAGCCTCGCCACCGGGCCGAGCCGCATCATCCGGTTGGCCAGGGGCGCGACCGGCGCGGCCCGGTCCGCCCACACGGGGAGCCGGCCGAGCAGGCGATGGCTGCGCGGACGGCGTACGCCCTCGACGTCGTGCTTCTGGTGGAGCGCCTCGGACTTGTACGTCGCCATGTCCACGCCGGTCGGGCAGTCCGACGCGCAGCCCTTGCAGGCCAGGCACAGGTCGAGCGCCTCGGCGACCGCCGGGTCCGCGAACCCCTGCACCAGCGACCCGTCGATCGCCTCCTGGAGCACCCGGGAGCGGCCTCGGGTGGAGTCCTTCTCGTCGCGGGTGGCGAGGTACGACGGGCACATCACGCCGGTGGTCGAGGCGGCGACGCACTTGCCGACGCCGGTGCACCGGTGCACGGCGGTGCCCAGCTGGCCACCGTCGTGCGGGAGCTTCAGCAGCGGCAGCACCGGCTGCCGGGCACGCAGCGGCCGCAGGTCGGCGTCCAGGGGCGCCGGATCGACCAGGTTGCCGGGGTTGAGCAGGTTGCGGGGGTCGCAGATCGCCTTGACCGCGGCGAAGAGCCGGATCGACTCGGCGTCGTACATCAGCGGGAGCAGCTCGGAGCGCGCCCGGCCGTCGCCGTGCTCACCGGAGAGCGAGCCGCCGTGGTCGCGCAGCTTGAGCGCGCAGGCGGTGAGGAAGTCGCGGAACACCGTGGCCGAGCCGCCGTCCCCGGCCTCGAACGGGAAGTCGATCCGCACGTGCACGCAGCCGTCGCCGAAGTGGCCGTAGGGCACGCCGTCGAGGCCGTGCTCCTTCAGCAGCTCCTCGAAGTCGCGCAGCCAGGCGCCCAGCCGGTCCGGCGGGACGGCGGCGTCCTCCCAGCCGGAGTACGCCGGCGTCTTCAGGCTGCGGGCGGCCAGGCCGGCGCCGTCCTCGCGGATCCGCCACAGCGCGGCGGCCTCGGCCGGATCGCTCACCAGCCGGTGCCCGAGCGCGCCGCCCTCGGCGACGACCTTGGCGGCCAGCTCCTGGGCCTCGGCGCCGATCACCTCGACGAACAGCCAGCCGGTGCCAGCCGGCAGCTCCGGGACCGCGCTCCCCTTTGCCCGCACCAGGTCGACGATCCGCGCGTCCAGTCCCTCGCAGGCGATCATCGCTCCGCCGGTCGTCGCGAGCAACGCCGGGACGGCGTCGGCCGCGTCGACCATCGAGGCGTAGCCCAGGACGACCAGCAACCGGTCGGCGGTGTCCTCGACCAGCCTGACGGTCGCCTCGCGAACCAGCGCGAGGGTGCCCTCCGAGCCGGCCAGGAACCGGTCGATGCTCCGGCCGCGTTCGGGCAGCAGATGCTCGAGCGAGTAGCCGCTCACCTGGCGGCCGAACCGGCCGAACTCGGTGCGCACGTGGGCGAGGTGCTGGTCGACCAGAGCGCCGAGCTGCGCCTCGACGTCCTGTGCTCCCGGCCCCCAGGCGACGTTCAGCGCGACGACGTTGTCGACGGTCCGGCCGTAGCCGAGCGCGCGCGACCCGCAGGCGTTGTTGCCGATCATCCCGCCGATCGTGCAGCGGGTGTGCGTCGACGGGTCCGGTCCGAACCGCAGGCCGTGCGGAGCGGCCGCGAGCTGCAGGTTGGCGTGCACGACGCCAGGCTGGACGACCGCCGTCCGCGCCTCCGGGTCGATCGAGACGACGCGGGTGAGGTGCTTGACGGTGTCGACGACGATGCCGGGGCCGACGGCGTTGCCGGCGATCGACGTGCCGGCGCCGCGCATGGTGACCGGTACGCCGGTGGCCCGCGCGACGTCGAGGATCGCGTCCAGCTCGTCGGCCGCGCGCGGCCGGACCACCACCTGCGGGACCACCCGGTAGAGCGAGGCGTCCGAGCTGTACAGCGCCCGGGTCAGGACGGAGTCGTCGACGTCGCTCACACCCCGTTTGGTCAGCTCAGCCACGAGGTCGGCTGAGCTGACGGTCACCTCACCAGTGTTCCATCGAGGCGACGAAGATCTTGGCGAGGTCCTCGTCCGTGGGCGCCTTGGGTGATGTGGCCAACAGCCGCTGCTGCTTGGTCGCTCCCTCCACCAACTCGTCGATGTCGGCCTTGGTGTACCCGACCTCGGCGAGCCCGTTGGGCATCCCGACGTCCATCATCAGGGAGCTCAGGACCCGCGGGAGGGTGTCCCGTCCCTTGCCGTGGGACTCGGGATCGAGCAACCGGGCTGCGCGGATGTGCCGCTCGGGGTTGGCGTCGAAGGTGAACTTGAAAGCCGCGGGTGCCGTGAGGGAGACCGCCATGCCGTGGGGCACGATGGGCTCGCCCTCGGGGTAGCCCGGCGGGACGTACGAGCGGACCCGGCCGGCGATCGGGTAGGCGTTGGCGTGCGGGATGTGCACGCCGGCGTTGCCGAAGCCCAGTCCGGCGAACGTCGCGGCCATGGCCATCTGCTCCCGGGCACCCGCGTCGTCGCCGTTGTCCACGGCCGCCCGGAACGCGCCGGCGAGCAGACTCATCGCCTTCTCCGACCACAGGTCCGCGATCGGGTTGGCCCCGCAGTAGGGCACCCGCTGCTCGGGCTCCTTGGCGTCGAATTCGGCGTACCAGCGCGCGGTGTAGCTCTCCAGCGCGTGGCAGAGGATGTCCATCCCGGACGCGGCGGTGACCATCGTCGGCTGGGTCATGGTGAGTCGCGGGTCGACGATCGCCAGCTTCGGACGGAGGGCGGCGTGGCTGATCCCGGTCTTCACCTTGAGTGCCAGCACGTCGAGCACGCAGATCGTGGTGCTCTCGCTGCCGGTGCCGGTGGTGGTCGGGATGGCGACCAGCGGGAGCAGCGGGAACGCCGGCGCCTGCGCCTTTCCGACAGGTGCGTTGATGTAGTCCATCAGCTCACCCGGGTTCGTGAGCAGCAGGTTGACCGCCTTGGCGGTGTCGATCGACGAGCCCCCGCCGATCGCGACGACCGCGTCGAACCGGCGGCCCGTCGACTCGGCGTCCCGGGCGAAGTCCACCGCCTCGTCCATGGACTCGTCCGTGGGCTCGACCCGGGCGCGGTCGAAGATGACGGTCTCGATGCCGTGCTGCCAGATCTGCTCGGCGATCCGGGTGGGGTGGCCGGTCTCCATGACGCCCGGGTCGGTGACGAGCAGGACCCGGCGGGCACCGAACGTCGCGAGGTCGTGACCCACCTCGGCCGACGCGCCAGGGCCGAACTTGAGCGCGGGTGCGGCGTAGGTGAAGACCTTCTCGGTCACGTTTTCAACCTACGCTCGCGGGCGGCGAGCGCCGACCGGACCACGTCCCGGATCCGGTAGGGGCCGTCGCCGAGGGTCGACACCGGCACCCACGCGGCCGCGTCGGTGGTGCCGTCGACCTCCTGGACGGCAGGTTCGCCCGCGGAGACCGTCGCGTCGAAGACGACCTGCAGCGAGTGGAAGTCCTCCCGTCGCCCCGACGGGGCGGTGCCCTCGAAGTGGGTGGAGCCGACGTCCAGCACCTCGCCGGGGTGGCATTCCAGCCCCGTCTCCTCCCGGACCTCGCGGACCAGCGCATCCCGCGGCTGCTCCCCATGGTCGATGCCGCCTCCCGGGAGCGTCCACCAGCCCGGGTGCGGGCCGCGCGGGGAGTTGCGGGTGAGCAGCACCTCCTGGCCGTCGTCGCCGTCGCGCACGGCCAGGGCGTACGCCGCGACCCGCTGCAGCTGGAAGGGCCGGTGCTCGGCGAGCACCTCGGTCACCAGGCCCACGACGGGCACGGTGCCGTCGAGGACCCCGGCCACCGGCTGCCAGGCAGCCTCCATCGTCGAGCCGTCGATCTCGACCACGTGCGGCTCCGGGCTGTCCAACGGCACCCAGCCGTCGTAGACGATCCGCAGCGCGTGGGCATCCGCGCGCCGGCCCTGCCGCCAGGTGTTGCGCTGGTGGTAGGAGTAGACGTGCGCGGTCTCGTCGATGACCACGTCCAGCCCGGTCTCCTCGTGCACCTCGCGGACCACCGCGTCGCGCGGGTCCTCACCGTGCTCGAGGCCCCCGCCGGGCAGCGTCCAGAGCTCCTTGCTGGTGAGCCTCTTCGCCAGCCGGCTGAGCAGGATGTGGTCGTCGCGCAGGATGACGGCGTAGGCAGCCACCCGCTGCACCCTCCTCACCTGTCGTCGATCGGCCACCACCCCAACTTATGGCCACACTTGGGGCGTGGCCCCACCGCGTCCGCGCCCCTACCCTCGCGGGTGAGGGGTGGTGAGCGTGACCGGAGGGCTGATCGGCCGTGCCGCTGAGCTGGGGACGCTCGCCGAAGCCCTGGACTCCGCGAGCCAGGGCCGGGGAGGGCTGGTCCTCGTCCGCGGCGAGGCCGGCATCGGCAAGACCCGGCTGATCGACGAGCTGGCGGAGCGGGCGGCGCCGAGCCACGTGGTGCTGACCGGCCGGGCCGTACCGGGTGGCGGGGCCTACCGCCCGGTGGCCGAGGCGCTGGTCGGTCTCCTCCGAAGCGGCACCGACGTGGCGCCAGACGCCCTCGGCCCCTACCGCGCTCCTCTGAGCCGGGTGCTGCCGGACTGGAGCGAGCCGGGCGACCAGCCCCCGGTGCCCGGCGCGGACCCGGCGCTGGTGCTGGGCGAGGCGGTGGCCAGGTTCCTCGCCGAGGTGGCGCGGGAGCGGCCCTGCCTGCTCATCCTCGAGGACCTCCACTGGGCCGACGCCGACACCCACGCCGTGGTCGTCCACCTGGCCGCGGCGGTGCGCGGGTTCCCTGTGCTCGTGGTCGTCTCGGCGCGGGACGACGAGCCAGGAGCGGACTCGACCACCACGCTGGCCCTCACGCCCGGGGTGGTGACGCTGGCACTGGGCAGGCTCCTCGACGATGCCGCGGCCGAGCTGGCGACGGCAGTCCACGGACCACTCGACGAGGCCACGCTGCGACGGCTGACCGACCGCGCCGACGGGCTGCCGCTGCTCGTCGAGGACCTGTCGCCGCAGGCGGCCGCGGGGCCGGTCCCCCCGACGTTCGCCGGGCTCGTCGAGTCCCGGCTCGCAACCCTGGCCGAGCCGCATCGGCGAGTGGCATCGGCGGCGGCCGTTTTGGGCATGACGCCGGACTGGTCGCTGCTGGGCCGGGTCACGGAGGTTGCCGAGGACGTGGTGCTAGCCGCGCTCCGCGCAGCCGAGTCGGCACACCTGCTCGTCACCCGCGACGCCGTCCTGCGCTGGAGGCACGCGCTCACCCGCGAGGCGGTGCTGGCCTCGATGTTGCCGCCGGAGCGCGCGGTCCACGCCCGCCGGGCGGCCGGTGTGCTGCTGGCCCGCGGCCAGCCTGACGACGACGTCGCGGCGGCGACGGTCCTCGCCGACGCGGGCGCGGGCCCCGAGGCTGCCGCCCTGTTGCTCGAGGTGGCCCGCAGGGATCTGGTCCGCGGTGCCCTCCGCACCGCCGCCCACCTCCTCGACCGCGCCGAGGCGTGCGGGGCCGACCCGGTCGCCATGGCTGCTGAACGGGTGGTCCTGCAGTGCGCGGCCGGCCGGGCGGCCCAGGCGCTGGAGACCGGAGGACGCGCGCTGGACGTCGCCACCGGCGACCGGCACGCAGAGCTGGCCCTCCGGTTGGCTCGTGCTGCCGTGCTCGCGGGCCGGTGGGACGACGCCACGGCGTACGTCGAGCGCGCTGGACGGCCCGACGACCCCCGCTCGCCGGCCCTGCTGGCCGAGGCGGCCCACGGTGCGGGACGGATCGAGGAAGCCGCCGCGTTCGCGGCGCAGGCAGTGGCGCTCGCCGATCGGACCGGAGCGCCGGGCGACCGGTGCCAGGCCCTGGTGGCACAGGCCCGGGTGGCCCGGCTCCACGACGTGGCCGCTTCCGCAGCGGGCTTCGGCCGGGCAGCGCAGCTCGCGGCCGAGCACGGCCTCGCGGCGTGGCGGGTGGAGGCGCTTTCAGGGCTCGGCAGCCTGGAGGCGCTGGAGAGCGAGGAGACCTCGACACTCGAGACCGCCCGTGCCGTTGCGGCCGACGTGGGTCTGCTCGGCCAGGTCACCGGGTTGGACATGATGCTCGGGGAGCACCTGCTGCTGGTCGGCGGTCCACCGGCGGTGCATGACCTCGCTGAGGATCTCGTCGAGCGCGGCGTGGCACTGCGGCTGCCTGCGGCCGAGGTCGCCGGCAGGTACTCCCTCGACCTGGCACCGGCGGTGGACGGCCGCCGGGACGAGCTCGATCGGCGGCTCCAGGGCTGGACGACGACGCACGCCGGACCCGAGGCGCCGTTCCTGGCCGCCAGCGCGCGAGCCTTCGCCGCCCTGGCGGCTCACGACCTGGGCGCGGCCTGCGCGATCCTCGACGACGCCATCACCCCGCTGGTGCGACACCGCTCGGCCGCTCCCTTGCACCAGTTCGGACTGTGGGCCCTGCTGCGCACCGTGGTCGACGACCGGGGGGCCGAGGCGCGGCAGACCCTGCGTGAGCTCCCGGCCGGCGCCCGCCTGGCCAACCGCGCCGCCCTGGGCTATGCGGACGCTGTGGTGGCCGGTCGCGCCGGGCGGGCCGAGGAGGCGGCAGCGCAGGTCGCCGGTGCCGAGGAAGCGCTGGCGACACTGCCCTGGCTGCGCAGGACACTGCGCCTCGTGGCTCTCGAGAGCGCGGTGACCGAGGGCTGGGGCGACCCGGTGCCGCTGCTCCGGGCCAGCCTCGCGGAGCACGAGGCGCACGCCGAGGAGCCGGCCGCCCGGACGGCCCGCGACCTGCTGCGCCGCGCTGGCGCGCCCACCCGGCGTGGGCGCGGGGCGTCCGCCGTACCCCCTCGGCTGGCCGCCCTCGGCGTGACCCGTCGCGAGCTGGAGGTGCTCAACCTCGTGGCCGAGGGCGGCGCGACGAACGCCCAGATCGCCGAGCGGCTCTTCCTGTCCAAGCGGACCGTGGAGACGCACGTGTCCAACCTGCTCCTCAAGACCGGCGCCACCAGCCGTGACGAGCTCGCGAGGTTCTCCGGGTAGGCCATCACTAACTCCGTACGCCACACGGATCCGGTGCCGGCCGCTGGCGTCGAGCCTTGTCGGCATGACCACTCACATCGAATCCACGTCGTACGACGTCCTCGTCGTCGGCGCCGGCCCCTCAGGGCTGGCCACCGCCATCGCCGCGAGCCGCGCAGGTGCGCGGGTCCTGGTCCTCGAGCGGCACCAGGGCACGTCCACCTTCCCGAAGGCGACGGGCATCCGGCCTCGCACCATGGAGATCCTGCGCTCGTGGGGGCTCGAGCGTGAGGTGTGGGCCGGCGGCGCCGACCTCCGGCTGGCCGCCGCGGTGTCCGCGACGCTGGCAGACAGGCAGCAGCAGGACTTCTCCCTCGGCATCCCGCAACCGGAGACGCTGGCCGCGCTGAGCCCCAGCGTCACCGCGATCAGCCCGCAGGACCACCTCGAGCCGATACTCCTGGCGCACCTGAGGTCGCTCGGCGGTGCCGTGCGGTTCAACACCGAGCTGGTCGGGCTCGACCAGCACGACGGCGGGGTGTCAGTCCGGGTCCGGGCCGTCGACGACGGCGCCGAGGAGCAGATCGAGGCCCGCTACGTCGTCGGTGCCGACGGTGCCGGCAGCACGGTGCGCCGTGCGGCCGGCATCGAGGAGCGTCAGCTCGGTTCCGAGGGCGAGCACCTCGCGGTGCTGTTCCACGGCGCGGTCGAGGAGCGGATCCAGGGCCACCGCTACGGCCTGCACATCGTCACCACGCCCGAGTCAGGGGTGTTCGTGCCCTCGGGCACACCGGGCCGGTGGGTCTACGACCGCGAGTGGTCGGCGGAGCGCGACGCGCAGGGTCTCCCCAGCGTGGAGGACCACCAGGCTGCGATCCGGGTGGCCGCCGGGATGCCCGATCTCGATCCCGAGATCGTGGGCGTCTTCCGCTGGACCTTCGCGGCCGCCGTCGCAGAGCGGATGCGCGCCGGACGGGTCTTCCTCGTCGGGGATGCCGCCCACCGGACGACCCCGCGTGGAGCGACCGGCATGAACACCGGCATCGCCGATGCGCACAACCTCGGCTGGAAGCTCGGCTGGGTGGTGCGCGGCTGGGCCGACGAGGCACTGATCGACAGCTACGAGCCCGAGCGGCACCCGATCGGGCTGCGCAACGCCCTGAGCTCGCTCGAGGCCTCCGACGGCAGCAAGCCCGACGACCTGGACCACGACTTCGGCATGGTCTACCCGGTGCCGGGAGGGGCCGCCCGGACGGCCCAGGAGACCGGCCTCCCGGGCGCCGTACCCGGAGCGCGCGCGCCGCACGCCTGGGTGGAGCGCGAGGGACGACGCAGCTCCATGCTCGACCTGTACGGCGACCGGCTGACGCTGGTCACCGGGCCGGACGGCAGTGGCTGGCGGGCCGCGGCCCACGAGCTCGCCGCACACGACCTGCCCGTCGTGGCGGTGCAGCTCGGCCGGGACGTCGCCGACCCGTCGGGCACGGCGGCCCGCGCCTACGCCCTGACCGACGGCGCCGCCGTCCTGGTGCGGCCCGACGGCCACATCGCCTGGCGCGCCGACGCGCCCAGCTCGCTCCCCCTGCCCGAACTCGCCGCCGCGGTCCACTCCGCGCTCGGCCGGGTGGTCGCGCCCGCGCGGCACTCAACCTCACTCACCGGAAAGAGCACACGATGACCACCACGACCGCTACCCACGCCACCACCCGCGGGCTCACCGCTCTGGTGACCGACCTGGACCGCGCGGTGCGCGGCGCCGCCCCCGGCCGGGCCACGGTCGACGCCGTCGCCGGCGCCCTCCGCCCGGCGCTGGGTGACCCGCGGCTGCTCCGGCCGGACCAGCGCATCGGTGACCCCGCGGCGTACCGCCAGCACCTCCTGCACGTCGCCGAGGACGGCGCGTTCTCACTGGTTGCCCTGGTCTGGCTGCCCGGCCAGGCCACCCCGATCCACGACCACCTCGCCTGGTGCGTGGTCGGCGTGCACGAAGGCGCCGAGCACGAGACCCGCTACACCGCGCGGCCGGACGGACTGCTGGTCCCGACTGGATCGGCCGTGGCGCACGCCGGTGACGTGGACGGGCTGCTGCCGCCCGGCGACATCCACCGCGTCACCAACGCCGGCACGGACCTCGCGATCTCGCTGCACGTGTATGGCGCCGACCTGAGCCTCGTCGGCTCGAGCATCCGTCGCCGCTACGACGACGCCCTGTTCGGGTAGACCCGTCTCAGGCGAACGGCGGCCTGGCGTCGCGGGCGATCGAGCGCCGGCCCGCCCAGCGCCAGACCCGGGCGGCGCGGTCGCGGTCCTCGTCGGTGACCAGGTTGCCCATCCACCGCAGCGCCAGGGTCATCAGCCAGTCGGAGCGCATTCCGGCCGGGCCGAGGGTCGAGAGGAGGTGCGGGATCGTGACGAGTCCGGCGAGGCGACGAGCGATGGAGAACGCCTCGCCGTAGTGCTCGCGGAGCAGCGCCGGCCACGCGGTCGCGAGGTCGTCGCCCGCAGCGATCATGTCGGCGACCAGCCGGCCGGTCTCCAGGCCGTAGTCGATGCCCTCGCCGTTGAGCGGGTTGACGCAGGCGGCTGCGTCTCCGATCAGCGCCCAGTTGGGCCCGGCGACGTTGGTCACCGCTCCGCCCATGGGCAGCAGCGCCGAGGTGGGCATCCGGAGCTCTCCGGAGAGCTCGAACTCCTCGCGGCGCAGCTCGGCATAGTGCGACATCAGCGGCTTGATCGCCAGGTCGGCCGGGCGCTTGCTGGTCGCGAGGGTTCCGACGCCGATGTTCACCTCGCCGGTGCCGAGGGGGAAGATCCAGCCGTACCCGGACAGCACCTTGTCGGCCTCGTCACGCAGCTCGAGGTGGCTGCTGATCCACGGGTCGTCGCTCATCCCGCTCGCGATGTAGGACCGCCCGGCGACGCCGTAGACGGTGTCCCGGTGCCACTCCCGCCCGAGCACCTTGCCCAGCGGCGAGCGGACGCCGTCGGCCACCACCAGGTGCCGGCAGCCGATCTCGACCGGCCCGTCGTCGGTCTTGAACACCACCCCGGCCACCCGGCCGCCCTCGCGGCGTACGTCGACCGCCCGGGCGCCGTCGACCGCGGTCGCACCGGCCTTGATGGCGGTGGTCCGCAGGTGGTCGTCGAGCTCGGTGCGCGCCACCGCGGAACCCCACGACGGAAGCGTGCCCCCAGGCCAGGGCAGCAAGAGGGTCTGGCCGAAGCCGTGCGCCCGGAGCCCTTGGTTGACCGCGTGGGCGCGCAGCCAGTCGTCCAGGCCGAGCCGCTCCAGCTCGCCGACCGCGCGTGGTGTGAGCCCGTCACCGCACGTCTTGTCGCGCGGGAAGACCGCCGCGTCGGCCAGCACCACCTCGGCGCCGCCGCGCGCCGCCCAGGCGGCCGCGGCCGACCCGGCGGGGCCGGCGCCGACGACGAGAACGTCGGCGTGCAGGGGCGGGCTGGTCACCCGCTCATTGTCTCAGGGGCGATTCGTCTGCCCTATTCCAGCCACGGACTCGCGGTCGTACCGCAGACGAATCGGGATCAGTCACGTGGGTCGACCGGCAACCGCCGGTCCGTTCCGGTCCCGAGGGTCGGGTGGCCACCGCGAATGTGCACGTCCCAGCCCTCGACGTGCAGCACCCACAGCCGAAGGTCCGCGTCGCCGGTCAGCTCCTCGGCCGCGAAGGCCCTGGCGCCGCGTTCGGGGTCGAAGGCATGGGGCAGGTGCCGCTCGAGCTCGTCCGCCGGGACCTCCCGGGCCGTGCCGGTCACGTAGACCGCTCCGGTGTCGGGGCCGGGCGGCACCGTCGAGTCGAAGACCACGCCGCTCAGCCTGTTGTCCCGCTGGAGGTTGTGCGAGTGGTGGCTCGCCGGGTTCGAGACCCAGTAGAGGTCCTCGTAGCGCCACGGCGTGAAGTACACCGGTGAGGTGCGGGTCCGCCCGTCCTCGTCGATGGTGCCGAGGACGACATACCGGATCCGATCCAGGATGTCGCGGGCCACTTGTTCGAGGTCAGGGGCGGCGGTCGCATCGCTCATGTGGGAGTGGACCGCCGTCCCCGCCCGGACTCATCGGCCTGAGCTCAGTGGTAGGCCTTGTGCGCCAGCAGGTGGATCTTGGGGTTGGCGCAGCCTGTGGTCTTGTGCTCGATGAAGATCGAGCGGGTCTCGTCCGGCACGTAGACCCGGAACCCGTCGACCTTGGTCGGACGACACTCCTGCTTCGGGTAGGGCGCGTACGACGCCTGCGAGATCGCGCTGGCCACCTTGTCACCCGGCTCCAGCACCATCCTGGGCGTCGCGGTCGGGGTCCGGTCCGCCGGCGCCCCGATCTGGGTGCCGTTGCCCTTGCCGACGTACGACAGCCCGCCGTACCCCTTCACGAAGCACGTCTCGTCGGACGTGTTCCGCAGGATGATCCGCCCGTAGACGTGACTCATCGCGGCGTCGGTGCCCTTGTACTTCGCGCTCAGGTTCGCCTTGGTGCACTCCGGTACGCCCCGTTGTGCCGTCGCCGCGTTCCCGCTCGGCGCCAGCATCATCACGCCTCCCAAGACCGACCCGGCGACCACGGTCGCCAGCCCGCTCCAGAAGGGCACCCGCATCCAGCGCTCCATCACACTCATCCTCCTGTGGACCCAGTAGTTCGTCCGTCAATCAGTGTGACTCTCGGGAGGCAACCGCAGTTGTGGGCGAGGCTGAGTTTCGGCTAAGAGTCAGGCGGCGCGGAGCAGGATCGGCTGCGGGCCGGTCGGGGGCTCAGGGTCGTGGTCGGCCACGCGCAGCGGCACTACCGAGGCGAGGCGCTGGGAGCGGCGCGCGTGCAGGGTCACGACCGCCGAGTGGAGAGCGATGCAGGACCACAGCAGGTTGGAGACCACGCTCGGCCACGCGCCGTAGACGGCGCTCGCGCTGGCGGCGAGGACACCGGCCAGGCCGTTGAGCCCGGAGTAGCGCAACGAGGTCACCTGCCACCGCCCACGACTCAGCAGGAGGTAGGCGCTGATGCTGCCGATCGTCCCGACCCATCCCATGGCTGCCGCAATCATTTCCGTGTTCCTCGATGTCTCTCATACCCGGCCGACCATCGGCCCGACCATCAAATGGTGAGCCCCACCGACAGTTAGCGCAATTGCACTCTGGTTCACTCTGGATTTAGCATTGCTAACGTGATCCTGGACCCACGACGGCTGCGGTTCCTGCTCGCGGTGGCGCGCTACGGCGGAGTCCTCGCCGCGGCCGACGAGCTCGCCGTGACCGCGTCGGCGGTGTCCCAGCAGCTCGGCAAGCTGGAGCGGGAGACCGGCCACGCCCTGCTTCAGCGCACGCCGACCGGCAGCGTGCTGACGCCCGCCGGGCTGGCCCTGGCCGAGGCAGCCGAGGACGTCGAGCGCGCTCTTGCCCTGGCCCGGGCCCGCCTGGAGCAGGACGACGAGGCGGTGAGCGGAACGGTCCGGATCGGAGGATTCCAGTCCTTCCTCGCCAACGTCCTCTCACCGGCTCTTCCGGACTGGCGCAGCCGCTATCCCGGACTGCGGATCGAGACCTGGGAGGCCGAGGAGGACGACCTCATGCGCGCCCTGCGGGCCGGCGGGCTCGACGGTGTGGTCGTCGAGCTGGACGCCGGCGAGAGCTACAGCCCGCCGCGGGGCACCACCGACGTACCCCTCCTCGACGAGCCCTGGAAGCTGGTCGTGCCTGCCGGCGCGCTTCTTGCCACGGATGTCATCGACCTGAGTCGGCTCGGGATGCCCTGGCTGGGGGTGGACCCCAAGGCGGCGAGCGCCAAGGCCATCCGACGGGTGCGCCGGCTCCTTGGCGGCGGCAGCTCCAGCGTGCACACCTGCTACAGCTTCCAGAACGCACTCGCGCTCGTCGCGGCCGGCGAGGGCGTGACTCTCGTGCCGTCCCTCGCCCTGGAAGGGCTCCGGACCGACGGCGTGGACGAGCTGGACATCCCCGGGCTCGGCATGCGCCGCGTCGTCCTGCGCCACCTCACCCGCAGCCGGGGCGCCAGCCCCTCGCTCGACACCACAGCCAGCTTGATCCGCGAGGCCGCGGCCGCGTTCTCGTACGAGCCGTCCGGCAACTAAGGGCATCGCCACTCGCCGAGCCGTCGTTACTGCTCATCAGTAACGACGGGTCGGCACCCGAACACACGTCGAGCCGTCGTTACTGCTCATCAGTAACGACGGGTCGGCACCCGAACACACGCCGAGCCGTCGTTACTGCCCATCAGTAACGACGGGTCGGCAGGGTGTGCAGGCTCGGCTGGGGTGCCAGGTGCGCCGGGTCGGCGAGTACAGAACTGAGCAGACGGCACGGCCCCCAGCAGCCGTTGGCTGCTGGGGGCCGACCGTCGTGCTCAGTTCTGGTAGGACCCGAAGTCGAAGTCCTCCAGGGCGACTGCCTGTCCGCCGGCGCCGGCGAACTCGTAGTCGTAGGAGTCGTAGCCGGTCACGGAGTACGCCGCGGCGCGCGCCTCCTCGGTGGGCTCCACCCGGATGTTGCGGTAGCGCTCGAGGCCGGTGCCCGCCGGGATCAGCTTGCCGATGATCACGTTCTCCTTCAGACCGCGCAGCGCGTCGGAGCGTCCGTGGATCGCCGCGTCGGTGAGGACACGGGTGGTCTCCTGGAAGGAGGCCGCGGACAGCCACGACTCGGTCGCGAGCGAGGCCTTGGTGATGCCCATGAGCTCCGGACGACCCGAGGCCGGCTTGCCGCCCTCGGAGACCACGCGCCGGTTCTCCTCCTCGAACCGCACGCGGTCCACGAGGTCGGAGGGCAGCAGGTGGGTGTCACCCGACTCGAGCACCGTGATCCGGCGCAGCATCTGCCGCACGATGATCTCGATGTGCTTGTCGTGGATCGCCACGCCCTGCGAGCGGTAGACGGCCTGGACCTCGTCGACCAGGTGCTGCTGGGTCTTGCGGACACCGAGGATGCGCAGGACCTCCTTGGGGTCCGGCGTACCGACGACCAGCTGGTCGCCGACCTCGATGCTGTCGCCGTCGGCGACCCGGAGACGGGAGCGCCGGCTGACGGGGTACTCCTGCACGTCCGAGCCGTCGTCGGGAGTGATCTGGACGACGCGCGCCTTGTCGGTCTCCTCGATCTCGACCCGGCCGGCCACCTCGCTGATCGGCGAGACGCCCTTGGGCGAGCGGGCCTCGAACAGCTCCACCACGCGGGGCAGACCCTGCGTGATGTCGTCGGCCGAGGCGACGCCACCGGTGTGGAAGGTGCGCATCGTCAGCTGGGTGCCGGGCTCACCGATCGACTGGGCCGCGATGATGCCGACGGCCTCACCGATGTCGACGAGCTTGCCGGTGGCCAGTGAGCGGCCGTAGCACTTGGCGCAGGTGCCGGTCTTGGCGTCGCAGGTCAGCACGGAGCGGACCGACACCTCCTCGACACCGGCGGACACGAGCTCGCCGATCTTGACGTCACCGAGGTCCTCACCCGCGGTCGCCAGCACTTCGCCGGTCTCCGGGTGCTTGACCTCGACGGCCGCCGTACGGGCGTACGCCGCGGTCTCGGCGTTGTCGTCCTTGCGGACGGTGCCGTCTTCGCGCTTGACGCCGATCCGCTTCAGCAGGCCCCGCTCGGTGCCGCAGTCGTCCTCGCGGATGATGACGTCCTGGGAGACGTCCACGAGGCGACGGGTCAGGTAGCCGGAGTCCGCCGTACGGAGCGCGGTGTCGGCCAGACCCTTGCGGGCACCGTGGGTCGCGATGAAGTACTCCAGCACCGTGAGGCCCTCACGGAAGTTGGACTTGATCGGGCGCGGGATGATCTCGCCCTTCGGGTTGGCCACGAGACCACGCATGGCGGCGACCTGCCGGATCTGGTTCATGTTTCCGGAGGCACCCGAGTCGACCATCATGAAGATGGGGTTCGACCGGTCGAAGTTCGCCTCCATCGCGTCGCCGACCTTGCTCGACGCGTCGGTCCAGATCTCGATGAGCTCCTGACGGCGCTCGTCGTCGGTGATCAGACCACGCTCGAACTGCTTCTGGATGTTGGCGGCCTGCTTCTCGAAGCTGGACAGGATCTCGGCCTTGTTGGCCGGCGTGACGACGTCCTCGATGGAGACCGTGACCCCGGACCGGGTGGCCCAGTGGAAGCCCGTGTCCTTGAGTGCGTCGAGCGACGCCGCGACCTCGACCTTGGTGTAGCGCTCGGCCAGGTCGTTGACGATCGCGCCCAGCGCCTTCTTGCCCACTTCGTAGTTCACGTAGGGGTAGTCGGCAGGGAGGGTGTCGTTGAACAGCGACCGGCCCAGCGTGGTCTCGAGGATGATCGCCTGGCCCTCCTCCCAGTCCACGGCGTCCTCACCCAGCGGCGGGACGACGTCGGACAGGCGGATCTTGACCTTGCTCTGCAGCGTGATCTCGCCGTGGTCGAAGGCCATGATCGCCTCGGCCGGCGACGAGAACGCCCGGCCCTCGCCGGGCTCACCCTCGCGGTCGGTGGTCAGCCAGAACAGGCCGATGATCATGTCCTGGGAGGGCATGGTCACCGGACGGCCGTCCGACGGCTTGAGGATGTTGTTGGTCGACAGCATCAGGATCCGGGCCTCGGCCTGCGCCTCCGCGGAGAGCGGCAGGTGCACGGCCATCTGGTCACCGTCGAAGTCGGCGTTGAACGCGCCGCAGACGAGCGGGTGGATCTGGATGGCCTTGCCCTCGATCAGCTGCGGCTCGAAGGCCTGGATGCCGAGGCGGTGCAGCGTCGGTGCGCGGTTGAGCAGCACCGGGTGCTCCATGATGACCTCTTCGAGCACGTCCCAGACCATCGCGTAGCGCGAGAGCCCGGACGTCGCCCGCTCCACCATCCGCTTGGCGGACTTGATGTTCTGGGCGTGGGAGAGGTCCACGAGCCGCTTCATGACGAAGGGCTTGAACAGCTC
>CAWCSB010000030.1:0-213266 GCA_963798045.1 uncultured Actinomycetota bacterium
GGGGGTGCCGCAGGTCGGGCCGGTCGCCGCCGGCCGCGCGGGTGCGGGCGGCATGGCCGGTCGGAGCGGCGGCCGGGCGGCGGCAAGAGCGCGGGCAGGGGCGCGGGCAGCCGCGGGGCGCGGGGCCGCGCCGGTGCGAGCGGTGCCGGGCAGTGCGGAGCAGGTGCCGGCCGCAGCGGCAAGGACAAGAAGCGCAAGGGCGAGGAGCGCGACCTCTTCGACGACGGCGCCGACTGGATCGACGACGAGGACGCCGCACCCGGGCTGCTCGACTGAGCTACGCGGGCCACTCCTTGGCGACCAGCGTCAGCACGTCGTACGTCGCGACCGGCTCGCCCTCGGCGTTGGTGACCACGGCGTCCCAGCGCACCTCGCCGTAGTCGGCGTTGGTGCGCGGGGTGATCTGCTTGACCGTGAGCGTCACCGCGATGGTGTCGTCCGCCTTGACCGGGGTGAGGAAGCGCAGGCTGTCGACGCCGAAGTTCGCGAGCACCGGGCCCGGGTCGGGGTCGACGAACAGCCCGGCGGCCAGCGAGACCACCAGGTAGCCGTGCGCGACGATCCCGCCGAACAGCGGGTTCTTCGCCGCGGCCTCCTCGTCGGTGTGCGCGTAGAACGTGTCGCCGGTGAACTCGGCGAAGTGGTCGATGTCGGCGAGCGTGACCCGGCGGGGCGCGGACTCGATCGTGTCGCCGATGCGCAGCTCGGCCAGGCTCTTGCGGAACGGGTGCACGCCGTCGTCGTTGCGCGCCGAGCCCTTGGTCCAGCGGCCGGTGATCGCGGTGAGCATGTCGGGCGAGCCCTGGAGCGCGGTGCGCTGCATCAGGTGCAGGACGCCGCGGAGCCCGCCCATCTCCTCGCCGCCGCCGGCCCGGCCGGGGCCGCCGTGGACGAGCGTCGGCAGGGGTACGCCGTGGCCGGTGGACTCGCCGGCGTCGTCGCGGTCGAGGACCAGGATCCGGCCGTGCCACGGCGCCAGGCCGAGGGTGACGGTGCGCGCGACCTCGGGGTCGTGGGTGACCAGCGACCCGGCCAGGCTGCCCTTGCCGCGGGCGGCCAGCGCGATCGCGTCGTCGAGGGTGTCGTAGCCGATCACGGTGCTGACCGGCCCGAACGCCTCGACGTCGTGCGGCTCGACCGCGCTCGCGTCGGCGCGCAGCAGCACCGGGCCGAGGAAGGCGCCCGCGCTCGCCGTCGGCGTCGATCAGGTCGGGGTTGCCGGCGCGGTCGGGGTCGCCGTACACGACCTCGGCGGAGGCGCGCAGCGACTGGATCGCCTTCCGCACCTCCTCGCGCTGGTCGAGGCTGACCAGCGCGCCCATCCGCACGCCCTCGGCGGCGGGGTGGCCGACCGTCGTCCGCGCCAGCCGGGCGGTGAGCGCCTCGATGACGGTGTCGACCATCGGCGCCGGGACCAGGGTGCGGCGGATCGCGGTGCACTTCTGCCCGGCCTTGTAGGTCATCTCGGTGACCACGCCCTTGACGAACAGGTCGAGCTCCGGGTCGTCGGCGGTCACGTCGGGCCCGAGGATCGAGCAGTTCAGCGAGTCCGCCTCGACGCCGAGGGTGACGCCGCCGTGCAGCACGTTGGCGTGGGTGCGCAGCAGCCCGGCCGTGTGCGCCGAGCCGGTGAAGGCGACGTGGTCCTGGACCTGGAGCTCGTCGAGCAGGCCGGCCGGGCTGCCCATCAGGAGCTGGATCGAGCCCTCCGGCACGATGCCGGACGCCACGATGCGGCGCACCACCGCCTCGGTGACGTACGACGTCTGCGCGGCCGGCTTCACGATGCTCGGCATCCCGGCCAGGAACGCCGGCCCGAGCTTCTCGAGCATCCCCCAGACCGGGAAGTTGAACGCGTTGATCTGCACCATCACGCCCGGCCGGCTGGTGAAGACGTGCTGGCCGACGAACGTCCCGCCCTTGCCCAACGGGATCGGGTCGCCGTCGAGGTAGACCGTGTCGTTGGGCAGCTGCCGGGTCCCGACGCTGCCGGACGCGAACAGCGTCCCGATGCCGCCCTCGATGTCGCCCATCCCGTCGCCCTTGGTGGCGCCGGTCCGCAGCGAGAGCTCGTGGAACTCCGCGACGTGCTCCATCAGGTGCTTCCCGAGCTCCTTGAGCATCACGGCCCGCTCGTGGAAGGTCAGCGCCCGCAGCGCCGGCCCGCCCACGTTCCGCGCGTACGACGTCATCTCGCCCAGGTCGAGGCCCGTGGCCGAGATCCGGAAGACCTCCTCCCCGGTGCTCGCGTCGAGCAGCGGCCGCCCCTCGTCCTCGGCGGCGAACCAGCGTCCGGCGGCGTAGCTCTCGAGCAGGGGAACGGATTCGGCCATGGATGGCAGGCTAATACCAGACCGATCGGTCAGTAAACCGGAGGTCAGCCCCCGCGACCGGCATGGAGTGGTCGCTGACGGGCGTGATCTGCGCCGTACAGGTCTTCATGCCCGGGCGCCAGGAACAGGTGCAAGGCGTCGATGTCGTCGGCCTCGACGAGCAGGAAGACGACGTGCTCGGTGAAGGCGCCATAGACACCCTTGACCTCGACGCCGTCGACCGAGCCGTCGTGGAGCGATCGCGAGCCGCCCTGGCCGTAGGGGCAGTTCTCGGGACTGTGGGTCTGCTCGACGTGGAACAGCATGGGTCCTCCGCTCGGCCGGGTCGTCTTGGGGTTCAGCATGGCGGCCGGCGCCGCCCGGGTCACTCCTGCCGGAGGATGAACTCACCCATTCCGGGGACGGTGAAGGCGATGTAGCCCCGCTCCGGCGGGTAGACCAGGCCCTTCTTGATCAGCTCGTTGCGGGCCACCGACAGGTCCGTGGTGCGCTTGCGGCCGGTGGCCGTGGCCAGCGCGGCCATCGTGACGGGCTCGTCGCCGCCCTCGGTCGCCAGGGCCCGCAGCAGCGATCGCTGGGCGGGCGTCGCGCGCTCCCAGCGGGTGCGGTAGAGGCCGTCGTCGAGCTCCTCGCGGGCGAAACGGAGGCCGACCTCGACGTCCTCGAGGGTGATCGGCGACCTGCGGGCCGAGTCCCACACGTGCTTGCCGATGGCCTGCAGGAAGTAGGGGTAGCCGCCGGCCCGGGTCAGCGCCGCCTGGACGGCGTTCTCGCGCCACTCGAGCCCCAGCTCGGACGTCGGACCGACCAGGGCCAGCCGGGCGGAGGTCGGGTCGAGCAGGCCGATCGCGCGGTAGTCGTAGAGCCGCTCGGCGTAGCTCGTCGCCTCGCCCAGCTGGGTCGGGAGAGAAGGAAGGCCGGCGCCGACGAGCATGACGGGCAGCGGCGCCGGGCCCTGACCGAGCTGGTGGATGGCCATGTTGATCGCGGTGAGCTCGTCGGGCTTGGCCTCCTGCAGCTCGTCGACGAGCAGGAGGGTGCCGATGCCGAGGTCGGCCGAGGTCTCGCCGAGGACCTGCAGCAGGGCGGTCAGGTCGTCGCCCAGCCGGCCGGAGTCGGCCACCCCCTTCACGAGGTCGACTTCGGCGCCCAGCGACACGAGGCCGAGCGCCGGGTCGACCTTGAGCGAGAACGCCTGGAAGACGCCGAGCAGCCGGCGCAGCTTCGAGACCGGGTGGCGTCCGGTGGCGGTCCGCATCGCCTGCACCAGCGCCTTGGCGAGCACCACCGGGAACGGCACGTGCCAGCTGGCCTCGACCTTGGCCGAGATCCAGCCGCGGCCGGACACCTGGGTCCAGAGCTCGTTGAGGAGCACCGTCTTGCCCACCCCGCGGCGGCCGTTGAGGATCCAGCTCCGGTCGCCCTCGCCGTAGGTCTCGGCCCGCTGGCGGACCACCTCGAAGGCGTCGAGCAGCGGCTGGCGGCCGGCGAGCACCGGCGGCCGCCGGCCGGCACCGGGGCGGTACGGGTTGGCGATCGGGTCCACGATCACAAACTATCAGGGCGTATAAGAGATTTCGTTATGAGCGTTGATGAGTCGTGATGGAGGCCGTCAAGACGCCCGGTCGTCAGGCGTCCTCGAGCACCGGTACGCCGGCCATCGCCTCGCGCAGCTCGTCCTCGGGGAAGTCCAGGTCCTTCATGGTGCCGGCGAGGTAGGACTCGTAGGCCGCCATGTCGAGGTGCCCATGGCCGCAGAGCGCGGTGAGGATCGTCTTCGACTCGCCACTCTCCTTGCAGCGGTTGGCCTCCCGGATCGCGGCCGCGATGGCGTGGGTCGGCTCCGGGGCCGGGACGATGCCCTGGGTGCGCGCGAACATCAGCGCGGCCTGGAAGCACTCCACCTGCGGGATCGCCTCCGCCTCCGCGAGCCCGAGCTCGTAGATGTGGGACACCAGCGGTGCCATGCCGTGGTAGCGCAGCCCGCCGGCGTGGATGGGGTCGGGGATGAAGCCGTGACCGAGGGTGTGCATCTTGAGCAGCGGTGTCATGCCGATGGTGTCGCCGAAGTCGTAGCGGTACTCGCCCCTGGTCAGCGACGGGCAGGCCGCGGGCTCGACGCAGCGGATCACCGGGTTCATCCGGCCGGCCAGCTTCTCGCGGAGGAACGGGAAGGCGAGGCCGCCGAAGTTCGACCCGCCACCGGTGCAGCCGACGAGCACGTCCGGCACCGCCTCGGCCTGCTCCATCTGGATCAGCGCCTCCTGGCCGATGACGGTCTGGTGCAGCAGCACGTGGTTGAGCACCGAGCCGAGCGCGTAGCGGGTGTCCTCGCGCTGCAGGGCCGCCTCGACCGCCTCGGAGATCGCGATGCCGAGCGAGCCGGTGGAGTCGGGGTGCTCGGCGAGCATCCGAACGGCCGGCCTCGGTGAGGTCGGACGGGCTCGGGTGCAGCGTCGCGCCGTAGATCTCCATCATCGTGCGCCGGGCCGGCTTCTGGTCGTACGACGACCGCACCTGCCAGACCTCGCACTCCATGCCGTACTGCGCGGTCGCGAAGGCCAGCGCGGTGCCCCACTGCCCGGCGCCGGTCTCGGTGGTCAGCCGGGTGACGCCCTCCTGGTGGTTGTAGAACGCCTGCGGCACCGCGGTGTTCGGCTTGTGCGAGCCGGCCGGGCTGACGCCTTCGTACTTGAAGAAGATCTTGGCCGGGGTGTCGAGCAGCTTCTCCAGCCGGCGGGCCCGGATCAGGGGAGAGGGCCGCCAGATCCGGTAGACGTCGAGGACGCCGCCGGGGATGTCGATGTACTGCTCGGCGCTGACCTCCTGCCCGATCAGCGCCATCGGGAAGAGCGGTGCCAGGTCGTCCGGGCCGACCGGCTGGCGCGTCCCCGGGTGCAGCGGGGGCGGCGGCGGGGCCGGCAGGTCGGGCACGACGTTGTACCACTGCGTCGGGATCTGGGTCTCGTCGAGGAGGAAGGTGGAGCGCTCGGTCGCCATCCATGCATCTTGGCCAGAGTCGGGCGGCTTGCGCCACTGGCTGCCCACTGGCAGTATTTACAGACCGATAGGTCAGTAATTATTCGATTCCGGGCACGGAGGGCCAGTGACCACCACCGAGAGCGATGCCGAGCTGACGGCCGAGCTCCAGGCCGCCTTCGACGGCACCATCGCGCACAACGACCGGATCGAGCCGCGCGACTGGATGCCCGACGGCTACCGCAAGACCCTGGTCCGTCAGATCGCCCAGCACGCGCACTCCGAGATCATCGGCATGCAGCCGGAGGGCAACTGGATCACCCGGGCGCCGTCCCTGCGCCGCAAGGCGATCCTGCTCGCGAAGGTGCAGGACGAGGCCGGCCACGGGCTCTACCTCTACTCCGCCACCGAGACCCTCGGCATCTCCCGCCGCGAGCTGACCGAGATGCTCATCGAGGGCCGGCAGAAGTACTCCTCGATCTTCAACTACCCGACGCTGTCGTACGCCGACGTCGGGACCATCGGCTGGCTCGTCGACGGTGCCGCGATCTGCAACCAGGTGCCGCTGTGCCGGACGTCGTACGGCCCCTACGGGCGGGCGATGATCCGGATCTGCAAGGAGGAGTCGTTCCACCAGCGGCAGGGCTACGAGCTGCTGATGACGATGATGCGCGGCACCGACGAGCAGCGCGCGATGGTGCAGGAGTCGGTGAACCGGTTCTGGTGGCCGTCGCTGATGATGTTCGGCCCGCCGGACGACGACTCGCCCAACACCGCGCAGTCGATGGCGTGGGGGATCAAGCGCAACACCAACGACGACCTGCGGCAGCGGTTCGTCGACATGTCGGTCCCGCAGGCCGAGGCGCTCGGCGTCACGCTGCCCGACCCGGAGCTGCGCTGGAACGACGAGCGCGGCCACCACGACTTCGGCGAGCCCGACTGGGACGAGTTCATGCAGGTGGTCAAGGGCGCCGGGCCGTGCAACGCCCAGCGGATCGCGCACCGCCGCCGCGCCCACGAGGACGGCGCCTGGGTGCGCGAGGCGGCCACGGCGTTCGCAGCGCGGTCGGTGGTTGAGGAGGGCGTTCTGCGCCCGTCTCGAAACCCCGGAAAGGACGACTCATGAGCGACGAGAAGGAGTGGCCGCTCTACGAGGTCTTCGTGCGCGGCAAGCGCGGCCTCAACCACGTGCACGTCGGCTCGCTGCACGCGGCGGACGACGAGATGGCGGTGCGGCACGCGCGCGACGTCTACACCCGCCGCAACGAGGGGGTCTCGATCTGGGTGGTGAAGGCGGACGACATCACCGCCTCCAGCCCGGACGAGAAGGACCCGCTCTTCGCGCCCGCCGGCGACAAGGTCTACCGGCACCCGACCTTCTACACGATCCCCGACGACGTCCCCCACATGTGAACGGCGATGAGCCACTCGACACCTGACCCGAACGACGAGCACGGCAGCGTCTACGACGGCCTGCTCGGCACCGACACGTCCCAGTGGGCCTTCGGCACCGACTTCGAGGACCCGCTCGCCGGCGTCGACACGACGGTCCCGGACGACCTCGACCCGGCCGAGCTCGCGGCGTACTGCCTCGCGCTCGGCGACGACGCGCTGGTCCTCTCGAACCGGCTGAGCGAGTGGTGCAGCAACGCACCCGACCTCGAGGACGACATCGCGCTGGCCAACATCGCGCTCGACCTGCTCGGCCAGGCCCGGCTGCTGCTGGCGCGCGCGGCGGCCGCCGACCCGTAGCGTCGTGCCGGCGCTGCCCGAGGGGTCGCCGGTGCCGGTCGAGGACGCGCTCGCGTTCTTCCGCGAGGCGATCGACTTCCGCAACGTCCGGCTGGTCGAGGTCGCGAACGGCGACTTCGGGCAGACGATCGCGCGGCTGCTGCTGTTCGCGACCGTGCGGCTCGCGGCGTTCGAGCGGCTGGTCCGAGCACTCGCGATCCGGTGCTGGCCGCGATCGCGGCCAAGGGGGTCAAGGAGCTGACCTACCACCGCGACTACGCCGGCCGCTGGTTCCTGACGTTGGCCCAGGGCACCGACGAGTCGCGGCGCCGGCTGACGGACGGGCTGACCGCGCTCTGGCCGCTCTACGACGAGTTCCGCACGGCGTACGACGCCGGACCGGACGTCGACGTCGTGCTCGACCAGGTCTTCGCCATCTCCGGAGTCGAACGCCCCGACGTCGCGCCGATGGCCGGTCGCGGCCACACCGAGGCGCTCTCGCGGATGCTCGCCGAGATGCAGGTCGTGGCCCGCGCGCACCCCATGGGGCTCTGGTGAAGACAGCAGTGCGCGCCCGGCGTCGCGGCCGTCGGTCACCGACCCCGAGATGCCGATGCTCACGCTCGAGGACCTCGGCGTGCTCCGCGACGTGCGCCAGCGCGGGCGCCAGGTGGTCGTCACCATCACGCCGACCTACTCCGGCTGCCCGGCGATGGCCACCATGCGCGACGACCTGGTGCACCGGCTCACCGACGCCGGCTACGCCGCCCGCGTCGAGGTCGCGCTCAGCCCGGCCTGGTCGAGCGACTGGATCACCGAGCGCGGCAAGCAGGCGCTGCGTGACCACGGGCTCTCCGCGCCCGGCCCGGCGCCGCGGTCGGGCGGGCCGATCCCGCTGACCCTGATGCCGACGGCCCGGGCGGTGACCTGCCCGCAGTGCGGCTCGGCGCGCACCGAGCTGACGTCGGAGTACGGCGCGACCGCGTGCAAGGCGCTCTACCGCTGCTCGGACTGCCTCGAGCCGTTCGAGCACGTGAAGGAAATCTGATGCAGCGTCGGTTGAGGAGGTCGCGCAGCGGACCAGTCTCGATACCATCGCGAGCGGAGGTCTCGGGACGTAGCCAGTGTCCGTCGTCTCGCGGGTACCTTCGCTGCGGGGGTTTCGACACAACGCTAGGCGCCTTCCTCAACCACCGGTGGTTGAGGAGGTCGCTGCAGCGACCGTCTCGAAACCTCGCAAGCCGAGCGCTGGGACGCAATCGGCGCGATGATGCCAGTGGTACGACGTTCCACACGCCTCACGGTCGCGAACGTCGAGGAGCTCACCGACGACGCGGTCGCGGTCACCTTCGAGGTGCCCGACGACCTGGCCGACGAGTTCGAGTTCGTGCCGGGCCAGTCGCTGACCCTGCGCCGGATGGTCGATGGCGTCGAGCAGCGCCGGCAGTACTCGATCAGCGCACCGGCCGGCGGCCGCCCGCGGGTCGGCGTCCGGGAGATCCCGGACGGCTTGTTCTCGCGCTGGCTGGTCCACGACGTACGCGCCGGCGACGAGATCGAGGTGCAGACGCCGAGCGGCCGGTTCTGTCCCGACCCGGCGCTGCTCGAGGGCGGGCGGCACCTGTGCATCGCCGCCGGGTCCGGCATCACGCCGATGCTGTCGGTCGCCTCCAGCGTGCTGGCGAACGACGGCGAGGTGACCCTGCTCTACGGCAACCGCACCACCGGCTCGGTGATGTTCGCGGAGGAGCTCGCCGACCTCAAGAACCGCTACGGCCCGCAGCTCCAGCTGGTCCACGTGCTCAGCCGCGAGCCCCGCGACGTCGAGCTGTTCTCGGGCCGGCTGGACGCCGACCGGCTGCGCCGGCTGCTGACCACGTGGTGCCGGCGGCGCGCTTCGACCACGTCTGGCTCTGCGGCCCGCACGAGATGCTGCTCGACGCCCAGGAGGTGCTGGCCGAGCTCGGCGTGCCGCGCGACCGCGTGCACTTCGAGCTCTTCTACGTCGACGAGCCGCCGCCCGAGCTGCACCGCGCCGAGGCCGAGGTCACCGGCGAGACCACCGAGGTGACCGTCGTACTCGACGGCCTCACCACGACGGCATCGCTGCCGCGCGAGCAGACCATCCTCGACGGCGCCCAGTCGATGCGCGTCCGACCTCCCGTTCGCGTGCAAGGGCGGCGTCTGCGGCACCTGCCGGGCCAAGGTCACCGCCGGCGAGGTCGACATGCGCCGCAACTACGCGCTCGAGCCGGCCGAGGTCGAGGCGGGCTTCGTGCTCACCTGCCAGTCCCATCCGTTCGGCGACGCCGTCACCGTGGACTACGACGCATGACCGACCCTCGATCCCCTGGACACCGCCCGGCAGATGTGGGCCGACGACCCGGCCAGCCGCGCTCTGGGCATGGAGCTGCGCGACCTCGGCCCCGGCCGGGCGGTGGTCGCGATGACGGTCCGGCCCGACATGGTCAACGGGCACGCCGTGGCCCACGGCGGCCTCGTCGCAGCCCTCGCCGACAGCGCCTTCGCCCTGGCCTGCAACTCGCGTGGCACACCCACCGTGGCGGCCGGCTTCGACGTCAGCTTCCTCGAGCCCGCCCACGACGGCGACGTCCTCGTGGCCACCGCCGAGGAGCGCGCCCTGCGCGGCCGCTCCGGCATCTACGACGTCACCGTCCGCCGCGACGACACCGTGATCGCGGAGTTCCGCGGCCGCAGTCGGTCGATCGAAGGACGCTGACGCCAGACGCCTCAGCCGCCGGGTCAGGGCACGCCGGTGGTTGTCTCGCGACCCGGTGGCGCATCGGTGTCGAGCCGGTCGAGCTCTTCGACCAGCTCGTCTGGAGGTGGCGGAGTCGTTTCCGTCTCGGCTCCGGCTCCGCCGGTCCCGGCGGTGCGCTTCTTGTTCCACACGTCGAAGGCAACCGCAGCGAGCAGGACCAGCCCCTTGATCGCCTGCTGCCAGTCGATGGAGACGCTCATCAGTGACATGCCGTTGTTGAGCACACCCATGACCACACCGCCGATGATCGCTCCGACGACCGTGCCGACGCCGCCCGTCACCGCAGCACCACCGATGAACGCCGCCGCGATCGCGTCGAGCTCGAAGTTGACTCCTGCCTTGGGGTTCGCCGCCGTCAGGCGGGCGGTGGTCACCAGGCCCGCAAGACCGGCCAGCAGCCCCATGTTGGTCATCACGAGGAAGTCGACCCGCCTCGTGTTGACACCGGACATCGTGGCCGCGTCGACATTGCCGCCGATCGCGTAGACGTGCCGACCGAAGACGGTGCGGGCCATGATGAAGGTGTAGATCGCGATCAGCGCGAACAGGATCAGGCCGACGATCGGCAGGCCGCGGGCGTCGGCCAGCAAGTAGGCGAACTCCATGATCACTGCGCCCAGGACGACCTGCTTGAGCGCGAACAGGGGGAACGCCAGGACCTCGAAGTTGTAGCGCTTCGCTGCCGTGCGCTTGCGGAAGTCCAGCACGACCAGGATCCCGACCACCAGCACACCCAGGACCAGCGTGAGGTTGTGCAGGTCGGTGTCAGGTCCGATCTCGGGCAGGAAGCCGTTGCCGAGCTTCTTGAAGCCGTCCGGCAGGCCACCGACGGTCCTGCCTTCGAGAAGGACCAGGGTGAGGCCGCGGAACAGCAGCATGCTGGCCAGGGTGACGATGAACGCCGGGATGCCGACGTAGGCGACCCAGAAACCGTGCCAGGCGCCGACCAGCGCACCCAGGGCCAGGCAGGCGACCACGGCGAGCGGCCAGGGGATGTCGTAGTCGGTCATCATGATCGCCCCGGCGGCGCCCACGAACGCGGCGACCGAGCCCACCGACAGGTCGATGTGGCGAGCGACGATCACGATCACCATGCCGATGGCCAGGATCAGGATCTGCGCGTTCTGCACGACCAGGTTGGAGACGTTCAGCGGCTTGAGCAGCACTCCGTCGGTGGTGATCTGGAACAGGACCACGATCGCCGCCAGGGCGATGATCATGCCGTACTGGCGGATATTGCCGCGCAGGATGTTGGTCAGGTTGTTCATCGGTATCTCGCATCCACAGTCATGTAACGCATGAGCGACTCCTGGGTGGCGTCCTTCGCCTCGAACTCGTGGGTGATCACGCCCTCGGCGAGGGTGTAGATCCGGTCGCACAGACCGAGCAGCTCCGGCAGCTCGGAGGAGATCACCAGGACGCCCTTCTGGTCGCGGGCGAGCTCCTGGATGATCCCGTAGATCTCGAACTTGGCCCCCACGTCGATGCCGCGGGTCGGTTCGTCGAGGATCAACAGCTTCGGCTCGGTGTAGAGCCACTTGCTCAACACGACCTTCTGCTGGTTGCCCCCGGAGAGCTTGCGCACTCCGGCGGTCACGCTGGGCGCCTTGATGTTGAAGCTGCGGCGGTAGCGCTCGGCGACCACGATCTCCTCGTGGTCGTCCACCGTCAGTCCCTTGCGGAGCCGGCCCAGCGCGGCGGCGGTGATCGACGTCTTGACGTCGTCGAGCAGGTTCAGCCCGAGGCCCTTGCGATCCTCGCTGACGTAGGCGATGCCTTCGCTGATCGCCTCATGGACCGAGCGCAGCTGCAGCTCGCGCCCGTCCAGCCGCAAGGTGCCGGTGTGCCGGCTGCCGTAGGAGCGGCCGAAGATGCTGCGGGCCAGCTCGGTGCGGCCGGCGCCCATCAGGCCGGCGATGCCGACGATCTCGCCGCGGCGCACGGTGAGGTTGGCGTCCTGGATCACGGCTCGGTGGTGGTCCTGCGGATGCATGACCGTCCAGTCGCGGACCTCGAGCAGCACCTCGCCGACCTGCGGTGTGTGGTCCGGGAACCGGTGCTCGAGGTCGCGTCCGACCATGCCGCGGATGATCCGGTCCTCGTCCACACCGCCGGCCCGGACGTCAAGGGTCTCGATCGTGCGGCCGTCGCGGAGGATGGTGATCGCGTCGGCTATCCGTTCGATCTCGTTCAGCTTGTGGCTGATCATGATCGAGGTGATGCCCTTGTGCTGGAGACCCTTGAGCAGGTCGAGCAGGTGGGTGGAGTCGTCGTCGTTCAAGGCCGCGGTCGGCTCGTCCAGGATGAGCAGCTTCACCTCTTTGCTCAGCGCCTTGGCGATCTCGACCAGCTGCTGCTTGCCGATGCCGAGGTCCTTGACCTGGGTCAGTGGGTTCTCCCTCAGCCCCACGCGGGCCATCAGCTCGATGGCCCGGTGGTTGGCCTTGTCCCAGTTGATGACGCCACGGGTCGCTGTCTCGTTGCCGAGGAAGATGTTCTCGGCGACCGACAGCTCCGGGATCAGCGCCAGCTCCTGGTGGATGATCACGATGCCTGCGGCCTCGCTCTGCCGGAGGTCCTTGAAGGACACCGGCTCACCCTCGAAGACGATGTCGCCGTCGTAGGACCCGTGCGGGTGGACCCCGCTCAGGACCTTCATCAGCGTCGACTTGCCCGCGCCGTTCTCACCGCAGATCGCGTGGATCGCACCACGCGCCACGGTCAGGTTGACGTCGGACAGCGCCAGCACGCCAGGGAAGCGCTTGGTGATCGAGCGCATCTCCAGGATCGGCTGGGCCATGGGCCACCTCCTCGTGTGGTGACCCGCGGGCGGGCCCGGGGGTCGCCCGGCCCGCCCGCGGGAGTTCACTTCAGGTCGTCGTCGCTGTAGTAGCCAGTGTCGACCAGCGCGGACTGGACGTCTGCCTTCGTCACCAGCACCGGGTCGAGCAGGTACGACGGGACGACCTTCACGCCGTTGTCGTAGGTCTCGGTGTCGTTGACCTCCGGCTCGTCGCCCGCGGCGAGCGCCTTGATCATGTCGACGGTCACCTTGGCCAGCTCACGGGTGTCCTTGAAGATCGTGGAGTACTGCTCGTCCGCGAGGATCGACTTCACCGACTGCACCTCGGCGTCCTGGCCGGTCACGACCGGCAGGGCCTTGCCGCCGCCGCCGTAGCCGTTGCCCTGGAGCGCGGCGATGATGCCGATCGAGAGGCCGTCGTACGGCGAGAGCACGCCCTCGACGGTCTCACTGGCGTAGGTGCCGGTGAGGATGTCCTCCATCCGCTTCTGGGCGGTGGCGGGGTCCCAGCGCAGGATCGCGGCCTGGTCGAAGTCGGTCTGACCGGAGGGGACCACGATGTCGCCAGAGTCGATCAGCGGCTGCAGCACCGACATCGCGCCGTCCCAGAAGAACGTGGCGTTGTTGTCGTCGGGCGAGCCGGCGAACAGCTCGACGTTGTACGGCGCCTCGCCGCGCTCACCGAGACCGGTGACGAGGGACTCCGCCTGCTGCACGCCGACCTTGAAGTTGTCGAAGGTCGTGTAGTAGTCGACTGCCTCCGAGTCCCGGATCAGGCGGTCGTAGGAGATGATGTCGATGTCCTGGCTCTCGGCCGTCTCGAGGACCTCGCCCAGGGCGGTGCCGTCGATCGCCGCGATCACGAGGGTGTCAACGCCCTTGGTGATCATGTTCTCCACCTGGTTGACCTGGGTCGGGATGTCGTCCTCGGCGTACTGCAGGTCGACGTCGTAGCCCGCGTCCTCGAGCTGCTTCTTGATGTTGTTGCCGTCGGCGATCCACCGCTCCGACGACTTCGTCGGCATCGCGACACCGATCGTGCCCTTGTCGCCGCCGCTGTCTCCTGCGCTGTCGTCATCGCCACCGCAAGCGGCCAGTGTCAGCGCAAGGCTGCCTGCGACGAATGTGGTGAGTAGCTTGCGCATGCACCCTCTCCATTCCACTACGTGAGCGGCGGGTAGGTCCCGCCCCCCTGTGCCGGCGAGGAGTCCCATCAGAACCCCTGCGCCAGTCGGTGATACGCCTGGTTCCACCGCAGCTCCTGTCGGAGCCCACGGATGGTGGTGTCGGCGTCGATCAGCACCAGCTCGGTGCCGGTCATCTCCGCCAGATCGTCCAGGTGCTCGGCGGTCAGGGCAGTGGACAGCACCGTGTGGTGCGGTCCGCCTGCCGTGAGCCAGGCCTCGGTGGACGTCCGGAGATCGGGAGCCGGTCGCCACACCGCGCGGGCGACGGGCAGCTTGGGCAGTGGTGCGTCCGGCGGCACCACGTCGACGTCGTTGGCCACGAGTCGGAACCGCTCGCCCAGGTCGGCGATGCCGAGCACCACCGCCTGACCGGGCGCCGCGTCGAACACCAGGCGGACCGGGTCCTCGCGGTCGCCGATACCGAGCGGGTGGATCTGCAGAGCGGGTCGGCCCTCGGCGATGCTCGGGCAGACCTCGAGCATGTGCGCGCCCAGGATCTTCTCCTCGCCGGGCACCAGGTGGTACGTGTAGTCCTCCATGAAGGAGGTGCCGCCCGGCAGGCCGTCGGCGACCACCTTGAGGGTGCGCAGCATGACCGACGTCTTCCAGTCGCCCTCGCCGCCGAAGCCGTAGCCGTCGGCCATCAGCCGCTGGACCGCCAGGCCGGGGAGCTGACGCAGGCCTCCGAGGTCCTCGAAGTTCGTGGTGAACGCCGTGAAGCCGCCGTCGTCGAGGAAGGTGCGCAGCCCGGCCTCGATGCGGGCGCCGTAGCGCAGCGACTCGTGGCGCTCGCCGTCCGGCAGGAGCTCGGGGACGACGGCGTAGAGGTCGGCGTACTCCTGGCACAGCTTGTCGACCTCGGCGTCGGTGACCTGGTCGACCACGGCGACCAGGTCGTTGACCCCCCAGGTGTTGACGCGAGACGCCGAAGCGCCGCTCGGCCTCCACCTTGTCGCCATCGGTGACAGCGACGTTGCGCATGTTGTCGCCGAACCGCGCCAGCCGCATCGTGCTCATGGCCGCCCGGCCGAGGGCCGCGCGGGCCCAGACCCCGACCCGGCGGGCCACCTCGGGGTCCGCCACGTGGCCGGTGACGGTCTTGCGGGCCACGCCGAGCCGGGTCTGGACCGCCGCGAACTCCCGGTCGCCGTGCGCGGCCTGGTGGAGGTTCATGAAGTCCATGTCGATCTCGGCCCACGGCAGCGCCTGGTTCGCCTGGGTGTGCAGGTGGAGCAGGGGCTTGCGCAGCGCGTCGAGACCGGAGATCCACATCTTCGCCGGGCTGAAGGTGTGCATCCAGGCGATCACGCCCACGCACGCGTCGGTGACGTTGGCCTCGAGCAGGGTCGCTGCGGATCGCGTCGGCCTCGGTCAGCACCGGCTTCGCGACCACGCGGACCGGGACCGCGGCCGAGGCGCCGAGGGCGGCGACGATGTCGGCGGCGTTCGCGGTCACCTGGTCGATGACCTCGGGCCCGTAGAGGTGCTGGCTCCCGGTCAGGAACCAGACCTCGGGCTCGCGCGGCTGTCCGGTCACGCGACGCCCCCGGGCTGGCCGTAGACGTTCTGGTAGCGGTCGTGCAGGGCGTCGACGTGCTCCTGGGCGATCGGCAGCGGCTCGCCGAGCTGGCGTGCGATGTGCACCGTGCGAGCGACGTCCTCGACCATGACCGCTGCCTTGACGGCGGCCCGGGCGTCCTTGCCAACGGTGAACGGGCCGTGGTTCTGCATGAGCACCGCGGGTGACCGGCTGCCGCGCAACGTCTCGACGATGCCCCGCCCGATCGAGTCGTCCCCGATGAGGGCGAAGGGACCGACGGGGATCTCGCCGCCGAACTCGTCGGCCGCCATCGTCAGCACGCACGGGACCGCCTCGCCCCGCGCGGCCCACGCCGTGGCGTAGGTGGAGTGGGTGTGCACGACCCCGCCGACGTCCGGCAGGTGCCGGTAGACGTAGGCGTGGGCGGCGGTGTCGGAGCTGGGCTCGCGCTCGCCCTCGACCAGGTTGCCGTCGAGGTCGCAGACCACCATCGCGTCGGCGTCGAGCTCGTCGTAGGACACGCCGGACGGCTTGATGACGAACAGGTCTGCGCCGGGCACGCGGCCGGACACGTTGCCGGCGGTCCAGACGACCAGCTGGTAGCGGGTCAGCTCCGTGTGCAAGGCCGCGACCTCCGCGCGGAGCCGGTCGACCTCGGCGCGGACCTCGGGGGCGACGGCGCTCATGCGTCGGCCCCCGCGTGGACCCGGCGCCGTACGGCCTTCAGCCGGCGCATGACCTCGTTGCCGCCGCGGCCGAAGTGGTCGTGCAGCAGGAGGTACTCCGCGTACAGCTCGTCGTACGCCGCGACCCGGGCCGGGTCCGGCCGGTAGACGTCGCGGTCGACAGCCCCCATCGCGGCCGAGGCGGCGTGGATGTCGGGGTAGGCCCCGGCCGCGACCGCGGCATGGATCGCCGAGCCGAGGGCCGGGCCCTGGGCGGACCTGATCGTCGAGATCGGGAGGCCGAGGACGTCGGAGTAGATCTGCATGAGCAGGGCGTTCTGCACCAGCCCGCCGGCGGCGATGAACTCGCGCACCGGCACGCCCGACTTCGCGAACGCCTCCACGATCGTGCGAGTGCCGTAGGCCGTGGCCTCGATGAGCGCGCGGTAGACGTCCTCGGGACGGGTGCTCAGGGTGAGGCCCAGCACCAGGCCGCTGAGCTCGTGGTCGACGAGCACGGACCGGTTGCCGCTGTGCCAGTCGAGCGCGACCAGCCCGTGCGCCCCCACGGCCTGGGTGCTCGCCCGCTCGGTGAGCAGCTCGTGCACCGACAGGTCCCGGGAGGCCGCCTCTTCGGCGTACGCGGACGGGACGCCGCTGGTGACGAACCAGTTGAAGATGTCGCCGACGCCGGACTGCCCGGCTTCGTAGCCCCACAGGCCCGGCGTGATGCCGCCGTCCACGACGCCGCACATGCCCGGCACGTCGCGCAGGACCTCGCCGTTCATGATGTGGCACGTCGAGGTGCCCATGATCGCGACCATGTGGCCGGGCTCGGTGGCCTGGGCAGCGGGCGCGGTGACGTGGGCGTCGACGTTGCCGACCGCGACCACGATGCCTTCGGGAAGGCCGGTCCAGGAGGCCGCTTCGGCGGTGAGCCGGCCGGCCACGGCGCCGAGCTTGCCGGAGACCGGGCTGAGCTTGTCGCTCACGAAGCCGGCGAACTCGGGGTTGAGCTCGGCGAGGAAGTCGCGGGTCGGGTAGGTGCCGTCCTGGTGGATGCCCTTGTAGCCCGCCGTGCACGCGTTGCGGACGTAGGAGCCGCACAGCTGCCAGACGATCCAGTCCGCGGCCTCCACCCACTGCTCCATCGCGGCGTACGTCGCGGGGCTCTCCTCGAGCAGCTGCAGCCCCTTGGCGAACTCCCACTCCGAGGAGATCAACCCGCCGTAGCGGCCGAGCCAGGCTTCTCCGCGCTTGGCCGCCAGGGAGTTGATCCGGTCGGCCTGGGGCTGGGCTGCGTGGTGCTTCCAGAGCTTGACGTAGGCGTGCGGGTCGCTCGCGAACCCGTCGACCTCGTTGAGGGGAGTGCCATCAGCCTTGGTCGGGACCATCGTGCAGGCGGTGAAGTCGGTGGCGATCCCGATCACCTGTGCCGGGTCGACCCAGGCAGCCTCGAGAGCGGCCGGCACCGCGTGCCGCAGCACGTCGATGTAGTCCGACGGCACCTGGAGGGCCCAGTCGGGTCCGAGCGGAGTCCCGTCAGGAAGGGCCTGGTCGAGCACCCCGTGCTGGTACTCGTGGGTCGCCGTGGCGAGCTCTGCGCCGTCCTCGACCCGCACCACGACCACGCGTCCGGACAGGGTGCCGAAGTCGACGCCGACCACGAAGCGGCCATTCCTTGCGACCACGCCTGTCCTCCTGTGACGAGAGTCATATGTGAACGCTCACATAATTGTGAACGCTCACATGATTGTCAAGAGGTGCCTTGTTCAGACCCGAGGACGGGGCGGTGCCGTCGACGCGCGGACGACCAGGGAGGTCGGCACCAGCTCGGCCGACGGCTGGTCCTCACCCGAGAGGACCCTCTCGAGGAGACCCATGGCCCGCGTCCCCAGCTCCGCGAAGTCCTGGCGCACGGTGGTAAGTGGTGGTGCGACGTACGCCGCCTCCGGCAGGTCGTCGAAACCCACGACGGACACGTCCTCAGGCACTCGGCAACCGGCGTCGCGCAGCGCCGCCATGACGCCCACGGCCATCTGGTCGTTGGCGGCGAAGATGGCGGTGGCGTCGGGATCCCGAGCCAAGGACACCCCTGCCTGGTAGCCACTGCGGGCTGTCCAGTCGCCGCCCCACCGCAGCGGCGGCACCGGGCGGTCCCACGCCTCCAGCTCCATCCGCCAGCCGTCGACCCGCGCCCGCGTCTCCGCCCACCCGGGAGGGCCCGCGACGTGGACGACCGTGGCGTGGCCCAGCTCGAGCAGGTGCCTGGTCGCGAGCTGGCCTCCCTGGACGTTGTCGACCCCGGCCGTGAGCGGAGTCTGCGACAGGTCGCCCTCCAGGACGAGCGTCGGAACGCCGAGCTCCACCTCGGTCGCGAACTTCAGCACCGTCTCGTGCGGGATGATCAGCACCACCGCTTCGACGCCGAGCTGCATGAGCTCCTCGACCGCCTGGTGCGTGTCCTGCTCGGTCAGCTCGTGCAACGTGCTGACCGTGATCCGGTAGCCGGCGCTGCGCGCCGCGGCGTCGAGCGCGAGCAGCACCTGCTGCGGTCCGTACAGCCCGGCCCCCCACGTGGCGACGCCGATCATTCGGGAGCGCGACGAGGCGAGCAGACGGGCGAACTGGTTGGGTCGATATCCCAGGTCGGCGATCGCGGTCAGCACCCGGTCCGCCGTCTCCGGTCGCACCCCCGGCACCTTGTTGATCACCCGCGAGACCGTCTGATGGGACACCCCGGCGCGGGCGGCGACGTCGGTCATCGTCGGCGGCCGTTGGCGGCTCGCATCGGGCATGGCCGAAGGGTACTTGTGGGCGATGCGACCGGAGTCCGTCGCCTCATCGGCCGAAACCCGGGCGCCCACTGTGGCGTGGACCTAGCCCACTATCTGGGCGAACCTCGCGTCGCTGCATCACCAACGCGTCCTGCGCCCCGTTTCATCGGTCCAGACCCTCGAACGCGATCGCGGTCACGGCATCGGCGAGCTGCTCGACGTCGACGGGCCCGGAGGGGCGGTACCACTCGACCAGCGAGTTCACCATGCCGAACAGAAGCCGGCTGACCAGGTCGGGATCGAGGTCTGCGCGCAGCGCACCCTCCTGGGCGGCCCGGCCGACCAGGCCCGCGAGCCGGGTGTCGATCCGGCGGCGTCGCCTCAGCGCGGCCTTCTCGATCTCGCTGTTGCCGTGCACCCGTAGCAGCAGCGTCACCGCGGGCTGGTGGTCCACCAGCACCTCGACGCTGCGGCGGACCACGCCGCGCAGCCGTTCGTACGCCGACCCGTCGGCCGTCGCGGCCGTGGACACCGCGGCCTCGAGCTCGCCGAGCGCTTCGTCGAGCGCCTCGGAGAGCAGGTGCTCCTTGCTGGGCACGTGGTGGTAGACCGCAGACTTGGTGACGCCCAGCTCCTCGGCGACGTCGCCGATGCTCGTGGCGTCGTACCCCTTGCGGTTGAAGAGGTCGATTGCCGCGCGCAACACAGCGGCCTGGTCATGCCCCGGGCGCCCGCGGCGGGGGACGGCCGGTTCGCTCACTTCGGAAGCGTCGCACACGGGACTAGCTGACCCACTCCACCGCCGAGACGAGGTGCTCGCCGGCCAGCCCCTTGAGCTGCACCTCGCGCGGCTCGGCCAGTGTGATGTCGTCGTCGTCGACCAGCGTCTCGGCGACGGACTCGCTGACCAGGATCTCGCCGCCCTCGGCCAGTGCCGCGACCCGTGCCGCATGGGCCACGTTGCGTCCGAAGATGTCGTTGTCACGGTGCACCACGTCGCCGTAGTGGATGCCGATCCGCACCAGCACTGCGGCCGGGTCCTTGCGGCGGCCGCGGTCGAAGGCCTTCTGGATCGTGACGGCACTGCGGACCGCCTCCTCGGGCGAGCCGAACGCCGCCATGAACCCGTCACCCTGTGTCTTGACCACTTGCCCCTCGTGCCGCTCGATGGCCGAGCGCACCACCGCGTCGTGGCGGGCCAGCACCCGCACCCAGTCCTTGTCGCCCAGTCGTTCGTTGAGCTCGGTCGAACCCTCGATGTCGGAGAAGAAGATCGCCACCCCGCCGTCCGCCCCGGCCAGGCGCACCAGCGCCGGTCGCTCCACCTGCGCCCATCCGGCAAGGTCGTCGATGGAGCTGCGGATCGCACCGCCCAGGCCCTTCTCGCGGACTCGGTCGACGGTCTCCCAGACCGCCTTGACCGCCTCGTCCGGCGTGGGGACCAAGCGACGCGGCGTACGTCGTGCCGCGCCGGTGGAACGGGCGTCCTCCAGCTCCGCCCGCAGCCGGCGCTGAGAGCGGCGGCCGACGAGCCAGAGCGAGCCGACGGTGAGCAGCAGGCCCGTCTCCAGCGCCAGCGCGACGACGAACAGCACCAGCGCAGTCGTCCCCACGGGTCACATGGTGGCAGGGGTTGTCGCCGTCAGGCCGGGTAGATGTCGACGCCGGGTGGGGCGTCGAGGATCATCCGGGCGTGCTTGCGGCTGATCCGTCGGGTGCCTCGGTGGTCGACGATGAAGGCGAGCCCGTGGGGGGTCAGCCAGACGTAGCGGCCCTGTCCGCATTGTCGGGCGCGGTAGCCGGCGTGGGTCTTCCAGCGGTGCTGGGACTGAGGTGCGAGCGCAGCGAGCCTCGAAGGCTGGCGCCGGCCCAGGGGGCCGGAGTTGTGGGTCCCGGTCTGACCCGGTGGTCCGTTGGCATCGTGGGGCGATCGGGTGGTCGTAGTCGACGTTCCTCGCAGTCGACGTCGCATAGGGCCAGTAGTCGCCGCCGGTGACCAGGTGGACTCGTTCTTTGAGCGACTCCGGGTGCTCATAGGCCGTGGTCGCGGACCCGGTCGGACAGGTCCAGCACCGGCTTCACCGTCAGGTGAGGTGCGAGCCAGCAGCGACTGCAGCCCGGTCAGCGTCACCGGGCCCAGGCCCTCCACGCGAGCGATGCCACCGGCGCCCTGGACGGCGGCCTCGTGGAGGTGCACGTACAGCACCGCCTTGGGTGCCAGTGGCGAGAGGTCGACCTCGCGGAGCGCGTCGAGCAGGTCGGCGGGGAACGCGGTCGCCCTGCTGGGCTCGAGGTCGAGGTGTTCTTGGGGGTCGCGGTGCTCGAACAGCAGCCGGAGCAGCTCGGCGGGGCGGGCCAGCCACCCGAACGCGATCGCGCGGACCTCGTCGGCGCTGGCGTCGGGGTGGCGGGGGGTGATGATCTCCGCGACCCGGGTGACGGTGGCCTCGACCCAGACCGCGTCACCGGCCTCGACCCGGGCGATCACGGTGCGCAGCCCGTATTCGTCGGTGCGCCCCGAGGACACGTAGCGCCGGCGGCGTTCGGCCTCGACCCGCTCGTCGTGCAGGGCGGGGTCGGCCTCGATGATCTTGGCCTCGGCCACCGCCAGCACCCGGCCCCGGACTCGCGGCCGATGATCGCCGCCACCGCCCGGTCCACCACCCCGACCCGGTCGGCCGGCAGATGCCGCGACAGCTTCGCGACCCGGCGGGCGACGTAGAGGTCCACCTCGCCGGACTCGCAGACCGCCCAGGTCCGCGGGAGCCGGTGGATCAGGTCCAGGGTGTCGGCGGTCGCGTGGGTGGTCGCCGTGACCCCGGTGCCACGCGCCAGCGCGATCTCACCCAGGCTGAAGTCCCGCACCCGCGGCGTCCCCTCACCACCGAGCTGGACCAGCGCGTCGTAAGGGTGCGTCGGGTCATCGGAGTGGACCGCGGCCCACTGAGCGAGTACCTGAAGGTCACGCACCTCGGCCAGTCGACGAGCCCGCACCGCCCCGGACGCGACGGCCAACAGGCCACTCGCGTCGAGGTCGGACAGGTCGTCGTTCATGAAGGAAACGCTAGGCGTGACCACCGACATTTAGCGTGGGTCATGGGTCCGCGGGCGGTCGATGCCACCGACCGGGACACGTGGTGATCCCTGAGCAGTGAGTGGTCGCCCGCGGACCTGGTGTCTGGTCGATGCGGTGTCCTTGTTCGGGAACTTGGAGCCACCTTCGTTTTCGGCGATGTGTGGACTTCTGCTTGCAGAATGTCTGGGCCGTGGCCGCGCCGGTCAGTCACTTCCTCAACCCTTCGAGTGACAGGAACTGAGCGCGTGTGAAGATCTCGACGACGTCGATCTGTCTGGGCATCGACGTGGCCTGCCGGGCCGCGCACCAGGCGACGCTGGCCGTGGGCGGAAGGCCGGTGTGGAAGGGCCGCAAGTTCTTCACCCGGCCTCAGGACCTGGATCGGCTGTGGGCCGATCTGGACCTTGACGACCCGGCTGAGTTGACCGTGGTCCTCGAGCCGACCCGCAACGCCTGGATCGTGCTGGCGCACTGGTTCCGGGCCAGGGGGGCGAAGGTGGTCATGGTGCCGACCACCCAGTCCGCGGACCTGCGTGACTACTACTCCAAGCACACCAAGAACGACCGGCTGGACTCCGAGATCCTCGCCCGGTTGCCGCTGCTGCACCCCGAGGGGCTGCGCGAGTTCACTGGTGACGCCTCGGCCGACCCGCTGCGCCGGCTGGTCAAACAGCGCTCCACCATGGTCAAGAGACGGACCGCGGTCTACTCCCGGCTCGACGCGCTCATCGAACTCCTCGGCCCGGCCTGGTACGACGTGCTGGGCTCGAACTACGGCAAGGCAGCGACCGAGCTGTTGGTCCGCTACGCCGACCCGAACGCTCTGATCAGGCTCGGCCACGCCCGGTTGACCCGGTTCCTGGTCCGCCACTCCCGCGGGTTCTGGCGCGAGGACCACGCCCAAGCACTGCTGGCGGCCGCTCGGGAAACGTTGGCCCTGTGGGCCCAGGCCGATGGCTCCCAGGGGATGGACTTCGCCGAGCTCGCCGCCGACATCGCCGCCGAAGCCGACCAGGCCCGGTTCCTGACCGAGCAGATCGAAGACCTCGACGAACGCATCGCCAACCTCTACGAGCAGGCCGATCCAGAGGCGATCATCGCCTCAGCACCCGGTGTGGGACCGGTGACCAGCGCGATCATCGCCGGCCGCATCGGCGATCCCCACCGGTTCACCAGCCTGGCCGCGATCCGCGCCTACTCCGGGCTGGTGCCCAAAGTCAGCCAGTCCGGGACCAGCGACCCCAAACTCGGGTTGACCAAAGCTGGCGACCCACTACTGCGCGAAGCCCTGTTCATGGCAGCCGACCAGGCCCGACGCATCGACCCCCAGCTCGGCGCGAAGTACGCCCGACTGATGGCCGGTGACCGGCACCACGACTCCGCGATCTGCCACATCGCCACCAACCTGCTCACCCGGATCGCGACGAGCTGGCGCACCGGCCAGCCCTACGTCATCCGCGACGTCGACGGGCGAGCCGTCACCGCCGACGAGGGCAAGCAGATCGTCAAAGACCGCTACAAGGTCGACCACAAGAAGCGCGTCGCAGCGGCCGGGCGCCGCCGAACACGAAACAAGAAGGCGACGGGCCAGGAGTCACAGAGGTCGCAAAGCGCCCCAACATCCCGGCCCGTCAAAACCACGATACCGAGTCCCCAGGTGGCTTGACCCTCCTTAGGAACTCAGTCCAGGGCCCGAAAGGCCCCATTCCACAAGGGATCCCGAAACAATTTCGAGAGATTCTTGCGGGGATCTCGACAGGCTCGATCAGCGGTGGGCGAGCGGGTGCCTACCCTGCGGAGGTTTCGAGGCTCGGCCGCGGGCGGCCTCGCACCTCAACCACCGCGGTCGGCGAGACGTGGCGTGACGTCAGCAGGCCGCACGTAGCCTCGAGGCGTGACCGTGCTGGTGATGGGGGCGACCGGAAATGTCGGTGGGGCCGTGGTGCGCGGCCTTCTTGAACGCGGTGAGGCAGTGCTGGCCGTGAGCCGGCGGGAGCAGAACTGGCCGGCAGGGGTCACCGGGGTCGTGGCGGACCCGATGGAGGCCGGATCGCTCGACTCGGCGAGCACGGGAGTCGACCGGGCGTTCGTGATGAGCGGGTACGCCGCCGAGCCGGGTCTGCTCGCCTCCCTGGGCGAGGCCCACGTCGTCCTGCTGTCCGCCAGCTCGGCGGGACTCGGTGTGGGTGACAACCCGCTGGCCCGGATGCACCTGGACTCCGAGCGAGCCGTGCTCGAGTCGGGGTTGCCGCACACGTTCCTGCGGCCGTGCTCGTTCCAGTCCAACCTGCTGCGGTGGCGCGGCCAGCTCGCCGAGGGTGACCTGGTGCGGGCGCCGTTCGCCGACGTCCCGGTGGCGATGATCGACCCCGCCGACATTGCCGCCGTCGCCGTGGCCGTACTCACCGAGCCAGGTCACGTCGGCGCGGTGCACCGGCTCAGTGGGCCGGACGCGCTGACTCCGCCCGAGCAGGTCCAGCTGCTTGGTGAGGCCCTGGGCCGGGAGCTGGCCTTCGAGGAGCAGCCGGACGCCGAGGCCGGTGCCGCCGGCGTCGACATCTTCCGGCAGCACTCCGACCTCGAGTCCGAGGTCCAGGACACCGTCGCGCGGTTGCTCGGCCGGCCCGCAGGCTCGCTGCCGGACTGGCTGGCCAGGCACCGGACCGCGTTCGCCTGAAGTCGCCTGATCAGGCGACCGCATAGCTGAGCAGCACGTTGTCCGACCCGTCCCAACGGCGGACGTCGAGCAGTCGCAGCCCGGTCGGCGGGACGCCGGCAAACGCGTGGTGGTCGCCGGCCACCAGGGACGGGCCGACCATCAGGTGCAGCTCGTCGACCAGTCCGTGGGCGAGCAGGTCGCCCCAGAGCGTGCGGCTGCCGTACATCAGCGCGTCGCCGCCGTCCTGCTCGCGAAGCCGGGCGACCGCCTCGTGTGCATCGGCGCGACGCACGATCGTCGTCTGGTCGCGCCACGAGCCGGTCTCGTCCTCGGTCAGGGTGTCCGAGACCACCGTGATCGGGATGCCGTCGGCGTACCTCTGCGCGATCTCGGTGCTGCCCGGGGTCAGCTCGGGGTTCTCGAGGGCGGTGGGCCAGAAGCCGACGAAGCCGCGGTACGTCGTACCGCCGAGCAGCAGCGAGCCCGCGGACCGCATCCGCTCAGCGTTGTACTCGTCGAACGCGTGGTCCATCGGCATCGCCATCACGTTGCCGCCGGGGCCCTCGGTGTAACCGTCCACGCTCATGCTGTTGGTGACGATGACCTTGCTCATCTCTGTCTCCTCGGTCTGTGGGTTTGATCCCTTCACAGGTGCAGAGGACACGAGGGGTCACGAACTCATCGGTCCGCGGCAAAGTCCTTCACGACGTCCGGATCGACGAAGCCCGCGATCCGGGTGATCATCCCGTCGCGCAGCGCCAGCACGTTGACCGCGCCGGGCCGCCAGTCGCCGTCCACCAGCTGCAGACAGAAGAAGCCAGGTTGACCATTGATGGTCCGAGGCTCGAGCCGCCACGGCGGTCTCGAAGAGCCGCTCTGTGAGGAAGCGGAGCACCATCTCGCGACCGTCGAACCACGCCGGCAACGGCGGCATCGTGAACCGCGCGTCCTCGGCGAGCATGCTTGCTAGGCGATCGACGTCCGCGGCCTCCCAAGCGGCCAGGAACTCCTCGACCAGCCGACGCACGCCGTCCTCGCCGAGAGCCGCGAGCTCGGCCTGCTGCGACCGTCCGTGGGTGCGCTCCTCCATCGAGGCCCGGGCGCGCTGCAGTGCGCTGTTCACGCTCGGCACCGACGTGTCGACCAGCTCGGCCACCTCCACGGCCGAGAACTGCAGCACCTCGCGCAGCAGCAGCACGGCCCGCTGGGTGGCGGGCAGGTGCTGGAGCGCGGCGACGTACGCCAGCTCGACCTGCTCGCGCCGGGCGTACGCCGCCTCCGGGTCGCCCGCGCCGTCGGGCTCGTCGGCCCACGGCTCGAGGAACAGGTGCTCGGTGTCCGGCTGGCCGAGCTCGGCGGTCTGCGTGAAGCCGGGACCGAGGTCGGTGCTCAGGACCCGGGCCGGCCGGCGCTGCGCCTGCCTGAGGCAGGCGTTGGTGGCGATCCGGAACAGCCAGGTGCGCACCGAGCTGCGCCCCTCGAAGCCCTCCCAGCCCTTCCAGGCGCCGACCAAAGCCTCCTGGAGTGCGTCTTCGGCGTCGTGCGGCGAGCCGAGCATCCGGTAGCAGTGCGCCAGCAGCTCGCGCCGGTGCAGGGCGACGGCGTCGTCGAACTCCACGCCGCCACCCTCTCAGCACCGAACCTCAGCCCGAGAGTGACCTGCTCAGGCGGCGCCCCACTCGACGCTGATCTCGTTCTCGGTCGTCGCGGTCACCTGGCGACGGTCGGTGCCGTCGGGCAGCGACGTGTAGACGTCGGAGAACGGACCCCCGACCGCCCTCGAAAACGCGATGCGCGACCCATCCGGCGACCACACAGCGCCGAAGAGGAAGGCGCCGTCTTCAGCGATATCCGCCTGCACCTGACCGTCAAGGTCCAGCAACAGGAGGCTGCCGCCGCTCGAGGTCAGGATCGTGTCACCGTCGGGGGAGTAGCGGCCCGGGTCCTCGACGAGGCTGTCGCCCACAGGTGTCGGCTCGCCTCCGTTCGAGCTGACCTCCAGGAGCGGCCCGGGGTCCTCCTCGTGGGTCCGCTTGAAGAGGAGCCGGGAACCGTCGGGGGAGAAGTCTCCCGGGAAATCCACCTGTCCCGCGTCCGGGTGGGTGAGTCGCGCGAGCTTGCGGCCGTCGCTGCTGCGGACGGTGTAGATCCCAGTACGTGTCTCGTCGTTGTCGTCCCACCCCTCGCAGGCCAGGCGCTCGTCGTCGGGCGACCAGACCGTGCACACCAGGTTGAGGGTCGGGTCGTCGATGTCCAGCACTCGCTGGACCGCCCCGTCCGGGCTGATGATCGCAGTGCCGATGCGTCTGTCGTTCCGCTCGGTCATGACCGCGATCTCGCCGCCGGAGTGCGACCAGTTCCCTCCGCCCTCAGGACCTGGCATCGGTATGTCGTGCCGGTCGCTGCCGTCCGGTCGGATCGTGAAGGTTTCGAGGAAGCTGTGGGTGCTCTCGTCGAAGCTCGACATCAGCAGGGTCCCGGGGGAGGTGTCAGGCGGGGTCGACTCCGGGCTGGCGCTCGAGGCCGGCGTGGCGGCTGAGCTCGGGGCGGTGGTGGTCGCCTCGGCATCGCCCGCCGAGTTGTCGTCGTCGCCACAGGACGTGGCCAACACGCCGACGAGCAGGACGCCCACGACGCCCATTGACTGCTTCATGAGGTCCTCCTGGGTAGTGGTTCGGCTACTCCCATGAGCCTGATGAGGCTCGGGAGCGCCCACAAGGGAAGTGAGGTCCCGCCCTGGCCCGCAACGGCCCCAGTTGTCCCGCGACCTGTCCCGCGACGTGACGGACACGAGCGACGAAGCGACTTGAGGTCAACCGCACTTCAACTTCTAACCTCGACCCGTGACCCTGACCGACCGCCCGGAGGACGCCGCCGAGTCCTTCACCCAGACTGCTCCGGTGACCACGCCCCTGCTCGCCCCGACGTACCGCTGGGCGACCATCGGCATGGTCAGCCTGGTCTTCCTGGCTGCCTTCGAGGCGCTCGCGGTCACCACGATCATGCCCTCGGTCAGCGCGGACCTCGACGGGCGGGCGTGGTTCTCGGCGGCGTTCTCCGCGACCCTGGCCGCGAGCGTGGTCGGCATGGTCGCCGGCGGGCTCTGGTCGGACCGGACCGGGCCGCGGCTGCCGCTGCTGGCCTCGGTGGCGGTGTTCGCGGGCGGGCTGCTGCTCGCCGGCCTGGCGCCGGGGATCGAGCTGTTCGTGGCCGCGCGGTTCTTGCAGGGGCTGGGCGGCGGAGCGATGACCGTCGCGCTCTACGTCGTGGTCGCGCGGATCTACGCGCCCATCGACCACCCGCGGATCTTCGGCGCCTTCGCGGCCGCGTGGGTGATCCCGTCGATGGTGGGGCCGAGCATTGCCGGCGCGGTCCTGGAGGCGTTCGGGTGGCGCTGGGTCTTCCTCGGCGTCGTGGCGCTGGCGTTCGCGGCCACCGCGTTGCTGTTGCCCGCGCTGCGCACGCTGCTCGACAACCCCGAGCCCTCGACGGTCGCCACCGCCGGCCGACTCGCGCTGGCGACCGTGGTGGCGCTCGCCGTCGTCGCGCTCGACCTGGCCGGCCGGGCCTCCGCCCTGATCGGTATGGCGGTCGCCGTAGCGGCGCTGGTCGTCGTGCTGGTCGCCGTCCGCCCGCTGCTGCCGCCCGGCACGCTCGTCGTACGCCGCGGGCTGCCGGCGGTGATCGCGCTCCGGGGCGCGATCGCGGCGACGTTCTTCGCGACCGAGATCTACCTGCCCTACCTGCTCCAGGAGCAGTACGGCGTCTCGCCATGGCTCTCGGGGGCGACCCTGACCGTCGGGGCGCTGGGGTGGTCGGCGTCGTCCGCCGTGCAGGCCCGGCTCGGTGCCCGGCTCGACCACCTCACCGCGCTCCGGGTTGGGGCCGGCGCTGCTGCTCGCAGGAGTGGCAGGCGAGCTCGTCGCGACCGTGCTCCAGCTGACGCCGGTCCTCCTGGGTGCCGCCTGGGTGGTCGCCGGGGCCGGGATGGGCCTGATGTTCCCGCGCATCTCGTCGTACGTGCTCGCTGCCTCGACGGAGCGCGAGCAGGGTGGCAACTCCGCCGCGATGTCGATCTCCGACGCCGTGGGCGGCGCGACGGCGATCTCGCTGGCAGGCCTGGTGTTCACCGGCGTCGGCACGGCGGCAGACCTCTCGGCGTTCGTCGCCGCACTGTCCCTGACCACCGCGCTGGCGGTGGGCGCGCTGCTCGTCTCGCGGCGTACCGGCTGATCGGTCAGACGCCCAGCGCGGCCACGAACACCAGCACGAGCGTCGTCGGCGCGAGCAGCGCGTGCGCCGTGGCCAGCGGGCGCCGCCCACTGAGCACGTCGCGCGCTGCGGCGAGGTAGCTCCGCCTGCCCGCCAGCCGTCCGCCGACCATGAGGAGGTCGCCGAGTCCGTTGACGACGAGCAGCCATGCAAAGACCGACCAGCCGAGCCATTGCGGGTGGTCGGCCGCGACGTACGCCGCCCAGCCGACCAGGCCGAGTGCGGCGGTCGCCAGGTGGAACCACGCCGTGCGGGGCCGGCGCCGCCAGCGCCACAGCAGGACGAGCCCGGCCGCGACGCTGCAGGTCCATGCGACCAGGGCGAGGACGGCGACCATCCGGGCACGCTACTACGTCTGTAGTGGCAATGCACTACTTCTATAGTGAGGTGTGCCCTCCAACCGGGAACAGGCGCTGGCCGCCGCCGTGGAGCTCCTCGGCACCGAGGGACTCCGTTCGCTGACCCACGGCCGCGTCGACGAGCGCGCCGGGTTGCCCAAGGGGTCGACGTCCAACCACTTCCGCACCCGTGCCGCGCTGCTCGAGGGTGTGGTCGGCTGGATGGTCGACCAGGAGCTGCCCGAGGTCGGCATCGCCGCGGCACCGGAGACGGTGGACGAGCTGGTTGAGGCCCTGGTAGGGCTCTACGGCTTCATGATGGGCCCGAACCGCACCATGACCACGGCCCGGATGGTCCTCTTCATGGAGGCCGCGCACGACCCGGCACTGCGCTCCCTCCTGGCACGGGGGCGCGCGAGGATGGAGGCCACGCTCCTGCCGGCCCTGGCCAGGCTCGGCGCCCCCGATCCGCAGCTCGCGACCGACGCGCTGGCGAGCTGCTTCGAGGGCCTCTTCCTCCACGACATCGGCCGGCACGCCCGGATCGACGCCAGGCCGGTGCTCGCACTGGTCGTCCGCGCCGCCGTGGCTCACTAGGCCGTGTCTGACTAGAACGTGTTCTCGTTCGCCTGCTTGGATGGCACGCATGAGCGAGGGCCGGTTCAGCGCCGAGGAGATCGCCGAGGCGTACGCCGCGCTGCACGTGCGGGTGCAGGGCTACGTCGAGGCCGGCAACTGGGACGGGTTCGCCGACAACTTCACCGAGGACGCGGAGTACGTCGAGCACGCGTTCGGCACCTTCCGCGGTCGAGACGAGATCAGGGCGTGGTCGGTGCGGACGATGACGACGTTCCCGGGCGGCGTCATGACCGGCTTCCCGCTGGCCTGGCAGGTCGTCGACGCCGCGACCTCGCGGCTGGTCTGCGAGGTGCGCAACCTGATGCCGGACCCCGGCGACGGGACCCACCTCGAGGAGCCGAACATCACGATCATGACCTACGCCGGCGACGGGCTCTTCTCCCGCGAGGAGGACGTCTACAACCCGATGCGGTTCGCACGGATGTCGGTGAAGTGGGCAAAGATCGCCGAGGCGCACGGCAACCTGAGCGACGAGGGCCGCGCCTACCTCCAGCAGTTCGGGTGATCGTCACGGTGCGCTTGCTCGGCTCTGACATGCTCGCGACATGAAGGCGGCGGCCAAGCGGATCGGGCTGGAGATCGTCGGCTGGGCGCTCGTGGTCGCCGGCATCGCCGCGCTGATCCTGCCCGGACCCGGGCTCCTGATGATCGCCGGCGGCCTGGTCCTGCTGTCCCAGCAGTACGAATGGGCCGAGCGCCGGGTCGAGCCGATCAAGCGCGAGGCGCTCAAGGGCGCCGCCAACTCGGTCGAGACCTGGCCGCGGATCATCGCGACGTCCACGATGATCGCGATCATCGCCGCGGCCGGCGTGCTGTGGTTCGTCGGGCCGGACGTGCCCGGGTGGTGGCCGATGGCGGACCGCTGGTGGCTGCCGGGCGGCAAGGCCACGAGCATCTCGCAGTTCCTCTCCGCGCTGATCGCCGTCGTGCTGCTGGTGTGGAGCTACCGCAAGTTCCACGGCAACCCCGAGGCGATCGCGGAGATCGAGGCGGCAGCTGACGCCGACGACGACCGCGAGGGCTTCTGGGGGCGCTAGGCCTTCTTCGTGCGCGCGCTCCGCACGAGCGCCGCCAGCTCGTCGACCACCTCGTCCAGCGGCTCGGCCGAGCCGGACGCGCGGGCCAGCGCCACCCCGCCCTCGGTCGCGGCCACGATGGTCCGCGCGAGCCGTCCCGCGCGCTTCGGAGGTACGCCGGAGTCACGAAGCGCCGACGTCAGCGCCCGGTGCCAGTCCGCGAACACCTCCCGTGCCACGGCCTGGTGCCGAGGATCGTTCGCGACCGCCGCCGCGGCGACCGCGCAGCCGGCCGAGTAGTTGCTGGCCTCCAGCACCCGCCGCCACCGGTCCGCGAACACCTGCAGCACGTGCGACGTGCCCTCGGTGCGTGCCTCGTCGATCAGCTTGGTGACCTGTGCGCCGACGTACCGCACCGCCTCGTCGACGAGCTGCGCCTTGCCCCCGGGGAAGTGGTGGTACGTCGACCCGAACGGCACGCCCGCCTTCTCGGCGAGGTCGCGCAGGCTCATCGCATCGACCCCGTCGGTGGAGATGACCTTGGCCGCCCCGACGACCATGCGGGCGCGGGTGTCGGTGCGAGTGGCGGCGTTCACACGGAAAGTGTATTGCCCGGTCTATGACAACTGTCCTAGCCTCACCTCATGACCATCTATGACACCCGTCATAGCAGCCGCCCGGTCGTCGTCTCCGCGGACGACGGGCGCGAGCTGCCCGCGACCTGGTACCTCCCCGAAGAGCGGCCCCGCGGTGCGGTGCTGATCGCCCCGGCCATGGCCACCCCGGCTCGCTTCTACTCCGCCTTCGCCTGGTGGCTGGCCGCCCAGGGCTTCGCCACGCTCACCTTCGACTACCGCGGCACGGGCAGCCGGGCCGCGATGAAGGCCGAGACCGGTGACCTGGTCCGTTGGTACGGCGACGCGGCGAGCGCGCTCGAGCACCTCGTCGAGGATGCCCCGGACGTGCCCGTCACCTGGCTCGGCCACAGCCTCGGGGGCCAGGCCCTGCCGTTCGTTCGCCACGACCTGGTCGACCGCGCCCTGCTGGTCGCCTCGGGCTCGGGCTACTGGCGCGACAGCCCACCCGCGGTCCGCTACCGGGCGCCGTTCTTCTTCCGTGTCGTCGTGCCCCTGGCGATCCGGGCGAGCGGCTACTACCCGGGCCGCCGGCTCGGCCTGCTCGGCGACGTACCGCCCAACGTGATGCGCCAGTGGGCACGCTGGTGCCTGCGCCGCGGCTACTTCGCCGACGTCGCCGACCTCGACAAGCGCGTCGCCGAGCTCGAGCTGCCGATCACCTCCCTGTCGTTCACCGACGACGAGCTGCTCGGCGCCGCGAGCCACCGCGCGCTCGAGGAGCTGTACGCCGCCGCGCCGGTCGAGGCGCACCGACTCTCGCCGGCTGACCTCGGCGTCGAGCGGATCGGCCACCACGGCTTCTTCCGAGCCGGCATGGAGCCGGCCTGGGAGCGGGTCGTGCTGCCACACCTCGCCGTGCGCTGACCGCCGCGCTGTCAGCGCCCGCGCATAGGGTCGCGCTGTGGTGCTCCACCTCCACCGCGCCCCGCGGACCGACCTGCTCGCCGACGCCCTCGGCGAGCTGCTGTCGACGCCGCTGGACGACCCGTTCGCGACCGAGCTCGTGCTCGTGCCCGCGCGCGGGGTGGAGCGGTGGCTGTCCCAGCGGCTCTCCCACCGGCTCGGCACGTCCGGTGCGGCCCGGGGTGACGGTGTCTGCGCGGGCGTCGAGTTCCGGTTCCCGCGGTCGCTGATCGCCGAGCTGACCGGCACCCGCGACGAGGACCCGTGGGCGCCCGACGCGCTCGCCTGGCCGCTGCTGTCGGTGCTCGACGAGTCCCTCGACGAGCCGTGGGCGGCCACCCTGGCGCTCCACCTCGGCCATCGAGACACCGGCGACGAGGCGGAGTTCCGGCGCGGCCGTCGCTACGCCGTCGCGCGCCGGCTCGCCGGCCTGTTCGCGTCCTACGCCGCCCAGCGGCCGCAGCTGCTGGTCGACTGGTCCGCCGGCCGCGACAGCGACGGGCTGGGCGGCGACCTCGACACCGACCTGGCGCTGGCAGCCGCCGCTCTGGCGGGCATTGACCGCGGCGGTCGGGGCGCCGGTCCCGGCGCAGCGGCACGCAGCGACCATCGAGCGGCTGCGCGCGGGCCCGTCCGACCTGCCGCCGCGCATCTCGTTGTTCGGCCACACCCGCATGCCGGCCACCGAGATCGAGCTGCTGCGCGCGCTCGCCACCCACCACGACCTCCACCTGTGGTTGCCCCACCCGAGCACCGACCTGTGGCAGCGGCTCGCCGACCTGGAGGGACCGACGCCGCGTCTGCTGGACGACAGCCACCGCCGGGTCCGGCATCCGCTGCTCGCCTCACTCGGGCGCGACCAGCGCGAGCTCCAGCGCAGCCTGGCCCCGGCCGACCACGGCACGGACGTCGAGGTCGCCACGAGCCCGCTCCCCGAGACCCTGCTCGGCTGGCTCCAGAGCGACCTGCGCGCCGACACGGTCCGCGCGCAGGGTCGCGCCCTCGCCGACGGCGACCGGTCGGTCCAGGTGCACCGATGCCACGGGCCGGCCCGTCAGGTCCAGGTGCTCCGCGAGGTGCTGCTCGGACTCCTCCAGGACGACCCGACCCTCGAGCCGCGCGACATCCTCGTGATGTGCCCCGACATCGAGAACTACGCCCCGCTCATCTCCGCGGCGTTCGGCCTCGGTGACGTCGTCGAGGGTGGCCACCCCGCACACCGGCTCCGCGTCCAGCTCGCCGACCGGTCGCTGGCCCGCACCAACCCGCTGCTCGGCGTCGCCGCCCAGCTGCTCGACGTGGCCGGCAGCCGCGCGACGGCCAGCGCCGTCCTCGACCTCGCCCAGAGCCCGACGGTCCGGCGCCGCTTCGGCTTCGTCGACGACGACCTCGACGCGATGGCCGACTGGGTGCGCGAGTCCGGGGTCCGGTGGGGCTTCGACGCCGAGCACCGGCAGCCCTTCGGTGTCCGCTACCTCCAGAACACCTGGCGATTCGGCCTCGACCGGGTGCTCACCGGAGTCGCGCTGTCCGACGACTCACAGGCCTGGCTCGGCACCGCGCTTCCGCTCGACGACGTCGGCAGCAACCGGGTCGAGCTGGCCGGCCGGTTCTCGGAGTACGTCGACCGGCTGGTCGCCGCCACCGACCGGCTGACCGGCACCCGACCGCTCGCCGAGTGGCTCGACGGGTTGACCAGCGGCGTCGCCGAGCTGACCCGGGTGGAGCACGCCGACCAGTGGCAGGTCGGTCAGGTGCAGCGCGAGCTCGCCCGGGTCGCGGTCGACGCGGGGGAGCGGGGCGCCAGCGCGTTGCGACTCACCGACGTCCGCGCGATGCTCGACGACCACCTCGCCGGCCGACCCACCCGGGCCAACTTCCGGGCCGGCAGCCTCACCGTCTGCACCATGGTCCCGATGCGGTCGGTCCCGCACCGCGTGGTCTGCCTGCTGGGGCTCGACGACGGGGTGTTCCCCCGGCAGCGCACGGTCGACGGCGACGACGTGCTGGCCCGCACCCCGGTCACCGGTGAGCGTGACGTCCGCTCGGAGGACCGCCAGCTGCTGCTCGACGCGATCAGTGCCGCGACCGACAAGCTCGTCGTCACCTACACCGGCGCCGACCCGCACAGCGGGCAGGACCGCCCGCCCGCCGTACCCCTCGGCGAGCTGCTCGACGCCCTCGACCGCACCACCGAGGCGCGGGTGCGCGGTGACATCGTCGTGAAGCACCCGCTCCAGGGCTTCGACCTGCGCAACGTCGAGCCCGGCCGTCTCGGCACTCCCACGCCGTTCACCTTCGACCCGCAGATGCTGGCGGCCGCGACCGTCGCCATCGGGCCGCGGCCCGCCCCGCCGCCGTTCCTCGTCCGGCCGCTGGCCGAGCCGGTCGCGCGGGCCGGGGCCGACGAGATCGCCCTGGCCGACCTGGTCACGTTCTTCCGCGACCCGGTCAAGGGCTTCTTCCGGGCCCTGGAGCTCACCCTGCCGTGGGACGTCGACGGGGTCAGCGACTCCATGCCCGTCGAGATCGACCAGCTGGAGACCTGGGGCGTGGGCGATCGGATGCTGGCCGACATGATGCGCGGCATCCACCCCGACACCGCGCGCGAGATCGAGTGGCGCCGGGGCGCACTGCCGCCCGGCCAGCTGGGCTGGCGCAAGGCCACCGAGGTCCGCGAGACCGCGATGAACCTCGCGGTCGCGGCGCTCACCCACCGCCAGGTCTCGCCCCAGGCCCACGACGTCGACATCGCCCTGCCCGGCGGCCGGCGGCTCACCGGCACCATCACGCCGGTCTACGGCGACCGCCTGGTCGCGGTCGGCTACTCCCGGCTCGACGGCAAGCACCTGCTCGAGTCCTGGGTCCGGCTGCTGGCGCTCGCCGCCGGCCACCCCGACCACAACTGGACCGCGCTGACGATCGGCCGCGCCCCGCGCGGCACGCAGGCCGCCCAGCGGCTGCTGGGCCCGGCCGGCGAGGAGCCGCTCACACTGCTGTCCGGACTCGTGGACCTCTACGACGAGGGCCGGCGGGCCCCGCTCCAGCTGCCGCTCAAGACGTCGTTCGCCTGGGCCTCCGCGGCGCACATGGGCCAGGACCCCAAGCCCGAGGCGCTCAAGAAGTGGCGGTCCAGCCGCTTCCCCGGTGAGGACGCCAACCCGGCCCACATCCGGGTCTGGGGCGAGCACGCCGACCTCGACGAGCTGGCCGAGCTGCCCGCGCTGGCCGAGCGGCTGTGGTTCCCGCTGCTGGTGAGCGAGAGGGGGCCGCTGTGACGACGCCCAAGGTGACCGGCCGCTTCGACCTGCTCGCGCCGCTCCCCACCGGCCCGACCACCACCGTGCTCGAGGCCAGCGCCGGCACCGGCAAGACCTACGCGCTCGCCGCGCTGGTCACCCGCTACGTCGCCGAGGGGACGGCCCTGCTCGACGACATGCTGCTGATCACCTTCAGCCGCGCTGCCTCCCAGGAGCTGCGCGAGCGGGTTCGCGACCAGCTCGTGAGGGCAGCCGAGGCGCTCGACGACCCGACCCGGGCCGACGACGAGCTGCTCACCCATCTGGTCACCGGCACCGACGACGAGCTGGCCGCCCGGCGCCGCAACCTGCGCGACGCGCTGGCCGGCTTCGACGCCGCGACGATCGCGACCACCCACCAGTTCTGCCAGCTGGTGCTGCGGTCGCTCGGGGTGGCCGGCGACACCGACGCCGGCGTCACGCTGGTCGAGAACCTCGACGAGTTGGTGGGGGAGATCGTCGACGACCTCTACCTCCAGCGTTTCGGCGACGTGAAGGACACTCCCGAGCTGACCAGGGCCCAGGCTCTGGAGCTGGCCCGCGAGGTCGTCCGCAACCCCCGCACCCGGCTCACCCCGCTCGACCCGCCGGCCGAGACCAGGGCCGGTGTGCGTCGCGCATACGCCGACGACGTCGTCCGCGAGCTCGAGCGGCGCAAGCGGCTGCTCGGCATTCTCGGCTTCGACGACCTGCTGTCCCGGCTCGCGGTCGCGCTGGAGGCCGACGACGCGCCCGCCCGGGACCGGATGAGCCGGCGCTGGTCGATCGTCATGGTCGACGAGTTCCAGGACACCGACCCGGTGCAGTGGGAGGTGATCGAGCGCGCGTTCGCCGGCCGGGTGACGCTCGTGCTCATCGGCGACCCCAAGCAGGCGATCTACGCCTTCCGCGGCGGCGACGTGGTCACCTACCTGCGGGCCCGCGACCGGGCTGACGCGCTGCTCACCCTCGACACCAACTACCGCAGCGATGCCCCGCTGGTGCAGCGGCTGCTGCGCGTCCTCGACGGCGCGGCGCTCGGCCACGAGGACATCGTCGTTCGCCCGGTGGCCGCCAAGCGCGAGACCCATCGGCTGGCCGGAGCGCCCGGCAACGACCCGTTCCGGCTGCGGGTGGTCTCCCGCGACTCGCTCGGGATCCGCGGCACCCGCACCATCCCGATGGACGACCTGCGCCCGTTCATCGCGGCCGACCTCGCGGCGGACGTGAAGGCGTTGCTCGCCTCCGACGCGACCTACGACGACGGCACCGAGGTCCGGCCGGTCCGGGCCCGCGACGTGGCCGTGATCGTGGAGAGCCACCGCGACGCCCGGGCCTGCCGCGACGCACTCGCGGCCGCCGGCGTTCCGGCCGTCTACACCGGCGACACCGACGTGTTCGCGTCGCAGGCGGCGGCCGACTGGCAGTGCCTGCTCGAGGCGTTCGAGCAGCCGGGCCGGGCCGGGCTGGTGCGGGCGGCGGCCGTGACCATGTTCTTCGGCCGCACCGCGGCCGAGCTCGCGGCCGACCCGGACCGCAGCGACTCCCTGACCGACACGGTTGCCGACACGCTGCGGCGCTGGGCCGACCACGCGAGAGCGCGCGGCATCGCGGCGGTCCTCGAGGCGGCGTACGTCGCGGGAATGGCCGAGCAGGTGCTCGCCTGGCGTGGGGGCGAGCGACACCTCACCGATGTGGAGCACCTCACCCAGCTGCTCCACGAGGTCGCCCACCGCGACGGCCTCGGGCTGCCGGCGCTGCTCCAGTGGCTGCGCAACCAGCGCGAGGAGCGCGCCGGCGCCGCCGAGCGCAACCGGCGGCTCGACAGCGACGCGGCTGCGGTGCAGATCATGACCGTGTGGGTGAGCAAGGGGCTCCAGTACCCCCTCGTCTACCTGCCGTTCGCCTTCAACCGCAACGTCCGGATGGGCGAGGCGGTGCTCTACCACGAGCCCGACGGCACCCGCTGCCTCGACATCGGCGGCTCGGGCGGACCTGGCTACGCAGCGGTGACCGCCAAGGGCCGAGCCGAGATGGCCGGCGACGACATCCGGCTCACCTACGTCGCGCTCACCCGCGCGCAGTCGCAGGTCGTCGCCTGGTGGGCGCCGTCGTGGGACGAGGTCAACGGCGGTCTGTCGCGGCTGCTGCGCGGGCGGGTGCTCGGCCAGGCCGCGGTCCCCGACTCGCTGCCTCCCAAGGTCGACGACGCGGCGGTGCTGGACCACCTGCGCAAGTGGGAGGCGGCGGGAGGCCCGAGCCTCGAGCGCGCCGAGCCGGCCGCCGACGTCGCCGAGCCGCCTGCTCCGAGTGCACCGGCCGGCCTCGACGTACGCCGCTTCGACCGCGACATCGACGTCGCCTGGCGCCGTACCTCCTACTCCGCGCTGATCCGGGCCGCCGAGGAGACCGGAGGCGTGACGTCCGAGCCCGAGCTGTCGGTCCGTGACGACGAGCTGGCCGACGAGCTGGCCGAAGGAGGAGTGGTGGCTCCCGAGCCCCTGCTCGACGAGCAGGCGGCGTTGCCGTCGCCGATGGCGGAGCTGCCGTCCGGCGCGGCGTTCGGCTCACTCGTGCACGCCGTGCTCGAGGTGGCCGACCCGTTCGCGGCCGACCTGGAGGCGGAGCTGCGCGGCCACGTCGAGGAGCAACGGGTGTGGTGGCCGGTCGACACCCCGGCCCAGGAGCTCGCGGCCGCGCTGGTCCCGCTCCACCACACCTCGCTCGGTCCGCTCGCCGCAGGGCTGACCCTCGGCGAGATCGGGCTGCCCGACCGGCTGCGCGAGCTCGACTTCGAGATCCCGCTGGCCGGCGGCGACGTCGCGCCCGGCATCCAGGTGAGCCTGGCCGACCTCGGCGCGCTGCTGGCCCGGCACCTCGACGACAGTGACCCGCTGCGTCCCTACGCCGACCGGCTGCGCACGCCCGGGCTCGGCAGCCAGTCGCTGCGCGGCTACCTGTCCGGCTCGATCGACGTGGTGCTGCGGGTGCCCTCTGATCATGAGGCGCCGCGCTTCCTCGTCGTCGACTACAAGACCAACTGGCTGGGGCCGACCGACCAGCCGCTCACCGCGTCCGCCTACTCCCGCGACCGGCTGGCCGAGGCCATGCTCCACTCCGACTACCCGCTGCAGGCGCTGCTCTACGTCGTGGTCGTGCACCGCTACCTGCGCTGGCGCCAGCCCGGCTACGACCCGGCGCAGCACCTCGGCGGGGTGCTCTACCTCTACGTGCGCGGCATGTGCGGCCCGGACACCCCCGAGGACGACGGTCACCCCGCCGGCGTCTTCTCCTGGCAGCCGCCGCCCGCGTTGGTCGTCGCCCTGTCCGACCTCCTTGATGGCCTCCGGGACGGTGTCTCGTGACCCTGCTGACCCTCGAGCTCGAGGACCCGCACGACCCGCGGCTGGCCCGCGGCGCGGTCGGCCTGCTGCGGACCTTCAACGAGGCCGGTGTGCTCGACGCCGCCGACGTGCACGTGGCCCAGCGTCTGTGCGCCCTGGCCTCCGAGGAGGAGGAGCTGGTCGCGCTGGCGGTGGCGTTCGTGGTGCGCGCCGTGCGCGGGGGCTCGGTGTGCGTCGACCTGGCCACTGTGGCCCAGGACGCCCTCGACCTCCCGTGGCCGGACGCCGACGCGTGGAGCGCCGTCCTCGCCGCGAGCCCTCTGGTCACCGCCGATCCGCCGGTGCTGCGGCTGCTCGAGCACGGCGGGGTGCGGCTGCTCTACCTCGACCGCTACTGGCGCGAGGAGGAGCAGGTGCACACCGACCTCGTCGGCCGTCCGGCCGGGTCGGCGACCCCCGACGAGGCCTGGCTGGCCGCGGCGCTCGACCGCGTCTTCCCGCGCCAGGGCTACGACGAGCAGCGAGCCGCGGCCCGGGTCGCCCTCACCCACGCCACGACCGTGCTCACGGGCGGGCCCGGCACCGGCAAGACGACCACGGTCGCGGCCCTGCTCGCGCTGTGTGCCGAGCGGGCCGAGCTCGCCGGCGATCCCGCGGTCCGCATCGCCTTGGCCGCGCCGACCGGCAAGGCCGCGGCCCGGCTCCAGCAGGCGGTCGAGGCGGAGGTCGCGCAGCTGCCCGCCGCCGACCGCGAGCGGCTTGCCGGCGTCCGCGCGGTCACCCTGCACCGGCTCCTCGGCGCGCGACCGGACACGTCGTCGCGGTTCCGGCACCATCGTGACAACCGACTCCCCCACGACGTGGTCGTGGTCGACGAGACCTCGATGGTGTCGCTGACGATGATGGCGCGGCTCCTCGAGGCGGTCCGGCCCGGCAGCCGGTTGATCCTGGTCGGCGACCCGTTCCAGCTCGCGTCGGTCGAGGCGGGTGCCGTGCTCGCGGACCTCGTCGAGACGGTGCAGGAGAAGACTCGCGTGGGCGTTGCCGCGCTGGTCACCTCACACCGGTTCGGCGAGTCGATCGGCGCGCTGGCCGAGGCCGTCCGCTCCGGTGACACCGACGGGGCCGTCGCTCTCCTCGAGGCGGGCGGCGACCATGTCGAGCTGGTCCACGTCGACGACCCCGCGCGCCGCATCCGGGAGCTCGTCGTCCCCCACGCCCTGGGCGTGCTCCACGCGGCCGAGGCCGGAGACGCCGACCTCGCGCTGACGCTGCTGGACCGGCGGCGGCTGCTGTGCGCGCACCGCGAGGGGCCGTTCGGCGTACGCCACTGGAACACTCAGGTCGAGCGCTGGCTGGGCGAGGAGACCGGGGAGCCGATCTACGCGACCTGGTACGCCGGCCGCCCGCTCCTGGTCACCGCCAACGACTACGGGCTCGGCATCTACAACGGCGACACCGGGGTCGCGGTGCGCCCTGCTGTCGGTGGCGCCGGCCGGGCCCTCCGTGCCGCCGTCGCCGGCAGCACCGGCCGCCTCGACCTGGCCACCAGCCGCCTCGGCCAGGTCGAGACCATGCACGCGCTCACGATCCACAAGAGCCAGGGGTCCCAGGCCGACGAGGTGGTCGTGATCCTCCCGCCGCCCGAGTCCCGGCTGCTGACCCGCGAGCTCCTCTACACCGCGATCACCCGCGCCCGCGAGCGCGTGGTGGTGGTCGGCTCACCCGACGACGTACGCGCCGCCATCGACCGCCGGGCCCTCCGAGCCACCGGGCTGCGGCAGCGGCTGGCTGGGGCGTCCGCACCCTGACCACCGGAAACCTGCCCGTTACCGGCATCGCCTAGGGTCGGGTGAGTGCCGTTCCTCCTCCGTGTCGAGCTGCCCGACGTCCCCGGGTCCCTGGGCCGGGTCGCGACCGCGATCGGTGAGTCGGGCGGCGACATCGAGGCCATCGAGATCGTCGAGAAGCGCGACGGCACCGCGGTCGACGACGTGCTCCTCGAGATGCACGAGGGCGCCATGCCGGACTCGGTGGTCTCGGCGTGCAACGCGCTCGACGGGGTGCACGTCATGTGGATCAGCCGCTACGCCGCGGGCGGCAACATCTTCCTCGACCTCGAGGTCGTCGAGGAGCTGACCGCCGATCCGGGCAAGGCACTGGACCGGGTGATCGACCTGCTGCCGGTCGCGTTCCGCTCCGACTGGGCGATGCGGATCCATCGCAGCAAGGGCGTGGTGCGAAGCACCGACGCGGCCCCGGAGGAGCTTCCGTTCGTCGACATCGAACGAGCGGCCCGCCTCGAGGTCGACGGCGACGAGGTCAACATCTACGCCGGCGCCCGCATCGACGGCAACAACGTCGTCGTCCTCGGCCGCCGCGGCGGCCCCGAGTTCGTCGACTCCGAGCTGGCCCGCCTCGGCCACCTGGTCAGCCTGGCCGCCTCGCTCGCCCGCCCCTAGCCGCAGTCGGCGCAGGAGTCCCCTGATATCAGGTGACTCCATCACTTCTGTACCGAGATCTCGGTGCAGAAGTGCAGGGGTCACCTGATATCAGGGGACCCATCCCGCCCGCGTCAGCTGGCGCGCTCGAGCAGGAAGACCGGGATCTCGCGGTCGGTCCTCTCCTGGTAGTCGGCGTACGGCGCGTACTGCGCCACGCTGCGCGCCCACCACTCGGCGCGTTCCTCGCCCTCGGCGAGGCGCGCGATGTACTCGTGCGGCTCCGGACCGTCCTGCAGCTCGACGTGCGGGTCGGCGAGGAAGTTGTAGTACCAGGTCGGGTGCTTGGGGGCACCGCCCTGCGAGGCGATCGCGGCGTAGACGCCGTCATGCTCGACCCGCATGACCGGGTTCTTTCGGAGCTTGCCGGACTTGTGGCCGCGTGAGGTGATGACGACGATCGGCCACTCCGGGCGGCCGCGGAGGATGTTGGCCTCGGCGCCGCCGGACCGCTCGTACTTCTCCACCTGGTCGCGGACCCACTCGGCCGCGCTGGGCTCGTACTCACCTAGAAGTGTCACGTAGGTCTAGAACCCGGAACGCCGCGGCACCATTCCCCGAGGCGGGTGAGGTCAGGCCACGCCGCGGATCCGGGTGACGAACACCGAGCCCAGCACGCTGGAGAGGAACGCGAGCAGGTAGAGGGCGAGGTAGCCCGTCGAGAAGCCGTGCCCGTCCGACTCGACCACGCCGCCGGCTGTCTCGACCAGCCACAGGAGCAGGCCGGCAAGCACCGGCGCAAACACCTGGGGGAGGGCGTTGGCGATGTTGATCACGCCGAGGTCCTTGGCCCGGTCGATCGCGGTCGGAAGCACCTCGGTGATCAGCGCGAAGTCGACGGCGGTGTAGATGCCGTAGGCGCAGCCCATCACGACCGCCGCGGCCAGGGCGGCCGGCCAGCTCTGACCGACTCCGAGCAGGACCGCCGCCGAGCCGGAGACCAGCCCCGACCAGATCACGAACACCTTCCGTCGTCCCAGACGGTCGCTCCACGCGCCGAAGACGACCGTGGTCAGCACCAGCGTGAGCGCGTAGACCGCGGTCAGCACGAAGACCCGGTTCTCGGCCTCGTCCGAGCTGTAGCCGATCACGTCCTGCAGGAAGTAGAGGAGGTAGAGCAGTCCCAGGGCATTGCCGAGGTTGACCAGGAACCGGGTCAGCCAGGCCCACCCGAAGTCCGGATGGAGCCGCGGCGAGATCCAGAACGACGCGAGGAACCGGCGTACGTCGAACGGCGGGCGCGCCTCGGGCGGCAGCGCGAGGTCGTTCGAGGACAGCGAGAACGGGACCGCGAGCACCAGGAGGAACGCCGCGATGGCCAGGTAGCCGGCCGCGATGCTGCCCGTGGCCGCCGCGATGCCGGTCCCTGCGACCACACCGATGGTCTGCGCCACGGCGACGATCCCGCCGATCCGGCCGCGTCGGCTGCTGGGGACCTGGTCGGGGATCATCGCGGTGACCGCGGCCAGCATCGCGTTGAGCGAGGCCTGGACGCCGCACCAGCCGAGCAGCATCACCGCGACGTTCGGCGCGACCGACAGCACCGCGAGCGAGGCCGCCCCGCCGAGGGCACCCCCGACGAGCCACGGCAGCCGGCGCCCTGCACGCAGCGTCGTCCGGTCGGAGAAGGCGCCGGCCAGCGGGTTGCAGATGACCGAGACCAGCGCGCCGGCCCCCGTGACCAGCGCGAGCACCTGCTCCTTGTTGGCCGCGTCCAGCGCCTCGGCCTGCTGGGCCAGCAGCACCGAGATCGGTCCGAAGAAGCCGGCCCACAGCCCCACGCTGGCCACGGCCAGCAGCCCCACCCAGCGGGTCGGCGGGACGACGGTCGGCTCTGCGAGCGCCGCCGGGGTGTTGCCAGCCGAGCCCGAGAGAGGTTCGGCCGTCAGCGGAAGACGACCAGGTCGTAGGTGGTGTCGAACCAGTCGCCGGTGCTGTTGGCGGGCGACCCCGTGTCCCAGGATGCCCGCGAGTACTTGCGGGCCGAGCCCCAGGTGTCGACGTACCCACGGGCCAGGTCGAACCGGACGCAGCGGTTGGGCAACGTGTACTTCAGCGTGTCCCTCCTGTAGTTCGCCTTGACCTTGACGCCCCTGCACTTCTCGACGACGTAGTCAGCGTTGAGGGGGCTCGCTATCCAGTTCACGACCTTCTGCTTGCGGCGCTCGTTGAGGCGGAACTCGATGAGGTGGCCGAACTCCGGTGAGTTGGGGTCGTCGTCGGACACCCGGGTCACCATGCCCACGAAGATCCGGAGCCGGCTCTTCTTCTTCAGGTTCTTCATGGTGACCGTGGCGCGGACACCCTTGCCGTCGTAGGTGACCTTGAGCTTGGCCATGTCGATGTCGCGGTGCAGGACGTCGTAGTCGTCGTTGTCGAGCTGGACGCGGGTCCCGGCGTGCGCAGGCGACGACGTCAGCGGAACGGCTAGGAGCGACCCGAGGAGCACCCCGGCCAGCACGGCCGGAATCCGTCGGCTGACCATGAGGCACAGTAGCGCCATGGCAGCGCTCGAGGGAGTGTCGGAGATCTTCGACCGGGAGGCCTGGGACGACGTACCTGGCTTCGAGGACCTCACCGACATCACCTACCACCGCGCGAAGGCGCACGGCACGGTCCGGATCGCCTTCGACCGGCCCGACGTGCTCAACGCGTTCCGCCCCCACAGCGTCGACGAGCTGCTCCGCGTCCTCGAGCATGCGCGTACGTCGAGCGACGTGGGCTGCGTCCTGCTCACCGGCAACGGTCCGAGCGACAAGAACGGCAAGTGGGCGTTCTGCAGCGGCGGCGACCAGCGGATCCGGGGTCGCACGGGCTATCAGTACGAAGATTCCGCTGGCGCTGAGTCGGGCGACGGACCAATTACGGTAGACGTTGCCCAGCTGGGGCGGCTGCACATCCTCGAGTGCCAGCGGCTGATCCGCTTCATGCCCAAGATCGTCATCTGCGTGGTCCCCGGCTGGACCGCCGGAGGCGGCCACAGCCTGCACGTCGTCTGCGACCTGACCATCGCCAGCGCCGAGGAGGCGCGGTTCAAGCAGACCGACGCGGACGTCGGCTCGTTCGACGGTGGCTTCGGGTCGGCGTACCTCGCCCGGCAGGTGGGCCAGAAGTTCGCCCGCGAGATCTTCTTCCTCGGCCAGGAGTACTCCGCCGAGGACGGCGTCCGGATGGGCGCCGTCAACCGCGCCGTGCCGCACGCCGAGCTCGAGGCGACCGCGCTCGAGTGGGGCCGGCTGATCAACGGCAAGTCGCCCACCGCGCAGCGGATGCTCAAGTACTCCTTCAACCTCATCGACGACGGCCTGGTCGGCCAGCAGCTGTTCGCCGGCGAGACCACGCGGCTGGCCTACATGACCGACGAGGCCCAGGAGGGCCGCGACCAGTTCCTCGAGAAGCGCGAGCCGGACTGGTCGCCGTACCCCTGGTACTACTGATCGAGGACGTTTCCGCAGGTCAGATGGGCTAGTAGACCCACAAGCGTGGGCCGCGTGGGCCGCCCGACACCGGGCGACCCATCTACGTCCTTCGTAGCAAGCGTGCCGCCGCGTGGTTCCGATCCGGGGGAGGAGAGCGCTCTCGAGGGCTCGTAGATGAAGTCGGCGACTGGCGTGGTGTTCAGGACCGTCGACGGACCAGCAGGTCGGACGAGTAGTCCCTGAGCTGACTTCGTCGACCACGGCCCGGCGATGACAGCGCGTGGAGTGACCCGCGAAACACCTATGAGCAACGAGCCCAGATCACCTCACAGGCTCGCGACGCTCGACCCTGGACAAGCGGTCCGCTCCTGCCGAACTTCCCGTCCTGCGGTATCCAACCCGCGTATATCAGGCTGACCGCGCGTCGCCAACGACACGCTCACCACCGGCCCCGCCGACGAAGCACGAGGCGCCCGCCCCGGCAATCGGGTCAGGCGCCTCACCCTGCCTCCTGACAGAAGGTCACTCGACATCAGGCACCGACCGGGACGACGACTTCGTTCCGCCGCAGGAACCACGGTGTCCACGGTGGGTCGAAGCGCGCGTAGCGAGGGTCACCGCCCACGGTCATGCCGGCCGTCTCGAGGGCGGCGAGCAGCTGTGCGGTCCGCTTCTCATACGAGCCGCGCGACCAGAGCCCGGAGTACCGCAGCGCAGCCGCGGTCTCGGCCGGCACCCCGCGGGTGCGCACGGCGGAGTCCGTCGGGTCCGGGAGGTCCTCGGCGCTGACGTCGGCAGGCATGACGAAACCCACTACGTAGCGACGGCTGTCGGGAGCCTGCTGCTGCACGACGGGTGCCGTCATCGCAACCTTGCGCGAGGACCGGTTGTGCCCGCCGATATAGCGGGCGAGTCGGGGAAAGGCAACTTTGCCGGCCAGCTCGAACGGCCCGCCGACCTCGATCTCGGCGACGAGGTGCTCGGGATAGCGCCTCAGCTCGAACTCGGGATACGCCGCGAGCACGTCGTACGACTGTTGCTCGGTCATGCGGCCAGCGTGCCGGCGAAGATCTGCCAGGCCAGGGCGGACTTGGCGGTCAGACTCAGCACGATGTAGACCCTCTCGCCGAACAGGTAGTCCTGCCACCGCCCCTTGGCGCGGTATTGCAGCCATTGGTTGAGCGCGAAGACGTTGAAGAAGACGAACAACGACACGAAGATCCCGTAGACGAAACCGGGAGGCGTGGCCGAGGACGTCGAGCCCGGCGACAGCAGATAGATCGTGATGGCCAGCCACGGGACCACGCCGGCCACACATCCGAAGCCGAACGGCAGCCAGCCGCCGCTGCCGGGGCGCTCGTAGCGCTCCTGGAGCCAGCCGAACAAGATCATGGCGGCGTTCACGCCGAACAGGGCAATCAGGGCCGCGACGTCGGCGATGCCGACCAGCTGGGCGATCAGGACGATCATCAGCGATGAGGAGAGCGAGTACTCGACCCATCGTGCGGGGTTGCGCTGACGGCCCAGATCCGCGACGTACCGCTGCCACCACGCGGTGCAGACCAGGAGGTGCGCGAGCGCGGAGAGCGCCAGGAACCCCGCGACCGCGAGCCCGGTCGGGATGTCGAAGAGCACCACGGGGTCCAGCGGCGTCGTACCCGGCGGCCCGGCCAGGTAGCTCGCAGTCACCGGCAGAGCGAAGTCGGTGGCGAGTGCGAGCACCGCGACGGCCTGCACCGCATGGAGCACGGCCGCGCCCACGTTGGTCCTGCGCAGAGGCGAGGGGTGGCCAGTGTCTGGCTCGTTCATGCAGGCGTCCCCGTCACGCGCAGGTCGCGGCTGCGCCGGCAGAGAGGCGCCCCAGCTCTCGCAGGCCGGCCGTCAGCAGGTCGGCCACTGTGCTGGGCGGTACGTCGAGTAGGGCAGCCGCCTCACGGTGGGTGAGCCCGCCGAACACGCACAACGCCAGGCTCGCGCGCTGGAGCCGGGCGAGCCGGCTGACCCACACCATGACCGGCGGAGGCAGCACCGCGCCGGACATCTCGCCCGCGGGCTCCCGGGTGTGCCGGTACACGTGGCGAACCAGGCACCACCGAGCCTCCTGGGTCGACACGCCGCGAATCGAGCGGGCGAGGTCGGCCATCGCGAGCCTCACCGCCTCGGCAGCGGCCACCTCGTCCCCGAGGAGCGCGCAGGCGAGCGCGTAGGCAGACCCCCCGTGACGGTCCCACAGGTCCTCAAGCTCCCCCCTGGTGACGGCACCCGCTGGTGCGCTCTCGGTTTCGGCACGCAAAGCGATCTGTGCTCCTTGGGACCCGGCCTCAGCGGCTTGCGCCCACCGGTGACCGCGACCACCGGCGCGCGCGCCGACCAGACCAGGGGCCCGTGCTGTCAGTTTCATCGCCAACCACCCCTCTCCCTGACTGTTGGCTGCCTCTCGCCCTCTCTGTCTTCTGGGCTCAGAGCCAACTCTGCATGATGTCGAGAGTTTGCACAAGGTTTTGGGGGAACTAGTCTGTACAAACCATATACACGACAAGCAGGCTGCCCGGCTCACCGGTGTATCCGGGGCGTCTCTGCGCGCCTGGGAGAGGCGCTACGGCGTCGTCGTACCGCACCGGAGCGAGTCGGGGTAGCGCGTCTACGACGAGGAGGCCCTGGCGGCGGTCTCGACCATGCGCCGGCTCGTGGACGACGGCTGGTCGCCGGCAGAGGCTGCCGACGCGGTTCGCAGCGGGACAGCCCCCGCTGTCCTGGACGAGGTGGTCGGTCGTGAGGCTCCGACGGTCTCCGCCAACCCAACGCGGTCACCACATGCAACGGTTCCTGTCCTCGGCTGCGCAGATGGACACTGCGGGAATCGAGGAGAGCCTTGATGGAGGTTTTGCGCTCGGATCGTTCGAGCAAGTGGTCGACTCGTGGCTGTTCCCCACCCTCGAGGCACTCGGCGAGGGGTGGGCGCGCGGCGAGATCGACCTCGCGGGAGAGCATGCGGCCAGCCACGCGGTCCATCGCCGACTCTCGGCCGCGTTCGACGCGGTCGGCAGCAGGTCCAGAGGTCCAACGGTCGGGTCGGGCTGCCCTCGGGCAGCCAGCACGACCTCGGCGCCCTGGCGTTGGCCATCGCGATCCGCAGGAGAGGCATGGACGTTCTCTCCGTCGGTGCCAACGTGCCGGTGAGCAGCTGGGAGGCGGCGGTGCGCAGCCGCGAGGCCCGAGCAGCGGTGATGTTGTTGTCACTCCCGAGGACCGCCCGGCCGCGGTCGCGGTGGCCGAGCGACTGCTCAGCCAGGCCCCGGTCCAGATGGTGTGCGTCGGTGGGGCATCCGCAGCGAACCTTGCTGGTGGAGTCCAGACGCAGGCATCGAGCATCGGTGCAGCAGCCCAGGAGCTCGACGAGCTCGTGCAGGCAACCGGTTACTAGTCCATTCCTGCCTCGGGCGGAACAGGTCCGGTCGTGCGTTCACCTCAGGTCGGCGAGGACGGCGCGGGCGGCGCGGCGCCCGGAGGTGAGTGCGCCCTGGATGGAGCTGGTGTCGCGGTGGTCGCCGGCGACGTAAAACGTCTCACCCGCGCCGGCGAACCGCACCGGCTTGGCCAGCGGGTGTGGAGCCGGCATCCCCGGCAACGCGTGCGGGAGGTCGTAGGTCGCGACGAGCTCCCACGACGACGTGTCGGTGCCGTGCAGGCGCGCGAGCGCCTGCCGCACCTCCCGCCCGTCGTGGTCGCGCGGCACCGAGCCGTGCACCATCGAGCTGGAGACCAGCGCGCGACCAGCGGGGGCGTAGTCCGGCGCGGCGGCGGAGATCACGATGGTGTTCGCGATCGGTGACCGGTCGGCGTCCAGCAGCAGCATGCCGGTGGCCTCCGGAAAGGCGGGCGCCGAGTGGTAGACGGTGGTGACCCCCCGTGGCGCCGGCGCCCTCACCAGACGCGGCAGCAGCCGCGAGGCCGTCCACGCGTCGGTGGCCACGACGACCGCCCGCGCCCCCACGGGGCCGTCATCGGTGTCGACGCCCCGGGCCGTGACGCGGTGCACCCGGGTCTGCAGGTGAAGCTGTTCCCGGGTGAGCGGCCGGGCCAGCTGCGTCGGCAGCTGCTGCATGCCGAGCGACGGGACGGTCGACTGGCCCCGGACGAACATCCGCACCATCAGGTCGGTGAACCGGCGCGAGGTGGTCATGTCCTGCTCCAGCAGCACCCCGGAGAAGAACGGGCGCAGGATGGCGTCGACGACGTCGGGTGGGATGTGGGCCGAGCGCCAGGCGTCGGCCGCGCTGACGTCACGGCGCTGCTTGAGCCGACCCACGGGGAGCGTGGCGCACCGGGCGGCGTAGAGCCCGGCCGCCGCCTTGCCGCGGATGCCGCCTACGGGGAGGCCGAGCGCGGTCGTGGCGCCGCTCGGGCGCTGCACCGGGTTGACGACCGTGACCCGCTCGGCGGTCAGGTGGATACCGACCGCGGGGTCGAACGCCCTGAGGTCGAGCGCGTCCAGGTCGACGTGGCTGCGCAGCGCGGGGTAGGCGGTGTTGAGCACCTGAAAGCCGCGATCGAGGATGAACCCGTCCACGTGATCGGTCCGGACGCGCCCGCCGACTGCGTCACCGGCCTCGAGGATCCGTACGTCGAGACCTCGACCGGTCAGCACCCGGGCACAGGCCAGACCGGCCAGGCCGGCTCCGACGACGACGACGTCGTGGCTGCTCATGCCCGGCCACCGTGGGCGTGCCGGAACAGCGGGGGAAGGTAGCGGACCATCAGGGTGGACCACGTGAGGTGGGTCAGCACCGGGGCCTGCAACCCGCCGGACGCGCGGCGTTGGAACGCGAACAGTGTGCCCATCACGCCGGCTGCGAGCACCAACGCGGGGTTGCGCGTCGACGCGGTGGTCAGCGTGTAGACCGCGGTGGAGGCGACCACGGCATGGCCGGGGTCCAACGCGGCGTACATCGCACCCCGGAAGAAGATCTCCTCGCCCAGGCCGTTGGCGAGGGTGGTGGCGACGACGAGGGGGCCCTGGCCCTCGTCGGCGAACTGCAACACGTTGCCGATCGCCCGGTCGAGCACAGGGATCCGCCTGGCCGCCAGGGCGCAGGCGTAGAAGAACCCGAACGCACCGACCCCGGTCGCCACTGGCGTGAGGACCGGGCGGCGCAGGTGCTGGTCCCGGCCCTGGATCCAGCCCAGATGCAGCGGCCCCGACACGACACCGCCTGCGGTCCAGGTGGCCGCGACGGCGGAGGTCATCGCGTAGAACGCCTTGGAGTCCGGCTTCGTCGATAGCGAGAGGCCGAGCAGCCCGGTACCGAGCACCGACACCCCGGCGACGACCCGGCGCCGACGCCGTACGACGGCTGCGGTCTCGACGTACGCAAGGGGGACGACGTGGGTGATCGGGAGTGGTATTCGCGCCTCGATCAGGCGCCGCGTACGCCGCCATCGGGCAGCCGTGCGCACCGAGGTCATCGAGGGTCCCGCCGCGCGGCGTGCTCGGCCAGCGCGACGCGGACCGCCTCGTCGTACCCGATCGGCTCGAACGGGACCACTCGGGTGATGCTGTCGTCGCGCACCACGACCTCGTTGCTCATCGAGTCGATCAGCGACCGGCCGGTCTGGGTGTTCACGTCTGTGACCAGCGCCAGCCACCGGGACGAGAGGCCCGGGGTGAGCAGCGGGACGGGCACGATCGCCAACCGGGTGTTCTTGATCCGGGCCACCCGGCGCAGCATCGTGACGTACTCCAGCACCTCGGGCCCGCCGATCTCGAAGACCTTGCCGACCGCCCGGGGCTCGTCGAGCACCCCCACGAGGTAGCGCACCACGTCCGCGACGGCGATCGGCTGGGTTCGGGTGCGCACCCACTTGGGCGTGACCATGGCGGGCAGATGGTCGACGAGCTGGCGGGTCATCTCCCACGAGATGCCGCCGCTGCCCACGATGATCCCGGCCCGCAGCACGGTGACCGGTACCCCGGCCTCGCCGAGCAGGCCCTCGACCTCGCGCCGGCTGCGCAGGTGCGAGGAGAGCTGGTCGGACTCGCTGCCGAGACCACCGAGGTAGATGATCTGCTGCACCCCGGCCTCGGCGGCGGCCTTGCCGAACGCCCGGGCCGCCTCGGCGTCGAGCCGCTCGAAGTCCTTGGAGTCCAGGGAGTGCACCAGGTAGTAGGCGGCGTGACAGCCCGCGAAGGCCGTGGGCAACGTGTCCGCGTCGTGCACATCGCCGTACACCGCCTCACCCTCACCGGTGTAGGAGTCGGGGTCCCTGGTCATGGCGCGTACGACGTGACCGCCCTCGGTGAGCGCCGGGCAGAGGCGTCGGCCGACGAACCCGGACGCCCCCGCGACCAGGACCGGTCCAGATGAGGTCACTTGCTCTCCTCGGCGTGCGGCTGTCGCAGGTGCCGGGCAGGCTGCCGACGCTGGTGGCCGATCTCGCCGCCGAGGCGGCCACCGTAGGGGCGGCCGTGGTCGGCGTACTCCTCACGGTAGAACGACATGGTCCAGTCGCCGATGTTGAGCCGGGAGGCGGTGCGCAGGAGTGCCGTGTCAACCGGTGCTCCGTTGACCCGGGTGTTGCCGCGACGACCGAGGCGGACCACCACGAACTCGTCGGCGGCGTCGTGTCGCACCTCCGCCTCGAACGGGTCCAGCCCGGCCAGCCGGATGTCGCAGGAGGCGTCGGAGCCAATCGTCGTGACGTCGCCACGCAACCGGAACACCTCCTGTCGGTCCCCCGGCAACGGATGCGCCGCGGGAGCCATGATCAGCCTTGGGTTCCCGCCTCCGCCAGGATCATGCGTGGTGGTGACCGGCTGCCGTGGGCGCCTGCGGAATGTTGGAGCGACGGGGAACAACGTGGCCGGGGGCGCCAGCTCGGCCGCCGGGAGAGCGCCGCCGGCCGGGGCCTGCGCGCGGCCTCGCACCAGCGACCACAGCCCTGCTCCGCGCTCGACCCGGATGTGCCGTGACCCGGTCACCCGGCGCTGCAGCCAGGAGGTGCGCGGCACCCCGAGGGTGACGAGCGGACCTGCCGGGGCCACGACGGTCAGCGAGACGCCGTGCCGGGCGAGCCCGTCCGCGACGCCCCGCACGGCCGAGGCGTCGGACCTCCCCGCGAACAAGAACGGGTCGCTGACCCGGAGCTGGAGGTGCTTGCCCGAGCCGGTCAGCGAGCCGCGGACGGTGCGGGCGCCGGGGAGGTCCAGCGTGAACTCCAGGTCGGCGTCGACCGTGAGATCGGTGGACATGGCTCAGGAGCCGCCCTCGGTGTTGTCCTTCGTGGTGATCTGCAGGGTGCCGTTCAGCTTCCAGGTGGCCCGCGGGGCCTCGGGGCCGGTGTCGCGTGGGACCTCGACCGCCATGTCGATGAAGCGGTAGTTGATAGCGGCCTCGCGGCCGGTCAGGAAGGACCACATCTCGCGGCCCAGATCGGTCCAGTCGACGACCTGCTCGGTGCTGATGACAGTGCTCATGATGGAGCTCCTCGGAAGACGCGGGCTTTGAAGAACTAAACACTTTCCTCAACGCTCTGTTTAGGTTTACGATGACATAGTGCACCCCGAACCCCTCCCCACGCAAGCCGCCATTGAGACGAGCTCCCTCACCATCGGCGATCTGGCCCAGCGCACCGGCGTGGCGCCGGCAACGCTGCGGATGTGGGAGTCCCGGCACGGCTTTCCGCGACCGAGACGTCGCGCCAGCGGGCACCGCCGGTACGACGAGCACGACGTCGAGCTCGTCACCCAGGTGCTCCGGCGCCGGGACAGCGGCATGCGGCTCGAGGTGGCTATCGCCGGTGTCGCACGCGCGGACTCCACCACCGGCACCCCGCCGGGTGCACCGTCGGTGTACGCCGCGATGCGCCGCCTGCACCCCAACCTCCAGCCGCAGCGGCTGAAGAAGTCCACGCTCCTCGCGGTCTCGTGGGCGATCGAGGACGAGTGCTGCGCACGGGCGGAGCAGCCGATGATCTTCGGCGGCTTCCAGGAGGAGCACTACTACCGCGCCGCTGAGGAACGCTGGACCGAGCTGGCCCGGATCGCTCGGTCCACGACGGTGTTCGCGGCGTTCTCCCAGGAGCCTGACCCGGTCGCCCGCACGACGATGGTGGACCTGCCCGAGGACGCGCCGATGCGGCGCGAGTGGGCGGTCGTCTGCGACGCCCCGGACTACCCGGCGATATTGACCGCGTGGGAGCTGCCGGGACAGTCCACGGTCCCCGACCGGCTGCGGCTCTTCGAGGCGATATGGACCGTCGAACCGGGCGCCGTACGCGACGCCGCACGCGCCTGCGCCCAGGCCGCCCAGCAGCTCGGCCACCCCGAGGGCGCACCGCTGCTCTACGAGCTGGCCGACAACCCCGCCCCGCCGCCGGTGGCACTTCTGCAGGCAGCCTCGCTGCTGAACCGAGTCGTGGCGTACGTCGACCAAGCCCGCTGACCCCTGCCCGTGCGAGCTGCAACGCGGGGCTCATGGCGGCCTGGACTAATCGGCGCTGCTCGAAAGGTTCGGGGCCGCGTACGAGGCCCCATCGCGCAGCATCGCCACGCTGCCTCGACCGCAGGTCTCTCGACTTCGCGAAGCCGTGACGTCGCGATGTGAGCGGCGACGGCCGGGCTCCCTGAAGGTGCGTCTTTCCTTCCGCCATTGCCGCGGTGGCCCGGGCCAACCCACGTGGGGATCCCCATCTGAAGACCCACGAGGGTCCAGGTGCTCGGATTGTGGTCGGCGTACGCCGTTCGGCTTGTGGACGGGTCGCGCCTCCTGAAGTCGACTGAGCCAGTGGCAATCGGGTTGCAGCGGAGCCGCGTCACTGCATCTGCATCTGCATCTGGGGCAAGACTCATCCGTCGAGAAGCCGTCGCGCTGGGACTGGCGAGGCTGACTCGTCGTTTGGCTGCTCTCTCCAGTTGGGCCAGTCCTCAAGAGACGAAGTGGTTCTCGCGTAGTGCGTTCCCTGTGACGAAGGGTGAGTGGACGTTCCTTTCGAACTACGGGCATGTTTGGTGTCGCTGGCGCGTGACCCGGGTGCTCGGATGCGGGATGTGGCGCAGGCGGTGGGGATCACCGAGCGTGCGGTGAAGCAGATTGTGGCCGAGCTGGTGGGGCAGGAGTATCTGCGCAAGGAGAAGGTGGACCCGCAGGCGGGACGTGCCCCTTCGTCGACGTCCCCGCGGATTCGGGATCCGTGATCAGCCGGTCAGGATCGAGGCCAGTTGGGTGGCCGCGACACCGATCTCGTGTTCCAGGCGCACGCAGCCACGCGGCGCCTCGTCGCGTTCGGCTCCACCGACCGCGACGACCAGGTCGGGACTGTCGGCGCGCAACCGCGTCACAACGGATCGGAGACCGTCGAGGTCCGTGCCCTTGGCCGCAGACAGCACGGCCGCGGTCGCCCGGTGGGTGGCGACGGCTGAGGACCAGTCGGCGGCCGGGAGGTCGGCGCCCAGGTAGCTGGCCGCCAGCCCGGCCCGGCGGGCCGCGGTGGCGAAGGCCAGCGCGCCGAGCTCGTGTCGGGCCCCGGGCGGCAGTCCGACGATGACGCGCGGCCCTGACGCGCGGGAGGCCGCGGCGTCGTACGCCGCGGCGAGGCGACGCTGGACGGCGTACGCCGCCAGGTGCTCGCCCGCGACGCTGACTCGACCTTCGGCCCAGCCCTCGCCCAGGGCCCGCAGCGCCGGCATCAGCCAGCCGTCGACCACCGACTCGAAGGACCCCCGGCTGAATCGCTCGTCGAGCACCTCCGCGAGGGTGACCGCGTCCAGCCGGGCGGCCGCGTCGACGAACACCGCGGTCCCGGCCGGCTCCCCCGAGTCAGCGGAGTCAGCGGCGGAATCGAGCGCGACGGGAGCAACGTCGTCGCCGGACTCGATGCGACGCAGCGTCTCCGCCGCGGCCTGGCGCGGCGCCCAGCCCTCGACGACCAGCGCGTTCATCACGCTCAGTGCCCGCACGGCCTCGTCGTCGTAGAGCCGATAGCCCGCCTCGGTCCTCTGCGGGGTCACGATGCCGTAGCGCCGCTCCCAGGCCCGAAGGGTGGCGACACTGACTCCGGTGACCTCCGCGGCGTGCTTGATCGTGTACACGGTTTGTCGAGTCTAGGGCGCGAGCGCCGAGCGGAGCCCGCGCTCCGCCTCGTCGCCCAGCCGGCGGAAGGCCGGCGCCGCCAGCGGTGCCACGATCCGGGCCAACCCCTTGAACTCGAACTCCGCCCGGTAGGTGAGCTCCGTCCCGCCTTGCCGGAGTCTCGACGAGACTCATCGTGTCGCGGGCGACCACGGTCTTGTTCTCGCCCCGCAACCGAAGCAGGACCGGCGTCTCGCTCTCCGTGACGACATAGGTCAGCTCGGTTGTCCGGCCCAGGAACCTCGACACGTTGAGGTAGGTCGTGCCGACGCCGCCGACGCCGCTGACCCTGGTGGTGCGGACCGTGCCCGGATCCCACTCCTCGGTGTTCGTGAAGTCGCTCAGATAGGCGAACACCTCGGCGACGGGGCGGTCGACGATGACGGTGCGGACGATGACCACACTCACTCTCCAAACCTTTGACAAACCTTCTGCGTTCACCCTAGCCTGTAGACAAAGATTAGACAACCTCCCGGGCGAACGCCAGGAACACAGGCGCAGGCGACCCGGCACGGGCGCCAGAAGGCAGCAGATGAAAAGGCAGCAGATGAATCAGCCACCCCCGTCCCGCCCACGTTCGGCGCGCCCCACGGCCGCCGTCATCGGAGCCGGCGTGTCCGGACTGACTGCGGCCCACGTGCTGCGCGCGACGTACCGCGCCCTGGCCCGCACCACTGCAAGAGGGCTGCTGATGACCCGTCGGGTCAGCCTGCTGATCCGACGGCACGGCATCGGGCTCTGGCTGCGTCGCCTGCCCGTGCAACCTCGACCGTCCCACGCTGTTCAGGAGAGTGTCCGATGACCGCGATGGCCCAACCCGTCTGCCTGCGCCGACCCCTGCTCCGGCCGCTGTGCCTGCGCGCCACGGTGGCAAGACTCGTCATGGAGTCCGTGTCCCGAAGGGTGCCCGTGGATCTCCTCATGCCCGACGGCAGCCTGCTCGGCCGACGCGGCGCCGCGACCGGCGACCGGCCGGTGCTCGAGATCGTGCGCCCGCACGCACTGTTCGAGCGGCTCGCGCACCACCCCAAGGTCGGCATCGGCGAGGCGTACGCGGCCGGCGACTGGCGCGCCGGGAAGGACACGGACCTTGCGGAGCTGCTGTTGCCGTTCGCCGAGCGGGTGACCAGCCTGGTGCCACCTGCGCTCGCACGTCTCCGTCGGGTCGTCGACCGCCGGATCCCCAAGACCCAGCGCAACTCGGTCACCGGCTCCCGCGGGAACATCGAGGCTCACTACGACCTGGGCAACGACCTGTTCGAGGCGTTCCTCGACGAGAGCCTCAGCTACAGCTCCGCCCTTTTCGACGACGACCGACCGTGGTCGGCGCAGCCGCTCGAGGCGGCACAGCTCCACAAGGTGGAGGCCGTGCTCGACCTGGCCCAGGTGGGCCCCGGCTCCCGAGTGCTCGAGATCGGCACCGGCTGGGGCACGCTCGCCATCGAGGCCGCCCGGCGAGGTGCCCGGGTGACCACCCTCACCCTGTCGCCCGCTCAAGCGAGCCTGGCCAGGGACCGGATCGCCGAGGCCGGGCTGGCCACCGCCGTCGACGTCCGGCTCCAGGACTACCGCGAGGTCGACGGCAGCTATGACGCGATCGTCAGCGTCGAGATGATCGAAGCGGTCGGGGAGGAGTTCTGGCCCACCTACTTCTCCGTCCTCGACCAGCGCCTGGCACCCGGTGGGATCGTGGCGATCCAGGCGATCCTGATGAGCCACGAGCGCTACCTGGCCACACGGAACTCCTACGGCTGGATCCAGAAGCACATCTTCCCCGGTGGCCTCATCCCGTCGTCGCGGGCGATCGAGGAGACGACCCGGCGCCACACCGGGCTGCGGGTGGGCGGGGTGCACACGTTTGGTGCGCACTACGCCGAGACCCTGCGACGCTGGCGTCACGCGTTCCACCAGCGGTGGCCCGAGATCGCCGGCCGCGGGCTCGATGAGACCTTCCGCCGGACCTGGGAGTTCTATCTCGCCTACAGCGAGGCCGGCTTCGCTTCGGGGTACCTCGATGTTGCGCACCTGCGGCTGACCAGGTCGGGCGAGGTGGTGTCATGACGCGCGAGCACCCCCTCCGTGGTCGCCGCTGCTGGCTCGTGGGCGCGTCCAGCGGCATCGGCGCCGCGCTGGCGAGAGAGCTTGTCGATCGTGGCGCCAAGGTCGCGATCAGCGCCAGGCGGGCCGACGACCTCGAGGCCGTCGCGGCCGGCACCATGACGGTGGCGCCACTCGACGTCACCGACCGGGCCGCCGCGCACCACGCCGCCGGCGAGGTGACTGCCGCCCTCGGAGGCCTCGACGTCGTGATCTGGTCCGCCGGCTACTGGCGGCAGTTCGACGCCACCGCCTGGGACGCCGACGACTTCGCCCGACACATCGAGGTCAACCTGCTCGGCCTCAACAACGTGCTGGCCGCCGTCGTCCCCGGGATGGTCGCGGCCGGGCGCGGCCATCTGGTCGGGATCGCATCGGTTGCCGGCTACCGCGGCCTCGCCGGCGCAGAGGCCTACGGTGCCACGAAGGCAGCGCAGATCAACCTGCTCGAGGCGCTGCGAGGGGCGCTGCGCGGGCACGGGGTCCGGGTGACCACCGTCTGCCCCGGCTTCGTGCGCACCGAGATGACCGAGTCGAACCACTTCCCGATGCCCTTCATCATCAACGCCGACCAGGCCGCCCGCGCTATCGCCGACGGCATCGAGCATCGGCGGACCGAGATCGTCTTTCCCCTGCCGATGGCAGCCCTCATGAAGGCTGCACGACTGGTGCCGGCCCGAGCCTGGCCGGCGCTGACTTCGCGAGCCGCCGCACCGTCCGACACCCGGACCCCATGACGACGGCCGACCTCTGGCTCCGGCGCGACCTGCGGCGCGGCGACCACTCGGCGCTCGCGGCCGCGATGGCGGCCGACGATGTGCCGCCGGTCTTCGTCCTCGACCCGCGCCTGCTGGCCACCGGGGCGCCCCGGGTCGCACGGTTGCACGCCTCGATCGCCGCCCTGCACAAGGCGACCGAGGGGGCGCTGGTGGTGGGGCCGGCGATCCGACCGAGGTAGTTCCGGCCCTCGCCACGAGGTTGGTGCGGGCGAGGTGCACGTGAGCCGCGAGTCGACGCCGTTAGGCCGGCGCCGGGATGCGCGCGTGGCGGAGCGGCTGGCCGCCTCGGGCCGACGACTGGTCGGCACCGGCACCGCCTGCGCCGCCGAGCCGGGTCTGCTGCGCACCGCCGCCGGGACGCCGTACCAGATGTTCACGCCGATCTCGCGCGCCTGGCCCGACCGGGTCGGGCCTGACCCTGCGCCGTACCCCGACTCGCTGGCCTGGCGACCACGGCCTCGCGACGTAGGCCGAGGACCGCGACCGCCCGGACCTCGATGCCACCAGCCGGATGTCGCAGCACCTGAAGTACGGCGAGAGGCCAGGAGGCGCTCGACGTGACGCGCGCGATCGTCGAGGTCCGAGCCTTCCTGCGCGCCGCGCTCCCGTCCCCGGGGATCGCCGACGACGTCGGCCCGGGGATGCGGACGACCACCTACAAGAAGAGAACGCTCGTCGCCTACGAGGTCGACGAGTCGTCGGGTGAGCTCGTAGTCAACGTCCTCGGCGTCTTCCACGGGTGGCCAGGACTGGGAGGCCGCGCACAGCGAAGACCAGGGCGACCCGGAGTCGGGCCGATGACGCGTCCGTGCGTGGCAAATGCGTGGCAAATGCGTGGCAGGAGATTCGTAGGAGGCCGTCGGCGATCAACGATCGTCAAGGCGTCTGCGCAGGTCAGCCCCACAATGCCAACGATGACCGTCAACAGCCGCTGAGCGTGCCGCGCTTCGCCTGGTACTACTGAGTCCCCGTGCTGGTGCTCGGTGTGGCGTCGCTGTCGGCGGCACGGGCGACGGCCTGGGTGAGCCGCTGCTGCTCGCGCGCTACCCACGGACTGGCGGGGTAGCGCCGCACGAACGTCTCGGCGAATGCCACCGGGTCGTCACCGACGATCTCACCGGCCGAGGTGCCGTCAGCAGCGCTCTGCTCGAACGTCTCGACAAGTTCTTCGAGCATCGGGACCAGGGTGTCGCCCGTTCCCGGACCGAACCGAAGTGCGTAACGCTCGACGGCGTCGATCGCTTCGCGATGGCTCGCCGGGAGCTGCGCCTTGCGTGCCTTGTACTGCCGGTAACGCCTCTTCTCGTCGCGCCACTTGGCCATGTCGACCAGCTCCTTCATCGTGTGTTCTCGTTGGGATGACACGAGGATGCAGGGTTGACGCTGCGTCAAGGTCAAGCCGGTCTTCCGAGGAACAATTTGGGCCCGCGGCACGCAGGGACGGAGCGGCTAGCGTCGCGGCGCCTGGGTGCCCTTCCGAAGGCGCTGAACCACCCGCGCCCGGCGGGCCGACATCCGCGCCCAGACCGACTTTTGGAAGGCCAGTGTGGCCCAGCCGGCCAGGGCCATGCCGGTCAGGTTCAGCAGTAGCTGCTGGGTGCTGCCCCAGATCTCGTGGCCGGCCCCGAAAGCCAGACCGAGCGCGATGTTGCCGGCGGCCGGCACGGTGGTCACCGAGATGAACACGCCCGAGAGGCCGCCGACCTTGGCCGAGGTCAGCGACAGCACCCCGGCCGCTGCCGCTATGACCGCGACGATGAACGACCACTTGTCGGGGGTGTAGATGAATGCGGTGCTCGGCCGGGGTCCTGTGATGTCCTCCGCGACGATCCAGCCGAGCCCGCGGGCGACCAGGGCCGCCAGCGCGGTGAGGATGATCGCGACGAGGAACCCCACGGTCAGGGTGCGCGTTGCCAGCGCGAGCAAGGAGGGGCGTCGCCGGACTGCGGCGACGCCGAGGGCTGCGATGGGTATGAACTCGGGGCCGAGCACCATGGCTCCGATGACGAGTATCTGGGAGTCCAGGACGATGGCAATGCTCGCGATGAGGGTGGCCAGCGTCATGAAGGACAGGTAGGTCCAGTTGAGCTCGGACTCCTGGTAGGCGCGCTGGGTCACGTCCGCCCACACCACGGAGTCGGCGCTGCTTCCGGGCGTCCGTCGTTCCGCTTCGAACCCCTCCTGCGATATCCAGGTCTGCACCGGGTCCACGTGGACGCTTCCGGACTTGTGCACGCCGGTCTCACGTAGCTTGTCGATGACCTCGTTGGCGGCTTCTCGGGCGACATCGGCGAGCACCAGGTCGCCGCGCGGCCGGATGGAGGCTGCAGGGATCCGGATCAGGCTGCTGACCGCGGGGTCGCCTTCGAGGATGTCGACGATCTGGGCCGTCAGCTCCGAGGGGGCCGCTATGCGCAGGTGCAGCACGGCGACAGTCTGCCCGACTCGGGCAGTGCGTCAGGTTCGCGCACGTGGAACGTGGATGATGTCGCCTTCATCGGGGATACGGTCGTGGCCGTGATCGAGTTCCCATGACCCGCTGGCAGCAGATCGCCCGCGACACCGTCGGCCCCGACTACGCCACGAAGTACGCCGAGCGGTTCCGTGCCCTGGCCGCCCGCGGAGACGATGTGCACGGCGAGGCGACGTTCGTCAGCGCACTGGTCGATCCGCCGGCGCGGGTGCTCGACGCGGGTTGCGGCACCGGCCGCGTGGCCATCCGGCTGGCCACGCTCGGGTACGACGTGGTGGGCGTCGACCTCGACGCGAGCATGCTGGTCGATGGCCAGCGAGGAGGCGCCCGACCTGGACTGGCGGGTCGGCGACCTCGCGGAGCTCGACACCGGCCAGCTCTTCGACGTCGTCCTGGTCGCCGGCAACACCATCCCGCTCCTCGAGCCCGGCACCCTCGAGAGCGCGGCGTCGCACCTCGCCGCGCAGCTGGACGAGGAGCGGGCTGCTGGTCTGCGGCTTCGGCCTGGATGCCGCCCACCTGCCCGGCGACTGCCCGGTCACCCCGTTGGCCGACGTCGACGCGGCGTTCGAGGCGGCCGGCCTCGAGCCGGTCGACAGGTTCTCGACCTGGGACCGCGCGCCGTACGACGAGACCGGCGGCTACGTCGTGACCGTGCACCGGCCGCCACCCCCGCTGACCCGCGAAGAGCTGTCGCCGTGGGTGACCTGAACCTGCCGTCGGTGGTTGAGCGGGGTCGGTTCCCAGCCTTCGATGCGGCGGTCTCGACAAGCTCGACCAGCGGTGGGCCAGTCCCAGCGCAACCTTGCGAGGTTTCGAGACGCTTGCTGCGCAAGCTCCTCAACCACCGGTGGGCCAACCACGCGGCCACCTAGGCTGCAGCCGTGCTCGCCCTCGACGCGATGGTCGACCAAGACCTGTTCATCTGCCCGCGGTGCGGCAGCCCGGTGCGCCCCGCGGACGGGGTGTGGCACTGCGCCGGGGCGTCCTGCGCGTTCGCCGACGAGCCCTTCCCGGTGGTGGCCGGAGTCCCGGCGCTGGTGGACTTCGAGGCGAGCGTGCTCGATGCGGGTCGGCTCCGCGCGGTCGAGGGAGCCTCGGAGGTGCAGCGCTCCAGGTTCGCGGGGCCACTGCGCCGGCTGCTGCACCCGGCCAACACCACCGCGCCCGCGAACGTCGCACGGATGGAGGAGCTGCTCAAGGCCGACACCCCCGACCGCAACCCGCGGATCCTGGTGATCGGCGGCGGCACCGTCGGTGACGGCCTCGCGGAGCTGTACGACGACCCGACCGTCGATCTCATCTCGTTCGACGTCTACGCGAGCCCCGCGACCCAGTTCGTCGGCGACGGTCACTCGATCCCGCTCGCGGACGGCAGCGTCGACGGCGTCATCGTCCAGGCGGTGCTCGAGCACGTGCTGGAGCCGACGATCGTCGCCCACGAGATCCACCGCGTGCTCCGCACCGGCGGCATCGTCTACGCGGACACGCCGTTCCTCCAGCAGGTCCACGAGGGCGCCTACGACTTCACCCGGTTCACCGACAGCGGCCACCGGTTCCTGTTCCGCCGCTTCGAGCGGATCGACTCGGGGACGGTCGCCGGCGCGGGTACGGCGCTGCGCTGGTCGGTCGACTACTTCGTCCGCGCGCTGACCCGCTCGGTGCCACTGGGCCGGATCGTCTCGCTGTGCTTCTTCTGGCTCAGCTACCTCGACCGGTTCCTCGACCCGAAGCACTCCGTCGACGGCGCGAGCAGCGTCTTCTTCCTCGGCCGCAAGACCGCGGTGCCGATCACCGGCGCCGACATCATCGACTACTACCAGGGCGGCATGTAGGTCTTGCGCATCGTCGTCCTGACCGGCGCCGGCATCTCCGCCGAGAGCGGGGTGCCGACGTTCCGTGACGCCGACGGGCTCTGGGAGGGCCACCGCGTCGAGGACGTCGCCACCCCCGAGGCCTTCGAGCGGCAGCCGGACGTCGTGCACCGCTTCTACGACGCCCGCAGGGCCGCCCTCGCCACCGTCGAGCCGAACCCGGCCCATCACGCCCTCGCCCGGCTGGAGGAGTCCCTCGGCGACGACCTGCTCGTGGTCACCCAGAACATCGACGACCTCCACGAGCGCGCCGGCTCGACCCGGGTCCTGCACATGCACGGTGAGCTGCTGTCCGCACTCTGCCGCGGCTGCGGTGGGCGGTACCCGTGGTCGGACGACCTCGGCCGACCTCCCGCCCTGTCCGGGCTGTCGCGCCACCGAGCTCCGCCCCGACGTGGTCTGGTTCGGCGAGATCCCCCACGACCTCGACCGGATCTTCGTCGCCCTCGAGACCGCCGACCTGTTCGTCTCGATCGGCACCTCCGGCGCGGTCTACCCGGCGGCCGGCTTCGTGCGGGCCGCGGCGGCGTACGGCGCCCGCACGCTCGAGCTCAACCTGGTCCCGAGCGAGGGCAGCCACCTCTTCGGCGAGGCGCGGCACGGCCGTGCGGGAGAAATCGTGCCGGCCTGGGTCGACGCGTTGTTGCGGTGAACGCCTCGCGTCAAGGTTACGGTGACCGCATGACTCGGCTGCTCGGACCGCTCCTCGCCCTGGTCGTCGCGCTCGGTCCGGCCGCGGTCGCCGTCGAGGCCTCCGCCTCGGCTCCGAGCTGTCGACGGCCACGTCGCGGCCAAGCGGAAGGCGCCGCCGCGGGCCCAGTGGCTGCTCGACGTGAAGGCCGCGATGCAGGACTCGCGCCCCTACGTGCGCGCGCGGGCGGCAGCCAGGACGCCGTACGAGACGCTGGCGGTCAACTTCGACATCGACAACACCGTCATCGCGACCTACTACGACGGGGGCGGCGCGATCCCGAGGATGCTGAAGTTCGCCCGGCTCCTCGACAAGCTCGGCGTGGCCCTGGTCTTCAACAGCGGCCGGCTGGCCAACCAGCAGCGACGCACCGTCAGCCAGCTCACCCGGGTCGGCTTCCAGGTCGCGGGAGTCTGCCTGCGCACCAAGGGCGAGACGCTGCCGGCCGGCAAGCAGCGCTGCCGCGACCGCTTCATCGACGAGGGCTACACCCTCATCGCGAACGTCGGCAACAACCCCACCGACTTCGAGGGCGACGGCTACGAGCGGGCCTTCGTGCTGCCGAACTACGGCGTGCTGGGCTGAGCTTCAGGAGTCAACCGCGCGCGAGCCGCTCGCGGATGATCCCCTCGAGCCGGTCGACGTCGTCGGAGAGCCCGAGCTTGGGGGCGAACTCGCGTACGACGTGCACGAACATCTCGCCGGACTCGATGATCCGCGGGTCCATGTGGCCGAACACCTCGAGCGCGACCACGCCGTAGAGCACGTTCCAGCCCTGCATGTAGAGCCAGAGCAGGCCGCGGTCCTCGGTCGCCAGCCCTTCGACCTTGGCCGGGATCAGCGGATCGAGGACGGCGTCGCGGATCGCCGGGGCCAGCTCGTCGAGGGCGGGAATCGGGTGGTGGTTGTGCTCCCACAGCGCGCGCATCTGGTCGGTGCACAGGTGGCCCGAGCACGACAGGGTGAGCAGGTCGCGCCGTGCGGTCTTGGCATCGGAGACCGGGTTAGCGAACGCAAGGCCGAACTCGCGCGGGTTGCCCAGCGCCCACATCCGGAACTCCGTGGTGGAGGCCACCAACCGGCCTGCGTAGTCGTCCTCGGGGAGTGCCTCGGCCGCCGCGGCGAAGGTCTCGGTGGCGGCCTTGTCGATCTCGAAGGCGACCAGCTCGACCAGCTCCTGGTGGCTGGCGACGTAGCGGTAGAGGGCCGGCGCGGTCATCCCCATCTTCGCCGCGACGGCCCGGAGCGACAGCTCCGCCCCTTCGGCGAGCAGCTCACGTGAGGCACGGACGATCTCGTCGTACGTCTCCTCGCGCTGGCGCGCCCTGCGCGACTGCGCGGGGCTCTCGACCTGCGTCACACGTTCCTCCCCTGGGTGGTTGACACGGTGAGTTTACACCGTTTACGGTTTACACCGTTCACAAACTTTACATCCTTCACGAGAGTTGCAGGGAGTCACCATGATCGAGCGCTGGGGAGCATTCGTAGCCCGGAGGGCCCTGGCCGTGCTCCTGGCCGGTGTCGTCGTGACCTTCGCTGCAGCCGCCTACGGGTTCGGGGTCTTCGACCACCTGTCCCAGGGCGGCTTCGACGACAAGAACTCCGAGTCCGCGCGGGAGCTCCAGGCCGAGCGCGACACCTTCGGCAACCAGAGCATCGATGTCGTTGCCATCTACACCAGCAAGGACCTCGTCGCGTCCGACCCGGAGTTCCAGGCGGACGTCGAGCAGGTCGTCGCCGGCCTCGCGCCGGACACCACGACGAGCGTGATCCCCTACTACGAGGCGCCGGCCGACGCCGGGCTGGTCAGCAAGGACGGCCACTCCGTCCAGGTGCTGATCTCGTTGGCGGGGGAGAGCCAGGACGACTACCTGTCCAACTACGACGACCTCTCGCCCACGCTGGAGGCGCCCGAGTCCACGGGGTTGCAGACCGACCTCGCGGGCGCGTTCGCCGTCTACAACGACGTCAACGAGATCACCAGCGAGGACCTCGCTCGCGCCGAGTCGATCTCGATGCCGGTCGTGGTGCTGCTGGCCCTCCTGATCTTCGGCAGCCTCGTCGCCGCCTCGATGCCGGCCCTCGTCGGGCCTGCTCGCCATGGTCGGCGCCCTCGCGCTGGTCCGAGTGATCGCACTCTTCACCGAGGTGTCTGTCTTCTCGGTCAACGTGATCTCGCTGCTCGGCATCGGCCTGGCCATCGACTACGCCCTGTTCGTGATCAGCCGGTTCCGCGAGGAGCTCGCGCTGCTTCCCGTCGACGACCCGGAGGCGGCGTCGACGGCGATCCGCCGGACGATGACCACCGCGGGGCGCACCGTGCTGTTCTCCGGACTCACCGTCGCCGCGGCGCTGTCGAGCCTGCTGATCTTCCCGCAGGCCTTCCTCAAGAGCATGGGCTACGGCGGCGTGGCCGCGGTGCTGGTCGCGATGGTGGCCGCGCTCACGGTGCTGCCCGCGACCCTGAAGCTGCTGGGTCGCCGGGTCGACGCCGGGCGGCTGCCGTGGCGCCGCAAGCGGCCGGTCGTCGTCGACGACGCTCACGGCCGGTGGGCCGCCCTGGCCCGCGGAGTGATGCGCCGGCCGTGGCTCGTCATCGTCGTCACAGTCGGTGGGCTGCTGCTGATCGCCTCGCCGTTCCTCGGCGCGAAGTGGGGCAGCGTCGACTACCGCGTGCTGCCCTCCGATGCGCCGGCGCACGTCGCCGCCGAGAAGCTGTCCGACTTCGGCCCCGAGACCTCGACCGCCCAGCTGCTGGTCCGGGGTGCGTCCGAGGTCCGACGTGTCGGCGTACGCCGGGCAGGTGGCGGAGGTCGACGGCGTGACCGACGTGCAGACGGTCGCCACCAAGGGCGACTCGACGCTGTTGCGCGCCTCGTGGGGCGGCAACAGCCAGAGCGAGCACAGCCAGGGCGTCATCGAGGACATCCGTGACGTCCAGCCGGCGTCCGGCGACGTGCTGGTCGGCGGCCTGAGTGCCGACACGGTGGACCTCATCGACTCGGTCGGCGCGCACCTGCCCTGGATGGGGCTGATCGTGGCGCTGGTGATGCTGGTGCTGCTGTTCGTCGCCTTCGGCTCGCTGGTGCTGCCGGTCAAGGCGGTGGTGATGAACCTGTTCTCCATCACCGCGTCGTTCGGCATCGTCACCTGGATCTTCAGCGACGGGCACCTGTCCGGGCTGCTCGGGTTCACGCCGCAGGGCTTCCTCGACGCGACCAACCCGATCCTGATGCTGGCCATCCTGTTCGGACTGTCGATGGACTACGAGGTGTTCCTGCTGTCCCGGGTCCGCGAGCAGTACGACCGCACCGGCGACAACGACGTGGCGGTTGCCACCGGCGTCCAGAAGACCGGCCGGATCATCACCAGCGCCGCCGTGCTGCTGGCCGTGGTCATCGGGGCGTTCGCGCTGAGCGGCATCGTGTTCATGAAGATGCTCGGCATCGGCATGCTCGTCGCCCTGCTGATCGACGCGACCGTGGTCCGTGCCCTGCTCGTCCCCGCGACCATGAAGCTGCTCGGCCGCGCCAACTGGTGGGCCCCCGGCCCGCTGCTTCGCTGGTGGGAGCGCTACGGCTTCCGCGAGGGCGACGACGCCGGCTCGGGGGAACCCTCCCGCTCCCCCGAGCCGGCCGGCGTCTGACTGCCTGGGCGGGATAGTCTTCGCCGCGCTCAAGGAGTGGGCCGAGTCGCACATGGGCGCGGTGCTGGAGGCCCGGGCCTCCTATGATTCCCAGCCATGACGTCCTCCCCGGTCCGCGCGGTCGCCGCGCTGTGTGTCACTGGAATGCTCGCGTTCGCGGCCGGCTGCGGCGGCTCGGACGACAAGGCCGACAGCGACGGCGGAGACAGCGACTTCGCCAAGCAGTCCGGCGACAAGATCGCGGCCCAGGCCAAGGCCGACATGAAGGACCTCGACGCGGTGAAGTTCAGCGGCGAGATCACCTCCGAAGGCGACAAGGTCACCCTCGACATCCAGGCCAGCTCCGCCGGCGACTGCACCGGCACGATCGGCCTCGGCGGGGGCAACGCCGAGATCCTGGCCAAGGACGGCACCAACTGGTTCAAGCCCGACGAGGCCTTCTGGCGCGCGAACGCCGGCGCCTCGGCCGACGCGATCATCGCCGCGGTCGGTGACAAGTGGGTGGTCGACACCGACTCGAACTTCGCGCAGTTCTGCGACCTCGACGCCTTCTTCGACAACCTGTTCAAGGACGACGAGGACTCGGCCGAGTACACGACGACCGGCACCGACGAGGTCGACGGCAAGGAGGTGGTCAAGGTCGAGCAGAAGGACGACGAGCAGGGCACCTCGGTCGGCTACGTGCTCATCGACGGCGACCACTACCTGGTGAAGCTCGAGCGCACCGAGGGCGACGAGCCCGGCCACCTCGACTTCAGCGACTTCGACGAGGAGTTCGAGGTCACGGCACCGGCCGATGACGAGGCCATCGACCTGAGCACGCTGCAGTAGCCGGCTCGGTACACCTAGCTCCGCGACGAGGCCGCGGCGACCGACGCCGCGGCGACGGACGCGGCGACCGAGTGGTCCGGCTCGGTCGTGGGTGGCACGTACTCGCTGAGCACCAGCACGCTGTTGTCCTTCATCGGCACCTGTGCCCCCGCTGCCAACGGCCCGACTCTGTCGGGATCGCCGCCGGTGTCGATGGACACGTCCCACGACTCGGCGTACTCAGCAGGCGGCAGGGTGATCGTCGCCTCGCCGTCGGCGTTGAAGTAGAGCAGGAAGTGGTCGTCGGTGAGGGTGCCGCCGCGGGCGTCGGAGCCGGCGATGCCGTGGCCGTTGAGGTACATGCCGATCGCCTGCGCGCCCCCTTCCCAGTCGGAGTCCTCCATCGGGCGGCCGTCGAGGTGCAGCCAGACGATGTCGTTGAGCCGCTCGGCGCCGGCCGGCCCGGTGTGGACCGTGTTGCCGGTGAAGAAGCGGCGACGACGGAACGTCGGGTGCTGGCGGCGCAGCTCGATCAGGGCCGCTGTGAACTCGATGAGCGGCTGGTCGGCCTGGTCCCAGTGCACCCAGCTGAGCTCGCTGTCCTGGGCGTAGGTGTTGTTGTTGCCCTGCTGGGTGCGGCCGAGCTCGTCACCGTGCAGCAGCATCGGCACACCCTGGCTGAGCAGGAGCGTGGCCAGGAAGTTGCGCTGCGCGCGTGAGCGCAGCGCCAGGATCGCCGGGTCGTCGGTCGGTCCCTCGACGCCGTGGTTGGACGAGCGGTTGAAGCTCTCGCCGTCCTTGTTGCCCTCGCCGTTCGCCTCGTTGTGCTTGTCGTTGTAGGACACGAGGTCGCGCAGCGTGAACCCGTCGTGCGCGGTCACGAAGTTGATGCTCGCCACCGGTCGCCTGCCGGAGTGCTCGTAGAGGTCGGACGAGCCGGCCACCCGCGACGCGAACTCGCCGAGGTTCGGCTCACCGCGCCAGAAGTCGCGCACCGAGTCGCGGTAGGCGCCGTTCCACTCGGTCCACTGGGGCGGGAAGCCGCCGACCTGGTAGCCGCCGGGCCCGACGTCCCACGGCTCGGCGATGAGCTTCACCTGGCTGACCACGGGGTCCTGCTGGACGAGCTCGAAGAACGTCGCCAGCCGGTCGACGTCGTAGAACTCGCGGGCCAGGGCCGACGCGAGGTCGAAGCGGAACCCGTCGACGTGCATCTCCGTGACCCAGTAGCGCAGCGAGTCCATGATCAGCTGCAGCGAGTGCGGGTTGCGCACGTTGAGCGAGTTCCCCGTGCCCGTGTAGTCCATGTAGTAGCGGGCGTCGTTCTCCATGAGCCGGTAGTACGCCCGGTTGTCGATGCCCTTCATCGACAGGGTGGGTCCGAGGTGGTTGCCCTCGGCGGTGTGGTTGTAGACCACGTCGAGGATCACCTCGATCCCGGCATGGTGGAGCGTCTTCACCATCGACTTGAACTCCTGGACCTGCTGGCCCGGGAGCTGGGACGTCGACGACACACCCGACCCGGCGGCGTACGCCGCGTGGGGGGCGAAGAAGCCCAACGTGTTGTAGCCCCAGTAGTTGCTCAGCCCCTTGTCCAGCAGGGTGGAGTCCTGGATGAACTGGTGGACCGGCATCAGCTCGATCGCGGTGACGCCGAGTCGCTGGAGGTGCTCGGTCACCGCACCGTGCGCGAGGCCGGCATAGGTCCCGCGCAGGTCTTCGGGGACGTCCGCGTGCAGCTGGGTCATGCCCTTGACGTGCGCCTCGTAGATGACCGACTCGTTGTAGGGCACCTCGAGCCGCCGGTCGCCCTCCCAGTCGAAGAAGGGGTTGATCACCACGCTCTTGGTCATGCTCGCGGCGGAGTCGTCGTCGTTGCGCTCGCCCTCCTTGCCGAAGGTGTAGCCGAACGTGCTCTGGTTCCACTCGATCTCCCCAGAGGTCGCCTTCGCGTAGGGGTCGAGCAGCAGCTTGTTCGGGTTGCAGAGCAGCCCCTCGTCCGGATCCCACGGTCCGGTGACCCGGTAGCCGTAGCGCTGGCCGGGCTGCACCCGCGGCAGGTAGCCGTGCCAGACGTAGGCGTCGACCTCGGTGAGCTCGACCCGGGTCTCGGCGCCGTCGGAGTCGAACAGGCACAGGTGCACCTGGTCCGCCACCTCGCTGAACAGCGCGAAGTTGGTGCCGCTCCCGTCGAACGTCGCGCCCAACGGGTAGGCGCGCCCCGGCCAGATCTCCATTGGATCGATCAAAGCACACGCCGGCTGGGGAACAGATTGCGGCGTGGTCCTGTTGCCGCCGTACGTGAGCGCCACGCCCGCGGTCAGCCGCGCCGACGTCGGGCTCCGCAGCGAGCGCGGACCGGTCCTGCTGGCCGTGATGCTCAGCGTCGGTCTGGTCGCGATCGACACCACGATCCTGGCGACCGCGGTGCCCTCGGTCGTCGACGACCTCGGCGGCTTCACGCAGTTCCCCTGGCTGTTCTCGATCTACCTGCTCGGCCAGGCCGTGTCGGTCCCGATCTACTCCAAGCTCGCCGACCAGTACGGTCGCAAGCCGATGATGCTGGCGGGCGTCGGTCTCTTCCTGCTCGGTTCGCTGCTGTGCGGGCTCGCCTGGAACATGGTCTCGCTGATCGTCTTCCGCGCCCTCCAGGGACTCGGTGCCGGTGCGGTCCAGCCGATCGGCATGACGATCATCGGAGACATCTACTCGGTCGCGGAGCGGGCCAAGGTGCAGGGCTACCTGGCCAGCGTCTGGGCGCTCGCGTCCGTCATCGGCCCGACGCTCGGCGGCGTCTTCGCCGACTACGTCTCGTGGCGGTGGATCTTCTTCGTCAACCTGCCCCTCGGTGCCGCGGCGCTCTGGATGTTCGTGCGCAAGTTCGAGGAGCGCGTCGAGAAGGCTCAGCACCGGCTCGACGTCCTCGGGTCGGTGCTGCTGAGCGGCGGCGGCGTGCTCCTGCTGCTCGGCCTGCTCGAGGGCGGCGTGCGGTGGTCATGGACCTCGGGCACCAGCATCGCGCTGTTCGCCGCGGCTGCCGTGCTGCTCGTCGCGTTCGTGGTGGTCGAGACCCGAGCGGCCGAGCCGGTGCTCCCGCTCTGGGTGCTGCGCCACCGGGTGATCCTGCCCGCGATGCTCACCTCGCTGGTCGTCGGTGTGCTGCTGATCGGGCTGACGTCGTACATCCCGCTCTTCGCGCAGGGCGTGCTGGGCCACGGTGCGGTCATGTCCGGGTTCGCGGTCGCGGCGCTCACCCTGGGCTGGCCACTGTCGGCCTCCAACGCCGGCCGCCTCTACCTGACGATCGGCTACCGGGCCACGATGGTCATCGGAGCGGTCTTCGGGCTGGCGGGGTCGCTCCTGCTGCTCACCATCGACGGTGACTCCTCACTCCTGCACCTCGCGCTGCCCTGCTTCGTCATGGGCTTCGGCTTCGGGTTCGCTGTGGCGCCCTCGGTGATCGCCGCGCAGTCGGCGGTGCCGTGGCAGTCGCGTGGCGTGACCACGGGCGCGACGATGTTCGCGCGCACGGTCGGCAGTGCGGTCGGGATCGCCGTCTTCGGTGCACTGGTGAACGCCGGCGTCACCGACCGGCTGGGCCACCCGACGCAGGACCTCGAGCACCTCGACCCGTCGATCCTCGAGCCGGCGATCCACACCACCTTCGTCGGCTCGGTCGTGGTGGCGGTGGCCCTGGTCGTGGTCAGCCTCCTGATGCCGCGGAAGGTCGAGGAAGCGGAGTCAGTGCCTGGAGCTGTGGCCGAGGAGCAGGCACCCGCCTGACCGTCCTGGTCCACGACTGCTCGGGCAGTCGAGCCTTGCCTTGGTTGCCTGCCGGTACGACGCAGACGACGATTGGCACATGGCCACGGACGACCTCGACCTCTCGCACCTCGAGGCCGGGCCACACGACGACGAACCGCACGAAGGCGGGCTCAACAACCGGCTCAACTGGCTCCGCGCCGGCGTGCTCGGCGCCAACGACGGCATCGTCTCGACGGCGGGCATCGTGATGGGCGTCGCCGGCGCCACCGGCGACCGCGGCACGATCCTGGTCGCGGGCGTGGCCGGTCTGGCGGCCGGTGCGCTCAGCATGGCCGCCGGCGAGTACGTCTCGGTGAGCACCCAGAAGGACTCCGAGCTGGCGCTGCTGGAGAAGGAGCGCGGTGAGCTGAGGGACGAGCCCGAGGCGGAGCTCGAGGAGCTCGCCGGCCTCTACGTCGAGAAGGGGCTGAGCGAAGACCTGGCGCTCGAGGTGGCCACGCAGCTCACCGAGCACGACGCGCTCGGCGCGCACGCGGAGGTCGAGCTGGGCATCGACCCCGACGACCTCACCAGCCCCTGGAACGCCGCCATCGCATCGATGCTCTCGTTCACGGTGGGGGCGCTGCTGCCTTTGCTCACCATCACGCTGCTCGGCCCCACCCTGCGGATCTGGGTCACCGTCGCCTCGGTGACGGTCGCGCTGGCACTCACCGGCTGGGGGAGTGCGAGGTTCGGCTACGGCCCCTCGCGCCGGGCCATCTGGCGCAACGTGATCGGCGGGCTGTTCGCGATGGCGATCACCTACGCCATCGGGAACGCCCTGAGCCCCCACATCTGACCTGACGACGATGCGCTTCTTCGCAGCCCTGGTCCCGCCACCGACGGCCCTCGAGCACCTCGAGGAGTTCCTCGACGTACGCCGCGACGCGGGCGAGTTCCGCTGGGTCCAGGCCGACCAGGTGCACGTGACGCTGGCCTTCCTCGACTACGTGCCGGAGCAGAAGCTCGACGACCTGGTCGAGCGGCTGGGTCGGGCGGCGTCCCGGCGGACGACGTTCGAGACCGCGATCTCCGGAGGCGGTGCCTTCCCCAACGCGGGGCGCGCGAAGGTGCTCTGGGCCGGGCTCGACCTCGACGAGCCCGGCCGCACCGAGCTGGACCGGCTGGCCACCGGCTGCCGGGCCGCGGCCAACCGCGCCGGCATCGAGGTCGACGGCGCGCGGTTCCGGCCGCACCTCACCGTGGCCCGGACCAGGTATGCCCACGACGTGAGCAGCTGGGTCCGGCTGCTCGACGCCTACGAGGGTCCACGCTGGCGGGGCCAAGAGCTGACGCTCGTCGAGTCGCACCTCGGGGAGGGGCCGCGCGGGCGGCCCCGGCACGAGGTAGTCGGGGTCTTCCCGCTTGGCTAGGGCGTGGGCCCCCAGTCGATGTTGCGCGGACGGCCGTCGATCGCCGCGACGAGCACCGGCTCGCCACCCTTCGGGCTGATCTTCATCAGGGCGTACCGCCCGCCAGCGAGGGTTGGTTCGCCGTCACCGGTCTCGACGCGGTAGACGATCCACTGGCCGTCGGGGGAGTAACCACCGACGAGCGCGTTGATCTCGCGACCCTTGAAGTGGGTGAGGCGGCGCAGGTGGCTGCCGTCGGGCCGAAGTGTGGCCACGTTGGCGGACGCGTGGGGACGCGAGCCCTCGTTGGCGTTGAGGCTGACCACGATGTGGCGGCCGTCGGGGGCCCAGTCGTGCTTCACGGCCACGTCCGCGGCGAACGGCACCAGGCGCCGCAGGTGGGACCCGTCCAGGCGGACCGAGTAGAGCGCCTGCTGGTCGTCGAACACCGAGATCCGCACGAAGCTGATCGTGCGCCCGTCCGGCGACACGTTGGGGTCGGTGTCGCCGCCCACGCCCGGCAGCGGGTTGGTGGTGAGCCGCCTGGCGTGGGTCCCGTCGCGGCGCATCAGCCACAGGCTGTCGTCACCGGTGGCGAGGTCGAACCGCTCGAAGACGATCAGGTTGCTGTGCGGGACGAACGCCGGCTGGCTGAGGAACCCGCCGATCCCGGGCCGCAGGGTGCGCCGGTGGGTGCCGTCGGAGCGGGCGATCTGGATCATCACGTGGTCCGGGACCTCGGCCTCGAACACCACCTGCCGTCCCGAGGGCGCCCAGTCGGCGTTGGAGGCGTTCACACGCTTCCGGTGGGTCAGCGCCCGGATCGATCCGGTCGCCGGATCCAGGACCTCGAGCTGGGAGCTCTTCGGCAGCTCCAGGGTGTAGACGATCGGGCCGTTGTCGCCGGGCGTCGTGACCGCTGCGGCGGCCGTGACAGGGGCCCCAACTAGGGCCGCTGCGCTGATAGTGATGATGCCAATCGCCGATCGAGTGTTCATCTCAGTGACGCTAGGCACACGACGGGCCGTGCGAATCAGGGCAGGCCCGGGATTACCCGAAAGTGGCGGCCCCGATGTCCATGTGAGCAAGGCCTCCGCGGCCCGCACCCGCTGAGCCGATAAGGTCCGCCGGGTGAAGATCGCGGTGGCTCGGGAAACACGCGAGGGCGAGACGCGTGTCGCGATGGTGCCGGAGCTGGTCGGCAAGCTGACCGGGCTCGGGTACGACGTGGCGGTCGAGCCCGACGCGGGACGGCACGCGCTGTACTCGGACGAGGAGTACGCCGAGGCAGGGGCGGTGCTCGACGCAGACGCGGTCGCGTCGGCGGAAGTGGTCGTCTCGGTGCAGCCGCTCGCCCGCGACGCCATCCGCCGCCTCCAGCGTGGCGCCGCCACGATCTCGTTCCTGCCGGTCAACCAGGAGCTCACCCTCGTCGCTGACCTGCGCGACGTCGGCGCGACGGCGTTCGCGATGGAGCTGGTGCCGCGGATCTCGCGGGCCCAGTCGATGGACGCGCTCTCCTCGCAGGCGCTGGTCTCCGGCTACCGCTGTGCGATCGTCGCCGCCGGGATGCTGCGTCGCTTCTTCCCCCTCAACATGACCGCCGCCGGCACCGTCCAGCCGGCCGAGATCGTCGTGCTGGGCGCCGGCGTGGCCGGTCTCCAGGCGATCGCGACCTGCAAGCGGCTCGGCGCCGTGGTCAAGGCCTACGACGTGCGCGCGGCGGCCGCCGAGGAGATCCGGTCGATGGGCGCCAAGTCGATCGATCTCGAGCTCGACACCCTCGAGGGAGCGGGCGGCTACGCGCGCGAGATGACCGAGGACCGGGCGCGGCTGCAGATGGAGCGGCTCGCGCCGTACGTCGCCAACGCGGACGCGCTCATCACGACCGCCGCCGTCCCGGGCCGCCAGGCGCCGCTGCTGGTCACCTCCGCGATGGTCGAGGAGATGAGGCCCGGCTCGGTGGTCGTCGACCTCGCGTCCGAGTCGGGCGGCAACGTCGAGGGCTCGGTGGCCGGCGAGGTCACCCGGATCGGCAACGCGTCGGTGTGGGGCGGCAAGAACGTCCCCTCGCAGATGCCCGGCCCGGCGTCCAAGCTCTACGCGCAGAACGTCGTCAACATCCTCACGCTGATGACCAGCAAGGCCGAGGGCGACTCCGGTGTCTTCGCCCCCGACTTCGAGGACGAGATCGTCACCGGCTCGTGCGTCACGCACGACGGCGCGATCCGCCACGAACCCACCCGAGCTGCGATCGACGGGGAGTCCACCTCATGAACGAGGCAGTCGTCTGGCTGACGATCTTCATCCTCAGCGTCTTCGTCGGCATCGAGGTCATCTCGAAGGTGTCCTCGACGCTGCACACACCGCTGATGTCCGGCGCCAACGCGATCCACGGCGTGATCCTGCTCGGCGCGATCATCGTTACCGGCAGCACCGACAACAACCTGGCCCTCGTGGTCGGGCTGATCGCGATCGTGCTGGCCGCGGTGAACATGGTCGGCGGCTTCGTGGTGACCGACCGGATGCTGCAGATGTTCGTGCGCAAGAAGCCGGCTCCGGCGAAGTCCACTGACAGTGCTGGGGGCGACGCGTGATCCCCACCTGGGCACAGCTGCTCTACCTGCTCGGAGCGGTCTGCTTCATCCTCGCGCTCAAGGGCCTGTCCGGGCCCAAGACCGCGCGCAACGGCAACCTGCTCGGCGCCTTCGCCGCGGTGCTGGCCTGCGCCATCCCGTTCTTCTACGGCGACCTCGACCACGTGCCGCTGATCCTGGCGGCGATCGCGGTCGGCACGGCCGGCGGCGTGTACGGCGCGCGCACCGTCCAGATGACCCAGATGCCGCAGATGGTGGCGCTGTTCAACGGCGTCGGCGGCGGTGCGGCCGCGCTGGTCGCACTGATCGAGCTGCACGAGATCGTCGAGTTCGGTGGTGACGTCGAGGAGTTCACCCTCGTCGCCACGGCGTTCACGATCCTGGTCGGCTCGGTCTCCTTCGCCGGCTCGATCATCACCTTCGCCAAGCTCCAGGACCTGATGACCTCGCGGCCGGTGGTCTTCCCCGGCCTGCCGATCCTCTTCGGCGGAGGCTTCCTCGCCGCGGTCGTGCTGTCGGTGCTGATGGTCCGCGAGCCCGCGATGTGGCTGGGGATCGTGATCGCGCTGCTCGGCCTGCTCGTCGGGGTACTGCTGGTGCTGCCGGTCGGAGGCGCCGACGTACCGATCGTGATCTCGCTGCTCAACGCGTTCACGGGCCTCACCGTGGCGGCGGGCGGCTACGTGCTGTCCAACACGCTGCTGCTGGTGGCCGGCACCCTGGTCGGCGCGTCCGGCACGTTCCTGACCCTGCTGATGGCCAACGCCATGGGCCGGTCGGTGGCCAACATCCTGTTCGGGGCGCTCAAGGGCGGCTCGACCCTGGGCGCCGGGGAGGCGTCGGACCGGCCGGTGAAGTCGGCCGGCCCCGAGGACGTCGCGATCATGCTCGGCTACGCCGACCGGGTGATCATCGTGCCCGGCTACGGGCTGGCCGTGGCCCAGGCCCAGCACACCTTGCGCGAGCTCGTCGACCTGCTGGCTGCCCGCGGCACCGAGATCGACTACGCGATCCACCCGGTCGCCGGCCGGATGCCCGGGCACATGAACGTGCTGCTCGCCGAGGCCCAGGTGCCTTATGAGCAGCTGATCGAGATGGACGAGATCAACGACGACTTCAAGGACGCCGACGTGGTCCTGGTCGTCGGCGCCAACGACGTGGTCAACCCGGCCGCCCGCGACCACCCCCAGCGCCCCGATCTACGGCATGCCGATCCTCAACGCCGACCACGCCAAGGCCGTCGTGTTCCTCAAGCGATCGATGCGCCCGGGCTTCGCCGGCATCGAGAACGAGCTCCTCTTCGAGCCCGAGACCACACTGCTGTTCGGTGACGCGAAGGACACCTTGGGCAAGGTCCTGACTGCGGTGAAGGCGCTCTAGCCGACCTCCACCAGCGCCGGGTTACTGATCGATCAGTAGGGCGCGGTCAGCCGACGACGCCGTACAGCCGGTCGCCGGCATCGCCCAGTCCGGGGACGATGTAGCCCTTCTCGTTGAGCTTCTCGTCCATCGCGGCGGTGACCACGGTGACCGGGACGTCGAGCCCGGCGAGATCGGACTCGAGCCGGGCACAGCCCTCGGGCGCGGCCAGCAGGCAGATCGCGGTGATGTCGTTGGCGCCGCGATCGGTGAGGAACTTGATCGCGGCGGACAGGGTGCCGCCGGTGGCGAGCATCGGGTCGAGCACGTAGCACTGGCGGCCGGCCAGGTCCTCGGGCAGCCGCTCGGCGTACGTCGTGGCCTCGAGCGTCTCCTCGTTGCGCATCATCCCGAGGAAGCCGACCTCGGCGGTCGGGAGGAGTCGCATCATCCCGTCGAGCATGCCCAGACCGGCGCGCAGGATCGGGACGACCAGGGGCTTGGGCGTCGCAAGCTTGACGCCGGTCATGGGCGCGACCGGGGTGACGATGTCGTGGGGGTCCACCCGGACCTCGCGGGTGGCCTCGTAGGCCAGCAGCGTCACGAGCTCGTCGGCCAGGCTGCGGAACGTCGGCGAGTCCGTGTTCTCGTCGCGCAGGGCGGTGAGCTTGTGGGCGACGAGCGGGTGGTCGACGACGTGAGTGCGCACACCCGAACCCTAGTGGCGAGTCCCGGAGATCAGTCCTGGGCGTTCTGGCCCAGGCAGGACTTGGTGTAGGTCGTCTGCTTCGTCAGCGGCGCCTTGGTCGAGCGCTCGTTCTTGGCCTGCAGCGTCCAGTAGCGCAGCCAGTCCATCTGCATCCGGGCCTTGTTCATCTGCTTGCCCTTCTCGGCCTCCATCGTGAACCGGACCTGGAACTTGCGGCCGGACAGCGCGTCGGGCCTGGTCTCGGAGCGGATGACGTGCGAGTCGACGAACCACGAGATCCGCTTCGGCGTCACCTCGACCGCGAACGTGTGCCACTGGTCCTGGCCGAACCCACGCTTCATCGATGCCTGGTAGAGGTTGTCGGGACGGGTGCGGATGTAGAAGTTCACCTTGTTGTCGCCCATCGTGAACTTGTTGAGCGCGATGCTCTGCTCGCCGCAGCCCTCGCCCTCCTTGGTCACGGGCACCAGCTCGGTGAGCACGCGGTACGGCGTGTGCTTGTGGCCGTACTGGCGCTGCCGGAGCCTGGTCTCCCAGCGGCCGTAGGCACGGCCCGGGATCGTCATCTGGGCGGAGACGCTGCCCTTGTTGGCAGTGTTGAGGGTGAGCATGCCGTGCTGCGTGCGGACCGCTCCCGGACCCTCGACGCGCCAGCGCTTGTGGTTGAGCGGGCCGACGAATGTCTCGTCGTAGACCAGGCCGCCGTGGCCGTACCAGCCGAACGTGTTGCCGGCGTGGATGGGGCCGGGCGCCTCGCGGGCACTCATGTCGAGGTCCGGTCGGGCCGCGGAGGCGGAGCCTCCGGCGAGCGAGCCGAGCGAGAGGACCATGACAGCGGCGGTGCCGGCGGCCAGGGTGCGGCGGGGAAGGGTCGCGATCCGGGCGAACATGGGGATCGAACCTAGCGAAGTCCCACTGAATGGTCGATTCCGTGCGGGTCACCCTGACGGGTCCGCGCCGAAAGGCTCTTGGTGAGGTCGCGTCTGTCTGTCACTCTGGGCTCGTGGTCCACGACGACGGGATCGACTTCGCCCTGGCGGCCTACCGCCTGGACGGGCAGTGGGTCGTGCAGACCCTCGTCCACGACCACCTCGCCGGCATCGACTCGATCTCGCACGCGCTGCGGCGCCTCCCGGGCGACGGGGGAGCGGTGGCGCTCGTCGCGATCGACGAGGACTTCTTCGTGATCGTGCGTGTCGCCGGCGCGACCACCCGGGTGCTGCTCTCCGACGTGACCGCCGCCGAGGACTGGGAGCTGGCCAGCTCGGCGGTGGAGTTCCTCGGGCTGCCCGAGCTCGTGCTCGAGGACGAGGACGACCAGGTGCCGGCGGGCGACCTCGACCTGCTCGGTGACCTCGGGATGCATGCCATGGACATGGGGCTGCTCCTCGACGACGTGGACCTCTACCCCGACGAGATCCTCTCGGACGTCGCCCGGCGGCTCGGCTTCGGCGAGCAGTTCGACGACGCTGTCGGACTCACCTCGGCCTGATGTCCTCCCCCTGGGAGGCGGCGATGGGTGCCGCCCTCGACGAGGCGCGCGCGGCGCTGGTGACCGACGACGTGCCGATCGGCGCTGTCGTCCTCTCCTCCGAGCAGGCCGTGATCGGAGCCGGCCGGAACGTGCGCGAGGCCGAGGGCGACCCGACCGGGCACGCCGAGGTGGTGGCCATCCGGTCCGCGGCGGCGGCCTCGGGCTCGTGGCGGCTGGACGGCTGCACGCTCGTGGTCACGTTGGAGCCCTGCACGATGTGCGCGGGCGCCGCGGTGCTGGCCCGGCTGGAGCGGGTGGTCTTCGGCGCGTTCGACCCGAAGGCCGGGGCGGTCGGCAGCCTGTGGGACGTGGTCCGCGACCGGCGGCTCAACCACCGACCCGAGGTGGTCAGCGGCGTCCGGGCCGGGGAGTCAACGGCACTCCTGGACGCGTTTTTCACCGAGCACCGAAAGTTCAACATCTAGTCAATCTGGGTGATCCCCACGTTTGGGTATGGAGAGAGAATCCATCCATGGGGGGTTCCCGGACCGGCCCGGCCGGTGCCGTTGCCGCCGCCGTCATCTCGACGGTCGGCGCCTTGGTCGCGGGCGCCTTCGCGCCGTCGTACGCCGACGACACGGTGACGGTCCAGGGCACGGCGTTCCCCGACCCGGCGCGCGCGAACCTCTCCCTCGTCGGCTGCGCCGACCTCTACCAGCGCACCGACGATCGGCTCGCGCCGACGATCGGCGTGGGGCCGGGTGCGGCGCCGTCCGGCACGCGCAGCCTCGGCTGGGACCCGGCCGGGGGCAACGCCGTGGGCGCGCTGTTCACGGTCGACTCGATGGTCAGCACGACGACGGCGAGCCTGGCGGTCAACTCCGCCGGCCGCGCCACCGGCGTCGCGTACGCCGGCTACCAGGAGCCTGCCGACACCCACACCCCACTGCTGTGGCTCGGCCGCTCCGAGCTGGTCACGCCGGGGGGATCCTGGCAGACCTTCGACGCGGCGACCCGCGTCTACACGTGGGCCAAGTACGACATGAACCGCGGTGTCCGGGTCGACGCCGGCCCGGGGGTGCCGACCACCGTGGCCGGCTTCGCCGCGGCGCACGGAGGTGACGGGCCTGGCGTCTACACGGTCGGCTTCGGCTGCAACGGCACGCCGTTCTCGATGGACCAGCTGCGGGTGGGCACACGCGGCGACGTGACGACGTACGACGTCGAGGGGCTGCGGACGCTGGTCACCATCTCCCGGGAGCCCGGCGGTCCGGACGACGACGAGGTCACCATCACCGGCCGGCTGCGCACGATGACTGGCGACCCGATCCCGCACGCGACGATGATTCTCGAGCGTCGGATGCCTGGCAGCCGGCTGTGGAGGCCCGTGCTGGTCGCCGACGTCGAGGAGGGTGGCGTGCGGGCCACCGTGCCGCGCGAGGACGGGGTGTTCTACCGGTGGCGGTTCGTCGAGCGGCCGCTGGCCGAGGGCAACGCCTCGATGGCCCTGATGCTCGGCGTCCTGACGACCGCGCCGACCGACCCGCCGTCGTCGACTCCCTCGGCCACGCCATCCACGCCGTCCACGCCGTCTCCGACGGGCTCGCCCTCCGACCCGTCGTCACCCTCGACCCCGGCATCGACCGACTCGGCCAGCGAGTCAGCCAGCGAGTCGGCCAGCGAGTCGGCCAGTGAGTCGGCCAGTGAGTCGGCCAGTGAGTCAGCCAGCGAGTCGGCGTCCGACTCCTCGTCGGGCGCGACCCCGACGGAGGCGACGGATGAGTCTGCTTCGCCCGGTGAGTCCGACTCGCACGGGACACGTTGACCTGCGACCGACCACCAACGCTCTCGCCGCCCTCGGCCGCGACCCGGCCCGGACGCCCTGAGCATTTCAACCGGTCGCCGCCGCTCGGGTACCCTCTCCGGCGGTGGCGTGTCCGAGCGGCCTAAGGAGCACGCCTCGAAAGCGTGTGTGGGTGCAAGCCCACCGTGGGTTCAAATCCCACCGCCACCGCCAACCAAGTCAATAGCGCTCTGACCTGCGAAGATGCCGTTCCACGGCGTTGGACTTCGCAATCGTGCCAGATATGTGCCAGATCGGCCGGGTGCTTGGGGCATACGCCGTCACCTGGGAATGGTGGGTCCAGGCTCGTCAGCGGCCTTCGGCGGCGGCCGGTCCTCCGGCCGCCGGACGCGCGACGGACCCGGCGGGTCAGCGCGCGGGAGCTGGTCGACGTTGCGGGTGATCTGGTTGGCGCGATGGCTGAACCCGGCGGCGTGCGGCGCGAGCTGCTCCACCTCGCCGCTGTCGTCAAGCGTGTAGCCGTGGCCCGCGAGCGCGTTACGGAAGCCTGGGTCGCCCATGACCGCGGCGTGGCCGATGCCGTTGAGCGCCTCGATCGAGTCGACGACACCGACAGAGTGGAGCCCGCGCCAGGTCCCGGCAGCGAACACCCGTGCATTGATCTGGAGGTGGAGGTGACGGTGCGGGTCACCGGCGCGCGACGTGTAGTGCCGGACGACTGCGGCCTCGAGCTTCTCGACGGGGATCTGGACCTGTCGGCCGCGAGGGCCGACGCGCGTCGTCGCGTGCTGCCCGACCCACCCGACGATCTCCTCGGCGGCGCGGTTCTGGTCAGCGTCGTAGGCGTCGGCAATCTCGGGATGGAGAGCTGCGGCGAGCGACCAGGTCTTGGGGCCGTTGACGACGACCTCGACGAACCGAAGTGCATGGTCGTCGTCACGCAGGCGGCTCTTCGCCTGGCCGGTGGCGACGTCTTAGCCCGCGACCCACCGTTCGTACGTCGGCCCGTCTATGGGCCCAGCGGCTACTGCATGCCCGGTGCCCTGGCTTTGGATAGGAATGAAACGACTAGTAGGTGATGAAACGGGGTCCGGCACGGCGACGTATCGCTCGGCGACACCGCTGCCTTCGGCGAGGTAGTAGTCGTCGGCGCGGGAGTGGTCGGTCTCCAGGTACGACCGCGCGGCTGCCGCCGATCCCCTGTAGAACTTCACGCCACCGTGCATGATGTGCTCGCCACCGCCCGTCACTACTCGTCAAAGCCCCCAGGAAATGACGCTCGGCCCGCCCCGAGGGCGGGCCGATCTACGGACCTTCGTAGCATGCGTGCCGCTCGAATTTGGGCCTGCTGGTGGTCGAGGGCGCGGGTGGGTTCGTAACTCGTCACTGGTCGTGACTGGGGCATCGAGATGCTGGCGATCGGTGATGCGTGGAGCGAGATCTTGGAAGTCTCGAGACGGCCGAAGTGGTGATGGCCACACGTCGTCGTGGTGCGAGTCGCTGTGCCGTCTGACGCCCCAGTCCCGGGATCATCACGGGACGGCTGAAACGGATTCTGCGGTGCCGGCTATGCCGCTTACCAGCGTCGCTGTCGCATGCGGTTCGGCTTGTGGGACGCCCGGACACCTACGACCTCGATGTTCTCGCGATGCACCATTCGTCCGGGTGGAATGTTCGTCCGGTACGACGAGGCCGTGTCGGTGGCGCACCGCGCGGCGATGGGTGACCCAACCATCCTTCGGGGTCCATCATGTCTCCAGCGACATCAAGTCCCCCTTCAGGTGCCAGCCTGAGCCGCCGGAGCTGAGGAGACCGCCATGACGACGACCAAGACCGCCGACTCCGCAGTGAAGAGCAGCCGGTGGGCATTCCTCACGGACGGGCCGCCGATCCGCAAGCCGGTGTTCTACTCGGCGGTGATCGGTGTCCTGGTCATGGCGACCTGGGCGATCGTCGCGCCTGACCAGGCCGAGTCGGTCATCGGAGAGGCGGTAGCCAGGGTCGTGGACTGGTTCGGGTGGTTCTACGTCCTGCTGACCACGGCGGTGCTGGTGTTCGTGCTCTACCTGGCCATCTCTCGTTTCGGCTCCATCAAACTCGGCCCTGACCACTCCAAGCCGCAGTTCTCCACATTCGCCTGGGCCTCGATGCTCTTCGCTGCCGGCATCGGCACCGACGTGATGTTCTACGCGGTCGCCGAGCCGGTCAGCCAATACATGACGCCACCGACCGGAGACCCCGAGACCATCGCGGCGGCCCGCGAGGCGACGGTGTGGACCCTGTTCCACTACGGGATCTCAGGCTGGGGCCTCTACGCCTTGATGGGGATGGCGCTCGGCTACTTCACCTACCGGATGAACCTGCCGCTCGCGGTGCGCTCGGCGTTGTACCCGATCTTCGGGCGACGCGTCGACGGCGGCCTCGGCCACGCCGTCGACACGGCCGCCGTGCTCGGTACCATCTTCGGCGTCGCGACCAGCCTGGGCATCGGCGTGGTGTTCCTCAACCAGGGTCTCAACATCCTGTTCGACGTCCCCGTGGGAATCGGCGCCCAGATCGGCCTCGTCGTCCTGGCCGTGGCAATGGCCGCCATCTCGGCCACCACGGGTGTCGACCGAGGCATCCGCTTCCTGTCCCAGCTCAACGTCATCCTGGCCCTGGGCCTCGCCGCCTACGTCCTGCTGACAGGCCGCACGAGCTTCATCCTCAACGCCGTCGTCATGAACGTCGGCGACTACGCCCAGACCTTCCCACGCAAGACGATGGAGACCTTCGCGTTCGACGGCGCGACCGAGTGGATGTCGTTGTGGACTCTCTTCTTCTGGGCCTGGTGGATTGCCTGGGCGTCCTTCGTGGGACTGTTCCTAGCCCGGATCTCCCGCGGCCGGACCATCCGGCAGTTCGTCGCCGGGACGATGATCATCCCCTTCACCTACATCGTCATGTGGATCTCGATCTTCGGCAACGCTGCTCTCGAACGGATCCGTGGAGGCGACGACGCGTTCGCCGATGAGGCACTGGCCTCCCCCGAGGCGGGGTTCTACTCGTTGCTGGAGGAATACCCCCTCTCCGGCGTCGTGATCGCCGTATCGGTCTTCGTCGGGCTTCTCTTCTATGTCACCTCAGCCGACTCGGGTGCCCTGGTGATGGGCAACCTTTCTTCCGAGCTGCGTTCGGTTCAGGACGACGCCGCCCCCTGGCTGCGCATCGTGTGGGCCTCCGCGACCGGTCTGCTCACGATCGCCGTGCTGGCGGTGGGCGGCATCTACGCCCTGCAATACGCCACGGTGATCTTTGGGCTACCGTTCGCGTTCGTCATCGTGCTGGTCATGATCGGCCTTCACAAGGCATTGCGGGTCGAGGGCCGGCGCGCCGGGGCCGGGACCCGCGCGTTGCCGTTGATGCTGCTGGGTCGCGATACCGACACCGAGGGGCGCGACGAGTCGTCGTGGAAGGCTCGCTTGGCCCGCGCGGTCAACTTTGTCGACGTCGAGGCTGCGACGGCGTACCTCGATTCCGTGGTGCGACCCGCGCTGACCGAGGTCGCCCACGAACTGGAGGAGCGGGGTCTGCCCACCGAGGTCAACCAGGGTGTAGGGGGTGGCGAGGACGACGAGGACGACGAGGACGGCGGGCTGACCTGGGTGGAGCTGCACACGATCGCCGGCGACGACCCGTTCGTCTACCGGGTACAGGTCCACGAGTCACCGGTGCCGACGTACGGCGGCCGGATGATCGGCGACCGCGACCAGTACGCCCGTCTGGAAGTGCACACCGCCGGCGGCGGGCAGGACTACGACGTGATGGGCTACTCCACCACACAGGTCATCCACGACTGCCTCAACCAGTACGAAGCACACCTCGAGTTCCTTCGACTTGCGTGATCCCCAGATCCGTCGAGACGCTAAGTCCTGATGCGACCTGACGTTCGCCCGTGCGTCCATCTCGGGAGTGTGCGCGGAGCCACAGATCAGGGTGCTCGGTTGCCAGCGCCACGTAGGACTGATGTCGGGCAACTCGCGAGCTTGACAGTCATACGCGGCGGTGTGACGCGGGTGCCGAGCCAGCGGATCGCTGACGGTCGGGCCGCAGTCCGCAGCGTGGCGATCAAGGCATCCACCTGGAACAGGCGCCCGCTCTACCCGCTGCTTCCGGGAGACGGTGGCTTCGGCGCCGACCTTTTCTTGCTACAGGCCATGAGCGGTGCCCGTGAGTAGGGGTGCATAACTTGTCCACTGACGATCACACCGCGCGGCTGAAGAACCAGCGCCGTTCGCTGCGCAGCCTCGTGGCCCGGTCCAGGGACCCGGCCGCTGGCCTCGCGTGGCTCGAGGATGGCGGTGCTCCGTTGTCGGCGAGCGCATCCAGCGTTGGCGGTGTGGTGCATCGGACAGCTCGACTTGCGGCGGTCACACTGCTCGTCGCCGCGCTTGCTGCCTGCTCGAGAGACGCCTCTCCCGCCTCGCCGGAGGAACCGGAGACCCTCGCGTCAACCTCCACCGACCCGACGCCCACCGAGATCGCCGAGCCGGAGTCCGCGGTGCCGCCGTACCTCCCCGCCGGCGACCTCCCCAACCCGCTCCGACTGGAGGACATCGGCGCAAGAACTGTGGAGGCAGAGCCCTTCGCGGACTTCGCCGTTGCGGCGGGCAGTGGCGTGTGGGTGTCCGGCGTGACCCCAGGCGCGGTGCGGTACGACGGCGCGTCGGGCGCGATCACAGCGCGGACCAGGGTTTCCGGCGAGGTGGGCCAGGCTCTCGCGGCCACCCCGAGCGAGGTTCTCGTGCCCGTCACCAACCCGGCCGTGCTGCTGCGTCTCGACGCGACTACCGGAGAGGTGCGCGCCCGTGTGAAGCTGCCGGCCGACCCGTTGTCGGAGGCCACGACCGGAGTCGACGGTGACACCGGCTACGTTTTGATCGACCCTCTCGAACCTCGCATCGTCGTCGTCGAGGGCGACCGCATCGTCGACGAGATCCCCACGCCGGAGGGTGCGGCTGCGGTCCGCGCCGGGTTCGGCTCGCTATGGGTACCCACGACCAACGACACAGTGGAGCGCTACTCGCTGAGGTCAGGGAAGTGGACGACCATCGCGGTCGGCCCGCAGCCGCGTTTCCTCGACGTCGGGTTTGCTGCGGTGTGGGTGATGAACCAGGGAGACGGGTCCGTCACGCGGATCGACGCCCGGTCCCGCACCACCGAGACACTCCCGATCACTGGCGAGGGCATCGGCGGTGGCGACCTCACGGTCGGCGCAGGCGCGGTGTGGCTGCGCACGGACTCTCAGGTGGCCAGGATCGACCCCAGCTCCCGCGCCGTCACCCACCTCATCAACCTGCCCCCGGGCAGTGCCAGTGCGGCCGCGACCGAAGACCTCCTGGTGATCACCAACCACGACCACGACGCTGTACACCTCGTGCCGCTGCCGCTCCCCCGCTGAGTAACCCGGCAGCGAAACCTCACGAAGCTCGAGCAGCGCCCGGTTCTGCGGACGTTGTCGCGCCCGCTGCACCCAGCAGATGGCTTCCAAGACGCGCCAGCAAGATCGTGTGGCCAGGACGACGACCGTATCGAGTAGGGGCGCAACGCCCGGACAGCCGCGCAGCGTTTGTATTCGAGGCTCAAGATCGAAATGGCAAGCTCCAGGCTCGGGTCCGCCTTCATGACCGAGATGGTCACACGCAAGGTTGGCGACGGCACCAGCACTCCAGGGCAAAGTTTGGGCGTCCCTTCCCGAAGCGGCACCTCAACGCCATCATGTTCGCCATCTACGCCGCGCCCTGATCATGCGTCTTACCACCGCGAGCAGACCTACCACGCGATGCTTGCCGTTCCGTCTCGCGCATGCGGGCAAATGGGGGACCGGTGCGCACTGTCCCAACCGGGCCGGGAAACCCGCAGAGCGGGCTATGGCGCCCTCGTCCCAAGGGGAGTAGGCACGAGTTAACCGGCGGTGCCAGCCTGGGCACCGCCCCGTCCCAGAGAGGAGTGGGCCGTGTACGCACGTTCCACGACGTTCCAAGGGATGCCCGGCAACATCGACGCGGGCATCGCGTTCATCAAGAGCGAGGCCGGGCCGATGCTCGACAAGGTCGAGGGCTGTCGCGGCCTTTCGATGCTGGTCGACCGCGAGACCGGGCAGTGCATCGCAACCAGTTCCTGGGAGAACGAGGCGGCCATGGGCGCCAGCGATGAACAGCTTCGCCCGATCCGCGATCGCGGGCGGGACATCCTCGGCGGTTCTATGCAGATGGACGAGTGGGAGATCGCCGTCATGCACCGCACCCATCACGGCGAGTGCTGCCGGGTCAGCTGGCTGCAGGGTGACCTGGACGCCGTGACGGAGACCTTCCGCGTCGGGATCCTTCCCGAGCTCGATCAGACCCCTGGATTCTGCAGCGCCAGCCTGCTCGTGAACCGGTCAACCGGCCTGGGCTGCGCTACCACGGCCTGGGAGACCCGCGACGCGATGGAAGCCAGCCGCGCGTCGGCCGACGACATGCGCAGCCGGGCCGCGAGGGATGCAGGCGGTGAGATCGTCGAGGTGCACGAGTACGAGCTCGCCTACGCGCATCTGCACGTCCCTGAGATGGCTTGACGACGACCTCTGTCGACCGAGTCCTCCCAAGGCGGGCTCGGTCGTCCTTTGTAGACAGCGCCGGTTGACGGCGCGCATCGCCGGCGGGAAGCGTGCCCGGAGGAAGGCGAACGCGGTTAAGTTCGCCGTCCATTCGCCGGCGCACCCGCGACGTCGGGTTCCCGGGCTCACCACAAGTTCGCAGCACGCCTACACCACGAATCCCGTCAGAGCCCTGACGGGGCATACACCGGCAGCAACAAGCGACACCGCAGGTCATTCCGCCCAGGTGCTGCACACCGGCCCTTAGGACGCGGGTGCAGGCGTCGGCGAAACCGCCCGGATCACCGATGTCTGGACACTCCACCACTGCATTTCCATCGAAATCAGCCCGGTCGGGCAGCCAATGCCGGGGCTGCGCTCTGTGCCACTGCGGCTCCCTCTACGAGCCCGACGCGGCCCCAATTCGCGTGTTGATCTTCCGTCGGACCGGCGGTGAGTTGCTCAGATCGAGGTGTTCAGGAGGTGGGCGTAGGCCCCCAGTCGGGTGCGTCGTCCTCGCCATCAGTGACCTGGGCGAGGCCGCTTCCATCGGCGTTCACTGCGTAGATGCTCTCGATCGTTCCGTCGGATCGAGTGAAGACGATCTTCTTCCCGTCCGGCGACCAGCTCGGGGAGTAGCACCCGTACTGGCCGGCCTCCGAGGACGGTCCGCCGCATGCGGGGGTGATCGGTAGCTGTTCGGGCGACCCACCTCGCGCGTCGACGACATAGATGGCCTTGTGGTTCTCCTCGGCCGTGCGCGCCACGAGCAGGATCTTGTCACCGTCGGGCGACCAGCTCCCGGCGTAGCCAGTGTCGTCGATGATCATGCCCTTGGGGGTGACCCGCCGGAGTCCCGTGCCCTCGACGTTGGTCACGAAGATCCCGAGCGGATCGTTCTCTTCGATGTTCGCGTTGATGAACCGCACGAACACGAGCTGCTTGCCATCCGGCGAGTAGTCGCCAGGGATGTCGGTGCCACCGTGGATTGAGGTGATCTGCTTCAGGCCGCCGCCGTCGGAGGCGCGGATGGTGTAGATGCCGTTGCGGTCCCGGTCCTTTGCGCCGAAGGTTTCACATGTCAGACGCTTGCCGTTGGGAGTCCAGGGGCCTTTGCAGTACGTTTCGAGTCCGGGATCCTGTGGAGGTAGCGTGCGGAGCTCACCAGTTTCGGCGTCGATGATGTGCGCAGCCTGGCCGTCGTCACAGCAGAAGAGGGCGATCTCGGTGCCGTCCGGTGACCAGCCCGGGGCCATCGACTCTTGCGCAAACAGCTCTTCGACCCCGGTGCCGTCCGGGTTGGCGGTGTAGATCTCGGCGAAGCCGCGCGCCGGATTCTCGCGCTGGAACACGATCCGCCCCGTCGGCTGGGGCTGGGCCTGGGTGCTGAGCGGTGGCGATGCTTCCGCAGAGTTCTCTGAGTCCGGTGAGGACTTGTCTTCGGGGTCGGAGCAGCTGACCAGCGGCGCGGTGAGGACCAGCGCCGCCATCCAGGCAGCGGTCCGGGCTGGGCGGTTCATGACGGTCGCTGCGCTGCCACGGCAACCCAGGCGAGGCCGATGAGGCAGAGGACTGCCGATCCGGCGATGAACGACGTGAGTGGGCCCGGGGTCGACAGCATTACGCCGGCACCGCCGAGCGCGCTGAGCACGGCGGCAGCGCGGGGGGTCGCCGTGCTGCGGTACAGCCCGTAGCCCAGGATGAGCCACCCGAGTGCTCCGAGGATCAGCACCACGTAGGAGACGCCGGAGATTGGTGAGTCCGTGAAGTGTGCCATCAGGTCGAGCATCGCCTCCCGGTCGTCGTGCTCGGCGATCACCGTGTAGGTGGCGACGAACGCGGAGAAGAGGGCCAGTCCGAAGGCGCCGAAGCCCGCCATCACCACCCCTGCCCACGCAACCCCTGGTGACCTGGCGCGGACGATCTGGGCGACCACGACCGCCGCGACGGCGAACAGCACGGCGCTGAGAAACGCCAGGACGGCGCCGACCTGGTTGCGCCCGACCGCGTCCGCGATTTCGGTGAGGACTCGGGCGTCGTCGGGCTGGTTGTCGTCCTGGTACCACGGCGTGGTCAGCAACCGGGCGAGGACGGCAACCGCCGGAGCTGCCACGAGGGCCAGCGTCTGCGGCCGGGTGAGTCGGGGTGTCGCGACCTGCGGATGATCAATGGTCTGAGACATGGCGGAGCCTTTTCGGTCGAGAAAATGTGGTGGCTCACTCTTCGCTGGTCTCCGGGTCCAGCGCCTCGGGGACCGCCCCGGTCTCTGGCTCCGGGCAGGCCACGAGGCCAACCGGCTCCAACGGTGCCACGATCAGGGGGTGAGGCCGCCACGCAGACGTGAGGCGCTGGCCATGGGTTTGGCTGCCGTGACGCTGCTGTGCGCCGTGGCCATCGTCGTCCTCGACAGCTTGGTGCGCGACGCGGGACGCGCGGATCTGGCGCAGCTGGACGCCCTCGGGACGATCCCCTACCTGGTCACCATCGCCTCGGCCACGGCGACCGGTGCGCTGGTCGCCCTGCGCAGACCCGCCCACCCCGTGGGCTGGTTGTTCCTCGCTCTGGGAGCCAGCATCGCTCTCGGTGGCCTGCTGGACAGCTACGGCAGGTACGGCGCGGTCGCCCGCCCCGGCAGCGTCCCGACGGCGGACCTGGCCGCGGTGCTCGGCGATGGCATCTTCATCGCGTGGTTCGTGCTGGTCGCCCTGATCCTGCACCTGACTCCCACTGGTTCGGCATTGACCCCGCGGTGGCGCCTCGCCGCAAAATTGACCGTGGTCGCCGGCACGCTAGCGTACGTGACCGTCCTCTTCTGGCCGGGCCCGCTCCAGGACGCCGCCATGGCCTCCGTCCGCAGCCCGTGGGCTCTGCCCGACTCGTGGGAACCTGCCATGCGGGTCGTGCGGACCACGCTCGCGATCCTCACCGCGGTCGGACTCGTCCTGGCCGCGGTGTCTCTTGTCGTCCGGTTCGGTAGATCGCGAGAGACCGAGCGAAGGCAGCTCCTGTGGCTGGCGATCGCAGTCGTCCCCCTTCCGGCGTTCGTCGCCCTCGCCTTCTGGGCCTCATCGGACCATCCGGTCCTGCTGACCTTCGTGACCGCGGGTTTCATCGGCCTGGTCCCGATCGCCGCGGGCCTCTCGGTCATGCGTTACCAGCTCTACGCCGTGGACCGCATCCTCAGCCGGGCGGTGACCTACCTGCTCGTCTCGGCGCTCCTCGCGGTCACCTTCAGCGTCATCGTCACCGCGGCCGGGCAAGCCATCGGCGACCGCGCCGATGGCTCCTCCGTCCCCGCCGTGCTTGGAACGTTGGCCGCCGTCGCGGTCGCGGCGCCGGCGTACCGCGGGTTCCAGGAGGCCATCGACCGACGCTTCAACCGGCGGCGGTACGACGCCCTGACCCGGGTCCGGGACTACCTGCACGACCCCGATCCCGGCGTCTCTGTCGAGGAGGTACTGCGTCAGGCGCTCCAGGACCCGACCCTCGACGTCATGTACTGGGCCGAGGACGGCGCCCACTGGGTGCTCGGCGACGGACGACACGCCGAACCAGGCCGTGACAACGTGACGGTCAACCGCCAGGGACGGCCGGTCGCACGCCTGCGGGTTGCCGAGGAAATCGACCACGAACTCGTCCGATCGGTGGCCGAGGAAGCGACCCCAGAGCTGGAGAACGCGATGCTGCGAGCACGGATCAGCCTCCAGCTCACGGAGGTCCGCGAGTCCAGGAGCCGGATCGCGGCGGCGAGCCTGGCCGAGCGCCGCCGTCTGGAGCGCAACCTGCACGACGGCGCCCAGCAGCGCCTGCTCGCGCTGGCCATAGAACTCCGGGCCGCGCAGGTCAACGGCACCGCCCAGCGCCTGGAAACGGCCGTGGCCGACGGCATCGGCGCGCTGCAGGCCGCCGTCGTGGAGCTGCGTGAGCTGGCCAACGGCCTCCACCCGGCAGTCCTCAAGGATGACGGGCTCGGGCCGGCGATCGAGGATCTGGCAAACCGGCTACCGGTGCACGCCGAGGTGAGCGAGCTCGATCGGCGGTTCCGCCCGGAGATCGAGGCCGCCGCCTGGTTCATCGCCTGCGAAGGCGTGGCCAACGCCGTCAAGCACGCCGACGCCGACCGCATCGACCTGGTGCTCAACGCCCAGGACGGGATCTTGCGGGTGCGGGTCACCGACGACGGCTGCGGCGGCGCCGACCCGAACGGCACCGGCCTCCGCGGCATCGCCGACCGCACCGAAGCCCTCGGTGGCAGCCTGTCGGTCCAGTCGGACACCAGCGCCGGCACGACCCTGATCGGGGAGCTGCCGTGCGGGTCGTGATCGCCGATGACTCGGTGCTGCTGCGCGAGGGCCTCGCAAGGCTGCTGGCCGAGGCGGGCATCGAGACGGTCGCTCTGGTCGGGGACGGCGAGGAGCTCGAAGCAGCCGTGGCCGAGCACCGCCCGGACGTAGCCATCATCGACATCCGGATGCCGCCGACCTACACCCACGAGGGCGCCCAGGCCGCCACCCGGTTGAGGGAGAGAGACGCGCAGATAGGGCTGTTGCTGCTCTCGCAGTCCCTCGAGAGCCGGTACGCCGCGGAGCTGGCTCGATTGCATCCCAAAGGCTTCGGCTACCTGCTCAAGGACCGGGTCGTCGACGTGTCCCTGCTGGTCGACGCCGTGAACCGGGTTGCGTCGGGACAGACGATCCTCGATACCGACGTCATTAGCTTCCTCCTGGGCAGACGTCACCGACGACACCAGGTGGCCGACCTCAGCGACCGGGAGCGCGACGTTCTCGCACTGGTCGCCCAAGGTCGGTCCAACGCCGCGATCGCCCGCGAACTCGTGCTCACCCCCAAGACCGTGGAGACCCACATCGGCAACATCATGTCCAAGCTGGACCTGCCGCCCCAGGAGGACGGCCATCGGCGGGTACTCGCCGTGTTGGCGTGGCTCCAGCAAGACTAAGCCGGCAATGGGCTCAGTAACGGTCACCGCCCAGCGACCGGGACGTCTTCAGGCCGCATTCCGCGCGGCAGGCGAAACTGCGTCTATCCGCCGCCTGTCAGACGCGCGGATCTAGCCGACTTCCGGGCGGGTGAGAGGGGGCTCAACACTTGAGGGGTACCCGGTCACGGCGCCGGTCTTGATCCGCGGGTGCGCAATCGGCTAGCTCGTCTCATAGCGCGGGCGCGTCGCGACGAGCGCCACAACGCTGAGCATTGCGAAGACACCGTCAGGGATCCACGTGCCCAGCAGGATGCAGTGGGCGAGGAAGAATGCTGGCAGCACCCACAGCGCGAGCCAGGCCCAGCGCTCACCGGAGTTGATCCCGGCGGTGGCGAGTGCGATCACGAGGATTCCGAGTGCCACACCTGCACTGGCGATGAGCGCCTTGGCGTCGTTGGGGAACTGCGGCTCACTGGTGTCGGCGTAGACGGAGGCGAGGAAGACGATCATAAGCAGGCCGAAGACCACCATGAGTCCCTGGGATGTTCGCTGGATTCCGGTCATGACAGTTGCCATTCGGACGTCGGGTATGGGATGCCGTCGACGCTAGGGATCTCCACCGCCCGCGACTACGTGGTCGACCGTAAGGACTGAGCATTGCGGTCGACCGCAAGGCGGTGAGCCGCTGCCCGAGCGAGAATGCAGGCGTGCTGGAGATCCTCGTTGTGCCGGCGTGCTTCCTTGGGGCGGGCCTGATCGGCTATCGCCTCGGTACGCCACCGCGTGTGGTGGGCGGGCTGGTCGCTGTCGGCTGCTCGCACCTGCTGGCGTTCCTCGGCGCGAACCAGGCGCTGACCACCGGCGGCGCGGCCGCTGACTGGATCCACCTGGTCTCGCAGTGGCTGTTCCTGGGCGGCTTCGTCGCCCTGGTCTGGCTCGCGGCGAGCTACCCGACCCAGCGCCCCTCGACCACGCTGGTCGCCGCCGCTGGGGCACTCGGTGTCACCGGCCCCCTGCTGGCCGCCGTGTCCGGCCCCACACCCGCGTTGGTCGACGACAAGCGCGAGCTCGGCCCGCTAGCCCACGTCCTCCCTGAAGCCCTCGCTGGCGTCGCAGCTGCGCCCTTGTTGCTGCTTCCGGTGCTCGCGGTGGTCACGTTCGTGGCGCGCTACCGGCGCGCCGATGGGGACGATCGTGCTGCGATGCGGTGGCCGATCGCCGGGCTTGCCTTCATCTCGGCACTCGTGGTCGCCGGGACGCTGCTCGGCCCCGACCAGCAGGGCGCGGTCACCGCACTGTTCTTGCTCGGCGCTCCGGTATTCCCCCTGGCGCTGGCGTTCGGCCCCGTCGTACGGCGCCTCGACGCACTGTCATCCGACCTAGCCGAGGTCCGCGACCGGCTTGCCCGTCGGACCCGGCCCCCTGTGTCGCGGGGCGTATTGGCCCGGCTCACGCCGCGCGAACTGACGGTCCTCGCGGCGATGGCTGAGGGCATGGCTAATCCGGTGATTGCCCGGACGATGCATCTCTCGCTGTCATCGGTCGAGAAGCACGCGACGTCGGTCTTCCGGAAACTCGATATCCCGGAGGGCCCCGAGGTTCACCGCCGAGTGGCCGCCGTCGTCGCCTATCGAGATGTCCTCGACGTGGGCAACCAAGACTAGCCTCCCGGCCATTCAGAGATTGCTCGTGGACGAGTGACCGCATCTGCCGCATTCGGCGTGCACGGAGTGGCTTACGTGGTCACACGTAACCACACGGCGGAGCGTCCCGTGCCCTGCGGCTTGAGGAGCCCTTCGTCCTTCAGTTCATTGAGGACGAGTCGGATGGTCGGATCGCTGATTCCGGGCAGCGCGGCTCTGACATCGGAGATCGCAAAGACGGGCGCACCGTGCCTCAAGACGTGCTCACGGACACGTTCCGCTTTCGTGCCTCCAGACCTATCGGCGGCGACGCCCTCAGCGAACCGGGCGTAGCCGCGAGCGAGGAGCTGGCTGAAGTACTGCAGCCAGGGCCACGGGTCGTTGGCGTGGTCGTTCCAGTCGTGAGTTGAGTCGAGCAACGCCTGGTAGTAGTCGTCGGCAGATTCGGCGATGAGCTGTTCGAGCGACACGTAGCGGCCGATCCCATAGTCGGCCTCGGCGAGGAGGGCGTTCGTCAGCGCGCGTGCTACGCGACCATTGCCGTCCTCGAACGGGTGGATGATGAGCAGATCGAGGACGAACAGGCCGACGAGGAGCACCGGGTGGTGTTGGTTTGCCTTGACGGCATCTGCGTAACGGTCGATGAGGTCGGCGGCGTAGTACTCGGTGCGAGCGGCAGGGACGGGCTTGAATCGGACGGTCTGAAGTCCGTCGGGAGCCCGGTCGACGACTAGGTTGTCGCTTTCCTTGAAGGTCCCACCGGTGGCCTTGGTCTCCGCGAACAGCAGCCGGTGCAGGTGAAGAAGCAGGCCGACGTTCAGGGGGCGCCAGTCCTCGGCGAACAGGTAGTCGAGGGCAGCACGGTAGCCGGCGAGCTCTTGTTCGCTGCGGGTGCGCAGCTCGATGGGCTTGTTGGCGATGATGGCGGCCGCACGGCTGCGGTTCTTCACGACGACACCCTCGAGGGCAGACGACGCGGTGATGCTCGCAACCCGGGCCCGGTTGGCCAGTTCGGTGAGTAGGTCGGGCACCTGGTGGAGATACAGGCCCTCGCTGCCTTGGCCGCGGTCGATGTCGCGCAACGTCATCACCAAGGGCGCTGGCACAGCGCCGAGGACTCGATCAAGGTCGACGAAAGAGTGCACCAGAAGCCCTCACAGAACGGTCTAAACTAGATAATGCGACGGTCGATTATGCAGTTTAGGCCGTAAGTAGGGGTAATGCGGTGGTTCCCGCCCCGGCGCGCCAAGCCGCTGTCTGCCTCGGCATGCTCGATTCGCTGACCGAGCTGGTCTGAGACCCCGGCAAGCGGGGGTGGCGCTACCACCCCGCGGCCAGCACCGGGTCGACGAGCGGTGAGCGTCGTCGACGCTGCTCCTCCCGGCAATCACCTTGGACCGCCGCGCGCTGCCTCAGAACGCTGGCTGGGGCCGGCCACCGGAGGCTCGTCAGTCGCCGCTCGCCGCCCGTTCGGCCCTCGCGGAAAGGCGACGACCGAGGTCACGGTCGCGGTCAAGACGGCTGTGCTGATATCTCATGGCCATAGACGGCGTGGAGTGGCCAAGCCGGTACATGAGCTCGGCCATGCTCGCGCCCTCCTCGCCCGCCATAGACGCACCGGTATGCCGCAGGTCGTGTAGGTCCAGATCTTGCCGGCCAGCGCGTCGCCCGGCCTCTCGCCAGCCGAAGCCTGCATTGCGCACGTTGCCGTCGCTGTCCAGGATGGCGGCTCGGCCGTTCAGGGTGGACTCGGAAAGGTGCATCTCCGGGTCGCGCTCGGATGAGAAGAGAAGCCCGTTCTCTCCCGGTGAGGCGTGTTGAAGGAGATGCTCCCGGACCGTGGGCAACAGAAAGGCCGGGATGGAGACCGTACGGACGCCTGCGTCGGTCTTGGGCCGTCCGACGTGAACAGCAGTGCGGGTTCCCGGCGCCGTCTCGCCGGTGCTCGCACGCACGACGGCCCTTCTCACGTGTACCGATCCGAACGGCTCGCCGGCTTCGTCGCGCCCGAGGACCACGTCCCCACGTCTCAACTCGCGGAGTTCACCAGAACGCAGAGCGCACCACGTGGCCAGGAGGAGTTGGAGCCGGCGCTGCTCCGGCATGGCCGCGACCATGATCGCCAGTTCGTCAAGCGACGCCGGCTTGACCTGTCTGCGGCTGGACCGTGCGCCGGCTCCGCGGAGATAAACGGGGGTCTTGTCCAGAAGCTCGTCGTCCGTCACCGCGGTGTTGAAGATCGTGCGAAGTGTGCTGTACGCATGCGCCTTCGTGACGGGGCTCGCGTCGAGGTTCGCATGCCATGAGCGGACCGCGCTGCGGGTGATGTCGTTGAGGGGGACGTCTCCGAAGGTCGGGTAGATGTGCACGCGCAACGCGGACAGATACCTGTCCCGGGTGGTCGGGCGGAGCGGCTCACCCGGCTGTTCCGCCGCGATGTGAGCCAGGCTTCGGCGTACTCACGCAGAGTTGGCAGGCGATCCACTTCGACCGCCCGCCGCGCCAGCTCCAGCCGCGCCTTCGGTGACGCCCAAGTCTCTGGTTCCTCTACATAAGCCAGGCCATCGCCCCGGATCACGTCGTGGTCCGGGGCGTCCTGCCGGTCAGGCCACGAGGCTGAGGCCGCGGGCGTACGGAAGGTCCAGCGCGAGGTCCGGCTCGGACGCGAACTTGCGCTCCAGATCGCGGTCGCCGCGGTGGCCGCGGTCGCCCCGGGACGCGCCGACGGCGAGGACGGTGACACCGCCACCGATGAGGACGAGGGCGAGGGCGAGGCCAGCGGTGCGCGGAGCGCCACCGGAGGTGGCGGAGACCGCCGTCGACCTCGCGTCAGCGCCCGCGGACGACAGCGCGTAGCCGTCCTCGTGCTGACCCTGCGCGCCCATCACCATGAACAGCCCGCCGAGGACGGCGACCGCCCACACCAGGCCCACCTTGGCCATGGCGCGGATCACCGTCTCCCGCAGTCCCCGAGACGTGTTCCACATACGTCGAGTGTCCGTCACCTGCCCCCCGGTGCATTCGGCATTTCGGACATTTCGGGCCCTTCGGACATTTCGGGGGATTGCTGGCCTAGCGTCGCCGCCATGGCCAGCGACATCACAGAGGAGTCCGTCCGCGTCGAGCACGACGGCCCGGTCACCACGGTGATCCTGCACCGACCGCAAGCCCGCAACGCCGTCGACGGGCCCACAGCCCGGGCTCTCGCCGACGCGTTCCGCGCCTTCGACGCCGACGAGGGCGCCAGCGTTGCGGTGCTGTACGGCGAGGGCGGCACCTTCTGCGCCGGCGCCGACCTCAAGGCGGTGGGCACCGAGCGCGGCAACCAGGTGCAGGAGACCGGGGACGGCCCGATGGGGCCGACCCGGATGCGGCTCGGCAAGCCGGTGCTGGCCGCCGTCGAGGGGTACGCCGTCGCCGGTGGTCTCGAGCTCGCGATCTGGTGCGACCTCCGCGTCGTGGCGAGCGACGCCAGGCTCGGGGTCTTCTGCCGTCGCTGGGGGGTGCCGCTCATCGACGGAGGCACCGTCCGGCTGCCCGGGCTGATCGGCACCGGCCGCGCGCTTGACCTGGTCCTCACCGGACGTGAGGTCGACGCCGAGGAGGCCCAGCGGATCGGGCTGGTGGACCGCGTCGTGCCACCCGGTCAGGCGCGAGCGGCGGCCGAGGAGCTCGCCCACCAGCTGGCACAGCTGCCCCAGGTCTGCCTGCGCCAGGACCGGCTCTCGCTCCTAGAGCAGGACGGGATGCCCGAGGCGGACGCGATCGCCAACGAGCTGCGCCACGGCTTCACCAGCCTGCAGTCCGGGGCGCTCGAGGGCGCCCAGCGGTTCGCCGCCGGCGAGGGGCGGCACGGGGCCCCGGCCTGACCGACCGGGCCCGGCCTATCCGTGCACCTGCACGAGCCCGCCCGGGCCGGTGCGGTCGAGGCACACCGCGATCAGCTCGCCCGGGCGCTGGCCGTTGTAGACGTCCCAGCCGAACTCGAAGCTCACCTGGCGCACTTCCCCGGCCGTGGTCCGGATCAGCGCCGAGGCAGGGACGGCCCGGTCCCCGTACCCGGCGTACGAGCAATGGTGGTCGACGACCGCACGCTGCACGACGCGTTCGTACGCGTCGGCCTCCGCTGTGACGCCCGGGTGCGTCGCGGGAGCAGTGGCGTGCAGACCGCCGACCACCACGAGGGTGAGCAGACCTCCCAGCGCGGCACCCTTGACCGTCGCCAGCGCGAAGCGCAGCGGGCGTCGAGGCGTCCGTCGGTGCCGGGCCTTGTCCACGCAGGGACAACGAGGTCTCCGGAACGGGGTTCCAACCGGTGTGGACCACCCGGGACTGGTGCGTAACCCCGGTACGGGAGGATGTCGTTATGTCTTGGTTTGCCTCGCCCGAGGAGGTCACCGAGCGACTGGCCGCGACCGGCTACCTGGCCGACGCGGCCACGTCCACCACGGCCTACCTCGCCGGCGCGCTCGAGAAGCCGCTGCTGGTCGAGGGCCCAGCGGGCGTCGGCAAGACCGAGCTGGCCAAGGCGGTCTCCCGCGCGACCGGAGCCGACCTGGTCCGGCTGCAGTGCTACGAGGGGCTCGACGAGGCCCGCGCCCTCTACGAGTGGAACTACAAGAAGCAGCTGCTCCGCATCCAGGCCTCGACCGGCGGCGACCAGACCTGGTCAGAGACCCACGACGACATCTTCACCGACGAGTTCCTGCTCACCCGTCCGCTGCTCACCGCGATCCGCCGCGACCAGCCGACCGTGCTGCTCATCGACGAGGTCGACAAGACCGACGTCGAGGTCGAGGGGCTGCTGCTCGAGGTGCTGTCCGACTTCCAGGTGACCATCCCCGAGCTCGGCACGCTGGCCGCCGTACGCCGCCCGTACGTCGTGCTGACCTCCAACGCCAGCCGGGAGCTGTCCGAGGCGCTGAAGCGGCGCTGCCTCTACCTGCACCTCGACTACCCCGACGAGGAGCGCGAGCGCGTGATCGTGCTGTCGCAGGTGCCCGACCTCGAGGAGCGGGTCGCCGCCCAGCTGGTCGCGACCGTGTCCCGGCTGCGTGAGCTGGAGCTCAAGAAACCGCCGTCGATCGCCGAGTCCGTCGACTGGGCGCGCACGCTCATCGCGCTCGAGATCCGCGACCTCGACGACAAGGCGGTCGACGACACGCTCGGCGTCGTGCTGAAGCACGCCTCCGACCACGAGCGCGCGATCCGCGAGCTGCGGTTGCGCAAGTAGCGGGCAGGCGACATGAGCAGCGGGCTGGTCGAGCGGCACATCTCCTTCCTGGAGGCGCTGCGCGGGGCCGGCCTGGCCGTCTCGCTCGCCGAGGACCTCGACGCGGTGGCCGCCCTCTCCGCGCTGCCGTGGAGTGAGCGCGAGACCGTCCATGCGGCGTACGCCGCGACGCTGGTCAAGAAGCAGAGCCAGCGGCCGACGTTCGACGCGCTCTTCGACGTCTACTTCCCGCGTCTCGTCGGCGAGGGCGCCCGGCAGGTGCCGAGCGACGAACCCGACGGCCAGGTCCGCGACAACGGCCAGGCGCTGGCCGAGTTCCGCGAGCTGCTCGCCGAGGCGCTGGCCGACGGCGACCAGGAGGCACTGGCCCGGCTGGCCGTGGAGATGGTGGGCCGGTTCGGCGCCATGCCGGGCCGGGGCCCGGGGCTGTCCAGCTGGTCGGCGTACACCGCGCTGCAGCGCGTCTCGCCCGGCGAGCTCGTCGACCGGATCGTCCAGGCACTGCTTGCCCAAGGGCGCACCGAGGAGGAGGCGACCCGTGTTGCAGGGAGGCGGGTCGGTGGCTTCACCCGCCAGGTCGAGGACGACGCCCGCCGCCGGATCGCCGAGGAGAAGGGTCCCGACCACGTCGCGGAGGTGGCGGTCCGGCCGAGCATCGACCGGATCGACTTCACGGCCGCGCGCAAGGCGGACCTGGAGGAGATGCGCCGCGAGATCTACCCGCTGGCCCGCCGGCTCGCGACCCGGCTCACCCAGGAACACCACGCCCGTCGCCGCGGCCCGCTCGACTTCCGCCGCACGGTGCGCGCCTCGATCTCCACCGGCGGCGTACCTCTGGTCACCCACCACCGCCCCAAGCGTCCGCACCGCAACGAGCTCGTCGTGCTCTGCGACGTGAGCGGCTCGGTGGCCAACTTCGCGCAGTTCACGCTGCTGCTCGTGTTCGCGCTGCGCGACCAGTTCCAGAAGGTCCGCGCGTTCACCTTCATCGACCACGTCCACGAGGTGACCCAGCACTTCAAGCCGGGCGCGGACGTCGTCGACGTGATGGCCGACCTCGCCGCCAGCACGTCGCACGCCGCTCTGTGGGGCCGGACCAACTACGGCCGCTCGTTCACCAAGTTCGTCGAGGAGCACTCCGACGCGCTCGGCCCGAAGGCATCGCTGCTGATCCTCGGCGACGCGCGCTCCAACTACTCCGACCTCGCGCTCGACAAGCTCCAGGAGATGGAGCGCAACTCCCGGCACGCCTGGTGGCTCAACCCAGAGCACCGCCGGCACTGGGACACCGGCGACTCGGTCGCCGGGAAGTACGGCGACGTCGTCCCGATGGTGGAGTGCCGCAACCTCACCCAGCTGGGCGAGTTCGTGCACGACATCCTGTGACCCATCGGTCAGGCGAGCGCGAGGTAGCCCTGCTCGCGCAGCCGGGCCAGCTCGGCGATCACCTCGGGGGAGGCATCGGCCGCTCGGGCACCCGCGACGTAGACACCTTCCGTCGACGAGCCGGCGGCGTCGAAGATCACCGTGGTGCGCTGGTCGTCGCCGGCACTGACGAGCGAGCCGAGCAGTGCGACCGGGTCGGCGCGGTCCTCGAGGGCGAGCATCCGGGTCTCGTCGGGCAGCCGCGGCACCTGCGCGGCCGGGGCACCCGCTGTGACGACCTGGTCGACCACGAAGGGCAGCGGCTGCTCGAGGGCAGCCAGCTCGGCGGCCACGACACCGCCGGCACCGGAGCCCACCAGCATCACGTGCGCCCCGTCCTCGCCGGCCACCGCCGCGGCGATGGTCTGCGCCACCTCGGCGGCGTAAGGCGTGAGGTCTCCGGAGACCAGGCGCAGCGCGGGCCCGTCCTCGGGAGCGGGGCCGGGCGGCGGACGGCCGACGTAGGCGATGTAGCGACCGGGCGCCGTGCGGTGGACGAGCACCCGGCCGTCCTGCGACTCCAGCGTCGCCATCAGGTCGGTCAGCGAAGCCGGGACGTGCGGCGCCTCGACGTCGGGGTGTGCGTCCGCCTGCGGCCGGGCGCCGGCCAGGAGCAGACCGGCGACGTCGCGCAGCGCCGCCGAGGAGTCCTGACGCATGGTGTCGACACCCATGGCGCGCAGCCCGCCGCGTGCGGCCCGACGGCCGGCTTCTCCCGAGAAGAACCCGGACGTGAGCGCGGCACGCATCTGGAGGCCGTCGAGCAGCCCGCCGCCGCCGGACACCACCTGGTCGAGGAGCTCGGGGTTGGCGGCGGCGAGCTCGCTGAGGAACGTCGCCACGCCGTCGCGGTCGAGCGCGTCGGTCTCGATGAGACCGGCGGTGACGATGGCCCCGCCGAGGGCGACGTTGGGAGCGAGGTAGCCGATGGCGCGCCCGGCGATGGCTCCCATGGACTCGTAGGCCGCGTCGCGGAGCTCGTCGATCCACTGGTAGGTGAGCACCGTGGCGCGTACGACGAGCGCGTCGGCGTCGAGCTCGATCGAGCGAGACAGCAGCCCGTGCTTGCCGGTGCTCGCCGCCCGGATGTCCTCCTCGGCGCGCGCGTGGGAGGTCGCGGAGAGGTCCGCGGAGTCGGCGACGGCGTCGTCGCGCAGCACCTCGGCGCCCAGCCCGGACATCGCCCGCAGCTCGTCGCCCGATCGGTCGAAAACGTCGGCCAGCTGGAGCAGCTGGTCGTACTTGTCGGATCGCTCGGCGACACGGACGCTCACGGGGAGACCTCCGCGAGCACCGGAGCCAGCTCCGCGGCGAGGTCCTCAGGGATCACCCGCGCCACCTCGAGGCGGAGCCCGTCGTCGTCATGGTGCGTGCGGAGGGCACGCCACCCATCCGCGACCAGGGTCCAGGCCACGACGCCGACCGTGCTGGTCTCCTCACCGGACACGTCAGCGACCAGCGCGCGCAGCCGGCCGCGCGCCTCGGTGGCCAGCCCCGTGAGCGCCCTGACCACCTCGTCGTCGGCGAGCGTGCGACCCGAACCGTCGGCGACCGCAGCGGAGTGTTGCTCCACCAGCACGGGGACGAGGTCCGTGCGATGGGTGCGGGCGGCCTCGATCGCGGCGTCGGCCAGCTCGTGAGGAAGAATCACCAGGTCGGGGACGACCGAGTCGCGCAACGGCAGGTCCTCGGGCACGACGGCCGCGCGGGCCAGCTCGGCCGCCCAGGCCCAGGTCGGGAACCACGCCAGCTCGAAGACCAGCCCGTCCTGCGTCGACAGGGCAGCGACCGCGCCGCCGCTCTGCCGGTGCCACGACTTGACCTGGACGGGTCCGGCGGCCACGTCGAGGTCGACGGCGACCGTGGGCGTCGCCAGCAACCCGATGGCACCGAGGAGCCCTTCCTCGACGACGCCGTCGTCGGGACCTCCCACCAGCAGGCCGCGCCGGGACAGCGACGTGGCCGGGTCGTGCAGGCGGGCGAGCGCCTCGGCGTAGGCCGCCTGCTCGACGGAGCCGTGGCTGCCGCCGAGCCGGTCGTCGAGACCGCCGTCGTCATCGTCGGCCTCGTGCAGCTCGAAGGGGAGGGGGGCGCCGTTGGCCCGAGCGGCCGCGAACCGCAGCTCGGGAAGGGTCAGGGCCACTCGGCGGGGCAGCCCGTCGAGCAGGTCGTGAGGAGTCGGGCGCGGCGGGCCGAGGTCGATGGTCGGCATCAGGGCGCCCTAGGCCCGATCCCGGACGCCGGGCAGCGTGACCGCCAGCCAGTCCTTGTGGCCCGGCGCGGGCGGCTCGAACGTCGGAAGGGCGCCGTCCTCGAGCAGGGCGGTCGCCCGGCGCTCGGTCTCGGCGATCGAGTCCTTCAGCTCGTCGACGAGCTGGGTGTGGCTCTCCAGGGTGTCGGCGGCGTGGTCGTGCTCGTCGGCGGCCTCGCGCAGCCGGGAGGCGCGCTCGCGGATCCGCTCCCGCATCGAGTCGCCTGCGCGCCCGGCCCAGGTGACCGCCTCGGCCTGGGAGACGAGCTGGTCGGCCATCGCGCGGATCGCGGTGCCTTGCTCGCGCAGCCGGCCGACGTGCTTGCGCATCACGTCGGTGTCGCCATACATCGGACCGCCTCCCCTCGATCGGCTCCCTACCCACCCTCGCCGGTGTGAAACTTCCGTGCCGAGATCACGGGGCTCGGGTGATCTGGAAGACCTGGCTCGTGACCTGGCCGCCCGCGCCGAGGAAGCCGTGGTCGTGCAGCGACTGCACGGCGTCGACGACCGACGGGTCCGTGGCCTCGTCGACCAGGCCGGCGCCCTCCTCGTAGATCTCGTAGGAGTGGTGGGCGATGATGCCACCCTCGGGATGCGCGTCGAAGGTCACCGTCGTCTGCTCGACCGAGTCGGGGTTGGGGGCTCCGTCGAGCTCGGGGACGATGTCGCCCCGCTGCTCCAGGGAGAGCACGCTCGACCCGCTGGGGAACCCCGGCACCTGGGCCGTCGGCGACCCCGCGGTGACGATGTCGGTGACGTGGTAGCCGCCGTGGCCGGCCAGGATCGCCGCCGCCTCCATCCCGCCCAGGGAGTGGCCGACGATGAGCACCGGCTCGGTGTCGCCGACCCCTGCCTGGTCGAGCGCCTCGAGGATGCCCTGCTGGTAGGCGTCCGGCAGGCCGGCCATCGAGTCGAGGTCGGTCTCCAGGTCGCGGACGTCAGCGTCGTGGTCCCACGGTGGGTTGAAGTCGTCGGTGCCCGGCAGGTAGAGGATGTGGCGCACGGTGCCCTCCGGGCCGGTGATCGTCTGCACCTCGACCGTGCCGTTGGCGGGGGAGTCCGGGCGGCCGGAGAGCCCGGCCACCTCGTGCAGGTGCTCGAGCAGGTCGCGCACTGACGCGGGCCGCGCTGTGCCCAGCGCGGCGGGGTAGGTCGTCACGACGGGCCGGCCAGGACCGCCGTAGAGCACCGTGAGGAGGCCGGCGGAGACCGGCCCGCCGAGCCCGGAGACAAGGTGCTCGGTCAGGCCGGGAAGCTCGGTGAGCACGTCGGGATCGGTGGTGATGGCGGCCGCAACGAACGGTCCCGCGGTGAGCACCAGCTGCCGGTCGAGGCCGTCGATCGCGAACCGCACGGCGTCGTCGGCCGCCTCCAGGCACTCGATCGCCGTGCGGACGGCGACGGCGTCGACCTCCCAGCCGAACGACGCCGCCACCACCCCGTGCGGGCCGCCGGTGACCGCGAGCACGGCCGCCTCGGCAGCCGCGCAGCTCCCCGGGCACAACAGCCCGGACTCGAGCAGGTCGGGGTCGCGCATCACCCGCAGCCCGTCGGCGCCCATGCCGCGGAGCCGGTCACCGGTGCGGTCGAAGTCCTCGGCGAGCTCGCGGGCGGCGGCGTAGGAGGCGGCGAGTCCGGCTGACCCGCCACGGACGTCGATGATCTCCGGGTCCTGGTCGACCGTCATGCCAGCCCCGGCAGGTCGACGAGGAGCCAGTCGCGGTGGCCCGGCGGCGGTGGCACGAACCGGTCGAGCAGGTCGTCGACCTGGTCCGGCACCACGCTGGCCACCAGCCCGGCCAGCCGCTCCCGCGCGGTGGCGACCAGCGCCATCGCCTTCTGCTCGATCGCGGCGATCAGGGCCTTGAGCCGGTCCACCTCGTCGGCGTGCTCGTCGAGGGCGACGGCGGCGTCGTCGGCCAGCCCGGCGGTACGTCGCAAGGCCTCGGCCTGCCCGCACACCCGGGCCCGCATCGCGTCCGCGGCGAGACCGCGCCAGGCCACCGACTCGGCGCGGGCGAGCAGCCAGTCCGCCTGGGTGCGCAGCGCCGTGCCCTGGTCGCGCATGGTGCGGGCCAGCCTGCGGATCGCCTCGGTGTCGCCGTACATGAGGACGATCTGCCCGCCCACCGCTGCGGCGCAAACCTGCGGTCAGAGGGCTGTGGAGAGCCGCTCGAGCGCCTCCTCGATGGCGGCCGCCTCACCGGGGAAGCTGAGCCGCACGAACCGGTGCCCGACCTCGGTGTCGAAGTCGATGCCCGTTGCCATCGCCACTCCGGTGCGTGCCAGCAGGTCGTGGCAGAAGGCCATCGTGTTCTTGCTGAGGTGACCGACGTCGGCGTAGACGTAGAACGCGCCGTCGGCCGGAGCGAGCTCGGTGATGCCGAGCTTCGGCAGCCCCTCGAGCAGGAGCCTGCGGTTGTCGGCGTAGCGCCGCACGTGCCCGTCGAGCTCGGCGTACGTCGCGTCGTCGAACGCCGCGAGACTGGCGCGCTGCGCGAGCACCGGCGGGCAGATCGTGAAGTTCCCGGTCAGCACGTCGCACGCCCGGCGCAGCCGGTCCGGCACCAGCATCCACCCGATCCGCCAGCCGGTCATGGAGAAGTACTTGCTGAAGCTGGCGAACACGACCGCCTCGCGGCTGGTCTCCCAGGCGCTGCGGGCCAACCTCTCCTCTGCGTACTCGATGCCGTGGTAGATCTCGTCGCTGATCAGCTGCACCTGCTCGGCCTCGCACCACTGGGCCAGCGCCGCGAGCTCGCTCGGGAGCAGCATGGTGCCGGTCGGGTTGGCCGGGCTCGCGATGACGAGCCCCTTGAGGCCGTGCTGCGCGTGCAGCTCGGCGACCTGCTCGACAGTGGGCTGGAACCGCGTCTCCGGGCCGGTCGGGATCTCGACCACCTCGATGCCGAGCGCGGTGAGCACGTTGCGGTAGCAGGGGTAGCCCGGCCTGGCCATCGCCACCTTGTCGCCGACCTCGAACGCCGCCAGGAACGCGAGCAGGAACCCGCCGCTGCTCCCGGTGGTCACGATGACCTCGTCGGGGTCGACATCGACGCCGTACGTCCTCTTGTGGTGGCCGGCGATCGCCTCGCGCAGCTCCAGGATCCCGACCGCGGGCGTGTAGCCGAGCGGGTCGGTGCCCTGCAGCAGCCGGATCGCCTCGTCACGGACCGGCGCCGGCGCCCCGGTGCTCGGCTGCCCGGCCAGCAGGTCGACCAGGTCGCCGTGGGTCCGCCGTCTCGTCTGGGCTGCGGCCAGCAGGTCCATGACGTGGAACGGCGGCACGTTGGCGCGCGAAGCCACCTGCCAGCGGTCGGCGGTCGACGTCACAAAGTCACCCTAGGTGCCTTCACTGAGGTGGTTTCGCGACGGCTCAACCGTCGCCGCTGGTCGCTGCCCTCGCAGGCTCGGGCAGCGGGGGCTCGATCGCGTCCAGGTCACGCAGCGCGAAGCGCAGGTGCTCCCAGCTCTCCTCCATGACCACCTGGACGCAGTGACGGACGGTCTCGGGCTCGTCGGGGTTGTGCGGGTTGGGCCGCTCCTCGTCGAGCAGCTCGTCGGTCACGTCGGCGAGGAAGTCGCGCATCCTCGCGACCCGGTCGGCCCGGGCGGCCAGCACCTCGTCGTACGGCGGGATCTCGGTCGAGGAGTGGCCGTGGCCGAGGCCGAGCGGGTGGAAGTCCTCGGTGCTCCACCCGAGCGCGCCCTTGCCGAGCCAGATGTCGCTGCCGTGGACGAGGTGGCGCAGCGTCTCGGAGAAGGACCACTCGCCGTCGACCTGCTTGTCGACGGAGCCGGCTGGCAGGGTCGCGGCGCGCGCGATCGCCGCGTCCCAGGCGTCCACGGCCGCTCGCCACGCCTCCCGCAGGCATGCGGGGTCCGTGGCCCGCCACAGCGCCCGGCCGGGAAAGCGTCGGTTGAGCTCGCCCTCGACGAACGCGACGACGTCGATGCCGTTGACCATGAGCGGCTTGCCGAACGGCAGCCAGGGCGCGTCGATCTCCATGCCGGAGATCTCCGACCCGCGGATGACGACGTCGGAAAGGTCGGACTCGAAGAACCGCGCACCGCGCAGGTTCTGGTCCCGGAACTCGCGCGGCTCGCTGGTCATGACGTCAGCGTAGAGCGGCGTGCCGACCGGCCCGCCGCCCGAAGAACGACCCCTCGCCGAGCTGGGTGCCCGAGCAGTAGCCGGCGCCGTCCTGGGCGATGTTGGAGGCGCAGGCGCCGGCGGCGTACAGGCCACCGACCACGGAGCCGTCGGGGCGCTGGACCTGGCCGTCGACCGTCACCCGCAGCCCGCCGAGCGTGAAGCCGGCGTACAGCGCCTTGCCCAGGGTGAGGTCGTAGGCGCCCCACGGACCGGTGTCCTGGGGGGCCAGCCAGTCGGGGTGCTTGTGGAAGTCGGGGTCCTCGCCGCGGGCGGCGTGCTCGTTGTAGCGGTCGAGGGTCTTGGCCAGCGACCCTGTCGGCAGGTCGAGCCCCTGCTCCATCTCCTCGACGGTCTCCCAGCCGTCGATCAACGGGCAGAGGGACATCCGCTGCTCCTCCAGGTGCGCGCTGTCGACGATGAGGTAGGCGGCCTGCTCGGGCTGGCGCATCACATGGAACGACGTCCGCGCGTGGTAGCTGTCCTCGGCCACGAACCGCTCGCCGTTCCGGTTCACGATCAGGCCCTTGACCAGCACCGACGGCGGGTAGAACGGCGCGGTGATGAACGGCTCCTCCATGTGCTTGAGCTCAGCACCGACTGACGCGCCGAGCCGGATGCCGAGTCCGTCGTCGTACGTCGAGCCGAGGGTGAACAGCTTCGAGCCGAGCGCCGGCGTGTAGGTGGCGACCATGTCGGGGTTCATCACGAAGCCGCCGGCCGCGAGCACCACCGCGCCGGCGCGCACGACACCGACGGTGTCGAACGACTTCCACTCGACACCGACCACGGCGCCGGACCCGTCTGTGACCAGGTGGCTCGCGCCGGTCTCGTAGCGCACCTCGACCCCCGCCTCCTCGACCCGGTCGCGGAGCAGGTCCATCACCAGCTTGGTGCCGTCGACGTCGCCGGGCACCGGGACCTTGTGGCCGCGCGGCGCCGGCCTGGCCTCGGTGAGGTAGGGCCAGACCTTCTCGTTGCCGGTGAACATCAGCCCCTGGGTGCCGGGCTGGATCACCGCCTTCTCCGGGTAGTACGAGCGCTCGAACTGGAAGCCCAGCGTCTCGAGCCAGTCGAAGTGCTCGACCGAGCCCTCGCAGTAGGCGCGGATCTTGTCGAGCTCGGGCTCCTTCGCCGTGACGGTGAGGTAGTTCGCCATCTCCTCGACGGAGTCGTCGTGGCCGGTGGCCACCTGCACCGCGGTTCCGCCGCCGAGGTAGAAGTGTCCGCCGGAGAGCGACGAGGTGCCACCGTGCACGGCCGCCCGTTCGAGCAGCAGCACCCGCGCACCGGCCCGGGCCGCCTCGAGCGCCGCACAGCCGCCGGCGATGCCGAAGCCGACGACCACCACGTCGTACGACGGGGCGTCGTCGGGGACGTCGGCGTCGGAACGGACGTCGGGGAGCTCGGTGCCGGAGGGCATGGCGCTCAGACTAGAACAAGTTCTAGTTCCGTGCGATCCTGTGAGCCGTGATCCTGATCGACGTCGACGGTCGTGAGCACTCGCTGACGGGTGGGTTCGACGACGAGGTGGCCGTCGCGACGGCCCTCGGCTGGGCGCTGAAGCCCGAGGGGCTCTGTCGCGGCGAGATCTGCGTGCCCCTGCTGGGCCGGTCGGTCACCGAGGCCCTGGGGCTGCTCGTGGTGCACGACGAGACGGCCGGGGTGGCAGCGCTCGCACCGTCCGCCGAGACCCGCCGTCACGAGGTCGCGGGCGGCAAGGCCCCGCGCCTCGACCTGCAGGACGTCGACGGCAACCCGGTCTCGTTCGACGACTACTCCGGGCAGAAGCGGGTGCTGGTCACGTGGGCGAGCTGGTGCGGCTGCCGCTACGAGCTCGCCGGATGGCAGCAGCTCCAGGACGAGCTGGCTGACTCCGGGATGCAGCTCTTCTCCGTCGCGCTCGACCACGACCCCGAGGAGACCCGGCCCTGGGTCGAGGCTGCGCGCCCGTCCTACCCGGTCGCTGTGGACACCGCCCACGTCACCGCCGAGAGGTACGGCATCACCAACGTCCCCTCGGTGGTGTGGGTCGACGAGGACGACAACATCGTGAAGCCGCCGACGATCGCGCCGGGCGACGACCAGTTCGTGGAGTTCACCAGGATCTCGAGCGAGCAGCATCACGAGGCGCTGCGCCGCTGGGTCCGCGAGGGCGTGCTGCCCGAGAGCGCCACGGTCGAGCCGCACGCGCGCACCGATGCCGAGCAGCAGGCGCTCGCCGAGCGCCGGGTGGCCGCGCACCTCCAGCTCAACGGCGACACCGAGGCGGCGAGGCGGCACCTGGCGGCCGCGCAGGAGCTGGCGCCTTGGGACTGGACCGTGCGACGAGGCGGCATCGCGATGACCGGCGGCGACCCATTCCTGGGCGAGGAGTTCACCTCGCTCTGGGAGGAGTGGGACGCCTCCGGGCGACCGGGCTACACACCGACCACCTGAGTGTCTAACTTGTGCGCATGGCAGCTACGAGCATGAGCATGAACAAGGTGATCCACTGCGCCGTACGCCGCGACCTGAGGCGGTTCCGGACGGCGCTCGACAAGTTCACCGACGGCGACAAGGCGCGTGCGGCCGCGCTGCTCCGGGCCTGGGAGAACTTCGACGCGCAGCTCACCGACCACCACGAGGGCGAGCACGAGATCGCCTGGACGGGCCTGAAGGCGGTCGGTGTCGACCAGGCGACCATCGACGGCTTCGACCACGAGCACGAGCTGATGGCGGCCGACCTCGCCACCACCCGCGAGGCGATGGCAGACGTTCGCGGCCTCGGCCAGCAGGGCCGACGCCGACGCGGCCGGTGCGGCGATGGCGAAGCTCGAGACCACGACCAACACCCACCTCGACCACGAGGAGGAGACGAGCGAGCCGGTCTACCAGAAGGAGAAGGACCACCCGGCGATCAAGGAGATGGGCAAGAAGTTCAGCCGGCGCACCGGGATCGGCAAGGCGGGCGAGTTCATGGCGTGGCTGGAGGACGGCGCGACCCCCGAGGAGAAAGCCGGGTTGCGCGGCAACGTCCCCGGCCCGGTGGTCACGATCATCTGCGGGATCTTCGGCCGCGGTTACCGCAAGCAGGTGGCGCCGGTCTGGGCGTCATCCGGCTCCTTCTGACCCGTCGGGCGCCCGCTAGGGTGGTGCCTCGCCACCCCCTGCGAGCGAGGTGACAGTGTCCATAGACGTCCACCAGCTCGATGTCTTCGTGCTGTGGGGCTCGGCGGTCACGTTCCTTGCGATCCTGGCGGTCCGCGTCTCGTCGCGGACCCGGCTGCCGTCGCTGCTGCTCTACCTGCTGATGGGGGTCGCGCTCGGCGAGTCCGGGCTCGGCATCGGTTTCGAGGACGCCGAGCTCGCGCACGCCATGGGGTTCGCCGCACTGATCGTGATCCTGGCCGAGGGCGGTCTCACCACGCCGTGGGCCGACGTCCGGCCGTCGATGCGGCTCGGGCTCTCCCTGGCGACGGTCGGGGTCACGGTCAGCGTGGTGGTGGTCGCCGTCTCGACGCACTACCTGCTCGGGCTGTCGTGGGAGACCGCGGTGCTGCTGGGCGCGATCATCTCCCCGACCGACGCGGCGGCGGTGTTCTCGGTGCTGCGCGTCGTACCGCTCCCCAAACGGCTCACCGGCGCCCTCGAGGCGGAGTCCGGGCTCAACGACGCGCCGATCATCGTGATCGTCACGATCATCTCGACCGGCGGCCTGGACGAGCACGGGCCGGCCTACAACATCGGGCTCGTGGCCTACGAGCTGGTCGGCGGTGTCGCCTTCGGCCTGGTCGTCGGGTTCGCCGGCGCCTGGCTGATGCGCCGCGCGGCACTACCTTCGTCAGGCCTCTACCCGCTGTCGGTCCTGGCGCTGTGCTTCCTGTCCTACGGCGGCGCCGCCGCCCTGCACGCCTCCGGTTTCGCCGCGGTCTACGTCGCCGCGCTGGTCCTCGGCAACTCCGAGCTGCCGCACCGCGCCGCGACCCGCTCCTTCGCCGAGGGGCTGGCCTGGCTCTCGCAGATCGGCCTGTTCGTGATGCTCGGACTGCTGCTCTCGCCGGGCAGCCTCGACCTCGAGACGGTCCTCTTCGCCCTGGTGGCCGGGATGCTCCTCACCGTCCTGGCCCGCCCGCTCTCCGTCGCGGCCAGCGCCGTGGCGCAACCCCTGCCGCTGCGCGAGCTCACGTTCATCTCCTGGGCCGGGCTTCGGGGCGCGGTGCCGATCGTGCTCGCGACGATCCCCCTCGCCGAGGGGGTCGACGACTCGACGCGCCTGTTCAACCTGGTCTTCGTCCTGGTCGTGATCGACACCCTGGTCACCGGCCCGACGTTGCCGTGGGTCGCGAAGACCCTGCGCGTGGCTCGGCGCTCCGAGCCCCGCGGCCTCGAGATCGAGGCCGCGCCGCTCGAGCGCGTCGCGGCCGACCTGCTCCAGATCACCATCGCTCCCACTTCGAAGATGCATGGCGTCGAAGTCGGCGAGCTCCGGCTGCCCCCCGGCTCATCGGTCTCGATGATCGTCCGTGACGGCGAGACGCTGGTCCCCGAGCGCCGGACCGTGCTCAAGCACGGCGACGACCTGGTGGTGGTCACTCCGCACCGACAGCGCGAGCGGACCGAGGAACGGCTCCGCCAGGTCAGTGCCCGCGGCCGTCTGGCTCAGTGGCTCGGCTGAGACCCTGGGACTCGACTACTCCACCGGCGGACTGCAGACCACCGCGTTCTCGGTGAGTACCACCGAGTCTGGTCCCTGCCGCAGCTCGCCGAAGGCATCGCCGACGACCACGGTGATCCCGGCCGTGGTGTTCTCCGGGTGCGCGACGACCGGCACCTTGCCGATCCGGGCCCGGAGCAGCTTCGCGCCGGGGTTGTCGACGTCGGTCACCCAGATCTCGGCCGGCGTGCTGATCGCGGTGCCCTCGGGTGCGTTGGCGCTCTGGCCCTCGGCGAAGCCGAGGTCCTCGAGCTCCTGCAGGGTGCGACCGGCCAGCCCCTCGCGACTGCTGGCGTTGAGCACGCTCACGGTGACGTCCTGGACGAACAGCTCGTCGCCCTCGCGGTAGGACGTGTCGACGCAGATCGCGGCGTCGACCTTGCCCGGGAACGGCTTGGTCATCTGGCCCCAGCCCCAGGTCACGCCCAGGAGCATGAGCACGACGAGCGCCGCCAGGGTGATGGCGGTGCGCAGCCGCGCGGTCAGCTGCCACTCGAACATTAGTGGTCACCACCGAACGTGCGTCGTGTGTCCCGCACCCCGGGCACGCACCTCGCGGCGTTGCCGTCGCTAGCTGGACGAACAAGTAGAGCGTCGCTCCGGCGCCTTGCGATGCACGCACCCGGAGCGCGGGCCACCCCCGACGCACGTCCGCTGGTGACCACTGGCATCAGCCCGCCATCAGGTGCACGCGCGCATGGAGGACGTTGCGCTGCTGGAGGGCGGCACGCAGGGCCCGGTGCAGGCCGTCCTCGAGGTAGTACTCGCCCTTCCACTCCACGACGTGGGCGAACAGGTCGCCGTAGAACGTCGAGTCCTCGTCGAGGAGCGCAGCCAGCTGGAGGGTGTCCTTGGTGGTGACCAGCTCGTCGAGGCGGACCTGGCGCGGCGGCAGGGCGGCCCACGCCTTGGAGGACAGGCCGTGGTCGGGGTACGGCCTCCCCTCACCGACGCGCTTGAAGATCACGCCGCGATAGTAACTAGGGTTGGTGTCATGACCGCCACGCCGCCCGAGCCGGACAGCGAGACCACCGCCGTCCCGCCCGCCGCGCCGACGGCACCCCCGCCGGCGGAGCCGCCCGTCGAGCAGCCCGTCGAGCAGCCCGTCGTGCCGCCCGTGGAGCAACCCTCCGCGCCGCCCGCCGGCCCCGAGGCCCACGAGGACAGCCCGATCGTCCAGGCGGTGGCGCCGGGCTACGAGTTCGAAGGCACGGCGCTCGAGCTCGGCGGGCTGATGCTCGATGCGGCCACGCTCACCAGCACCCACATCAGGATCCCGCTCGGCATGCTCAACCGGCACGGCCTCGTGGCCGGTGCGACCGGCACGGGCAAGACCAAGACCCTGCAGCTGATGGCCGAGCAGCTGAGCACGGCCGGCGTACCCGTCTTCGCGGCCGACATCAAGGGCGACCTCTCGGGCCTCGCGACGCCGGGTGAGCCGAGCGACAAGCTCTCCGAGCGCACCTCGTCGGTCGGGCAGGAGTGGACGGCGACCGGCTTCCCGGTCGAGTACTACGCGCTCGGCGGCCAGGGCACAGGCATCCCGCTCCGGGTCACGATGTCGGCGTTCGGGCCCACGCTGCTGAGCAAGGTGCTCGGCCTCAACGACACCCAGGAGTCCAGCCTCGGGCTGGTCTTCCACTACGCCGACCAGGCGGGGCTGCCGCTGCTCGACCTCGCCGACCTGCGCGAGGTGGTCAAGTTCCTCACCAGCGACGAGGGCAAGGCGGACCTCAAGAACCTCGGCGGCCTGTCCGCCGCCACGGCCGGAGTCATCCTGCGCGAGCTGATCGGCTTCTCCGACCAGGGCGCCGACGCGTTCTTCGGTGAGCCGGAGTTCGAGTCGGGCGACTTCCTGCAGACCACCGCCGACGGCAAGGGGCTGATCTCGCTCGTCGAGCTGCCGAACCTCCAGGACCGGCCGCAGGTCTTCTCGACGTTCCTGATGTGGCTGCTCGCGGACCTGTTCCACGACCTGCCCGAGGTCGGCGACGTCGACAAGCCCAAGCTCGTCTTCTTCTTCGACGAGGCGCACCTGCTGTTCAACGACGCCTCGAAGGCGTTCCTCGACCAGATCGCCCAGACCGTGCGCCTGATCCGCTCGAAGGGCGTCGGCGTCTTCTTCGTGACCCAGAGCCCGACCGACGTACCGGACGCGGTGCTCGCCCAGCTCGGCTCCCGGGTCCAGCACCAGCTCCGCGCGCACACGCCGAACGACGCGAAGGCGCTCAAGGCGACCGTGAACACCTACCCCAACTCGGCCTACGACGACCTCGGCGAGGTGATCACCGGGCTCGGCATCGGCGAGGCGATCATCACGGTGATGAACGAGCGCGGCGCCCCGACCCCGGTCGCGTGGACCCGGCTGCGGGCCCCCGAGTCGCTGATGGCGCCGACCGACCTTGCGGCGATGGAGGCGACGGTCGTGGCGAGCCCCCGCCACGCCAAGTACGCCACCGCCGTCGACCGCGAGTCCGCCCGCGAGATGCTCGCCGCCAAGCTCGAGCAGGGTGCCGAGAAGGCGGCCGCGGAGAAGGCCGCCGAGGCGAAGGCGAAGGAGAAGCCGGCGACGAAGTCCGGCTCCTCCCGCAGCAGCAAGAAGGAGGAGGGCGTGGTCACCCAGGTGGTGAAGTCCAGCGCCTTCCGGCAGTTCATGCGGACCGCCGCCGCCGAGATCGCCCGCGGGCTGTTCGGGACCGGCCGCCGCCGCTAGGAGGCCAGCCGCGCCAACGCCGCCTCGCCCGCGTCGGTCACGGTGACCGCGCGGTGGCCGCTGCGCCGCTCGACCCACCGCTGCTCGAGAAACGCGTCCAGCATCGCGGAGCCGAGCCGCCCGGACAGGTGGTGGCGCTGCTCGCTCCAGTCGAGGCAGAACCGCAGCAGTGGTCGCTGCCCGCCCACGCGGCGTACGGCGTCGAGGTCGACCCCGAGCTCACCCAGGACGCGTGCGGCGTCCGGGCCGAGCTCGTAGGGGTGCTCATGCAGCTGCGACGACAGCGGGTCGTGGCTGCGGCGCCGGGTGTCGGCGATCCCGTCGCCGGCGACAAGGACACCGCGGTCGAGCAGTCCCTGGGTGACCGCGCAGCCGTAGCGGCCGGCCAGGTGGTCGTAGCAGGTCCGGGCCCGACGCAGTGCGGCCGCGCGGGTGCCCTCGCGCAGCGACCGGACCGGCATCGGCGGCGCGAGCGCGGACAGCGCCTCGATCACGGTCGCCACGTGGTCCGAGGCCAGGTGGTAGTAGCGGTGCCGGCCGGACACCTCGACACCGATCATCCCCGCCCTGGTCAGCTTCGCCAGCTGCGCACTGGCGGCGGGGGCGCTCACCCCGGCCTCGTCCGCGAGCACGCTGGCGGCGAGGGCCCGGCCGTCGGCGAGCGCGCCCAGGATCGACGCGCGGGTCCGGTCGGCGAACAGCGTCGCCACCGCGGCGATGTCGACGTCGCCGCCCACCTCGACGTACGGCTCGGTCGTGACCATGCTTCCAGTCTCACCCCGCGACGTTTCCACGCGCGTGGAAGCGTGGAGACGTCGCGGTAGTCCGTGACCAAACGGCCCCTGATGACAACCAACGAGGGCCGTTGAATCACGGACTAACCCCGAGCGGTGGCGGAGTAGCTCAGGCCGACCAGCGCAGCGAGTCGCTGACCAGGTCGGCGAGCGCGTGGACGCCCTTGAGGTCCTCGCGCTCGGCCAGCAGGCGAGCCAGCGCCTGGCTGTGCCTGTCCTTGAGCGCGGCACGCTGGGCGCGGATCCGCTCGAGCTGGGTGTCGATGTGACCAAGGGGTTCACGCTTGGTCGTCGTGGGGTCTGCCACTGCGGCCTCCTGTGGTTCTGGCCGGAGGCACCCGAGCTGTCCGGCGTTCTGACGGGATGAACTGAGCGTGACCCATGAAGATCGCCGGAAGGTTGACACCGGGTTACGTACAGGTTCCGCGGCCTCCACAGCCTGTGCACTACCTTGCCGTCCGTGACCGACGACCTGATGGCCGCCGTCCTCGAGGAACGGGACGTGCGCGCGATCTGCGAGCTCAAGTACCGCTATCTGCGCACCCTCGACTCCAAGGACTGGGACGGCTTCGAGCAGTGCTTCGTTCCCGCGGCGACCGGCGACTACAACGGGCTGGTCTTCGACGACCGCGCCGCGCTGGTCTCCTACATGCGCGAGAACCTCGGCGAGGGTCTGATCACGCTGCACCAGGCCCACCACCCCGAGATCGAGGTGGCCGGTGACGCCGCCACCGGCCGCTGGTACCTCTACGACAGAGTGATCGTCGAGGCGTTCTCGTTCATGCTCGAGGGAGCGGCGTTCTACAGCGACCGCTACGTGCGTACGCCGGACGGCTGGCGGGTCGCCCACACCGGCTACCGCCGGACCTTCGAGGCGACGTACAACCTCGGCGACCTGCCCGGCTTCAAGCTCAGCGGCCCGGGCGTGCACACCCACAAGTGACCCAAGGTTGACCCGGCGCAAAGTTTGCGCCGGGTCAACGTGACCCGGCTCAAAGTTTGCGCCGGGTCAACCACTCAGAGGGTGGGGTCGGTCCACGCCATCTGTACGACCTCGACGCCACGCTCGCGGGTGATCAGGCGACCGCGGCCGGCGGTGGCCGGGACGGCCCGCAGGTTGCCGAGCAGGGGACCCTCGTCGGGGCTGCCGGAGAGCATCAGCCCGGGCATGGCCAGGTCGCGCAGCGACTGGATCACCGGCTCGTAGAGCGCCCGCGAGGCGCCGCCGGAGCGCCGGGCGACGGTCACGTGCAGGCCGACGTCGCGGGCCTGCGCGAGCAACGGCTGCAGCGCCGCGACCGGCGAGCTCTGCTGCGTGGCGACCAGGTCGTAGTCGTCGACGAGCACGAAGACCTCGGCGCCGGTCCACCACGACCGGCTGCGCAGCTGGTCGGGGGTGACGTCGGGACCGGGGATGCGGTTCTCGAGGTACGTCGCGAGGTCGCGCAGCGCGGGCTGGGCCTGGTTGGCGGAGGTGAGGTAGTTGAGCAGGTACTCGTCGGGGACTTCGCCGAGCAGCGCGCGCCGGTAGTCGACGACGACCAGCTGTGCCTGCTGCGGCGTCCGGGTGCGCATGATCTCGCGGGCGAGTCCGCGCAGGATCGAGCTCTTGCCGGACTGCCCGTCGCCGAGGATGAGCAGGTGCGGCTCGGTGTCCGGGTGGATCGAGACCGGGGCCAGCTCCTTCTCGTTGATGCCGATGACCAGCGGGTGCGCACCCTTCTCGGTGTCCGGCATGGTGGCTGGTACGCCGGCCTGGGCGCGTACGTCGTCGAGTGCGATCCGGTCCGGCAGCAGCCGCAGCTTGGGCCCGGCCGGCCCGGTCCAGGCCTCCGTGACCCGCCGGACGAGGTCGTCGACACCGTCGCCGAGCGTGTTGGCCTGCGGGTCGCCGTCGATGCGGGGGAGCGCGGTGAGGAAGTGCAGCTTGGTCGACACGAGCCCTCGTCCTGGCCGGTTCGCCGGCACCAGCGCCGCGATCCGGCGGTCGATCTCGGAGTCCAGGGGGTCGCCGAGCCGCAGCTCGAGCCGGCTGCCGAACATGTCGCGCATCGCGGCCCGGAAGTCCGCCCACCTGCCGGTCGCGGCGACGATGTGCAGGCCGAAGGTGAGGCCGCGGGTGGAGAGCTGCTGGATCTCCAGCTCGAGGTCGTCGAAGTCGGCGCGCAGCGTGCTCCAGCCGTCGATGACCAGGAACACGTCGCCGTACCCGTCGTCGGCGCGACCCTGGGCCCGCCGCGACCGGTAGGTCTCGATCGAGTCGATGCCATTGGCCCGGAAGTACTTCTCGCGCCGGTCGACGATCCCGGTCACCTCGGCGATGATCCGGCTGACCACGTCGGGCTCGGAGCGGGTGCCGACGCCGGCCATGTGGGGCAGCCCGGTCATCCCGGCGAAGGTGCCGCCGCCGAAGTCGAGCACGAAGAACTGCGACTCCTGCGGCGTGGTCGTGAGCGACATCCCGGCCACGACCGACCGCAGCGTGGTGCTCTTGCCGCTGCGCGGGCCGCCGACCACGGCGAGGTGGCCGGCGCCGCCGGACAGGTCGACCGAGAGGGTGTCGCGTCGCTGCTCGCGCGGCCGGTCCACGGTGCCGAGGGGTACGACGAGGCCGCCGAGCGCGCGCCACTCCTGCGACACGAGCCCGAGCTGCGGGTCCGCCGCGAGGTCCGGCATCAGCTCGTCGAGGGTGTCCGGCACGTCGAGCGGCGGCAGCCAGACCTGGTGAGCCGCCGGGCCGTGGCCGATCATGTGGTCGACGGCGATGTCGAGCAGCGCCTGCTGGTCGCCGGACTCGAGCGGAGTCGGCTCGGGCACGGGCTCGTCGAGCGGGACGTCGAGCTTGAGCACCTCCGAGATCGTGAACGGCAGGATGCCCTGCAGCTTGCCGCCCTGGTCGCGGTGGACCCGCACCCGGCCGGACGGCGGCCCCGAGACGTAGGCCGCCTTGAACCGGATCATCGTGGTGGGGTCCGGCTTGAGGTAGGCGAGGCCCGGGACAGGCGGCAGCTCGTAGGCGTCGGGTACGCCGAGCACCGCGCGCGACTCCTGTGCCGAGAACGTGCGCAGCCCGACGCGGTAGGAAAGGTGCGACTCGAGGCCGCGGAGCCGGCCCTCCTCCAGCCGCTGCGAGGCGAGCAGCAGGTGCAGCCCCAGCGAGCGGCCCAGCCGCCCGATCGCGACGAAGAGGTCGATGAACTCCGGTTTCGCCGTGAGCATCTCCGAGAACTCGTCGACCACGATGAACAGCGACGGCAGCGGCTCGAGGGGGTCGCCGGTGGCGCGGGCCTTCTCGTAGTCGCGGATCGAGGCGAAGTTGCCGGCCTCGCGGAGCAGCTCCTGGCGTCGGACCATCTCGCCGCTCAGCGCGTCCTGCATGCGGTCGACGAGGGTCAGCTCCTGGGCGAGGTTGGTGATCACCGCCGAGACGTGTGGCAGCTCCGACATGCCGGCGAACGTCGCACCGCCCTTGAAGTCGACCAGCACCATGTTGAGGTGCTCGGGCGAGTGCGTCATCGAGAGTCCGAGGACGAGGGTGCGCAGGAACTCCGACTTGCCCGACCCGGTCGCCCCGATCACCAGACCGTGCGGGCCCATGCCCTGCTGGGCGGACTCCTTGATGTCGAGGTGCACGACCGCGCCCCCGTCGCCGGTGCCGATAGGCACCCGTAGCCGGTCGCGCGCGGGCCGTTGCTGCCAGGCCTGGTCGGGGTCGAAGCGGTAGACGTCGCCGAGCGCCAGCAGCTCCATGAAGTCGGCGTCGCCGCTGGACTCCGCGTTGCTGCTGTCGACCACGCCGCTGACCGTGTGCAGCGGCGTGAGCCGTCGTGCGAAGGCCTCGGCGGTGGCCAGCGAGCAGTGGTCGACCTTGGCCCGGATCACCTCGTCGCGCAGCCGCAGCGCCTGAACCGGGTAGCGGCCGTCGACCGGCTCGGCGCCGTCGAACTGCAGGCGGAGCCGGGTCGCGTCCTCGAGCTCGTCCCAGCGCACCGGGAGGTCGAGGACGGTCACGCCGTGCACGCCGTCCGGCGGCACCGTGTGGTTGCCGGGCGGCAGCTCGGCGCCGTCGATGACGAGCAGGATGTGGGGGGTGGCCGGCCGCTCCTCGGCGCCGAACCGCGGTCGCTCGCTCAGGTCGGCAGGCAGCAGCGACGCCAGCTCGTCCAGTGACGTGGACACCATCCGCCTGGGCCCGACCGCGTCGGACTGCTGGGCGCTCTGGCCGTGCGGCAGCCACTTGATCCAGTCCCAGTGGGTGAGGTTGTGCTCGGTGGTCAGCACGGCCACGACGAGGTGCTCGGGCGCCTGGAACGCTGCCGCGGAGCAGATCATCGCCCGGGCCAGCGAGCGGGCCGGCTCCTCGGGGCCGCAGACCTCGATCCGGTCGAAGGCGCGCAGGTCGACCGACGCCGGCAGGTCCGGCTGCAGGCGGTGCACGACGAGCAGGCGGTGCAGCGCGGAGGCGGCGGCCGGGTCCACCTGGTCGATCGGCGCGCTCTCGGGCGGCTGCAGCTCGAGCGAGAGCGGCTGGTGGCACACGCCGTAGCGCACGTGCAGGAAGCGCGGGTCGCCGCTGCCGTGCTCCCAGACCCGGGTGCGGTCCTCGGCGATGGAGGGCAGCGCGGAAGGCTCGGGGTGGTGCCAGGTGAGCGCCCGGCGCTGCTGGTCGGCGGCCTCGCGGGCGAGCTGGCGGACGTTGCCGAGGTAGCGGAGGTACTCGGTGCGGGTGCCGGTGACCTGCTGGATCCGCTGCTTGCGCTGCCGGTCGATCTGGACGATGACGAAGCCCAGCGTCGCGAAGAGGAACATGCCCGCTGCGATGTACTGGCGCCCACCGGTGCTGGAGCCGCTCATCGTCGCGACGAGCACGATGGAGCCGAGAGAGCCCAGCATCGGGATCGCGTTCATCAGCACGCCGCTGGCGCCCTCCGCCTGCTCGATCTGCGGCGGTGGCTGCAGCTGGAGCTGGCCGTGGGGGAGCTCGGGCTCGTCCAGTCGTCCGCCTCGCAGCGCGTGGGCGCCCGCTCCGGAGGTCTGCGTGGACGAGCCGGTGGCGGACAGCGCGGGCGTGAGACCCCCGCCCGCCTGCGACGCGACGCGCGACGCCGGGGGCCTGTCCGTCGTCGTCACAGCACTCCTTCATCCCCCGAGAACGATCCCTCGATGATAGGTGTGCCCCTGAATGGGGGAACTACTCTCCCGAGGGCCTACCGAATCGGGGGTGGGCTGGTCCGGCTCGGTCGACGGATGGAGGTGGTGGTGCGGATGGAGGGCGGCGGCAGGCGGGCGGCCCACGGCACTGTGGCGCTGACCGTGCATGGCCCCTCGGGCGCCCTCGACCTCGTCGTACCGCCCGAGGCGTCGGTCGACGACGTCGCTCGGGAGTACGCCGCCAAGGCCGGCCTCCAGTTCGCGCCCACCCTGCACAGCCGGCTCGGGACGGCACTCGTCGCCGGGTCGTCACTGGCCGAGCTCGGCATCCGCAGCGGCGACGTGCTCGCCGCGGGCGGTGCCGTACGCCGGCACGCGGGCGACCTCGTAGCCGACGCCGCGGACCCGACGCCGCCCGGGCCGTTCTCGGTCACGTGGTTCGCAGTCGCCGTCGCAGTCGCCGCGCTGGCCGGGTGGTTCGGGTCGCGGGTCGGCGGCCTGGACAGCGAAGAGGGCCGCCTGACCGTCGGGCTGCTCGGGTTCTCCGCCTTCCTCGGGGTGCTGCCGATCGGGCGGCTCAGTGCGCACCGCATGGTGGCCGCCCCGGCGTTCGCGGCCGCGGCGGCGTTCGCGGTGGTCTGGGCGCCGGAGCCGGAGCGGCTGCCGACCGTGGTCGGCATCGCCGGGCTGGTGGCTGCCGTCGCAGCCGGAGTGGCGCGCATGCTCGACGTCCAGGGTGACGAGGCGCTCCGCGTCTGGATCGTGGTGGGTGTGGGGCTGTTCCTCGTGACCGGTGCCGCAGCACTGCTGCACGCCGACCCGCGGGCGGTGTGGAGCCTGCTGCTGCTCGCGGCGACGCTGGCCGCGCGGTTCGTGCCGGCCATCGCCATCGACGTGCCCGACCAGTTCCTCATCGACCTCGAACGGCTGGCGGTCTCGGCCTGGTCGGCCCGCGACCGGCCGCACGGCCGGCGCGGGCGGACGATCGTGCCGCCGACCGCGGTCGCGCAGGTCGCCGCCCGGGGCTCACGGATCGTCACGGCCTCCGCGGCGGGCGTCTGGGCGGTGGTCGCGGTGTCCGCGCCGATGCTGCTCGTCACCGCCGACCTGGCCGTCGACCGGATCGGGGCACGGGTCATGGTCGGCCTCTCCGGCGCGGCGCTGCTGCTTGCGGCGCGCAGCTACCGGCACCCGGCAGCCCGCGCCATGCTCCGCGGCGCCGGGCTCACCTGCTGGGCCGCGCTGGCCGTCGTACTGCTGGGCGTGGTCGACTCCGGGCAGGGCTTCGCCCTGGGCATCGGCGGGATCCTCATGGCCGTCCTCCTCGTGGTGGTGGCGGTGGCGACCGGACGCGGCTGGCGCTCCGCGTGGTGGTCGCGTCGGGCCGAGGTGGCCGAGGGCCTTGCTGGCGCCGGGGCGATCGCGGCCCTCGTCGTGGCCTCTGGTCTGTTCCGCGCCCTGTGGGAAATCAAGTTCCGGGTTTAGCAGTTTTCGGCACGGGTAGACGGCTGGTTGTCCGGATCACACACACGATCCGACCCCAGGAATGACCACATCGCACACACAACCGGGTGGCTTCGACATGCCGCTCACAGAAAGGGATGAGGCGACATGGCGACGCCAGAGATGAAGGCAGGCGACCGGACTCTGTCACGGGCGGCGGGCATGGTGTCCACCGCCAAGACCGACTTCGACCGGCTTTCCCGGACGATGTCCGACACGATCGTCGGCTACCAGGCCAAGTGGCAGGGCCAGGGCGGCAAGGCCTTCTTCGGCCTGCACCAGGCCTGGACCGAGAAGCAGGACCGCATCGTCCGCGCACTCACCGACTTCGAGGCCGCGCTGACCTCCACCGAGCGCGACAACATCAACACCGACCAGTCGCAGTCGGACAACATGAACAAGAACCACAGCCGTCTCGACGGCGTGAAGCAGTACTGACCGGACGACCAGGACGAAGGAGAGAGACATGACTAGCAGTGGCTTCGACGGCCTCGTTGTCAACCACGGCGGCCTCCAGGAGGTCACGGACCATCTCTACAAGATGGTCAAGGACATCGACGACCGCATGAACAACCTCGAGACCGACCTGGCCCCGCTGCAGAGCGAGTGGTCCGGTAACGCGCAGACGGCCTACATCGACGCGAAGCGGAAGTGGGACACCGCGATCGGCGAGATGATGCAGCTGCTCAACGACACCGGCACGACCGTCGGCCAGTCCAACCAGGACTACCAGTCGGCCGACCTGCGCGGTGCGAACTCGTTCCAGATCGGCTGAGGTCGCTTCACCCGCACACGCCCTAGAGGAGGACCGGCGCCCGGCGCCGGTCCTCCTGCTGTGTCTTCGGGGGTACCTCCGTAAAGTCCCGTCCGTCACCACTCGGGAGGTCACATGAGTCAGGCGCCGGTCAGCACGTCCGGTCTGGTTCGCGTCAGCGTCTCCTCCGGCACCCGCCGGGTCGACCTGGTGCTGCCCGGCTCGGTGCCGCTGGCGGAGCTGGTGCCCGAGCTGGCGCGCAGCGTCGGGCTGCTCGACGCCGCCACGGTCTACGGCGGCTACCGGGTCGTCACCGCCGAGGGCCGGGAGCTCGCGCCGGAGGCCGGGCTGATCCCCCAGGGCATCGAGGACGGCGGCCTGCTCACCGTCACCGCCGGGGTCGACGAGGCGCCGCCGCGGATCTATGACGACGTGGTCGAGGCGATGACGGACGTGGTCGAGCGCGACCTGCAGCCGTGGGCGCCGGCCTCCGGTCGCCGTACCGCCCTCGTGGCGGCGGGGCTCCTGATGACGCTCGGCGCGGTCGCGTTGCTCATCCAGTACACCTCTCTGCTCGCGGGAGTCGCCGCCGCCGTCGTCGCAGTCGCCCTGGTCGCGGGCGCGATCGTCCTCTCGCGCGCCCAGCACGAGCCCGAGGCCGCCGTGGTGGTGGCCTGGATGGGCTGCGTCTACGCCGCGCTGGCGGGGCTGATGCTCGTGCTGCGCCAGGACGATGACTTCTTCGCCTTCCCGGTCGCCTGCGCCGGCGGCGGCGCGCTGGTCGCCGGGCTGATCTGCGTGATCGGCCTCGGTGAGGGGCGCACCCTCGCGCTGCCACCGGTCGTGGTCGGCGCGATCTTCCTGGCCACCGGGTTGCTGACCCGGGCCGGGTCGTTCGACCCCGCGGTGGTGCTGACCACGGCGCTGGCCGTCGTCGTGCTCGCGGGCTCGATCTTCCCGTGGCTCGCGCTCGGTGTGACCAGCACGCGGGTCGACCAGCTGTTCGCGCCGGCCGACATCACCGCCGACCCCGACGAGATCGACCCGGTGCGGGTCGGGACCGACGCCCGGGTTGCGCACCAGATCCTGGTCGCGACCTCGGCGACCGTCGGGCTGCTGCTGGTCCTCGTCGCGCCGCTCGCGGTGAGCCTGGGCCTCTCCGGCACGCTGCTCGCGGTCGTGTCCTGCCTGGTCGTGATGCTGCGGACGCGCCAGTACCGCACCGGACAGGAGGTCCTGGTCGGGCTGGGCTCCGGGATCCTCGGTCTGGTCTCGATCGCGGTGTCGCTGCTGTGGATGCACCCCGACTGGCGGCCCACCGTGGCGGTGACCCTGGCCGCGACCGGTGCCGTCCTGCTCGCGGTCTCGCTCGTCCCCGGCACACCTTCTCTGCGCCGCGGCCGGCTCGGCGACCTGGCCGAGACGGTCTCCCTCCTCGCCCTGCTGCCACTGGTGGTGCTGGCCACCGGCATCTACTCGGCGATCCGCAACTGATGGCCGACTGATGGCAACCAAGAAGGACCTCGTCGAGGCCTACTCGTTCTCCCGCCGCCGGCTCATCACGGCGTTCCTGTCGGGCGCTCCCGGCGGACGCGAGGTCGAGCCGTCGCGGCCCGGCCGGACCGTCGTCGGCGGCCTGGCGCTCGCCGTGCTGCTCGTCGCGGGCGCGGCGATCGCGTCGGTGCTCGCGTCGCGCACCCCCGAGGACTGGAACCAGATCGGGCTGGTGGTGACCCGCGGCGACCAGCCCGCGACGTACGTCATCCTCGAGGAGTCCGAGTCTCCTGCGCTGATCCCGGTCATCAACATCACCTCGGCCCAGCTGATCCTCGGCGCGGACGTCAAGGCGACCTCGGTCGACCAGGAGGTCGTCGACGAGCAGACGCCAGGCATCCCGATCGGCATCCTGGGTGCCCCGCAGACGCTTCCGCGACCCAAGCAGTTCATCCAGAGCGGCTGGACGGCCTGCACCGGTCACCAGGTCGGTATCGCGGTCGACGTGTCCGACGAGGAGAAGGTCGAGCGGACCACGAGCGATGCGATCGTCGTGCAGAGCGTCGGGTCGTACTGGCTGATCGCCACCTCGAGCAGCCGGGAGGCCGACGACCAGCGGGCCTACCGCTACCCGATCTCGGAGGCCGAGGGTGACCAGTTCTTCGTCGACTACGGCCTCGGCCAGAAGGCCTCGGCGATCGAGGTGCCGCAGGAGTGGCTGGCCCTGTTCCCCGAAGGCGGCGCGATCGGCCCGGCGGGGTTCGACCTGCCCCGGTTCGGCAAGCCGGCCCTCGACTCGCCGGTGCCCGGCGCCAAGGTCGGCGACTACGTCGTGCTGGACGACGGACGCGGCGCGATGGTCGACGACCACGGCTATCAGCCGCTCGACCCGTTCGCCCTGGCGATGCTCCAGAACATGACCGGGCCCACCGAGCAGCAAGGGTCCTCACCGTCGTCATACCTCGAGTCGACGTTCCTGAGCTCGCACTGGCCCGAGACCCGGCTGACGCGGCTCAACTCGTCGCCCTGCGCCCAGCTGGACGTCGAGACCGGCCGGGTGCCGCACGTGTGGCTGGCCGGCGACCCGCAGGGTGACGCGGTCTCTCCGGAGGTCGGCGCCGAGGACCAGATCGAGGTCGGTGACCGCCGGGTGACGATCGACCGCGGCCACGGCGCGTTCGTGCTCGACGGCACCTGGGACGACACCACCAGCGGCTCGCCGTTCGTGATCGACCCGCTCGGCAAGGCCTACCAGGTGGTCGACGCACCGATCACGCTGGGGAAGCTCGGCTACGACGCGGAAGAGGCGCCCGTCGTGCCGGATGAGTGGGTGACGCTGTTCGACCGTGGCGTATCACTGTCGACCTACTACGCGCTCTGTCCGCCGGCCGATCCCGGAGCGGACCAGCAGAGCGACGACTGCCAGGACCTCCCGTAGTGAAGCTCATCGCCGTTGCTGCCGTGGTTGCCGCAACTCTCGTGGTCGCGCCGGCGGCTGCCGCGGACGAGGGGACGACGGCGGACTGCGCGGAGATCCCTCTCGAGGAGCCCACCCACTTCGCGACCGACCAGCCGAGCCTCCCGCTCGTGGAGATGGCGGTCGACCAGGCGCAGCAGCGGCTGAAGAGGGAGCACGTCGCGCCCGGCGCCGGCGTCACCGTCGCGGTCATCGACTCCGGTGTCTCCCCGAAGGCCGACCGGATCGACGTCGCAGGCACCGTCCTCGCAGGCACCCTGCAGCAGGACCCGGTCTACTACCACGGCACCGCGGTCGCGGGCCTGATCGCCGGCAAGCCGCGACCAGGCGGCGGTCCGGTCGGTGTCGCGCCGGCGGCGCGGATCTTCGATGTCCGGGTGTACGACGATCCCGATGGCTCCACCGCCCCCGACAGCACCGAGTCGCCCATCACCCCCGAGAACCTGCGTCAGGGGCTCGATGCCGTGATCGCGGCGGTGGACTCGCAGAAGATCCGGATCGTGAACATCTCGCTGGCGATCCCCGACGACGCCGAGGTCCGCGCCAAGATCGAGCAGCTCTGGTCGATGGGCGTGGTCGTGGTCGCGCCGACAGGGAACCGATCCTCGGAGCTGCCGCCGGACATGCCCCCGTCTTTCGAGAGCCACACCTCGGGCGAGGACGCCGCGGAGTTCGTCCACCCGGCTGACTACGACAACGTCCTCGGGGTGAGCGTCACGCCGCAGGGGTCGACCAACTCCGACCCGCTCAACTGGGTCCTGGAGAACTCGATGACCGACGTCGCGGCCCCTTCGGCCAACGCCGTCTCCTACTCCCTGCGGGGTGAGTCGTGCCTGCTGACCGACCCCGCCACGTCCTACGCCGCCGCCGAGGTGTCCGGAGTGCTGGCGCTGCTGCAGTCGGCCTACGACGAGTCGATCGCGGCCTCGGTGCGCCGGCTGCTGACCACAGCCAACGGCCGCACCGACCTGCCCAACACCCTGGTGGGCGCCGGCGAGGTGCAGGCGTTGGATGCGCTGACCCGGCCGATGGAGGTCAACGACGACGGCGACGACCTCGGCGCGGGCAGCGTCGAGCACGAGCCGCAGCTGCTCTCGGTGCCTGACGAGCCGGACGACGTGCTCGCCTCGACCCGCGAGAACGCCGTCTGGTGGGGGGTGCTCGGCGGGGGTGTGCTCCTGCTGGCGCTGCTGCTGCGTCCTGTGCTGGCCCGGAGACGGCGTACTGTCTCGCGCTGATGGCCAGTCCTCACCGCTGGAGGTTCGTCGGGTGTCCCGCACCCCGGGCCACCACCGACTAACCTCCAGCGGTGAGCACTCGTCCTCGCCCGGCCGACATGGCCGTCCCAGCCGGCGCCCGCTCGGTGTTCACCGACGGCGCCTGCAGGGGCAACCCCGGGCCTGGCGGCTGGGCGTGGGCGCTGGACACCTCGGAGTTCGCCTCGGGTCACGAGGCGGCCTCGACCAACCAGCGGATGGAGATCCGGGCCGCCCTCGAGGCGGTCCGGTCCTTGTCGGGTCCGCTCCTGGTCGTCTCGGACTCGACGTACGTCGTCAACTGCTTCCGCGACCGCTGGTACGCCGGCTGGATGGCCCGCGGCTGGACCACGTCGGCCAAGACGCCGGTCGCCAACCGGGATCTGTGGGAGCCGCTCGTCACGCTCGTCGTCGAGCGCGGCGACGTGGCCTTCCAGTGGGTCAAGGGCCACTCCGGCCACGAGATGAACGACTTCGTGGACCAGCTGGCCGTCGAGGCCAGCCGTCAGGCCGGGACCAGCGCCGCCGCCCCGAACGAGACCGAGAACCGCTCGCACCAGATCGACACGCTCTGGTAGTCGGCCACGGACCGTGGTCCGTCTGTGGGCGCAGCTTCGTGGGGCAAGGCATCGGCCAGTGGACCCGAGCGCGCAGCCACGTGGCCGATGTTCTGCACGCGTGCCGCCGCGACGCTGAAGCCCCACGCACCAGGCGATCGAAGCGTCGCGTTGCACGAAGGAGCCGACCGTGTCGTTCTTCACGAGAGTGCCCGAGCCGCCCAGGCAACGACGGGAACGCCGGGGACGACGGCGACGAGGGACCGGACGTCTTGGGCGGTGACGAGGACGGCGTGACAGACAGGGCCGGCACGGCCGGTGCCGGCGGTGCGGATCGGCCACGCACGCGGCCCCGAGAGTCGACTTGACCGTCCAGCTCCGCGGTGCGACGAAGGCGGCGTCATCGTCCGCGCCGCCTGCCGCTCGACGTCGGGCACCGTCCGCGAACCGGCCGATCACGCTCGTGCTGGCCGATGACCAGGACCTGATCCGGGTCGGGCTCCGAACCCTGTTCGACGCCGAGACCGGCTTCGAGGTCGTCGCCGAGGTCGCGGACGGCCTGGCCGCGCTCGAGGAGGCCCGCCGACACCGGCCGGACGTGGTCCTGATCGACATCCAGATGCCCGGCATCGGCGGCCTCGAGGCCACTCGCCGGATCACCGAGGACCAGACCCTGACCGACGTGAAGGTCGTCGTCCTCACCACCTTCGAGCACGACAGCTACGTCTTCGAGGCACTCAGGAGCGGAGCGAGCGGCTACCTCCTCAAGACCATCCCGCCGCCGAGCCTCCTCGACGCGGTCCGCGCCGTTGCGGCTGGCGCAGCCCTGCTCTCCCCGACGGTCACCCGGTCCGTGATCCGGGAGTTCGTCGACTTCGCGCCGCGGGCACTCACCCCGCACCCGAGTCTGGCGCACCTGACCCACCGCGAGCGAGAGATCGTCGGCCTGGTGGCACAAGGGCTCACCAACCAGGAGATCGCCGAGCACCTCGTGATCAGCCCGGCGACGGCCCGGACACACGCCAGCCGAGCCATGACCAAGCTCGCCGCCCGAAACCGGGCGCAGCTGGTGGTGTTCGCCTACCAGTCCGGCCTCGCCTGAGCGGGCCTGCCAGCAGCCTGCCGGGGGAGCCTGGACTCATGCCCGGCTTCGGGTGCGCCTCGGGACAGCGAGGACCAGGCCCCCTGCGAGGGCGGTGAGTGCGCCGGCGAGGCGGATCACGCTGCCGGCGGCCTGCGCCACGCCGTCAAGATCGCCGAGCGTGATCGCGCTCGGCACGGCTTCGGCGAGGGCGACCAGCACGGCGACGTACGCCGGCCAGCGGGAGGTGTTGAAGACCGCGAGAAGCACTGCGGCGACAACGAGCAGCACGGCGCCGGGCGGCACCGGCGGCATGTCCATGCCACCCGCCTTGGCGATCGCGATGCCGATCGCGCCGGAGAGCAGTCCGGCGACGGTGATGGTCCTGATGCGGTTGGGATTGTTGTCGGTCATGTGCTGAAGGGTCGTCGCGATGGTGCGTGCGGACGTCCGTTCTTCGGCGTATCCCGCGCTACGCGTGTGGGCGTACGTGCGCCGGCCCGGTCCGGGTGTGCTCGAGCGATGACGGGCGGCGTGTCAGACCGGCACCAGCGCGGCCGCCCCGAACGAGACCGAGAACCGCTCGCACCAGATCGACACGCTCTGGTAGTCGGCCAGGTCGACGTCGCGCGGGAGCTCGTAGACGAGGTTGCCCTTGTTGCCGCGGAGCTCACCGAGGTCGACGTACCGGCCGTCGTCGAAGACCCGCCAGCCGTCCTCGCTGACCTCGGCGTCGGTGAGCCAGACGCGCAGGTCCGGCCCGTCGGACGTGTCGAGGTCCTCGATCGCCAGCAGCCGGCTCCCGTCGGGCTGGCTGCACGACACGGACGCGCCCGCTGGTGCCGTGCTCGTGGCTGACGAACCGGCCGCGCAGCAGCTCGACCGGGCCGGTCGGCGCTGATGCGCCCGGCGCCGCCGGGCTGGCGTCGGGCTGCTGGTCCGCCGGCGCCGTGGCCGGCGCCGACGACACGGTGGCCGGCGCCGCGACACCGACGCCGGCAGGCGCTCGTCCACCTCGCGGGTGGTGAACAGCCGCCACGGCTCGAACCAGTAGCCGCCGGCCACGAGCACCACGACGACCAGCCCGCCGATCCACCACCTGAGCCTCATGATCTCCAGTCACCTGACGACCCGCGAACGTGACGCCGATCGGCCGAGCAGTTAATTCGAGGATTCGCTAGACGTTGATCATGCCTGTCACCTCAGGCTACGCCGACGACGCCGTGACCCTCGATGCGCGCAGTGAGTTCTCGCCGTCCAGCTCGCGCACCGGTCGGTCCGCAAGTTCGCCCCGGGTGACGTGACCGACGACCACGTGCGGGCGATGGTGGCGGCCGCCCAGTCCGCGGTCGGAGAACGCTGGCGGAGGATGCGGGATTCGAACCCGCGAGGGCGTGAACCCAACCCGCTTTCCAAGCGAGCGCCATAGGCCTCTAGGCGAATCCTCCGCGGAGGAGACTACCGGCCGCTCGCGGAGGCCTCCCAATCGAGTCCGCTGCGTTGGAACGCCGCCGAGGCCTCACCTACACTCGTCGCAACCCCCCGTGTGGCGGCACCTAGCTCAACTCCCCCAGGGCCGGAAGGCAGCAAGGGTCGGCAAGCTCTGCCGGGTACGCGGGGGGCCTCTTCATGCCCGGGCTCATGTGCTGCCGGGCAGGATCGAGGAGTGAATCCCGACGAGGTCCCACCGGACGCCTTCGACGAGATGGTGCGCGACGCTCTCGACCAGCTCCCCGACGAGGCGGCCGCGCTCGTCGCCCAGATCGCCGTGGTCGTGCGCGAGCAGCCGGAGCCGGACGACATGACGCCGGGACAGCTCCTGCTCGGGACGTTCCGCGGCATCGCGCACACCCGGGCCGGAGGCCGGGTGCCCGGCTCGCTGCCCGACGTCATCACGCTGTATCGACGGCCGATCCTGGCGGTCTGTCGGAGCGCCGACGAGGTGGCCCCGCGGGTGCTCAAGGTGCTCGGCCACGAGGTCGGGCACGCCCTGGGCCTGAGTGAGGGGCAGCTGCGTGCCTACGGCTGGTACTGAGCGCCGTGTCAGCGCACAGGCGCGCCTTTCGAGTGTCGATGCCGCCAACTAGGGTTCAGGGCAAATGGAGTCCCCTCTCGCCCTCTATCGCCGCTACCGGCCCGAGACCTTCGCCGAGGTCATCGGACAGGAGCACGTCACCGAGCCCCTGCGCGCCGCGCTGGCCGGCAACCGGGTCAACCACGCCTACCTCTTCAGCGGCCCGCGCGGGTGCGGCAAGACCACCAGCGCCCGGATCCTGGCGCGCGCCCTCAACTGCGAGAAGGCTCCGGTCGCCGACCCGTGCGGCGAGTGCGACAGCTGCCGCGACCTGGCCCGGGGCGGACCGGGGTCGATCGACGTCATCGAGATCGACGCGGCGTCCCACGGCGGCGTCGACGACGCACGCGACCTGCGGGAGAAGGCGTTCTTCGCCCCGGTCAAGAGCCACTACAAGGTCTACATCATCGACGAGGCCCACATGGTCTCGACTCAGGGCTTCAACGCGCTGCTCAAGCTGGTCGAGGAGCCACCCGAGCACCTGCGCTTCATCTTCGCGACCACCGAGCCCGAGAAGGTCATCCCGACCATCCGCTCGCGCACCCACCACTACCCGTTCCGGCTGATCCCGCCCCGGCTGATGTCCTCCTACCTCACCGAGCTCTCCGCCAAGGAGGGCGTGGCGGTCGAGCCCGCGGCGCTGCCGCTCGTCGTACGCGCGGGCGGCGGCTCGGCCCGCGACACCCTCTCGGTCCTCGACCAGCTGATCGGCGGGGCCGGCCCCGCCGGCGTGACTCACGAGCTGGCATCGGGGCTGCTGGGCTACACCCCCGACTCGTTGCTCGACGAGGTGGTAGACGCATTCGCCGCTGCCGACGGAGCAGCTGTGTTCGGCGTGGTCGACAAGGTGATCGAGTCCGGCCAGGACCCGCGCCGGTTCACCGAGGACCTCCTGCGCCGGCTGCGTGACCTCGTCATCGTGGCGGCGGTCCCCGGCGCCACCGGGAGCGGCCTCATCGACGTCTCCGAGGACCAGGGCGAGCGGCTGGTCGCGCAGGCGGCCAGGTTCGGCGACAGCGACCTGAGCCGAGCCGCCGACATCCTCGCCACCGGGCTCACCGAGATGCGCGGCGCCACCGCACCACGGCTGCTGCTCGAGCTGCTCTGCGCCCGAGTGCTGCTGCCCGGCGCCGACCACACCACCCACGGGATCGCCGCCCGGCTCGACCGGCTCGAGCGGCGAGCGTCGATCACCGGCACGCCCAGCGAGGCGGCACCGCTCGCGCCGGCCACCGCTCCGCCTCCCACTCCGTCGTCGTCGCCGCCCGCCCAGGACCGACCCGCGCCCACGACGCCCACCGCGGTCGGCACCCCCGTGCCCGAGCCGGAGCCGGTCGTGGAGGCGCCGGAGCCGGCTCCCGAGCCCGCCGCGACCCCGGCCCCGGAGCCGGTCGCAGCACCGACCCCAGCGCCGGCCCGTGGCGGCGGTGGCCTCTCCCTGGTCGACGTACGCCGACTGTGGCCCGACGTCGTCGAGTCCACCAAGACCCGCCGCCGGATGGCCTGGATCCACCTGACCCAGAACTGCCAGGTGGTCGGTCTCGACGGCAACGTGCTCACCCTCGGCTTCGCCAACGCCGGAGCCCGAGACAGCTTCGAGTCCAGTGGCTGCTCGGAGGTGGTCCACCAGGCCGCGATCGACGTGGTCGGCGCGGACTGGAAGATCGAGACCATCGTCGACCCGGGCGCCCAGCCCGAGGGGGCGCCGACCGTCACCAAGGCGGCCACCGAGCCGCCACCGACGGCCCCGGAGGCCGACGCGGAGTCCACGCCGGAGCCGGAGACGCCCGAGGCACCTCCCGCCTGGGCGGCCGGCGAGGAGCCTTCGGACCCGGCCCCCGACACCAGCGGCGCCAAGGCCGCCGCCCGCGATGCGATCCAGCAGACCCGCGCCAAGGGTGCCGAGGTGCCGCGGCCCGACAACCTGGCCGCCGCCGATGCGGACGCCAGCCGAGACGACCTCGACGCGGACCCCGACAACCTCGGCGGCGAGGACCTGCTCGCCCGCGAGCTGGGGGCGTCCATGATCGAGGAGATCAAGCACTCATGAGCACTCCCCACACCAGCACTGAGAGGCAACGACGATGACCGAGGGCCAGAACCCCTTCGAGGCGCTCGGCGCCGGTGGCTTCGACATGAACGCACTGCTCCAGCAGGCCCAGCAGATGCAGGAGCAGCTCGCCGAGGCCCAGCAGCGGCTTCACGACACCGAGATCGAGGGCAGCGTCGGTTCGGTCACCGTCAAGGTCAACGGCGTCGGCGAGCTCACCGCGGTCGACGTCAAGCCGGGCGGCTTCGACGGTGCCGACGCCGACGCCCTCTCCGACCTAGGCGACATGATCGTGGCCGCCTACCGCGACGCGAAGGCCAGGGCCGACGCGATGGCGACCGAGGCCCTCGGCCCCCTTGCCGGGGGCATGGGTGGCCCGCCGCTCGCTGGCCCTGGTCAGCTCGGGTTCTCGGGATAGCCACCGCATGTACGAAGGCGTGGTCCAGGACCTCATCGACGAGCTCGGCCGGCTGCCGGGCGTCGGGCCCAAGAGCGCGCAGCGCATCGCCTTCCACCTGCTCCAGGCCGAGGAGCCCGACGTACGCCGCCTGGCCGAGGTGCTGATCGAGGTCAAGGCACGGGTGAAGTTCTGCTCGATCTGCTTCAACGTCTCCGAGGACGACCAGTGCCGGATCTGCCGCGACCCCCGGCGCGACCAGACCATCCTGTGCGTGGTCGAGGAGTACAAGGACGTCGTCGCGATCGAGCGGACGCGCGAGTTCAAGGGCCGCTACCACGTGCTCGGCGGCGCGATCTCGCCGATCGACGGCATCGGCCCGGAGCAGCTGCGCGTCCGCGAGCTGATGATGCGGCTCTCCGACGGCACGGTCACCGAGCTGATCCTCGCGACCGACCCCAATCTGGAGGGTGAGGCGACGGCTACCTACCTCACCCGTATGTTGAAGGACCTGGACCTCAAGGTGACCCGGCTCGCCAGCGGGCTACCGGTCGGCGGCGACCTGGAGTACGCCGACGAGGTCACCCTCGGACGAGCCCTTGCGGGAAGGCGGAGCGCCCAGTGAACGAAGAGAAGGTCATCACCAGCGAGACGGAGGACTTCGCCCAGAGCATCGCGGACTCGTTCGCGAGCTTCCTGCTCGCGCTCCGCGAGATCGCCAGGGAGGGCAACGTCGGCCCGGCGATCTCGCTGCTGCTGCTCGAGATCAGCCAGATCTCGCTGGCCGGGGCCAGGCTCGGCGCCCAGCGTGACTTCGAGCCGCGCCAGGAGTACCAGCCCGACGTCGGCCCCGAGTCCGACCTCGACGAGATGCGGCTGCGACTGGCCGGGATGCTCGACAACCTCGACACCTACAGCTACGTCTTCGACCCCTACGTGCCAGGGGTGGTCGAGAGCCAGCTCTCCGACGACCTCACCAGCATCGCCAGCGACCTCGAGACCGGCCTGCGCCACTATCGCGAGGGCGACATCGCCGAGGCGCTGTGGTGGTGGCAGTTCTCCTACGTCTCCTCGTGGGGCAACCTGGCCGGTGTCTCGCTCAACGCCCTGCTGTCCGTGGTCGCCCACGACCGGCTCGACACCGAGTTCACCGGCGAGGAAGACGACGTCGCGGCCGCCAACGAGATGCTGGAGAACGGCGAGCCTCTGTCCACCTAGGCCTCGTCCCTCGCCCGGGATCGGCGATGCGCCGCATCTCACGACGCACGGGCTCGACCCTGGATCGAGGGACGCGCGCCTAAACTTCTCGGGTGGGAATCGTCGTCCAGAAGTACGGTGGCTCGTCCGTCGCTGATGCCGCGGGCATCAAGCGCGTGGCGCAGCGCATCGTCAACACCCGCAAGGCGGGCCACGACGTCGTCGTCGTGGTCTCGGCCATGGGCGACACCACCGACGAGCTGCGCGACCTCGCCGAGCAGGTCACGCCGCTGCCGCCGCCGCGTGAGCTCGACATGCTGCTCACCGCCGGCGAGCGCATCTCCATGGCCCTGGTGGCGATGGCGATCGCCGCGCTCGGCCACACCGCGAAGTCGTTCACGGGCTCCCAGGCTGGGGTGATCACCGACTCAGCGCACGGCAAGGCGAAGATCATCGACATCACGCCGGGCCGGATCGAGCAGGCGATCGGCGACGGCGCGATCGCGATCGTCGCCGGCTTCCAGGGCGTATCCCAGGACACCAAGGACATCACCACGCTGGGCCGCGGCGCGTCCGACACCACAGCTGTCGCGCTGGCCGCCGCGCTCGGCGCCGAAGTCTGCGAGATCTACTCCGACGTCGACGGTGTCTTCACCGCCGACCCGCGCATCGTGCCCACCGCCCGCAAGCTCGACCGGCTCTCCGTGGAGGAGATGCTGGAGATGGCGGCGTCGGGCGCCAAGATCCTGCACCTGCGGTGCGTCGAGTACGCGCGCCGCTACCAGATGCCGGTCCATGTGCGCTCCTCCTTCTCCCAGAAGGAAGGCACCTGGATCGTCCCCGTCTCTGAGGGAGAAGAACCCGTGGAACAGGCCATCATCGCCGGAGTTGCCCACGACCGGAGCGAGGCCAAGGTCACCGTGGTCGGCGTACCGGACAAGGTCGGCGAGGCCGCCCGTATCTTCGAGACGCTGGCCGCGGTCGAGGTCAACCTCGACATGGTCGTCCAGAACGTCTCGGCGGCCGCGACCGGCCTCACCGACATCTCCTTCACGCTGCCCCGTGCCGACGGCAACACCGCGATGAGCGCGCTCGCCAAGATCCAGGACGAGGTCGGCTACGAGAAGCTGCTCTACGACGACCAGATCGGCAAGGTCTCGTTGATCGGCGCCGGCATGCGCTCCCACCCCGGCATCACCGCCAAGTTCTTCTCCGCCCTGGCGTCGGCCGGCGTCAACATCGAGATGATCTCCACCTCCGAGATCCGCATCTCGGTGATCGTCGACGAGGGTCAGGTCGACGACGCCGTCCGCGCCACCCACAGCGCGTTCGACCTGGACGCCGACGAGGTCGAGGCCGTCGTCTACGGAGGCACCGGACGATGACCAGGACCTTCAACGTCGGCATCGTCGGCGCAACCGGCCAGGTCGGCGTCGCGATGCGCCAGATCCTGGCCGAGCGCGAGCTTCCCGGTCGGCGACGTCCGGTTCTTCGCCTCGGAGCGCTCGGCCGGCACCGTGCTGCCGTACGCCGGACCCAACGGTCAGCTGAGCGTCACCGTCGAGGACGCCGCCACCGCCGACCCGAGCGGGCTCGACATCGCGCTGTTCTCCGCGGGTGCGACCACCTCCCGGGCGCTGGCCCAGAAGTTCGCCGACGCGGGCGTGATCGTCGTCGACAACTCCAGCGCCTTCCGCAAGGACCCGGGCATCCCGCTGGTCGTCTCGGAGGTGAACCCGCAGGACGCGGCGGCCGTCATCGCGGCCGGGCAGGGCATCATCGCCAACCCCAACTGCACCACCATGGCCGCGATGCCGGTGCTCAAGGTGCTGCACGACGAGGCCGGGCTGGTCCGGCTGATCGCCTCGACCTACCAGGCCGTCTCCGGCTCCGGCGTCGCGGGCGTCGAGGAGCTGGCCACGCAGGTGGCGGCGGCCGGTGACAAGGCCCGGGAGCTGGCCTACGACGGCGAGGCGGTCGCGTTCCCCGACCCGGTGAAGTACGCCCGCACCATCGCCTTCAACGTGCTCCCGCTGGCTGGCTCGATCGTCGACGACGGCCTCGAGGAGACCGACGAGGAGCAGAAGCTCCGCAACGAGTCCCGCAAGATCCTCGGCATCCCGGACCTCCTGGTGTCCGGCATCTGCGTGCGGGTGCCGGTCTTCACCGGCCACTCGCTGGCGATCAACGCCGAGTTCGAGCGGCCGCTGACGCCGGCGCGCGCGCGGGAGCTGCTGGCCGGCGCACCGGGCGTGGAGCTGACCGACATCCCCACGCCGCTGCAGGCGGCCGGCAGGGACCCGTCGTACGTCGGCCGGATCCGCCAGGATCCCGGCGTCCCGGACAACCGTGGTCTCGCGCTCTTCGTGTCCGGCGACAACCTCCGCAAGGGCGCGGCGCTCAACACCATCCAGATCGCGGAGCTGGTCGTCGCAGCGTCGGGCTGACTCGACCTCGGCTCCGCCGCGAGCGTCGAGTGACCCAACCTGCATCTGCGGGAGCGCTCCCGACCTGCCAGATGGGTCACTCGACGGCCCCGGCGGCCGCCGGGCAGGTCAGCGAACGTCGTGCCGCTCCGGCTCGAGGTCGGGCACGGACCCGTCGTTGGCCGGGTCGACGTAGGTGCTGGTGACCCAGTGCGACAGCAGGAAGGTCGCCACCGACACCAGCGGGATGACGATGGCCATCCACCACTGGAAGATCGACCCGACCAGGAACAGCAGCGCCGCCACGCTGAGCAGCCCGACGGCCAGGAAGCTGGTGCTGCCCGGCTCGGGCACGTGCGCGACGCGGAGCAGCGCGGTGCCGAGCGAGCACCGCGACGGCAAGGATCGCGACCATCAGGAAGAAGCCCTGGTCGCCGCACGACGAGGTTCCCTTGACCTCCGTGCAGATGCGCATCGAGCCGGCGGTCGCCGCGACGATCAGCCCTCCGACGACCAGTCCGGTGAGGATCGCGGCCGGGCGGCCGGTCAGCCACGGCTCGCGAGGCGGCCCGGGCTCCCTCGGTGCTTCCGGGACGAGCGGCGGGGTCAGCGGCGAGTCGGAGGTCGGCTCGCTGGTGTCGTCGAAGATGGTGTCCGGGTCCACGGGGGCGACGAAATCGACCGGATCGACCGGTGCCGGCGACGCCTGTCGCCGCTTGCGTCCGAACAGCGAGGGGGGCTCCAGGGACGGCCTGTTCCTGTCGCGATCCTCGGACATGGGCGCAGTCTCTCAGACGCCGGAACCTGCCTTCTTTCTGCCAATCGCCGCTGCCAATGCGGACATGACTCCGGACTGGACCAGTCCACCGCCCCCGCATGCCCGATGGGGCATTGACAATCCTGTTGGCTAGGCTGACGAGTCTGAGTTCGTCCAAGGGGGGCTTGTATGGACTTCGAGCCGACCGCCTGGTCATGCTCTTTTTGCGGTAGACGCGGCACCGACGACACACGGTACGCCGCGGGTCTTGGCGCCTTCATGTGCACCGAGTGCCTGACGTCGTTCTCCCAAGCCTTCGCGGCTCCCGAGAACGTCAACCAGCGGATCATCGGCTGGACCGACGACTCCTTGTCGGACGCCGACATGCTCGCCCGGCTGCCCCTGATCGCCGCCACGGCGGGTCAGGTGGATCGCTACCTGCGCATGTGGGTCGGCCGGATCCGCGAGCGGCACATCTCCTACGCCGAGATCGGCAAGGCCCTGGGCGTCTCGCGCCAGGCCGCCTGGGAGCGGTTCAGCCGCGTCGTCGACGCCACCAAGGACGACACGAACGGCGCAGAAACCAAGCTGCCGGTCTGACCGGACGCTAGGCCGTCCTGATCTCGTCCAGGAGCAGGACCAGCTCCTGGAGTGCGCCGTCGATCTCCGCGGGGTGCTGTCCATCGGCCAGCCGACCCTCGGCCACCTGACGCACGGACGCGACCTCCGCGGCGGGCAGCCTGGCCAGGCGCGACAGTGCGTCCTGCAGCACGACCACCCCGCTGTCCGGGTCGAGCACGTCGTCCGGCGCGGCCAGCACGAACAGCAGCTGGTCCACCACGATGTCCGCGAGCGTCATCCGCCACCACCTCCGGGCCCGCAGTCTTCCGGTCGAGTCATCAGGAACCCAGCAGGCGCGCACACAGACGTTGGCTCCCGGCCGCAGAGCGACCGGGAGCCAACGATGAAGAGTCGGGCTGACAGGATTTGAACCTGCGGCCTCCTCGTCCCGAACGAGGCGCGCTACCAAGCTGCGCCACAGCCCGAACGTGAGCAGGGCTCACAAGGTCGGGAGCATACCGGAGCAGAAGGGGCGTTCCCCAATCGGTTCTGCGTCCGCAGACTAGCGAGGGACCAGGGTGAGCAGGGTCGCCTCTGGGCGGCAGGCCACCCGGATCCGGGCGTACGGCGAGGTGCCGATCCCGGCCGAGACGTGCAGCCAGGCCGAGCCCGGGTCGCCGTCGCTTGACGAGGCCGGGTGCCGGTGCAGCCCCTTGGCGCGCGCTGGCTCGAGGTCGCAGTTGGTGGTGAGCGCTCCGACGCCCGGCACGCAGACCTGGCCGCCGTGAGTGTGGCCGGCCAAGATCGCGTCGTAGCCGTCGGCCGCGAACTGGTCGAGGACCCGGAGGTACGGCGCGTGCGTGACGCCGAGCCGGACGTCGGCACTCGGGTCGGCCGGTCCGGCGACGTCGGCGAGCAGGTCGTAGCCCAGGTGCGGGTCGTCCACGCCGGCGAAGGCGAAGGACAGCTCGCCGACCTTCACGACCTCGCGCCGGTTGGTCAGGTCGACCCAGCCGGAGGCGGTGAAGACGTCGCGCAGGTCGGGCCACGGCAGCCTCGCCGAGGAGGTGTTTCGGGTGCCGTCGTCGGGGAGCAGGTAGCGCAGCGGGTTGCGGAGCGTCGGGCTGAAGTAGTCGTTGGAGCCGAAGACGAACACGCCCGGGGCGTCGAGCAGCGGACCCAGCGAGTCGCGCACCACCGGCACGGAGGCGGCGTGCGCCAGGTTGTCGCCGGTGTCGACGACCAGGTCCGGGCGGAGGGTCGCCAGCCCGGACACCCACTCCTGCTTGCGCCGCTGCCCCGGCGTCATGTGCAGGTCGCTCAGGTGCAGCACGCGGAGCGGCCGCGCCCCCGGCGGCAGCAGTGGCACCTCGACCCGGCGCAGCGTGTACTGGCGCGCCTCCCAGGCGGCGTACGCCGTCAGCCCGGCCCCCGCGACGGTCCCGGCGCCGAGGACGCCGCCGAACAGTCTGGCAAGGCCCATTCCGCAAGGCTGCCACAATCACCCGCATGGCCATGCTCAAGGACCGTCTCCGCACCGACCTCACCGCCGCGATCAAGGGGCGCGACACGGTCCGCTCGTCGACGCTGCGGATGGTGCTCACGGCGATCACGAACGCCGAGGTGTCCGGCAAGGAGGCCCGTGAGCTGACCGACGACGACGTGATCGGCGTGCTGTCGACCGAGGCCAAGAAGCGCCGCGAGGCGGCCACCGCGTTCGACGACGGCGGCCGGGTCGAGATGGCCGACAAGGAGCGCGCCGAGGCCGCGGTGATCGCCGACTACCTGCCCGAGCAGCTCTCCACCGACGAGATCGTCGCGCTGGTCACGGCCGCCATCGAGCAGACCGGCTCGGCCGGCGAGGGCATGAAGGCGATGGGCAAGGTGATGGGCGTCGTCCAGCCCCAGGTCAAGGGCCGCGCCGACGGCGGTGCCGTGGCCGCGGAGGTACGCCGGCAGCTGGGCTGACGACCTGCTCAGTCTCGGGGGCGGCCGCCGCCGTTGCCACCGCCGTTGCCACCGCCGTTGCCGCCGCCGGGTCCGTTGCCGCCCTTCGGCGGCTTCGGCGGCTTCGGCGGCTTCGCCGCCGTCACGCCGACGCCCTCGATGCCCACGGGGTAGACGAAGTCGTCGTACGGCTGGCCGGCCGTGAGCACCCTGAGCGCGTCACCCCAGATCGGGGCCGCGAAGCCGGAGCCCGAGGCCGAGTCTGACGTAGCTGCCGTCGACGGTCTTGCCCACGAGGGACTCAGGACGTCCCAGCGCATCGATGCCGGCGATCGTCGCGGCGGCGGCGTAGTGAGTGGTGTAGCCGCAGAACCACACCGCCTTCTGCTCCTGGGTGGTCCCGGTCTTGCCGGCGGCCGCCACCGGCAGCGCCTGCGCCGAGGCGAAGCCGCCCTCGATCACGCCGCGCAGCACGTTGCTCACCGCGTCGGCGACGTTCTGCTGCATGACCTGGGTGCACTGCGGGGCGTAGTCCTTCACGACGTTGCCGCCGGAGTCGAGGATCTGGGTCACCGGGCGGGACGCGCAGTGCAGGCCGCGGGCGGCGAAGGTTGCGTAGGCCTCGGCCATCTCGAGCGGCGACGCGTCGGCGATACCGAGCGTGAAGGAGGGGTAGCGCTCGTGCCTTGGGGTCGGTGAGCTTGACGCCCATCTGCGGAGGCCAGGTCGTACGGCGCGCAGACGCCGGTCTTCTCCTCCAGCTGGAGGAAGTAGGTGTTGACCGGAGTTTCGGGTGCCGGAGTACATGTTGTACCAGCCGGTGCCGGTGGAGTTCGTCGCGGTGTAGTCACCGCCGAAGAAGCCCTCGCCGGGGCAGTTCGAGAAGTCGGCCTGGTCGAAGGTCATCGGTGACGGCGAGTTGAACTGCGTGGTCGAGCGGATACCCCTGCTCGAGCGCCGTCGCCAGCGTGAACACCTTGAACGTCGACCCGGGCTGGAAGCCGTTGGCGCCGCCGTACTCCTTGGGCACCGTGAAGTTGACGTAGGTCTCGCCCCGGTTCTTGCGGTTGCCCATCGGCCGCGACTGCGCCAGCGCCAGCACGTTGCCGGTGCCGGGCTGCTCGATCGCCAGCGCGCCGATCGCCGCGTCGGTCGGGTTCACGTGCGCCGAGACCGCGTTGTCGGCGGCCTGCTGTGCGGTCATGTCGATCGTGGTCTTGATCGTCAGACCGCCGTTGTTGAGCACGTTCTTGCGCTCCTGGACGGTCGCACCGAACGCGGGGTCCTGCAGGAGGTAGGTCGAGCACGTAGTCGCAGAAGAACGGCGCTGTCGAGTTCGACGCAGCCTCGGCTCACCTCCTGGACGTTGAGCCCGAGGTCCTTCAGCTTGTTCTTCTCCGCCTTCTCGCGCGGGATGACGTTGAGCTCGGCCATCCGGTCGAGGACCACGTCGCGCCGCTCGATGGCGCGGTCGGGGGAGTTGGTCGGGTCGTAGCCGGTGGGGTTCTTCACCAGGCCGGCCAGCAGCGCCGACTGGCGCAGGTTGAGCTCGCGGGCGTTGACGTCGAAGTAGTGCTTGGCGGCCGCCTGGACGCCGTACGCTCCGTCGCCGAAGTAGGCCGTGTTGAGGTAGCGCTCGAGGATCCAGTCCTTGGAGTGCTCCTGCTCGAGCGCGATCGCGTAGCGCAGCTCCTTGAGCTTGCGCGCGTAGGTGTCGTCGGTGCGCGGCCTTCTTCTCGGCCTTGGTCTTGGCCTGGCTGAGCAGCGTCAGCTTCACCAGCTGCTGGGTGATCGACGAGCCACCCTGGACCACGCCGTCGTTGGCCTGGTTGGTGATCAGGGCGCGCAGCGTGCCCTTCAGGTCGAGGGCGCCGTGCTGGTAGAAGCGGTAGTCCTCGATCGCGACGACCGCCTTGACCATGGTCCGCGAGATGCCCTTGAGCGGGACCGTGATCCGGTTCTCGTCGTAGAGCGAGGCGAGCCGGTTGCCGTTGGCGTCGAGGATCGTGGTCCGCTGCGAGAGCGTCCTCGGTCTTGAGCTCCTCGGGCAGGTTGTCCATGGTGCGCGCGACGTTGCGGGCCCCGATGCCGGCGATGCCGGCGAACGGGATCGCGAGCCCCGCGACCACCACGCCGAGCACTGCCGCGACCGCGGCCATCACCACCAGGTGGGAGAGCGACGCGGTGCGCTGGGAGCCGCTCTTGGCGGGGCATGGACACGGCCCAAGGGTACGGGAGCCACCCCATGCACCCCGAAATTGCTGGCGGCCGGCTGAAGGCCTTCAGGGAAAGGCGTCAACCGGCCGCGAGCGTGTCCTGACGCGAGTCAGGAGCTGTGGGGATTTTCAGTGGGGGATATCAGTGGGGGATATCAGTGGGAACGGGGGATCTCTTTGTGGGGACGAACGTGGGGCTCAGGCGGAGATTTCTTGCGACGCCTGCTCCGCCTTGATGCGGGCGGCCTCGAGCACGGCCCGCCAGGACGCGTTCGGGCGGCGACGCAGCAGCGCACGGCGCTCCCGCTCGGTCATGCCGCCCCACACACCCCATTCGATCTGGTTGTCGAGGGCCTCGGCGAGGCACTCGGTGCGCACGGGGCATCCGGTGCAAAGCTGCTTGGCCTTGTTCTGCTCGGCACCACGGACGAAGAGCTCGTCCGGCTGTGCCACCCGGCACGCCGCACTGGGGGTCCAGTCCTCGATCCACATTTCTCTGCCCTGCCATCTCCGAGAGGAAAATTCTGTTGCCCTGCTGTGTTCCTGGGCACCTGTCCCGGGGGCCCGAGCGTTCCCTCCCCGTGGGTATGAAGTTACGAATATGAGGGGCTGGCGTGTACAGGTGAACGTTTCAACCTCCATAGCCCGAAATGACTAGTCATTCGGGACCATTGGCCCTCCTGGGGGTGGCCGAACGTCCCATGCCCGGGTCGCCGTGAGCCGAGAAACGGCCCCGAAATGGCGTGTCGTTGTTGCACAGCCCACGTTGACGGCCCTCGCCCTGGACCGGACCCGAGGCGACCCTAGGGAGGACCCCTAGGGAACGGCCGAGCGGGCAAGTCTCGGCAAGTCGAGGTGGCCTGCGCCCCTGGGAGAGCTGCTCTTGCGAGCCCTACGCTCCCTGGTCGGCCAGCAGCTCTCCGACCGTGCGGAGCCCCTCGAGGTCGTGCACGTCACCGGCCAGCGCCGGTACGACGGCCGTCGCGACGCTCGGGTGCGCCGCCGCGAACCGCTGCCGCAACACCGCCTCTCGCTCGACCATCCGCTCCCGGTCCGCGTGCAGCCGCAGCAGCCCCGCGGTGAGTGCGGCCGTCGGCGATGGCGCGTCCCGTCGCAGCCGCACGGACGCCGCCATCGCCTCGTCCGCCGAGAGCGACCCCTGCCCGGCCGGGCTGGCGCGGTTCACCACCAGTCCGGCGAGCGGCATCCGGTCCTCGTTGAGCCGCTCGACGAAGTACGCCGCCTCACGCAGCGCGTCGGCCTCCGGGGCCGCCACGACGAGGAACGCAGTGCCGGGCGCCTGCAGGAGTGCGTAGGTCTGCTCGGCGCGGGCCCGGAAGCCCCCGAACACCGTGTCGAGGGCGGCGACGAAGGTCTGCAGGTCGGTGATGAACTGGCCGCCCAGGATCTTCGACAGCGCTCCGGTGACCAGTCCGAGGCCGGCGGTCATGATCCGGGCGGGGCCGCGGGCCGGCGCGAGCAGCAACCTGACGAAGCGGCCGTCGAGGAACGACGACAGCCGCTCGGGGGCGTCGAGGAAGTCCAGGGCCGAGCGGGACGGGGGCGTGTCGACGACGATCAGGTCGTAGCTGCCGGCCGCGCGGGCGTCGCGCTGGAGCTGGCCGAGCTTCTCCATCGCCATGTACTCCTGCGTCCCGGCGAACGACGAGGAGAGCGCGATGTAGAAGGGGTTCTCGAGGATCTGCTTCGCCTTCTCCGGGGTGGCCTGCGCCTCCACGACCTCGTCGAAGGTCCGCTTCATGTCGAGCATCATCGCGTCGAGCGAGCCGTCGCCACCGACGCCGGCGACCGGCCGCGGGGTGTTGTCGAGCGCCTCGATGCCCATCGACTGCGCCAGCCGCCGGGCCGGGTCGATGGTGAGCACCACGACCTTCCGGCCGCGCTCGGCGGCCCGGAGCGCCAGCGCCGCGGACGTGGTGGTCTTGCCGACGCCGCCGGAGCCGCAGCAGACGATGATGCCGGTGCCCGGGTCGTCGATCAGCGCGTCGACGTCGAGGCCCAGGGTGGACGCCGGGCGCGAGGCCAGCGGGCCGACCCGCGGGTGGGAGCGGGTCATGCCATCCCCTGGTCGCGCAGGTCGCCGGCCAGCTCGTAGAGACCGCCGAGGTCGATTCCTGCGGCCAGCCGGGGCAGCTCGTACGACGGGACGCCCATCCCCTTGACCAGCTTGCGCTGCGCATCCTCGAGCGCCCGGCGGATCGCGTGGTCGCGGGCCTCGTCGAGCAGCCCGTCGAGCAGCTCGTCCGACACGTCCACGCCGGCCGTGACCAGGTCGGAGCCGATCGCGGCCCGGTCCAGCTCGCCCTTGCGGGCGGCGGCGACGTCCTTGACCCGCAGGTCGCGCGGGCGGACCTGGTTGACGACCACGCCGCCGACGGGAAGCCCCGCCTCGCGCAGGTGCGCGATCCCGTCGGCGGTCTCCTGGACCGGCATCTCCTCGAGCACGGTGACGAAGTGCACCGCCGTCCGGGGCGAGCGGAACAGCGTCATCATCGTGTCGGCCTGCCGCTTGATCGGCCCGACCTTGGCCAGTCCGGCCAGCTCGTCGCTGACGTTGAGGAACGGGCGTGATCCGGCCGGTCGGCGGCGCGTCGAGCACGACGGCGTCGTACTCGATCGCCCCCTTGTTGCGGCTGTTGCGCTGCACCGCCTCGTAGACCTTGCCGGTGAGCAGCACGTCGCGCACGCCCGGGGCGATGGTGGTCGCGAACTCGACGACCCCGAACCGGTCCAGGGCCCGGCCGGCCCGGCCGAGCCGGTAGTACATCGACAGGTACTCCATGAGCGCGGCCTCGGCGTCGATGTGCAGCGCGTGCACGACGCCGGGCGGACCGTTGGTGCGCAGGCCGGTCGCGATCCGGCGTTCGGCGTACGGCAACGGGTCGACGTCGAACATCCGGGCGATGCCCTGCCGACCCTCGACCTCGCAGAGCAGCACGTCCTTGCCCTGCGAGGCCAGCGCCAGCGCGAGGGACGCGGCGACGGTCGACTTGCCGGTGCCGCCCTTGCCGGTGACCACGTGCAGGCGCACGTTCGGCCAGTCGGTGCTCACGAGCGAACTCTAGTGCATGGCCTAGTGTTCGACGATGGGACCTCGGGCCCTGGTCGGTCGCTCCCGCGAGACGGCGGCCCTGACCGCGTTCATCGACGAGCGGGGCCCTGGCGGGCTGGTCGTGACCGGTGAGCCCGGCCTCGGCAAGTCGGCTCTCTGGGAGTACGCCGCCGAGCTGGCGACCGAGCGCGGCGCCGTCGTGCTCCGGGCGACACCGGGTGAGGGCGAGCAGCGGCACTCGTTCGGTGTGCTGAACGACCTGTTCCGCGACGTCGACCTCGACGGCCACAGCCTGCGCGGACCGGTGCGTCGAGTCGCTGGCCGCGGTGCTGCTGCGCGAGGCCGTCACCAGCCCTGTCGACGCTCAGCACGTCGAGGTCGGCGTCCACGACCTGCTGGCCGACCTCGCCCGGGATCACCACGTGGTGGTGCTCGTCGACGACACCCAGTGGGCCGATACCGGTTCGCTCCAGGCCCTGACCTTCGCCGCGCGACGCCTGGACAGGGCGCCGGTCCAGTTCGTGCTCACCCGACGCACGGGGTTCAGCCGCACGACCCTCGAGACGTCACTCGCACGCCGGGACCTGCGCCAGCTCGAGCCACGGCCACTCAGCGCCGAGGAGACCGCGCGGCTGCTCAGGCACGACCTGGACCTGACGTTGAACCCCCGCGTGCTGCGGCTGGTCCATGAGCAGTCGCGCGGCAACCCCCTCTTCGTGATCGAGATCGGCCGGGCGCTGCTGCAGCGTGGCATTCCCGACGCCGGGCAGCCCCTGGGAGTCCCCGACGAGATGACCGACGTGCTCGGCCTTCGGGTGAGGGACCTGCCCGTCGACCAGCACATGCTGCTCCTGGCGGTCGCGCTGGACGGTCAGCTGAGCGGCCCCGAACTGGTGTCCCTGGCTGGCCTGGAGCCGGTGGAACGCGCGGTCACCGCACGGCTCGTCACCATTGCCGAGGGAGGACGGGCCCGTCCGTGGCACCCGCTGCTGGCTGCGGCGGCGCGGGACACGGCGACGCCGGTCGGGCGGCAGGAGATGCATCGATGGCTGGCCGAGGTCGTCAGCCGGCCGGAGCAGCGGGTCCGGCACCTGGCGCTCGCGACGGCCGAACCCGACGAGGAGCTGGCCGCCGCCCTGACGCAGAGCGCTCGGCTGGCCGACGACCGGGGTGCGACCGAGACGGCGCTGGAGCTGGCCGAGCTCGCCCTGACGCGGACACCGGACGGCTCGCCGACCCGCACCGGGCGGGTGCTGGACCTCGCCGGCCGGATGGTGGTGGTGAATGAGACCCAGCGGCTGACCGACTTCCTCGAGGCCGAGATCGAGCGGATCCCGCACGGTCCCGAGCGCGGGCAGGCCCTCCTGATGCTGCTCAACGGCGTGTGGGAGACGGTCGCCCACGCCCAGCTCCTCGTGGACCGCGCGCTCGTCGAGTGCGGAGATGATCCCCTGATCCGCGGCCGGGCGCTCGAGGCCCGGTCGTTCATCGCCGGCGGCATCTCGGTCTCGAACGCCGCACAGTGCATGGCCTGGGCGGAGGAGGCGATCGAGCTCGGAGCGCACGAGGAGCACGAGTGGCACCTGCTGGGTCGCGCCCGCAGCTGGTGCCTGGTCCGCAGTGGTCGGCCGCCCGAGCCGGCCGAGGGAGAGCCCCTCTGGAAGCGGCTCATCTGGCGTGGTGAGCTGGCCGCGGCCGAGCAGGCGGTGCGCGACCGCATCGGCGCGGCCGAGGAGGCGGGCCGGTTCCAGGAGTCCGAGTCCTACTGGGAGAGGCTCTTCGACGTCCTGGAGCGGAGCGGACGCGTCCGCGAGGCACGACAGTTCCTGGACGCGCTGCTGGACGTCGACCTCAGCGCGAACGAGGCCATCACCCTGGAGGTCATGCAGGCGGTGGTCGCGGTGCGGTACGGCGACGTCCCGGCGGCTCGCGAGTGGGCGTCGCTCGCGCATGAGCATGCGGAGCGGTTCGGTGACGTGTGGAACCGGCTCGAGGCCGACCACGTTCTCGGCGTGGCCGCCCTCCAGTCGGGGGAGCCCGAGGCGGCCGAGGCCCGGTTGCGTGGGGTCTTCGACCACGTCGTCACCGTCGGGCTGATGGAGCCCGGGACCTTCCCGGTCGCCCCCGACCTGGTCGAGGCGTTGGCCCTGCAGGGGCGCCACGACGAGGCGCTCGAGGTCACCGCGTGGCTCGAGCGGATCTCCGCCGACCAGGACCACCCTTGGGGTCGCGCGATGAGCGAGCGTTCGCGGGTGCTCGTCGGGCTGCTCGACACCTCGGTCCCGCCGCAGGAAGCGTCGGCCCGGATCACGGCGGTGGCCGACGGGCTGACGACCCTGGGCCTGCTGCACGACGCGGCTCGGGCCCACCTCGTCATCGGCTCGGCACTGCGCCGCCAGAGGCAGTGGGGCCTGGCCCGTGACCATCTCGACAGCGCGGAGGCACGCTTCGAGGAGCTCGGCGCGGACGGTTGGTCGGCCACCGTCCGCGGGGAGCGGAGTCGAGTCGGAGGCCGCCGTCCCGCTGCCGAGGGGGAGCTGACACCTACGGAGCTGGACGTGGCCCGGCTCGCCGGCGAAGGCCTGGCCAACAAGACCATCGCGCGACGGCTGAACGTGTCGATCGGCACCGTCGAGACGCATCTGACGCGGGCGTACGCCAAGCTCGGCGTGCAGTCGCGGACCCAGCTCGGTGCCCGTTTGCAGGAGTCCTCCGACGACCCGCCGCCCCCATAGAAGGCTCCTGGGAACGCCCTAACCGTGGGGGTATTCATCGATTGAGGGTCCCCGCGCGGATTCCTAGCGTTCGGAGCCAAGCCCTCGCCGACCGGCAGGGCACCGACGCAAGGAGAAGTTCCATGACACCCAACACCCTGCCCCGCCGACGCGGCCGCCTCGTGCCGCTCGCCTTCGCCGTCGCGATCCTCGTCGCTCTCGGAACTGCGAGCGCTGGCGCACTCGGCACGGACAAGGACGGTTCGTCGTCGTCGTCGACGGCGACGACCGTGACGAGCCTGGACAAGGCGACCGTCAAGAGCCTGCAGAAGCAGCTGAAGAAGCTGACGAAGCGAATCGTCGCGCTGGAGCAGAAGGACTCCTCGCCGAGCGGCCCGGCGAAGGGCGACCTGACCGGCAGCTACCCGAACCCGACGATCGCGCCGAACGTCGTCGGACCCGGCAAGATCCCCGACGAGACGCTGAGCGGGTACGAGATCGCCCCCGACTCCCTCTACGCCAACGACCTCGCATCCGACAGTGTCGGGGCGTCCGAGCTCAAGGTCACCCACACCGTGGTCAGCAATGGCGTGACCGTCGGGGCGGGCGCGACCGGAACGGCCACCGCGGAGTGCCCGGCCGGGGAGCTGCTGACCGGCGGCGGACACTCGTGGCTGAACGACGTGAGCTCCAGGATCGTCTACTCCACACCGGTGGAGTTCGGGGACGCCCGGCAGTGGACCGTGCAGGGCTACTCCGCGAACCCGAACACGCTCTACGCCTGGGCGGTCTGCCTGCCGGGCTGAGGCCGACCGATCTCGCCGAGCCCCACCCGCCGCTGCGGGTGGGGCTCGGCGCGCTGCACCGAGCGAGTTGTGGCACCACCCGGACCGGGACCCGGGCTCACGCGTCGGTGGTTCGCGGTCCCGAGACGGCGCACCGATCCTGCTCCCGGGTCGGTGCGCCGTCGCCGAGTTCCGCTCACGCAGTGCAGGGTTCGGCCCACCACCGACGAGGCGCGGAACTACGGTTCCTCCATGGGACGGCGGGCAGCCCTGGTCGGTCGCGAACGCGAGACTGCGCTGTTGTCGGACTTCCTCGTCGACGGCACGGCAGGCGGGTTGGTCCTCACCGGGGAGGCGGGCCGGGGCAAGACCGCCCTCTGGGAGCACGCCGCCGATCTCGCTGCGGGGCGCGGGGCGCTCGTCCTGCGGGCCACACCGGGCGAGGGCGAGGAGCGCCACTCGTTCGCCGTCCTGCAGGACCTGTTCCGCGACGTCGAGCTCGACGTCCTCGCCCTGCGGGAGCCGGTGCGCCACGCGCTGATGGTGGCCCTGCTCCGCGACCACGCCGAGTCGCCCGTCGACGCCCAGGCCGTCAACGTGGGCGTGCTCGAGGTGCTCGACGGACTGGCCGGGGACCGGGAGGTGGTCGTGTTCGTCGACGACGTCCAGTGGGCCGACGCCGCCTCCCTCGAGTCGCTGACGTACGCCGCTCGGCGGCTCAGCGAGTCCTCGGTCCGGTACCTCCTGGCTCGACGGGCGGGCTTCGACCGCACCGCGCTCGAGGCGACACTGGTGCGACGTGCCCTGGTCGATGTCGAGCCCGAGCCGCTGACCGCGGAGGACACCGCGCGACTCCTCAGACAGGAGCTCGGCCTGACCCTGAACCCACGCGTGCTCCGGGTCGTGCGGGAGCAGACCGGCGGGAACCCGCTCTTCGTCCTCGAGGTCGGCCGGGCGCTGCGCGACCGCGGCGTGGCCGAACGCGGCGAGCCGTTGGACCTCCCCAGCGAGATCGCCTCGGTCCTCGGCCTGCGGGTCCGCGACCTGCCGCCGGACCAGCGCACGTTGCTCCTCGCAGTCGCACTCGACCCGCACCTCACGGAGGCCGACCTGGTCGAGCTGGCCGGGCTGGACGCGGTCGAGACAGCGGTGGCGGAGCGGGTGATCAGCATGACCGAGGGCGGCCGGGTCCGCGCCTGGCACCCGATGCTTGCCGCGGCGGCGCGGGAGGCCGCGACGCCGGGCCGTCGCCGTGAGCTGCACGGCCGGCTTGCCGACGTGGTCGCCTCGCCCGAGCGCCGGCTCAGGCACCGCGCGTTGGTCTCGACAGAAGGGGACGACCTGCTCGCGGGAGACCTCTCCGCTGCCGCGGCGACCGCCGGGGACCGCGGTGCTGCCGAGACGGCACTCGAGCTGGCCGAGCTGGCCCTGGCCAGGACACCGACGGGGTCACCGGCGCGGATCGGACGCGTGCTCGACCTGGCCTCCCGGCTGGCCTCGGCCGGCGAGGCCCAGCGCCTCACCGACATGCTCGGCCCCGAGGTCGAGCAGATCCCTCATGGGCCCGAGCGCGGCCGGGCCCTGCTGATGCTCCTCGACGGCATGTGGGGCAGCGTCGACTACGCGGAGCGGCTCGTGGAGCGCGTCCTGGACGAGTGTGGGGACGACCGCGACGTGCGCAGCAGGGCACTGGAGGTGAAGTCGGTCATCGCCGCAGGGATCCGGGTCTCCGGGGTGGCGGCGGCTCGAGCCTGGGCCGACGAGGCGATGGCCCTGAGCGACCACGACCACTCGGAGTGGCGGAACCTCAGCGACGCGGCCAACTGGTGCCTCGTGCACAGCGGCCGGCCGCCACGGCCACCAGAGGGACCGGCGTACTGGAAGCGGCTGATCTGGCGGGGCGAGATGGCGGAGGCGGAGCGGCTGGTGCGAGAGGCGGTCTCGGCCGCCGAGGCGGGCGGGCGTTACCAAGAGGCGACCATCCTCACCGTCAGCCTCTCCGACGTGCTGGTGCGCAGCGGGCGCATCGACGAGGCTCGGGCGTTCGCGGCCGCTCAGGAGGACCTCGACCTGACCGCCCGGGAGACGCCGGACGTCGAGCTGCTGCGGGCCGAGATCGAGGTGAGGTACGGCGACGCCGCGGCGGCGCGTGAGTGGGCCGGGCTCGCCCTCGACGGCGCCGACGAGCTCGGCCACGTCTGGATCCGCCTCGAGGCCGACCGCGCGCTCGCGATGGCCGACCTGCAGTCCGGAGAGCCCGAAGCGGCCGCTGGCCGCCTGCGAGAGGTCTTGGACCACGCAGTGTCCTCGGGTGTCCGAGAGCCCGGCATGTTCCCCGTTGCGCCCGAGCTCATCGAGGCCCTCGTCCTGCTCGGCCACACCGAGGAGGCCCGCGCCGTGCTCGACTGGCTCGACGAGGTGTCTGTCGAGCAGGCCCATCCGTGGGGCCTGGCTATGGGTGCGCGAGGACGGGTGCTGGTCGGCCTGGCCGACGGCACGCTGGCTCCGGCCGAGGCGGCGTCGACCATCGATGCCGTGGCGGCGGACCTGGTGGCGCTGGGACTGGCTCACGACGCCGCGCGGGCGCACCTCGTGGTCGGCTCCGCCCTGCGCCGGCAGCGGCAGTGGGGCTACGCCCGGGACCATCTGGCGCGGGCCGTCGAGCTCTTCGAGTCGCTGGGCGCCGCCGGGTGGGTGCAGACCACGCGGGGCGAGCTCGACCGGGTCGGCGGTCGGCGTCCCACCGCCGACGGGGCACTGAGCGCGGCAGAGCTGGAGACGGCCCGACTGGCCTCGGAAGGGATGCCCAACAAGGCGATCGCCCGTCAGCTCCAGGTGTCGGTCAGCACCGTGGAGGCGCACCTCACCAAGGCCTACGCGAAGCTCGGTGTCCGGTCGAGGGCCCAGCTCGCCGTCCGTCTGGAGGAGCTCGGCAAGGGTTAACACTGGGGATTTCCTCAATTGAGGGAGTGCGCGCCGATTCCTAGCGTCGTCGCAGGTCAGCGCATCGGGCGCTGGCACCGACGCAGGAGAGCTCCATGACCACGTCCATCAACCGACTCACCCATCTCGTGCGGACCCAGTTCCTCGGTCTGCTTGCCCTACTGATCGTGCTCACCGGCGGAACGGCCCTCGCCGCGACCGCCGCCAAGAACAGCGTGACCAGCAAGTCGATCAAGAACGGCCAGGTCAGGACGGTCGACCTGGCTCCCGGCGCCGTCACTGGCGACAGGCTGGCTCCGGACGCGGTCGGCACCGACCAGGTCAAGAACGGCACCCTGGTCGGCGCCGACGTCTCGGACAACTCCCTCACTGGGACCGACGTGAGCGAGTCGACCCTCGGCGTCGTGCCGAACGCCGCCTCGCTCGGCGGCGTGCCCGCCGCGTCGTACCTGCGGGGGACCGTGGTGCAGAAGGAGTCGGCCGTCGCTGCCGGCACCGACCTCGGTGACGGCACGGCCGCGATCATCATGAGCTGCGACCCGGGGGACATCCTGCTCACCGGCGGGCCGGCCAACCTCTCCGCGACCTCCGACATGGTCGAGTCGTTCCCGTCCGCAGGCCCCCCGAACAGCCTGAAGGTGCGCGTCAACAAGCACGGGGTGGCCGACAACTTCTCGGTCGTGATCCTCTGCCTCGACGTCCCCTGACGGCACCCCGAACCGGGACGCGGGCTCACGCGTCGGTGGTTCGCGGTCCCGAGACGGCGCGTCAGACCACCGTGGGAGCGGTGGCCCGGCGCGCCGTCGCCGTGGGACTCATGCCTTCCTCGGTCACTTGGCCTTCACCGGCGCGAGGAGGTTGCCGTCGCCGTGCTTGCCCTTCGGGCCGCTGAGCACCAGCCACAGGCCGAGCTTGCGCGGCTTGGGCTTGCCGACCTCGGGGCCGGCCAGCGCCAGGGTGCCGACCTGGACGACCCTGCCGTGCGCCTTGAACACGACCCGGCCCGGCTTGGTCACCGCGTAGCTACCGGAGAAGCTGTGGCGCTCATCTCGGGCGCCGACCTGGTAGTAGAGCTCGTAGGTGCCGTTCTTGCGGAACGTCACCGACTGGGCCCAGATGCCCGCCGGGTAGAACCTGGCTCGGAAGTGCCAAGCGCCCCCGAGCCGGGTGCCCTTCGCGGCGAAGGTGAGCGGGTCGGTCGCGGTGTCCTCCATGAACTGCTCGCCGGGCTCGTCGTACGGGACCGCCCAGCCGTCGGTGGCCAGCCCTTGGCCGACGACCTTGCCCACGATGTAGCCACCCACCTGGACCACGCCCGTGGTCGCGTCGTAGGCGTAGGGGACGCAGCCCTTCCCCGCGCCCTTGCACTTCGGCCGTCCGGCCGGCGGGAGCCCGAGGTAGGCGTACGTCGCGTTGACGAAGGTCAGCATGCTGGCCGTGCGGGTGGAGCTCTCCATGATGGTCTCGTAGTCCATCAAGCCGTAGGACCGGCCGGCCAGCGACCCGGTGCCTGCCGGCACCGGAGAGCCCGCCGCGAAGACGTAGGGCAGCGTGACCTGCACCGGGGTCGCCCCCGGCGCGCTGAAGGTGACGGCCAGGGAGTGCATCCCGGGGGTCGTCGCCGTGACACCGAGCGCGATCGAGCCGCCGGTGGTCGTGACCGGCTGCGGCACGCCGGTGCCGGTGACGGTGAGGCCGGTCGCGACGGCGGTCGCGGTGACCGACGTGGCCTCGGTGGTCGACACCTTGAAGCGAATGTTCTCGGCGTCCCCGTTGACGGTGACCTCCTGGGGATACGACGCGTCGGGGGACGCGGTCACGGTCAGGACGGGCGCCTGCTTGGCCTCGGCCGAGAGCGGGGCCAGGACGGTGGCCGCGACGGCGAGAGTGGCGACGAGGGTCTTCATCGTCCGACGATAGGACGCTCGGAGCAGGGGCGGGACCCCCAGGGTGGAAGTCGGAAGTGGTTGGATCGGGCCATGGACAAGGTGGTGGAATCGGCGGCCGAGGCGGTGGCCGACATCGCGGACGGGGCGACGATCTCGGTCGGGGGCTTCGGGTTGTGCGGCATCCCGTCGGTGCTGATCGCGGCGGTGCTGGAAGCCGGCACGAAGGACCTCGAGGCGGTCTCCAACAACGCCGGCGTGGACGACTGGGGGCTCGGGCTGCTGCTCGGTGCGGGTCGGCTGCGGCGGATGGTGGCGTCGTACGTCGGTGAGAACCAGGAGTTCGCCCGGCAGTACCTCGCCGGCGAGCTCGAGGTCGAGCTGACCCCACAGGGCACGCTGGCCGAGCGGATGCGTGCGGGTGGGTCGGGGATCGCGGCGTTCTACACCGCGACCGGCGGCGGCACCCAGGTGGCCGAGGGCGGGCTGCCGTGGCGCTACGACTCCGAGGGCAACGTGGTGCTGGCCAGCCCGCCGAAGGACACCCGGACGTTCGAGACCAAGGACGGTCCGAAGGAGTTCGTGCTGGAGGAGGCGATCGTGGCCGACTTCGGGCTGGTGCGTGCGGCGAAGGGCGACCGGCACGGCAACCTCGTCTATCGCGACTCCGCGCGCAACTTCAACCCGCTCGCGGCGATGTGCGGCCGGGTCACGATCGCCGAGGTCGAGGAGCTGGTCGAGCCGGGCGACCTGGACCCCAACGAGGTGCACACGCCGGGAGTGTTCGTGCAGCGTGTCGTTCCACTGACGGCCGAGCAGGCCACCGACAAGCGGATCGAGCGGGTCACGACCCGACCGCGCCCCCAGGGGAAGGAGGCCTGAGATGGCTTGGACCCGCGAGGAGATGGCCGCCCGGGCCGCGTCGGAGCTGACCGACGGCTCCTACGTCAACCTCGGCATCGGGCTGCCCACGCTGGTGCCCAACTACGTCGCCGACGACGTCGAGCTGGTGCTGCAGTCGGAGAACGGCATCCTCGGCGTCGGCGCCTACCCGTTCGAGGGCGAGGAGGACGCCGACCTGATCAACGCCGGCAAGGAGACCGTCACGCTGCGCCGTGGGGCGTCGTTCTTCGACTCCGCGACGTCGTTCGGGATGATCCGCGGCGGCAAGATCGACGCCGCGATCCTCGGTGCGATGCAGGTCTCGGCCACGGGCGACATCGCCAACTGGATGATCCCCGGCAAGATGGTCAAGGGCATGGGTGGCGCGATGGACCTCGTCCACGGCGCCAAGCGGGTGATCGTGCTGATGGAGCACACCGCCAGGGACGGCGCCTACAAGATCGTCAACGAGTGCTCGCTGCCCTACACCGGCCGCGGCATGGTCCAGCGCATCATCACCGACCTGTGCGTCATCGACATCACTCCCGCATCGCAAGGGGGAGGACTCAAGCTCGTCGAGCTCGCGCCCGGAGTCACCGAGGACGAGGTCCGCGAGAAGACCGAGCCCCAGGTCCTCTGAGGCCCCGGACGGGTCATCCAGCCTGAGTTGCGGAACTCAGGACGCGGCTCGGTGCGGCCGCTGACACTTGCCTGATGATGCTCCGCACCCCTGACGAGCTGCTGGACAACCATCCCCGTCGCTTCGGTGCTCTCGACGGCCTGCGGGTCCTGTGGCTGCTGGTCGGGCTCGTCGCGGCGTGTGTGTTCGCCACCGGTCTTGCGATGACCTTCTCCATCGAGCCGACCCACGACGCCCTCGAGAAGGCGGCGCGAGGTGAGCAGCTGCTCGCGCCGGCGGGCGTCGCGATCGTCCTGCTGGCCCTGGTGGGACCCGCGTTCGGCACGCGGCTGTGGACCACCCTGCTGATCCTTCCGGCGCCGCTCGTCACCGGTGCTCTGTATGCGCACGACCCGAACCTCGTCTGGAGCTACCTCGCCGCCCTGGTGCTGGCACCGGTCGCCTGCGTCGGCGGAATCCTCGCCGTGACCTTGCCCCGCCGTCCGCAGCGCTGACACCTGTCGGTCGCCCTGCCTAGGGTCGAGCCATGGCCGTCGCGACGTTCAAGGACCTCTGCATCGATGCCGTCGACCCGGTCGCCCTCGGCGACTTCTGGGCACCGACCCTCGGCCTCGGGGTGACCCGGCTCGACGACGGAGACGTCCGGCTGGACGGCCCGACCCCGCAGCACACGGTGTGGGTCAACAAGGTGCCCGAGCCGGTGACGGTCAAGCAGCGGGTGCACATCGACGTCCATGCGGCCTCCGCGAACGAAGTACTGGCGCGAGGTGCGACACCCGAGGACCTCGAAAGCTTCCGGTGGAAGGTCGTCAAGGACCCCGAGGGCGGTGAGCTGTGCGTCTTCGAGCGCGAAGAGGTGCCGACGTACAAGCTCTACGAGATCGTCGTCGACTCGGTGGACGGCCACGCCATCGCGGACTGGTGGGCCGAGGTTTTCGGGGCGACCGTCCAGGACAACGACGGTGAGGAGGCGTTCTCCTGGTTCGAGGACGCCCCTGGCATGCCGTTCGAGATGGTCTTCGGAGTCGTGCCCGAGCCGAAGAGGGTCAAGAACCGTCTCCACTGGGACATCGACGCGCCCGACGTGCAACCCCTGCTCGACCGCGGGGCCACGGTGCTCCGCGAGCCCGACGACGTCATCTCGTGGCACATCCTGGCCGACCCGGAGGGCAACGAGTTCTGCGCGTTCATGCCCCGGAGGTGAGGACGCAGCCCGCTAGTAGGGTGCCGAGCATGACCAAGTGGGAGTACCTGACCGCGCCGATCCTCACGCATGCGGCGAAGCAGATCCTCGACAACTTCGGGGCGGACGGGTGGGAGCTCGTGCAGATCGCGCCGGGCATGAACCCGGAGAACCTGGTCGGCTACTTCAAGCGGCCGCTCGCTTCATGAGCACGCCAGAGGAGCGGCTGGCCGAGCTCGGCCTCGAGATCCCCGAGGTCGCCAAGCCCGTCGCGGCGTACGTCCCGGCGGTGCGCAGCGGCAACCAGGTGTTCACCTCCGGTCAGCTCCCGATGCGCTCGGGTGAGCTGCTGGCGACCGGCAAGGTCGGCGCCGGGGTCACCGAGGAGGAGGCCTACGCCTGCGCCCAGCAGTGCGCGCTCAATGCCATCGCGGCGATCAAGGCCGAGGTGGGCGACCTGTCGTTGGTCAAGCGCATCGTCAGGGTCGGTGTCTTCGTCGCGTCGTCGCCCGAGCTTCACCGCCCAGGCGAAGGTCGCCAACGGTGCGTCCGAGCTGCTCGGCACCGTGTTCGCCGAGGCGGGCGTCCACGCGCGTTCGGCGGTCGGGGTGGCGGCGCTCCCGCTCGACGCCGCCGGTCGAGGTCGAGGTCCTCGTCGAGGTATGAGCACCGCACGACAAGCATGAAGATCCCGATCCCGCCGATCGCGCTGCCGGATCACCTCGTCGAGACCGCGCAGGAGTACGCCGAGGGGCGGCGTGACGCCGGTCGAGCCGCGGGACGCCGCGACGGTGATCCTGCTCCGGTCCTCCGAGCACGGCCCGGCGATCTACTACCTGCGCCGCCAGGTCTCGATGGAGTTCGCCGGCGGCATGTGCGTCTATCCCGGCGGAGGCGTCGACCCGCGGGACTTCGACGCGGACGTGGCCTGGGCCGGGCCGGAGCCGGCCGAGTGGGCGGCGCGGCTCGGCTGCGACGAGGACATGGCACGGGCGCTCGTCTGCGCCGCGGTCCGCGAGACCTTCGAGGAGTCCGGCGTGCTGCTGGCCGGACCGCATGCCGACGAGGTCGTCGCAGACACCACCGGCGAGGACTGGGAGGCGGACCGGGTCGCCCTGGAGTCGCGCGCCTGGCGATGACCGACTTCCTCACCCGCCGCGGACTGGTGCTCCGCACGGACCTGCTCGGTGTGTGGGCCGCATGGTGACGCCGGTCTTCGAGCCCAAGCGCTACCGCACCTGGTTCTTCGTGGCCCTGCTGCCCGAGGGCCAGCGCACGCGTGACGTGTCGTCGGAGTCGTCGGAGGTCACCTGGCTGCCGGCCGGCGACGCCGTCGACGATGGCCGACGCGCGGCGAGATGCTGATGATGCCGCCGACCTACCTCACCTCGCTCGAGGTCGCGCAGTACGCCGGCCCGGCCGAGGTGGTCGACGCCGCGCACGGACGCACCGTCGAGATGCACACCCCAGGCCGTCGAGGCGCTGGGGGAGGGCTGGACGCTGTCCGTCCCCGAGCACCTGCGGTCCCTGCTCGCCGCCCACACGTCATGACCGAGGCCTGGGCCGGTGGCTCGTTCGGCGAGCGGGCGCGCTGCCTGCTGGCGCCGAACCCCGGGATGATGACGCTCGACGGCACCAACAGCTGGGTGCTCATCGAGCCCGGCGCCTCGCGCTCGGTCGTGATCGACCCCGGACCGATCGAGGACGGCCACGTCGACGAGCTCGACGAGCAGACCGGCGACGTCGCGCTGGTGCTGCTGACCCACCACCACTTCGACCACTCCGAGGTGGCCGTCGACTTCGCGACCCGCAAGGGCTGCCCGGTGCGCGCCCTCGACCCGGCGTACTGCTTCAACGCGCGACCCGCTCGTCGACGACGAGGTCATCGACGTCGACGGTCTGCAGGCTGCGCGTGGTCACGCACGCCCGGCCACACCGCCGACTCGATCTCGCTGATGCTGCCGGCCGAGCGGGCGCTGCTCTCCGGCGACATGGTGCTGGGCCGCGGGACGACGGTGGTCGCCTACCCGGACGGCCAGCTCGGCCCCTACTTCGACTCGATCGAGCGGATGCGCGCGCTCGCCGTCGCGGGCGAGGTCGACACGCATCTGGCCGGCCCACGGCCCGGTGCTCGACGACGCGCTCGGCACCCTGGACCACTACCTCGTGCACCGCCGTCAGCGGCTGGCCCAGGTCGAGGACGCGCTGGCGACAGCTCGGCGTCGCCGTACCGGACGCCGAGGACGAGGAGCTGCCCCGCCAGGTCGTCGAGATCGTCTACCAGGACGTCGACGAGTCGCTGTGGGGCGCGGCCGAGTGGTCGGTCCGGGCTCAGCTCGCGTACCTGGCCGCGCGGAACGCCAGGCTAGCGCCGCCAGCGCCAGTCAAGCAGGCCATCAGGAGCGCGATGCGCCGCGACGCCGAAGACGATCGTGATCGCCCAGCGCCCCTCCGACCACGGCCAGTCCGGTCTCGGTCGCTCGGCCGTCGAGGTGCTCCGCATCCAGGAGTCGGTAGGCGACCGTCAGCGACTCCTGGGTCCCCGGATCGGCGACACCGACCTCGGTCCCGGGCCACCGTCGAGGCGAGATGAGCCGCGAGCTCGCCTCCGCGCCCGATCGTCCGCATCGGTCCGGGCGAGCACGCGGTCGCCGAACCAGCCGAGGGGATGAACTGCCAGGCCGTCCATCGGGCGTGCCGAGATCGCACCTGCTCGGCCGTCGTCGCCATCGAGCACGACGAAGGAGTCGCTGGGCTCGTCAGCCTCTCCGAGGACCACGTCGCCCGTTCGCATCACTCGGGGCGCTTCCTGCGTACGACGGCAGCATGACGCCGAGTCGTCAAGCCTGCGCTGGCGTCGTTCCGTCCCATCGCGTCACGAACCCGTTGGCGATCACTGACACCTCGCCGGCGTCGTCGACCGCGACAGACGCTGGCGTCGCATCGATCGCCTGGCGAGTGACGGTGCCCAGCGTCGACCGCTCGCCAGGTCGATCCGTCCGGCCACAGCGCCGCCGTCGCTAGCGATGACATGGACCCCTGCGTCCACGAGTCGAGCTGAGCGCCCGCCCACGCGATCCAGTGACCGTCGTCCGACCAGGCGATCGCCGTGACGGCCGTGCCCGCCGTCGCCCTCGACAGCGAACTCGTCGGATCTCTGCCGTCGTCGAGGTCGAGCAACCCGGACGTCCGCTCGGGATGGGCTCGGTGGCCGAGTCGGGACCGAAGGTGGCCTACGACGTAGGCCAGCTGTCGTCCGTCCGGCGACAGGGCGACGGTCCGGTGCGAAGAGGCCGTTGGCCACCTCGAGTTGTTGCCTGCGAAGTCCGGCAGGTCCAGCAGGTGGTAGTCGCCGTCGTCGCGTCGACGACCACCGGCAACCCCGACGTGGTCCAAGCGGCGCTGCCGACCCCGATCGTCACGGCGTCGGTCGACCTCGTCGCGCAGCCACGACCCGTCGTTGCTGCCCGGTCGGACATCCTCGTCGGGCACTGAGTACAGATGGTCGGGCAGAGCGCGCCTGGACGTCGATCCGCGACCGGCGGGTCGAGCCGGTCAGGCAGCCAGGTGACGCCGGCGGCGACGGTGGCGACCACCGCGAACGCCGCGCCGCGGCGACCGCCAGCCGGTCCCGAACGACCGAGCGTCGGGCCCGGGTCCAGGTGTCGTGCGGGACGTCGGCGGATCGGCGCTGCCTCGGCGATGCGGTCCAGCTCGCGGCGCAGCTCGTCGGTGCTCATGACGCATCCCCGATCAGCTCGGCCAGCTCGGGAGCCAGCGTCCGCAGCCGGCGCGAGGGCCTGGCGCTGGATCGACTTGACGGTGCCGGAGCCGATGCCGAGTGCCGCTGCGGTCTGCACCTCGGTCAGGTCCTCGAAGAACCGGAGGACCAGGACGGTGCGCTGCCGAGTTGTCAGCCGGGCCAGGGCCTGCTCGAGGGTCAGCCGCAGGTCGCTGTCCGACGAGGCCGACGAGGCCGACGGGTGCGTCGTACGAGCCGAGCGCGCTCTCCTTGAGCCGTCGCGACCGCCACCACGAGACGTTCTGGGTGTAGAGGATGCGGCGCACGTACGGCTCGGGGTCACCCTCGATCCGGTGCCACGCCTTGGCCGCCTTGAACAGCGCTGTCTGCACGAGGTCCTCCGCGAGGTGGGCGTCCCCGGTGAGGAGGTACGCCGTGCGCGACAGGGCCGGCGTGCGGGCGTGCACGAACTCGCGGAACTGCTGCTCCGCGGTGCTGTCCGTCATGTCGACCCCCTGTCACCTGCTCCTACGCGGGAGCGGGGCGGTTCGGGGGTCAGTGCGAGAGAGAATCTCAGCGGGCGCGCCGGGCCAGCCGCTCGACGTCCATGATCACGACCGAGCGGGGCTCGAGCCGCAGCCAGCCGCGGGAGGCGAAGTCGGCGAGCGCCTTGTTGACGGTCTCGCGGGAGGCGCCGACCAGCTGGGCCAGCTCCTCCTGGGTGAGGTCGTGGTGGACGTGGACGCCGTCGTCGGCGGTGCGGCCGAAGCGGTCGGCGAGGTCGAGCAGCGCCTTGGCGACCCGGCCCGGAACGTCGGAGAAGACCAGGTCGGCGACGACGTCGTTGGCCTTGCGGAGCCGGCCGGCGAGCTGGGTGAGCAGGCCGCGGGCGACGACCGGGCGGCCCTCGAGCCAGCGCAGCAGGTCCTCGTGGGAGAGCGAGGCGAACGTCGTGTCGGTCACCGCGGTGACGGTCGCCGAGCGGGGGCCGGGGTCGAAGAGCGAGAGCTCGCCGAACATCTGGCCGGGCCCGAGGATGGCCAGGAGGTTCTCGCGGCCGTCGGAGGAGGTGCGGCCGAGCTTCACCTTGCCGTCGAGGACGATGTAGAGCTTGTCGCCCGAGTCGCCCTCGTGGAAGAGCACGTCGCCGCGGCGCAGCTTGGCCTCGGCCATGGAGGACCGCAGGGCGGTCGCCGCCTCGTCGTCGAGCGCGCTGAAGAGCGGCGCCTGACGAAGCACGTCGTTGTCCACTGGATCCTCCGCCTCATGGCCCGCTCGGTTCGGGAGCCGTCGGAATCCTATCCAGTGGGATGGATCACAGGAACTACCGACCCGGATGGCAGGGCACCACGGCGGTGGTCACGGGCTCACAGATAACGCAGCCAGATGTACGGAGCAGTGAGCCCGACAGTGACGACTGTGACGACCAGCCCGTACTTGGTGAACTCCCAGAAGCCGATGGGGTGACCGGCTCGCCTGGCCAGTCCGAGCATCACCACGTTGGCCGAGGCACCAACAGCGGTCGCGTTCCCGCCGAGGTCGGCGCCGAAGGCCAATGACCACCACAGGGCGTGATCGTTGCCCGGGATGGTCTCGGCCAGACCGAGCACCACGGGCGACATCGTGGCGACGTAGGGGATGTTGTCGACGATCGCAGAGAGCCCGGCCGAGCCTCCGAGCAGCAACATCGAAGCCAGGCCCAGGCGGCCGTCCGTCGTGTTGGCCAGCGCGGTCGACAGGTCCTCGACCACGCCGGTCTCGACGAGCGCGCCCACCATGATGAACAGCCCGGCGAAGAACACCAGGGTCGACCACTCGACGTCGGCGAGTGCGTCCGAGGTCTCCACGTCCGTGACCAGCATCAAGAACCCGGCGCCCAGCAGGGCCACGACCGAGGGCTCGTAGTGGAGCACCGGGTGCAGGACGAACGCCGCGACAACCACCGACAGCACCAGGAGCGACTTGATCAGCAGCCCCCTGTCCTTGATGGCCTCGCGCTCGTCGAGCGCCATCACGGCCTCGGCGCGCTCGGCGTCGAACACGAACGCCGAGCGGAAGAGGAAGCGGCACATGGCGCAGAAGACGATCATCAGCACGACCACCCAGGGGGCCATGTTGACGAGGAAGTCGTTGAAGGAGAGGTCGGCCCGGCTGGCGATGATGATGTTCGGAGGGTCGCCGACCAGCGTCGCCGCACCTCCGATGTTGGACGCCAGCACCTCGGCGATCAGGAACGGCGCGGGCCGCAGGGCCAGTCGGTCGCAGACCAGGAACGTCACCGGCGCGATGAGCAGGATCGTTGTGACGTTGTCGAGCATGGCCGAGGCCAGGCCCGTCAGCACGCACAGCAGCACCATCAGCTGGTAGGGCTTGCCACGGGATCGCTTCGCGCACCAGATGGCCACGAACTCGAAGACTCCGGTGCGGCGCAGCACCGAGACGATCACCATCATCCCCAGCAGCAAGAAGATGACGTTCCACTCGATGCCGCTGTCCTCGCTGAAGAACGCCGCGTGAGCGTCGGTGATGTGCAGCAGCAGCATCAGACCGGCGCCGACCAGGGCGACCTTGGTGCGGTCGACCCGGTCCACGACCAGGAAGACGTAGGCGCCGCCGAAGACGACGACGGCGAGGAGGGCGTCCACTGAGGCTCCGTTCGGGGTGGTCGACACGACGCCGACCAGACTTCCCGGCACTCCGAGCAGCCACTGTAGTGGCCGCGGCTCCCGGTGGTTCACCGACTACCCTCGATGACGTGAAGGCTCGCGATCTCGCCGTGCCGTACCCCACGGTGCGCATGGACACCGACGCGCTCACCGCGGCACGGTTGCTGACCGAGCACAACCGGCCGGGGCTGATCGTCGTCGACGACCGTAACCACCCACTGGCCGTGCTGCCCGGGTCGCAGGTCCTGCGCGCGATGATTCCGAGCTACATCCAGGACGACCCCACACTGGCCCGGGTGCTCGACGAAGAGTTCGCGGACTCGATCTGCGACAAGCTCTCCGAGCACAGCGTCCAGGAGCTGGTGCCCAAGGACCGGCCGGCGCTGCCTGTCGCGAACGACGATGACACCGTGCTCGAGATCGCGGCCATGATGGCCGGCAATCGATCACCCCTCGTCGCCGTCCTCGACGGGAAGGGCAAGCATGCCCCGCTGCTGGGGGCGGTGAGCATCTATGACCTGTTGGGTCGCCTGCTGCCGCGATCGGAGCCGTAGTTGGCTGCGCCGGAGCCGCAAGAGACGCGCACCTCCCTGGTCAGGCGGGCCCGCAAGATCGACCGGGTGCTCGGGCAGACCTACCCCGATGCCCGCTGCGAGCTCGACTTCGACAACCCCTTCGAGCTGCTGGTCGTCACGGTGCTCAGCGCGCAGACGACCGACAAACGGGTCAATGCCGTCCGGCCGACCCTGTTCGCGGCCTACCCCGACGCGCAGGCGATGGCCGCCGCCGATCGCGACAGGCTCGAGACGATCATCGGCCCGCTCGGCTTCTTCCGCGCCAAGACCGAGTCGCTGCTCAAGCTGAGTGCGGCGCTGGTCGAGCGGCACGGCGGGGAGGTGCCGCCCCGGCTCAAGGACCTCGTCGAGCTCCCCGGCGTCGGCCGCAAGACCGCGAACGTCGTGCTCGGCAACGCGTTCGGCATCCCCGGCATCACCGTCGACACCCACTTCGGCCGACTCTCGCGCCGGTTCGGCTGGACCGAGGAGACCGACGCGGTCAAGGCCGAGCACGCCGTGGGGGCGCTGTTCCCGAAGAAGGACTGGGTCCTGCTCAGCCACCATCTGATCTGGCACGGGCGGCGCTGCTGCCACGCCCAGAAGCCGGCCTGCGGGGCCTGTCCGGTGGCGCGCTGGTGCCCGTCGTACGGCGCCGGGCCGACCGACCCCGAGACCGCCGCCAAGCTGCTCCGCACCGAGGGCAGGGCGTGACCACCCCCGGAAAAGCATTGAACCGAGTCGCAGCCGCGCTGGCCGCGGCCGCCCTGACGGCGGCACTGGTGGGCTGCGACGACGAGACCCAGTTCGTGCCCGGTCCGGGGCCGTCCAAGGTGAAGGTCGACAGCTCCGAGCTGCGCGCGCTCAAGGCCCAGATCGGGATGGAGGACTGCGTGCCGGGACCGGGCGGCGGCGCGCTCCCTCAGATCACCCTGCCGTGCCTGGGCGGCGGCACCAGCGTCGACCTGGCCACGCTGCGGGGTCCACTGGTGCTCAGCTTCTGGTTCGCCGGCTGCGAGCCCTGCAAAGAGGAGATGCCGGCGCTGCAGGCCTTCGACGACCAGTACGGCGACCGGGTGCCGGTGATCGGTGTCGACTTCCAGGACCAGTACCCCGGGAGCGCGCTGGAGGAGGCCGGGAAGCGCGGCGTGACCTACCCGTCACTGGCCGACCCGGGCGGTGATGTCCAGGGGTTCGACGAGTTCGCGAAGATCGTCGGCATGCCGACCATGTTCTTCGTCGACGAGCACGGCAAGATCGCCTACCAGGAGACCGGAGGCCTCGACTCCGAGGAAGAGATCGTCGACCTGGTCCGCGAACACCTTGGAGTCGATCTATCCACCCCAACGGATTCTTCTGCTCCCCCGCTCCGCTCCTCCGACGAAGAATCCGTCGGGGACCCCGGAGAAGCGCTATGACGGCAGACCTCCCCGACTGGCTGCGGCCGGTCGAGGTGGCCGCCCGCTCCATCACCGTCCACGAGCTGACCCGGTTCATGCCGCCGGAGGACGAGGACCCCCGGCCCAGCGCGGTGCTGATGCTCTTCGGCGAGGGACCCGACGGACCCGACCTGCTGCTGACCGAGCGCAGCCACACGATGCGCTCGCACCCCGGCCAGGTCTCCTTCCCCGGCGGCTCGGTCGATCCCGGTGAGACACCTCGGGAGACGGCGCTGCGGGAGGCCGAGGAGGAGACCGGGCTTCGGCCCGAGGGGGTCGAGGTCTTCGCCGAGCTGCCCCCGCTCTGGCTGCCGCCCAGCAACTTCTCGGTCACCCCGGTCCTGGCCTGGTGGCGCGAGCCGAGCGCCGTGCACGCGGTGTCCGCGGACGAGGTGCACGCGGTCTACCGGGTGCCGATCAGCGAGCTGCAGCGACCCCACCCACCGCATCACGGTCACCATGCCCGGCGGGTGGCGCAACCCGGGCTTCCTCATCGGCGACGCCCACGACGTCATCTGCTGGGGGTTCACCGCCGGCGTGATCCTCCGCCTGTTCGAGTACCTCGGTTGGCTCGAGGACCTTCCCGACGCGCCCGAGCAGGAGCTGCCGGCGTACATGCTGGTCGGCCGGCGGCTCAACGAGGACGTCCTGCCGAACACCGAGTTCGAGGAGCGGCGCCGCAGATGAACCTCCTCGACTGGCTCCTGGTGGTGCTGGTGCTGGCGTACGCCGTCTCCGGCTACTGGCAGGGGTTCGTCACCGGCGCCTTCGCCACCGCCGGCCTGCTGCTGGGCGGGTTGTTCGGCGTCTGGCTGGCCCCGGTCGCGCTGGGCGACGCGGACCCGTCGCTGCTCGTGTCGCTCGGTGCGCTGTTCATCGTGATCCTCGCCGCCTCGCTCGGGCAGGGTCTGCTGCAGTGGGGCGGCGCCAAGCTCCGCGACCGGATCACCTGGCAGCCGGTGCGCGCGCTCGACGCGATCGGCGGCGCCGCACTCAGTGCCTGCGCGGTCCTGATCGTGGCCTGGGCGCTGGGCGTCGCGGTCTCGGGCTCCCGGATCGACGGGGTGACGCCGATGGTGCGCAGCTCGCTGGTCCTCTCCAAGGTCAACGAGGTGCTGCCGCAACGGGCGGGCGGACTGCTCGACGCGTTCAACGACGTGGTCGGCACCAGCTTCTTCCCCCGCTACCTCGAGCCGTTCTCCCCCGAGCGCATCGTCGAGGTCAAGCCGGGAGACGCGCGGATGAAGCGCGACCCCGACGTGACCCGCGCGGGCAGCAGCGTGCTCAAGGTGCGTGGCACCAACGAGTGCGGCCGCGGCATCGAGGGCTCCGGCTTCCTCTACGCCGAGGACCGGCTGATGACCAACGCCCACGTCGTCGCGGCTGTCGACGACCCCCAGGTGGTCGTCGGTGACGACACCACGGACGCGAGGGTCGTCTTCTACGACTCCGACCTCGACATCGCCGTGCTCGAGTTCGACAGCGGTGCGATCCCGGTGCTGCCGTTCACCGCTCCCGACGAGCCGGCGCAGCCGAAGGACCCGATCGCGATCCTCGGCTACCCGCAGGACGGGCCGTTCGACATCGAGTCCGGCCGGATCCGGGCCAAGCAGACGCTGCGCTCGCCGGACATCTACGGCGACGGAGCGGTGATCCGCGACGTCTTCTCGATCCGGGGGCTGGTCCGGCCCGGCAACTCCGGCGGCCCGATCGTCGACTCTGCCGGCCAGGTGGTCGGCGTGGTGTTCGCGGCGTCGGTGACCGACGACGACACCGGCTACGCGCTCACCGCCGACCAGGTCCGCGACGCGGCCGACGAGGGCAGGGCCAGCGACACCGAGCAGTCGACCGAGGGGTGCGCGGGCTGAGGTGCCCGTCGGGCAGGCTCAGCTCTTGCCCCGCAGCGCCTTCGGGATCTCGCGGCCCTGCTCGATGGCCTTCTCGGGCGGGCCGACCTGCTTGAGCTTCTTCACGCCGATCCACCCCAGCAGGGCCACCAGGAGGAACCAGAAGCCGGTGACGATCAGGTAGGACCAGTGCAGTCCGAGCCCGGCCCAGTGGATGAAGTAGACGATCGTGAACGACAGCATGATCACGCCCAGGACGGCGATGAACGCCGCGCCGGCGAGCAGGCCGATGCCCATGCCGCCGGCCTTGACGCTGACCTTCAGCTCGGACTTGGCGAGCGCGATCTCCTTGGACACCAGCGACGAGATGTCGCGGCTGGCGTCGGCGACGAGGCGCCCGATGGTCGGGTCGTCGGGCGACGGTCCGCGCACCGGCGTCCGGCTGCTCCCCGTGACGTCGTTTGCCATGGTGCGACCCTACCCATCGGCACGCTCCTCGATTCGTCGGTAGGTGCGGTTGCGGGCACCCAGCACGCACAGCGGCGGCGAGGGCGGCAGCCACCGAGCCGACGAGGACGCCGACCTTGGCGTGGTCGTCGTGAGCCGAGCCGGCGCCGTAGGCGAGCTCACCGATCAGCAGCGAGACCGTGAACCCGATTCCGGCGAGCAGTGACATCCCCACGACGTCCGTCCAGGCCAGGCCCTCGTCGAGCTCGGCCCGAGTGAACCTCGCCACCAGCCAGGTCGATCCGGCCACGCCGACGCTCTTGCCGACCAGCAGGCCGACGACCACGCCGAGTGCGACCGGATCGGTCAAGGCGTCGCGGAAGCCCGCGAACCCTCCGACGTCCACCCCCGAGGCGAAGAACGCGAAGACCGGCACCGCGATGCCGGCCGAGACCGGGCGGACCAGGTGCTCGAGGTGCTCAGCCCAGCCCGTGTTCGCGCCCGACGACAGGTCGGCGGACGGGCACGGCGAAGCCGAGCAGCACGCCGGCCACGGTCGCGTGCACCCCGGACGCGTGCACGAGCCCCCAGGTGAGCGAGGGCGAGGGGGAGCAGCAGGTAGCTCGCGTGCAGCCGCGCTGTGCGCCAGCACCGCGAACGCCGCCAAGGGCAGGAGGGCGAGCAGCAGGTATGACGAGGTGCAGCTCGTCGGTGTAGAAGAGCGCGATCACGATGATGGCCAGCAGGTCGTCGACCACGGCCAGCGTGAGCAGGAACGTGCGCAGCCCGCTCGGCAGGTGCGAGCTGATCACCGCCAGAACCGCAACCGCGAAGGCGATGTCGGTGGCCGTCGGGATCGCCCAGCCCCGCGCCGTGCCGCTCGCCTGCGTTGATCGCGACGAACAGGACCGCCGGCAGGACCATGCCGCCCACCGCGGCGGCCACCGGGAGCGCCGCTCGCCGGGGGTCGCGCAGGTCGCCGGCCACGAACTCGCGCTTGAGCTCCAGCCCGGCCACGAAGAAGAAGATCGCCAGCAGCCCGTCGGCCGCCCAGCGCGCCCAGGCTCAGGTCGAGGTGCAGCGCGTCGGGCCCGACCGTGCAGGTCGCGCAGGTCGAAGTACGCCGGCGACCACGGCGAGTTGGCCCAGACCAGTCGCGATCGCCGCGCCGACCATGAGCAGCAGACCGCCGACGCGTCTCGGCGCGCAGCACCTCCGCGACCCGCGAGCTCTCGAGGAACGACGCCGGCGCGAACAGGCGACGCCTGTGCGGCGGGTCGGTCTGCGTGGCATGGCTGCTCCGGGGTCGGCTGGACGGACTGCCGACCAGACTTCCCGGCGCACCGCCGCCGAGCCTACCGCCGACCGTCCACACGTCGGCGACCGTGGCCATGGACGACCTGGTGCGCGCGGTGCTGATCCGCCTCGGCGTGCTGCTCGTCGTCGGCCTGGCTCTGATCGCGTTCCTGATGTGGCGGTTCAAGATCCCGCCGCGCGGCCTGTTCGCGATGCTCGGCGCGCTCTCCTACCTCGCCCTCCCGGTCGACGTCCTGCCCGAGGCGCTGCTCGGCCCGCTCGGCCTCGTCGACGACACCGGCGTCGTCGCCGTCGTGGCGATCTGGGTCTACAAGCTGGTCAAGGCCCGCCAGAAGCTGGTCGAGGGCGGCGTCCTGAAGCGCCGACCCGTCGTTACTGACGATCAGTAACGACGGCTCGGCGCGGGATTGACGGTGACCCGTCGTTACTGATGACAGTAACGACGGGTCGGCGTTCGTCAGTCCTCGGCCTTGTCGGTGTTGAGGCCCTCGGAGATCAGGTCCATCACCGAGCTGTCGGCCAGGGTGGTGACGTCGCCGACCTCGCGGTTCTCGGCGACGTCGCGGAGCAGCCGGCGCATGATCTTGCCGGAGCGGGTCTTGGGCAGCTCGGGGACGATCATGATCTGGCGCGGCTTGGCGATCGGGCCGATCTCCTTGCGGACGTGGTTGCGGAGCTCCTCGACGATGTCCTCGCCGCCGTCGCCGGCCTCGTCGCGCAGGATCACGAACGCGCAGACGGCCTGGCCGGTGTCCTCGTCCTTGGCGCCGACGACGGCGGCCTCGGCGACCTTGGGGTGCGAGACCAGGGCGGACTCGATCTCGGTGGTGGAGAGCCGGTGGCCGGAGACGTTCATGACGTCGTCGACGCGGCCGAGCACCCACAGGTCGCCGTCCTCGTCCTTCTTGGCGCCGTCGCCGGCGAAGTACCAGCCCTGTTTCTTGTACTTCGACCAGTAGGTCTCCTCGAACCGGTCGTCGTCGCCCCAGATCGTGCGCAGCATCGCGGGCCACGGCTCGGTGAGCACCAGGTAGCCGCCGGAGCCGTTGGGCACCGACTCGCCCTCCTCGGTGACGACGTCGGCGGAGACGCCGGGGATCGGGATCATCGCCGAGCCCGGCTTGCCGTGGGTGACGCCGGGCAGCGGGCTGATCATGATCGAGCCGGTCTCGGTCTGCCACCAGGTGTCGACCACCGGGGTGCGGTCGCCGCCGATGACGTGGCGGTACCAGACGTAGGCCTCGGGGTTGATCGGCTCACCGACCGAGCCGAGCACCCGCAGCGAGGACATGTCGTACTTGTCCGGGATCTCGTGGCCCTGCTTCATGAACGAGCGGATCGCGGTCGGCGCGGTGTAGAAGATCGAGACCTTGTGGTCCTGGACGATCTTCCACCAGCGGCCCTTCTCCGGGGTGTCCGGCGTGCCCTCGTAGATCACGCCGGTGGTGGCGTTGGCCAGCGGCCCGTAGACCAGGTAGCTGTGGCCGGTCACCCAGCCGACGTCGGCGGTGCACCAGTAGACGTCGGTCTCGGGCTTGAGGTCGAAGACGGCCCAGTGGGTGTACGCCGCGCCGGTCAGGTAGCCGCCGGTGGTGTGCAGGATGCCCTTCGGCTTGCCGGTCGAGCCGGAGGTGTACATGACGTAGAGCGGGTGCTCGGAGTCGAAGAACTCGCACTCGTGCTCGGTGGAGGCCTTCTCGACGGTGTCGTGCCACCACACGTCGGGCCCCCCAGTCTCCGGGCCGTCCCAGTCGACGTCCTGGCCGGTCCGCTTGACCACCAGCACCTTCTCGACGGTGTGGCCCTCGCTCCTTGGTCTTGGCGCGCGCCTCGTCGACGGCCGGCTTGAGCGCGGACGGCCGCGCCGCGCCGGTAGCCGCCGTCGGCGGTGATGATCACCTTCACGCCGCAGTCGACGACCCGGGTGGCGAGCGCGTCGGAGGAGAAGCCGCCGAAGACCACGGTGTGCGGGGCGCCGATGCGTGCGCAGGCCAGCATCGAGATCGACGGTCTCGAGGATCATCGGCATGTAGATCGCGACCCGGTCGCCCTTCTCGACGCCGAGCTCGGTGAGCGCGTTGGCGGCCTTGCAGACCTCGTCCTTGAGCTCGGCGTAGGTCACCGACCGGGTGTCGTCGTCGGGCTCGCCCACCCAGTGCAGCGCGACCCGGTCACCCAGGCCGTTCTCGACATGCCGGTCCAGGCAGTTGTACGCCGCGTTGAGGGTGCCGCCGACGAACCACTTCGCGAACGGCGGGTTCGACCAGTCCAGCACCTGGTCCCACTTCGTGTCCCAGTGCAGCCGCTCGGCCTGCTCGGCCCAGAACGCCTCGGGATCCGCGTCGGCCCGCGCGTAGGCCTCTTCCTTGAGGTTCGCGTCGGCCGCGAGGTCCTCCGGTGGCTCGAAGCGCCGGTCCTCCTTGAGCAGGTTGGACAGGGTCTCCTCGGTGCTGGTCACTGCGGTCTCCTCGTCAAGGGTCAGTCGTCACGCTAGCCCGCAGACAACAGGCTGGCGACGGGTGGTTGCCAGAGGGTTGCGAGGGGTCATCGGTGAGCGGGCCGTACGGCGCGGCGGGCGGTCAGCCGAAGTGCTGCGCGAGGTCGTGCCCGCTGGGTGGCACCGGCAGGCCGAGCCGGTCCGCGGTGACGGGCTGGGCGGTCGGCGAGCTCCCGGAGAGGTAGAAGACCACGCGCTCGACGTCGTCGCCGAGCAGCTCGGCCAGTGCGTCGTACGCCGTCCGCAGCACGGCCTCGAAGCCGGCGGCGTCCGCAACGTCCACGGTGCCGCTGAGGGCACCGCCGCGGTACTGCAGGTGGTTGTAGGCCACCGGCTGACCCAGCGCGGCCGAGACGGCCTCGCTCACCTTGGCCTCGTCGGAACCCCGTCTGTGGAAGAGCCTCACGCCTCCATCATGACCGCGGTGCGCGACTCACCGGAATGTCGACCGCGGTGACCTGGCCGTTCGGGCCGACGAAGAACTGGCCCAGCGACGCCTGGTACTGCCGCAGGATCTCACCCTCTGGTGTGTTGGCGCCCAGCTCGTCGCGCACGGAGCTCGCGTACTCGACGTAGCTGTGGTTGGCCCCCAGCTCCCAGAAGTGACCGGGGTTGTCCAGCGTCACCGTGGGCCGGTAGCCCGGGATCGGGTCGTCGCCGGTGCGGATCCCGCCGAGGTCGAGCCGAGGGACCACATCGGTGGTGTGCTGCACCTGCATCACCTGCACCGACGGGTCGATGTCGAGGTGGTCGATCGGGGCGCCGTAGGTCATCACGTTGGTGACGCCGTACTGCTGCACGAAGGCGGGGTCGGCAGCGAGCGTGCCGGCGATGATGCCGCCCTGGCTGTGCCCGACCAGCATCACTGGCGAGCCCGGCGGGATGTGGGCCTGGTCCATCGCCAGCCGCACCGACTCGGCCGCGGCGGTGGGAGTGCCCGCCACCAGCCCGAGGTTGGCGGTCAGGTCGCGGCCGGTGGCGCCGGCCGAGGGGTTCCAGGTCTCGGTGCCGGGGATCGAGACGATGTAGGCCGGCGTGCCGGTCCCGTTGTCGACGCGGGTGATCCGGACGTCGCCGTTGCTGCTCGGGTCGCTGCCGACCTGGTAGGCGTCGGTGACGCCCTGCATCAGCGAGGGCAGGTCGCGCGGCTGCGCGACCGCCGGCTGGTACTGGCCGGCCTGCGACGGGTCGGTCGGAGCCGGGACCGGGGCGCCGGCCACGCCATGGCCCTCGTCGAACCAGTGCACGTCCTCGCCGGTCACGCCGCTCACCACGGCCCCCGCCGCGGACCCGACGGTGCCGAGTGCGCTGGCCGCGAGCGCGGCCACCGACCAGTCCCGCTCGCCGGTGAGGACGTCGTCGAGCTTCCCGAGGAAGTCACCGGCCTGCTCGCCGGTGCGGACCAGGCCGCGGAAGAAGTTCCCGACGTGCCGGTCCAGCCACCCGACGATGCCGCCGCCACCGCCCGGGGTCGCCGTCGCGCGACCGAGCCGACAGCGGCCACGGAACCGCCGCTGTCGGACGCCTGGTCCTGGGCCTCCGCCTCGCCCCGGATCAGGGCCGCCACCTCGGAGAGGAGCCGGGCGGTGGCGTCGAGTGTGGGGCGCTGCCGGTCGCGCCAGTCGGACTGGTATCGGTCGGCGTCCATGCCCACCCACTCCAGGGCCATCACCGCGGTGTCGAGCCGCTGCGCCAGCTCGGCGATCTGCTGGGAGCCGTGATCGAGCTGGTCGCCGGCCTGTCTGCCGGCGACCGTGTCCATCCCCAGGGTCGCGGTCATGACGCGACCCCCGCCACGAGCGCCTCGAGCGCCCCGGTCACGTCCCAGATCAGCAGGTCCGCGAGGGCACCGGCCGGAGCGAGTCGGATGTCCGTCGAGCCGTCGGGCATGGGCGTGGCCGACCACAGGCCGCCGTCCTCGGTGGCGAACCAGGTGCGGACGGCGACGCCGGGCTCGGCGGCGTCCGCGCCCCCCGGGGCGGCCACGATCGCGAGGCTCACCATCGCCCGGCACTGCTCGTCCCAGCCCGGTCCCGGCACCCGGGCTGGCTCGATCGCGGGGTGCCCGGCCGGGTCGGCCCGGAGCTGGTCCAGGGGCGGGAGCAGGTCGCGGACGGTCGGCCACAGCCGGGCGGCCTCGAAGGTCGTCGCGAGGCCGTCCTCGACGGCCACGCCGCGGGTGCCGATCAGCTGGAGGTCGACGCGGCGCGTCTGCTCGTCGTACGCCGACACCAGGCGGATGCCGACCATCGGCGGGTCCGTGGGCGGGCCGTTGTCTGGCGTCGGGTCGTGCGTCATGGTCCGACGCTAGGTCGGTTCGGCCCGCAGCGGCAGGTGGAACGTTCCGCTACTCGACCAGCTGGTGTCCGCCGGGTCCGCGCGGGATCGGGGGCGGCGGCGGAGGCTCGTAGGAGTCCTTCTCCCAGCCGAGCTTGGCGTCCTGGATGTCCTTGTAGTTCGCGCCGAGCGTGCTCTGGACGCTGCCGTCGGTGTCCTCGATGTAGCCGGCGGCCACAGCGAGCTTGACCCCGGCGGCGACCGCCTCGGCCGCGGTGTCGTTCATCAGCGGCTGGACCCGGTAGACGAGGTCCTCCCACGCGTCGTAGCAGCCGTAGAAGTCCAGGCCGATCCAGTCGCCGACCACGCTGGAGTAGTAGCGGATCCACGGGCTGTTGTCGACGCCGGCCATGGCCGCATCCGCGGACTCGCAGAAGGCGTTGGCGATCTGCGGCATGCACTCGTAGCCGACGGTCTTGAGGATCGAGTACTTCAGGTCGATGACGTCGTCGGAGCCCTTGTAGGCGGGGTCCAGTCCGGCGTCGGGACCGATGTGGAAGTTGGCCCGGTTGTCGGCGCCGTTGACCGAGCCGAGCATCGACTGGAGCATCTGCTGGAACTGCTGCTCCTGGGTCCTGATCTCGCCGTTGAGGTCCTTGAAGGCCTGCTTGAGAGCGTCGTAGACGGCGTCGGGGTGGCTGAGCCCCTCGCTGCTGGTCGACTTCTTCTCGCCCTCCTTGAGCACCGACATCGCGGTCTGGAGGAAGGTGCCGCTGGCCGAGACTGCCCCGAGCACAGGCGCGAGGCCAGGGATGCCGACGGTGAACGCGCTCAGCAGGCCCACGGCGGCGAGCCCGATGGTCAGGTTGGTGCTGAAGCTGGTGCTGTTGTCGTGCCGGGTGTTCTTGAAGGCCGCGACGCCGTTCGTCATGATCGCGGCGGCGTCGGTCTGGGCGTTGGTCCACACCTTCTGCTCGCCCTTGAGGGCGACGCCGAGGCAGCCCATCACCTCGCAGTAGCCGTCCAGCACGAGCTCGAGCCGGTCCGGGCCGTAGAGCCGGTAGAACATGTCGACGGTCTGACCGATGTTGGTGGGCAGCCGGTCCCGCATGAACCCGATGTCGGTCAGGGCGGGGTTGCCGAGCTCGGAGTTGTCGTTGCCGGCGCCGGCCGCGACCTTGCGGGCGGCCGCCTGAAGGTGGCCGATCGGCCCTTCGAACTTGCCAGGGTCGGGGAGGTGGTCGAAACCCGAGACCAGGGTGTCGATCTGGCTGTCCCACTTGCCCTTGACCTGGTTGAACTCGTTGAGCGCCGCCTGGGCCAGCCCCTCGTCGTTCTCGACGGAGACGCCGATGTTGTAGCTGGAGGCGGAAGCCTGGCCGTCGATGGTCACCGACTGCGAGCTGAAGGACTCGCCGTAGTTCTGCTTCTTCTCGAAGACGCGCTCGTCCTTGAAGTCCCAGCCGTTGCAGGTCATCTCGGCGATCAGCGCCTCGCGCTTCGCGTCGGTGACCAACGTGCTGAAGCTGCCGTAGTCGGCCACGGAAGCCCTCCTGGTGGTGCGGGATGAATGTGGACGCGGAGACCCCGCGTGCCCACTGTCTGCCCGCCTGGCCGCGCATCAAACCCCGGAGCCGCGGTCCCCCCCGAGATCGGACCGCGGCTCCGCGGGCTGGCTGAGGTCAGCTCGCCCCCATGGCGTGCGCTAGTGCGACACGGCCTTCTCGGCGCCTGCGCCGGTCAGCGCGCGGACCTCGAGCTCGGTGTAGCGCTCCTCTGCGTCTGGCTCCCGGGCGCTGATCGTGCCGAGGAAGCCGAGCAGGAAGCCCAACGGGATCGAGACGATGCCGGGGTTCTCGAGCGGGAACCAGGAGATGTCGAAGCTGTCGAACAGCGACGGCACCGGCGCGTCCGGAGGCTTGCCGGAGACCACCGGGCTGAAGATCACCAGGCCGACGCAGGAGATGAGGCCGCCGTAGATCGACCAGGTGGCGCCACGGGTGTTGAAGCGACGCCAGAACATGTTGTAGAGGATCGCCGGCAGGTTGGCCGATGCCGCGACCGCGAACGCCAGGCCGACCAGGAACGCCACGTTGAGGTTCTTGGCCGGGATGGCGAGGGCGATCGCGACCGCGCCGATCACCACCGCCGCGATCCGGGCCGCCTTCAGCTCCTCGGACTCGGTCGCCTGGCCACGCTTGATGACGTTGTTGTAGATGTCATGCGCTACCGAGGTCGACGAGGCGAGCGTGAGCCCGGCCACGACGGCGAGGATCGTGGCGAACGCGACCGCCGCGATGATGGCCAGCAGGATGGCGCCACCGTTGGACCCTTCGCCGCCGCCGACCGCTTCGGCCAGCAGGGGCGAGGCCAGGTTGCCGCCGCTCGTGGCGACCGCGCTGTCCTTGCCCGTCTCGAGCAGCGCCGCGGCTCCGAAGCCCAGCACCAGGGTGAACAGGTAGAAGGTGCCGATCAGCCCGATCGCCCACAGCACCGACTTCCGCGCGTCGCGCGCGGTCGGGACGGTGTAGAAGCGGATCAGGATGTGCGGCAGGCCGGCCGTGCCCAGCACCAGGGCGATGGCCAGGCTGAGGAAGTCGATCTTGCTGGTCTCGCTCACGCCGTACTTCAGTCCCGGCTCCAGGAACGCCTGGCCCTTGCCGGTGTTGGACGAAGCGGTGCTGAGGAGGTCGAAGATGTTGAAGTCGAACTCGGCCAGCACCAGCACGACGATCAGTGCCGAGCCGGCCATCAGCAGGAACGCCTTCACGATCTGCACCCAGGTGGTGCCCTTCATGCCACCGACCGTGACGTAGAAGATCATCAGCGCACCGATCGCCAGGATGGTGAGGTTCTTCGCGGCGTCGCCGGAGACGTCCAGCAGCAGCGAGACCAAGGCGCCCGCTCCGACCATCTGCGCCAGCAGGTAGAAGATCGACACCACGACGGTCGAGGTCGCCGCGGCCTGTCGCACCGGCCGCCGCCGCATCCGGTAGGCCAGCTGGTCGGCCATCGTGTAGCGACCGGAGTTGCGGAGCATCTCGGCGACGAGGAGCAGCGCGACCAGCCAGGCGACGAGGAAGCCGATCGAGTAGAGGAAGCCGTCGTAGCCGCTCAGCGCGATCGCGCCGGAGATCCCCAGGAAAGACGCCGCCGACATGTAGTCGCCACCGATGGCGAGGCCGTTCTGGAGGCCGGTGAAGTTGCGGCCGCCGGCGTAGTAGTCCGCCGCCCCCTGCGTCTGCCGGCTCGCCCAGATCGTGATGCCGATCGTGACCGCGACGACTGCGAGGAACAGCACGGTGGTGAGGGCCTGGTGCTCCATGTCAGCTCCTCTTCCCGGCGATGTAGTCCTCGTCGAGCTTGCGTGCGAGGGGATCGAGCTTGGCGATCGAGTAGCGGCTGTACATCCACGCCAGGACGAAGGTGGTGACGAACTGCAGGACGCCGAAGACGATCGCGATGTTGACGTTGTTGACGACCTTGGTGCTCATGAAGTCGTGGGCCCAGTTGGAGAGGAGCACGTAGAGCAGGTACCAGGTCAGGAAGGCGACGGTGGCCGGGAACACGAAGCCGCGGTAGCGACGCCGCAGCTCGATGAAGTCGGCCGACTCCGCCATCCGGTCGTAGATCGGGTCGTGTCGGCTGGCTTGGTCGTGCACCTCTGGCGCACCAGGTACATCGGTGGACATCAAGACCCCCCTCGAGAGCGATGTGGTGGCCGTCACGCTAGGGAGCGGACATGGACCTCGGTATCCGTGCGCGCGGGGGCTGCGCCGGGTGGGGGCGCGGGGTCGGTGAACGGTCGATTTCGCGCGACGAGCGGTGCCTCCAGGAGCACGGCCAGACGCGAGCTCCTGGATCAGTCGTCCGCGGGCCGGCCCAGCTCGCGCTCGAGGTGTTGCGCCATCTCGCGAGCGGTGTCCAGGTTTGGGTCGGCGCGGCTCACGTCCTCGGGCCAGGTCTCAACGACCCGGGCCGCCCACTGCGCCCACCGGCGTACGGCGAGCACGTGCTCGTCGAGCAGCCGTCCGGTCAGCAGGAGCCACGGCAGCCGCTCGGGGAAGGCGCCTCGCCCCTGGAGGTACTCGCGCCCGATGCCGGCCGAGACCGCGAGCCGCTCATCGGTCCACGCGCGCATGGACTCGATCGTCGCGAGCAGGTCGTCCCTGGACCCGTGCTCGGCGAAGAACACCTTGATCATCGCCTCGACGTGCAGCTCCGGTGGGCTCTGGGTCGGCTGCGTGACCCACGCAGCCAAGCGTTCGCGCCCCTCGGCGGTGATCGAGTAGACGGTGCGCGGCCGCTGGCCGACGTGCTCGCGCTCCGCGACAGCGAGGCCGTGGGCCACCAGCTTCTTGGGCTCCTCGTAGAGCCGGCTCTCCGCGCGGGGCCAGAACTGGCCGACCGCACGGTCCATCTGCCGGGTCAGCTCGTAGGTGGTCCACGGCTTGATCGCGAGCAGGCCGAGGATCGCGTAGGACGTCGGGGTCAGGGCCGCCGGCATTGACGCTCACCTCCGTCGCACTTACTCTCATTGAGAGAGTCTTGTTGAGAGGATACCGACATGGTGCCACTGACCGGCGACGCCACACCCGTGATCGTCAACGCCGACATGGCCGCCGCGTGGGACGGGGCCGAGGGCGATCACTGGACCGAGCAGGCCGCGCGCTACGAGCAGACCACCCACCCCCACCGCGAGCGGCTCCTCGCGGCCGGACTGATCGGGGACGGGGACGTGGTGCTCGACGTCGGGTGCGGGACGGGGAGCCTGACGCGGGCAGCCGCGCTCCGGGCCCATGCCGGGTCAGCGCTCGGCGTGGACCTCTCCCGTCGCATGCTCGAGCTGGCTCGCGAGCTGACCGAGGCAGAGGCGATCACCAACGCGACCTACGAGCACGCGGACGCCGAGGGCCGGCCCTTCGCCGAGGGGAGCATCGATGTGGTGGTCAGCAGCTTCGGTGCGATGTTCTTCGGCGATCCGGTGCGCGCGTTTGCGAACCTGGCAGGCGCGCTGAGGCCCGGCGGCCGGGTCGGCCTCCTGGCGTGGCGCGAGCTGGCACACAACGAGTGGCTGTCGGCACTGCGCGGCGCCCTGGCGGCAGGGCGTGTCCTGCCGGTCCCGCCGACCGGTGCGCCGGGTCCGTTCGGGCTGTCGGACCCGGACCAGGTGCGCGGCCTCCTTGCTGGCGTGGGTCTGGTCGACGTCGAGCTCGAGCAGGTCGACGAGCCGATCGAGTTCGGGAGCGACGCCGACGATGCCTACGAGTACGTCGCGGGGATGGGCCTCACGCGGGGGCTCACCGCCGACCTGGATGACGTCACCAGGGCCGCCGCGCTCGAGTCGCTGCACGCCGCGCTCGCGGCGGCGCAGACGGACCGCGGGGTGCGGTTCGACTCCTCTGCCTGGCTGATCACGGCGCGGCGCACCTGACGGTCAACCGCGATCCAGCTGGACGACCTCGGGGGTGTGCAGCCGGACCATGAACCGGCTCGCGTGGCCGGGGACGGTCTCACGGGTGAGGAGCGAGACGCCGACCATCGCCGCGAACGCCAGGGGCACGCTCCAGGCCGCAGGCTGGCCCAGCAGTACGTCGCGCCACCTCTCCGGTGCCCCGTCGTACAGGGTCCAGGCGACGCCGGCGCTGGAGCCCAGCCCGCCGGTGAGCAGCCCCGCGACCGCGCCCGCCGGGGTGAGGCGGCGCCACCAGATGCCGAGCACCAGCAGTGGACAGAACGTCGACGCGGCGACGGCGAACGCCAACCCGACCGCCCGAGCCACCGACAGGTCGGGGGCGAGCACGGCGGCGGCCAGCGGTACCCCGACCGCGGCAGTGGCCCCGACGCGGAACGCGGTGATGGCGGAGAAGCGGTCCTTGAGCACGTCCTGCGCGAGGACGCCCGAGACCGCGATGGCCAGGCCGGAGGAGGTGGACAGGAACGCCGCGAAGGCCCCTGCGGTCACCAGCCCCGTGAGCAGGTCACCGCCCAGCCCGCCCAGCATCAGCCGGGGCAGCTCGAGCACGACCGTGTCGTCCGCGTCGGCGCCGTACGCGCGGCCGAGGACGGCGTAGATCGGCGGCAGCAGGTAGAAGACGCCGAGCAGGGCCAGCACCGCCAGCGTGGTCCGGCGGGCGGCCCCGCCGTCGGGGTTGGTGTAGAAGCGGACCACGACGTGCGGCAGCCCCATGGTGCCGAGGAAGGTGGCCAGCACGATCGAGTACGTCGTGTAGAGGCCCTGGTTGCCCTCGCCCAGCGGCATTGACCAGCCGGCGCCGCCGCCGGTCGGGTCGGGCCGCCCGTCACCGGCCCAGATGACCAGCAGGACCGCGGCCGGCACGAGGAGGGCGGTGAGCTTGAGCCAGTACTGGAAGGCCTGGACGAACGTGATGCTGCGCATCCCGCCGCTGCCCACGTTGACGACGACCACGGCGCCGACGACCAGCGCGCCGACCCACTTCGGTGCATCGACGGCGGCGGTCAGGGTGAGGCCGGCGCCCTGGAACTGGGGCAGCAGGTAGAGCCAGCCGATCGCCACGACCAGCACCGAGCACAGGGCCCGGACCCTCCGGGAGCCCAGCCGCGCCTCGGCGAAGTCGGGCAGCGTGTAGGCACCGCTGCGGCGCAGTGGGGCGGCGACGAGGACCAGCAGCACGAGGTAGCCCGCGGTCCAGCCGATCGGGTACCAGAGCATCTGCGCGCCGGCGGTGAGCACCAGCGCGGCGACCCCGAGGAACGACGCGGCGGAGAGGTACTCGCCGCCGATCGCCGAGGCGTTGAGGCCGGGCCGGACGCTGCGCGACGCGACGTAGAAGTCGCTGGTGGTGCGCGAGATCCGCAGCCCGTAGCTGCCGATCGCCAGGGTCGCGAGGCTGACCACCAACAGCGCGACCAGTCCCGGTACGCCGTCCGTCATGTGTCGTCGTCCTCGTCGAGGACCTGGAGGAGGAGCACGAAGTCGTGCTCGTTGCGCTCGGCCCGCCGGACGAAGCGCACGCCGAGCAGCAGCAGCCACGGGTAGACAAGCACCCCGAGCAGGAGCCAGGCCAGCGGCACCCAGAGCACATGGATCTCGGCCAGCTCGGGGAAGACGCGGAACAGCAGGGGCAGCGAGCCGACGGTGAGGACGAGCAGGCCCAGGATGCGCGCGGCCAGCGCGAGCTGCTCGCGGAGCAGGCTTCCTAGGAAGACGTCGCCGAGTGCCGTCTGCTCGTCGATGTCGCCGGTCCGGGCGAGCGGGACGTGCCTGCGTCTGGGCGGCCCGGTGACACGCACCCGGGCCGGCGGGCGGCTGTCGCTCATGGAGTGGCTCGCCTGCCGAGCAGCTCGCGCAGCTCGCGGGTGTGTCTCCTGCTCACGACCAGCTCGGTGGCCGCGTCGCGCGGACCGACGGCGACGGTGCAGCGGCCGGACTCCATCCGGATCTCGGTGACGTGTCCGAGCGCGACCAGGAGTGACCGGTGGATGCGCACGAAGCCCGCTGCCGACCACTCCTCCTCGAGCGTGGTGAGCGGCACCCGGATCAGGTGCGAGCCGTCGGCGGTGTGCAGCCGGGCGTAGTCGCCCTGCGCCTCGACGTGCGTCACGTCGGAGCGGTCGACAAACCGGGTCACCCCGCCGAGCTCCACGGGGATCTGGACCTCCTCGACCGCGGCCGGCACCCGGTCGCCCCCTTCGATGACCCGGCTGACCGCGTCGGCGAGCCGCTCCTCGCGGACCGGCTTGAGCACGTAGTCGACCGCCCGCAGGTCGAACGCGTCGACCGCGTGCGTCTCGTGGGCGGTGACGAAGACGATCGGCGGCGGGGCCCTGAACCGCTTGAGCACCTGGGCGAGCTCGAGCCCGGTCAGCCCGGGCATCTGGATGTCGAGGAACACGGCGTCCACCTCGCGCTCGTGCAGGGTGCGCAGCGCCTCGGTCGCGGAGTCGCACGCGACGACCTCGCCGATGCGGGCGTCCTGCTCGAGCAGGAACTGCAGCTCGTCGAGCGCCGGTCGCTCGTCGTCCACGACCAGCACGCGCAGTCGCTTTGGTGTCATGCCGTCACTCCGGGCGCGAACTTCGGCACCCGCACGGTCACCTTGGTCCCGGCGCCGGGAGCGGTCTCCACGACGAGGCCGTACTCGTCGCCGTACGTCGTGCGCAGCCGCGCGTCGACGTTCCCCAGCCCGATCGAGTCGATGCTCGCGTCGCCGGCCAGCGCGCGGCGTACCTTCTCCGGGTCCTCGCCGGCACCGTCGTCCTCGACCTCGATGAGGCACTCCTGGCCGCGGTCGTGGGCCTGGATGGTGATGGTGCCGGTGCCCTCGCTGGCCTCGAGCCCGTGCCGGACGGCGTTCTCGACCAGCGGCTGGATGCAGAGGAACGGCACCGCCACGGGCAGCACCTCGGGCGCGATGCTGAGCTTCACCGACAACCGGTCGCCGAACCGGGCCTGCTCGAGGAGCAGGTAGCGCTCGATCGAGCGGAGCTCCTCGGCCAGCGTCGTGAAGTCGCCGTGCCTGCGGAACGAGTAGCGGGTGAAGTCCGCGAACTCCTGCAGCAGCGAGCGCGCCCGGTCCGGGTCGGTCCGCACGAAGCTCGCGATCGCGTTGAGCGAGTTGTAGATGAAGTGCGGGCTGATCTGCGCCCGGAGCGCGCGCACCTCGGCCTCCATCAGGAGGGTCCGGCTCGCACCGAGCTCGGCCAGCTCGAGCTGACCCGAGACCCATTCGGCGGTCTCGTCGGCCGCGAGGGCGAGGCCCGCGGTGGGGTACGGCGCGAACGCGGCCAGGGTGCCGACGATCCGCTCGTCCACCACCAACGGGCTCACGACCGCCGTCCGCACCGGGCAGCCGGGCACCTGGCAGGGCAGGTCGCTGCGTCCGAAGCTCTGGGTCCGGCCCTTGTCGACGGTGGTCGCCACCAGCGCACTCACCTGCGGCTGGTGATGGTGGCCCTCGCCGTCCCACGCCAGGCAGTCGGACGTGTCGGTGACCGCCAGTGCCGGCGTGCCCAGCAGGTCCCGCAGGTGCCGGATCGCGCGCTCGGCACTGGTGCTGGTGAGCCCCTCCCGTAGCGCCGGCGAGGCGAGCGAGGCGGTGTGCAGCGTCCGGAACGTGGCACGGTCCGCCTCCGAACCCAGGTGTGTCCGACGCCACACGCGCATGGGCACAGCATGACGGACGGCCGGTCCGGCGGGGCTCCGCCACCAGCAGAGAGGTCAGTCGGTGACGTTGATCAGCGCCTCGACGACCTGGTCGACGTGCGCGGTGAACGCCCGTCCCTGGGGGAGCAGTGCCGGCGTCGCGTGCGCGATCTGCGCGTGCCCGAGGAACGCCGTGTAGGCGAGCAGGCCGCGGTCGCGTGCCCGGGCGCGCGACAGCCCCAGCTGGGTGTAGAGCCTGGTGAGGAACGCGAGCCGTCGCTTCGTGACGCGATCCAGCGTGGGAGCTACCAGGGGATGGGCAGCGCTCGCCTGCAGGGCGAGCTCCACCGTGCCCGCGCCGCCCGCCGAGCCGTCACGCACCGAGGCGAACGCCAGCCGCAGCAGGTTGCGCAGCCGGGTCTCCACGTCCTGGCTCTTGTCGACGGCCGCGATGACCCGGTCGGTGTCACGGCGCTCCCACAGCTCGAGCGTGGCCGCCAACAGCGCCTGCCGGTCGGTGAAGTGCCAGTAGAAGCTGCCCTTGGTGGCCCCCAGCTCCTTCGCGAGCGGCTCGACGGCCACAGCTGGCAGCCCCCCACGAGCGAGGGCGTCGAGGGCGGCCTCGGTCCAGTCGGCGGCAGTGAGAACTTCGCGCTTCCCATTCGGCATGCCCATACGCTACCGTACGGAACGTCCTCCATACGGAGGCGTATGGAGGAGGCAAGCAAATGTCCGGCACAGCTCCAGTCGATCCGACCCGTTGTCGGATTCGAGCACCATCACCGCTTCGTCCGACCGGCCGAGTGCGGCCGCGTCTACGCCACCGAGCTGCCGACCACCCGGCTGCTCGCGCACCCCCTGCCGTTCATCGACTGGTCGGATGCGTACGCCGTCGGGATCCCGATCGGTGGCCCGCGCCGTGACCCACAGGAGTGGGCGGACGCGGTCTTCCGCTCGCCGCCATCGGTCCTGACCCGCTTCCTGTTCGCGGCGCGCGAGCTGCTGGTCCGGGCGGTCGGGATCGAGCGAGGCGGGAGCCACGTCTTCAACACGGTCTCCCGCACCGAGCACGAGGTGCTGCTCGGCGCCGACCAGGCCCATCTGGGCTTCCGCGCCTCGGTGCTCGTGGAGGTCGACCGGGTCGTGCTCAGCACGGTCGTCGAGCTGCGCAACCGACGAGGCCGCGCGTACTTCGCGCTCGTCCGCAGGCTGCACCCGATCGTCGTGCGCGGCCGGCTGGCCCGCGCCGCCAAGCAGATGGCGGCCTCGGCATGACGGCCGGTGGACGCTCGCGGCGGTCTGGCACGCGCCGCTCAACGCCACCGGTGGCCTGTTCTTCCACAGGATGGTGACCGGAGCCGATCACGACCGGATCGCCCACCTGATGGCCGGTGGCCACGGGCTGGTCGCGCTGGCCGCCTTCCTCGCCTGGGGCCGGCACCTGTCTCTCAGGAACGACACGCGTTCGGCGGGAGCCGCAGCGGGCGGCACTGCCCTCATCAGCGCCGTATCTCGGCGCGTCACCACAGGAGGAAAGCCATGACAACCAGCACGCGACTCGACACGAGGCACCGCGCCTACAGCTGGGAGGACCAGGAGGCGACGCGCCTCGCCAGCATCACCCAGGACGGCCTGGCCGTGCTGAACGCCATCGGCGCCGGGACGCTGCCGTTGCCTCCGGCCGTGCGCACGCTGGGCATCGAGCCGGTAGAGGCGGAGCCGGGCCGGGTCACGTTCACGCTCGACCTGGGTGAGTACCACCTCAACCCGTTCGGGATCGTCCATGGCGGCGTCCTCGCCGCGCTGATGGACACCGCGATGGGCTGTGCCGTCCACTCGCTGCTGCCGGCCGCCGTCGGGTACGTCACCGGCGAGCTGAACGTGCGGTTCCTGCGCCCCGCCGTGCTCACGGGGGGACCGCTCGAGTGCACGGGCGAGGTCGTCCACCAAGGGAGGAGCACGATGGTGGCCTCGGCCCGCGTGGTCGACGTGGACGACCGGGTCATCGCCATCGCCGGCGCCACCTGCCTGGTGCGGAGAGCGTGATGCGGGCCAGGGGCGGCACGCTCGTCGTCGGTGGAGGTTTCGGCGGCGCACACGTGGCGCGGCTCCTCCGCGAAGCCACCATCGTCAGTCCCGAGAGCTCGATGCTCTACACGCCCCTGCTCCCCGAGGTGGCGGCCGGCGCTGTCGAGCCACGGCATGCGTTCGTGCCGCTGCGGATGATGTGTCCGGACGCGGAGCTGCTCCGAGGCCGGGTCTTCGCCCTGGACCAGCTCGCTCGGACGGTCACGGTCGAGACCCAGGTCGGGGAGGTCGAGGTGTCCTACCGGCGTCTCGTGATCGCCCTGGGCTCGGTCGCCCGGATGCTGCCCGTCCCGGGGCTGGCAGAGCACGCGATGACGTTCAAGGACCTCGCGGACGCCATCCACCTGCGCAACCACGTCATCCGACAGCTCGATCTCGCGGAGGCCGATCCGTCCCAGGCGAGGCGTCATCTCACCTTCGTGTTCGTCGGCGCCGGCTACGCGGGGGTCGAGGCCCTTGCCGAGATGCGGCAGCTCGTCGAGGACGCCGTCCCCCACTACCCGGCTCTCCGGGGCGTGCCGCAGCGGTGGGTGCTGGTCGACGCCGGTCCCGGCATCCTCGCCGAGGTACCTCGCCAGCTCGCGGACCACACGACCGCACAGCTGCGCCGCCATGGCGTCGAGATCCTGACGGCGACGACCGTCGCGTCGGTCGAGGCCCGGGCCGTGACCCTGGCCGACGGCGAGCGCCTCGACACGGAGACCCTGGTGTGGACGGCGGGGGTCGTGACGCACCCGCTCGTCCGCACGCTGGGGTTGCCGCTCGACGAGCGCGGCCGGATCCTCGTCGACTCGTCCCTGCGGGTCAGAGGGCGGTCGGACATCTGGGCGCTCGGGGACTGTGCCGCCGTACCGAACGCCGCCACGCCGGGCAGGCTCGACCCACCCACGTGTCAGCACGCGGTGCGCCAGGCTCGGACGGTGGCTGCGTCTCTCGCAGGCGCTACCCGGCCCTACGCCTACCGCAGCATCGGGGAGGGCGCCACCCTGGGTCGTGGCCAGGGGGTCGCGCGGGTCTTCCGACTGCACGTCCGCGGACGGCTGGGCGCCCTGATCACGCGCGCCTACCACATCCGAGCCGTCCCGGTGCGCTCCCGACGGCTGCGCATCCTCACCGACGCCCTGCTGTCGACCGCGTTCCGCCGCGACATCGCCGAGCTCGGCAGCTGCGAGGCGGGCCGTGAGCGCTCGAGCGGACGCGACGAGGTCAGCGCGACGAGGGGAGCCTGACCCGGACGACCGTCCGGTCGCCGCGCCGCTCGACGGTGATGTCGCCGGCGTGCCTGTCCACGATGATCCGGCGCGAGATGTCGAGGCCCAGGCCTGTCCCTCGCCCGACGTCCTTCGTGGTGAAGAAGGGCTCGAAGACGTGAGGGAGCACGTCGTCGGGGATGCCCGGCCCGGTGTCGGCGAACTCCACGACCACGCCGCGATCGTGCGGCGCCGCCGAGATCCGCAACGTCGGCTCTCCCTCCCCGCCCTCCATGGCGTCGACCGCGTTGTCGATGAGGTTCGTCCAGACCTGGTTCAGCTCACCTGGGATGGCCTCGATCTCCGGGAGGCCGGGGGCGAAGTCACGCTCGACGGTCACCCCCTTGAGCTTGTGGGCCATCACCGTCACCGTGCTCTCGAGGCCCTCCGTCACGTCGATCCGCTGCTCGGTGGCACGGTCCAGCTGCGAGTAGGAGCGCACCGCGGCCACCAGGTTGGACACCCGCTGGGTCGACTCCTTGACCTCGCCGAGCAGCGCGGTGACGCCGAGCGAGCTCGCCACCCAGTGCAGGGTCGGGTCGAGGGCGGTGCCGGCGGCGGCAGCGACGCGCCCGCACCACTCGAGATCGGCGCCGCTGCTCGCGAGCACCGGGGCGACCAACCAGCTCTGCGAGACCGCGCGGTCCTCGAGCCACGCGATGAGCTCGTCCTCCCTGTCGGCGAGTGCCAGCGGTGACTCGTCGCGCGAGACCGGGGCGAGCTCGGCCCTCAGGGCGTCGAGCTGGACGTACGTCGCGGCGTCGATTCCGGACTCGGCGAGGCGACGCAGGGAGCGCATGAGGTCGTCGCACGTCTCGGTGAGTGAGTCGACCGCGCGTGACGAGGCCGACGCCGGGTTGTTGATCTCGTGGGCCAGGCCGGCGGCAAGCGTGCCCAGCGCGACGAGCGACTCGCGCTGCCGCACCGTCGACTCGATGTGGCGCACGGTCTGCGCGAACCCTTTGATCATGTGCACGCCGAACGGGAACCACGCCTGCGCCAGGACCGAGAGGCGCTCCGCGGACACCCGGAGCAGGCGGGCCGGCGCGACCACCTGGCCGGTCGCCATGTACACGCCGTGCGGGTCCCAGGCGCGGAAGCCGCCTGCCCACTGCCCCGGGTTGCTCATCGTCCCGACGACGGTGTCCTCGTGGCCGACCCGGCGCACCAGCTCCAGGGTGCCTTCGAGCAGCAGCCACCAGTGCTCCGCCGGCTGCCCACCGGTGAACGCGACCTCTCCGGGAGCCAGCGACAGCTCCTCACCGGACTCGCTCAGCTCGGCCAGCTGTGCGTCGTCGAGGCCTTCCAGCAGCGGGATGGTCCGCAGCTCGTCGGGGCTCGTCCGCCTGCTCGTCACGGCGGTCTCAGACCGTCGCCAGGTAGCGGTGGACGAGGTAGACCGCCATCGCGCCCTCGCCGACAGCGGAGGCGACGCGCTTCATGGAGTCCAGCCGGACGTCGCCGGCCGCGAAGACGCCCGGGACACTGGTCTCGAGCGCGAGCGGGGGCCGCGTCAACGGCCAGCGACCCCCGGCGGAGGTCAGCTCGGGGCCGGTGACCAGGAAGCCCTTGTCGTCCCGCTCGACCTCGTCGCCCAGCCAGTCGGTGCGCGGCGACGCCCCGATGAAGACGAAGAGCCAGTTGGTGGGCACGTCTTCCACCGTGCCGAGCGCGTCGTCGTGGAGCGAGAGCACCTCGAGGTGGTCCACACCTTTGGCGCCGACGACCCGCGTGCCGAGCCGGACCTCGACGTTGTCGGTGTCCCGGATCCGGGAGACGAGGTACTGGGACATCGTCGTCTCGAGCGACTGCCCGCGCACGACGAGCACCACCTTCGACGCGTAGCGCGCCAGGTTCAGGGCCGCCTGCCCGGCAGAGTTGGCGGCGCCGACGACGTACACGTCCTCCCCGGTGCACTGGGCGGCCTCGCTGGCGGTGGCGCCGTAGTGGACCCCGCGGGCTCCCAGGGCGTCCAGGCCCTCGGCCTCGAGGCGGCGGTAGGACACCCCGGTCGCCACGAGGACGGCCCGCGCCTCCACCTCTGATCCGCCCGCCAGCTGCACGGCGCGCACCGGTCCGCGCTGCTCGAAGCCGACCACGTCCCGGGCGAGCACCATCTCGGCCCCGAACCGCGACGCCTGGGCCACCGCGCGGTGCGTGAGGTCGGCCCCGGACAGACCCTTGGGGAACCCGAGGTAGTTCTCGATGGAGGCGCTCTGGCCGGCCTGGCCGCCGGGTGAGTCCCGCTCGACGACCACCGTCCGGAGCCCCTCGGACGCACCGTAGACCGCGGCGGCGAGCCCGGCCGGGCCGGCGCCCACGATGCACAGGTCGTAGAGCGGCTGCTCGGCCCGGGTCCGCAGGCCGAGCGCCTCGGCGAGCTGCAGCGCGGACGGCGACCGCAACGCCTCTCCGTCGGGGAGCAGCACCAGCGGGAGCGTGCTGGTGTCGGTGACGTCGGGGCCGTCGGCCAGGTCGACCAGGCGGCGCCCCTCCTCGTCCCGCTCCACGTCGAGCCAGCGGTAGGGCACGTGGTTGCGGGCGAGGAAGGCCCTGGTCTCCTCGCTCGTGTCCGACCACCGGTGGCCCACGACGCGCACCTCGGACGTGCGGTCCGGGTGCTGGCTGCGCCAGTCACCGAGCAGGTCGTCGATGACCGGGTAGAGGCGCTCCTCCGGGGGGTCCCACGGCTTGAGGAGGTAGTGGTCGAGGCCGATCTCGTTGATGGCAGTGATGGCGACGGCGGTGTCGGCGTACGCCGTGAGCAGCAGCAGCTTGGTGTCGGGCGAGCGCCGGCGGACCTCGGCCAGCACCTCGATCCCGGTCAGCTCCGGCATCCTCTGGTCGGAGGCGACGAGGGCGACCGGCTGGTCGCGCAGCTCGAGGCCCTCCAGCACCTCGAGCGCCTGCCGGCCGGACGTGGCGCTGACGACGCGGTACTCGGCGCCGTAGCGGGAGCGCAGGTCGCGGGTGACGGCCCGGGAGACCGCAGGGTCGTCGTCGACCGCGAGGATTGCCGGTTTCCCGCCCATGACCGCCCTTTCCCCAGTGGCGGGACGACCGTACCGCTACGGCCTGCCGGCGGGCATGCGCGAGGCGGACCACTACGCCAGGTGCGGTACGTGAGGGCGTGAGCGCCGTGAGGACGTGAGGAGAACGTGCGCGAGGTGAGACGCGCTCCTGCTCGTCGCGACACATCGGGCCGGGAGGTTGGGCACACCCGAACAACCAGGAGCCACGATGACCCTGACGTCCGACCCGACCGAGACCGACCCGGTCCCACCCGCCGCCAAGGGGCGCTGGATCAGCGACTGGCGCCCCGAGGACGAGACGTTCTGGGAGCAGGGCGGCAGCGCGGTCGCCCAGCGCAACCTGATCTGGTCGATCTTCGCCGAGCACCTCGGCTTCTCGGTCTGGCTGATCTGGAGCGTCTCGCTCGGCGTTCCTGCTCGCCCAGGGCTTCGAGTTCACGCCGCAGCAGCTCTTCTTCCTGGTCGCCATCCCGAACCTGGTCGGCTCGCTGCTCCGGGTCCCCTACACGCTCGCGGTGCCCAAGTTCGGCGGTCGCAACTGGACCATGGCCAGCGCCGCCCTGCTGCTGATCCCGACCGCTCGGGTTCGCGTACGCCGTGACCAACCCGAGCACGCCGTACTGGGCGTTCTGCCTGATCGCGGCCACCGCCGGCCTCGGCGGCGGCAACTTCGCCTCCTCGATGGCGAACATCAACTTCTTCTACCCCTCGTCCAAGAAGGGCGCCGCGCTCGGCCTCAACGCCGCCGGCGGCAACCTGGGCGTCGCGCTGATCCAGTTCTTGCTGCCGGCCATCGTCGGCGGCGCCGCGATCTTCGGCATCGTCAAGGCGTCCGACGGCGGCATCCACCTCGAGCGGGCGGCCTGGGTCTACGCCGGGCTGGCGGTCGTCGCCACGATCGCGGCGTACTTCTTCATGGACAACCTGGCCACCGCCAAGGCGTCCGCCCGCGGAGCAGCTCAGCGTCCTCAAGCACAAGCAGACCTGGGTGATGTCGTTCCTCTACATCGGCACCTTCGGCTCGTTCATCGGCTACTCGGCCGCGATGCCGCTGCTGATCAAGCTGAACTTCTGCGGCAGCCCGTCCCGGCGTCGCTCGGCATCGGCATCAACTTCGCGTTCTACGCCTTCCTCGGTGCTCTCGTCGGCTCGATGGCCCGCCCGCTCGGCGGCTGGCTGGCCGACCGGTTCGGCGGCGCGAAGGTCACCCTGTTCGCGTTCGGCGGCATGGTGGTCGGCACGCTCGGCGTGCTCTTCACCCTGAGCCTGCTCAAGCCGCTGCCCCCGGCGCCCACCCCCGAGGCGCTGGCGGCGATCAAGGCCGACCCCGCGTCGTTCGAGTTCCCCCGGCCGTGGTCGACGCCGTGAGCTCGAACCAGGACGTCTTCCCGTTCTTCCTCGGCTTGTTCCTGCTGATCTTCCTGTCATCGGGATCGGCAACGGCTCGACCTACAAGATGATCCCGGCGATCTTCAGGACCGAGGCCGACCGGGCCACCACGCCGCGGCACCCCCGAGCGGGCGGCGGCCGCGCTCGCCGGCCACCAAGAAGTCGTCCGCCGCGATCGGCGATCATCGGCGCGGTCGGGTGCGATCGGCGGCTTCCTCATCCCGATCGCGTTCAGCTCGCCGTGGGTCGACGACCCGCTGGACGGCGACCAAGAGCGCGTTCATGGTCTTCGCCTGCTTCTACGTGGTCTGCGCCCTGGTCACCTGGGCCGTCTACCTCCGCCGGCCGGCCGAGGCAAGGCCGACGATCAGCCTGCGCGGGCGCGGGCATCTGAGCCTGGACGCATGACCACACCCACTGTCCGTACTGCAGCCTCCAGTGCGGGATGACTCTCGAGAAGAGTGGTCCCGCACTGGAGGTGCGTGCGTGGCCGGAGTTCCCGGTCAACGAGGGCGCGCTGTGCCGCAAGGGGTGGACGGCCGCCGAGCTGCGCGGCCACCGCGAGCGGCTGACCAGCCCGCTGCTCCGCGACCGCACCACGGGTGAGCTGCGCGCGGCGTCGTGGGACGAGGCGCTCGACCTGGTCGCGACCCGGTTGCTCGAGCTGCGCCGGGAGAGCGGACCGGACAGCGTGGCGGTGTTCGGCGGCGGCGGGCTGACCAACGAGAAGGCCTACCAGCTCGGCAAGCTCGCCCGGGTCGCGCTCGGCACCAGCCAGATCGACTACAACGGCCGCTGGTGCATGTCGTCGGCCGCGTCGGCCGGCAACCGGGCGTTCGGGATCGACCGCGGGCTGCCGTTCCCGCTCGCCGACATCGAGCAGACCGACGTGGTGGTGCTCGTCGGCTCCAACCTCGCCGAGACCATGCCGCCGGCGGCCCGGCACCTCGACCGGCTGCGCGAGCGCGGCGGCCGGGTCGTCGTGATCGACCCGCGCCGGACGCCGACCGCCGACCGCGCCGACCTCTTCCTCCAGCCGGTGCCCGGCACCGACCTGCCTCTCGCGCTCGGGCGTGCTGCACCTGCTCGACGCGGCCGGCGCGATCGACGAGGAGTACGTCGCCGCGCGCACCACCGGCTGGGACGACGTACGCCGCGCGGTCGCGGCCTGGTGGCCCGAGCGGGTGGAACGGGTCTCCGGCGTCCCGGTCGCCGAGCTGCGCGCGCTGGCCGAGCTGCTCGCCGGCGCCGACCGGGCCATGGTGCTCACCGCGCGCGGTGCCGAGCAGCACGCCCAGGGCACCGCGACGGTGCTGGCCTGGATCGACGTGGCGCTCGCGCTGGGGCTGCCCGGCGCGCCCTACTCCGGCTACGGCTGCCTCACCGGCCAGGGCAACGGCCAGGGCGGCCGCGAGCACGGGCAGAAGGCCGACCAGCTGCCCGGCTACCGGATGATCGACGACCCGGCGGCGCGCGCCCACGTCGCCGGCGTGTGGGGCGTGGACCCGGAGACGCTGCCCGGACCGGGGCGCTCGGCGTACGAGCTGCTCGACGCGCTCGGCACTCCGGACGGCCCGCAGGGCGCTGCTGGTCTTCGGCAGCAACATCGTGGTGTCCGCTCCCGAACGCGAGCCACGTCACCGACCGGCTCGCGGCCCTCGACCTGCTGGTCGTCGCCGACCTCGTGATGAGCGAGACCGCGGCGCTGGCCGACGTGGTGCTGCCGGTGACGCAGTGGGCCGAGGAGACCGGCACCATGACCAACCTCGAGGGCCGGGTGATCCTGCGCGAGCGTGCGGTCGAGCCGCCGCGCGGCGTCCGCACCGACCTCGAGGTGATCGCCGGGCTGGCCGAGCGGGTCGGCGCGCCGGTGCCGTTCAGCACCGACGCGGAGGAGGTCTTCGCCGAGCTCGGCCGGGCCTCCGCCGGCGGCCGCGCCGACTACGCCGGCATCACCTACGACCGGATCCGCGCCGAGCACGGCGTCTTCTGGCCCTGCCCGGACGCCGGACACCCCGGCACGCCGCGGCTGTTCGCCGACCGGTTCGCCCACGCCGACGGGCGGGCCCGGTTCGTCGCCGTCGAGCACCGCGGCCCGGCCGAGCCGGTCGACGCCGACTTCCCGCTGCACCTGACCACCGGCCGGGTGCTCGGCCAGTACCAGTCCGGCGCCCAGACCCGCCGGGTCCGCGACCTCCCCGACGACGGGCCGTACGTCGAGCTGCACCCGATGCTGGCCGACCGCATCGGGGCGCACGACGGCGAGCCGGTGCTGGTCACCACCCGGCGCGGCGAGCTCAAGGCCCCGGCCCGGGTGGTCACCACGATCCGGCCGGACACCGTCTTCGTGCCGTTCCACTGGGTCGGCGCCAACCGGCTGACGATCGACGCGCTCGACCCGGACAGCCGGATGCCGGAGTTCAAGGTCTGCGCCTGCGCGGTGAGGGCATGACACGCCCTCGAGCACGGTCGTCGTCGGGCGCCGGCATGGCCGCCGCTCGGCTGGCCGACGAGCTCGCCGGCGCCGGCCGACCGGTCACGCTGCTCGGCGACGAGCCGCACCCGCCGTACAACCGGATCCTGCTCTCCGCCCTGCTCGAGGGCACCCACGACCGCGACGCGCTCGCGCTGCCGCTGCACGACGCCGTCGACCTGCGCCTCGGCACCCGGGTGGTCGACGTGCACCCGGTGGAGCGCGAGGTCGAGCTCGCCGACCGCGCCCGGGTGCCGTACGACGTCCTGGTCCTGGCCACCGGCAGCATCCCGACCCTGCCGCCGATCCGCGGCCTGGTCCAGGTCGACGGGCGTCTGGACGGACGCGTGCACGCCTTCCGGTCGCTCGAGGACTGCCTGCGGCTCGACCGCGCGGTGCCGGACGCGGCCACCGCGGTGGTGGTCGGCGGCGGGCTGCTCGGCCTGCAGGTCGCCCGCGCGCTGGCCCGGCGCGGCCTCGCGGTCGAGGTCGTCGAGGGCGGCGAGCACCTGCTGCGCGGCCAGGTCGACGCCAAGGCCGGCGCGATCCTGGCGCGCGACCTGCGCCGGCTCGGGACGTCGGTCTACACGGGTGCCCGCGCGACCCGGCTCACCGACGACGGGCTGGTCCTCGACAACGGCGTACGTGCTCCCGACCGATCTGGTCGTGCTCACCGCCGGCGGCCGACCGTCCACGGCGCTGGCCCGCCGGGCCGGGCTCGACGTACGCCGCGGGGTGGTCGTCGACCAGCACCTGCGCACCAGCGACCCGCACGTGCACGCGATCGGCGACTGCGCCCAGCACCGCGACCAGGTCACCGGGTTCGTGCCGCCGGCGTGGGAGCAGGCCGGCCTGCTGGCCGCGCACCTGACCGGCGCGGACGTCACCTACGACGGGACCCGCACGGTGGCCAGGCTGCGCGCCACCGATCTCGACGTGGCCGTGCTCGGCGACCCCGAGCGCACCGAGGGCCAGGTCGTCGAGGTGACCAACCCGGTCGTCGGTTCGCACCGCAAGCTGGTCGTCCGCGACGGGGTGATCGTGGCCGCGACGCTGGTCGGTGACCTCTCGCGGGTCGGGCTGATCACCCAGCACTACGACCGCGGCACGGTCCTGGGTCCGGCCGAGCCCGGCGCCCTCCTCATGGCCGACCGGCCCACCCAGCCGGTCTACCTCGCGCGACGACGCCGAGGTGTGCGCCTGCGCGGGCGTCACCGCCGGGCGGATCCGTCGCTGCGCCTCGCTGGAAGAAGCCCGCACCACCACCCGCGCCACCACCGGCTGCGGCGGGTGCGCCGACACCGTCCGCGCCCTCGTCGCCGAGCCCGCACCACTGGAAGGAACCGCACGCATGAGCCCCCACCTCCGCAGGACCCTGGTCGTCGTCGGCCACGGCATGGTCGCGCACCGGTTCGTCCAGGCCGCGATCGAGCGCGGCCTCACCGAGACCCACGACGTCGTGGTGATCGGCGAGGAGCCGCGGCCGGCGTACGACCGGGTCGCGCTGACGTCGTTCTTCGAGGTCGGCGCGGACGCCCTCTCGCTGCTGCCCGAGGGGGAGTACGACGACCCGCGGGTCCGGCTGCTGCTCGGCCGTCAGGTCGTGGGGTTCGACCCCGCGACCCAGACCGTGCTCGTCGACGACGGCCAGGTGCTGGCCTACGACGAGCTCGTGCTGGCCACCGGCGCGGCGCCGTTCGTGCCGCCGGTGCCGGGCCACGAGCTGCCCGGCTGCTTCGTCTACCGGACCATCGAGGACCTCGAGGCGATCCGCGAGGCGGCCGCGCAGGGCGCCCGCACCGGTGCGGTGATCGGCGGCGGGCTGCTCGGCCTCGAGGCCGCCAACGCCCTGCGCGGCCTGGGTCTGGACACGCACGTCGTCGAGATGGCGCCGCGGCTGATGGCCGTCCAGATCGACGACGCCGGCGGCGCCACGCTGGCCCGGCACGTCGAGGCGCTCGGGCTGACCGTGCACACCGGCGCGATGACCGAGCGGATCCTCGGCGACAGCCGGGTCACCGGCCTGGCGCTGCGGGACGCCGAGCCCCTCGACCTGGACCTGGTGGTCTTCTCCGCCGGCATCCGCCCTCGCGACGCGCTGGCCCGCACGGCCGGCCTGGCGCTCGCCGAGCGCGGCGGCGTGCTGGTCGACGAGCGGTGCCGCACGCTCGGACCCGAACGTCTGGGCGATCGGCGAGTGCGCGGCCCCGGCCGGCCGGATGTACGGCCTGGTCGCGCCCGGCTACGCGATGGCCGAGGTGGTGGTCGACGCGATCCTCGGCGGCCAGGGCACCTTCGACGGCGCGGACATGTCGACCAAGCTCAAGCTGCTCGGCGTCGACGTGGCGTCGTTCGGCGACGCGTTCGCCACCACCGAGGGCGCGCTCGAGCTGGTCTTCGCCGACGCGGTGACCGGCATCTACAAGAAGCTGGTCGTCTCCGAGGACGGCACCCGGCTGCTCGGCGGGCGTGCTGGTCGGCGACGCGTCGGCGTACGGCGTGCTGCGGCCGATGGTGTCCACGGCGACCAACCCGGGCATCCCGCTCCCGGCCAACCCCGAGGAGCTGATCCTCCCGACCGGCCGCGGCGGCCTGGACCTGAGCCTGCCCGACGAGGCGCAGGTCTGCTCGTGCAACGACGTGACCAAGCTGGCAGATCAAGGACGCGGTCGCCGAGGGCGGCACCTGCGACAGCGCCTCCTGCGTCACCGCGTGCACGCGGGCCGGGTCCACCTGCGGCTCGTGCAAGCCGGTGGTGAAGTCGATCGTCGAGGAGTACTTCGAGTCGGTCGGCCGCACCGTCGACCGCAGCCTCTGCGAGCACTTCCCGCTGACCCGGCAGGAGCTGTTCGACGTCGTCGCCGTGCACGGCTACACGTCGTTCGACGAGATCGTCGGCGGGCACGGCACCGGCCGCGGCTGCGACATCTGCAAGCCGGCGGTCGCCTCGATCCTGGCCTCACTGGTCGGCGACCACGTGCTCGCGGGGTCGACCCGGACCCTCCAGGACACCAACGACGCCTACCTCGCCAACCTCCAGCGCAACGGCTCCTACTCGGTCGTCCCGCGGATCCCGGGCGGCGAGATCACTCCCGAGAAGCTGATCGTGATCGGCGAGGTCGCTCGCGACTTCGGGCTCTACACCAAGATCACCGGCGGCCAGCGGATCGACCTGTTCGGCGCCCGCATGGAGGAGCTGCCGGCGATCTGGCGGCGGCTGGTCGACGCCGGCTTCGAGTCCGGTCACGCCTACGGCAAGGCGCTGCGGACCGTGAAGTCGTGCGTGGGCTCGACCTGGTGCCGGTACGGCGTCCAGGACTCGGTGCAGCTCGCCATCGACCTCGAGCTGCGCTACCGCGGGCTGCGGTCGCCGCACAAGCTGAAGGGCGGGGTCAGCGGCTGCGCCCGCGAGTGCGCCGAGGCGCGGGGCAAGGACTTCGGGGTGATCGCCACCGAGAAGGGCTGGAACCTCTACGTCGGCGGCAACGGTGGCGCGACCCCGGTGCACGCGCGGCTGCTGGCGGGCGACCTCGACACCGAGACCCTGGTCCGCTACCTCGACCGGTTCCTCATGTACTACATCCGCACCGCCGACCGGCTGCAGCGGACGGCGCCCTGGGTGGAGTCGCTCGAGGGTGGCCTCGACCGGGTCCGCGAGGTGGTGGTGGACGACGCGCTCGGCCTCGGCACCGAGCTCGAGGCCGCCATGGGGCGGCACGTCGAGGCGTACACCGACGAGTGGCGCGCCACCCTGGACGACCCCGAGAAGCTGCGCCGGTTCGTGTCGTTCGTCAACGCGCCCGAGACACCGGACCCGCACATCACCTTCCAAGACGAGCGCGACCAGCAGGTCCCGGCGGAGTCGGAGGGACCCGTGCTGCTCGGCGAGAGCATCCCGGTGGGGCGGCCCCGATGACCTCCGAGCTCACCTCCGAGCTGAACACCGAGCTGGTCCCGGTCTGTGCGCTCGACGACATCGAGGTGGAGGGCGGCGTGGCGGCGCTGGTGGCCGGTGCCGCGGTCGCAATCTTCCGGACACACGACGGAAACGTCTACGCGATCTCCAACTACGACCCTGTTGCCTGCGCCTCGGTCCTGGCCCGCGGCATCGTCGGCACCCGCGGAACCATCCCCGTGGTCGCCTCCCCGATGCACAAGCAGTCCTACGACCTGCGCACCGGGCAGTGCCTCGACGACGCGGAGGTCCGGGTGCCGACGTACGACGTACGGGTCGACGGAGGCGTCGTCTTCGTCCGTCCATCCCAGGAGTAGCCCGGTGACCGACCTTCCGCTGAACGGCTTCCGGATCGGCGTCACCGCCGCCCGGAAGGCCGATGAGCAGGTCACGCTGCTGGAGCGGCGCGGTGCCGCGGTCGAGTGGGCGCCCGCGCTGTCGGTCGAGCCGAACCGTGTCGACGACGCGCTGCAGACCGCCACCAAGGAGGTGCTGGCCGGGCCGGTCGACCTGTTCCTGGCGACCACCGGCATCGGCATGAAGGCGTGGTTCGCCGCGGCCGAGGAGTGGGGGCTGCTGCCGCCGCTGCTCGAGACGCTGGGCGCCGCCGAGATCCTGGCCCGCGGCCCGAAGAGCGTCGGCGCCCTGCGCCGCCGCGGGCTGCGCGAGCTGTGGGCGCCGGACTCGGAGTGCTTCGACGACGTGCTCGCGCACCTGCGTGGCCGCGACCTCACCGGCCTCCGGATCGTCGTGCAGGAGCACGGCCAGTCCCTCTCGATGGTCGCCCACGCGCTGCGCCGCCAGGGAGCCGACGTGACCACGGTGACCGTCTACCGGGTCGAGTCCGCGACCGACCCGGAGCCCGTGTTCAGGCTCATCGACCTGGTCGCCGACCGCGCTCTCGACGCCGTGACCTTCACCTCCGCCCCCGCGGTCGCCGCGCTCATGGATGCGGCCACGTCCACCGGTCGGCGCGACGAGCTGATCACCGCCTTCCAGGCCGATGTCGTCGCCTCCTGCGTGGGGCCGGTGACCTCGGCCGCCTTCGAGATGTGGGGCGTGCCGACGATCTTCCCGGACCGCTCGCGGCTGGTGGCGATGGTCAAGCAGCTCGAGACCGAGCTGCCCCTGCGCTCGTTCGGCACCACGTTCGAGGTGGGCGGGCACACCCTGCTGGTGCACGGCGACACCGTGCTGGTCGACGGCGTCGAGGCGAAGCTCTCGCCGGCGCCGTTCTCGCTGCTGCAGGCGATGCTCGTCAACCCGGGTCATGTGGTCTCCCGGCGCGAGCTGCTTGCAGCGCTGCCGTCGGGCACCGCCGGCTCGGAGCACGCCGTCGAGATGGCGGTGGCGCGGCTTCGAGCGGCTCTCGGCACCCGGACCGTGCAGACGGTGGTCAAGCGGGGCTACCGGCTGGCGGTGCCGCTCTCATGAGGCTGGTGACGGTCGCGCACGGGACCCGGTACGCACCCGGCAACGCGGTCGCCGCGCGGCTCACCGAGCTGGCTGGGCGACGGCTCGGGGTGACCGCGGTCGCGTCGTACGTCGAGCTGTGTGAGCCCTCGCTGGAGTCCGTGCTCTCGGCATCGTCGGTGCCGACCGTGGTGGTGCCGCTGCTGCTGTCCCGCGGGCACCACGTGGGTCACGACCTGCCGGCCGCGCTGGGTGCCGCCGCCGGTCCGGTGTGGCTGGCCGAGCCGCTCGGTCCCCATCCGCTGCTCGCCGAGACGCAGGCCGCGCGGCTGCGGGTCGTGGGAGCAGTCCCGGGTCAGCCGGTGGTGATGGTCGCGGCCGGATCCCGCGACCCGGCTGCGCGGCCCGACCTCGACGAGGCGGCTCGGCTGCTGGCGTCGGTCTGGGGCGGGCCGGTGACCCTCGCGACCCTCTCGGGCCCCGGGCCGCGACCGGCAGAGGTCGTGACGCCCGAGCACGCGGTGTCGCCGTACCTGCTGGCGCCGGGGCACTTCGCGACACGGGCGGTGGCCGAAGCGAGCCGGGCCGGCTGGGTGGCAGACGTGCTCGGGACGCACCCCGCGGTGGTCGAGCTGGTGGTGGACCGCGTCGCCGCCCGCGCGGAGAGGGGTGTTGCCTAGGGCACCTACGGCACCATCCAGTCCAGGACGGCGGTCGACTGCAGCCAGGCCAGCACACACATCACCGCCAGGAGCAGCAGGCTCCAGCCGATCACCTTGCGGAAGATGTCGCCCTCCTTGCCCGCCAGGCCGACGGCGGCCGCGGCGATGGCGAGGTTCTGGGGGCTGATCATCTTGCCGAGCACGCCGCCCGACGAGTTGGAGCCGGCCATGAGCACCGGGTCGAGACCGGCCGAAGATGCCGTCTGCACCTGGAGGGCGCCGAACAGCGCGTTCGACGACGTGTCCGAGCCGGTGACAGCGACGCCGAGCCAGCCGATGATCGGCGACAGGATCGCGAAGGCGCTGCCGGCCTGCGCCAGCCAGGCACCGAGCGAGCCGGTCTGGCCGGACAGGTTCATCACGTAGGCCAGCGCGAGGACGGCCATCACCGTGATGATCGCCGACTTCAGCTCGACGTAGGTCTTGCCGTAGGTGGCGATGGCCTGGCCGGGCTTCACCCTGAGGATCAGCGCGGTGATGATGCCGGCGAGGATCATCAACGTGCCGGCGGCCGGCAGCCAGTTGAGCGTGTAGTTGGTGCTCGCGACCGGTTCGCCCGCGACGTTGAAGACGTCGAGGCCGGGCCAGGCGAAGATCTTGGTCCACGGCTCCTTGGCCAGCTGCTCCTTCACCGCGGTGATGTTGGTGATCGAGAAGATCGCGATGATCACGAGGTACGGCGCGTAGGCCCGGGCCACATCCGCTCGGGTGTCGACGTGGTCGGGGTCGCTGAGGTCGTTGTCCTTGCCGTCGGAGCCGGCCGACGTACCGCCGGAGCCGACGCTGACCGGCTCGCGGGTGTCGACCGACTCGGCCGTGAGCACCTCTGCCGGCTGCCAGACCCGGACCAGCAGCACCACGGATCCGGCCGCGACCAGCGAGGCGATGATGTCGGTGAGCGGCACCGAGATGTAGTTGGACGCGACGAACTGCGCCACCGCGAACGCGACCCCGCAGGTGATGGCCGGGGCCCAGGCGTGCTTGAGGCCGCGGCGGCCGTCGACGATGAAGACCAGGATGAGCGGCACGACGACGGCGAGCAGTGGTGTCTGCCGGCCGACCATGGCGCCGAGAGTGTCGGTGGTCAGCCCGGGATCGTCGCTGACGCCCGAGGTCACGGTGCCGAGCGTGACGATCGGCGTGGCCAGCGCGCCGAACGCGACCGGTGCGGTGTTCGCGACCAGCGCGACGACGGCGGCCTTCATCGGCTGGAAGCCCAGGGCCATCAGCATCACGACGGTGATCGCCACCGGCGTGCCGAAGCCGGCCAGCGCCTCGAGCAGGGCCCCGAAGCAGAACGCGATGATGATCGCCTGGACCCGCTGGTCGGGGCTCACCTTCTCGAACGAGCGGCGCAGCACGTCGAAGTGCCCCGACGCGACCGTGAGGTTGTAGACCCAGATCGCGTTGATGACGATCCAGAGGATCGGGAAGAACCCGAACGCCGCGCCCTCGGTCCCCGCGAGCAGGGCCTGCCCGACCGGCATCTCGAAGAAGGTGACCGCCACGAGCAGGGCGACAGCGAGCGAGATGAGTCCGGCCACCCAGGCCTTCATCCTGAGCCCGCCCAGCAAGACGAAGAGGGCGAGCAACGGCAGCGCTCCGCAGAGTGCACTCAGGGCGAGCGAGTCACTGACGGGCTGCAGATCTTGTTGGAACATGAGTGACCGGTTGCCCGATGTGGGCCCGGTCACACGTTTGTCGTGGACCCTCTAGCTGAAGTCGATGAGCAGCATGTCGGTGGACGAGCCGTCGGAGACGAGGTTGTCGCCATCCTCGGTGGAGCGGCTGTCGGTCAGCGTGGGTGCCACCTGGTCGAGCATCTGCGCGCGGAAGCAGTTGGCCGTGTAGGGCAGCTGCATGCCGTCCCTGCCCCGGCCGTACTCCTCGTAGAACGCGAGCACCTCCGCCAACTTGGCCTCCTGCTCGGGCGCCGAGAGGACCGCGATGTTGGAGCGGGAGCGGACCAGGTCGCGGATCGAGTGCTGGTCGACCACCTGCCAGAACCGGAACGCCTCGTCCTCGACCTCGCCGAACAGCCTCGACCTCGCGAGCACCTCGGACGGGTCGTTCAACTGCTCCTGGGTGCCGATGATCTTCCCGAGCCGCTTCACCCACGGGATCCGCTCGTCGCGCTGGTTCCAGACCAGGGACAGCCGACCGCGAGGCCGCAGCACGCGCGCGATCTCGGGCAGCGCCTTGTCGTGGTCGAACCAGTGGAACGCCTGGGCGCTGACCACCACGTCGTACGACGAGTCGCCGGAGGGGATCTCCTCGGCCGTCGCCTGCGAGACGCGCACGTCGGGGAGGTTCTTGGCGAGGATGGCGAGCATCTTCGGGTCCGGCTCGGTCGCGTGCACGTCGTGGCCGAGGGCCACGAGCTGCTCGGTCAGCTTGCCGGTGCCGGCGCCGAGCTCGAGGACGCTCAGTGCCCGATCCTGGGGGAGGCCGTCGGAGGTCAGCCAGACGGCGGCCTCGCGAGGGTAGGTGGGCCGGCCGCGGTCGTAGGAGTCCGCGACCCCGCCGAAGGAGCGGGCCGGCTCGGGCTTGCCCGGAGGGTGGTCGATGCTCATCGCTCTCCAAAGTACCGGCTCGATAGCCTCCGGGCCGTGAGCCATTCCGACGACCCCCTCGCCTGGTTGGCGACGTTGGAGGGCGTGCCGTCGGCGTTCGCGGCGGCGCGCGACGGCATCGACGTGGTGCTCCGCGACCGGGGACTGCGCCGCACGTCGCCGGAGACGACCGCCGAGTCGTTGCTCCGGGGCGCCCATGCCTCGGCCGTGCTGGAGGGCTCCGGGTCCTCCCTCGAGGAGGTGCGGTCAGGCTCGGGCGATCCGCTCGCAGCCGCCGCGGTGCGGGTCTCGACCGGTCTGCTCGGGCTGGCGCCGACGCTGACCCGGTCGCCGCTGCAGGCGCTCGCCCGGCTGCACACGCTGGCCGCCGCGGGGTCCGTCGACGACTCCGAGCTCGGGCGGCCGCGGGACGCCGGTGCGGCCCAGCGGCTGCAGGGGATCGCGCGCCTGCTGAGCGGACCGGCGACGGTGCCGGCCCTGCTGCTGGCCGCGGTGGTCCACGCGGACCTCGCGACCACGGCGCCGTTCGCGTCGCACAACGGGCTCGTCGCCCGGGCCGCGGAACGGCTGGTGCTGGTCGCGCGCGGCGTCGACGAGAAGTCCCTGACGGTGCCCGAGGCGGCGCACCTGGCGCTGCGAGCGGAGTACGAGTCGAACCTCCGCGCCTACCGCGACGGCGGGCCGAACGGCGTCCATGCGTGGCTGCTCTACGCGGCCGAGGCGTACGCCGCGGCGGCCGAGGCGAGCCCGCTGCGACGCGATGCGGAGTGACCCTGAGACAAGGGAACGGCCTCCGCAGGAGGCCGCACTCACCTCTCAAGGTCCTCTCATGGGCCGAAGATTTCAAGGCCTTGAGTGTCCCGCCGAACCGGCGTAGACATGTGGCAACAACACAAGAGCCACACGTGAACCGGGTACCCACGCGGCGATCTACCCTTCGCAGAGGGCGCTAGCCTGCGGAACATATCCGCGGCAGTAGTTAGATGTTGCACGCCTGGTAGCCGGGTTCACGTGTTAGCGGTGGCATCCGAGGTCTTGCACTTTGGGTGCCACCTGCATGTCAGGGGCTTGTGGGGGGTCTGGGCCTGCGCTCGTGGCACCGGGTTGGGTCGGCCCGGGGGTGGCGCCCCCTCGGGCTGGGGCGGCGCGTCGCGGGGGTGGCTTGCGCTCCCATTGCGTTGCGCTGCCCGCGCCGCGGCCAAGCCCCTTGATGCTCCGAGGGGGCGCCACCCCCGGGCCCCCCACGCACAGCCCTCGCTCCGTCATCACTGGCGGGGGAGGGCGGGCTCACGGTGGCTGAGGTGCGAAGGCGTTCAACGCCTGAGCCTCGAAGCCTGGTGACCCGAGGCTGGGACTGGCCCACCGCTGGTCTAGCGCGTCGAGACCACCGCAGCCTGCGCTGGGACTTGCTCCCCGGCGCTCAGACGCTGAGGCGTTTCCTCCGCGCGTTGGCCCAGAGCACGCCGCCGACCGCGACCACGCCTCCGACCGCGAGGGCGGCCAGGGTCGGCTTGGCCGGCACCCGGCTGCGCAGTGCGACCGGCTTGGTGAAGACCAGGATCGGCCACCCGTGGGCCGCCGCCGCCCTGCGCAGCTCCTTGTCCGGGTTGACCACGTTGGCGTGGCCCACCACCTCCAGCATCGGGACGTCGGTGACCGAGTCGCTGTAGGCGAAGCTCGCCTCGAGGTCGTAGCCGCGCTGCTCGGCCAGCTCCACGATCGCGCGGGCCTTCTCGTCGGCGTACGCGTAGTAGTCGATGTTGCCGGTGTACTTGCCGTCGACCTCCTCGAGCCGGCTCGCGACCACGATGTCCGCGCCGAGCAGGGCGCCGATCGGCTCGACGACCTCGGTGCCGCTCGTGGAGACGATCACGATGTCGCGGCCGGCGAGCTTGTGCTCCTCGATGAGGCTGACCGCCTCGTCGTAGACCAGTGGCTCGACGACGTTGTGCAGCGTGTCCGCCACGATCTCGCGGACCGTCGCGACGTCCCAGCCGGCGACCAGCGTGGACATGAACGCCCGCATCTTCTCCATCTGGTCGTGGTCGGCGCCGCCGAGGACGTAGACGAACTGGGCGTACGTCGAGCGCAGCACCGCACGCCGGGAGATCAGGCCGCCGGCCTGGAACGGCTTGCTGAAGGCCATCGTGCTCGACTTGGCGATGATCGTCTTGTCGAGGTCGAAGAAGGCCGCGCTGCGGACGAGCGGAGCGGCCATGCCTCCATCGTAGGGATCCAGCAAGCGTCCACAGGTGAACTTCCCCGAAGGCCCGTCCACAGGTCTGCGTCGGGCGGCTCGCCCGCGTCCGTCCACCCGGGGACCCTCGACGCATGGACCACACTCCTCACCAGCCACTGCTCGCCACCGCCGACGCGGCCCTCGCCGAGGAGCTCACGCGGCTCTCCGCCGCGGCCGGCGCCGCGGTCGAGGTCGCCTCGACAGCGCCGGAGGTGCTGGGCGCGTGGAGCACCGCGCCGGTGGTGCTCGTCGGCGCCGACCTCGTGTCGGCCTTGGTCGAGCTGGCGCCGCCGCGCAGGCCCGGCGTCCAGGTCGTCGCCTGGTCGCCCGCGCCGCCGGGGTCGTTCCGTGACGCGCTGCTCGTCGGCGCCGAGCGGGTCGTCGAGCTGCCCGTCGGCGCCGAGCTGGTCGCCGAGCTGCTCACCGACCTCGAGGAGGTGGGCCGCGGCGAGGGCGTGCTGGTCGGCGTCGTGGGAGGCTCCGGCGGCGCCGGCGCGACGACGCTGGCCTGCGGGCTCGGTCAGGTCGCGGCGGCGCGCGGGCCGACGCTCGTCGTCGACCTCGACCCGCTGGGGCCGGGGTGTGACCGGGTGCTCGCCCTCGACGACGCGCCCGGCGTGCGGTGGGACTCGCTCGGCACGGCGTCCGGCCGGCTGAGCGGGCGCTCGCTGCGAGAGGCGGTGCCCCGCCGCGACGGGCTGGGCGTGCTGGGGTGGGCCGCCGCTCCGTCTGCGCTCGACGCCGGCGCGGTCCGCGAGGCGCTGTCGGCGGCCCGCCGTGGCCACGACACCGTCGTCGTCGACCTCCCGCGCTCGGGCGACGCTCGTGGCCGAGACGGTCGCGCGGTGCGCGCTGGTCGTGCTGGTCGTCGTGCCGACGGTCACCGGTGTCGCCGCCGCGGCCCGGTGGGTGGCCGCGCTGCCCGATCGCGGCCGGGTCCGGCTGCTGGTCCGCGGCCGCGGCGCCGACCCGCGACGGGTGGCCGCGCTCGTCGGCGCCCCGGTGCTCGCGACCATGGCCGACCAGCGCGGGCTGGCCGAGGCCCTCGACCTGGGGCTGGGTCCGGTCCGGTCGCGCCGCGGGCCGCTGGCCGCCGCGGCCCGTGAGCTCCTCGCCGGCCGTCGACTCCGACGGCGCTCGCCGCATGAGCGTCGCCGAGGTCGAGCCCGAGGTCGTCGACCGGGTCCGCCAACGGCTCGCCGACCGCCCCGGCGACCTCTCCCCACACCGGGTGGCCGAGGCGCTGCGGGCAGCGGGTCGTCCGGTCGGCGACGCCACCGTGCTCGCCGTCTACGAAGCGCTGCGCCGTGACGTGCTCGGCGCCGGCCCGCTCGAGCCCCTGCTCCGGCAGCCCGGCGTCACCGACGTGCTGGTCAACGGACCCGACCAGGTCTACGTCGACCGCGGCGACGGGCTGGAGGCGACCGCCGTCCGGTTCGCCGACGACGAGTCGGTGCGCCGGCTCGCCCAGCGGCTCGCCGCCATGGCCGGTCGGCGCCTCGACGACTCCGCGCCGTTCGCCGACCTGCGGCTGCCCGACGGCAGCCGCTGTCACGCGGTGCTCGCGCCGGTGTCCCGGCCCGGCACCGCGATCTCGCTCCGGGTGCCGCCCGCGCGGGCCTTCACCCTCGACGAGCTGCTCGACGCCGGCACCCTGACCATGCGGGGTGCCGAGCTGCTGCAGGCGCTGGTCGCGGCCCGGGTGGCGTTCCTGGTCAGCGGCGGCACGGGCAGCGGCAAGACGACGCTCCTCGCCGCGCTGCTCTCCCTGGTCGATCCCGGCCGAGCGGCTCGTCCTCGTCGAGGACGCCTCCGAGCTGCGCCCGGACCATCCGCACGTCGTCGCGCTCGAGGGGCGGCCGGCCAACGTCGAGGGCGCGGGCGCCATCGACCTGCGCACCCTGGTCCGGCAGGCCCTGCGGATGCGTCCCGACCGGCTGGTCGTCGGCGAGGTCCGCGGCGCCGAGGTGGTGGACCTGCTGGCCGCCCTCAACACCGGCCACGACGGTGGCTGCGGCACCCTGCACGCCAACTCCGCCGTCGACGTGCCGGCCCGGCTCGAGGCGCTCGCGCTGGCCGCCGGCCTCGACCGGGCGGCGACCCACAGCCAGCTCGCCTCGGGGGTCGCCGCGGTGGTGCACCTGGCGCGCGGGCGCGACGGCGTGCGGCGGCTGGCCGAGATCGCGGTGCCGCGCCGGGGCGCCGACGGACTGGTCACGATGGTCCCGGCCGTGTCTCTGCGTCGACGGTGCACTGCGCGACGGGCGCCGGCGCGGCCGAGCTGGCCGCGGGTGCTGGGCCGATGACCGGCCTGGCCGTCCTGGCCGCACTGTCGGCCGCGGCCGCACTGGCTCTCCTGGCTCCGGTGCGGCCGCGGTTGCCCACGCCGCCCCGAGGCGACGGCCGCGGGGCGGCGGCCCGGCGTCGCTGCTGGTCCTCGCGCCGCTGCTCGTCTGGCTGCCGCCTCGGCTGGCTGGTGCCCGCCGTGGTCGGCGCCGGTGCGCTGGGTGTCGCGTGGCTGCTCTGGCTGCGCCGCCGCGAGCGGCGGCCGGCGCAGGCGACCGGCGGCCGGGTGCTCGAGGCCTGCGAGCACCTCGCGTCCGAGCTGGCCTCCGGCCAGCCGCCCGGGGCGGCCCTGGCGCGGGCCGCCGACGACTGGCCGGTGCTCGCACCCGTGGCCGAGGCGTTCCGGGTCGGGTCCGACGTGCCGGCGGCCCTGCGCTCGGTCGCGACCCGGCCGGGTGCCGGCGACCTCCGGCTGCTCGCCGCGGCCTGGCACGTCGCCCACCGCACCGGGCAGGGGCTGGCCGACGCCGTCGACCGGGTGGCCCGGCAGCTCGTCGACGCCCGCGCCACCCGGCGCGTGGTGGACGGCGAGCTCGCCTCCGCCCGGGCGACGGCGCGGCTGGTCGCGCTGCTGCCCGTGGCCGCCCTGCTGATGGGGTCGGGCGTCGGCGGCGACCCGGTCGGCTTCCTGCTGGGCACGCCCGCCGGCTGGCTCTGCCTCGCGGCCGGACTGGCGTTCGGCCTGGCCGGGCTCTGGTGGATCGAGGCACTGGCGCGCGACGCGGACCGCGGCGCGTGAACGGCCCGGCCTGGGTCGCGGTCGCTGGCGACGTGCGCGGCGGCGGCGCTGCTGGTGCCCGGGCCGGCGACGCTCGGCCCGCCGGTCGCGGTCGGCGAAGGACGCGCCGTCGACCGCGACTGGCTCCGGCGCTGGCGGCCGCTGTGGGTGCTGCTCTCGGGTGCTGCGGCCGCCGCCTTCCTCGGTGGCCCGATGGGCCTGGCCGCGGCACCGGTCGCGGCGACCGCGACCTGGCTGGTCATCGAGCGCTCCGAGCCCGCTCAGCTCCGCCGGACGCGCGACCTGGCCCGTCGCGACCTGCCGCACGTGGTGGGGCTGCTGGCCGACGCGCTGCGGTCGGGCCAGCCGCCCGACGACGCGCTCGCTGTGGTCGCCGGCGCCCTGCCCGGTCCGGCCGCGGCCAGGCTGGCCGAGGTGGTGCCGCGGCTGCGGCTCGGGGTCGACCCGGTCGAGGTCTGGGCCGACCTGGCCGCCGACCCGGCCCTCGGCCCGCTGGGCCGGGCGCTCGCGCGGGCGCACCGCACCGGCGCTCCCGTGGTGCCCGCCGTCGAACGGCTCGCCGACGAGCTGACCCGCTCGGCGCGCGCCGAGGTCGAGGACCGCGCGCGGGCGGTCGGGGTCAAGGCCGCCGTCCCGCTCGGGCTCTGCCTGCTCCCGGCGTTCGTCCTCATCGGCATCGTGCCCGTGGTCGCGGGGCTGCTCACGAGCCTCGGGTCTGCACGCGGGTGGCCCTCGTCAGCCGCGTGGGGCGCTCGCAGCCCGGCGCGGCGAGGTAGCCGGTCGCGGTTGTCCACACCACCAACCGTCCACAACCGGCGGTCGCCGGGGCGGCTCTCCACAGCCCGGTCCCGGCGCCGGCGCCGACCGGGGGTCCGGGCCCGCAGAGTTCGAGTCCCGGCCGCGCCGCGGCCACGTCCCCGAAGGAGTTCCATGCACCGCACGATCCGTCCCGTCCGCGACGAGCGCGGCATCACCACCGCCGAGTACGCCGTCGGCACCGCCGCCGGCGCCGGGCTCGCCGGGCTGCTCTACAAGATGCTCACCGGCGGCTTCGGCGACAAGCTGCTCAAGCTGCTCTACGACCACGTCCTCGGCCTGCTCGGCATCGGGTGACCTGACGATGCGACCGGGTCAGGAGCGCGCGCGGGGCGGCCACCGCCGAGCTGGCGATGGTGCTGCCGCTGCTGGTCGCCGTCTCGATCGGGCTGGTCTGGCTGCTCGCGGTGGGCGCGGCCCAGGTGCGGACGGTCGACGCCGCGCGCGAGACCGCGCGCGCCCTGGCCCGCGGCGACGACCAGGCGACCGCCGTCGGGCGGGGCCTCGCGGTCGCACCCGAGGGCAGCCACGTCGCGGTCAGCCGCGGCGGCGGCGAGGTGCGGGTGACCGTGACCGGTCGGGTCGAGGGGCCCGGCGGGCTGTTCGCCCACCTGCCCTCGCCGAGGCTGCGGGCCGAGGCCGTGGCCGCCGACGAGGAGCAGGCGTCACGCCATGACCGGTGCCGAGCCGGACGAGCGCGGCTCGGCGACGCTGTTCGCGGTCGCGGTGATCGGACTCCTGGTCCTGGTCGGTGCCGCGCTCGGGGTGGTCGGCGCGATGGTCCACGCCCACCGGGTCGCCCAGTCCGCGGCCGACCTCGCGGCGCTGGCCGGCGCCGAGGCCCGGGCGCAGCGGCCGCGACGCCGTGCGCGGCGGCGGCCTCGGTCGCGCTGGCCAACGGCGCCAGCGCTCGACAGCTGCGCCGTCGAGGGGTTCGACGTGCGGCTCCAGGTCACCGTCGCCGGGCCGCACTGGCTCGGCCAGCGCCACGACCTGTCGGCCCAGGCCCGCGCCGGGCCGGCCTGAGGCGGCGATGGGCTCGAGCGTCAGAGGCGTCGGGCGGTCCTGGTCCTCCTGCTTGTCGACGTCCATCCGGCGCTTGGCGTCGACGTCGTCGAGCTGCGTCGGAGAGCTTCTCGAGCCGCTTCTGCTCCTTGCGGCGGGCCCACGAGCGCTTGGAGCCCGACTTGAGGATCCACAGCCCCCACCAGATGGCGACCGCCGAGCCGACGCCGATGAGGAAGAGCGCCACCGGGCTGAGGTCCTGGCCCAGGAACTGCAGCTGGTCGCCGTCGAGCTCGGAGGTGAAGACGCCACACACGATCGCCAGAGCGCCCAGCGCGATGAGGACGAGACCGAGGATGACCATGCCGGGACAGTAACGCTCGGCGGCGGGCCAGTCACGGACCGAGTGGTCGGTCGCTACGCGCTCGCCGAGCAGGACGTCGAGGAGCCGGATCGCGCCGGACTTGTCGAGCGGGTTGTTCTGGTTGCCGCACTTGGGCGACTGCACGCACGACGGGCAGCCCTCGAAGCACTCGCACGCGGCGATGGTCTCCCGGGTCGCGGTCAGCCACTCGCGCGCGGCGGCGAAGCCGCGCTCGGCGAAGCCGGCGCCGCCCGGGTGGCCGTCGTAGACGAAGACGGTGAGCTGGCCGGTGTCGGGGTGCACGGCGGTGGAGACGCCGCCGATGTCCCAGCGGTCGCAGGTGGCGAAGAGCGGGAGCAGGCCGATCGAGCAGTGCTCGGCGGCGTGCGCCGAGCCGGGCAGGTCGATCGTCGGCGAGCCCGGCCGCGTCGAGGGCGTGCGTCGGGCACGGTCCACCAGACCGCCGCTGGTGCGCAGCGTGCGCTCGGGGAGGTCGAGCGGCTCCTCGCCGATCACCTCGCCGCTGGGCTGGCGGCGCATCAGGTAGGACACGACCTGGTGGGTGACGTCGACCTGGCCGAGCGACAGCCGGCAGTCGCCCCAGGCGCGGTGGTCCTGCTCGGCGACGATCGAGATGTCGGTGGTCTCGCGGGCGGTGGTGGAGTACGGCCGGGTCGGCCCGGCCGATCACGGCGACGTGCTCGTCGAGGTCGAGCGACTCGACCAGCCAGGTCTCGCCGCGGTGGACGTAGACCGCGCCGGCGTGCGCGGTCGAGTGCGCGCTGCCGGAGTCGACGGTGCCGATCACGCGGCCGGTCTCGGCCTCGACCAGCGCGACCGGAGGGCCGCCGCTCGAGCGGATGTCGGCGAGGTCGCTGGCCCGCCGCCGGTCGGTCCAGAACCAGCCGCGCGAGCGGTGCCGCAGCAGCCCGGCCCGGGTCAGCTGGTCGGCGACGTCGCGGGCGGTCGGGCCGAACATCGGCAGGTCGGCCTCGGTCAGCGGCAGCTCGGCCGCCGCGGCGCACAGGTGCGGGCCGAGGACGTAGGGGTTGGTCGGGTCGAAGACCGTCGCCTCGACCGGCTGGCCGAGCAGGGCCTCGGGGTGGGTGACGAGGTAGGTGTCGAGCGGGTCGTCGCGAGCGACCAGGATCCCGAGGGCGTCGCCGGCACCCCGGCCGGCCCGGCCGACCTGCTGCCAGAACGCCGCGCGGGTGCCCGGGAACCCGGCCAGCAGCACGGCGTCGAGGCCGCTGACGTCGATGCCGAGCTCGAGCGCGTTGGTGGCCGCCAGCCCGGTCAGCTCGCCGGCCCGGAGCTGGCGCTCGAGCTCGCGGCGCTCCTCGGGCAGGTAGCCGCCGCGGTAGGCGGCGACCTTGCGCCGGCAGCGACGGGTCGACCTCCGCCAGCAGCCCGGCCGCGGTGATCGCGACCTGCTCGGCGCCCCGGCGGGACCGGATGAAGGCCAGGGTGCGGACGTCCTCGGCGACGAGGTCGGCGAGCAGGTCGGCGGCCTCGGACGACGCGGCGCGGCGGAGCGGGGCGCCGTTCTCGCCGGTGAACTTGGTGAGCGACGGCTGCCACATCGCCAGCGACACCTCGCCGCGAGGCGAGCAGTCGCCGGTCACGGCGAGCACGTCGAGACCGGTGAGCCGGCCGGCCGCGGCCTCGGGCTCGGCGACGGTGGCCGAGGCGAGCACGAACGTCGGGTGCGCGCCGTACGCCGCGCAGATCCGGCGCAGCCGGCGCAGCACCTGGGCGACGTGGGCGCCGAAGACCCCGCGGTAGTGGTGGCACTCGTCGACCACGACGTAGCGCGAGCTGGGAGAGGAAGGCGCGCCAGCGCTCGTGGCCGGGCAGCAGCGAGTGGTGCAGCATGTCGGGGTTGGTGAGGACGTACTCGGCGTGGTCGCGGGCCCACTCGCGCTGGTCGCGGCCGCTGTCGCCGTCGTGGGTGGTGACCCGGACGTCGAGGCCGAGCGCGGTGAGCCCGGCGAGCTGGTCCTGGGCCAGCGCCTTGGTCGGCGCGAGGTAGAGGGTCGTGGCGCCGCGCTGGCCGCGCGGCCCGCGCGCGGCCAGCGCCGAGGTCAGCGCCGGCAGCTGGTAGGCCAGCGACTTGCCCGAGGCGGTGCCGGTGGCGAGGACGACGTGCTGGCCGGCGTACGCCGCGTCGGCGGCGACGACCTGGTGCTGCCACGGCTCGGTCACCCCGCGGGCGCGGTAGGCCGCCACGACCGCCGGGTCCGCCCAGTCCGGCCAGGGGCGCGTGCCGGGCGGCGCGGGCCGGCAGCCGCTCGAGGTGGGTGAGCCGGCCCTCGCGGCCGGGGACCGCGGCCAGCCGGTCGATCACCTCCGCCATCGCGACCCGGCTGCCGGGGGCGGGTCGCGGCGGAGGTGGTCACGTGCCGAGCATGACAAAGCCCGCCGACGGCGCCGCCGAGGGCGCTCCGACCCATCGGGGTGAGGCGCACACCTGGCGGCACGGCGGCCGACGCTGGACGACCGGAACCGGACCGGTCCGGGTGCCGTCGTTGTGGTGCGACCTTTCTACGAGTCTCGGGTCGGCGTGGTTTCATTGTGCTGGCTGAGTGCCGGGGGCGAGGATGTCCCCTGAGCTCGCCGCCCGAATCCCAGGGGAGTGGACGTGGACCTGACGCTTGCGACCAATGAGGTCGACGGAGCAACGATCATCGCCGTCGGTGGTGAGATCGACGTCTACACGGCTCCCAAGCTCCGCGACAAGATCACCGAGCTGGTGGCCGGTGGCGTCTACGACCTGATCGTCGACGTGCCCTCGACCTGGCCCGCGGACCCGATCTTCTTCGGCGCCGTCGGGCATCCCGCGCTCGGGACGCTGGCGGGCCAGCCGAGCCTGCTCGCGCCGGTCGCCGGCGTGCTCCGCGGCGGACGTCGTCCTGCCCGAGTACCAGGGCGGGCGCGACATGCTCGCGGCGTGGAACGGGCTCGACGGGGCAGGTCGCGCTGGGCTGGCCGATCCAGGTCAACGACCTCCAGTTCCTCACCGGCCCGGCGCTGGCCGACGTCGACGGCCTGCCGGGCAGGAGGTGTTCGGCGGCACCGCCAGCGACGACCTCCACGGGCGTCTGGCGGCGCCGGCACCCCGATCGACGCGGTGTGGCCGAAGCTGACCGGCGACTGGACGGTCACGGTCCCGGCGATCGGCACGTGGGGCGGCGGCGAAGACCAAGGTGATCGTCGCGGGACGCGTCGGGCCGCCTGCACGCCTACGAGCCCGGCGCCGACGCGGTGCGCCGCCGCCGACTGGCCGCAGTTCCACCACGACCCGGCCAACTCGGGCGACGGGCGCCGCGACGCGTTCGCGCCCGGGCACGCCGCGGAGCGCGGCGGTCGACCGACCGACGCTCACCTTCAGGCGCCGGGCGACGACCTGCTGTGCGGCACCGCGAAGCGCTACGAGGCGTCCGTCGAAGGCGCGGCGTTCGCCGAAGGTGGACCCCGCGCCGAAGGCGGCCGGGCGAAACGGAGCCGCTGACGCTCGCGGGCGACGCGGACGCTGCGCGCGGTCGACGAGCAGGGCAACGTCGGCCGCGCCGTCACCGTCGAGCGCACGCCGGGACGGGGCGCGACCGCCACGCCGACGCCGTCGCCCGCGCGCGGCCGCACGGGCACCACGACGCCGACGCCGCGCCCGGCCCACGCTGCCCCGACACCATCCGCCCGCGGCTTCCGGATCACCGCCGCCCGTCTGCGCCGCCACGGGCTCCTCGTGCGCGGGCGCACGTCGAGCCGGGCTGCGCGCGCATCCGCGCACGTCGGACCGTCCGTGCGCAAGGGCGCAAGCGCGTCCTGCCGCAGGCGCGGGGCGGCCGCCGCTGGCGCCTGCGGTGCGGCGCGCCTGCTCCGCCCGGCCGGTACGTGGTGCGGGTCCACACGCTCGATCGCAAGGGCAACCGCTCGCGCACGGCGCGCCGTCGCATAAGCCTTTCGTGAGAACGACCCCCGTCGCACGCGGGAATCGGGCATCCTGAGGACATGCGTCGTATCGCTGCCATCCTTGCCACCGTCGCCCTCGCGGGAGGCGCGGTCACCGCCGCCGAGGCGATCACGCGCACCGGCACCCGGGCGCCGGAGACGCTCGAGGGCACCAACGGGGCGCGACAGGCTCAGCGGCAAGGGCGGCAACGACACGCTGGTCGGCAACGGTGGTCGCGACCGCCTCAACGGAGGCGGCGGGCAACGACACGCTGCTCGGGCGGCGCCGGCAAGACACGCTGCGGGGCGGGCCCGGCGCGACGTCCTCTTCGTGCGGCGCGGGCCGCGACGTCGCCTACGCCGACGGCCGGACAGCGTCGGCGAAGACTGCGAAACCTCCCCGCGGGTCGAGCGCGCCCGTCGTCCTGCTCGTCGACGACGACGCGCGCATCCGCAGGGCCGTCGGCACGGGGCTGACGCTCGAGGGCTTCGAGGTGGTGCCCGCCTCCGGCGGCCGCGCGGCGCTCGAGGCCATCGCGCGGATCTGCCGGCGGTGATGCTGCTCGACATGACGATGCCCGACCTCGACGGCCTCGAGGTGCTGCGCCGCCTGCGCGCGTCCGGCAGCGACCTCCCCGTGTGCGTGCTCTCCGCGCGAGAAGAGGTCGGCGACCGCGTCGCCGGGCTTGAGGCGGGCGCCGACGACTACGTCGTCAAGCCGTTCGCCTGAGGAGGTGGTCGCGCGGCTGCACGCGCTGCTGCGCCGGCACGAGACGGCGCCCGACGACCGCCTCGGGGTCGGCGACCTGCCTCGACCGGCCCGGGCCACCGGGCGATGCGCGGCGGCCGCGACCTCGAGCTACCAAGCGCGAGCTCGAGCTGCTCGAACTCTTCATGCGCCACCCCGGCGAGGTGCTCTCACGCGAGCGGCTCCACGAGGAGGTCTGGGGCTACGACTTCGACCCCAAGACGAACGTGGCCGACGTGTTCGTCGGCTACCTGCGCCGCAAGCTGGAAGCAGGCGGCGAGCCACGCGTGCTGCACACGGT
>CAWCSB010000031.1:0-359454 GCA_963798045.1 uncultured Actinomycetota bacterium
GCGGGCCGCAGTCGCAGCGGTCGCTGCCGAACACGTCGCCGGTCAGGCACTCGGAGTGCACCCGGGTCAGCACCGGCGCGTCGCCCGTGATGTCGCCGTACACCAGCGCGACGTGCTCGGAGTCGTCGACGGTGATCGTGTAGCCGTACGCCGTGAAGTCGCCGTGGCTGGTCGGCAGCCGGGTCTCGGCGACCCGGTCGACCAGCACCTCGTTGCGGCGCCGCCAGCGCACCAGGTCCTCGATCGAGATCATCGCCAGCCCGTGCTCGTCGGCGAACTCGCGCAGCTCGGGCGCCCGCTTCATCGTGCCGTCGTCGTTGACCAGCTCGACGAGGACGCCGGCCGGCGTGAGCCCGGCGAGCCGGGCCAGGTCGACCGCGGCCTCGGTGTGGCCGCGGCGGGCCAGCACGCCGCCCTCGCGGTAGCGCAGCGGGAAGACGTGGCCGGGCCGGGTGATCTCCCACGGCTCGGTGGCCGAGTCGGCCAGCACCCGGACCGTGTGGGCGCGGTCGGCGGCCGAGATGCCGGTGGTGACGCCGTCGCGGGCGTCGACCGAGATCGTGTACGCCGTCCGCATCCGGTCCTTGTTGTGCGGCGTCATCAGCGGGATCTCGAGCCGGTCCAGCATCGTGCCGGCATCGGCACGCAGATCACGCCGCTGCTGTACCGGATCGTGAACGCCATCAGCTCGGGCGTCGCCTTGCTGGCCGCGAAGATCAGGTCGCCCTCGTTCTCGCGGCTCTCGTCGTCGACGACCACGACCGCCTTGCCGGCGGCGATGTCGGCGACGGCGCGCTCGATGGAGTCCATCCGGACCCCGACGTGCTGCGGCTCGGTCATGACGTTGTCCTTCCCGTGCTGGCAGCAGCTTCTCGACGTGCTTGGCGAGGACGTCGACCTCGAGGTTGACCCGGTCGCCGGGCTGGCGGCTGCCGAGCGTGGTGCGGGCGAGGGTCTCGGGGATCAGGCTGACGGTGAACCCGTCGGCGCGGGCCTCGACGACGGTGAGGCTGACGCCGTCGACGGTGATCGAGCCCTTGTCGACCAGGTAGCGGCCGAGCTCGGCGGGCATCTCGACACTCGACGACCTCCCAGTGCTCGCTCGGCGTGCGCCGGCGACGACGCCGACGCCGTCGACGTGGCCCTGCACGATGTGGCCGCCGAGCCGGGTGGTCGGCGTGACCGCGCGCTCGAGGTTGACCCGGTCGCCGGGCTGCGACGCCGGCGAGGCTGGTCTTGTCGAGCGTCTCCTGCATGACGTCGGCGGTCCAGGTGTCGCCGTCGCGCTCGGCGACGGTCAGGCAGCAGCCGTTGACGGCGATCGAGTCGCCGAGGCCGACGTCCGCGAGGACGTGCTCGGCGTGGATGGTGAGCCGGATGGCGTCGCCCTGGTCCTCGACGCCGGCGACGGTGCCGAGCTCCTCGACGATCCCGGTGAACATCAGTGGTCTCCTTCTGGGCTTCATGGTGAGGCGGACGTTGGGCTGCTCGCCGTCGAGGCCGTCCAGCACGGTCACGTCGGTGACCACGGGACGCAACGCGTCGGCGATGGTGGTGATTCCGAGGTCGGCGACGGCCTGCTGGCCGGCGCCGAGCAGCATCGGGGCGACGTAGGCGACGATCTCGTCGACCAGCCCGGCCCGCAGGAACGCCGCGGCGAGGGTCGGGCCGCCCTCGAGGAAGACGTGCTGGCGGTCCCGCGCGAAGAGCGTCTTCAGCGCGGTCTCGGGGTCGCGGGTGCGCAGGTGGAGCGGTCTCGGCGTGGTCGTCGAAGACCCGCTTGGTCGCGGGCAGGTCGCGCTCGCCCATCACCACGCGCAGCGGCTGGCTCGCGCGGCAGCGGCCGGTCGTGCTCGTCGCGGACGGTGAGCTGCGGGTCGTCGACCTCGACGGTGTTGGTGCCGACCAGCATCACGTCGCACAGCGCGCGCAGCCGGTGCGTGTCGAGCCGGGCGGCGCGGCCGGAGACCCAGCGGCTGGTGCCGTCGGCGGCGGCGCTGCGGCCGTCGAGGGTGGTGGCGAACTTCCAGGTCACGAACGGCCGGCCGTGCTCGACCGCGAAGGTCCAGACCCGGTTGAGGGCGCGGGCCTCGTCGACCATCAGCCCCTGCTCGACGTCGACGCCCGCCTCGCGGAGCAGCGCGGCTCCCCCGGCGGCGACCGGGTTGGGGTCGGCCTGGGCGAACACCACGCGGCGTACGCCGGCGTCGCGGAGCGCGACCGCGCACGGGCCGGTGCGGCCGGTGTGCGCGCACGGCTCGAGGGTGACCACGGCCGTCGTACCGCGGGCCCGCTCCCCCGCCTGCGCCAGCGCGTCGGCCTCGGCGTGCGGGCTGCCGGCGCCGCGGTGGTGGCCCTCGGCGACCGTGCGTCCCGCCGTCGTCGAGCAGCACGCAGCCGACCCGCGGGTTGGGGCCGAGCGGTACGCCGGGCGTGGCGGCCAGCGCGAGGGCGCGCGCCATCGCGGCCTGCTCGGCGGCGGTGAAGCCCATGTCCCGTGCCCCTCGTGTCCGTGCTCACGGACTCCGGGGCTGACGACGTGCAGGCTCGACTCCGCGATGGGAGTCGGCCAGAACGCCTGCGTGCGCTTCCCATCCGGACTTTGACCGTCGGTCCAGGAGTTCCACCTGGTCAACCGGTCACTGGCTGTGACCGGGTCGCGGACTTCTGAGCGAAGCGAAGAGCTTCGATCAGTCACCGCCGGTTCGGAATTTCACCGACCCCAGAGCACGCGAGCAATCTCTACTCGTCGCCACGAGTTTGCCACAGGGACCCACGAAGAGCGCCCGTGATCCCGCCCACAGGTCCGCCCGGTTGCCGTCGAGTGACCCGATTGGCAGGTTTTCCGCGGTGGAGAACCTGCCATTCGGGTCACTCGACGGCAAACGGGCGGGCTCTAGAGCCGCGGGTCGACCGGCTCCGACTCCAGCGCCAGGACCGCGAAGACCAGCTGGTGCACCCGCCACAGCGGCGCGCCCTCGACGAACGCCGTGAGCGCGTCGAGGCCGAGGCCGTGCTCGCGCCGGGCCAGCTCGCGCTTCTTGCCGAGGTGGCGCTGGCGCAGCACGTCGAGCGAGTCGGTGTAGTCGGGGCCGTAGATGATCCGGAGGTACTCCCGCCCGCGCACCTTGAGCCCGGGCTGCACGCGCGCGTCGGCCCTGCCGTCGATCAGGTGGGCCGGCTTGACGACCATGCCCTCGCCGCCCGCCGCGGTGAGCTCCTCCCACCAGGCGGCGGCCTCGGCGCGCTGCTCGGCCGAGGCGAGGTCGACGAACCGGTGCCGGGTCGGGGTGATCACCTCGCCCTCGAGCAGCGCGAGCTGCTCGAGGTGCCACGCGTGGGTCTCGGTCACGGCGGGCACCCGGCCCTCGGCGGCCAGCACCTGGAACGGCGCCAGGGTGACGCCGTCGAGGCCGTCGGTCGGCCGGCAGTACGCCGCGTAGGCGTCGCGGAAGGCCCGCGCGTGCTCCAGCTTCCGCTCGGCGCGGGCGGCCAGCTCGGCGACGTCGAGACCGCGGGCGGCGGCGGCGTCGAGCGCCGCGCCGAGGGCGGGCAGGGCGTGCCGGGCGGCGGCCCCGACCGCGGCGTACTGCCCGCGGATCAGGCCGAGCGCCTTCGCCGACCACGGCAGCAGCTCGCAGTCGAGCACCAGCCAGTCGGTCTCCAGCCGCTCGAACAGCGGCGCCGCGGCGCGCCCGCAGCCGGCCGACCAGGTCGGTCATCGACCGTCGGTGTCGTCGAAGAACGGCCGGCCGGTGCGGGTGTAGACCGTGCCGGTGCCGCCGTCGGCGACGCCGAACCGGCGCTCGGCCGCGGCCTCGTCGCGGGCCAGGACCGCGATCGCGCGCGAGCCCATGTGCTTCTCCTCGCAGACCACCGCGGTCACGCCCATCGCGGCGTAGTCGTCGAAGGCCTGGTCGGGGTGCTCGAGCAGCCCCTCGCGCTGGCGACGAGGTGGCCGGCGACATGGTCGGCGGCAGGTGGACCAGCCAGCGCGGGTCGACCGCGAACCGGCTCATCACCTCGAGCGCGGCGGCGGCGTTCTCGGCCGGGACCTTGACCTTCCCGGCGTACGGCGACTCGAGCCAGCGCTCGCCGGCGACGTCGTCGATGGGAGCACCGAGCGGTCGAGGTGCGGCTCGCGGCCTCGAGGGCCTCGCGGGAGCCCGGCGACCAGCGGCCGCACCGGCTCGTACCACTGCTGCTCGGCCGGGACCGAGACGATCTCCCGCTCCGGGTAGCGCAGCGCGGTGAGCTTGCCGCCGAAGACGACGCCGGTGTCGAGGCAGATCGTGTTGTTGACCCACTCGGCCTCCGGGCACCGGGGTGTGGCCGTAGACGACCATCGCCTGGCCGCGGTAGTCGCGGGCCCAGGGGTAGCGGACCGGGAGGCCGTACTCGTCGGTCTCGCCGGTGGTGTCGCCGTACAGCGCGAACGACGCGGACCCGGCCCGAGCTGCGGCCGTGGTAGGCCTCCTTGAGCCCGGCGTGCGCGACCACCAGCCGACCGTCGTCGAGCACGTAGTGGCTGATCAGCCCGTCCATGAACGCGAGCGCCTCGGCGCGGAACTCGTCGGTCTCCTCGCCCAGCTGCGCGAGCGACTCGGCGAGCCCGTGGCTGACCCGGACGTTGGCGCCCTTGAGCGCGCGGACCAGCTTGGCCTCGTGGTTGCCGGAGACGCACAGCGCGGTGCCGGCCGCGACCATGCCCATGACCAGCCGGAGCACGCCCGGCGTGTCCGGGCCGCGGTCGACGAGGTCGCCGACGAACACCGCGGTGCGGCCCTCGGGGTGGCTCGCGCCGACGGCGCGGCCGGCGTCGTCGTGCGCGAGCTGCCAGCCGAGCTCGGTGAGCAGGGTGCGCAGCTCGCTGGCGCAGCCGTGCACGTCGCCGACGATGTCGAAGGGGCCGGTGAGGTCGCGCCGGTCGTTCCAGGACCGCTCGGTGGTGATCGTGGCGGCCTCGACCTCGTCGACGCCGGTGAGCACGTGCACCCGGCGGAACCCCTCCTTGCGGATGCCGCGCAGCGACTTCTTGAGGTCGCGGTGCTGCCGGGCGACGACGTGCGCGCCGAACTGCCGGTCCGGGCGGACGGCGTTGCGCTCGGAGGCGACCCGCTCGGGCACGTCGAGCACGATCGCGTCGACCAGGACGTCGTGCTCGCGGGCCAGCCTGACCAGCGCCTGGCGGGCCGGCTTCTGGACGCTGGTGGCGTCGACGACGGTGAGCAGCCCGCGGCGCAGGCGGGTGCCGACGACGTACTGCAGGACGTCGAAGGCGTCCTTGGTCGCGGACTGGTCGTTGGGGTCGTCGGCGACCAGTCCGCGGCAGTAGTCGCTGGAGACGACCTGCCAGGGCGTGAAGTGCTGGGCGGCGAAGGTGGTCTTGCCGCTGCCGGAGACGCCGACCAGGAGGACCAGCCCCATCGAGGGGATCTTGAGCTCAGTCACGGTCGGAACACCCCCAGCTGGGTCGGGGTGGCCGTAGCGCGGGGTCGGCGTCGCCGATGCCGCGATCGTGACCCGGTAGCCGTACGTCGCCGCGGCCCGCTCGGCCCAGGCCGCGAACTCGGCGCGGGTCCACTCGAACCGGTGGTCGGTGTGGCGGAGCCCGTCCAGGCCCTCGTAGAGCGCGTTGTACTCGACGTTGGGCGTCGTGACCACGACCAGCCCGGGCCGGGCGGCCCCGAAGACGACCCGCTCGAGCGCGGCCAGCCGCGGCGGGTCGACGTGCTCGATGACCTCCATCAGCACGGCGGCGTCGTAGCCGGCGAACCGCGGGTCCTCGTAGGTGAGCGCGCCCTGGAACAGGGTGAGCCGCTCGCGCTGGCGGTCGCCCATCCGCTCGAGCCGGAGCCGGCGGGCGGCCTGGGCGAGGGCGCGGGTGGAGACGTCGGTGCCGGCGACGCGGCCGAACGACGGCTCGTCGAGGAGCACCCGCAGGAACTGGCCCGGGCCGCAGCCCAGGTCGATGACGCTGTCGACGCCGGCCTCCTTGAGCACGCGCAGGACGGCGTCGTGGCGCTGGGCGTTGAGCGGGACCCGCTGCTCCTCGGGCTGGGCGACCTCCTCCTCGCTCTCCGGGTCGAGCGCCTCGTCGGTGTCGTCGCCGAGCTCGGCCAGCCGCGCCAGGGCAGGCGGGGCCGGGTGAGCCCGCCGTGCCGACCGAGGTAGCGGCGCGCGATCAGCTCCTGCTCCGGGTGGCCGGCCAGCCAGGCGCCGCCGGAGCGGAGCAGCTTGTCGACCTCGTCGCTGGCCTGCCAGTAGTGCTTGGCCTCGTCGAGGACCGGCAGCAGGACGTACAGCTGGTTGAGCGCGTCGGCCAGCCGGACCGTGCCGCGCAGGGTCAGGTGCAGGTAGCGCGAGTCACCCCACTCCGGGAACTGCTCGTCGAGCGGGATCGGCGTCGCCTCCACCTGCCAGCCGAGCGGCTCGAAGAGCTGGTGCGCGAGGCCGACACCGCCGCGGCAGGGCAGCACCGGGATCTCGATCTCGAGCGGGATCGGGCCGTCGGCCAGCTCCTGGCGGCTGTCGCAGCGGCCGCGAGCGTGCGGTGCTGAACACGTCGGCCATCGCGGCGCCGAGCAGGCTCGAGGCGGCGTACGGGCGGTCGTTGACGTACTGCGCGAGACCGCCGGCAGCCTGAAGTGGCGGGGCTGCCCTTGCCGCGCGCGCGGGCCAGCCGGACCGGGTCGATGTCGAGGGTGAGCAGCGCGGTGCAGCGCTCGTCGGTGGCCTCGGGGTAGAGCACGGTCGAGGTGCCGAAGGACTGCCGGAACTCCTGGACCCGGTCGGGGTGCTTGTGCAGCAGGTACCCGAGGTCCGTCGCCGGACGGTGGGTGGTCGAGATGGTCAGCAGCACCGGGACAGTGTGCCCGCGTCGCCCCGACGCGTCGTGGGGATTAGCCCGCGGCAGCCTCGGCCTTGGCCCGCAGCTCGGCGACCATCCGGTCGGGGTCGTCGGCGGAGTAGACGGCCGAGCCGGCCACGAACACGTCGGCGCCGGCCTCGGCGCAGCGCTCGATGGTCTCCAGCGAGACGCCGCCGTCGACCTGGAGCCAGGTCTCTCCGCCGTGCTTCTCGATCAGCTGGCGGGCGGTCCGGATCTTGGGCAGGCACAGGTCGAGGAACTTCTGCCCGCCGAACCCCGGCTCGACGGTCATCACCAGCACCATGTCGAGCTCGGCGAGCAGCTCCTCGTAGGGCTCGATCGGCGTGGCCGGCTTGAGCGCCATCGCCGCCCGCGCGCCCTTGGCGCGGATCTCCCGGGCCAGCCGCACCGGCGCCCGGGCGGCCTCGACGTGGAAGGTCACCGAGCCGCAGCCCGCCTCGACGTACTCGATCGCGTTGCCGTCGGGGTCGTCGATCATCAGGTGTACGTCGAGCGGCACGTCGGTGCTCTTGCTGAGCGCCTCGACCATCGCCGGCCCGAAGGTCAGGTTGGGCACGAAGTGGTTGTCCATCACGTCGACGTGCACCCAGTCGGCGCTCCCGATCCGCGCGACCTCGTCGCCCAGCCGGGCGAAGTCGGCGTTGAGGATGCTCGGCGTGATCTGGATGCCCACGGGAGCAGCCTATTGACTGAACGTCCTCGCGGCCGTCTCCTGCGCCGGGCAGAGGCCCTCGGGTCGGCCGCAGGCGGCGAAGTCGCAGGTGCGGCACCACCAGGCGCCGGACTCGCCCGCCTGGCGGCGTTCGATGCGGCTGGCGACCCGCGCCTCGACCAGCTTGGCCAGCAGTCCCTCGAGCAGCGTCGCCTCGTCGCCGGTGAGGCCGGCGGTCGCCTGCCGCACCACTGCGTCGCGGGCCGCCCGGGCCTCCTCGGCGCGGCGACGGCCGGCGGGCGTGAGCGTGACCTCGACCCGGCGCCGGTCCGCGCCGCTGCGCCGCTCCGCGAGACCCGCGCGCTCGAGCTGGCTGACCAGGCGCACGGCACCCGAGTGGGTCAGCCCGAGCACCGCGGCGATCCGGCCCACGTGGGCGTCGCCGAGGATCTCCTCGAGGGTGAGCAGCGCGATGGTCGCGCTACCGGTCAGCCCGGCGGCCCGCTCGAGGGCCGTCTGGCTCTCCTCCGCGAGGTTGAGCGACAAGGAGGCCAAGAGGTTCTCCAGGCGGGGGTGTGCCGAGGTGACCATCTGGGTATTGTATGAGTGAGTCATATAAATCCATGAGGAGTTGAGCAGGCATGTCCGGGACCATCGCTACTGCCGAGACCGACATCGATGCCACGCCGGAGCGGGTCTGGTCGGCGCTGACCGAGCCCGAGCAGATCTCCCAGTACATGTACGGGTCGCGCGTCGAGACCACCTGGCAGGTCGGCAGCCCGATCACGTGGAGCGGCGAGATGGAAGGTCGCCCCTACCAGGACAAGGGCGAGGTGCTGACCTACGACGAGCCGCACGTCCTGGCCGTCACCCACTACAGCCCGACGATGGGCAAGCCCGACGAGCCGGAGAACTACCACAACCTCGTCTACACGCTCACCGCCACCGGCTCCGGCGATGACACGGTCACCCACCTCGAGCTGACCCAGGACGGCAACGAGAGCGAGGAGCAGGCCGAGCAGTTCAGCCAGAACTGGCAGAGCATGCTCGACGGCCTCAAGGCGCAGGTCGAGGGAAGCTGACCTCCTCACCCCCGTTTGCCGTCGAGTGACCCATTTGTCAGGTTAAGAGCGGCTCCGGAGCTGCCAGATGGGTCACTCGACGGCGAGCTGGCGAGCCGAGGTCAGTCCGTTTCGGGCTCTTCGGGCGTCTCCTTGCCCTCGGCCTCGTCGCGAGCTGCCCACTCGAGCAGCGGGGTGATGTCGAAGACGTGCTCGTCGATGGCCTCGTGCAGGTCGCCCTTCGCGGCGAACCGCTCCGGCACGGTGAAGATCGTGAAGTCGCGGGGGTCGGCCTCATCGACCTCTGCCCAGTCGATCGGCGTCGAGACCCGGGCGTCGGGCACGCCGCGCACGGAGTACGCCGCGGCGATGGTGTGGTCGCGCGCGTTCTGGTTGTAGTCCACGAAGAGCTTGCGCGGGTCGCGGTCCTTGCGCCACCAGGTGGTCGTCACGTCGGACGGCGTACGCCGCTCGATCTCGCGGGCGAAGGCCAGGGCCGCACGGCGTACATCCTTGAAACCGTGCTCCGGATGGATCCGCACGTAGACGTGCATCCCCTTGCCGCCCGACGTCTTCGGGAAGCCCACCGCGCCCAGCTCGTCGAGGACCTCGTGCACGACGTGCGCGACCCGCTGCACGGTGGCGTAGTCGCACTCGTCGCCAGGGTCGAGGTCGATCCGCCACTCGTCGGGCTTCTCGGTGTCGGCCCGCCTGCTGTTCCAGGGGTGGAACTCGACGGTCGACATCTGCACCGCCCAGATCACCGACCCGAGCTCGGTCACGCACAGCTCGTCGGCGGTCCGGCCCCAGCGCGGGAAGTAGAGCTGCACGGTCTCGACCCAGTCCGGAGCGCCGGCCGGCAGCCGCTTCTGGTGCACCTTCTTGTCGGCCAGCCCCTTCGGGAACCGGTGCAGCATGCACGGCCGCTCGCGCAGCGCGTTGACGATGCCGGGCCCGACCGCCAGGTAGTAGTCGACCAGGTCGAGCTTGGTCGCCCCACTCTCGGGAAAGTAGACGCGGTCGGGGTTGCTGACCCGCACCACCCGGTTGTCGACCTCGATCTCCACCGAGGGCGACTTCGACGTGGCCATGCCGGAACGCTAGCCGTACGACGGAGCGCGCGGTCGTAGCGTGACCGCGTGGATCTCTTCGACCAGCCGCCCGTGGTCCGGGTCTCGGCCGCGCCGGAGGCAGCCCTGGCACCCGGCGAATGGCCGCGCACCGTCCCTGCGGTCGACCAGCTGCTCCGCGAGGGGCTGACCCTCGACAACGGCGTCACGTTCCTCGTCGGCGAGAACGGTTCGGGCAAATCGACCATCGTCGAGGCCGTAGCGATGGCCTTCGGAATGTCACCCGAGGGCGGCTCCACGCAAGGTCATCACTCGACCCGGCCAACGGAGTCATCACTCAGCAGCGCGCTGCGGCTGCAGCGTGGCCTGGGCTCGTCGCGCTGGGGGTTCTTCCTGCGCGCCGAGACCATGCACGGCTGGTACACCTACTCCGAGCAGCACGCGGGCCCGAGCTTCCACGAGATGAGTCATGGGGAGTCGTTCCTCGAGGTGCTGCGGTCCCGCTTCGACTCCCCCGGCTTCTACTGCCTCGACGAACCGGAGGCGGCCCTGTCGTTCAGCTCGACACTCGCGCTCATCGGCGTCCTCCACGACCTCGCCGAGGGCGCCGGCCAGGTGCTGTGCGCGACGCACTCCCCTGTGCTCGCCGCGTTGCCGGGCGCCACGATCCTCGAGATCGGCGACTGGGGCTACCGGCGTACGACGTGGGAGGAGCTCGAGCTGGTCCAGCACTGGAAGGCGTACCTCGAGACCCCAGGTCGCTACCTGCGGCACGTGCTGGACTAGCTGCGACGGAACAGCGCCATGAACATCGCGTCGGTGCCGTGCCGGTGCGGCCAGAGCTGGACGGTGCCGGGGACCGGCCCCGCCGAGCGCGGCACGCCGGCGAACTGCGGGCCGAGGTCCTCGAGCTCGGCGTCGGTGCGGGCGCCGTGCACAGAGGTGACGACGCTCGAGGTCTCCGAGATCACCGGTGAGCAGGTCGCGTAGAGGACCACGCCACCGGGCCGCACCAGGTCGAGGGCCGCGCGCACCAGCTGGCGCTGCAGCATCACCAGCGCGAGCAGGTCGTCGGGCTTGCGGCGCCATCGCGCCTCGGGGCGGCGGCGCAGCGCGCCCAGCCCGGTGCAGGGGGCGTCGACGAGCACCCTGTCGAAGATGCCGGCACGGTACGGCGCCAGCGTCCCGTCGGCAGCGACCACGCCGACGACCCCCGGCACGAAGCTCCCGTCGGCGGTGAGGGTGCGGCGCACCAGCCCGGCTCGCACCGGCAGCCGCTCGCTGGCGACCAGCCGCGCGCCGCGCTCGGAGGCCAGCGCCGCGAGCAGCCCGGCCTTGCCGCCGGGGCCCGCACACAGGTCCAGCCAGAGCTCGTCGCGGCCCACGAGGGGCGCCTCGGCCATGGCGACGGCGACCAGCTGCGAGCCCTCGTCCTGGACGCCTGCGCGTCCCTCGGCCACCGCAGCCACCGAGCGTGGGTCGCCGCCCTCCAACACCACGCCGTACGGCGAGTACGGGGTCCGCTCCCCCGGCAGCTCCTCACGGGTGGAGCGGCCCGGTCGCGCCACCAGGGTGACCCGGGGGTTCTCGTTGTCCGCGGCGAGCAGCTCGTGCAGCTCGTCCTGGCCGACCGCATCGCGAAGCTCGTCGACCACCCACTCCGGGTGGCTGAAGGCGAGCGCGGCGTACCGCGTCGGCGAGGAGCGCTCGTCGGGGGTGATCTTCTCGATCCACTGGTCGAAGTCGAGCTCGCTCACCGAGCGGAGCACCGCGTTTGCGAAGTTGCCGGCGCCGGTGTTCACCCTGGCGCGGACCAGGTCGACGGTGGTGCTGATCGCGGCGTGGTCGGGCACCCGCATCGACAGCAGCTGGTGGGTGCCCACCCGCAGCGCGTCGAGCACCTTCGACTCGACCTTCGACAGCGGCCGGTCGATGCAGGCCGCCAGGATCGCGTCGTAGGTGCCGCGGCGCCGGATCGTCCCCGACGCCAGCTCGGTGGCGAACGCCGCGTCGCGCCCCTCGAGCTGGTAGTGCCTGATCGCGGCCGGGAGCACCAGGTTGGCGTAGGCCCGGTCGACGCGGACCGCCTTGAGCACGTCGAGTGCGGCGGCGCGCGCCGGGTCGAGCTGGATCTTTCGCGCGCGGGACGCGTCAGCGAGCTCGGCGCCGGAGGAGGCGCTCCGCTGCTGACCCCCAGAACGGGGCTCAGCCATCGGCGAGAAACGCTTTGGCCAGGGACGGGGGCGCCTTGCTCAGCCACGCATCCGTGATGATCTCGGCCAGCTCGTCGCGGCTGATCTCGCCGAGGCGGCTCTGCTGGACCAGCACGGCGTTGTAGCCGTTGAAGTGGTCGATGGTGAAGAAGGGCAGTCGCTCGTCGTCGACCAGGGCCCGCTTCTCCGACTCGCTCGGCACCTGGATGACGAGCAGGTCGTCGTACCACTCGCCCGTGTCGGGGTTGACGGCTGTCCGCCCCGGGGGCCGGTGCATCAGGAAGCCCTTGCCGCGCACCTTGTAGGTCGGGTTGTCGCCCCAGGACGTGCCCAGCTCGACCTCGGGCAGCCCCGTGCAGATGTCGTCGACGTCCGCGGGCGTCGCGACCCGGGAGGGAGCCTCGGTCACGACGAACACGCTACTGGACGTCCGCGGTCGGCTCGTCGGAGCCGAACCGCGCGGTGGCCGGCAGCCGGAGACCGCGCGCCCAGTCGGCGGCGGGCATCTGCCGGGCGCCGAACGCCTTCACCTCGCCCAGCCGCACCGCGTTGGTGGCCGTGCCGACCAGCACCTCGGCCTTGGTGACCCGGAGCCATCCGGCCTCGAGCTGCTCGTCGGCGTGCGTCACCGGCCCCAGCTTGACCCGGGTGCCGGCGTACGTCGTCCAGGCACCGGGCGCCGGTGTGCAGGCCCGGACCCGGCGGTCGACGCCCACCGCGGGCTCGGACCAGTCCACCTGCGCGTCCTCGACGGTGATCTTGGGCGCGTAGCTGACGCCCTCGGCGGGCTGTGGCCGCGCCTCCAGGCTGCCATCCTCGATGCCGTCGAGCGTGACGACGAGCAGCCCGGACCCGCCCTCAGCGAGCCGGGCCAGGAGGTCACCGGCGGTGTCGCTGTCGCGGACCCGCTCGGTCATCACCCCGAACGTCGGCCCGGCGTCCATCGCCTTGACGATCCGGAACGTGGTCGCCCCGGTCACCTCGTCACCGGCCCACACCGAGTGCTGCACGGGCGCCGCCCCGCGCCAGGCGGGCAGGCACGAGAAGTGCAGGTTGACCCACCCGTGCTCGGGGATGTCCAGGGCGCTCTGCGGGAGCAGGGCGCCGTAGGCGACCACCGGACAGCAGTCCGGCCGCAGGTCGCGCAGCGTGGCCTGGAACTCCGGGTCGCGCGGGTGGTCGGGCTTGAGGACGGGCACACCGAGCTCGTCGGCCAGCTGCGCCACCGGGCTCGGCGTGAGCCTGCGCCCGCGGCCGGCCGGCGCGTCCGGCCGGGTCACCACTCCCACGAGCTCGTGGCTGGAGTCGGCGATCGCCCGGAGGCTCGGCAGCGCCACGTCCGGCGTACCGGCGAAGACCAGCCTCACCGGTGCTCGATCACAGGCCGAGCCCGCCGGTCGGGTGCGGCGAGACCTTCACCGTCGGTGCCTCGAGCCCGAACCACTCTGCCTCCCGGATCGCCTTCTTGGCGGCCCGGCGGGTCTCGTCGTCGAGCCGGTCGATGAAGAGCACGCCGTCGAGATGGTCTGTCTCGTGCTGGAGGGCGCGCGCGAGCAGCTCGGAGCCCTCGATCGTCACCGGCTCGCCGTGCATGTCGAAACCCTTCGCGACGACCGACAGCGCGCGCCGGCAGTCGAAGGTGAGCTCGGGGATCGACAGACAGCCCTCGGGCCCGAACTGCTCCTCCGCGGACAGTTCGAGGACGGGGTTGACCAGGTGGCCGACCTCCTCCTCGACGTGCCACGTGAACACCCGCAGCCCGACGCCGAGCTGTGGCGCCGCGAGCCCGGCACCCGGCGCATCGAGCATCGTGTCGGTGAGGTCCTCGACGAGCTTGCGCAGCTCCTTGTCGAAGTCGACCACCTCGACCGCGCGCTGGCGCAGGACGGGGTCGCCGAAGAGACGGATGGGCTGAATCACGGCGGCGAGTCTACGAGCCGCCCGATTCGTCTGCGGTCCGGCCGGGGATCTCAGGCTCGCGGTCTCAGACGAATCGCGGTGGAGAGCTACAGGGTCGGTGGGTCGACCTGGATGCGGACGGCGTCGAGCTTGCGGGCCGAGCGGACCCGCTGCACCTCGCCGAGCGCACGGGAGAGGTCGAGGCCGCGGTTGCGGGGCACCCTCAGGACGGCGCGCGACTCGCCGTCGGGACCGTACGGCACCGGGCCGAGCAGCTCGAACCCGTCGGGCGGTGCGAGCAGCGTCACCGCGTCGTCGACGGCACCGGGCTCGCCGGTGATGGTCGCGAGCCGTGAGGCGGGCGGAAGGTGCGCCTCGCGACGCTGGGCGGCCTCGCGGGCCGCGAAGCCGGCCGCGTCCCAGCGGACCAGCGCCTGGATCGCGGGGTGCCCGGGGTCGCCGACGACGACCGCCCGGCCGCCGGGGCGGACCAGGCCGACGGCGTTGGCCCAGCGCCGCAGCGCCTCCTCCTCCACCCGCAGATGGGCCAGGCCGAGCACCAGCCAGGTGTCCAGCAGGACGACGGCGGCGTAGCCACCAGCGGCCACCGGCTCCGCGCCCGGGGTGGCCACGACGATGGCCGGCTCGTCATCGACCGCGGCGAGCACCCGGTCACCACCCGAGGTGCGCACCACGGTGCCGGCGAAGGTCCGGCCCAGCTCCTCCGCCGTGCGGGCCTCCCCCACGACCGGTGCCCGCAGTCCGCGGTGGCCGCACTCGGGGCAGGCCCAGGCCTCGTCGGCGGCACCGCACCACCGGCACGTCGGTGGCGCGGTGGCCGAGCCGAGCGCGAGCGGGCCGGTGCAGACCCGGCAGCGAGCCGCGGTGCGGCAGCGCTCGCAGGCGAGGGCGGCGGCGTAGCCGGTGCGGGGGGTCTGCACCAGCACCGGTCCGGTCGAGAGCGCGTCGCGGATCGCGTGGTGCACCTCGGTCGGCATCCGGGTCGCCCGAGCGAGGGGATCCCTGGCCAGCGCGTGCTCGTCGGCGCCCGCGACCGAGACGGTGACCCGGGCCCGCAGCTCCTCCCGGGTGGCGGCCAGCAGGTGCGCCCAGCCCGAGCGGACCAGCTGCTCGGCCTCGACGCTCATCGAGAAGCCACCCACCAACGCGGCCGCCCCCTCGCGCTCCGCACGCAGCAGCAGGGTCTCGCGGGCGTGCGGGTACGGCGCCCGCGGCTCAGCATGCAGGTCGTCGCCGTCGTCCCAGATCAGCACCAGGCCGAGCCCTGCGATCGGCGCGAACGCCGCGGCGCGGGTGCCGACCACGACCCGGCGACGACCGCGCGCGACGGCGAGGAAGTCGCGGTAGCGCTTCGCGGGACCCGCGTCCGCGGTGAGCACGACGTGCTGGTCGGCGCCGAGGACAGCGGTGAGCGCGGCGTCGACCCGCGCGACGTCCTTGCCGTCGGGCACGACGACCAGGGCGCCCCGGCCGCCCGCGACCGTAGCCGCGACGGCGTGCGCGGCGAGCGTCGGCCAGTCGGTGCCGGGCGCCGCGCTCCAGACCGCCCGCGGCGACCCGCCACCGGCCAGGTGGGCGAGGAACGCGGGCGCGGGCGTGTGGGCAGCCCAGGCGGCCTCGGCCGCTCCGGAGTCGTAGGCCGGTGGCGGCACCGGAGCCGGGGAGTCGTTCTTCTCCGTGGCCGCGTGCCGGCCGGGCACGGCCAGCCGCAGCACGTCGGAGCGGGTGCCGGCGTAGCGCTCGGCCAGCTCCCCGGCCAACGCGGCCACCTGCGGCGACAGCACGGGCTCGGCACTGACCACCCGCCGCAGCGGCGTCAGTGACCCTTCATGGTCGGTCCCAGCCACCCGCTCGAGCACGAAGCCGTCGACGTCGCGCCCGGCGAACCGCACCTTGACCCGCACCCCGGGCCGCGCCGCCTCGGCCATCGACTCCGGCACGGCGTAGTCGAACGCGCGGTCGAGGTGTGCCAGCGGGACGTCGACCAGCACCCGCGCCACCGGGTCGACGTCGGCCACCGGCTCGGCCGCCGCTGCGGTCTTCCTGGTCGGGCGGACCCGGGCGCGCACGAGCCCCGGGAGCAGTGCGTCCTGCTCCCGGGGCTCGTCAACCTCGCTGGTCCCGGGCACGGCGACATGAATACCAGTCACCACCCCCGGGCCGGGCAGCTACTCGAGCCGGCCCGCCATGGCGACCACGCGGTGGTTGGGCTTCTTCTTCTTCTTCTTGACCTTCTTGGTCTTGGGCGAGGTGGCACTCGTCGAGGTGTAGCCGGCCTTGGCGCCGGTCACCTGCACCGAGATCCTCTTGCCCTTGTCCTTGCCCTTCAGCTTGTACTTCGAGCCGGTGGCACCCTTGATCGGGACACCGTTGCGCAGCCACTGGTAGGTCAGCGTGACCGGTGCCGGACCCCAGGTGCCGGGGACCGCGGTCAGCTTCTTCCCGACCACGGCCTTGCCCTTGATCGTCGGGGAACCGGCCACGACCACCGGCTGGGCGCCCGGGGCCACAGCCGCAGTGGGTCCGCTGGTGGCGGTGCCCGGGTCCCAGTTCGCCTTGGTGCCGGTCACCGTCACGGTGAGCTGCTTGCCGACATCAGAGGCCGTGGCCTGGTAGGTCGACGAGGTCGCCCCCGGGATGGCTGTCCCGCCCGCCTTCCAGGCGTAGGCGAAGGCGGCATCGGCCGGCACCCACGTGCCCGGCAAGGCCGTCAGCGTCGACCCGACCACGGCTGTGCCCACGATGGTGGGCGTGCCCGGCGTCATCACGCCCTGGACCGCTGCCGTCGGGAGACTCGTGGCGACCCCGTCTGAGAAGCCGCTCTTCGACGCAGTGACGCGCACGGCGAGCGGCGACCCGACATCAGCGGCGACCGGCTGGTACGTCGACGACGTCGCTCCGGGAATGTCGCTGGCACCGCGCAGCCACTGGTACGCGTAGGACGCGCCGGTCTCCGACCAGGTGCCGGGATCCGCGGTGAGCGTCTGCCCCATCTTGGGAGTACCCGTGATCGACGGCAGGGTGTTGTTCGTGATGGGCGGACCCGCCACGCAGGTGTAGACCTGGATGTCGTCGAGCCACCAGCCCAGCTCGGAGCTCGAGGAGTCGGAGTTCAAGGTGAACTGTGGCTTGATCGTGGTGCCGGCGAACGACGACAGGTCGAGCCGGCTGGCGATGTAGCCCCTGCTGTCCCGGCCGAACCCGACACGACCCGCGGCCGGGTTGCCGAACCCGGCGGGGATCGTGTGCTCCGGACCGTTGATCCACGGGAGCGGCGCGGCGTCGACCGGCGGACTTGCGTCACCGGTGTTGTCGACCTCGACCGTGCCCGCGTCGTAGTTGTTGGCCGCCGAGCTGCCGTACTCGAGCAGCCGCCACTGCTGGAAGTGCAGGTACGACGCCTGGCCGGCAGGGAGCGCGATCCCGGTGGCTGCGACCAGCGCATTGGCACCCGCCGTGGTGATGTTGTCGCCACCCCACGCATCCGGAGCCGTGTGCGCGATCTGGCCATAGCCGGGCACGCCGTTGCGCGACCAGATCGGGTTGGCGACGAACTTGGTCGCCGGCGTTCCGGTCTCGCTGTTGAACAGCTCCACCTTGGTGGCGCCGCCTGAGCAGGTCGCCGGGGCGTCGGCGGGCTGCGGGTTGTTCACCGGTGTCTCCGCCAGCTCGGTCGCCAGTCCGGCCTGGTGCACCGCGGTGCAGTTGGCCGCGGTGAACCCGTGCGTACCGGCCGTGAGCAGGGCCTGGCAGCTCTGGTCGAGCACCACCCCCAGGTCGGCGTAGTCGCTGCCCGACGCCAGTGTCTGGTCGACGAGCAGCCACAGCTTGGCGGACTTGGTCAGCGTCGGGTCGCCCGCGTCGATGCCGGCGATCGTCTCCCCGTTGAAGGTGCCGCCCTGTGAGGCCAGGTAGAACGTCTTGTTGCCCACGCCGGAGTTGGAGTGCACTCCGTCGTTGTCCGGGTAGCCCAGCCCCTCCTGCACATACAGCGCGCTTCCGGTGCGGTCCGGGTCACCCTTGAGGGTCGGGTCCTGGATGTTCCGCAGCCCGGTGGGGAAGCCCGGTACGTCCTCACCGATGGCCCACTCGGTGGCCGGGACGTCGGCCGGGGTCACGTTCTGGTGATCGACGATCTCGCCCATGATGTCGGAGATCGACTCGTTCATCGCGCCCGACTGGCCCCAGTACATGAGGTTGGAGTTGCGCTCGGTGACGCCGTGGGTCATCTCGTGCCCGACCACGTCATCCGCGCTCGCGAAGCCCTGGCCGTAGTACATCTGGATGCCGTTCCAGAACGCGTTGCCGTAGGGGCAGGTGAATCCGGTGAAGCACAGCCGGACCGTCTGGGCCAGCGCCTTGGTGCCGCCGCCGATGTCCCGGCCGATCAGCGTGGTGAGGTCCACGCCCAGGGCGGTGTAGGTGGCCGACACGGCACCGGCGAGGTCGTAGGCGACGTCGACGTCCGCGATCCCGGTCGCGGGACCACCCTCGACACGGGTGGGCGGGGTGGCAGTGACGCACGGCCGCGGGTCGGCGGCGTTCGGATCCCGGAGGACGTTGTTGTTGTCGCACACGACGCGGTTGAGCGCGTGCTGGATCAGGTCGGCGTTCATCAGAACCCCACCGGTGCGGTCGTCGACGAGGATCATCCGGCGTTCCGCCGCGCCTCGGGTGACCTCGAAGCGCCACACGGTGCGAGCACTGAGGGCAGCGTCGCCACCGACCAGACCCGCGTCGAGCACCCAGCGGCCGTCGGACCGCACGGTCGGGGCGCCACCCTTGCCGGCCGCCTTGACGAAGGCGGCCGTCGCCTCGGCCGTGGCGGCAGGCTCTGTCACCGTGGCTTCGGCGACCTTCGTGGCCGGCGACGTGCGCGCGAGGATCGAGGAGAGCTCTCGGTCGGACCTCATGGTGATCACGAGGTCGCCACCCAGGACGGGGACGCCGCCGACGCGCTGCTGGTAGCGCACCACGTCGCCGGTCGCCGTCTCGGTGGAGGCGGTGCGCGTGAAGGTGCTGCCGGCCTGCGTGCTGCCGAACGCCGCGCCGTACCGCGCGAGGTGGGCGGCGGCCGCGTCGGTGACGCTGGTCGAGGAAGAGACGCCGGGGTCGTCGACGGTGACGCCGGCAGGCACGCCGACGAAGTCGTAGACACCGCCAGCGGATCGGTAGGTCAGCTCCCCTGACGCGTCGGCCGCCAGGTGCGACGAGGCGGTCGTCTGGGCATCGGCCGCGGCCGTGCCTGGTGATCCAGTGACGGCTAGCGTGCCGCCGGCGAGCGCCGCCGAGGCGGCCACCGACAACAGCAAACGAGGAATACGCTTCAAGACAACTCCCGAGGATGGTGGGTCCGAGTCGCTTGAACCTATGCCTGAGGGAGCCGGGTGGGAAGGGGCAACTTGGCAACTGCCCCGAAACCACCGATCGGCCGGCGGGACGGGCACCGTCCCCCGGCCTCGCGTCGGGGTCGCCGTCAGCCGGCGACGGCCGCCTTGAGCGCCTCGGCGCGGTCGGTCCGCTCCCACGTGAACTCCGGCAGCTCGCGGCCGAAGTGGCCGTACGCCGCCGTCTTGGCGTAGATCGGACGGAGCAGGTCGAGGTCCTGGATGATCGCGGCCGGGCGCAGGTCGAAGACCTTGAGGACAGCCTGCTGGATCGCCTCGTCGGAGGCGGTGCCGGTGCCGAAGGTCTCGACGAACACTCCCACCGGCTGGGCCTTGCCGATCGCGTAGGCGACCTGGACCTCGCAGCGTCGGGCGAGTCCTGCGGCCACGACGTTCTTGGCCACCCAGCGCATCGCGTAGGCCGCCGAGCGGTCCACCTTGGACGGGTCCTTGCCCGAGAACGCGCCGCCGCCGTGGCGCGCCATGCCGCCATAGGTGTCGACGATGATCTTGCGTCCGGTCAGGCCGGCGTCGCCCATGGGACCGCCGACCACGAAGCGGCCGGTGGGGTTGACCAGCAGCCGGTAGCCCTCCGACGGCAGGTCGAAGGTCTCGAGGACCGGGTCGATGACCTGCTTCTTGACGTCGCTCTCCAGCGTCGCGAGGTCGGTGTCCTCGTCGTGCTGCGATGAGAGCACGACCGTGTCGACACGGACCGGGCGGTTGTCCTCGTCGTACTCGACGGTGACCTGGGTCTTCCCGTCCGGGCGCAGGTAGGGCAGCGTGCCGTCCTTGCGCACCGCGGTGAGCCGCTCGGCGAGGCGCTGGGCGATCACGATCGGCAGCGGCATGAGCACGTCGGTGTCGTCACAGGCGTAGCCGAACATCAGTCCCTGGTCGCCGGCGCCCTGCTTGTCCATCGCGTCCACCGAGCCGGTGCGGGCCTCGTGGCCGCTGTCCACGCCCTGGGCGATGTCGCCGGACTGGCCGCCGATGGCGACCATGACGCCGCACGAGTGGCCGTCGAACCCCTTGAGGGACGAGTCGTAGCCGATGTCGATGATCCGCTTGCGGACGACGTCCTTGACGTCGACGTAGCCGTGCGTGGTCACCTCGCCCGCCACGACGACCAGGCCCGTCGTGAGCAGGGTCTCGACCGCGACCCGGCTGTGCGGGTCGTTGCGCAGCATCTCGTCGAGGATCGAGTCACTGATCTGGTCGGCGATCTTGTCGGGGTGACCCTCGGTCACCGACTCCGAGGTGAACAGACGTCCTGGCACGGCGTTTCTCCTGGTTCGTTCCTGAAGGCGGCCCCACCCTAGAAGGTGTCTCGCAGGGCGGGATCGCTGTCTCAACGCTCGATTCCGGGCGGCGTCACGCCACCGAGTCCTCGTGCATGGTCAATCCTGCAGCCTGGCAACCACTTCGTCCCAAATGACGTGGGCCAGGGCGGTCTTGGAGCCGCGCGGGACCTCGGTCGCCGAGCCGTCGGCGCCGAGGATCACGGCTTCGTTCTCGGCGCTTCCGAAGACTCCTCCGCCGCTGACGTCGTTGACGACGAGGAGGTCGCAGCCCTTGCGGGCCAGCTTGGCCCGGCCCAGCTCGAGGATCGTGCCGGTGGCATCGCCGGTCTCGGCGGCGAAGCCGACGATCACGGCGCCCGCGCGTGGCCGGGTGGTGCTGAGCTCGTGAAGGATGTCAGGGTTCTGGGTCAGCTCCAGCGGCGGCGCCGAGCCGTCGTCGGACTTCTTGATCTTGGCCTCGCTCACCGACGTGGGCCGGAAGTCGGCCGGCGCCGCGGCCATGACGACGGCGTCGGCGGAGCCCGCGGCGGCCAGGACCTCGGTGCGGAGCTGCTCGGTGGTCTCGACCCTGACCACCTTGACGCCGGCGGGGTCCGGCAGCGCGGTGTTCGCGGCGACCAGGGTGACCTCGGCCCCACGTGAGGCGGCGGCGCGGGCCAGCGCGTAGCCCTGCAGCCCCGAGGAGCGGTTGCCGAGGAAGCGGACCGGGTCGAGGTACTCGCGGGTGCCGCCGGCCGACACCACCACCTGGCGGCCGCCAAGGTCCAGCGTCCCGATGCCGCGCGCGAGCACGTCGACGCACACGTCGTAGATCTCGACGGGCTCGGGCAGCCGTCCCTTGCCGGAGTCGACGCCGGTGAGCCGGCCCTCGGCGGGCTCGATGACCAGGCAGCCCCGCTCACGCAGCGTCGCGACGTTCGCCTGCGTGGCTGGGTGCTCCCACATCTCGGTGTGCATCGCTGGCGCGAACACGACCGGGCAGCGGGCGGTGAGCAGGGTGTTGGTGAGCAGGTCGTCGGCCAGGCCGTGCGCGGCCCTGGCGAGCACGTCCGCGGTGGCAGGGGCCACCACGACCAGGTCGGCGGACTGGCCGATCCGGACGTGCGGCACCTCGTGGACGTCGGCCCAGACCTCGGTCGACACCGGCTTGCCGGACAGCGCCGCCCAGGTGGGCGCGCCCACGAACTGCAGGGCAGCAGAGGTGGGTACGACGGTGACGTCGTGGCCGGCCTCGGTGAATCGCCGCAGCAGCTCCGCGGCCTTGTAGGCCGCGATGCCTCCGGAGACCCCGAGGACGACGCTGCTCAGCGGGACTCCTGGCCTAGGAGTCGCTCGCGTCGGCGGCGGCGGCCTTGGCCGCGGCCTCCTCGGCAGCCAGCTCGGCCGGGTCGATGTCCTCGCAGGTCAGCAGGTCGTCGTTGATCTCGCGGAGCGCGATCGAGAGCGGCTTCTCCTGGACGTGGGTGTCCACGAGCGGGCCGACGTACTCCAGCAGGCCCTCGCCGAGCTGGGAGTAGTAGGCGTTGATCTGCCGGGCGCGCTTGGCGCTGTAGAGGACCAGCTTGTACTTGCTGTCCGTCTTGGTGAGCAGGTCGTCGATCGAAGGGTTGGTGACACCCTCGGCATCGATGGGAGGTGCAGACACGCGTGAGCCTCGCTGGCGTTGGGTTCGATGGTCGACCAGTCGGTGGACGGTCGTCGCTGAGTCACACGAGTGTCACTCGTCGGGACCCAGCTCCATCAAGGCTACCAACTCCTCCGCAGCAGCGTGAACTTCCCGGTTGACGATGCTCACGTCGAACTCCGTCTGGGCGGCCAGTTCCTCGCGCGCGGTGGCCAGCCGCCGGTCCCTCTCGGCCTCGTCCTCGGTGCCTCGCCCGACCAGTCGGCGGACCAGCTCCTCCCACGACGGGGGCTCCAGGAACACGAACAGCGCCTCCGGCATCGTCTCCCGCACCTGCCGGGCCCCCTGGAGGTCGATCTCGAGCATCGCGGGCCGCCCGGAGGCCAGCGCCAGGTCGACCGGCTGGCGGGGGGTGCCGTAGCGGTTGCGGCCGTGGACGACCGCCCACTCGAGGAGATCGTCCTCGGCGATCATGCGGTCGAACTCGTCCTCGGAGACGAACCAGTAGTGCACGCCGTTCAGCTCACCCGGCCGCGCCGCCCGGGTCGTGGCGGAGACCGAGATCCAGACCTCCGGGTGGTGCTCGCGGATGTCGGCCGCGACGCTGCCCTTGCCCACGGCGGTCGGGCCGGCAAGGACGACGAGACGGCGGTTGCGCTCGGGCTCAGTCATCGAAGACCGGTGGTTGAGGAGGTTGCGCAGCAACCGTCTCGACACCCCGGCGACTGGCCCGACGACCCTGGTGGGTGGTGAAGTCCCAGCGTCATCGCACCGGGTTTCGAGACGGGCGCAGAGCGCCCTCCTCAACCAGCGTCGGGTCAGGCACCGAACTCCTTTTGAAGTGCGGCGACCTGCTTGGTGCCGAGTCCGCGGACCCGGCGGCTCTCGGCGATCCCGAGCCGCTCCATGGTCTGCCTGGCGCGGACCTTGCCGAGGCCGGGCATCGACTGCAGCAGGTCGACGACGCGCATCTTGCCGATGACCTCGTTCTCCTGGCCCTGGGCCAGAACGTCGGAGATCGAGGCGCCGGCGTTCTTGAGCCGATTCTTTACTTCGGCGCGTTCCCGTCGAGATGCCGCGGCCTTCTCGAGGGCCGCCTTGCGCTGTTCGGGAGTGAGCGGGGGCAGAGCCACGGTCCGGGGTCCTTTAGTGCTACGGGTTGGGAGGGAGCGTGGGGCTCAACATAGTCACGTACGTGCACGCGCGGCAATCGACGCCGGGCGTGAGGCGCGTGGCCCTTCCCACAGTGGTCATCCGATCTGCAGTGGCGTCCCGCAGACGTCCTTGGCCTGCTGGTCGACGGCGCTGAACGCCGTGACTGTCTGGTCGCTGGTCAGCTGGCTGGCCGCGACGTCGATCGCGTCCTTGTCGTCCTGGCTCAGGCCCTCGGGTGGGTGGTCGCGGTCGTACGTCGCGGGGTCGACCCCGGCGTCCTCCAGCGCCTGCTGCAGGCCCTCGATCGCGTCGATGACCGTCTTCCACTCGTCGCGCAGATCCTCGGGCGCCTGGTCGGCGAGGTCCTCGAAGATCGGCAACGCCTTGAGCAGCGCGTCCGGCGCCCCGTCCCCGAGCGTCTCACCGAGCTCCTGCTGGTGGTCCTCGACGGCGTCGCAGTACTTCTCCTGCTGGTCCGCGCAGCCGGTCATGAGGAGCGCGGCGACCAGGAGCGCTAGCGCCCCTCTCATGAACGAAGTTCGTGGTTGGTCCGCAGGACGAAGTCCCGCATCGGGTCCGGGCCGGGGCCGAGTCGGAGCACCTCGCGGGACGAGCTGGGGAGAACGGCGGCGACCGAACCGAAGAGCCGGCGTACGTCGGCGATCGTGCCGCCCTGAGCACCGAAGCCCGGCGCGAGGATGGGCCCGTTGAAGGCCAGGTCTTCGTCCGTGGCCCCGATCGTCGCACCGACCACGGCGCCGAAGGAGCCGAGTGGCGTCGCGTCCGCGTTGAGGCGGCGCAGGTGGTCGAGCATCGTCCCGGCGACGGTGCCACCGTCGACCGAGTACGCGTGCTGGACCTCCGGCCCTTCCTTGTTGGACGTGAGCGCGAGCACGAACACGCCGGCGTCGTGTCGTCGCGCCGTGTCGATGAACGGGTCCAGCGACCCGAATCCGAGGAACGGACTGACCGTGATCGCGTCCGCGGCGAGTGGGGAGGTGGGATCGAGGTAGGCGTCTGCGTACGCCTGGCTGGTCGACCCGATGTCGCCTCGCTTGACGTCGAGCAGGACCAGGGCCCCGGCCGCACGCGATTCGGCGATCACGCGCTCGAGCACAGCGATACCCCGACTGCCGAAGCGCTCGTAGAAGGCCGACTGGGGCTTGACCACGGAGACGTGCGGAGCAACCGCCTCGACCACGCGCAGTGCGAAGAACTCCAGGCCTCCGACGTCGTCCCCCAGTCCCCACTCCTCTAGCAGCGCGGCGTGTGGGTCGATTCCGACACAGAAGGGGCCGCGTTCTGCGATGGCCGTGTCGAGGCGAGCTCCGAAGGTCACTGCAGTCCCTTGATGAGCCGTCGGGGCCAGCCCGGCCCCTCGTAGATGAACGCCGTGTAGCCCTGCAGCAGGTCGGCGCCCGCCTCGAGGCGGGCGCGCGCGTCCTCGGCTGTCGTGATGCCGCCCACGCTGATGAGGGTGAGGCCGGCGCCCACCCGGTCGCGGAGAGGGAAAGCAGGCGCACCACGTTGAGAGAACGTTCGTTCAACGGCCGGCCGGACAGACCCCCGACTCCGGCGGCCCCGACCTGCTCCGGGGTGGAGGCGAGGCCGTCGCGGGAGATGGTGGTGTTCGTCGCGATGATCCCGTCGAGGTGGATGGCCGTGGCCAGGTCGGCCACGGCCAGCACGTCGTGGTCGGCGAGGTCTGGCGCGATCTTCACCAGCAGAGGGACGTCGCCCGCGACCCCGCGCACCGCACGGAGGATCGGCTCGAGCTTCTCGACGGCCTGCAGGTCGCGCAGCCCGGGCGTGTTGGGTGAGCTCACGTTCACGACCAGGTAGTCGGCGTGCGGAGCGAGCAGCCGCGCCGACTTCTCGTAGTCGCGCACCGCCTCGTCCTCCGGCACAACCTTCGACTTCCCGATGTTGACGCCGAGGACCGGGCCGCCATCAGCAACAGAGCGGCGACCTCGCGCTGCGAGCCGGGCGGCGACCGCCTCGGCACCGTCGTTGTTGAAACCCATCCGGTTCACGACGGCCCGGTCCGCGGACAGCCGGAACAGCCGGGGCTTCTCGTTGCCCGGCTGCGGCTCCCCAGTGACCGTGCCGACCTCGACGTGGCCGAAGCCCAGCGCCGCGAGCGCGTCGATGCCGACGGCGTTCTTGTCGAATCCGGCGGCCAGCCCGAGCACGTTGGGGAAGGTCAGCCCCATGGCGGTCACCGGGCGGCCGGGCGTACGCCGTCGCGCCAGCACCGGCCGGGCGACCCGGACCGCTCGGAAGCCGATGCGGTGCGCCCGCTCCGGGTCGATCCGGCTGAAGCCGTGGTCGAAGGCGAAGGAGTAAAGGCTCACCCAAACCAGTCCTGGAGCGATCGGACCCCGATCGAGCCGCGGATGGTCGCCTCGATCCCCTGCACCGCGGCGCCGAGCCCCTGGACCGTGGTGATGCACGGGATGTTCGCCATCACCGCCGCCGTGCGGATCTCGTAGCCGTCGATGCGGGCCGAGCCGCCGCCCGTCGAGCCGTGCGGGGTGTTGACGACCAGGTCGATGTCACCGTCGAGGATCATCTGGACGGTGGTCCGCTGGTCACCCTCCCCCGGGCCCTCGAAGTGCTTGCGCACGATGGTCGCCTCGACGCCGTTGCGCCGCAGCGCCTCGGCGGTGCCCTGCGTCGCGAGGATCTCGAAGCCCATGTCGGCCAGCACCTTGATCGGGAAGATCATCGTGCGCTTGTCCCGGTTGGCCATCGAGACGAAGACCCGGCCCGCCCGGTCGTTCTGGACCGGCAGCGGGAGCGAGCCGTACGCCGCCGCCTGGGACTTGGCGAAGGCCTGGCCGAAGTTGGCGTCGAGCCCCATCACCTCACCGGTCGACTTCATCTCCGGCCCCAGCACGGTGTCGACCTGCTGGCCGTCGGGGGTGCGGAACCGGTTGAACGGCATCACGGCCTCCTTGACCGCGATCGGCTGGTTCGGCGGCAGCGTGCCACCGTCGCCGGTCGCGGGCAGCAGACCAGAGGCGCGCAGCCCGGCGATGGTCTCGCCGAGCATGATCCGCGCGGCCGCCTTCGCCAGCGGGGTCGCGGTCGCCTTGGAGACGAACGGCACCGTCCGCGACGCCCGTGGGTTGGCCTCGAGCACGTAGAGGATGTCCGCGCCGAGGGCGTACTGGATGTTGAGCAGCCCGCGGACGCCGACGCCGCGCGCGATCGCCTCGGTCGCCTCGCGGATGCGCTGGATCTCCGACTCGCCGAGGGTGATCGGCGGCAGGGCGCACGAGGAGTCACCCGAGTGGATGCCGGCCTCCTCGATGTGCTCCATGACGCCACCGAGGAACAGCTCCTCGCCGTCGTAGAGCGCGTCCACGTCGATCTCGACCGCGTCGTCGATGAACCGGTCGACCAGCACCGGGTGCTCGGGGCTGACCTGGGTCGCCCGGGTGATGTAACCCTCGAGCGCGTCGTCGCCGTACACGATCTCCATGCCGCGCCCGCCCAGGACGTACGACGGCCGGACCAGCACCGGGTAGCCGATCTCGGCGGCGATCTTCCGAGCCTCGGCGAACGACGTGGCCAGGCCGTGCTTGGGCGCGGGCAGCCCGGCCTCGGCGAGCACCCGACCGAAGGCGCCCCGCTCCTCGGCGAGGTGGATCGCCCCGGGCGAGGTGCCGACGATCGGCACGCCGTTGTCCTCGAGGCCCTGCGCGAGGCCGAGCGGCGTCTGGCCGCCGAGCTGGCAGATCACGCCCGCGATCGGGCCGGCCAGCTCCTCGGCGTGCACGATCTCGAGCACGTCCTCGAGGGTCAGCGGCTCGAAGTAGAGCCGATCGGAGGTGTCGTAGTCGGTCGAGACGGTCTCGGGGTTGCAGTTGACCATCACGGTCTCGTAGCCGGCGTCGGAGAGCGCCATCGACGCGTGCACGCAGGAGTAGTCGAACTCGATGCCCTGCCCGATCCGGTTGGGCCCGGAGCCGAGGATGATCACCGCCGGCTTCTCGCGGGGCTGCACCTCCGTCTCGTCGTCGTACGACGAGTAGTGGTAGGGCGTCGCGGCGGCGAACTCGGCCGCGCAGGTGTCGACGGTCTTGAACACCGGCCGGATGCCGAGCGCGTGCCGGACGCCCCGGACCACGTCGGCGGTCATCCCGCGGATCTTGCCGATCTGGGCGTCGGAGAAGCCGTGCCGCTTGGCCTTGCGCAGGATCGCTGGACTCAGCTCCGCGGCGCCCGTCACCTCTCCCGCGATCTCGTTGATCAGCAGCAGCTGGTCGACGAACCACGGGTCGATGTGGGTGGCCTCGAAGATCTCGTCCGCGGTGGCGCCGGCCCGCAGCGCGTCCATCACCTTCTTGAGCCGGCCGTCGTGCGGGACCCTGATCTCCTCGAGCAGCGCCTGCTTGTCGAGGTCGACCCACTCCTGGTGCCAGTCGAAGACGGCGTCGGCCTTCTCCAGCGAGCGGAGCGCCTTCTGCAGCGCCTCGGTGAAGTTGCGGCCGATCGCCATCGCCTCGCCGACCGACTTCATGTGCGTGGTCAGCTCCTGGTCGGCCGCGGGGAACTTCTCGAAGGCGAACCGCGGCACCTTCACCACGACGTAGTCGAGCGTCGGCTCGAACGCGGCCGGGGTGCTCTGCCCATCTTCCCGGGTCGTGATGTCGTTGGGGATCTCGTCGAGGGTGTAGCCGATCGCGACCTTGGCCGCGATCTTGGCGATCGGGAAGCCGGTCGCCTTCGACGCGAGCGCGCTCGACCGGGACACCCGCGGGTTCATCTCGATGACGATCAGCCGGCCGTCGCGCGGGTTCACCGCGAACTGGATGTTGCAGCCGCCGGTGTCCACCCCGACCGACCGGATGATGCCGATGGAGAGGTCGCGCATGGCTTGGTACTCGCGGTCGGTGAGCGTCATCGCCGGCGCGACAGTGATCGAGTCGCCGGTGTGCACGCCCATCGGGTCGAGGTTCTCGATCGAGCACACGATCACCACGTTGTCCTTGGTGTCGCGCATGACCTCGAGCTCGTACTCCTTCCAGCCGAGGATCGACTCCTCGAGGAGCACCTCGGTGGTCGGGCTGGCCTGCAGACCGGCGCCGGCGATCCGGCGCAGATCGCGCTCGTCGTGGGCCATGCCGGAGCCGGTGCCCCCCATGGTGAAGCTCGGCCGGACGACCACGGGGTAGCCGAGCTCCTCGGCGGCCGCGAGGCAGTCGTCCATCGAGTGGCAGATCGCGCTGCGTGCCACCTCGCCACCGAGGTCCTCGACGATCTTCTTGAAGACCTGCCGGTTCTCGCCGCGGTCGATCGCCTCGATCGAGGCGCCGATCAGCTCCACGCCGTACTTCTCCAGGACGCCGGCGGCGTCGAGGTCCATCGCGGTGTTCAGCGCGGTCTGCCCGCCGAGGGTGGCGAGCAGCGCGTCGGGACGCTCCTTCTCGATCACCTTCTCGACGAACTCGGCGGTGATCGGCTCGATGTAGGTCGCGTCGGCGAACTCGGGGTCGGTCATGATCGTCGCGGGGTTGGAGTTGACCAGGACCACCCTGATGCCCTCGGCCATCAGGACGCGGCAGGCCTGGGTGCCGGAGTAGTCGAACTCGCAGGCCTGGCCGATGATGATCGGCCCCGAGCCGATCACCAGCACGGACTTGATGTCGTCGCGCTTCGGCATCAGACGGTCTCCGTTCCGGTGGCTGAGGTGCGAGGCGCTCCGGCGCCTGTCTCGAAACCCGGTGGGCTCCCGGTGGTTGAGGAAGGCGCGCTCCGGCGCCTGTCTCGAAACCCGGTGGGCTCCCGGTGGTTGAGGAAGGCGCGCTAGCGCCTGTCTCGAAACCCGGTGGGCTCCCGGTGGTTGAGGAAGGCGCGCTAGCGCCTGTCTCGAAACCCGGTGGGCTCCCGGTGGTTGAGGAAGGCGCGCTAGCGCCTGTCTCGAAACCCCGGAAGCTCTGCATCAGCTCGACGAACCGGTCGAAGAGGTACGCCGCGTCGTGCGGCCCGGCGGCGGCCTCGGGGTGGTACTGGACCGAGAACGCCGTGAGCTTCCCCTCGGCGTCCCGGAGCTCGAGCCCCTCGACCACGTCGTCGTTGAGGCAGACGTGGCTCACCGTCGCCACGCCGTACGCCGTCTCGGTGGGCGCGTCGAGCGGCGCGTCGACCGCGAACCCGTGGTTGTGAGCGGTCACCTCGACCTTGCCGGTGGTGCGGTCCATGACGGGCTGGTTGATGCCGCGGTGGCCGTACTTGAGCTTGTAGGTGCCGAACCCGAGCGCCCGGCCGAACAGCTGGTTGCCGAAGCAGATCCCGAAGTAGGGGATCCCCTCGGCCAGCGCGCCCTGCAGCAGCTCGACCTGCGAGGTGGTGGCGGCCGGGTCACCGGGGCCGTTGCTGTAGAACAGCCCGTCCGCGCCGACCGCGCGCACGTCGTCGACGGTCGCCGTGGCGGGCAGCACGTGCACCTCGATGCCGCGCTCGGCCATCCGGTGCGGGGTCATCGACTTGATGCCGAGGTCGAGGGCGGCGACGGTGAGCCGCTTCTCCCCCCAGGATCCAGGCAGCGCTGGGACGACGTAGGCCTCCCGGGTGGAGACCTCGCCCGACAGCTCCGCGCCGGCCATCTGGCCGTGGCCGCGGACCCGCTCGAGCAGCGCGAACGGGTCGGTCTCGGTCGAGGAGATCCCGACCCGCATCGCACCGCGCTCGCGCAGGTGCCGGGTCAGCGCCCGGGTGTCGATGCCGGAGATGCCGACCACGCCCTGCGCCTGCAGCTCGTCGTCGAGGCTGCGCCGCGAGCGCCAGCTGCTGGGCATCCGGGCCGGGTCGCGGACGACGTAGCCGGCCACCCAGATCCTCGAGGACTCGCCGTCCTCGTCGTTGACGCCCGTGTTGCCGATGTGCGGGGCCGTCATCACCACGACCTGACGGTGGTACGACGGGTCGGTGAGCGTCTCCTGGTAGCCGGTCATGCCGGTGTTGAAGACCGCCTCGCCGAAGGTCTCGCCCTCGGCACCGTAGCTCTCGCCATGGAAGGTGCGACCGTCCTCGAGGACCAGTAGCGCCGCCGATGATTGACGCAGTGCAGGCGTGGGCAAAGCCGTTCTCCTTCCCCGCCTCACTGGACGGTGGTTAAAGGATGCGGAACAGCCGTGACCTTACCAGCGCCCGACAGGGTGGCCGGACCAGCACGCGGACGGTCCGGCCACCGGGACGGCTGCCCGCCCAGTCAGCGCTTGATGACCACCTTGAGCGCCTTGGTGTCCGCGGCGGCACCGAAGGTCTCGTAGGCCTCCAGCACCTGGTCGAACGAGAAGTGGTGGGTGGCGAACTTCTCGGCATCCAGCTTGTGCTGGGCGACGAGCTTGAGCAGCATCGGCGTGGTCGACGTGCTGACCAGGCCCATCGTGATCGCGATGTCGGAGATCCAGAGGTCCTGGAGGGCCAGGTCGACGGACCTGCCGTGCACGCCCACGTTGGCCACCGTGCCGCCGGGACGCACCATCTTGGTGCAGGCGGTGAACGTGTCCGGGATGCCGACCGCCTCGATGGCCACGTCGACGCCGAAGCCGTCGGTCATCGCCATGACCTGCTCCAGCCAGTCCGCGTCGCCGCTGTTCACGGCGTCCGTGGCACCGAACCCGAGCGCCTGGTCGAGCCGGTTGGGGTCGAGGTCGAGCGCGATCACCCGCGAGGCGCCGTACAGGCCGGCGGTCATCATCGAGGCCAGGCCCACCGGGCCGGCGCCGACCACGGCGACCACGTCACCGGGCTTGACCCTGCCGTAGCGGACCCCGATCTCGAAGCCGGTGGGCAGGATGTCGGAGAGCATCACGGCGGCGTCGTCGGAGACGCCCTCGGGCACCTTGTAGAGCGAGTTGTCCGCGAACGGGACCCGCACCAGCTCGGCCTGGGTGCCATCGATGAGGTGGCCGAAGATCCAGCCGATGCCCGGGGCGCCCTCGTCGGCCTGGCAGTGGGCGTAGAGCCCCTGGTGGCAGTACGAGCACGCGCCGCAGGCGCTGATGCAGGAGATGATCACGCGGTCGCCGACCTCGAACGTCGACACCGCCGACCCGGTCTCGACGATCGTCCCCACGCCCTCGTGGCCGAGGATGCGTCCGTCGGTGACGGCCGCGACGTCGCCCTTGAGGATGTGCAGGTCGGTCCCGCAGATCGTGGTGGTGTCGATGCGCACGACGGCATCTGTCGGGTGCTGGATCGCCGGGTCCGGAACGTCTTCCCAGGCCTTCTGCCCGGGTCCGTGGTAGACGAGCGCCTTCATGGATGGAACCTCCCTCGGGAGCCACCCGCGGACTGTCCACGGTCCGGCCGACCCGGTTCCACGCTGCTCCACCGGGCCCCTGCCGGGCAGGGCCCAAGGTCACATATAGGAGAGGCGGAGGTCGCGGAGAGTCGGCATCCTCACAGGACGGCGTCGAGGAAGGCCCGCGTCTCGGCATGACCAGGTGCCTCGATGAGCTGCTGGGGCGGTCCCTCCTCGAGGATCCGGCCCTCGTGGAAGAACGCCATCCGGTCGGCGACCTCGCGCGCGAAGCCCATCTCGTGGGTGACCACCATCATCGTCATGTGCAGCTCGGTGGAGAGCGTCTTCATGACCGAGAGCACCTCACCGGTGAGCTCCGGGTCGAGGGCCGAGGTCGGCTCGTCGAAGAGCATCACGTCCGGCTCCATGGCCAGGGCGCGGGCGATGGCGACACGCTGCTGCTGGCCGCCCGAGAGCCGGATCGGGTGCTCCCCCGCCTTGTCGGCCAGGCCGACCCGGTCGAGGAGGTCCTTGGCGCGCTTCGTGACCTCGACGGTGCTCACGCCCGCGCAGCGGGGTGCGCAGAGGACGTTGTCGAGCACCGTCATGTTGGGGAACAGGTTGAACTGCTGGAAGACCATGCCCACGCGCAGCCGGAGCTGACGGATCTGCTCGCGCTTGCGCCGGGTGCGGTGCCCGCCCTCGAGCCGGATGCCGGAGACCTCGATCGAGCCCTCGGTCGGGTCCTCGATGAAGTTCACGCAGCGCAGGACCGTGGACTTGCCGGAGCCGGAACGCCCGAAGATGACGACCACCTCCCCGCGATGGACCTCCATGTCGACACCGCGGACCACCTCGAGGTGGCCGAAGCTCTTGTGCAGCCCGTCGATGCGGACCACGACGTCGGAGCTCATCCCGGCATTCCTCCCCCGCCGTGTGGCTGGCCCTGCTCGCCCGCGGCCTGCATGGCCCGCGCGACGTGCGCGCGGTCGTAGCCGCGGCCGATCCGCTTCTCGAGGCGGGCCTGGAAGAAGGTGAACAGGACTGTGAGCCCCCAGTAGACGAGGGCCACGGCGACGTAGGCCTCGAGGTTCTTGAAGTCGGACTTGCCGACCAGCTGGGCCCGGCGGAAGATCTCGGCGCTGGCGATGGTGACGCCCAGGAACGAGACCAGCGCGGTGTCCTTCATCATCGCGATGAACTCGTTGCCGGTCGGCGGGATGATCACGCGGAACGCCTGGGGCAGCACCACCTTGCGCATCTTCTGGCCGTAGGTCATGCCGAGCGCGTCGGCGGCCTCGCCCTGGCCACCCGCCACCGACTGGATGCCGGCCCGGAAGATCTCGGTCATGTAGGCGCCGTAGTTGAGCCCCAGGGCCAGCGTGCCCGCGGTGGCCGCCTCGAGGATCAGGGCCTGGTCGAAGCCCTCGGGCAGCCAGGTGTACTCAGCGGCGAGGTTCCTTCCCACTGGCGGCAGCGCCAGGTACAGCAGGAACATCTGCACGATCAGCGGGGTCCCGCGGAAGAACGAGACATAGAACCCCGCGAGGCCGTACGCCACCGGGTTGCGTGAGATGCGGGCCAGGGCGCCGAGCAGGGCCAGCACGATGGCCAGCACGATGCCGCTGACGGCGATCACCATCGTGTAGCGCAGCCCGCCGAGGATGTAGCGGATGTTGTCCCGGATCCACTGCGTGTCGAAGCCGGCGGCGTTGCCGAAGAACGCGAGCAGCGCGAACAGCACCGCCCAGACCACGGCGACCTTCAGCCGGAACGGCACCCGCGCGGACGCGAGCTGGATCCGCTCCCAGGTGTCACCCATCGGTGTGCGTCACTGCTGGGTGGTGAGGTCCAGGCCGTACCACTGCTCTGACATCTCGGTGAGGGTGCCGTCCTCGTGCATCTCCGCCACGATCGCGTCCACCGCCTCGTAGAGGCCCTCCGACGACGGGTCCGCACTCTTGTCGAAGCCCACCGAGAGCGGCTCGTAGAACACGGGTTCGCCCACGATCTTCACCGGGTTGCCGGCATCGATGTAGCCCTGGGCCGTCGTCACCGAGGTGATGACCGCGTCGAGCCTGCCGTTGACGAGGTCCTCCAGCGCGGTCGTGTCCGTGTCGTAGCCGGAGATCTCGGCGTCGTCGATGATGAAGTCGAACTCGTAGCCCTCGATCGCGAGCTTCTTCTCGAGGAAGTCCGAGTAGGTGCACGGCGAGCAGCTGCCCACCTTCTTGCCGTCGAGATCTGTGCTGAGGTCGGTGACCTCGTCGTTGTCGGCCGCGACCACGACGACGGCGGGCGTGTAGTTGTAGGGCTCGGTGAAGTACAGGACTTCCTGCCGCTCGTTGGTCGGCGTCATCGAGCCCACGGTGGTGTCCCAGCGACCGTTCCAGCTGCCGGCCGTGATGATGTCCCAGGTGGGGGCCTCCCAGGCGACGTCGACACCCAGCCGCTTGGCGATCTCGGTGGCGACGTCGATGTCGAAGCCCTCGTAGTCACCGGTCTGCTCGTTCAGCGACGACTGCGGTGGGTACGCCGGGTCGGTCGACACCGTGAGCGTGCCCTTCTCGCAGATCTCCGCCAGCAGGTCGGTGACGTCTCCCGCGCAGACGCCCTCGCCCGCGGCGGCGGCCGGCTCGTCGCTGCCTCCCGGGTCCTCGGCGGTGCTGTCGTCGTCGCCGCTACAAGCGGCGAGGAGCGCAGCGAGAAGCGCCACCAAGGCGGCAATGAGGAGAGAACGAATGCGCATGGACGGGCTCCTCCGGGTCGTGTGCCAGCGGACTATGCCAGACGGGTGAGCCGTTGTGACCCCCTCGATCAGGGGTTACCCGATCGTGACCACTACTGACTCGCCAGTCAGTGAGCGTCGAGCCGGTTGCCCAGCCAGGCGAAGGCGTCCAGCGTGTGGTCGTTCCAGAACACCCGGGTGTGGCCACCGTCTCCGTAGACCGCGAGCTCGGGTGCCTCGGGCAGCCGGCCGACGACGGCTTGGACGTCGTCGTAGAAGTTGTCGTCGTCCCCGCACCAGAACGCCGTGGGGACGCCGTCGAGCGCCGACAGGTCGTCGAGGGCCGGGTCGTCGGACGAGACGGCCGGGCTGAACAACGCCCAGGCCCGCGCGTAGTCGGGTGTGTCGAGGGCCAGCCGCAGGGCGCCGTAGCCGCCGCGGGACCACGCCCACACCGCACGGCGCTCGGCGTCGAACCCGCGCTCCGCGAGCAGCGCCGGAAGCTCGTCGCGCAGGAACGCCGGCGGGTCGACGTCACCGTCGCGCACCCAACCGGCGGGTCCGTCGTCGGTCCCGGCCAGCACGAACGGCGGCACGCCCGCCTCGACCGCGGCGGTGACGAAGTGGCCGAAGCCGAAGTCGCGGAAGGCGGCTGCGCTCGCGCTCGCGCCGTGCAGCACGACGACCACGGGCAGGCCGCCGCCGTCGCCGTACCCGGCAGGCACTGCCGTGAACAGGTCGACGTCGCCACCCATGGCGGCCGAGGAGACCGACTCCAGCCGCATGGTCCCCTCCTCGGCGTCGGGGACGAACCACTCCGGCTGCCGGCGCAGTGCCCGCCCGAGCGGGTCCGGCGGTGTAGCCCAGACGGCCGCGGCCGCACCGGCGACGAGGAGGGCGCCCGCGCCGCCGGCCAGGAGTCCGCGGCGGGTCGGACGCGGCCCGGCCGTGCGGTCGTCGGTCACGGTCCGAGGCGCTGGTCGACGCGCGTGCCGAGCCGGCTGACCACCAGCATGATGAGCACGAGGACGGCGGGGGCGACCCCGACGAACCAGGCCTCGGCCGACGGCGCGAACAGGTCGACCATCTGCGGGCCGAGGGCGGCCAGCCCCGCACAAACCAGCACGCTCTCCAGCAGGGCGGCGGCTGCCGGCCGGCTGGTCCACGCGCTGGCCGCCACGGCGACACCCCAGGGCCCGCCGTACATCAGCCCCGCGGCACCCCACGTCGTCAGCCGGGGGCCACCCACCTCGGACGCAGCCAGGGCCAGCGGGAGCACGGCCACGAGCGTCGTGCCGAACGCCAGCTGTGCCTTCCACGCGCTGGACCGGTTCCGCAGCTCGAGGTCGCGAGCGGCCAGCAGCTGCCAGGCGGCAACCAGCGTGGCGAGGCCGGCGCCCATCGCGATCACGATCGCCAGCCGCTCGACCTCCGGCAGCTGACCGGCCCCGTAGCTGGCCATCCCCGAGGCCGGGTGCCAGTGCACGCGGGCGACCACGCCCGTCCCGAGGAGCTGGGCGCCGACCACCAACGTGACGCCTGCGGCCACCGCACGGAGCGCAGGGCCGCGCCCGCCGTCGGGCGCGAGCACCATCACCAGGCCGGCCAGGATGCCCGCTCCGGCCAGGGCCCACGTCCACCACGGGTAGATCGACCCGTGCAGGTAGCCCCCGGGGAGCGGGCCAGCCAGGGCCACGCCGGCGACGACGAAGCCCCCGACGACCACCAGCCCGCGCAAGCGGGCCAGCCACTCCGCAGCGGCACCCATCGATGGAGGCTAGGTCGGTCGTCCACACGCATCGCCGAACTCCCTGCCTCGTCCCCCATCTGGGGTACGGCGACTCAGCCCGATGGGGGCAGCAGCTCGTCCAGGCGACGCACCACGGGCCAGGCGCCCTTCGTCGTGTTGCCCAGGACCGACCAGGTCGTCCGCCCGGGGAGATGCACCGTGCTGAACGACGCACCTGTGTCCGAGCCGACGAGGGCCACGGCCTCCCCGTCCAGCCAGAAGCCGAGACCGTAGTCGTCGCCGTCGTCGTCGGTGCCGCGGACCCGGCGCATCTCCGCCCAGGTGTCCGGCGAGACGACGCGGCCGTCGTCGAGGGCCAGCCACAGCGTCACCAGATCGGAGGCCGTGGTGAAGATGCCGCCGTCGCCGCCGCCGACGACCGGCAGGTGGAGCACGTTGGTGCGCAGCTCATCGGCATGGCCGGCGGGGTGGAGGTAGCCGAGCGCGGCATCGCCGGGCAACGCATCGAGACGCAGGTACGCCGTGCGCGTCAGCCCGGCGCGGTCGATGACGTGGCGCTGGACCAGGTCGTGGAACGGGACGCCCGCGGCGCGCTCGGCGAGCAGCGCGAGCACGACGTACCCGCCGTTGCAGTAGGCGAAGCCCGCGCCGGGCTCCAAGGCCTGTGGGAACCCCCCGAGCACCGCCAGGTAGGACTCGGCGCTGTCGAGCTGGTGCACCGGCACCGGCAGCAGGTGGGCGTCGAGGTCGAGCTCCTCGGACTCGTCGAGATAGTCGCCGATCCCCGACCGGTGCGACAGCAGGTGCTCGATCGTCACCCCGTCGTCGATCAGAGGCAGGTCTGTCCCGAGGAGGGCGCGAGCCGGGGTGTCGAGGGCGAGCACGCCGTCCTCGACCAGGCGCATCACGGTCAGGGCGGTGAAGCCCTTCGCGCCGCTGGCCACGCCGATCCGGGTGTCGACGGTCACCGCCACGCCGTGGGCGCGGTCGGCCAGCCCGAAGGCGTGCGTGGTCGGCGCCTCCCCCGCCTGGTCGACGCGGACCACCCCCGAGAACCCGGTGGCCTCGGCCACCTCCCGGATCGCCGCGCCGAGCCGGCTCACCGCGACTGGCTCACTGGAGCTTGCCGTCGAGCACCGTGGCCCGGCCCCGCAGGAACGTCGCGACGACCCGACCGGGCAGCTCCATGCCGGCGTACGGCGTGTTGCGGCTCAGGCTGGCCGACTCGGTCGCGTCGACCACCCGGCGCACGGCCGGGTCGTAGAGCACCATGTTGGCCGGCCGGCCGGCCTCGAGCGGAAGCCCGTGGTCGGCCACCCGGCCGATCCGGGCGGGCGCGGAGGACATCCGGTCGGCGACGGCGGCCCAGTCGAGCAGCCCCGCGTCCACCATGGTCTCCTGGACGATCGACAGCGCGGTCTCGAGACCGAGCATCCCGAACGCCGCCGCGGCCCACTCGCAGTCCTTGTCCTCGTGGGGGTGGGGCGCGTGGTCGGTGGCGACCACGTCGATGGTGCCGTCGGCCAGGCCCTCGCGGAGGGCCTCGACGTCGGCGCTGGAGCGCAGCGGCGGGTTGACCTTGTAGATCGGGTCGTAGGTCGCGGCCAGGTCGTCGGTGAGCAGCAGGTGGTGGGGGCAGACCTCGGCGGTGACGTTCCAGCCCTTCGACTTCGCCCAGCGCACGATCTCCACCGAGCCGGCCGTCGAGACGTGACAGACGTGCAGCCGGGAGCCGACGTGCGCGGCGAGCAGGCAGTCGCGGGCGATGATCGCCTCCTCGGCGACCGCCGGCCAGCCCGCCAGCCCGAGCCGGCCGGAGAGCTCGCCCTCGTTCATCTGGGCGTGCTCGGTGAGCCGCGGCTCCTGGGCGTGCTGGGCGATGACGCCGTCGAACGCCTTCACGTACTCAAGCGCCCGGCGCATCATCACCGCGTCGCTCACGCACTTCCCGTCGTCGGAGAAGACCCGGACCCGCGCGGCGGAGTCGGCCATCGCACCCAGCTCGGCCAGCTGCTCCCCGCCCAGCCCGATCGTGACCGCGCCGACCGGGTAGACGTCGCAGTGGCCGGCCTCGCGGCCCAGCCGCCAGACCTGCTCGACGACACCGGCGGTGTCGGCCACCGGCTCGGTGTTGGCCATCGCGTGCACGGCGGTGAAGCCGCCGAGCGCCGCGGCCGCCGTACCGCTCTCGACCGTCTCTGCGTCCTCGCGACCGGGCTCACGCAGGTGCGTGTGCAGGTCGACCAGGCCCGGCAGGGCGATGAGCCCCTGCGCGTCGACGACCTCCGCGCCACCGCTGATCGAGCTTCGAGATCTCGGCGGCGATCTCGGCTGACCACACCGTCCTTAGCAGCAGGTCGCCGGGGTGCCGCCGAGGATCGACTGCGCCCTTGATCAGGTAGCTGGTCACTCTTCTCCTCCGACGGCAGGCTCCGAGCCGCCCAGCAGCAGGTAGAGCACGGCCATCCGCACGGCGACGCCGTTGGTGACCTGCTCGACGATGACCGATCGGGCCGAGTCGGCCACGTCGGCGGTGATCTCCATGCCGCGGACCATCGGGCCGGGGTGCATGACGATCGTGTGGTCCTGGAGCGTGGCCATGCGCCGGCCGTCGAGGCCGTAGCGCCGGCTGTACTCGCGGGCGGTCGGGAAGAACGCGGCGCCCATCCGCTCGCGCTGGACCCGCAGCATCATCACGGCGTCCGCCTTGGGGAGCACCGCGTCGAGGTCGTACGACGTCTCGACCGGCCAGGTCTCGACCCCGACGGGCAGCAGCGTCGGCGGCGCGATCAGGGTCACCTCGGCGCCGAGGGTGCGCAACAGCAGTGCGTTGGAGCGCGCCACCCGGCTGTGCAGCACGTCGCCGACGATCGCGACCCGGCGGCCCTCGAGCCCGCCCGGTTTGGACTCGCCGAGGTGCTTCCACATCGTGAACGCGTCGAGCAGCGCCTGCGTGGGGTGCTCGTGGGTGCCGTCGCCGGCGTTGACCACGCTGGACTTGACCCAGCCCGAGTGCGCGAGCCGGTGTGGCGCGCCGCTGGCACCGTGGCGGACCACGACCGCGTCGGCGCCCATCGCCTCAAGGGTGAGCGCGGTGTCCTTCAGGCTCTCGCCCTTGCTGACGCTGGAGCCCTTGGCGGCGAAGTTGATGACGTCGGCGCTGAGCCGCTTGGCCGCCGCCTCGAACGAGATCCGGGTGCGGGTGGAGTCCTCGAAGAACAGGTTGACCACGGTGCGGCCGCGCAGCGCCGGCAGCTTCTTGATCGGCCGGTCGGCAAGGGAACGCATCTCGTCGGCCGTGGTGAGGACCAGCTCGGCGTCCTCGCGGGTCAGGTCGGCGGCACTGAGCAGGTGGCGCTTCATGTGTTGGAGTCCTCAATGGTCACCGCGTCGACGCCGTCCATGTCGGCGACGCTGACCTTGACCCGCTCAACGAGTGAGGTCGGGAGGTTCTTGCCGACGAAGTCGGCCCGGATCGGGAGCTCGCGGTGGCCGCGGTCGACCAGGACCGCGAGCCGTACGGCGTTCGGGCGGCCCACGTCGTTGAGTGCGTCGAGGGCGGCCCGGATGGTGCGGCCGCTGAAGAGCACGTCGTCGACGAGGACGACCACCTTGCCGTCGATCCCACCGGGTGGGATCTCGGTCGGCAGCAGCGTCCGGGCCGGCTTGAGCCGCAGGTCGTCGCGGTACATGGTCACGTCGAGCGAGCCCACCGGCACGTCATAGCCCTCGACGGCGGCGATCCGCTCCGCGATCCGGGTGGCCAGAGGGACGCCGCGGGTGGGGATGCCGAGCAGCACGAGGTCCCTGGCGCCCCTGTTGCGCTCGAGGATCTCGTGGGAGATGCGGGTCAGAGCCCGCGCGATGTCGCGGTCGTCGAGGACCACTCGCCCCGTCGGGGGCTGGTCGGCCTGCTCCGCAGGACTCTGCTGAAAGGGGCTGGGCTGGGCACACACAGCTATGCGTGACCTCCTTCTCCGCCTCACGGGACGGCTCGTTAAAGGATGTCGATCAGGCGTCACCCTACCCGGCGCCGCCGACCTCGTCGGACTCGGCGCTCGGCGCGTCTCGGGTGCCGGACGCGAGTCGGGCTCAGCCGACCAGGCGCTCGCTCAGCGCGCTGGTGGCCAGCAGCAGCACGACCACGCCGGCGATGATGACGAGAGCGAGGAGCATGCTCACCTGCGGGCGGCCCTCCTCGTCGAACGGGACCGACGTGCGCTTGTGCGTGGGTGAGTGGGCCATGCGGATTCCCAGCGGTAGTGGGGGATGTAGCTCCCACTAGTGGAACGCCCGGGGCCTCGGGTCACCATGGCCCGCCTGGGTCATCCGGGATGGTCAGGACGGGTTGGCCCGGGTGAGACCCATGTGCGGCGCTGCGCGTCCGGCGATGAGCGGCAGGTCGAGATACGTCTTGATCCCCGGCTCCGCCGCGACGACGTACGGGATCGCGTTCACGCAGTGGTTGGCGGTGGACACGATGCCGGGGTTGCGGACCAAGCCGGCTTCGATCGTCTCCGGCTGCAGCCCCTTGAAGGTCAGCTTCACGGTCGGGTCGCCGGTCACCTCGACCTCGAACCGCTCCCCCTCCGGGCCGAAGCTCCAGTCGGGGTCGAGGTGCTCCTCGCCCATCAGCCAGTTCACGGTGGCGGTCACGACCGGTACGCCGTCGACCAGCGCCCGCCAGTGGAACCGCCGGGCCGCCACGAGGCCGGGCTCGATGACCCCGATCGGGGAGTCGATCGGCTCGGTCGCGACCGCGACCTCCTGGAGGGTCTCGATGTGCGCGTCGGCGTCGAATCCGAGCTCCGCGACCACCATCCGCACCGACGGCCGGAACCCACCGCCGAGCAGCGCCGCCATCGGGCTGGCCAGCGCCTCCTCGGGCGTCCCGCCGAAGGCCATGACGTGCCGGATCACGTCCGGGGCGCCGTACGTGCGGAGGTCGGAGAACTCCTCGGCCCGCACGTGGGTCACCCGGGAGCTCACCGCCGAGACCATCAGCGGGAACCGCTCGGTGATCCCGCCCGGGTGGATGCCGGTGCCGTGCAGCGTCGACCCTCCCTCGGCGCAGGCGGCCTCGATCGCCTCGACCTTCGCGGGGTCGGGGTAGATCCACCCGACCGGCGTCACCACGCTCTTGCCGGAGCGCAGCAGCGCCGCGACCTCCTCGTCGTCGGGGACCAGCGGGCTGTACACGACGCAGTCCGCGTCCAGCGCGAGGATCTCCTCGACGCTGCTGGTTGCCGCCACGCCGACCGGCGCCGTCCCGAGGATCTCTCCGACGTCGCGGCCGTGCTTCTCGGCCGAGTGCACCCAGCAACCGACCAGCTCGAGGTCGGGATGGCTGAGCACCCCCTCGATCGCCGCCTTACCCACCCCACCGGTGGCCCACTGCACCACTCTGGACGTCACCGGCCAGATTCAGCCAATGCCATTGACGCGTGTCAAGTGCCCAAGCCCCGCCGAGCCGTCGTTACTGCTGATCAGTAACGACGGGTCACGCTCCGTTCGGCGCCGAGCCGTCGTTACTGCTGATCAGTAACGACGGGTCACGCTCCGTTCGACGCCGAGCCGTCGTTACTGCTGATCAGTAACGACGGGTCGGCGGGAATGTCGACAGTGGTCAGGCGGCGGCGACGGGCCAGATGTTGCCCCAGGGGTCGACCTCGTAGCGGGTCCGGTCCTCGCCGCGTGTGAGGACGAGTGCCAGCCATACGAAGCCCCACAGTCCGCCGGTGAGCAGGGTGAGGAGGAAGTGGCCGAAGTGGGTGACCCGGCGAGGGTGCGCCAGGGTGACGCCGCGGTCGCTGCGGTTGACCACCGTGGCGCCGGCCAGCACCTCGAGGTCCACCGCGCGTTCGAGCAGCCGTTCGCGCTTCGACTCGGGCAGCTCCGGGTAGGTCGCCCAGTCCCGCGGGCGCTCGAGCCGCTTCGGGTAGGCGGAGTACGACGCCGGCGCCCACTGCCGACCCGACCAGCGCCGCCACCCACGGCGTTGCCACCGGTAGGTGCCCACGGCCGGGGTCTGCACGGTCACCGGACCAGTGTGCTCTAGGAGATGCTGAAAAACCCAGTACGCCCTACTCCGGGCCGATGTCGAGGAGGACCTTGCCCACGGCGCCCTGCTCCACGGCGTCGTGGGCGGCCGCGGTCTGGTCCAGCGGGTAGTGGTGCAGGGGTACGCCGGCGTCCTCGCCGACCCGCAGCGCGCCCTCGCGGACCGCCTCCGACACGTCCTCGACCGCGGCCTGCAGGAACCGGTCGTCGAGCGTGTAGAGGATCAGGAACTGGTAGCGGAGGTTGTTCGAGAACGTCTCGCGCAGCGACAGGTTGAGCTCGTTGCCGCCGTTGTTGGCGTAGATCGCGATCGTGCCGTGGGTCTTGGTGACCGCGAGGTCGAGCTCGTTGTTCTGGGCCGGGGCCACCTCGACCACGAGGTCCACGCCCTCCGGTGCCACCGCCCGGATCGCGGCCTCGGTGTCGCCCTCGCGGTAGTTGACCACATGGTGCGCGCCGGCGGCCGTGGCCAGCGCGGCCTTCTCGGGGCCGCTCACCGTCGTCACCACCGTGGCGCCTGACCACCGGGCCAGCTGGATGGCGGCGTTGCCGACCGCCCCCGCTCCCCCGGCGACCAGCACGGTCATCCCGTCCATCGTCCCGGGCCCGAGCCGCGAGGGCCCGAAATCGGCACAGGTGAGCGCCCGGTGTGCGGTCACCGCCGGGACGCCCAGCGAGGCCCCCAGGTCGAACGATGCGCCGTCCGGCAACGGTACGACGTGCGCGGCGGGCTGCACGGTGAGCTCCGCCGCCGTCCCGTGCGCCCGCCCCCGCTGGGCCAGCACCAGCCAGACCCGGTCGCCGGCGGCCAGCCCGTCGACACCGGCGCCGACCGCGTCGACCACCCCGGCGCCGTCCTGACCGGGAGTGACCTCGTCGAACTCGAGCGGGTTCTGCCGTCGCTTCCAGTCGGTCGGGTTGATCCCGGCCCGGACCAGCCGGACCCGCACCTCCCCCGGGCCGGGCTCGGGCAGGTCGCGCTCGACCAAGGTCAGGACGGAGGACGGACCGGGTTCGGTGAAGACGACGGCGCGCATGGCAGGCGCAGCAGTCAGAGGGCCGAGGCCATTCCCGCGCAGGCCCGGAGCCAGCTCATCCGGGTGCCGTGGGAGAGCTCGTTGTAGGGCAGCACCGAGCCGGCCACGAGCGCCGGGTCGTAGGGCACGCGGTAGACGCCACGTGTGCGCTGCTGGTAGACGTCGACCAGGTCCGCCGCCAGCTTGCCGTCGACCGTCGACGACGGGTCGGACAGCACGGTGATGGTCTTGTACTTCAGGTTCTGGTAGCCGGCGTCCTGCAGGGCGTCGAGCATCCACAGGCCGCTGTAGCCGGTGTCCTCGCGGACCGTGGAGGTGACCACGAGCAGGTCGGCGGCGTCGGCTGCGGCCAGCCAGTTCTCGGCCCGCATGTTGTTGCCCGTGTCGACGAGGATCACGCGGTAGAAGCGCGTCAGCAGCTGGTGGATGGAGTTGAAGTCGTCGGCGTGGATCTGGCCGGTGACGTTGGCGCTCTCGTCGGAGGCCAGCACGTCGAAGTGCGCGTCGCCCTGCGAGCGGACGTACGACCCGAGGTCGCCGATCCGCGACTGGGAGACGTCGGCGAACTTGCCGAGGTCGGCCAGCAGCTCCTTGGTGGTCTTGGTGTGGGTGCTGCGCGAGCCGCGGATGCCGAGGGTGCCGCGCGTCTCGTTGTTGTCCCACGCGACCACGCCACCGCCGCGGACGGTGCCGAAGGTGTAGCCGGCGGCCAGGACGCCGGTGGTCTTGGCGGCGCCGCCCTTCGGGTTGATGAACGCGATGGTGACCGGGCCGTCGAAGTCCTTCTGGATCAGCGCACGGTCCTGCTCGTAGGCCCGCTCGGCAGGACCCATCCTGGGTGAGATGGAGCCGCCGCTCCAGCGGCGGACCCGCCCGCGCCAGCCCCAGGTGGCCGGGCCGGGCTCGGCCGCATCGGCACGGCGCTCGAGGAAGTCGGTCGCGGTCATGAAACGGCGCGGCTCGGCGGCCGACGGGACAGCCGGTGGCGTGGCAGGTGGGGCAGTGGCGGGCAGGTGGCGTGGCGGGTGGCGTGGCGGGTGGCGGGCCGGCCGGAGGGCCTCCGGCGGGACGCACCGGCGGGGCCGGCGGCGGGCCGCTGGGCGGGCCGGACGGGGGCCCTGCGGGCGGACCGGCCGAGCCAGCGACCGGCGTCACCTGCCGCAGCGGGGTCACCGGCGCGGCAGCGGGTGGCGGATCGGGCAGCACCGGGCGCGGGCGGATCACGGTGTGCTCGACCTCGGAGAGCGGGTCGGAGAGCGGGTCGGTCAGCGGGTCCGGTCGCTGCGGGCCGGCGGGCGGTTCTTCGGCCGCGCGCTCCTCCGCGGCGGCGTACGACGCGAGCTCCTCGGGTGTGTAGAGCCGGTCGCTGGTGTCGTCGGACAGGTGGTGCGTGTGCTGCGACATGGCTCCTCCTCGTGGCCTCCTCGGGGCGGGGTCCACTGCCCCGTCCCTACCCGTGATCAGGCTGTTCCTAACGTAAGCCCCACTGGTCTGGTCCGGAGAGTCGGCCCAGGGCGACCCGGAGCGACCCCGAGCGACCCGGTGCGAGCCGGTGCGAGCCGGTGCGAGCCGGTCAGCCCAGCCGGTTCAGCGCCGCCTCGATCGTCCGGTGGAAGGTGGGATAGGCGAAGTGCATCGTCCGCAGCCGCGCGACGGGCACCTCGCCGTGCACCGCGGTGACGAGCATCCCGATCACCTCTCCGCCGTACGGCGCCACGACGCTCGCCCCGACCAGCACCCCACGGTCGGCGTCCTCGACCACCTTGACGATGCCGGTGGTGCCCGGTCCGTGCAGCCAGCCCCGGGCGGACCTCTCGATCTGCGCCAGCCCCACCCGTACGGACAGCCCGGCCTCGCGGGCCTGGTGCTCGGTCATCCCGACCGAGGCCAGCTCCGGGTCGGTGAACGTGACGCGGGAGACCGCACGGTAGTCCGCGGGGGGCCCGTCTTGCCCGAGGATGTCCGCGACCGCACCGGCGGCCTGGTAGCGCGAGACGTGCGTGAAGGCGCCCTTCCCGGTGATGTCGCCGACCGCCCACAGCCGCTCGCCCGCGCGCAGGTGATCGTCGGTGTCGACTGTGTCCTGGTCGGGGTCGAGCCCGACGGTCTCGAGGCCGATGTCGCCGAGGTTGGTGCTCCGGCCCGCCGCCACCAACAGCTGGTCGGACACCAGCGTCTCGCCGGCGAGCCGCACCTGGAACCCGCCGTCGTGGTCGACCCGCTCGATCTCGACCCCGACCCGCACGTCGAGTCCCTCGTCGCGGAGGACCGCGGTCAGCGCCGCGCTGGCCTCGGGCTCGTCCTGGGCGGCGATCCGGTCCTCCGACTCGAGGAGGGTCACCTCGGCGCCGTACCGCGCGAAGACCTGGGCCAGCTCGAGCCCGTTGGGACCGCCACCGACCACGATCAGCCGGTCGGGGACCTCGGTGACCTTCATCGCCTCCCGGTTGGTCCAGTACGGCGTCGCGTCCAGCCCGTCGATGGGCAGGCGGAGCGGCTCGGTGCCGGTGTTGAGCAGCACCCCGCGGGCGGCGCGCAGCACGGTGGTCGCGCCGTCCTTCTCCACGCGCACGATGCCCGGACCGTCCAGCCGGCCGTGCCCGCGGACGATGGTGACGCCGGCCTCCTCGAGCGGCTCGACGTGCTGGCCGTCGGTCCAGTCGTGGTTGGCCTGGCGGATCCGCGCCGCGACGAGCGACCAGTCCGGCTCTATCCCGGCCTCGCCTGCCAGGCGGCCGGCCCGGCGCACCTCGGCGATCAGGTCGGCCGGCCGGACCATCAGCTTGGACGGCGTGCAGCCCCAGAACGGGCACTCGCCGCCGACCAGCGCCTCGTCGACCGCCACGACGTCCAGCCCGGCCTCGGCGAGCTTGCGCGCGGCGTACTCACCACCCGGCCCAACCCCGAGCACGACCACGTCACAGTCTCGTGTCGACCCGCTTCTGCTCATGGCGCCACCCAACCACCCGCTCCAAGATGGGCGGGTGACCCTCTCGTCCCGACGCGCCGTGCTCGGCGCCGGTCTGGCCGGCGGCGCGGCCGCCCTGCTCGCCGGATGCGACTCCGACGACCCGCCTGCGGCCACCACCACCGAGCCAGGCTCGGCCTCCGCGTCGACCTCGGCGGCGGCCGATCTCGACCCGCAGGACTGGGACTCGGTGCAGGCGCAGTTCCTGCTCGACCCTGCGCTGGCGCAGTTCGCCGCGTTCGTCCTCTCGCCGCACACCAAGGTCCTCGAGGCCGCGATCAGCGGCTACCGCGACGAGCTCGGTGTCGACACCGAGGGTGCGCTGCTCGCGGGCTTCGACCGCGAGACGGCCGTGCGTGACGCCGCCGCGGCCTACCACGGCGGCGTCGCGGAGCAGTACGCCCTCACCGACAGCACCACCATGGGCCTCGGCCTGATGTACGGCGGCCTCGAGCTCGCCGCCGGCGACGAGGTGCTCACGACGACGCATGACTTCTACTCGACCGAGGACAGCCTGCGGCTGCTCCGCAGACGCACCGGCGCGAGCATCAAGTGGGTCACGCTGTACGACGACCCGGCGCAGGCCACGGTGGACCAGATGGTCGAGCGAGTGGCCGGCGGGATCACGCCGCGCACCAAGGTGGTGGCGCTGACCTGGGTGCACTCCTCCACGGGCGTCCGGGTGCCGGTCGCCGAGATCTGTGCGGCCCTCGAAGGGCTGAGCAAGGTGCCCCGCAGCCAGTACGTCGTGTGCGTCGACGGGGTGCACGGGTTCAGCGCCGTCGACGTGGACCTGCCCGACCTCGGCTGCGACTTCCTGTGCGCCGGCACCCACAAGTGGCTGTTCGGGCCGCGCGGCACCGGCATCCTGTGGGGCCGCGACTTCGGGCCGCTCACCGAGGTGATCCCGACGTTCAGCGACCCCGCCAGCCCCGCCGGCCGGCTCACCCCCGGCGGCTACCACTCCTTCGAGCACAGGTGGGCGGCCGCGGATGCCTTCGGGTTCATGTCTGCCATCGGCCGCGACCGGCTGGTCGCCCGCACCGCCGAGCAGGCCACCCAGCTCAAGGAGGGGCTGGCGGACATCGCCGGGCTCACCCTCAAGACGCCGATGTCACCCGAGCTCTCGGCCGGCATCGTCTGCTTCGACGTCGCCGGCCAGCGGCCGCCGGACTTCGTCTCCAGGCTGCGCGACCAGGAGGTGGTCGGCAGCTCGACGCCGTACGCCACGTCCTACGTCCGGCTCGGGCCGAGCATCGCCACCAACCCCGACCACGTCGACCAGGCGATCGAGGCGGTCAGCTCTCTCGCGTGAGCCAGCGCAGCGCCCGGTGCGCGGCCCGGTAGCCGCACATGCCGTGCACGCCCGCGCCCGGCGGGGTCGCCGCCGAGCAGAGGTAGACGCCCGGGAGACCGGTGGCGTACGGGTCCGCGGCCAGTCGGGGCCGGGCCACCAGCTGGCGCAGGTCGTTGGCGCCGCCGGCGATGTCGCCCCCGACGTAGTTGGGGTTGCCTGCGGCGAAGTCGGCCGGCGTCCGCACCGCCGTAGCCACCACCCGCTCGCGCAGCCCCGGCGCGAACCGCTCGAGCTGGTCCAGCACGATCTGCTCCCCGTCGCCCTCCCAGCCGGCGGGGACATGCGCGTAGGCCCAGACGGGATGCAGGTCGGCCAGCTCAGGATCGGCCACGACCCGGCTCGGGTCGGCGAGTGACTGCTGGGCGACGAGGATGAACGGCCGTTCCGGCATCCGCCCGGCACAGACGGCGGCCTCGGCCTCGGCGACCTCCTCCAGCGTGCCGCCGACGTGCACGGTCCCGGCCCTGCGGGCCGCCTCGGCGGTCCACGGAACGCCGCCACGGACCGCGAGGTCGAGCTTGTACGCCGCGGGCCCGTGCCGGTAGCGGCGGTACGCGCGCCGGGTCCGGCCGGGCAGCGCGTCGCCGTACACCTCCGCGACCGTCTCCGGTCCGGTGTCGAACAGCGTGACGCGGGCGGCGGGCAGGTCGGCGCGGCCGCGCACCCGGTGTCCCGTGACGACGGTGCCGCCCAGGTCGATCAGGAGCGAGGCGAGCGCCCTGGTGATCGCGGCCGAGCCTCCCTCGGGGACCGGCCACCCGTGCGCGTGACCGGCGGCGGTGAGCATCACGCCCACCGACGCGGTGGCGGGCCGGTTGAGCGGGCGGAAGACGTGCGCGGCCGAGCCGGCGAACAGCGCCCTGGCCTGCGGCGTCCGGAACCGCCCGGCGAGCACGGTGGCCGGCAGCCCGGCACGCAGCCCGAACCGCGCCATCCGCACCGGGTGGTCGGGCCAACGCAGCAGCGGCCCGAGCACGTCCTGCGTCAGGTCGTCGAAGCCGCGGGTGAGCGGCCCGAACACGCGGCGCCAGGCCCTGCCGTCCACCCCGAGCCCGGCACAGGTCTCGTCCAGGGACCGCACCATCACGCCCGCGGTGCCGTCGTCCAGCGGGTGCGCGAGGTCGATCTCGGGATACCGCCAGACCAGGCCGTGCTCGGCCAGCGGGAGCGAGGACAGGAACGGCGACGAGACGCCGAACGGGTGCACGGCGGAGCAGACGTCGTGCAGGAGGCCGGGCACGGTCAGCTCCTCGGTGCGGGTGCCGCCGCCGATCGTGTCCTCGCCCTCGAGCACCGTGACCGACCGGCCTGCCTGCGCGAGCGCGACCGCGGCCGCCAGCCCGTTGGGGCCGGCGCCGACGACGACCGCGTCCAGGATCACGCCGAGGCGGGTGCGGCCGAGGTCACGTGCACGGGGACGTCATGGTCGGTCGGCTGGCGGTCCACGAGGTCCTTGACCTCGACGTACCCGCGCTCGATCTCACCCGTGGCCGCGTCGACGAGGCGGTAGGCCTGCGTTCCTCCCCCACGGAACGGCAGGGTGAACGGCTGGGCCTGCAGGAGCACCACCCGGACCTCGCCCGGCTCGAAGTGGCAACGCTTCTGGAGCGCGTCGATGAGCTGCTCGTCGTGCAGGTGCCCGTCGCCGAAGTTCCAGCCCAGCGCCGTGCCGGCCACCATCTCGCCGTCGAGCACGAAGTACTCCTCGTGCCCGGGACCGCACGCTCGCGGGACCAGCGTGAAAAGCGCCCGGCCATGGGTGTGGCAGGCCCGGAAGGCATACCCGAGGTGCATGGTCAGGGCGACCTGCTCGGCGCCGTAGATCTTCTCCAGCTGCTGGTGCGGCATCAGCGACGCCTTGACCAGGTTCGCGTCCATCTTGTCGATCGCGCCACCGCGGAAGCACCACAGGGAGGTGTCCCAGTTGCCGGCGTAGTAGCGCATCGCCGGCAGGAAGGAGACCTTGCCCGGGAACAGGTTGCCGAGCACGACGGTGCCGACCACGACCGCCATCAGCGCGATCACCGGCAGAGGGTGCACCAGGTCGTTCGGGTGGGCCCCGGCCTCGGCGACGAACAACGTCAGGATGCCCAGGATCATGAACACGTTCCACTCGAGCGGGACACCCATCGGCACGCTGCTGATGATGTTGAGGTGGAAGCAGATCATCACCACGGCGGCCACCTTGGTGACGACTCCGCCGTCGCCGAGCAGGAGGAACAGCGGCGCGCCGAACTCCACGACGGTGCCGGAGTGGGCCAGGAACGCCGAGATGCGCGAGGGGCGCAGGTCGTCCGGGAAGTCGCGATGGAACCTCCGCTTGATCTCCTTGCGCCGCCACACCGGGCTGTTGCTCATCATCGCGGCGACCACGTAGGGGAAGTGCCGGTTCAGCTTGGAGGTGGCGGCGCCCCACCAGATCGCGACCATCACCAGCTTGGCGGCCACCACCTGGTCGCCGGCGACGAACAGGTAGGTGACCGCGAGGGTCGCGTAGACCTCCGAGCGCGCGGCCAGGAAGATCGTCTTGTCGCGCAGCCCGATCGCGGCGAGCAGTCCGAGGGCGACGTAGACCTGCCAGCGCGGCAGCTCGCCGAGGACGGCGTACGTCAGCGAGACGACCAGCCCGGCGTACAGCACGACGTCGAGGACGGTCCGCGTGTCCCCCTTGGTGCCGGGCACCCGGTCGGGCCACGGCGGCAGCCGGATGGTGCGCGGTCGCAGCCAGTAGAGGAACGAGCCCAGCGGAGGCGTGAACCGCAGGTTGAGCGGACCGAAGCCACAGCCGAGCCCGAGCACCTCGAACAGCATCGTCCAGACGACCGCCTTGTAGAACACGATCGGCTCGCGCCACCAGTCCGAGAACGCCGTGAACCCGTCGATGCCCGGGGTCGACAGGATGAGGAGCCAGCCGACCAGCACGTAGACGGCGATCTTGACGACGTAGACGACCGTCACGACGTCCGGCGAGCCGAAGCCCACCTCGCCGAAGTGCCGGACCATGGGCCGCATCCGGTCCTGGCGCGAGCCGCGCTGCCAGGTCGCCAGGTCGAGGTCGGGGAGGTTCGGCCGCAGGAAGCCCACGCGCCGACCGTAGGGGGCGGTCTCCGGCCTGTCACCTGAGAGAATGGCGGCGTGACCGACCCGGCCCCGATGTCCCTCACCGAGCTGCGTCGCTACCCCGTGAAGTCCTGCCGTGGTCAGGAGCTGGAGACCGCCGTGGTCGAGCCGTGGGGACTGGCCGGCGACCGGCGCTGGATGGTGGTCGACGAGGCCGGTGAGACCGTCACCGTGCGCGAGCACCGGGAGATGCTGCTGATCCACCCGCGGCTGCGCGCCGACGGCGGCCTCGAGGTCAGCGCGCCCGACCAGGACGACCTGGTGGTGCGCCGGCCCGCCGCGGGCGGCCGACTGGTGGACGTGACGGTCTTCGGCCGGGCGCCGTTCGGGGCCTCGCCGGCCGGCCACGAGGCGGACGCGTGGTTCAGCAAGGTCATGGCCGAGCCGGTCCGGCTGGTCTTCGCCGACGACCCGAACCGGCGCCAGGCCAACCCGGCGTACGCCGGTCCGGGGGTGCCGATGCACTTCGGTGACGGCTACCCGCTCCTGGTCACCACTGAGGCCTCGCTGGCCGCGCTCAACGAGCTGATCGCCGCCGGTGAGAAGGCCGACGAGGGGCCGCTGCCGATGGTGCGGTTCCGGCCCAACCTGGTGATCGGTGGCGGCCTCCCCTGGGCCGAGGACGGCTGGCTGCGCCTCCGGGTGGGCGAGGCGGAGCTCCGGGTGGTCAAGGGCTGCGACCGGTGCGCGATCCCGACGACCGACGAGAACACCGCGGTCCGGCGCAAGGAGCCGACGTACACCCTGGCGAAGCACCGGCGCTGGGACGGCGCGGTGTGGTTCGGCATGAACGTCGTGCCACTCACCCCCGGCGCCACCCTGCGCGTGGGTGACGAGGTGGAGGTCCTCGACTCCCGGCCGACTCCGGACGGCCCGCCGCGCTGACCGGTGGGATGGGTCCCCTGGTCAGTCGTTGAAGTGGCGGGCCCGAGCGAAGCAGAACAGGCCGTAGCAGCCGATGCCCAGGGCGATCGCCATCAGGAGGACCGGACCGAACGGCTGTTGCAGCACCTTGTGCAGGGCCTGGTCGAGACCGCCGGACTTCTTCGGGTCGTGGGCCAGGCCCGCATAGAAGAACAGCGAGCCGACGAGGCCGAAGGCCACGCCCTTCGCGGTGTAGCCGGCCTTCCCGAACCACAGGTACGCCGTGCCGCTGGACCCGCTCTTGCCCTCGGCGTTGATGTGCTTGGCGAACTTCTCGGTGAACGCGCGGTAGACCAGGTAGCCGCCGATGCCGATGATGGCCAGCCCGACCGCGCAGACGATGACCTGGCCGCCGGGCCACTGCATCACCTTGGCGGTGGTGGAGTCGGTGCCGTTCTTCTTCGACGTCGACGGGCCGGTCGCGGCGTGTACGGCGCTGATGCCGATCACGACGTAGATCACCGCCTTGCCGGCCGCGGTGACCCGCTTGCGGACCTGCGTGAAGCCCTCCTCGTGGCGGTAGCCGAAGAGTGCCTCGAGCCCCTGCCACAGGGCCAGCAGGAACATCCCGATCGCCACGGCCCACACGAGGCCCTGGCCGAACGGCTGCTCCGCCAGCTGCTGGACGGCGCCCTGCGAGTCCGCGGAGCCCTCCTTGTCGCCGAGGGCGAGCTGGATGGCCAACCAGGCGACGACCAGGTGGACCAGGCCGTAGGCGACCAGTCCGATCCGTGCCGCGTGGTCGAGCCACTCGCTCTGATGTGCCTGCCGCCCTGCCTGCTCGGCCTGGGTGCTGATGCTGCTCATCCCCTGCCTCCCTTCCCCAGATGTCGATACCCGGAGGAGGTGGGAGTCATGCGGTCAGGAGAGGTCGGCCAGGGCGGCCTCGATGGCGCGGTGGAACGTCGGGTAGGCGTAGATCATCGACTCCAGGGTGGCCACCGGGACGGCGGCGTGGACCGCGACCGCCAGGAAGCCGAGGATCTCCCCGCCCGCGGGGCCGACCACCGTGGCTCCGACCAGGACGCCGCGATCGGCGTCCTCGACCACCTTGACCAGGCCGCGCGCACCGGGTCCGTGGGTGAAGCCGCGGGACGACTCCTCCAGCTTCGTGCTGCCGGTCCGGACGGTCAGCCCCGCCTGACGCGCCTGCGCCTCGGTCAGCCCGACCCCGGCGACCTCGGGATCGGTGAAGGTGACGTGCGGGAGAGCGTGGTACGCCGCCGGCGGGCCGTCCTCGCCGAGGATGTCGCGGCGGGCGACGGCGGACTGGTACATCGACACGTGCGTGAAGGCGCCCTTGCCGGTGACGTCGCCGATCGCCCACAGCTTGTCCACCCCGGTGACCCGCATCCGGTCGTCGACGTCGAGGGTGCGCACGCTGGGGTCGACGTCGACCGTGTGCAGCCCGAGGTCCTGGAAGTTCGGCTTCCGCCCGGCGGCGAGCAAGAGCTTGTCGGCCACCAGCTCCTCGCCGTCGCCGAGGGTCAGCCTGAACGTGCCGTCGGCGTACGCGACCTGCGTCGGCTCGACACCGGTCAGGACCCGGATCCCCTCGTGGACGAACACGTCGGCAAGCAGCGCGGACGCCTCCGGCTCGTTGGCCGGGAGCAGCCGGTCGCCGTGCTGGACCACGGTGACCCGGACCCCGAACCGGGCGAACACCTGCGCCAGCTCACAGCCGATCGGGCCGCCGCCGAGCACCAGAAGGGACGCCGGCACCTCGGTGACCTGGACGGCGTCGCGGTTGGTCCAGAACGGTGTGCCCTCGATCCCGGGCAGCGACGGCAGCGCGGGCCGGGTGCCGGGATTGAGCACGACGCCCCTGGCCGCCTCGAAGACGAGCGGGTCGGCGGACGTGGGCAGGGCCACGACGACCCGGCCCGGGCCGTCCAGGCTGGCCACCCCGTGGACCACCGTGGCGCCCGCGGCCGCCAGCCGGTCGACGGCCACCTGGTCGTCCCAGTGGTCGGTGGCCTGTACGGCGACACGCTCGGCCACCGGCGCCCAGCTCGACGTCGCGGACACGTCGCCCGCGAGCTCGTCGGCCCGACCACTCTCGGCCAGCAGGTCCGCCGCCCGCACCATCATCTTCGTCGGGATGCAGCCGTAGTAGGGACACTCGCCGCCGACCAGGTGCTTGTCCACCGCCACGACCCGGAGGCCGGCCTTCGCGGTGGCCGTCGCCAAGGCCTCTCCCCCGGGCCCCAGCCCGATCACGACCAGGTCCACCTGCTGCACGTCGCTCATGGGGGCCAGCCTGCCGCACCGACGATTCGTCTGCGCTGGCCGCGCCCGGACGACACGTCGGACCGCAGACGAATCGTCGGCGGCTCAGACGAGGGAGGGCTTGTTCCTCACGACCGCGCCCAGCACGCCGTTGACGAACTGCGGTGACTCGTCGGTCGAGAGGTCACGGACCAGGGCCATCGCCTCGCTCACGGCGACGGCGTCGGGCACGTCGTCGACGTAGAGCAGCTCGTAGATGCCCAGGCGCAGCACGTTGCGGTCGACGGCCGGCATCCGCTCGAGGGCCCAGCCCTCGGAGTACGACGCGAGCACCTCGTCGATGCGGGGCTGGTGGTCGACCACGCCGCGGACCAGGTCGGAGGTGTACTCGTTGGTCGGCCCCTCGCCCTCCTCGATCGCACGCTCGAGGGCGTCGGTGGCCGACTCACTCCGCAGGTCGGAGGCGTAGAGCACGTCGAGGGCACGCTTGCGCGCCTTGGAGCGGGCTGACACTAGGAGGAGGTGTTGGTCTGCTTGGCGTGCTCAGTGTGCGGACGCAAGGCGCCGGAGCGACGACGCTGTAGGCCCATCATCGAGCGACGGCAACGCGCGATGTGTGCAATCAGTGCGCGAAGCGCACAAGACCTCACGGGGGCACAGGAGGGAGGAGCTGTCCCGGGTGTCGACCTTGATCTTCTCGCCGGTCGTGATGAAGAGCGGGACCGAGACGGTCGCGCCGGTCTCGACGGTGGCCGGCTTGGTGCCGCCGGTGGAGCGGTCGCCCTGCAGCCCGGGCTCGGTGTAGGTGACCTCGAGCTCGACCGACGCCGGGAGCTCGAGGTAGAGCACGCGGCCGTCGTTGCTGGCGACGATGGCCTCCTGGTTCTCCAGGAGGAAGTTGGAGGCATCGCCCACGATCTCCGGCGGGATCTCGACCTGGTCGAAGGTGCCGGTGTCCATGAAGACGTAGGAGGTGCCGTCGTTGTAGAGGTACTGCATCGTCCGCTTGTCGACGTTGGCGACCTCGACCCTCACATCGGCATTGAAGGTCTTGTCGACGGTCTTGCCGGACTCGACGTTCTTCAGCTTGGAGCGCACGACCGCGCCACCCTTGCCGGGCTTGTGGTGCTGGAACCAGATGACCTGCCAGAGCTGGCCGTCGAGGTTGAGCACCATGCCGTTCTTCAGGTCGTTCGTCGTTGCCATGTCGCGGGGTTCAGCCTTCTCGTCGAGTTGTCAAAGATGTGCGTGGGTCGCCGTGGACCAGCGGATGAGTCTAGCGAGTCGGGACCGGTTTCCCCGCTTTCGGTGGCGTCGACCGTTGCGCTGAGTTTGACTGTCGTGGGTGACGGGGGAGCTGGAACACGTGCAGGCCTTGGTGCTCGACCCGCGACGGTTCGGCAGCGTCGCGGAGCGGGCGGCGTACCTCGGGGCCGTGGAGGCGCGCTACCGCGATGTCGAGATGACGATGAACCAGCTGACTGCCCTGCCGACCTGGGACGACCGGTCACCCGCCTGGGTCGACGACCAGCTCGCCCTGGTTACCGGCGTGGTGCACCAGATCGGCACCCTCCGCGGCGAGTACGACGACGCCCGCGCCTGGGGCGACTGCGCGCTGGCCCTCGGCCGGAACGGGTCTCGCATTCGCCGGGCGGACCTGATGCTGCACGTCTCCGAGATCCACCGCGTCACCGGCCACTGTCAGCGCTCCGCCGAGCTCGTGCACGAGGCCGCCGAGCTGCTCCGCCTCCACGAGCTGTCAACGGAGGACGTCGACGCGCTGGCCCCGGTCACCTGCCACGCCTTCTTCTGCCTGGGTGCGCTGGCCCACTGGGAGGGTCGGTCCGACGAGGCCCGCTCGCTGCTGAGCCACGCCTGGACGCACGGCGGCGACTCGATCCCGCACCTGTGGTCGCTGGTCAACCACGCGCTCGTCCTCACCGACGACGGCGACCACGACGCCGCGCTGGCCTTCGAGGACGCCGCGATCGAGATGGCCCAGCGGCTCGGCGACGGGCTGGCGATCACCTCGGTCCGCAACAACCGCGCCTGCACGCTGCGCCACCTGGGCCGCTACGACGAGGCCTACGACGAGTTCGCCTGGGTTCTCCCCGAGATCCTCGCCGAGGACATCCCCGACGCGGTGCTCACCGGCTGCGAGGACTTCGCCTGCGTCCTGTTCGACATGGGCCGCGACCGGGACGGCGCCCTGCTGGTGGGCGCCGCGACGGCCGAGCGAGAAGGCGCCGGCGTTCCGCGGATGGCGATCCAGGAGGCCGCCCTCGCACCGTCCGTCGAGGCCGGCAGGCACCGGCTCGGCGACGAGTGGCAGCCGCTGCTGGACCGAGGGGCCGAGCTCGGCGTCCTCGCGGCGATCGCGATGGCACTGCGACCCGCCTGAGGCCGGGCCCGCCATTCGCACTCACTTCAGCTCGTAGACCACCACGATGCTCGCGGTGAGGTCCTGCTCCCCGGCCTGGATCGGGAACGCCGCGCCGTCCAGGCTGGCCGCGGCGCTGTATGCCATGTCGCGGTCGTGCGGCTGGTCGTTGACCTCGCTGATCCTGACGATCTCGCCGAGCTCGCGGCCCGCGTTGTCGGCGTACTCCTGCGCCTTGGCGCGGGCCTGCTCGATCGCGTCGGTGCGGGCCGGTTCAAGGGAGCCGTCGGGGTCGCCGACCTGGAGCCGCAGTCCGTTGAGCCGCACGCCGGCGCCGCCCGCGTTCAGCGCGGCCGTGACGATGTCGCTGGCCTTGTCGAAGTCCTCGACGGTGACCGAGACGCTGTGGCTGACCCGGTAGCCCGTGAGCACCGGCGGCTGCCCCTTCTTCGGTCGGGTGTACTCCGGGTTCATCGACAGGTCGGTGGTCTGCACGTCCTTGTCGGCGACGCCGGACGTCTTGAGGGTGTCGACGACCGCCTGCATCGCGGTGTTGCCGTCATCGAGCGCCTGGTCGAGGTCGTCGCGCAGCACGCTGACGCTCAGGTCGAACGCGAGCTCATCGGGGACCACCGCGACGTGGCCGACACCCGTGACCGTGACGGTGCTGGTGTCGTCCGCGGTCTCCGCGCTCGCGGGTGCGGGCCCGGCCCGCCCGACGAGGTAGGCGGCGACGATCGCCACCGCCATCAGACCCACCAGCACCAGCGCTCGCGCGCTGATCGTCACCTGCCTGTCCATCTGCCGCTCCGATCGCTCCGCCGTCTCGCTGTTAGGCGATCGGACGTGCGTCAGGCGGTCGTGGTTCCGGGCAGCGGCGTGGCCGCGATCTTCTCGATGGCCATCCGGTAGCCGTCGATGCCGTGGCCGGCGAAGACCGCCACCGCGTGCGGCGTCACGACGGAGGTGTGCCGGAACTCCTCGGGGCGCTGCGAGGGGTCGGAGATGTGCACCTCGACCAGGGGGGCGGTCAGCTGCGCGCAGGCATCGAAGAGGGCGTAGGAGTAGTGCGTCCACGCCGCCGCGTTGAGCACCACCGGCACGGCCTGGTCGGCGGCCTCGTTGAGCCAGTCCAGCAGCTCGCCCTCGTGGTTGGTCTGACGCACCCGCACCTCGAGGCCGACCGCCGCGCCCCACTGCTCGCAGAGCGCGGCCAGCTCACGATGGGTCGTGGAACCGTAGATCTCCGGCTGCCGGCGGCCGAGCCGGCCCAGGTTGGGGCCGTTGAGGACCAGGACGACGTTCATGACAGCTCCTCGTACGCCGCCCGCAGCAGCTCGTCGGCCGGGCCGGCGAGCACCGAGGGCCGCGCGAGTCCGTCGAGGACGACGAACCGCAGGGTGTTGCCACGGGCCTTCTTGTCCACGCGCATCACCGCGAGCAGCTGGTCGAACGGCGCGGCCGACCAGGTCGTGGGCAGCCCGACGGAGGCCAGCACGGTCGCATGCCGAGCGGCCGTGTCGTCGTCCAGGCGGCCGGCGAGCCGGGCCAGTGCGGCGACGTAGACCATCCCGATCGAGACCGCCTCGCCGTGGCGGACGGTGTAGCCGGTGACCTTCTCGACCGCGTGCGCGAGGGTGTGGCCGTAGTTGAGCATCTCGCGGCCCGGGTGGCCGTCGGCGCCGCCGGTCTCGCGCAGGTCGCCGGCGACCACGTCGGCCTTGACCCGCACGGAGCGCTCCACGAGCTCGGCGAGCACGTCGGAGGCCGGGTCGACGGCCGCGGCCGGGTCCTTCTCGACCAGCGCGAGGATCTCGGGGTCGGCGATGAAGCCGCACTTGATCACCTCGCCGAGGCCGCTGACCAGCTCGGCCGGCGGGAGCGTGGCGAGCAGGTCGAGGTCGCAGAGCACGCCGGAGGGCTCGTGGAAGGAGCCCACCAGGTTCTTGCCGGCGCCGGTGTCGATGCCGGTCTTGCCGCCCACCGCCGCATCGACCATGCCGAGCAGCGAGGTGGGCACGTGCACGACCCGGACGCCGCGCAGCCAGGTCGCGGCCACGAAACCGCCGACGTCGGTCGTGGCGCCGCCGCCGACGGTCACCACCGCGTCGGAGCGGGTGAAGCCGGCTGCGCCGAGCCGCTCCCAGCAGTCGGCGACCACCGCGGCGCTCTTGGCGGACTCGCCGTCCGGAAGCTCGATGTCCAGCACCTCGTAGCCCGGAAGGTCCACCGACAGTGTCGGCGCGTGCAGCAGCGCGACCCGGCGTACGCCCTCGCCCAGCAGCGCGGGGAGCCGGTCGAGCACGCCGTGCCCGACCTCGACGTCGTACGGCGCGGCGCCCGCCACGCGGATCGTGGTCACGGGATCGCCTCGAGGATCTCCGAGGCGACGTCGGACGGCGCCCGGCCGTCGGTGTCGACCACGACGGTCGCGACCGACTCGTAGACCGGCGTGCGCTCGTCGAGCAGTGCCTTGATCCGGCCGCGCACGTTGCCGAGCAGCAGCGGTCGCGAGCTGCCCAGGCCGACCCGTTTCACCGCGTCGGAGAGCCCGACTCTCAGGAAGACGACCTGGTGCCCGGTGAGCAGCTCGCGGGTGGCCGGGTCGAGCACCGCTCCCCCGCCCAGCGCGAGCACGCCGTCGTGGGTCGCCAGCGCTTCGGCCACGGCCTTGCGCTCGAGGTCGCGGAAGTGCGCCTCGCCGGACTCCACGAAGATGTCGGAGATCGAGCGTCCCTCGAGCGCCTCGACGTCCGCGTCGGTGTCACGCGCGGCGACGCCCCAGGCCTCGGCCAAGAGCCCGCTGACGGTGGACTTGCCGGCCCCCATCGGTCCCACGAGCACGACCCTCGGCATCACTTGTACCGGAGGGTGTCGAGGTAGGACTCGGCGTTGCGACGGGTCTCCTGGACGGAGTCGCCGCCGAACTTCTCCAGCACCGCGTCGGCCAGCACCAGCGCGACCATCGCCTCGGCGACGATCCCTGCGGCGGGTACGGCGCACACGTCCGACCGCTGGTGGTGCGCGGTCGTCGCCTCACCGGTCGCCACGTCGACCGTGCGCAGCGCGCGGGGCACGGTGGCGATCGGCTTCATCGCGGCGCGGACGCGGAGCACCTCGCCGGTGGTCATGCCGCCCTCGGTGCCGCCGGAGCGGCCGCTGACCCGGCGGATCCCTTCCGGCGTCTGGACCATCTCGTCGTGCGCCAGCGATCCGGGCGTCGCCGCGAGCGCGAAGCCGTCGCCCACCTCGACGCCCTTGATCGCCTGGATGCCCATGAGCGCGCCGGCCAGCCGCGAGTCCAGCCGCCGGTCCCAGTGCACGTGCGAGCCGAGCCCGGGCGGCAGGCCGTGCACGACCACCTCGACCACGCCGCCCAGGGTGTCGCCGTCCTCGTGCGCCTGGTCGATCCGCTCGACCATCTGCTTGCCGGTGTCGGGGTCGAGGCTGCGGACCGGGTCGTCGTCGAGCCGGGCCACGTCGTCCGGCTCCGGCCACAGGCCGTCGGGCGCGCGGACGCCGCCGAGCTCGATGACGTGGGAGACGATCCGCGCTCCGACCGACTGCTCCAGGAAGTTGGACGCCACCCGGCCCAGCGCGACGCGCGCCGCGGTCTCGCGGGCGGAGGCGCGCTCGAGCACCGGGCGGGCCTCGTCGAAGGCGTACTTCTGCATGCCCGCCAGGTCCGCGTGGCCCGGCCGCGGCCGGGTCAGGGGCGCGTTGCGCGCGGACCCCTCGAGCTCGGCCGGGTCGACGGGGTCGGCAGACATGACCTTGTCCCACTTGGGCCACTCGGTGTTGCCGATCTCTATCGCGACCGGGCCGCCCTGCGTCTCGCCGTGCCGGATGCCGCCGACCAGCGTGACGTCGTCCTGCTCGAACTTCATCCGGGCGCCGCGGCCGTAGCCGAGCCGGCGCCGCGCCAGCGCGTCGCGGATGTCGTCGGAGGTCACCCGCACATGGGCGGGCAGCCCCTCGAGGATCGCGACGAGGGACGGGCCGTGGGACTCACCCGCGGTCAGCCAGCGCAACATAAGTCTGATTCTCTCAGCCGTAGAGGGCGGACACGACGGGCTGTCCGAGGACGACGCCCGAAAGGGCACCCACGAGCATGAACGGACCGAACGGGTAGTCCCGGCGCCGGGTCACCAGGGCGAGCAGTCCGCCGACGATGCCGCCGAGGAGCAGTCCGTCCCAGATGCCCAGCAGCAGCTCCGACCAGCCCACCCAGCCCAGGGCCAGCCCGAGCAGGCCAGAGAGCCGAACGTCGCCGTAGCCGAGCCCGCGCGGGTAGATGAACCAGAGCAGGAAGAACATGCCGCCGTAGACCAGCCAGCCGAGCGCGGTCCGCCCCAGGTCGGCCAGGTCCATGCCGTCCGCCAGCCACGCGACCAGGACGGCGACGAGGGTCACGGCGTACGTCGGCGCGATCAGGCGGGTGGGCAGCATCCGCGTCCGCCAGTCGACCACGGCCAGCGCGACCCCGACGGGGACCAGCGGCAGCACCACGAGCAGCGACCAGCTCCAGCCGAGGACGAGCCCCATCGCGGCCGCACTGATCGCCGAGGCAAGCGCACACTTCCAGGGCAGCCCCGGCCGGGCCGCGATGTCGGTGTAGAGCTCCTTGGGCTCCTCCGGCTGGGTGTCCTCCTCGGCGTCCTCGGCGGCCTCGGGCTCCGGCTCGGGCACCGAGGCGATCAGCCTTGGCACCAGGGCTCCCGCGACCAGCCCGAGCACGCCGGTCGCCACCGCGGTGACGGGATAGAGGTCGGTCACCGCGCCGACCTCGCCGCCAGGGCCTCCTCGGCGGCCCGACGCATCGCGCCCGCAGGGACGTCGTAGCGCCCGGTCATCGCCACCACCTGGTTGAGGGCCTGCGCGACCAGCAGGTCGAGGCCGCTGAGCACGGTCCGCCCGGACCGCTCGGCCGCGGCCGCCAGCGGGGTCGGCCACGGCTCGTAGATCACGTCGAAGACGAGTGGGACGTCGGCTGCCGCCGCGACCAGGTCCGGGACCTGCGCGGACGCGGGCAGCGTCGACACCAGCACGTCTCCTACCAAGGTCCCCGCCTCGCCGAGCACCGCCACATCCACGGTCGGCGCCGAACGGTGCGCCGCCACGGCGTGCAACGTGTCGCCGGCCCGGCCCGGGTCTCGCACCACGAGGGTGGCGTGCCGCATCCCGCGCTCGGCCAGCGCCAGCAGCATCGAGGTGGCGGTCGCGCCGCCACCCAGGACCACGGCGCGTTCCACCGGGACGTCGTGCTCGCCCAGCACCATGAGCGCACCGGTCACGTCGGTGTTGAGCCCGTGGCGGCTGCCGTCCGGCTCGAGCAGCACCGTGTTGCAGGCACCCGTCGCGCGCACCCACTCGTCGTACGAGCCGAGCAGCGGCACCGCCTCGCGCTTGAGCGGCATCGTCAGTGACAGCCCACGCCATGTCCTCGGGTCGAGCCCGTCGAGGAACCCGGCCAGCCCACCGGACGGCACCCGCACCGCGTCGTACTGCCAGCCGTCGAGCCCGAGCGCCGCGTGGGCGGCGCGGTGGATGACGGGCGACAGCGAGTGGTCGATCGGGTCGCCGAGGACCGCACACCTCACCGGAGGGTCCGCGACATGCTCAGCACCGGTCGGACTGGGTGTCGCAGTACTCCCGGAGCTCCTGCTTGAACTGAAGGAACTCGTCGTAGTCGTCGGTGAACTTGGTCTCGCCCGTCTTGAGGTTGACCGTGACGTAGAAGAACCAGGGGCCGTCCGCCGGATGCAGGGCGGCCTGGATGGCGTCGTCTCCGGGGGCCTCGATCGGTCCGGGCGGGAGCCCCTTGTTCTGGTAGGTGTTGTACGGCGAGTCCACCTCGAGGTCCTCCGAGCTCGGGACCGCGACCAGGGACCGGTCGAGCGCGTAGTTGACCGTCGCGTCGATCTGCAGGAATCCGGCCGCCGGGTTGGGGTCGATCTCCAGCCGGTTGTAGATCACGCGGGCGATCTTGACGCGGTACTTGCCCCGACCCTCGGCCTCGATCAGGCTGGCGACCGTCATGATCTCCTGCGGCGAGTAGCCGAGCGCGGCGGCACCGGCCTCCAGGTCGTTCTCGGTGGCCGCCTGCTGCCAGCGCACCACCATGGCGTGGAGCATGTCGGCCGGCTTCTCGTCCGGGCCGAAGTCGTACGTCGCCGGGAACAGGTAGCCCTCCGGGTTGCCCTCGGCGTACGCCGGCAGGCCGAGGGCCTTCGGGTCCTGGAGCGCCTTGTCGAACTCTTCCTTGGGGAAGCCGGTCTTCTCGGCCAGCAGCGCGACGACGTCCTTGACCCGCAGCCCCTCGGGGACGATCACGTTGGTCGTGATGACCTTCTCGGGATCGACCAGGATCGCGACGACGTCGGAGGCCTTCATCTCCTTCAGCAGCGGGTAGGAGCCCGGCTGGATGGTCGCCGCTTCGGGGTTGGCCCCCGCCGCGTCGATGAACGCATCGACCGAGGCGATGACGCCGGCATCCTTCAGGCCACGGCCCATGACCGCGATCGTGTCCCCCGGCTTGACCTCGAAGACGACCTCGCCGCTGCCTGGTCCGGGATAGTCGTCGGCCGAGCTGAACTGGTCCTGGATCTTGTCGATGCCGGTGGTGACACCCCAGTAGGCGGCACCGGCCAGCACGGCCAGGACGACCACGGCGATCAGGCAGCCGGGGCCGCGGCGGCGGCTCTTCTCGGCACGCCGGCCGCCGGCCGGGGTCGGGGTCTGGTCGCCGAGGAGGCTCTCCATGTCGGTCATGGTTCTAGTCGGTCTCCTCGATGATCTCTCCCGGCGCAGTGCCGCTGGCTCGTTCGGTGTCCAACACGTGCTGCAGGATCACCACGGCGGCGGCCTGGTCGACCACCGCTCGGCGCTTGGCCCCCGAGCGCCCACGGTCGCGCAGCATAGCCTCCGCACTCACGGTGGTGAGCCGCTCGTCGGCCAACCGCACCGGCACCGGTGCCACTTTGCGGGCCAGCTGGCGGGCCCATTCGCGCACCTTCACGGCCGCCGGCCCTTCCCGACCGGAGAGCGAGCGCGGCAGGCCGACGACGACCTCGAGCACCCGCTCCGGGTCGCCGTCCTGCTCCTCGGCGAGCAGCTCTGCGATCCGCGCCAGGTCGCCGCGGCCCCGCTGGACGGTCTCGACCGGCGTCGCCAGCAGCCCGGACGGGTCGCTCCGGGCCACCCCGATCCGCGCGTCCCCCGGGTCCAGTCCGAGCCGTACGCCGTGTCGCACGAGTCCGCAACCCGTCGCCGACCCGTCGTTACTGACGTGCAGTAACGACGGGTCACGGCCGAACGACATAACGTCCACCGCGAACGATGTATCGCCGAACGCCGACCCGTCGTTACTGATGCGCAGTAACGACGGGTCGGCGCCGAACGACATATCGCTAGCGTGCCTTGAAGCCGGGTCAGGACGATGCCACCTTGCCGACCTCGGAGCGGACCAGGGCCAGCGCCTCGTCGATCCGGGACGCGTCGGTGCCGCCGCCCTGCGCGACGTCGTCCTTGCCGCCGCCCTTGCCGCCGACCAGCGGGCCGACCGCGCGGACCAGCTCGTTGGCGCTCACGCCGCGGGCGCGCGCCTCGTCGTTGACCGCCGCGACGACGGACACCTTGCCGTTCGCCCCGGATCCAACTCGGTGCCGATGACGACGACGACGCCCGGGCTGGCCCTGCGGGAGCCGGCCGCGGACGTCGAGCGCGAGCGTGCGCACGTCGCCACCGCCGGCTCCGGGCGCGCGCGGTCGCGACCAGGGCGACCCCGCCCACCTGCTCGGCGCGCGGACGCCAGCTCGCCGGCCCTGGCCAGCAGCTGGCCCACCCGGACCTTCTCGAGCTCCTTCTCCGCCGCCCGCAGCTTCTCGACGATGTCGTTGACCCGCTCGGGGAGCTCCTCGGGCCGGGCCTTGAGCGCCTCGGAGAGCTGCGCGACCAGCACGTGCTCGCGCGCCAGGAACCGGTAGGCATCGGCGCCGACCAGCGCCTCGACCCGGCGTACGCCGGAGCCGATGCTGGCCTCGCCGAGCAGCTTGATCACACCGAGCTTGCCGGAGCTGCCCGCGTGGGTGCCGCCGCACAGCTCGCGGGCCCACTCGCCCACCGAGACCACGCGCACCTGGTCGCCGTACTTCTCGCCGAACAGCGCCATCGCGCCGGACTTGACCGCCTCCGCCTGGCTCATGATCTCGGCGTGCACCGCGAGGTCGTCGAGGATCACGTCGTTGACCCGCGCCTCGACGTCGGTCATCACCGAGCTCCGGCACGGCGCCGGCCGCGGAGAAGTCGAACCGGAACCGGCCCGGCGCGTTCTCCGAGCCGGCCTGGGTCGCGGTCTCCCCCAGCGCCTCGCGGAACGCCTTGTGCACCATGTGCGTCGCCGTGTGCGCGCGCGAGATCGACAGCCGCCGCTCGAGGTCGACCAGCGAGTGCGCCTCGAGCCCCGGGGTGACCTCGCCGTTGAGCACCGTCGCCTGGTGCACGATCAGCCCGCCGACCGGCGACTGCACGTCGTCGACCCGCAGCCGGGCGCCGTTGGAGAGCTCGATGACGCCGTGGTCGGCGAGCTGCCCGCCGCCCTCGGCGTAGAACGGCGTCCGGTCGAGGACCAGCTCGACCTCGTCGCCCTCGCTGACGCTGTCGACCACCCCGTCGGCGGTGACCAGGCCGCGGACCGAGCCGTCGCTGACCACCTCGGCGTACCCGGTGAACTCCACCGGCGCGCCCATCGAGTCCGCGACCGCGCGGTACGCCGTGGCGTCGCGGTGCGCGCCCTTCTTGGCCCGGGCGTCCGCCTTGGCCCGCTCGCGCTGCTCCTGCATCAGCCGGCGGAAGCCGACCTCGTCGACCTCCAGCCCCTGCTCGGAGGCCATCTCGAGGGTGAGGTCGATCGGGAAGCCGAAGGTGTCGTGCAGCGCGAAGGCCCGGTCCGCCGGACAGCTCGGTGCCGCCCGCCTGCTTCACCTCGGCGGTCGCCGTGTCGAAGATCGCGGTGCCGGCGCGCAGCGTCTGCCGGAACGCGTCCTCCTCGGCGAACGCCACCGTCGAGATCCGCTCCCAGTCGCGGTGCAGCCCGTCGTAGGTCTCGCCCATCTTGTCGCGGCTGACCGGCAGCAGCTCGGGCAGCACCGGGTCCTCGCAGCCGAGCAGCCGCATCGAGCGGATCGCGCGGCGCATCAGCCGGCGCAGCACGTAGCCGCGGCCCTCGTTGCCGGGGGTGACCCCGTCTCCGATCAGCATCAGCGAGCTGCGGACGTGGTCGGCCACCACCCGGAACCGGACGTCGTCCTCGTGGTTCGCGCCGTAGGCGCGGCCGGTGAGCTCCTGCGCCCGCTCGATGACCGGGAACATCACGTCGATCTCGTACATGTTGTCGACGCCCTGGAGCAGGAACGCGACCCGCTCCAGCCCCATGCCGGTGTCGATGTTCTGCTTCGGCAGCGGGCCGACGATGTCGAAGTCCTCCTTCGACCGGACCGCGCTGAGCTCCTCCTGCATGAAGACCAGGTTCCAGATCTCCAGCAACCGGTCCTCGAGCTTGAACGGCATGTCCGGCCCGAGCTCCTCGGGCCTGAAGTCGGGGCCGTGGCTGGAGCCGCGGTCGTAGAGGATCTCCGAGCACGGGCCTCCGGGCCCGGGCACCCCCATCGACCAGTAGTTCTCCTTCTTCCCGAGCTGCAGGATCCGGTCCGCCGGGAAGCCGGTGACCTTGCGCCACAGCTCGACCGCCTCGGGGTCGTCGGTGTAGACGGTCGGGTAGAGCTTGCTCTCCTCGAGCCCCCAGCCGCCATCGGCCCGCGGCTTGGTGACCAGCTCCCAGGCCAGCTCGATGGCGCCCTGCTTGAAGTAGTCGCCGAAGGAGAAGTTGCCGCACATCTCGAAGAACGTGCCGTGCCGCGTGGTCTTGCCGACGTCCTCGATGTCGGGGGTGCGCACGCACTTCTGCACGCTCACCGCGCGCGGGTACGGCGGGGTCTCCTCGCCGAGGAAGTAGGGCTTGAACGGCACCATGCCGGCGTTGACGAACAGCAGGGTGGGGTCGTCGAGCAGGAGCGAGGCGGACGGAACGGCGGTGTGCGCACCCCAGCGCGTGTCGTTCTCGAAGTGCGCGACGAAGTTCCGCCGGATCTCAGCGGTGTCCATCAGCCCCTGCCCTCCTCTTCTTGTCGTCCGGTCAGCTCAGGTCTTCCATGAGGCCCGATAGATGGGCCCAGCGGAGAACCGCTCCCGCAACTCGGTTTCCGCCTCGGCCTTGCCCTGCGGCGACCTCGTCGCGGAACATCCGCGACACCGACTGCGAGCCCGTTGAGCCGGTCCTGCATCCCGTCGATGGTGAGCGCCTCGGCCGCGCGGCGCCCGCGGATCACTACGTAGATCCCGGCCCCGGCCCCGGCGACGAACCAGAGGCCACGGTTCATGCTGCGGTGCCTCCGCGCGCCATCGCGGCCATGCGGCTCGCTGCCGGGCCGCCCACTCGCGGCGTACCTCGCGGAGCTCGGCGCGGCGCTGCTTGCGCGAGCGCTTGACCTCCTGGCGCATGTGGAACCGGATCCGGTTGCGGGTCTCGGGCGACAGCGCCCGGCGCAGCCCCTGGAACAGCGAGGCGGTCTGCACGACGCGTCTCCTTGAGCAGCAGGTCGGCGAAGACCGGCGCGGGCACCGTCGGCACCGGCTCAGGCTCCGGCTCGGCTCTGCCCGACGCGGGTGATGACGAACTCGGGGCTCGGCGGGTTCTCGTCGAGTGACCCGTACTGGCAGGTTTTCCGCCGTGGCAACACCTGCCAATTCGGGTCACTCGACGCGAGCAGGCGGGCCACCTGGGCGTCGAGACGACGCACGCGCCAGGCGCCAGCACGAGGACCAGCGACGGCCAGCACGCCGGTCACGGTCAGGAGCACCCACGCCATGGGAACCGACCCTATCGCGGGCCCGAGTCGCCCGGACCCCCCGGATGATCCGGCGGACCCGCTCCCAGCGCTCCTTGACCGCGGCCTCGGCACCGAGCGAGGTCGGCTGGTAGTACTCGGCGTCCAGGACCACGTCCGGGGCGTACTGCTGCTCCGCGATGCCGTACGGCGCGTCGTGGCTGTAGGTGTAGGACGCGCCGTGGCCCAGCTTCTTCGCGCCCTGGTAGTGGGCGTCCCGCAGGTGCGGCGGGCACCGGCCCGATCTTGCCGGCGCGCACGTCGGCCGAGGCGGCGCCGATCGCCGTGGTGACGGCGTTCGACTTGGGCGCGATCGCCAGCGCGATCGTGGCCTGCGCCAGGTTGAGCCGGGCCTCGGGCATGCCGATCAGCTGGACCGCCTGGGCGGCCGCGACCGCCGTGGGCAGGGCGGTCGGGTCGGCCAGGCCGATGTCCTCGCTCGCCAGGATGACCAGCCGGCGGGCGATGAAGCGCGGGTCCTCCCCGGCCTCGATCATCCGGGCCAGGTAGTGCAGGGCCGCGTCGACGTCGGAGCCGCGGACCGACTTGATGAACGCGCTGATGACGTCGTAGTGCTGGTCGCCCTCCCGGTCGTAGCGGACCGCCGCCTGGTCGGCCGCGGTCTCCGCGGTCTCGAGGTCGATGGTCGACGCTGTCCCGGGCGGACGCGGCTCCCGCCGCCGCCTCGAGGTAGGTGAGCGAGCGGCGTGCGTCGCCGCCGGCCAGCCGGACCAGGTGGTCGAGGGCGTCCCCCTCGATGGCGTAGGCACCGCCCAGCCCACGCTCGTCGGCGAGCGCATGGTCGAGCACGGCGCGGATGTCGTCGTCGGTGAGCGGCCCCAGGCGCAGCAGCAGGCTGCGAGACAGCAGCGGGGAGATCACCGAGAAGAACGGGTTCTCTGTGGTGGCCGCGACCAGGGTGACCCAGCGGTTCTCGACGCCCGGCAGCAGTGCGTCCTGCTGAGCCTTGCTGAACCGGTGCACCTCGTCGACGAACAGGACCGTCTCGTGGCCGGTCGCCACCAGCTCCGCCCGCGCGGCGTCGATCGCGGCCCGGACCTCCTTCACCCCGGCCGAGACCGCGGACACCTCGACGAAGTGCCGGTCCGTCTGCTGGCTCAGGATCGCCGCGATCGTGGTCTTCCCGGTGCCCGGTGGTCCCCACAGCAGCAGCGACATCGACTGGTCGCCCTCCACGAGCTGCCGCAGCGGCGAGCCGGGCGCGCGGAGCTGGTCCTGGCCGACGAGCTCCTCCAGCGTGCGCGGCCGCATGCGCACTGCGAGGGGCGCGGCGGCGTGCGACGCCGAGCTCAGTGCGCCGCCGCCGGCTCTCTCGGACGTACGCCGCGACTGCAGCGGGCCGGTCTCGAAGAGCGGGTCGTCACCCTCGGGCAAACGACTTCGTGTCCAGGTCGTACCAGGTGTCGGCGTACCCGGGGTGGTTGAGGGCGTCGTCGCCGAGCGTCGTCGACCCGGCCTGAGAGTTGCCCTGGGCGTCGACGCCGAGCAAGGGCGCGGTGGCCGGCTCGGCGGGGTGGTGGCCGATCTCGCCCGGGAAGTGGCACGCGACCTTCTGCTTGGGACCGATCTGCAGCAGCGGCGGCTCGACCTTGGCGCAGATCTCTTGCGCGATCGGGCAGCGGGTCCGGAACCGGCAGCCCGAGGGCGGGTTGATCGGGCTCGGCACGTCGCCCGTGAGGCGGATGCGCTCGCGCCGCCCGCCGACCTCGGCCTGCTTGACGTCGGGTACGGCGGAGAGCAGCGCCTGCGTGTAGGGGTGGTGGGCGCGCAGGTAGATGCTGTCGCGGTCGCCGATCTCGACGATCTTGCCGAGGTACATCACGGCGACCTCGGGGCAGAAGTGGCGAACGATCGCGAGGTCGTGAGCGATGAACAGGAAGGCGATGTCGAACTCGCGCTGCAGGTCCTGGAGCAGGTTGACCACCTGTGCCTGGATCGAGACATCGAGGGCCGAGACCGGCTCGTCGGCCACCAACAGCTTCGGCTGGAGGGTCAGCGCCCGGGCGATGCCGATGCGCTGGCGCTGCCCGCCGGAGAACTCGTGGGGGTAGCGGTTGTAGTGCTCCGGGTTGAGGCCGACGATCTCGAGCAGCTCCTGGACCCGGGGCAGCACCTGCTTCTTGGGCACGACCTTGTGGATCTCCAGTGGCGCACCGACGATCGCACCCACCGTGTGGCGCGGGTTCAGCGAGGTGTAGGGGTCCTGGAAGATCATCTGGATCTCGCGGCGCAGCGGCTTGAGCCCACGGGCCGAGATCTTGGCGATGTCCTGGCCGTCGAACCGGATCGCCCCGCCCGTGGGGGTCAGCAGTCGCGTCACCAGCCGGCCGGTCGTCGACTTGCCGCAGCCGGACTCGCCGACCAGGCCGAGGGAGCCACCCTCGAGGACCTCGAAGGAGAGGCCGTCGACCGCCTGGACGTGCCCCACCGTGCGCTTGATCAGTCCACCGGACTTGACGGGGAAGTACTTCCGCAGGTCCTCCACCTGGAGGATCGGCTTGGCGTGCTCGGGGTTCTCCGACATCGCGTGCGGCTCGAAGACCGCCTGGGGATCGATGCCGAGCGACTCCTCCGGTCCGCCGGTGCCCGTCGGGTCGGTCTGGGTGGGCTGGTCCATCACCGCTCCTGCGCCAGCTCGGGGGCGATCTCGACGAGCACTTCGGTGCGGAAGATCTCGTCGGGATCAGCCAGGTGACACGCCTTCAGATGCCCCTCGCGGCGACCACCGGGCAGCAGCTCGGGTCGGGTGGTGCGGCACAGGTCGCCGGGGACCTTGTCCCGGTGGGGGCAGCGCGGATGGAACGGGCAACCGCTCGGAGGGCTGAGCAGGCTCGGCGGGTTGCCGGGGATGGGGACCAGCCGGGCATCGGTGTCCCCCTTCACGTCGGGCACGCTCGAGAGCAGCCCCCACGTGTACGGCATCTCCGGGTGGGTGAGGATCTCCTTGCACTGGCCGTACTCGACGGCCCGCCCGGCGTACATCACCAGCACGTCGTCGGCCATCTCGGCCACCACCCCGAGGTCATGGGTGATGATGATGATCGCGGAGTCGAACTCGCGCTGCAGGTCCTGCAGCAGGTCCAGGATCTGGGCCTGCACGGTCACGTCGAGCGCCGTGGTCGGCTCGTCGGCGATCAGGAGGCCGGGGTTGTTGATCAGACCCATGGCGATCATGGCCCGCTGCCGCATGCCTCCGGAGAACTGGTGCGGGTAGTCGTCGACGCGCCGGTCCGGCTGGGGGATGCCGACCCGGTCCAGCATCTCGATGGACCGCGCGCGGGCCGCTCGCTTGCTGACGTCGTTGTGGACCCGGTAGGCCTCGCCGATCTGGTTGCCCACCGTGAAGTAGGGATGCATCGCCGAGAGCGGGTCCTGGAAGATCATCGACACGTCCTTGCCGCGCCGCAACCGCATCTGCTCGTCGCTGAGCGTGAGCAGGTCGGTCCCGTCGAGCAGGATCCGGCCGCTCACCAGCGCGTTGGACCAGCGGTGCAGGCCGAGGATCGCCGAGCTCGAGACCGACTTGCCCGACCCGGACTCCCCCACGATGCCCAGCGTCTTGCCCTTGGCCAGGGTGAAGCTGAGCCCGTCGGTCGCCTTGACGACGCCGTCCGAGGTCGGGAAGTGCACCTTCAGGTCGTCGACCGTGAGGAAGCTGTCTGTGTCGAGTGTGGAGGTCCGACACGGAAGTCCTTCTAGCTCAGCCGCACGCGCGGGTCGATGACGGCGTACAACAGGTCGACGATGATGTTGGCGATGATCACGAAGGAGGCCAGCAGCAGCACCAGCCCCACGAGGGTCGGCAGGTCGAAGTCGGTGTTGGCCGCGACCGCGAGCTTGCCCATCCCGGGGTAGTTGAACACCGACTCGGTGATGATCGCGCCGCCCATCAGGCCGGCGAAGTCGAGGCCGGCCATGGTCACGATCGGGGTGAGCGCCGCGCGCAGGGCGTGCTTGTAGGTGACCGTCCGCTTGGGCAGCCCCTTGGCCCGCGCGGTGCGCACGTAGTCCTCCGAGAGGGACTCCAGCACATAGGCGCGGGTCATCCGGACGTAGGCGGCCATGAAGAACACCGCCAGGGTGATGCCGGGCAGCAGCAGGCCGGAGAGCCAGCCGGTGATCCCGCCCTCGGCGATCGTGGTGTAGTGCGGCACGTCGACCCAGCCCCACTTGATCGCGACGAACTTGTAGAGCAGCAGCCCCACGAAGAAGGTGGGGAAGGCGTAGAGGACCAGGGAGAGGCCGACCAGGCCGCGGTCGATGATCGTGCCTCTTCGAAGTGCGGCGATGACGCCGAGCAGCACGCCGCCGACTGATCCAGAACACGAAGGCGACGATCGCGATCGACATCGAGACCGGCATGGTCTCCTTGATCAGGTCGGTGACCGTCGAGGTGCGCTCGCGGGAGTAGCCCAGGCACGGGGCCTCGCAGTGCGCGATGGTCTCGGGCGCGGTCTCCTTCACCTTGGGGTCGTCGGGGAAGTCGCGGCCGACGAAGACAGCCCTTGGCGAACTTGGTCCACTGCGAGACGAAGTTGTCGTCGTAGCCGAGCGCGGCCGCGGTGACCTTCTTCTGCTCCACGGAGCAGTTCTTGCCACAGGCGAAGTCGGCGGGGTCGATCGGGGAGGCGAAGAACAGGGCGAAGGTGACGATGCTCATCACCACGATGAGGACGACGCCTGCGACCAGGCGGCGAATGACGTAGGCGATCACGGCTTGCCTCTCTTCCGAACAGGTGCAGTGTTGCACGTGGCACCGACGGTCGGGGTCGTGGCGACCCCGACCGTCGGCTGCCTACGCGTGGTGCGTGTTAGCTCTCAACTCCGATGAGCGCGAGGTCGGCGTAGCCGTTCACGTTCGCGTCGTTGAGGTAGCCGGTGACCTTCGATCCGTGCAGGAAGTTGAAGATCGTGATCTCCAGCGGGATGTAGGCGACGTCCTCACCGAGCTTGGCGTCGACCGCGGCCCACTTCTCCGCCGCGGCGTCGAGGTCGGGCTCGGCGTAGGCCTCGTCGATCAGCTGGTCGACCTCCGGGCCGCCCACGTAGTTGCCGTAGTCGTTGTGGTTCGACTCCGGCGTGAGGTTGATCCGGCTGTCGAGCAGCGGCGGGATCACCGTGCCGATCGAGGCCCAGTCAGCACCCCAACCTGCCCAGGTGACGTCGAAGTCCGCGCCGGGCTTCTGGATCACCGAGTAGTAGGTGTCCTCCAGCGGGTCGAGCTCGGTCTCGAAGCCGGCCTTGTCCCAAGACTCCTTGAGCGCGGCGGCCTGGTTGTCCGAGGTCGGCGTGCCGCCCGGAGTAGGTGAACTTGATCTTCACCGGCGTCGGCACGACCGCACTCCTCGAGCTTGGCCTTGGCCGCGTCGAGCGTCACCCTCGTCGGGGATGTCGGCGAACGCCGGGTTCTCGACGTAGCCGGGGACGCTCGGGTTGACGATGGAGTAGGCCGGCTTGAACGCCTTCTCGCCGCCGCCGGCCTGGATCCAGGCGCCTTGCTCGTCGCCAGCGCCAGCGCCTCGCGGCACGCGAGGTTGGAGAACACCGGCGAGTTGAAGTTCGGCAGCACGTAGTCGACGTACGGCGACTCGACCTGGGTGTAGCGGTCGTCCGCCTCCGGGATCCGGCCGTAGAAGGTCGGCGGGATGCGGCGCTCGGTCACGCCGTACTGGGCGTCACCGGTGTCGGCGAACATCTGCTCGTAGATCGCCTCGTCCTCGTCACCCTCACGGAACTCCCACTTGTCGGGGAGCGCCTTGCGGATGGTGTCGGTCGACTCGTCCCACTTGTCGTTGCGGACGAACGTGCCGCCGGTGCCCTCGGTCCACTCACCGTCGAGCTTGTAGGGACCGTTGGAGATGATCACGAAGTTGTTCGCGTCACCCTTGTCGAGGTCCTGGCGGTACGGGTCGAGGTAGCGCAGCTGCGCGATCGACAGCGGGAAGTCCGGCCACGGCTTCTTGAAGCGGTAGGTGATCGTCTTGCCGTCGCAGGTGACGGCCTTGTCGAACAGCTCCTGGCCCTCACCGGTGTAGGGACCCTTGTAGGCCGGCAGGCCGTCGTCACCGGTCGGGATGTCCATGTAGGTGAACAGGTAGTTCGACGGACCACCGATGATCACGTCGCTCGCGAAGTTGCGGGACGCGCCGTACTTGAAGTCCTCGCAGGTGATGTCCTTGCCGTCCTCCCACTTCACGCCGTCCTTGACCGTGAAGGACCAGCTCAGGCCACCGTCGTTCGGTCTGGCCGGTGTCGGTCGCCAGGTCGGGTACGGGTGTCGGGTCGTCGGACGGCGGGAGAGCCACCAGGCTGCGGTAGACGAGCCGGCCGAAGTTGTTGAGGTCGCGGCCGATGTACATCCGCTGGGGGTCCAGGTGCTCGGAGTTGCGCGGACCGTTGTAGAAGATCGCGGTGCCGCCCTTGGCGCCTTCTGCGCTGTTGCCGCCGTTGTTGTTGTCGCCGTTGCTGCTGTTGTCGTCTCCGCCGCACGCGGCCAGCGAGAACGCAAGCGCTGCTGCCGCCAAGGCGGCAAACGGCTTCTTGCTCATCCCCATTAACTGTCTCCTATCTGGTGGGTCGCGCCGGTGATCCGGCGTCAACAGCGTCCAGCCCGAGGTCGTCGCTGGAACGCTGACTCTTATCGGTGGGTCTTCGGGTCGAGGGCGTCGCGGGCGCCGTCGCCGACGAGGTTGAACACCACGACGGTGAGGGCCAGCAGGAGCCGGGCAGGAAGAAGAACGTCGGATCGGCGCTGGTGAAGCTCACCGAGTAGGCCAGGATGTTGCCGAGCGTGGGCGTAGGCGGCTTGATGCCGACGCCGAGGAAGCTGAACGCGGCCTCGGCGGAGATGTAGGCCGGCACCAGCAACGTGAAGAACACCAGGATCGGCGCCCACACGTTGGGCAGGACCTCCTTGAAGTACAACCGCCGCCGGGAGGCACCCATCAGCCTCGCCGCCTCGATGTACTCGCGCTCCCGGATCGAGAGCACCTGGCCGCGCACCACCCGGGCCACCGGCGGCCAACCGAAGGCGGCCAGGATCAGGATCACGTAGAGGCCGCTGGCCCGGTCGCGGTCGTGGAGCAGCCCGAACCCGGGCAGATCCGCGATGTCGGTGCGGAGCAGCAGCACGGCCGGCGCCGACAGCGCCAGCAGCATCATGGTCGAGGGGAACGACAGGGTCAGGTCGATGAAGCGGCCCACCGTCGCGTCGATGAATCCACCCGAGAACCCGGAGACGATGCCGAGCACCACGCCGATGACCACCGTGAGGAAGGTCGCGGTCAGCGCGATGCCGAGCGACCAGGTCATGGCGAGCATCAGCCGGGACAGCAGGTCCCGGCCGGTGGCCGGCTCGATGCCGAGCGGGTGGTGCCAGCTCACGCCGCCGAACTGACCTGACGGGGTCTGCCCGTCGTGGCCGAGCAGATCCTGGTTGAACCCGTTGGGGTTCAGGACGTCAACTGCCACCAGGATCGGGGCGGCGATGGCGCACAGCACGATGACGACCGAGACGAAGAACGAGATCATCGACAGCTTGTCGGCCCGGAACCGGGCCATCGCCAGCTGCGTCGGCGAGCGACCGGCGATCTTGGTCGCCGACTCGTCCTGGACGTCCGCAGCAGCGCCGTCACCATGTGCCTCGAGGTCCGAGGTCAGCGACACCTGGTCTCCTCCCGCAGGCTGGCTGGTGGGTCGATCCCCCACCGGCTCCCGGCACTCTATGTGACCCGGGCCGCACTGCAAGTCGCGAGGCGGTAACGATCTGGTCTCGAGCGATCACGCACGATTGTGCGGCCGATCAAGGCTGCGGTGGGAGATCCTCGCCCGATCCAGCGCCCGTACCGGCGACCTTCCGCCCGCCCTCGACGAGGGTCCCGGCGGCCAGATCCAACCACCGGTCGCCGTAGCCGACGTCCGCGGAGACTTCCGCGATCGCGGCTCCGTCGTCGCCCAACCGGTGGCCGTCCTCCTCGACGTACAGCGGTGCGGTGACCGGCTCGACAGGGTGGTGGCCGATCTCGCCCGCGAAGTGGCAGGCCACCTTGTGCCGCTCGCCGATCTGCATCAGCGGTGGCTCGTGGCGCGCGCAGATCTCCTGGGCGAGCGGGCACCTGGTCCGGAATCGGCATCCGGACGGTGGGTCGATCGGGCTGGGTACGTCGCCGGTCAACCGGATCCGCTCGCGGCGGCCACCGATCGCGGCCTGCTTCACGTCCGGCACGGCGGAGAGCAAGGCCTGTGTGTAGGGGTGGAGCGCATGCAGGTAGATGCTCTCGCGATCGCCGATCTCGACGATCTTGCCGAGATACATCACCGCGATCTCCGGGCAGAAGTGCCGGACGACGGCCAGGTCGTGTGCGATGAAGAGGAACGCGATCCCGAACTCCTTCTGCAGGTCCTGGAGCAGGTTGACGACCTGCGCCTGGATCGACACGTCGAGTGCGGAGACCGGCTCGTCCGCGACGAGCAGCTTCGGCTGCAGGGCCAGGGCCCGCGCGATCCCGATGCGCTGGCGCTGCCCGCCCGAGAACTCGTTGGGATAGCGGTTGTAGTGCTCGGGGTTGAGGCCGACCACCTCGAGAAGCTCCTGGACCCTGCCGAGCACCTTGTTGGCGGGCACGACCTTGTGCACCCGCAGCGGGCTTCCGACGATCGAGCCGACGGTGTGGCGCGGGTTCAGCGAGCTGTAAGGGTCCTGGAAGATCATCTGGACCTCGCGACGCAGCGGCTTCATCGTCTTGTTGCTGATGCTGGCGAGGTCGTGGCCCTCGAACATCATCGAGCCACCGGTCGGAGTGTGCAGCCGGGTGATCAGCTGCCCGGTCGTGGACTTGCCGCATCCGGACTCCCCCACGAGCCCCAGCGAACCGCCCCTGGGGATCTGGAAGGACACCCCGTCCACCGCCTGCACGTGACCGATCGTGCGCCGCATGAGGGGCGACTTGATCGGGAAGTGCATCCGCAGGTTTTCCACAGTCAGGACCGGCTCGGCCCGTGGATCCAGCTGGGCGGCGGTGTGGGTCGTGGCCACCAGCGCCTCGAACTCCGGCGGCACCTCGCCGACCGTGCTCGACCGTGCTCGACCGGCTCGATGCTCGACGGCTCGACCGGCTCGACCGGCTCGCCGTCCGCGGCGTGCAACGGCGTCTCTGGCTCGGGACCTGGGTTCCCGGGCAGCTGGCCGGCCATCAGCTCTCCCCCACAGTCTCGACGAGATCGGGCGCGATCTCGGGTAGTACCTCGATCTCGTAGATCGATTCAGGATCGACGAGATGACACCTCTTCAGATGGTCACCGCCCCGGGGACCCGGCACCAGTTCGGGCAGGTCGGTCCGGCACAGCTCACCTGCCACCTTCTGGGTGTGCGGACAACGCGGGTGGAACGGACAGCCCGAGGGCGGTGAGAGGAGACTGGGCGGGTTCCCCGGGATCGGGATCATCCGGGCGTTGGTGTCGGCCGTCACGTCCGGGACGCTGGACAGCAGCCCCCAGGTGTAGGGCATCTCCGGGTGCGTGAGGAGCTCCTTGCACGGGCCGTACTCGACGCCACGACCTGCATACATCACCAGCACGTCGTCGGCCATCTCCGCCACCACCCCCAGGTCGTGGGTGATGATGATGATCGCCGAGTTGAACTCCCGCTGCAGGTCCTGCAGCAGGTCGAGGATCTGTGCCTGCACCGTCACGTCCAGGGCCGTGGTCGGCTCGTCGGCGATGATCAGGGAGGGGTCGTTGATCAGGCCCATCGCGATCATGGCGCGCTGGCGCATGCCCCCCGAGAACTGGTGCGGGAACGCATCCGCCCGCCGGTCGGCCTGCGGGATGCCGACCCGGTCGAGCATCTGGACGGCTTGCCGCTTCGCCTCGCGCCGCGTGGCCTTCGGGTGGTGGACCGAGTAGGCCTCGGCGAGCTGCACGCCGACCCGGTAGAAGGGGTGCAGGGCGGCGAGCGCGTCCTGGAAGATCATCGCCACTGCGTTGCCGCGAAGCTTTCGCAGCTCGTCCTCGCTGAGGCCGACGACCTCCTGGCCGCCCACGCGGATCGACCCGGCGATGCGCGCGCTCCTGACATCGTGCAGGCCGAGCACGGCCATGCTCGAGACCGACTTGCCCGAGCCGGACTCGCCCACGATGCCGAGGGTCTTGCCGAGCTCCACGGTGTAGCTGAGGTCGGAGACTGCGTGCACCAGCCCGTCGGCGGTGGGGAACCTGACGGTCAGGTTCTCCACGACCAGAAAGGGCTCGTCGCTGCTGCCGGACGACGGCAGCGTGGTCGGCGTCGTCACATCAGCCTCACTCGGGGATCCAGCCAGCTGTACACGATGTCCACAATGATGTTGGCGACGACCACCGCGACCGCCAGGATCAGGGTGGTTGCCTGCACCACCGGAAGATCCTTGATGAAGATCGAATCCAGACCCCACTTGCCGATGCCCTCGAGACCGAAGATCTTCTCGGTGAACACCGTGCCGCCGACCAGGAACGCGAAGTCGAGACCGAAGATGGTGGCCACCGGCACCAGCGCGGAGCGGAGCGCGTGCCTGATCACGACCGTCCGCATCCGCAGCCCCTTGGCGCGCGCGGTGCGGACGTAGTCCTCACCGAGCGTCTCGACCATGGCGCCGCGCGAGTAGCGGGTGTATGACGTCGATCCGTAGACGCCCATCACCAGCCAGACCAGCAGCAGGCCGGTGAACCACTTGGCCGGGTTGTCGAGGAAGGGGTGGTAGCCCACCTCTGGGAAGATGTTGCTGGAGATGGTCAGGGTGAGGAAGCACAGCAGGGCCACCAGGTAGTAGGGGACCGAGCTGAACACCAGCGTCGAGGTGACCAGCGCCTTGTCCGTGGTGGTCCCGCGTCTTCGGGCCGCGAGCACGCCGACGGTGACTCCGATGAGCAGGTAGAGCGCGGATGCCCCGACGGCCAGGCTCAGCGTGACCGGGAACCGGTCCTTGAGCTGGTCGGTGACCGAGGTCCGGTCCCGGTAGGAGATGCCCAGGCACGGCGCCGCGCAGTTGTAGGGCTTGGTCCCGATCGTGATGGTCCGGTCGACCACGAGTCCCTTGGCCCACTTGCCGTACTCCGACAGCATCGGGTTGTTGTAGCCCAGCTTCTCCTCGTAGACCTCGAGCTTGGGCGACGTCGGGCCGCACCGGTTGTTGGTGTCCCGGCGGCACAGCTCCAGGGCCGGGCTCTTGGGGCCGTAGAAGAACAGCGTGAACACCGACAGCGAGACCAGCACCACGATAAGGAAGCCGGACAGGATCCGCCTGACCAGAAACGCGAACATCGAGACCCCTCTCCAAGGCTGCCCACGCGGGTCGGGTGGGGACCGTCATCGGCCCCCACCCGACCCGTCGTTTCTACTACGACATCAGTCGGGTGACCGAGGTCACTTCACGAAGATGTCCCGGTAGTTGGGCGCACCTCCCACCGAGGTGTCGTTGGCGAAGCCACCGATGCCGGTGCCGAAGCCGAAGATCACCTGGTAGTAGCCGACGTTGATGACCGGCATGTAGTCGGTCATCACCTTCTGCTCCAGAGCACCCCAGGCGGCGGGCTGGTCCTCGATCGCGACCTCGGTCTGGATGCGCTCGATCTCGTCGTCGACCGACTGCTCCGAGAAGGCACCGGTGTTGTACGCGCTGCCCGTGCCGACGATGACCGGAAGGAAGGTCGAGGCCGACGGCCAGTCCTGGCACCAGGCGGTGCCGAGGATGTTGATCTTCTTGTAGAGCGCGTTGTCCGGGTCGGTCCAGACGTCGTACAGGCTGCCGCCGCCGTACGGGTACGGCTTGGCCTTGAAGCCGGCCTTCTCGAAGCCGAGCTTGATCTGGTCAGCAGCCGCCTTGCCCTCCGGCGAGGTGGAGTCGTAGACCCACGAGACTTCGTACTCACCCGGCTTGAAGCCCGCCTTGGCCAGGAGCGCCTTGGCCTGCTCGGGGTCGTACGAGATGGTCTTGCCGTCGATCTCCGGGTTCCAGGGCTCGCGGCCCGCCATACCGGGCGGGAGGAGGCCGAAGCCCAGGTCCGGGTCGGTCACGCCGTTGGCCAGCGTGACGCCGGGCAGCTCGCCCGCCGCGGACCAAGCGTCCTCGTAGGGGTAGGCGAAGGCGAGTGCCTGCCGCACCTCGAGCTCGGGGATCTTCGCGTAGTTCGGCATGCGCAAGCCGGTGCACGGCTGCGGTCCGACCAGCATCTGGCTGTCGAGGCCCTGCTGCATGCCGTTGGTGTAGTCCTGCGCCAGCATCGAGGTCACGATGGTGTTGGCACCCGTGTCGCTGAGCACCGTCGAGTCGGCCACCGAGTTGTCGCCGTCGAAGTTGAAGGTGTACTTGTCGACGTACTGGTGTCGAGCCGGGTCGCTCTCGGGGTCCCACTGGTCGTTCTTGACCAGCACCAGCTCCTGGTTGGGCACGTACTTCTCGATCTTGTACGGGCCGGTGGCCAGCGGCGCGAGCCCGTAGTCGGGCGGGGTCGGCGCGTCCAGCTTGACCGGGCCCATGGCCGGGAAGATGCCGTAGTAGTCCATCTCGGCGAACGGCTTGGCCATCGTCAGGATGACGTCGCTGCCCTCGACCGTGACGCCCTCGAAGTCCTCGCCGCCCGAGTAGGGGCCGGTGTACTTGTCACCACCGAGGAAGTAGGGGTTCGAGTAGGCCGTGCCGGGGCCGGTCGGGAAGTTGTCCTCGTCGAAGGAACGCTTGATGCCGAAGGCGACCTCGTCGGCCGTGATCGGCGTGCCGTCCTCCCACTTGAGGCCGTCCTTGATCGTGAAGCGCCACTCGGTGAAGTCGTCGTTCGGCGTGCCGAGGTCGGTCGCGAGGTCGGGGACCAGCACGTACTGACCCGTCTCGGCATCCCGGCGGAACTGCGTGAGGGAGCGGAACAGCAGATCCTGAGCGATCGCGTTGTCGGTCACCGACCACAGGCCGGCGGGGTCGAGGCTGGTCGGACCGTCGTCGGGGTCCGGAGCGAGGACGTTGATCTCGCCACCGGTCTGCGCACCCTCCACCTCAGGTGCTGGTCCGGTCGCGTCGGGGACCTTGTCCCCCGCCGAGCTCGCCCCCTCGGTGAAGTCGTTTGAGGAGCTGTTGCCGTTGTCGTCGTCGGAGCTGCCCCCGCAGGCCGCGAGGCCCAGGGTCAGGGCTGCGACGCTAGCCGCGGCGACGAACGCCTTCTTGCGTTTCATGTATCCAGCCTTTCTTGGTTTTTTCGTAGGCACGCGCATCGCGTGGCCGACGTCTTGAGTCGCTCAGCGCCGGGTCTTGGGGTCGAACGCGTCGCGGATCGCATCACCCAGCAGGTTGAGCGCGACCACCAGCAAGGTGATCCCGATCACGGGCTCCCACAGGTAGAGCGGGTAGGTCTCCCAGTACTTCGTGGCGTTGTCGATCGTCTGGCCCCACGAGGGGCGGCCCTGCACACCGATGCCGAGGTAGGACAGGCCGGCCTCGGCGGAGATGAACGCCGGCAGCCCGAGCGAGATGGACACCACGATGGGGGCGATCAGGTTGGGCAGGATCTCGCGGACCAGGATCCGGTGCGTCGGGACACCCAGAACCCGAGCCGCTTTGACGAACTCGCGCTCGCGCAGCGAGAGCACCTCACCGCGGATCAGCCGGGCCATCCCCATCCAGCCGAAGACCACCAGGATCCCCACCAGCGTCCAGAAGGTGAGCGTGTAGTAGAGGTCGACGTTGGTGCCGAAGCGGTCGGCGAGGATCGGTGCGATGGCGAGCGCGGCCAGGATGAACGGCAACGTGAGGAAGAGGTCGGTGAAGAAGGAGATGATCGAGTCAGCGATGCCGCCGACGAAACCGGCGACCAGCCCGAGGGTCACGCCGATCAGGGTGGAGAGCACCGTCGCCATGAGCCCGAGCCACAGTGAGGTCCGGGCGCCATGGATCCAGTAGGCGAGGTTGTCGTTGCCCGTCGCCGGAGCCACCCCGAACGGGTGGTCCATGTCGATGCCGTGGTTGGGCGGGCCCGTGAGCGGGAGCCCCGTGACCAGGTCGACCCGGCTGCTGGCCTGGACGGTGTCGGTGGAGACCCCGAGCAGGCTGCACAGGGGACCCGCGAAGACTGCGATGAGCGAGAAGAAGATGACGACGCCGATGCAGATCATCGCGATCGGATCCCGGCGGAGGCGACCCAGCGCGATCTGCGTCGGTGAGCGGCCGGCGACCCGCTTCTCGCCACCTTGCAGCTCCGGCTCGGCAGTCATGCCGTGGTCTTCGATGAGATCTGGACTCATCGATGTCGTCATGCTCACCCCTGCCGGATTTTGTGAGGGAACCGGATCGACTCAGCCGGCGGCGCGTTTGCCATCGGCGAGCAGCGGTGCCGTCCGCGACTCTATGTGACGTGGATCGCGCAGGCGATCACCGAGCGGTAACGATCTGGTCTCGGACGCCTCAGCAGATCGTCCTGCGGTTTACGGTTCCCCTGGGAGATCATCGTCGAGAACGGCGTCCACACCGGCTTCCTTGCGTTGTGCGGCGGTGATCGGAGCGGGGGCTGCGGTGAGCTGGTCTACCCCGCCACCGGACTTCGGGAACGCGATCACCTCACGGATGGAGTCGGTGCGCGCGAGCAGCGCGGTGATCCGGTCCCAGCCGAACGCGATGCCGCCGTGCGGCGGCGCGCCGTACGTGAACGCGTCGAGCAGGAAGCCGAACTTCTCCCGTGCCTCGGCCTCGCCGATGCCCATCACCGAGAAGACCCGCTTCTGGACGTCCTCGCGGTGGATACGGATCGAGCCGCCACCGATCTCGTTGCCGTTGCAGACCACGTCGTAGGCCCAGGCCAGTGCCGAGCCCGGCTCCTGGTCGAACGACTCGAGGTCCTGGGGCGAGGTGAACGCGTGGTGCACGGCCGTCCATGCGCCACCGCCCACGGCCACGTCGCCGGCAGCGGTGGCCTCGTCGGCCGGCTCGAAGAGCGGCGCGTCGACGACCCACAGGAAGCTCCAGGCGTCCTCGTCGATGAGGTTGCCGCGCCGGCCGATCTCCAGCCGGGCGGCACCCAGCAGCGCGCGGCTCGGCTTGGGCAGCCCCGCGGCGAAGAAGACGCAGTCGCCCGGCTGGGCACCGACGTGCGCGCTGAGCCCGGCCTTCTCCTCCTCGGAGAGGTTCTTGGCGACGGGTCCGCCGAGCTCGCCGTCCTCCTGGACCAGCACGTAGGCCAGCCCGCGGGCGCCGCGCTGCTTGGCCCACTCCTGCCAGGCGTCGAGCTGCTTGCGCGGCTGGCCGGCACCACCGGGCATGACCACTGCCCCGACGTACGGCGCCTGGAAGACGCGGAACGGCGTCTCCTTGAAGTAGTCGGTGCACTCGACGAGCTCGAGGCCCATCCGCAGGTCGGGCTTGTCGGTGCCGAAGCGCGCCATCGCCTCGGCGTACGTCATCCGCGGCAGGGGGCGGGGCAGGTCGTAGCCAACGAGCGCCCAGACCTTCGCCAGGACGTCCTCGGCGACCTCGAGCACGTCGTCCTGCTCGACGAAGCTCATCTCGATGTCGAGCTGGGTGAACTCCGGCTGCCGGTCGGCCCGGAAGTCCTCGTCGCGGTAGCAGCGCGCGATCTGGTAGTAGCGCTCCATCCCCGCGACCATGAGCAGCTGCTTGAACAGCTGCGGGCTCTGCGGCAGGGCGTACCAGCTGCCCGGCCGGAGCCGGGCCGGGACCAGGAAGTCGCGGGCACCCTCGGGTGTCGACCGGGTCAGCGTCGGCGTCTCGATCTCGACGAAGTCGTGCTCGTCGAGGACGTCGCGAGCCGCCTTGTTGACCTTGCTGCGCAGCCGGATCGCCTCGTTGGGCGCCGTACGACGCAGGTCGAGGTAGCGGTACTTGAGCCGGACCTCCTCCCCCACATCAACGTGGTCGTCGATCGGGAACGGCAGCGGCGCGGCGGCACTGAGCACCTCGAGCTGATCGGCGACGACCTCGATCTCGCCGGTGGGGAGCTCGGGGTTGGCGTTGCCCTCCGGCCGGAGCCCGACCTCGCCGGTGACCTGGATGCAGAACTCGTTGCGCAGCTGGTGCGCGACCCCCTCTTCGCGGACGACGACCTGGACCACCCCGCTGGCCTCGCGCAGGTCGATGAACGTGACGCCGCCGTGGTCACGGCGGCGGGCCACCCAACCGGCCAGCGTCACGGTCTGGCCCGCGTGCTCGGCACGCAAAGAGCCGGCGTCGTGGGTGCGGATCACTTCTCTGTCTCCTCTGGAGTCCATGTGCTCGGATCGGCGGCGACCTGGTCGCCGCTGCGGATGTCCTTGACCTCGTTGCTGTCGGGGAACCAGACGTACGGGATGCCGCGGCGCTCGGCGTACCGGATCTGCTTGCCGAACTTCTGGGCGCTCGCGGCGACCTCAGTGTTGATGCCACGGCTGCGCAGCGCGGTCGCAACTGCCTGGCTCGCACCACGCGACTCCTCGTCGACGAGGGCGACCAGCACCGTGCTCGGCACCTTGGGGCCGGGCTCCAGAGCGCCGTCGGCAAATAGCGGGATCAGGGTGCGCGAGACGCCGAAGCTGATGCCCACGCCGGGGTACGTCGTCCGCCCGTCGCTCGCGAGGGCGTCGTACCGGCCACCGCCTGCGACCGACTTCAGGCGCTCGTAGCCGGCCATGAAGACCTCGAGCACGGTGCCGGTGTAGTAGTCGAGGCCGCGCGCGATCCGCAGGTTCGCCTCGACCGTGACGTGGTCGCTCACGGCCCCCGCGCAGCCTTCGACGACCGCGGCCAGCTCGGTGAGGCCCACCTCGAGCAGCTCGTCCTCGACGCCGAGCGCCCGGACCCGCTCGACGAAGCTCGTGTCGGAGACCCGGATCGTCGCGAGCTCGAGGCAGCGCTGCGCCTGCTCCTCGCTGGCGCCCGCCTCGGAGACGAGCAGGGCCGCGACCGCGTCGGCCGGCTGCTTGTCGAGCTTGTCGATCTGCCGGATCGCGGCCGTGACGTCGGGGATGCCGAGGCCGCGGTAGAAGCCCTGGATCAGCTTGCGGTTGTTGACCTGGAAGGAGAGGTTCGGCAGCGGCAGCGCATCGAGGGCCTCGACCATCACCCGGACCACCTCGACGTCGTGGTGGAAGGGCAGCTCGTCGCGGCCGACCACGTCGATGTCGGCCTGGGTGAACTGGCGGTAGCGGCCCTCCTGCGGGCGCTCGCCGCGCCAGGCCGGCTGGATCTGGTAGCGACGGAACGGGAACTCGAGCTTGCCGCTGTGCTCGAGGACGTAGCGCGCGAACGGCACGGTGAGGTCGAAGTGGAGACCGAGCCCCGAGTCGCCCGCGCTGTCGTCGGCCTGGAGCCGGCGCAGCGCGTAGATCTCCTTGTCGATCTCCCCGCCCTTGGAGAGCCGGTCGATCTGCTCGACGGCGCGGGTCTCGATGTTGGCGAAGCCGTGCAGCTCGAAGGTGCGGGACAGGCTGGCGATGACCTGCCGCTCGACGGCGCGGTGCTCGGGCAGCAGCTCGGGAAACCCGCTCAGCGGGGTGGGCTTGTCACTCATGAGATCAGCGGAGGGTCGGGAGGTCTTGGAGGAACGGGTTGGTGGCGCGCTCCCTGCCGATGGTGGTCTGCTCGCCGTGGCCGGGCAGCACCACGATGTCGTCGGCGAGCGGCAGCACCTTGGTGGCAAGGCTCTCGAGCATCTTGGAGTGGTCGCCGCCGGGCAGGTCGGTGCGGCCGATGGAGCCGGCGAACAGCAGGTCGCCCGAGAACATCACCTCGGAGACCTCGTCGACGTCGGGGTACGGCGAGCGGAAGGTCACCGAGCCCTCGGTGTGGCCCGGCGTGTGGTCGACGACGAACCTGATGCCGGCCAGCTCGAGGTCCTGGAGGTCGGTGAGCTCGCGGACGTCGTCCGGCTCCTCCCAGGCGTAGTCGCCGCCCAGCATCATCCGGGCGGTCTCCGGGGACATGCCCGCCATCGGGTCGGCGAGCAGGTGCCGGTCGTCCGGGTGGATCCAGGCCGTGGCGTCGTACCCGCCGGCCACCGGCGCCACGCAGAACATGTGGTCGACGTGGCCGTGCGTGACCAGGACGCTGACGGGCTTGAGCCGGTGCTCCTCAACCACCCGGGCGACGCCCTCGGTGGCCTCCATGCCCGGGTCGATGACCACGCACTCGGAGCCGGGAGCCGTCGCCACGACGTAGCAGTTGGTGCCCCACGGACCTGCGGGGAAGCCGGCGATCAGCACCGGCCAACCCTAGCCGGGAAGAGGTCACAGCCTCGCATCGGTTGCGGGCGGAAAGTGATCACCTCACCACGGTTGACTAGCATGCCGCAGTGATGAGCCAAGGGTCGGTGCACGAGTGGGGTCGCGTCGACGGGGACGGGAATGTCTTCGTCCGCACCGCCGACGGCGAGCGACCCGTCGGGCAGTACCCCGCAGGCACCCCGGAGGAGGCGCTGGCCTTCTTCACCGAGCGGTTCGAGGCGCTGTCGTTCGAGGTCGAGCTGCTCGAGCAGCGGATCCGCTCCGGCGTGATGTCGCCCGAGGAGGCGCTCGAGTCGGTGAAGACCGTCTCGGCGCAGGTGACCGATGCCAACGCCGTCGGTGACCTGGCCTCGCTCATCACGCGGCTCGAGTCGCTGCGCCCGGTGATCGAGGGCCAGCGCGAGTCCCGCCGGGCCGAGCGGGTGCAGAAGACCGCCGAGGCCAAGGTGTCCAAGGAGAAGCTGGTCGCCGAGGCCGAGAAGATCGCCGAGGGCAGCGACTGGCGGGCCGGCGCGAACCGGCTGCGCACCCTGCTCGACGAGTGGAAGGCGCTCCCCCGCATCGACCGTGCGTCCGACGACGCGCTGTGGCGCCGGTTCTCGGGAGCCCGGACGTCGTACACCCGGCGCCGCAAGGCGCACTTCGCGGAGCAGAACGAGAAGCGCGACGCCGCTCGCGAGATCAAGCAGCGGCTGGTCAAGGAGGCCGAGTCGCTCGCCGACTCGACCGAGTGGGGCCCGACCGCGGGCCGCTACCGCGAGCTGATGCGGCAGTGGAAGGCGGCCGGCCCGGCGCCCAAGGACGTCGACGACGAGCTGTGGCGCAGGTTCCGCGGCGCCCAGGACACCTTCTTCGGGGCCCGCGACGCCACGAACGCGGCGCTGGACGCGGAGTACGCCGCCAACGCGGAGGTGAAGGACGCGCTCCTCGTCGAGGCCGAGGCGCTGCTGCCCGTCACCGACCTCGACGCCGCCAAGCGCGGGTTCCGCGAGATCGCCGACCGCTGGGAGGCCGCAGGCAAGGTGCCGCGCGAGCGGATCAAGGAGCTCGAGGGCCGGATGCGCGTCGTCGAGCAGGCGATCCGCAGCCTCGAGGACGAGCAGTGGCGCAAGTCCGACCCGGAGAAGTCCGCCCGCGCCGACGACATGGTCACCCAGCTCGAGGCCGCCATCGCCCAGGTCGAGGCCGATCTCGCCAAGGCCCGCGAGTCCGGCAACGACAAGAAGATCAAGGATCTGGAAGAGAACCTCGCCTCCCGCCAGTCCTTCCTCGACATGGCCCGCCGAGTCTCCGCCGACTACTCCTGACCCACCGCCGACCCGTCGTTACTGCCCGTCAGTAACGACGGGTCACCGTCCATTTCGCGCCGAGCCGTCGTTACTGCCCGTCAGTAACGACGGGTCACCGTCCATTTCGCGCCGAGCCGTCGTTACTGCCCGTCAGTAACGACGGGTCAGCGTCAATTCCATGCCGAGCCGTCGTTACTGCTGAGCAGTAACGACGGCTCGACGATCACGAATGGTCCAGAGTCGGCCTGGAATCGTCCACAGTCGGGGTCGACGACGAGGTTGTCCACAGTTCCGCGGATCGCGTGAGCAAACCGTCCGCTGCGGAGGCAAATCTCTTCCGCCATGACTCAACTCCTGCTCCCCGACACAGATCGGCTCGACAGCTCCTGCAACCTGCCTCTCGACGTCCCGTTCACGGCGGCCGTGGCCAAGGCGGCTGGGGTCCCCCGGTCCTTACTCACGCTGTGGTGCCAGCTCGGGCTGCTGCGCCAACCCGTTCGCAGGGTGTACGTCGCAGCGCAGGTTCCCGACTCCCTGACGCTGCGCGCGCAATGCCTCACCCTTGTCGTCCCCGACGACGCGATCATCTGTGATCGCCACGCCGGGTGGCTGCTCGGCGCCGAGATGGTGCTCGCACCCAACGAGCACCTCGAGGTGCTGCCCATCTCGATGTACCTCCCGACAGGTCGCCGGCTTCGCAACCCCTTGGCAACCAGCGGAGAACGTCGTCTCCGACCCGAGGACATCACCGAGGTCTTGGGGCTGCCGGTGACCACCATGCTGAGGACGGCCTGGGATCTGGGCCGCGTCCGATCGAGAGAACGCGCGATCAGCGCAATGGACCAGATGCTTCGCCTTGAGGGATTTCCTCGCGAAGCCTTTCTCGCGGGTGTCGAACGGTTCAGAGGAGAGCGATGGGTCACGACGCTGCGGGTCCTTGCCCCGCTCGCTGACGGTCGCGCGGAGTCTCCGCCCGAGTCGATCCTCCGCTTGTACTGGATCGACGTGGGACTCCCCCGACCAGTGCCACAGCTCGAGGTCTGGGTGGACGGACTCCTCGTTGCTCGCCTGGACATCGGCAACCTCGACATCCTCTACGCCATCGAGTACGACGGGATCGAGTGGCACTCCTCCCCGGAGCAGCGACTCCACGACCGCAGCCGTCGCCGGGAGGTCCGCGACGAGGGCTTCGAGATCGACGTCGTCAGGCGCAAGCACGTCTTCGGTCCGCGGCGTGACGTTGAGCTGCGGCTCATGAAGGCTGCCATGAAGGTGAACAGCCGTACCCGCGTCTTCCTCTAGCCCGCGCTGACCCGTCGTTACTGCTCGTCAGTAACGACGGGTCAGCACGAGATCGATGCCGAGCCGTCGTTACTGCTCGTCAGTAACGACGGGTCAGCACGAGATCGATGCCGAGCCGTCGTTACTGCTCATCAGTAACGACGGGTCGGCGGCGGGTCTACTGGGTGACGCGGTAGGCGTCGAAGACGCCGGGGACCGAGCGCACGGCCTTGAGGACGTTGTCGAGGTGCTTGGCCTCGGCCATCTCGAAGGTGAACCGGCTCTTCGCGACCCGGTTGCGGGTGGTCTGCAGGTTGGCGCTGAGGATGTTCACGTGCGCGTCGGAGAGCACCATCGTGATGTCGGCGAGCAGCCGGGCCCGGTCCAGGGCCTCGACCTGGATGTTGACCAGGAACGTGGACTGGCCGGTCGGCGCCCACTCGACCTCGAGCAGCTTCTCGGGGTGCGTGCGCAGCTCGCTCGCGTTGGTGCAGTCGGTGCGGTGCACCGAGACCCCGCCGCCCTTGGTGACGAAGCCGAGGATCTCGTCCGGAGGCACCGGGGTGCAGCACTTGGCGAGCTTGACCCACACGTCGGGCGCGCCCTTGACGACGACGCCGGCGTCCCCGCCGCTGGGGCTCTTGGCGCGGCCCCGGCGACCGGTGATGGTGACCGCCTCGGCGAGGTCCTCCGAGGCGCCCTCCGCCCCGCCGTGCTCATCGATGACCCGGCGTACGACGGCCTGCGCGGACAGGTTGCCCTCGCCGACCGACGCGTAGAGGGCCGAGACGTCCGCGATCTTGAAGTGCCGGGCGGCCAGGGTGAGCGACTCGTGGGACATCAGCCGCTTGAGCGGCAGCCCCTCCTTGCGCATCAGCTTGGCGATCTGCTCCTTGCCGCGCTCGACCGCCTCCTCGCGCCTCTCCTTGGTGAACCACTGGCGGATCTTGGAGCGGGCCCGCGGTGACCTGACGAAGGTGAGCCAGTCGCGGGACGGGCCGGCGTTCGGCGCCTTCGAGGTGAACACCTCGACCACGTCGCCGTTGTCGAGCGTCGACTCGAGCGGTACCAGCCGCCCGTTGACCCGGGCCCCGATCGTGTGGTGGCCGACCTCGGTGTGTACGGCGTACGCGAAGTCGACCGGCGTCGCCCCGGAGGGCAGCGCGATCACGTCGCCGCGCGGCGTGAAGACATAGGTCTCGGCGCGGTTGATCTCGAACCGGAGCGACTCGAGGAACTCGCCCGGGTCCTCGACCTCGCTCTGCCAGTCGAGCAGCTGGCGCACCCAGTTCATGTCGTCGACGTCGCCGAGCTTGTCGGTGTCGACGCCGACCCGGCCGTCCTCCTTGTACTTCCAGTGCGCCGCGACGCCGTACTCCGCGCGACGGTGCATGGCGAAGGTGCGGATCTGCATCTCGACCGGCTTGCCCTGCGGTCCGATGACGGTCGTGTGCAGCGACTGGTACATGTTGAACTTCGGCATCGCGACGTAGTCCTTGAACCGGTTCAGGACCGGGTTCCAGCGCGAGTGGAGTACGCCGAGGACCGAGTAGCAGTCACGGTCGTCCGCGACGAGGATGCGGATGCCGACGAGGTCGTAGATGTCGGTGAACTCGCGGCCGCCGACGATCATCTTCTGGTAGATCGAGTAGTAGTGCTTCGGGCGGCCGGTGACGGTGGCCTTGATCTTGGCCTCGCGCAGGTCCTTCTCGACCTCGGTGATCACCTCGGCCAGGAACTGGTCGCGCGAGGGCGCGCGCTCGGCCACCATCCGGACGATCTCGTCATAGATCTTGGGGTGCAGGGTCGCGAACGCGAGGTCCTCGAGCTCCCACTTGATGGTGTTCATCCCGAGCCGGTGGGCCAGCGGGGCGTAGATGTCGAGGGTCTCGCGGGCGACCCGCTCCTGGGTCTCCTGCCGGACGTAGCGCAGGGTCCGCATGTTGTGCAGCCGGTCGGCGAGCTTGATGACCAGCACCCGGATGTCGCGCGACATCGCGACGATCATCTTGCGGATCGTCTCGGCCTGCGCCGAGTCGCCGTACTTGACCTTGTCGAGCTTGGTCACGCCGTCGACGAGCTGGGCGACCTCCTCGCCGAAGTCCGCCCGGACCTGCTCGAGGGTGTACGGCGTGTCCTCGACCGTGTCGTGCAGCAGCGCCGCGACCAGGGTCGGCTCGGTCATGCCGATGTCGGCCAGGATCGTGGTCACCGCGAGGGGATGGGTGATGTAGGGGTCACCGCTCTTGCGCATCTGCGTGCCGTGCATCTCGGCGGCGGTGTCGTAGGCGCGCTCGAGCAGCGCGAGGTCGGCCTTGGGGTGGCTGGTCCGGATGGCGCGGAACAGCGGGTCGAGGACCGGGTTGCCGGGCTGGCTGCGGCTGGCCACCCGGGCCAGCCTCGAGCGCATCGACCGGGTCGCGGCCGGGCCGGGACTCGCCGTCGTGCCCTCGCCGCGCTCCTCGGCCCGCGCCGAGTTGCGCCGCGCCCGGAGCCGCTCGACCGGCTTGTCGACGGGCGGGTCGACGACCTGGTCGGCAGCCGGGGCGAGCTCCTCGGTGCTCTCCTCGGTCACCCACCCAGCCTACGCGGGTACATCGGTCGGGTCAGATGGTCAGCAGGGTGTGCAGCGGGAGGTCGCCGATTGTCGCCCGTCCCGGCAGGAAGCTCAGCTCCATGAGCACTGCCACCCCGACCGCGATGCCGCCACACGCCTCGACCAGCTGCCGGGTCGCGGCCACGGTGCCACCGGTGGCGAGCACGTCGTCGACGAGCAGCACCCGCTCCCCCGGCCCGATCGCGTCGCGGTGCACCTCCAGCGTGGCCTCGCCGTACTCCAGGGTGTAGGAGGCGGCGTGCGTCTCGCGCGGCAGCTTGCCGGCCTTGCGGATCGGGACGAACCCGGTGCCGAGTGCCAGCGCCACCGGGGCAGCGAGGATGAAGCCGCGCGCCTCCATGCCGACGACCTTGTCGACCACGGTGGCTCCGGACTCGTCACGGCCGACCTCGGCCAGCGCGGCGATGACCGCGCTGAAGCCGGTGTGGTCCGCGAGCAGCGGCGTGATGTCCTTGAAGACCACACCCGGCTCGGGGTAGTCCGGGACGTCGACGACGAGGCGCTGCAACGCCTCTCGTGCGGCATCCGTCATCCGTGGGTCACTTGCGCTTCGAGCGCGACTGCCGGGTCGGCTGCTGCCGACCGGCCGCCGGGCTCTTGCCGACCGGACGCTGGGTGGTCGGCACGGTGCGGCCGCGGCCCATCGCCTCGGACGTCGAACCCGGCCGCGGTGAGTCGTCACCGTCGTCCTCGTCGTAGTCGTCGAGGTCATCGAGGTCATCGAGGTCGTCGTCACGGTCCTCGACCAGCACCCCACCGGGCGCGTCGGGGTCCATGATCGGCAGGTCGTCCTTGAAGACGGGCACCGACGCGTAGCGGTCGACATTGCGGCGCTCGCGCGCCTTGGCCCGGCGCTCGGCGAGCACGACCTCGGTCTCGGTCGACTTCAGGTGCACCAGCAGCGGCGTCGCGATGAAGATCGAGGAGTAGGCACCTGCGGCCATGCCGACGAACAGCGCGAGCGCGAGGTCCTTCAGCGAGCTGGCGCCGAGCTGGACCGCGCTGACGTAGAGGATCGCCCCGACCGGGATCAGCGCCACCAGCGAGGTGTTGATGGAGCGGACGAGGGTCTGGTTGACCGCGAGGTTGGCGGCCCTGGCGTACGTCGTCCGGCTGGCCCGGAGGTTCTTGGTGTTCTCACGGATCTTGTCGAAGACCACGACGGTGTCGTAGAGCGAGAACCCGAGGATCGTCAGCAGGCCGGTGACGGTCGCCGGACTGACCTCGAAGCCGGAGAGTGCGTAGACGCCGACGGTGATGATGACGTCGTGCGCCAGCGCCACGATGGCGGCGACCGACATCTTCCATTCTCGGAAGTAGGCCCAGATGAACAGGATCACCAGCACCAGGAACACGACGAGACCGAGGAGAGCCCGGTCTCGCACCTCGGATCCCCAGCTGGCGCCGATCTGGTCCTGGGACAACTGGCCCTGGCTGACGCCCAGCGTGTCGATGATCGACTGGGTGACCTCGTCGCTCTCCGCGTTGGTGAGCTCCTCGGTCTGGACGAGGATCGAGCTCTCGCCGGACGTGGTGACGACCGGCTGCGAGGCGTTCTTGATGCCGAGGCTGCCCACGGCGTCGCGGACCTCGTCGGCGTTGTCCTGGGTCACCTCCGACTTCTGCAGGTCGCTCACCTTGTATTGCGTGCCGCCGGTGAACTCGATGCCGTAGTTGAGCCCCTGGATGGAGAGCCCGATGACGGCGAGCAGCACGATGAGGCCTGAGACGGCGTACCAGAGCCACTTGCGACCGACGAAGTCGATGGAGCGCGACCCGTTGTAGAGGCTGTTGCCGAGCTGGCTGACCTTGCCCATCAGGCAGTGCCTCCCTCTGCCGTCTTGGGGGCTGTCGTTCGGGTGGCGGCCGGCACCCGAGGTCGGTCCGGGGCGATCTTGTCCACGCCCAGTGTCGCAGCGCTGAGGCCGGACCACCTGCCGCCGCCGTTGTAGAACGTGGTCCTCGCAAGGACCGAGACGAGTGGCTTGGTGAACCAGAAGAACACCACGAGGTCGATCAACGTGGACAGGCCCAGCGCGAAGGCGAAGCCCCGCACCACACCAGCCGCGAAGATGTAGAGCACGATCGCGGCCAGCAGCGAGACGGCGTCGGCGGCCAGGCACGTGGCCCGGGCGCGGATCCAGCCGGCCTCGACCGCGACCCGCATCGACTTGCCGTCTCTCATCTCGTCCCGGATGCGTTCGAAGTAGACGATGAACGAGTCCGCGGTGATGCCGACCGCGACGATCAGGCCGGCGATGCCGGGCAGGGTGAGGGTGAAGTTCGCGGTCTTGGAGAGCAGCAGCACCATCGCGTACGTCGCCCCGCCGGCCACCAGCAGCGAGCCGACCACCACGATGCCGAGACCGCGGTAGTAGATCAGGCAGTAGAGCATCACCAGCACGAGCCCGAAGATGCCCGCGGTGATGCCCGCGGTGAGCTGGTCACCGGCCAGCGAGGGGCCGACGGTCTCGACACTGAAGTCGGAGAAGGAGACCGGCAGCGCGCCGTACTTGAGGCTGGTCGCCAGGCTCTGGGCGGAGGCCTGGGTGAAGTTGCCTTCGATCTGGGCCTCACCGTTGGTGATCAGCGCGTTCATGGTCGGCGCCGAGAGCACCTGGCCGTCGAGGACGACGGCGAACTGCCGGCACGGCGGGACGGTGCCGCTCGGGCAGACCAGCGCCTCGGAGATCTTGCTGAAGGCGTCGGTGCCGCCACCGTCGAAGTTGAGCGACACGACGTAGCCGACGGCGTTCTGCGGGATCTGGGCGGAGGCCGAGTCGAGCTCGTTGCCCTCGATCATCGAGGCGGAGAGCAGGTACTTCTGGGCGACCCCCGACTCCGAGTCCCACTCGCAGGTGACCAGCGGCTTCTTCGGGTCGTCCTCGACGTTGACAGGCGTGCCGTCCTGCGGACAGGTGAACGCGTTGTAGGCGTCGATCGCCTCCTGGTTGGGCGCCTCGATCCACTTCAGCGGGTCGGCGACTTCGGGTCCGCCCTCCGGGCTCGGCGTGGTCGGTACGCCGGTCGGCGTGCCCGCATCGCTCGGCGCAGTGGAGCCGTCGGACGGCTCGGCCGAGGTCGAGTCGGACGGCGCCTCGGTGGGGCTCGCGCTGTCGGTGCTGTCGGAGTAGTGGACGGGGGCGCGGTTGGCGCTCCCGGACGGCGTGGCCGCGTCAGTGGGAGTCGCACCGTCGGACGGCGCGGTGGTGTCTCCGGCGTGGGCGTGGCCGGTGCGGTGACGCCGGCGCCAGTGCCGCCCGTTTCGGGGGCCGTGGGGTCCTGCGGGGTCGTGGTGCTCGCGCCGGTCTGGCAGCGGCTCGGGTCGGAGTCCGAGCAGGCCACGAGCCGGAACCGCAGCTGGGCCTGGCGCTTGACCGTGTCGACCAGGTCGCGCCGGCTGTCACCGGGGATCTCCACCACGATGTACTTGTTGCCCTGCACGGTCACCTCGGCCTCGGCGACACCGGAGCCGTTGACGCGCTGGTCGATGATCTTGCGGGCCTCGTTGAGGGACTCGGCGGTGGGGCTCCCCTTGGGCGTCAGCCGGATGCTGGTGCCGCCCTGGAGGTCCAGGCCGAGCTCGGGCTTCCAGCTGCCGGCGAGGGCAACCAGCCCGAAGGCGATCGCCAGCCCCAGGAAGAACACCCCGAGGGTGCGCCCGGGCCGGGCGGTCTTGCGTGCCATCTCAGTTCTCCTCCGAGACTTCCGGTTCGTCGGCAGGTGCCGGGGCGTCGACCTCCTGGACCACCTGGCCGACCGCGCCGCGGGCGACCTTGATGGTCACGCCGTCGGCGATCTCGACCTGCGCCGTGTCCTCGTCGAGGCCACGGACGGTGGCGTAGACGCCCGAGGTGAGCATCACCTCGTCCCCCACCTCCAACGTGGACTGCATGTGCCGGAGTTCCCGCTGCCGCCGAGCCTGCGGTCGCACGAGGAGGAGCCAGAGCAGCAGGGCGAACCCGACCAGGGTCGCCACCGGGAGGAAATCTTGCACGAGGGGGAAGTCTACGGTGGGGTCGCGCTAATGCCGCATCGGGACTGAGGCCTCCGTCACTCCGCGAAGAGCGTGGGCTCCGGCGGGTTCGGAGGCGTCAGTCCGAGGTGGCGCCAGGCAGCCGCAGTGGCGACCCGGCCCCGCGGCGTACGGGCGAGGAACCCCTGCCGGACCAGGAACGGCTCGGCCACCTCCTCGACCGTCTCGCGCTCCTCCCCGACGGCGACCGCCAGCGTCGAGAGGCCCACCGGCGCGCCGCCGAACCGGCGGCAGAGGACGTCGAGGACGGCGCGGTCGAGCCGGTCGAGCCCGAGCTCGTCGACCTCGTAGAGATCAAGGGCAGCGTGCGCGACCCCGAGATCGACCGTGCCATCGGCGCGCACCTGGGCGTAGTCGCGGACCCGGCGCAGCAGCCGGTTGGCGATCCGGGGCGTGCCGCGCGAGCGCGAGGCGATCTCGGCAGCGCCGTCGGGCGTGATGGGTACGCCGAGCAACCCGGCCGAGCGGTGCACGATCCGGTCGAGCTCGGCGACGTCGTAGAACTCGAGGTGGCCGGTGAACCCGAACCGGTCGCGCAGCGGCCCGGGCAGCAGCCCGGCCCGGGTGGTGGCGCCGACCATGGTGAACGGCGGGATCTCCAGCGGGATCGCGGTGGCGCCCGGTCCCTTGCCGATGACGACGTCGACCCGGAAGTCCTCCATCGCGAGGTAGAGCATCTCCTCGGCCGCGCGCGACATCCGATGGATCTCGTCGACGAAGAGGACGTCGCCGTGATTCATCCCGGAGAGGATCGCGGCGAGGTCGCCGGCGTGGGTCAGCGCCGGGCCACTGGTGATCCGCAACGGCACGCCGACCTCGGCCGCGATGATCATCGCCAGCGTGGTCTTGCCGAGCCCGGGCGGCCCGGAGAGGAGCACGTGGTCCGGCGCGCGGTCACGCAGCCGCGCGGCCTCGAGCACGAGGCCGAGCTGGTCGCGCACCCGCTGCTGCCCGATCACCTCGTCGAGGGTGCGCGGCCGGAGCGCGGCCTCGATGACGCGCTCGTCGGGTTCGGCGTCCGGGGCGGTCAGGTCGTGGCCGAGGTCGTTGCCGAGGCCGTTGTCCAGCTCGTGGCTCATGCGCGGCTCAGCGTCTGGAGGGCAGCGCGCAGCAGGGCGCCGACGTCGGGGTTCTCGCCGGCCTGGTCGGCCACGGAGTCCACCGCGCGATCGGCCTCGCGGGCCGGCCAGCCGAGTCCGGTGAGCCCGTGGTGGACCTGGTCGCGCCACGCCGCGGCCGCGGGCAGCATCCCGGGCCGGCTCATCGAGCCCACCGGGGTGCCGAGCCGGTCCTTGAGCTCCAGGATGATCCGCTGCGCCACCTTCTGCCCGATGCCGGGGACCCTGGTGAGGGTCTTGACGTCGTCACCGGCCACCGCGCGTCGCAGGTCGTCGGGCTCGAGCACGGCCAGCATCGCCTGGGCGAGCTTGGGGCCGACGCCGCTGGCGGTCTGCACGAGCTCGAAGGTCGCCTTCTCGTCCTCGTCGAGGAAGCCGAACAGCGTCATCGAGTCCTCGCGGACCACCATGGTGGTCGGCAGGGTCGCGACCTGGCCGGTGCGGAGCGTGGCCAGGGTGCCCGGCGTGCACATCAGCTCGAGGCCGACGCCGCCGACCTCGAGGACGGCGCTGGACAGGGTGACCGCGGCCACCGGGCCGCGCACGAAGGCGATCATCTGGGTGTCCGTCCTGCGGCGGCGAGCGCCGCGTCGATCCGGGCCTGGGCGCCACCGCGCCAGATGTGGGTGATGGCGAGCGCCAGCGCGTCCGCTGCGTCTGCGGGCTTCGGGGTGGAGTCGAGCCGCAGGATCCGGGCCACCATCGCCCCGACCTGGGCCTTGTCGGCGCGGCCGTTGCCGGACACGGCAGCCTTGACCTCGCTCGGCGTGTGCATCGCGACGGTCAGCCCGCGCCGGGCCGCACACACCAGCGCGATGCCACTGGCCTGCGCGGTGCCCATCACGGTGCTGATGTCGGACCGCGCGAACACCCGCTCCACCGCGACGACGTCGGGGCGGTGCTCCTCGATCCAGGCGTCCAGCGCCTGCTCGATGCTCACCAGCCGCTGCGCGACAGGGAGATCGGCCGAGGTGCGCACCACGCCCACGTCGACGAGTGACAGCGGCCGCCCGACCTCTCCCTCGACCACGCCGACGCCGCACCGGGTCAACCCGGGGTCGATGCCGAGCACGCGCATGGGAGCCTCTCGTCCGAACAGGTGTTCGCACGAACGCTATCCGCGGCGGACCGTCATTCGACGCAGGACACGCGCACCCCGATTCGTCTGCGGTCTCGCCTGTCCTTCGCGGCGTGCGCCAGCAGACGAATCGGGGGCGTACGCGAGGCTGGACCGCATGCACTGGATCACCCAGCCGATCACCGCCGACCTGGTCCGCGGCGCGGTCGAGCTCGAGCCGACCGAGCACGGGCTGCTGCCACACCGGCTGCCCGCGTGGGCCCGGGCCCAGTGCGGCGACGGCCAGCTGCTCATGGCCGAGTCGCAGCCGGCCGGCGTACGGCTGGCGTTCCGGAGCCGGGCCACCGAGGTCGAGCTCGACGCGCACCGGGTGCTCACGAGCTACCAGGGTGTGCCGCCGCGCCCGGACTGCTTCTACGACCTCTGCGTCGACGGCGAGCTGGCCGCGCAGATGAGCATCACCGGCGGGGACGAGGTGGTGCTGGACTTCTCGGGCGGGGCCGAGACCCGGCCCGGGCCGACCGGCACGGTGCGGTTCGCCGGGCTGCCGGACCGCGACAAGCTCGTCGAGCTGTGGCTGCCCTGGAGCGAGACCACCCACCTCGTCGAGCTGCGCACCAACGCGCCGGTCCTCCCCGCGACGGGTGACCGGCGGGTCTGGCTCCACCACGGCAGCTCGATCAGCCAGGGCTCGGTCGCCGAGAGCCCGAGCACCAGCTGGCCCGCGATCGCGGCCCAGCGTGGCGGCGTGGAGCTGGTCAACCTCGGGCTGGCCGGGAGTGCGCTGCTCGACCCGTTCACGGCGCGCACCATGCGGGACACCCCGGCGGACCTGGTCAGCGTCAAGATCGGCATCAACCTGGTGAACCTCGACCTGATGCGGCGCCGCGCGTTCGGCCCGGCGGTGCACGGCTTCCTCGACACGATCCGCGACGGCCACCCCGACGTACCGCTGCTGGTGGTCTCTCCCCTGCTGTGCCCGATCCACGAGGAGACTCCCGGCCCGGGCACCTTCGACGTCGATGCGATCGCCGACGGCGAGGTGCGGTTCCTCGCGACCGGCGACCCAGCCGACGTGGCGGCCGGCAAGCTCACGCTGCAGGTGATCCGCCAGGAGCTCACCCGGATCGTGGCCCAGCGTGCCCAGGCCGACCCCGCGATCCACTACCTGGATGGGCTGACGCTGTACGGCGCGGCAGACCACGACGACCTGCCGCTGCCCGACGCCCTGCACCCGGACGGCGAGACGCACCGGCTCATCGGGTCCCGCTTTGCCGACGCGGCGTTCGGTCCTGGCCGCCCGTTCGCCGTCGAGTGACCCAAAAGTGCTCTGAGATCGCCGATCTGACAGCAATTTCGGGTCACTCGACGCGAAACGGGGCGCTCGGTCAGACAGCGGTCGCGACCGAGTCCAGTCGTGCGTCGAAGGCGGTCCGGGCCAGGTCGTAGACGGCCGGGTCGCCGCCGAGCAGGGACCGCATGTTGGCCGAGTCGAGATAGGCGTCGAGCTCGTAGGCAAGCTGCCGCGATTCGACGTCGGCGCGCACCTCGCCCAGCTCCCGCGCCTCGTCGATGGTGGCGGCGACCAGCACCAGCCACTCCTGGTCCGCCTCGGCCAGCGCGTCGCGGACAGCGCCCGGCCGCGCGGCGTACTCGTGCGTCGCACGGGAGAAGAAGCAGCCCCCGGGGAACTCCCGGCCCTGCGAGTAGGCGAGCCACCCCTCGAGCAGCGCGCGCAGCCGGGCCATCCCGGCCGGCTTCGCCAGGGCCGGCGTGACGACGGCGTGGGAGAAGATCGCGCGCGCCGCCCGGATCGTGGCCAGCTGGAGCTCCTCCTTCGACCCGAAGTGCGCGAACAGGCCGCTCTTGCTGATCGAGAGCTCCAGGGCTAGCCGCCCGATCGTCACGCCGTCGAGCCCCTCGACCGACGCCAGGTCGACCGCGCGCCGCAGGACGGCGCGCCGGGTCTCGTCGCCGCGGCGGATCCGGCCGTCGGTGGCGGCAGCGGTGGCGGTGACTTCGGACTGGTCCATGTGGTGCGAGCTCCCCGAATAAATGTCGTGCGTCGGAGTCAAGAACAAATAGTACGATCGTTCGTATACATTCTACCGCAGCGTCGCGGAGGCGTTCCCCATGATCAAGTTTCCCCGTTCCCACCGGCCCGTAGGGCGTGCCCTGGCCACCGTCGTCGAGCCCCGTATCCGGTCGGCGACCGCCGCCGACGGCGGTGCCCTGGGCGACTTCCTGTCCCGGCTCTCGCCCGACTCGTCGTACCAGCGGTTCCTCACCGACCGCACCGACGCGCCCTCGCCCCGGCTCCTCGCCGCGCTGCTCCCGGAGTCCTCGAGGGGTGGGGCGCTGCTGGCGTACCTCGGCGATGAGCTGGTCGGCCACGGCCTCTGGGTCCGTGTCGGGGATGCCTCGGTTGCCGAGATCGCGATCGTGGTCGCGGACGCCCATCAACGACGTGGGATCGGTACGGCGCTGGCCGGCGCGGTCACGGCTGACCTCGTGGCCCACGGGGTCGCCGACATCGAGGTGTTCAGCGGCAGCGACAACCGGGCCGTGGCCAGGATGCTCGCCCGCGCCGCACCCGACGCGCGGCGCGAGCTGGACGGGTCGACGACGACCTGGACCTTCCGCGCGCTCAGCCAGAGCGCGGCACTGCCCCGCACCGCCTGACCGGCGACTGGAGTCAGGCGTCCAGCGCCTCCATGACCTCGTCGGACACGTCGTAGTTGGCGAAGATGTTCTGCACGTCGTCGAGGTCCTCGAGGGCGTCGACCAGACGGAACATCTTGGCCGCGGCGTCCTGGTCGAGCTGGACCTCCATGTCGGGGACGAACGACGCCTCGGCAGAGTCGTAGTCGATGCCGGCCGCCTGCAGCGCGGAGCGCACCGCGACCAGGTCGGTCGGCTCGGAGACGACCTCGAAGCTCTCGCCGAGGTCGTTCACGTCGTCGGCGCCGGCCTCCAGGGTCGCCTCGAGGATGTCGTCCTCGGTGATGGACTTGCCGTCCTGCGCGACCGGGACGATGACCACGCCCTTGCGGTTGAAGAGGAACGACACCGAGCCCGGGTCGGCGAGCGAGCCGCCGTTGCGGGTCATGGCGGTGCGGACCTCCATCGCGGCGCGGTTGCGGTTGTCGGTGAGGCACTCGATGAGCATCGCGACACCGGCGGGGCCGTAGCCCTCGTAGGTGATCGTCTGGTAGTCGGCGCCACCGGTCTCCGCACCCGAGCCGCGCTTGACCGCGCGGTCGATGTTGTCGTTGGGGACCGACGACTTCTTGGCCTTCTGGATCGCGTCGTAGAGCGTCGGGTTGCCCGCAGGGTCTCCCCCGCCCATCCGGGCGGCGACCTCGATGTTCTTGATCAGCTTGGCGAACATCTTGCCGCGCCGCGCGTCGATGACGGCCTTCTTGTGCTTCGTGGTCGCCCACTTGGAGTGGCCCGACATGGTGCTACCTCCCAAAAGACAAACAGAGTCGACTAAACGTTTGTGTGCGTAGCGACCAGGTCGACGAACATGCGGTGGATCCGGGAGCCGCCACCCACCTCGGGGTGGAACGACGTCGCCATCAGCGGGCCCTGACGGACCGCGACGATCCTACCTGCGGCCGGTCCGGCCTCCACCGAGGCGAGCACCTCGACCCCCGCACCGACCGACTCCACCCACGGTGCCCGGATGAACACCGCGTGCACCGGCTCCTCGAGACCCGCCAGGTGGATCTCCTCCTCGAAGGAGTCGACCTGGCGTCCGAAGGCGTTGCGCCGCACCGTGATGTCCAGGCCGCCCAGCGTCTCCTGGCCGGCCACGCCGTCGAGCACCCGGTCGGCCAGCAGGATCATCCCGGCGCAGGTGCCGAACGCCGGCATCCCGTCAGCGATCCGCTTGCGCAGCGGCTCGACCAGCTCGAAGGTCCGGGCCAGCCGGATCATCGTGGTCGACTCGCCACCGGGCAGCACGAGCCCGGCGACCCCCGCCAGCTCGGACGGACGGCGTACCGAGACCGCCGGTACGCCGAGTGAGGTCAGCAGCCGCAGGTGCTCGCGGACGTCGCCCTGGAGGGCCAGGACTCCGATCGGCGGGCGCTGTGACATGCCCCGATCGTAGGAAGGGCCTCGGGCGCCTCAGTCGGCGGGCGCGTGGCACCGTGAGCGACGGCGCCGGGCGGCCAGGCGCAGCCCGATCGCCACCACCAGCGACGCGACCAGGAAAATGGGCGCGAGCTCGAGGTGCGCGCCAGGCACCAGCAAGGTCTCCATCGCGTCTCCTCCCAGCTGGGCCCCATGCCCGGATCGGATGCCGACCGGTCACCATTGGACGACACGGCGCGGGAGCCGGATCCGGTTTTGGGGTGCCGATCAGCCGATCGGCGCGCGGGTCTGACCGGACGTGGGACCGGGCCATACGCGGGCCTAGGGTAGGTCCTCGGGTCGGAGGGCTAGCTGGCCGCGGCGTAGTGGGCGCTGATCATCGCCGGGGAGAGCACCGTGCTGTAGAGCGCGACCTCGTCCAGCGACCCGGAGTAGAAGTAGCCCCCACCCGCGGCGCGCCCGAGGGTGATGGTGCTCGAGGCCGTCAGGGAGCCGGTGTTGTTGGGCGTCCCGGAGATCACCAGGGCTCCGTCGACGTAGAGCTGCATGGCGGCAGCCGTCTTGGTGCGGGTGAACACCACGTGGTGCCACGCGTTGTTGTTGTAGGTGCCCGGCGTCACGATCGACACGTCGCTGGTGTTGCCGATACCGGCGATGATCTTGCCCTGGCACAGGGAGACGCCGAAGTCGCTGTTGGGGCCGCCGACCTCGGCGTCGACGAGCCGCATGCCTTCCCACCACTGGTTGCAGTTGGTGCCCGCGACCTGGCTGGACCTGAACCAGAACTCGATCGAGAAGTCGTCCTGGATCTGCCGGGACACCGAGCCGAAGTCGTTGGTCCCGTCGAACGAGGCGGCAGTGTTGGCGTCGCCGGCGATGGCTCCGGTCTGGCCCGTCGCCACGCCACCGAGGTAGTCGCCGTGGTTGGTGCCCTTCGCGTCCGCCATGGGCGGGCTGATCCGGAAGTTGTCCAGGTGCATGCCATTGGTGTCTGTCACGGTCGGCGTCGCCGAGGCGTGGAAGCCGAGGGCGAGCCCGCCCCTGCCCGCGGTGGCAATGCCGGCGTCGGTCGCGGAGATGACCTGGGTCCCGTCGACGAGCACCCGGATGGTGGTGCCCGTCATGTCCAGTGCGAGGCGGTACGTCGTGCCACTGGTGATCGTCTGGGGAGCCGAACCCAGGAAGGTCCACGTGTTGTTGACCACCCGGTGCAGGTTCCAGGAATGGTTGGCCTGCTCGTAGCGGGCGTAGTAGAAGGTGGCCGCGCCTGTGTTGACCCGGCCCACCACGCCGGCAATGTCGTTGGTCACCTCTGTGCCGGCGAGACGCAGGTCTGCCTCGACCGTGTAGTCCGCGCTCGTCGGCACCGCCGAGGTGTAGTACAGGGCGCCCAGGGTCGCCCCGTTCTTGCGGACCCGGCCCTGGTTGGTGAGCACTCCGTCGCCGGTCGACGTCGTGTGCTTGGTCCAGGCAGCGTCGGTCTCGCCGTTGCGGCTCTGCAGCGTGGCCCCGGCCGTGCCGGCCATCGAGTCGGCCGACGTGGTCGGCTCACCCAGCCGGTAGTAGTTCACGAGGCCGGAGGTGCCGTTGACCAGGTTGGGGTAGGTCGGCAGCACCTTCACGACGTTGGCGCTCGTGGCGGTGTGCTGGTTGCCCAGGTTGTCCGCGACGACGTACTGGTACTGGTAGCAGTTGCCCCGGGTCGCCGTGTCCGTGAACGGCGACGTCGGGTTGGTCCCTCCGGACACCGTCGCGAAGGTCCCGAACGACCCGCACGTGGTGCCCGTCAGGGTGGCGGAAGCGCGCTGGAGCAGACGGGTCCCGACCCCCGAGCCCGCGTCTGTCCCGGTGGTGAAGTCGACCGAGACGGAGGTGCTCGACGTGTCGCCGGCGGTGTAGGTCACGGTGCCCGCCGCCGGAGCGGTGTCGTCGGCGGTCAGGGTGAACGGCGCGTTCGGCGAGGCCAGGGCCGCGTTGTTGGTCGCGGTGACGTTCTTGGTGCCCGGGGCGGCCGGGGCCCCCGACCAGCTGTAGGTGTTCACGCCGAGGGCACCGGGGGTCGAGGCCCAGTTGGTTCCCAGGGTCGGGAACGCGTAGCTCGCGATGCCCGACGTGGCGTCGGTCGTGGTCGCAGTGGTGGTCAGCGAGCCCGAGGCCGCCGCGGAGCGGTAGTAGACAGTGGTGCCACTGCCGGGCCAGTAGGTGTTGGTGAGCGCCGAGAACGCCAGCGCCGGCGCGGACGGCGCGGTGGTGTCGACCTTGATGTCCGGGCTGGTGTAGGTCGTGGCGTTGCCCGTGGTGTCGAGCACGACGTACTGGTAGGAGTAGCAGGCCTGGTCGGCCACGGTGTCGGCCTTCGGCGAGACCGGGTCGGTCCCACCCGTGATGAGCGCGTAGGACCCGTAGGTGCCGCAGGCACCGTTGGTCAGGGTCGCGGTCGCGCGCAGCATCTGGTTGCCCGTGGTCGCGACGCCGCTGGGGTCGGTGCCCTTGGCCAGCGCCAGGCTCAGGTTCGTCGAGGTGGAGTAGCGCGACCCGGTGCCCGTCAGGCCCGTGGCGTCGATCGAGCCGCCGGTCGGTCCGCTCCCGTCGACGGAGGCCGCCCCGGCCAGCTGGTAGTGATCGGTGACCTGGGCCTGGGTCAGGACCGTGGTGTAGAAGGACACCTCGTCGATCGAGCCGCTGAAGAACCCGCCCGAGTTGCCGTCGGAGGGCCGGATGACCGCCCCGATGCCGAACCCGTACATGTCCATGGTCGTCGCGCGGGTGGCCGCCTGGGCCGGCAGTGAGCGCGGTGCCATCGATGTAGAGGGTGATGGGTGTGCCGCTGTAGGTCTGGACGACCTGGTGCCAGGCGCCGTTGTTGACGGCGCTCGGCATGGTGAACACCTTGTCGTTGCCGGTCCCCCAGCCCCAGGCCGTCATGGTGGTGCCGCCGGCGTCGATCCAGAGTCCGTACTCCTGCGCGTTGCCGGCAGACCCGTAGCGGAAGAGCACCTGCCGCGCCGCGCTCGAGGTCTTGAACCACAGCTCGGTGGAGCGGACGCCCGCCCCGGCGGGGAACCCCGTCGTGTTCGTCATCTGCACGTAGTCGTTGACGCCGTCGAACGTCGCGGCCGTGTTGGTCCCCGCCGCCAGGGCACCCGGTGCCCCCAACGTCACGCCGTTCTCGTAGTCGCCGGTGTTGGTGCCCTTGTCGTCGGCGGCGCGCGGGTAGGTGGAGGGAGTCACCTGGAAGTTGTCGAAGTGGATCCCCGTGGTGTTCGTCTTGTCCACGGCCAGCGAGCTGCCACCGTTGTTGCCGTCCATGATCCCGGCCTTGCCGGCCGCGGTGATGGTGGCATCGGTCGTCGTGACCTTCAGGACGCCGTTCACGTAGAGGTTGAGGGTGGTCCCGGTCATCTCCAGCCTGATCCGGTACGCCTCGTTGACCACGAGCGCCGGTTGCGAGGCCGCGTAGTTGAGGTAGGACACCGTTCCGTTGGTGTACTTGACGAGGTTCCAGCTGGCGTCGGATTGCTCCCAGCGCGCCATGTAGAACGTGTTGGTGGCGGTGTTGTGGCGTCCGATGACCCCGGCCATGTCGCCCGTCATGTTCGACCGGACGACGAGATCGGCCTCGACCGAGTAGTCCGCACTGGGCGGCGTGGCGGTCGTGTAGTCGATCGTGTAGTCGGGTTGGAGAATGCCCGCGTCACTCCTCCGGACGCGGTTCGCGTCGGTGATCTGGGCGTCGGCTCCTCCGGCCTGGTGGGCCCAGGTGGCACCCAGCTCGCCGGTGTGGCTGGTCAGCGCGCTGCCGGACGTGCCGGTGAACGAGTCGGTCGAGGTCAGGGTCGCCGCGGCCTCCCCCAGCCGCCAGTGGCTGAGCAGGCCAGGTGTCGCCCCGACTCCCCCTGCGTAGCTGACCTTGACGGTGCTGGCGCTGGTCGCGATGTCCTGGTTGCCGACCCGGTCGGTGACGACGTAGCGGTACCGGTAGCAGCCGTGCGGGAGCGAGCCGTCGACGTACGGCGACGCTGGGCTGTCAGTACCGATGTCGTTGAAGCTCCCGAACGTGGCGCAGGTCGTGCCGTTCAGGGTCGCGACCGCTCGCTGGAGCCGCCTGGTGGCGATGCCCGCTCCGGCGTCGGTGCCGGAAGTGAAGGTGATGCTCACCGAGCGACCCGCGCTGAACCCGTCCGCATAGCTGATGGTCCCGGCGGTCGGCGGAGTCGAGTCGTCGGTGAAGGTCAGGTTGGTCACGGCGGTGTTGCCGGCGACGTCGCGGCCGGTGACCGCCTCGCCGGGACCGGTGGTGGTGCCGGCCGTCCAGTCGAACGCGTTGGAGACGAAGGGGCCGCCGGCGGGCGTGGAGACCGAGGACGGAGTGTGGGACCAGCCAGTCGACGTCCCGGTGAGAGCGGCGGTGCTGCTGCTGGCCGGCCCGGAGCCCGCGTCGGCGACCGCGTTGGTCAGCCGGAGGCTGCCCGCGGCCGTGCCGCGGTAGTAGATGGCGGTCCCGGTCAGGTAGGCGCCGCCGGTGACCGAGGAGAGGCTGATCGAGTTCGTGGGCGCGGTCGCGTCGTTGTTGACGGTGACCGTGGCGCTCTTCGCGCTCTCGGGTCCCTGCCAGTTCGTGGCGAACACGGGAGTCACGGCGTACTTCCACGACCCGTTCGGGACGCCGCTCTCGACGCAGGAGGTGGTGGCGATGGTGCCGTTGCAGGCCGAGAGGACGGTCTGCGCAGCCAGGGTGCCGGCGTCGTACCGCTTGACGAGGTAGCCGCTCACGGCCTGGCCGTTCGCGAGCGTGGTGGCGGCCCAGCTCACCGTGACGCTGGCCCCTGTCGCGCTCGCGGTGGGGGTGGCGCCCTGGTTGACGCTCGACGCGGCTGCGGCCCCGCTGCCACCGGGCACCGAGCCGGCGCTCCAGTAGGCCCACGCCGAGGCGGCGACGACGGTCAGCGCGATGGCGATGGCGAGGGTTGCCAGGAACCGCTTCACGACGCCACCGTCAGGTAGACCGTGAGCGCCGCGCCCTGGCATGCGTTGGCCGCGCCGGTCGCCATCGACAGCGCGTTGGTGAGGGTCACCGAGAGCATCCCGCTGCCCGGCACGGTCCACCCCGCACCGCCGTTGGTCTGGGTCACGAACGAGAGCGCCCCCAGGCCACAGCCCGAGTGCCCGCCGTCCACGGCGAAGCCGCCGGTGCCCTGACCGGTGGCCAGGGCGAGCGAGCCGACCTTGATGCTGGCCGGGTTGGGGTTGGTGACCGTCAGGACCACGGTCGCCTGGCCGCCGGGGTAGAGCTGCGCCGTCGGCGTGGCGGGGCTCAGGGTCAGGGCCGAGGTGCTGGAGGTGCTCGCAGCGGCTGACCCGCCACCCGCACCGCTCCAGTACGCCGCGGCGACGCCGGCCACCAGCAGCGTCACTGCGCTGACCAGGAGTGCGAGCGGCCGCCGCCGTCTCCTCGGACTCGTCGACGCCACGTTCACCGCTTCAGCCCCCGCGCCTTGAACTTCAGCCGCACCTCCGCGCCCTTGCAGCCGTCCTGGTTCAGGGGCCGGTTGAGCATCGACAGCCAGGGCCAGACCTCCATCGGTACGCCCATGGCGGCCAGGCCGGTGGTCCGCTTGCGCGGCACCCGGAGGATGGTTCGGCGCGGCATCTGACGGACCACGTAGTCCGCCGTGGTGCAGGGGTGCGCGGCGTCCGCGTTCGGCGCGATGATTGCGGTGATCCTGACCCGGACGCGCTTCATCTTGACCTTGCGCTTGTTCGGGTTCTGGAACGTCAGCGAAATCGGCGCCGACGCCCCCGGGCGGAGCTCACCCTGGGCCGCACCCGTGATCTTCACCTTGACGCCCCGGTGGAGCTGCGGGCCGTGTGCCCCCCGAGTGGCGTCGTGCTGCCCGAACGCGTCGGAGAGCTGCCACGCGACCGCGGGCAGCGCTCCGAGCAGCGCCACCGGCAGTGCGAGCAGTCCGACGAACATCCCCGCAGTTCGTGGGCGTCGCATGCGATCCCTCTCAGGCCGTGCCGCCAAGCGGCCCGGGAGTCCGGGCCGCTCGCGGCGCACGATCAGTTGGCGACGTAGTTGATCGTGACCGTCGCGTTCTTGCAGTCGTCCTGGTTCTCCCCGGCCTTGTTGTTGAACGCGATGGTCGGGGTGTCAGTGGTCCCCCAGCTGCCCACACCGGTGCCGGCGGGGACCTGTCCGTTCACGTCCGAGATCGCGTTGGTGAGGGTGTAGTCGGTGATCTCGCAGGTCGGTCCACCCGCGATCGCGCCGATCGAGGCGGTGACCGTGCTGACGTAGACGGGGCCGCTGTTGGGGTTGTCGAAGTTGCCGCTCAGGTTCTGAGCCGCGACGCCCGGACCCATGGCGGTCACGACGCTGGTCTGGTTGACCTGGATCGAGGTCGTGGTGCCGGTCGCGGCCGAGCCGGTACCGGAACCACCGGCGGTCCAGTAGGCAAATGCCACCCCGCCGACCACGACGAGGGCGGCGGTCAGCGCGACGACCTTGGTCGTGCGCCTCGTCTTCTTGTCTGCCACAGCAGGCATTGCGTGTCTCCTTCTACCCGGAGATCTGCCCGATCCCCACCTGTGCCGCGATCGTTGATCGATCAACCGGTCGTCGAAAACGGTATTGACGACGCAGGGAGGCTTGCCCCGGTTGTTACCGTCCTGAGGATCCTGAGTGGACGTGTCTGGCCGATCGGGGAGCCGGATCCGCCGGGAAGGGCTATGCGAAGGGCTATGCCCGGACTACGTAGAGCGCACCTACTTGGCACGCCCGCAGGTTTTTGACGTGGGCGCCTTGACGGGGCCCGAGTGGACGAGCCAGGGTCCTACCGCGCGTTGTAGTGCGCGGTGATCGTGGCCCCGGAGAGCACGGTGTTGTAGAGCGCGACCTCGTCCAGGGAGCCTGCGTAGTACTGGATCGCGGTCGCGAGTCGTCCGAGGTTGATGTTGGCCGTAGCCGTCAGAGAAACCGTGCTGCCGGTCGCTGTTCCTGCAGACGCGCCGTCGACGTACAACGCAAGGGCTCCGGTGGCCTTGGTGCGAGTGAACACGACGTGGTGCCAGGCACCGTTGTTGTACGTCCCGGACGTCGCGATGCTCACTTCCGAACCGCCGCCGACGCCGCCGATGACCTTGCCCTGGCACAGGGTGACGCCGAAGTCGTTGGTGTTTTGTCCCCCGAACTCGGCGTCGACGAGGCCCGCCCCTTGCCACCATTGGGTGCAAGTCGTCCCGAAGCTCTGGGTCGTCTTGAACCAGAACTCGATCGAGAAGTCGTCCTGGATCTGACGGGCCACCTGGCCGTAGTCGTCGACACCGTCGAAGAGCACGGCGTTGTTGCCGGCGATCGCCCCGGCCTGCGACTTGGTCGGCGACCCGAAGTAGGTGCCGTTGTTGTTGGCGGTCTCGACGTCGTCGATCGCGGTGCCGGACGAGTCGTCCATCCGGTAGTAGTTGAGCAGGCTGGTCTCGCCCCAGATCGTGTCGAAGTAGGTGGGGGCCGCCGTGATCGCGACGTTGTCGAACGTCGCGGTGTGGAGCGCGGCGTTGGTGTGAGCGGTGACCGCGAGGCCGACGTAGATGGTCGATCCCATCGTGACCGTCTGAGTCACCCCTTCTTGTGTCCAGGTCGTGCCGTCGGGCGAGCGCTCAGCCTTGAAGGTGTTGCCGACCCTGGTCAGTCGCACCCAATAAGGGGCTGCCAGCCCCGGAGTGCTGACTGCGTACGACGGAGTCTGCGAGTCAACGGTCCGGGTCATGAACTCCGTGCCGTTCGCCGCCATCATGTCCATGAACGCGTGCACGCTGCCGGCGGTGAGGGAGTTCCGCATCATCACGCCAGCCTTTGCGCCGGCGTGGGGGTTCGTGTCCGTGACGACCCGAGCGGTCAGGCGACCGTCGCCCGTCATGGGCACGGTCAGGTACTGGAACTGGTCGGCGGCGTTCCAGATGTCCGAGCCGCTGCCGGACACGGTGTAGGTGCCGGCCGAGTATGAGCTCGAACCAGCAATGCTGGGCCCGCCGATGTCCTGGTTGGCCGTGAAGATGCCGAGGCCCGAGGCGACGTTGATGGTGACGGTGTCGCTGTCCGACAGCGTGCCGCCCGAGCCGGTGTTGCCCTGGTCAGCGGTGACGATCTGGAGGCTGGCTGCGCCGGTGAAGCTGGTGGTCGGGTTGAAGCTGAGCCCGGACAGCGCGGTGTTGACAGCCGCGAACGACCCGGTGAACGTCATCGTGGCGTCCGCGGTGCCGTCGCCGACCGAGAACGACAGCCCGGTCGTGCCGGACAGGGTGGTCGCGCCGTTGGTGCTGACCAGCTGGACCTGCATCGTGCCGCCCGCGGCGTCCACGTCGGTGATCGAGATCAGGCTGCCGTTGCCGGTCGAAAACACCTCGGGCGTGTTCGTGGTGGTCGACTGGGTGCCGGGCACCGAGTTGACCGGGGCATCGTTGACCGCTGCCACCGAGACCGTCTTGGCGGCGGTGTTGCTGTTGACGCTGCCGTCGTTGACCACGAAGTTGATCGTGCGGTTGCCGGTGTTCGGCGTATTGCTGGTGTTGTTGTAGGTGATCGACCGAAGCGCGGTCTGCCAGTTCGCCTTGGTGGCGCTGCCGGTCAGCGTCAGCGTCGGCGCATTCCAGGAGCCGGTGATGCCGTTCTGGTTGGTGAAGGCGAGCACGTCCTGGCCGGCGGTGTAGCCGCTCCCGACCGTCACGGTGCCGGACGCCATGTTGGTGCTGTCTGTATCGGTGACCGTGATCCCCGTGTCCACGGCCAGCGGCACGTTCTCGGTGGCAGCCGTGGTGCCGACACTGGCGGTCACGACCGGAGCGACAGTGGGAACGCCGGTGATCGAGACGTCGTCGAGGTAGAAGGTGCTGACGACGCTCCCGTCCTCGTCGGAGAGGAACTGCAGGCTGACCGTCTGGCCGGCGTACGCGGAGAGGTCGAGCGTGCGCAGGACGTACACCGTGCCGGCGTTGGAGTCCGAGTACTCCTGCAACATCACGCCGTTGACCATGACCCTGAAGAAGTCGAACGGATGGCTGATCTCGGCCGTGGTGATCCGCAGGTAGTACGTCAGGCTCGCGCTGCAGCCGGCCGGGATCGTGACGCTCTGCGTCACGCTCCTCGTGACATCCGTGCCCTGATTGGCCAGCAGCGCCTTCCAGGTGCCGGTCCGGGCGGCGACCGCACCACCCGTTGTCAGGATGCCGGACGGACTCTGGGTCCAGCCGGTCCCGCCCTCGAACCCTCCGTTGGTCACCATCTCGGCGCAGGAGATCGCGACCGTGATGGTGATCGTGTCGGTGTCGCTGAGGGTGCCGCCCGTCCCGGTGCCGCCCTGGTCGCTGGTGACGAGCTGGAGGCTGGCCGCACCGGTGAAGCTGGTGGTCGGGTTGAAGCTGAGACCGGACAGTGCGGTGTTGACGGCGGCGGCGGTCCCGGTGAAGGTCATGGTGGCGTCCGCGGTGCCGTCGCCGGCCGAGAACGACAGACCTGCCGTGCCGGAGAGCGTGGTGGCACCGTTGGTGCTGACCAGCTGGACCTGCATCGAGCCGGCCGCGACGTCCACGTCGCTGACGGAGATCAGGTTGCCGTTGCCGGTCGAGAAGACCTTGGCCGTGTTCGGCGGGGTCGATTGTGTCGCGGGCACGGAGTTGACCGGTGCGTCGTTGACCGCCGTCACGTTGAACGTGATCGTGTTGGGCGAGGCGTCGAGGTCGATGCCGCCGTTGGCGGTGCCGCCGTTGTCCTGGACCTGGAAGGTGAACGAGGTGTAGCCAACGCCGTTGGCGTTGGCCACCGGTGTGTAGGTGAGCAGCCCGGAGGTGATGTTCGCGGCGGTGACGACCTGGCCGACGGTGACGTTGGCGCCGCTCAGCTTCAGCGTGCCGAGGGCCGGGAGCGTCGTCATCTTCACGGCAAGCAGCGAGTGCGCCCCGCCGTCCGCCGTGTCGTACATGCCGAAGTCGGCGGTGGCGAAGCTGTAGGCGGCGTCCTCGTTGACCGTCAGCGTCTTGCGGGGAACCGGCCGGCGCGTCGTTCACAGCAGTGACGGTGATGCTCCGGCTGGCGGTGTTGCTCGTTTGGGTGCCGTCGCTGACCGCGAAGGTGACCGTACGGGCCGAGGTGTTCGGGTAATCGCTGTTGTTGTTGTAGGTGATGGAGCGAAGCGCCGCCTGGTACTGGGCAACGGTCGCAGTCCCGGACAGTGCCATGACGCCCGTGCCCGCGGTCCATGTGCCGGTGATGCCGTTCTGGGTGGTGAAGGCGAGCGTGTCCTGGCCGTTGAGGTAGTTCGTGGTCATGGTGATGGTGGCTGCCACGAGGGAGCTGCTGTCGGCGTCCGCGACTGTCAGGCCGGAGTCGACCGCGGTGGTGCCATTCTCGAAGTAGGTGAGGGCCGTGCCGGTCGTGATGACGATCGGCTCCGGGACGGTCACGGTGCCGAGCTGGTAGTGGTTGGTGACATCCGTCTGGGTCAGGACCGTCGTGTAGAAGGAGACCTCGTCGATCGAGCCGTTGAAGAAGTTGCCGTAGTTGCCGTCGGAGGACCGCAGGATCGCGCCGACGGAGAACCCCCACTGGTCCAGCACGGTCGACCGGGTCGCCGCTTGGGCAGCCAGCGCGACGCCGTCGATGTAGAGCGTGATCGACGTGCCGTTGTAGGTCTTGACGATCTGGTGCCAGGCACCGTTGTTGACCGCCGACGGCAGCGTGAAGACCTTGTCGTTCCCGCCTCCAAAGCCCCAGGCGGTCATCGTGGAACCGCCGGCGTCGAGCCACAGTCCGTACTCCTGGTTGTTCGCCCCTGACCCATAGGCGAACAGGACCTGCTGGGCCGCGCTCAAGGTCTTGAACCACAGCTCGGTCGACCGCGACGCAGCCAGCACGGGCAACCCGGTGGTGCCGGTCATCTGGACGTGGTCGTTGATGCCGTCGAACTGCGCGGAACTGTTGATGTCCCCGGCCAGAGCACCGGTCCCGCCCAGGACCACGCCGTTCTCGTAGTCGCCGGTGTTGCTGCCCTTGCTGTCGGCCGCACGGAGGTACGTCGACGCGGTCACCTGGAAGTTGTCGATGTGCAGCCCGGTGGTGTTGCTCTTTCCGGCGCTCAGGACGTCGGTGCCGTCCATGATCCCGGCCTTCCCGGCCGCGGTGATCGTTGCATCGGTCGCGGAGACCTTCAGGACACCGTTCACGTAGAGCTTGAGGGCCGAGCCGATCATCTCCAGCCGGAGGCGGTAGGTCTCACCAGCGATCGGTTGGGCCTGGCCGGCGAGCGAGGCGAGCGACGTCGCGGTGCCGCTGGCGTACTTGGCCAGTCGCCAGGTTCCGGTGGTGGCGAAGATGCCGTCCTGCTCCCAGCGGGCCAGGTAGAACGACGTGTTCGTGGTGTTCACGCGCCCGATGACTCCGGTGTCGTCATCGGCGATGTTCGACCTGACGTAGAGATCGGCCTCGACGGAGTAGTCCGCGCTCGCCGGCGTCTGGCTCGCGTAGTCGATGGTGTAGCCGACCAACCCGTTTCGCCGCACCCGGTTGGCGTCGGTGATGACCGCGTTCGCTCCGCCGGCCAGGTGGGTCCAGGTCGTGCCCGACGCCGCGGTGTGCGACGCCAAGGACGTCCCGGTGGTGTCGGTGAAGGAGTCCGTGGAGGTGAGGGTCTGGGCCCCCTCACCGAGGCGCCAGTGGCTGAGCAGGCCGGTTGTCGTGTTGACGGCACCGGCGTAGTCGATCTTGGACACGCTCGCGCTGGTGGCGATGTGCTGGTTGCCGACCCGGTCCGTGACGACGTAGCGGTACATGTAGCAGTTGCCGGCCACCACCGCGCTGTCGGTGAAGATCGAGGTGGGGCTGTCCGGACCACGGTTGCTGAAGCCGACCCACGTGCCGCAGGTGGCGCCGATCAGCGGAGCGGAGTCTCGCTGGAGCTGGCGGGTGGCGATGCCTGATCCACCGTCGGTGCCAGCAGCGAAGGTCACCGGGACGGAGTGGCCTGGCTGGTAGCCGTCGAGATAGCTGATGGAGCCCGCCGTCGGAGCAGTCGAGTCAAGGGTGAACGTCAGGTTTGCAATGGTGGTGTTGCCGGCGACGTCGCGCCCGGTCACTGCCTCGGTCGGCGAGCTGGGAGCGCCCGCGGTCCAGCTGAAGGTGTTGGAGACATAGGGCCCGCCTGTGGGCGTGGACACGGTCGAACCTGTGTGGGTCCAACCGGTCGTAGTACCGCCAAGGGCCGCGGTCTGGCTCGAGGCCGGTCCGGACCCGGCATCGGTCACCGCGTTGGTCAGCGTGAAGGAGCCGACCGCTGCGCCGCGGTAGTAGACCAGGGTGCCGGACTTGTAGGCGCCGCCGGTGACGTTGGAGAGGGTGATGTCATTGGCCGGCGCTGTCGAGTCGGGCGGCGTCACCGTGACCGTGCCGCTCTCCGAGCTCTCCGGGCCGACCCAGTTCGTGCCGATCTTCGGGGTGACGGTGTACTTCCACGACCCCACAGGCACGCTGCTCTCGACGCAGGACAGGGCGGCGATCGTGCCCGTGCACGCGGACAGGATGGTCTGCAGCACGTCGGTGCTGGAGTCGTAGCGCTTGACGAGGTAGCCGCCGACCGCCTGGCCGCTGGCCAGGGTGGTGGCGGTCCAGCTGACCGTCACCGTCGTCCCCACGGCGTTGGCCGTCGGAGTTGCTCCCTGGTTGACGCTCGATGCCGCGCCGGCGCCGTTGCCACCGGGCACCGAACCGGCGCTCCAGTAGGCCCAGGCCGTGGCGGCCACGAGGGTCAGCGCCACCGCGGCGGCGACGGTCGCCAGGTTCTTCTTCACGGGTAGCTTCACGGGCCGGCAGCCAGGTAGACCGTGAAAGAGGCGCCCTGGCACGCGTTGGCCGCGGCGGAGGTCATCGAGAGCGCGTTGGTGAGAGTGACGGACAGGTTGCCGCTGCCAGCCACGGTCCAGCCCGCGCCCGCGTTGGTCTGGGTCGCGAACGAGAGGGTCGTCAGCACGCAGCCCGAGTGCCCGCCGTCGACGGCGAACCCGCCGGTCCCGTGGCCGGTGTCCAGCGAGAGGGAACCGACCCGGACACTGAAGACGTTGGGGTTGGTGACTGTCAGCTCCACCGTCGCCTGCCCGCCGGGAAAGAGCGCGGCCGTGGGGGTGGCCGGGCTCAGCGTCACCGCCGACGGGGTGGCGGTGTCTGCGTTGCCCGAGCCGCCTCCGGACGCGGCCCAGTACGCCGTCGCAGAACCGGCTACGAGAAGGACGAGAGTGACCAAAAGGGCGAGCGGGATCGATACGCGCGCGGCGTGACCCGAGCCGACCCTCACCCTGACCAGACTCGGTATCCGACGTAGCTGAGCGTGAGACTGGCGTCCTTGCAGCCGTCCTGGTTCACCGGTCGGTTGAGCATCTTGAGGCGTGGCCACTGCCACGCCGGAACTCCGAGGCGGACGAGATTGGTGAACACGTGGCCGGGCAGCACGAACGGCCGCGAGCGCATCGGCCGGATCTGGAAGTCGGCACGGGTGCACGGGTGCTCTGCGTCGGCCTGCGGGGCCTTGATCGCGGTGATGGTGACCCTGACGTGGCGGAGGGTGACGGCGTTGGAGCCCCTGTTGGCGAACCCGAGGTTGATCCGGGACGAGCGACCGGGCCGGAGCAGTCTCGTGGTGGTCCCGCTGATCCGGACCGAGTCGCCATGGGCGACGCGCGGGTCGTGGCCGGCGCTCGACCATGCGGAGTCGCCCATGGACCAGTGCTGGTCGGCCAGGCGCCAGGCCGTCGGCAGCCCGCCGAGCAGGGTTACCGGGAGACAGACGAGCAGGCCGATCAGGACCGCGCGGTGTCGCGTCGACTCGTTCATCTCAGTCCCCCTGTCACACCTGAAGGTGACGGCCCGGCGCTCGGGCCGGACCGCCACCTGGGTTCAGCTGGTCAGCTGCTGGTCAGCTGGATCAGGTCCGGACTACGCGGACTGGATCGTGTAGACGATTGCGACCTGAGCGTTCTTGCAACCGTCCTGGTTGACCAGCGGGTCGTTGACGAACGCGACGGTCGGGGTGTCGGTAAGGCCCCAGGTGCTGCCGGTGACGACCTCAGCGTTGACGGTCGAGACCGGGTTGGTGATGAGGTAGTTCGTGTTGGCACAGATGCCGTCGGCGCCGGTGACCGCACCGAGGGTGGCGGTGACGCTGGCCACGTACGAGGGACCGGGGTTGGAGTTGGTGAAGGTGCCGCTCAAGTTCTGCCCAGCGACGCCCGGGGCCATGTCGGTCACGACGCTGGTCTGGTTGACCACGAGGGCGGCGGACGTACCCGTGTCAGCAGTACCCGTACCGCCACCACCGGCGGTCCAGTAGGCGAAAGCCGCTCCACCGGCGATGACCAGCGCGGCGGCCACTACTGCGACCTTGGTCTTGTTCTTGTTGATACGCATGTCGACTCCCCTGTGAAGACAAGACTGCCTTCACGGTTGTGGACGACGGCCCCCACGCTGGTCTGCTGACCACGCTTTATCGTCGTTAGCCTGAGTCTGTAGTGCTCAGGCCCCACGCATCGGGCAATGGGTGAGGTCGCTGATCAAAAGGCCGAACGGCCTACCCGAGGCCCAGATGGACTACTCGGGCGACTGGTTCGCCTGATCAGTTCGGACGAACTCCCCCAGCGCAAGGACGAGTTCGGGTCACCAGCCGCGTTCGGAAAGTCGATGCGGCTGCGCGAGCTCCTCGACGTTGATGCCGACCATGGCCTCGCCGAGGCCCCGGGAGACCTTCGCGACCACGTCGGGGTCGTCGTGGAACGTGGTGGCCTTGACGATCGCCTCCGCGCGCTGGGCCGGGTTGCCGGCCTTGAAGATGCCGGAACCCACGAAGACGCCCTCGGCGCCGAGCTGCATCATCATCGCGGCGTCGGCCGGGGTGGCGATGCCGCCGGCGGTGAACAGCACGACCGGCAGCTTGCCGCGGCGCGCGACCTCCTTGACGAGGTCGTACGGCGCCTGCAGCTCCTTCGCGGCGACGTACAGCTCGTCGTCCTCGAGCGCGCCGAGCCGACGGATCTCCCGGCGGATCGTCCGCATGTGGGTGACCGCGTTGGAGACGTCGCCGGTGCCGGCCTCGCCCTTGGAGCGGATCATCGCCGCGCCCTCGGTGATCCGGCGCAGCGCCTCACCGAGATTGGTCGCGCCACACACGAAGGGCACCGTGAACGCCCACTTGTCGATGTGGTTCTCGTAGTCGGCCGGGGTGAGCACCTCGGACTCGTCGATGTAGTCGACGCCAAGGCTCTGCAGGACCTGGGCCTCGGCGAAGTGGCCGATCCGGGCCTTGGCCATCACGGGGATCGACACCTGCTCGATGATCCCGTCGATCATGTCGGGGTCGCTCATGCGGGACACGCCGCCCTGGGCCCGGATGTCGGCCGGCACCCGCTCGAGCGCCATCACCGCCACCGCGCCGGCGTCCTCGGCGATCTTCGCCTGCTCGGCCGTGACGACGTCCATGATCACGCCGCCCTTGAGCATCTCGGCCATCCCGCGCTTCACGCGCGTGGTGCCGGTGACGAGTGCCTCGTGGGTGTCCTCTGGGTGCTGCTCAGCCATGCCCTCAGCCTACGGCTGCGAGGGCGTCGGAGCCGATTCCGTATCGGGGCCGGACAACGCCTGGCGGCGTACGAGCAGGATCCGCTGGACCACCGTGATCGTGCTCAGCGCCGCGATCAGCCACAGCGCCACCTCGTAGAGGATCGGCAGGTCCAGCAGGTCGCCGAAGAACGTCGGCACCAGCAGCCCGACCAGCCGGTCGGGCCGCTCGGCGAGACCGGTCTTGGCGTTGAAGCCGAGCTGCTCGCCCTTGCTTCGCGCGTACGACGTCACCGAGCCCATCGCCAGGCAGATCAGCGCGAGCACGAGGTAGAGCCGGTCCTCGGTCTGCCAGGCGAAGAACAGCGCCATGCCCCCGAACAGCGCGGCGTCGGCGATCCGGTCCAGCGTGGAGTCGAGGAACGCGCCGAAGGTGTCGGTGCGGCCGATCTTGCGGGCCATCGCGCCGTCGATCAGGTCGCTGAAGACGAACGCCGTCACCACCAGCACCCCCTGCCAGAGCCAGCCCTGCGGGAAGAACACCAGGGCACCCGCGGCCACCCCGAGGGTGCCGACGAGCGTCACGACGTCGGGACTGATCCCCAGCCGGATGAACAGGTTGATGAACGGCGCGAGGGCTGTGCCCTGCCAGAAGGCCTTGAATCGGTCGAGCATGGTGGCAGCAGGCTAGTGGTTGCCGCCGGAGGTTCGTCGGGGGTGGCCCGGCGCGCGAGGCATGACTCTCGGTCTGACTTGCGGGCGTACTGTCGCGGTACGGAGCCACTCAGGCAACCGATAACGAGAGATACCCATGAGCGACAAGTCGCCTCGTCAGAGCAAGTCAGCCAAGACCGGGAAATCCATCAAGGAGAAGCGCGCCGAGAAGCGTGAGGCGGCCTCCAAGAACGGCGCCAGCTCGATGAGCACGCTCACCAACAAGAAGCGCTGACCCTCCAACTCAAATCCGGTCAGCTCAGTCCCAGGCCTGCGCCAGCAGCGCCCGGGTGTCCGCGAGCAGCTCGGGCAGGGTCTTGGTCCGCCCGATGATCGGCATGAAGTTCTGGTCACCGGGCCACCGCGGGACGACGTGCTGGTGCAGATGCGCCGCGATGCCGGCGCCGGCGATGTGGCCCTGGTTCATGCCGATGTTGAAGCCGGCCGCGCCCGACACCGAGCGGATCACCGCCATCGCCCGCTTGGTCATCGCCGCGATCTCCGCGGCCTCCTCGTCGGTGGTCTCCGTGTAGTCGGCGACGTGCCGGTAGGGGCAGACCATGAGGTGGCCGGGCGCGTAGGGGTAGAGGTTGAGCACGGCGTACGCCGTCTCCCCGCGCCGCACGACCAGCCCCTCCTCGTCGGTCAGAGACGGCACCCGGCAGAACGGGCACTCCCCCGTCGAGCCGTCGAGGGGCTTGTTCTCGCCGCGGATGTAGGCCATCCGGTGCGGCGTCCACAGCCGGTCGAGGTCGTCGGCCTCGCCGACGCCGGCCTGCACGACCGGCTGGTCGTCGGGTGGTCCGCTCACCCGGCGGTCCCGTCGAACGCCGCCTCGAGCAGCGCCTCCACCGGCACGTCGGGGTCGAGCTCCACCCCGCGGGCGAGGGCCATCCCGGCGATCTGCAGCCAGACCGCCTCGGTCACCAGCTCGACGAACTTCTCGCGGTCCGGCTTCTGGTCGGGGCGGCCCAGCCAGCGGCGCGTCGAGGTGAAGACCGCGCCGACCAGGCCGAAGACCAGCGGGTCGAGCGCGGCCACGTCGTCCTCGGTGAGCCGCACGTGCAGCAGCTCGACGCCGACGTTGATGAGATCCTCGATCTGGCCGGCGATCTGCTGGATCGCCGTCTCCATCTGGCCGATGCCCGGACCGGGCGGGTCCTGCTGCGCGAACTCGTGCAGCGAGGGGTGGTCGCTCGCCCACCCGACGTACGCCGACACGATCCGCCGGATGATGTCGACCGGCGTGCCCTCGAACGAGAGCGCCGGCACCAGCACCCCGCGCAGCAGCTCGAGCGCACGGCCCTGGACGGCGGCGTCGAGGTCGGCGCGGTCGGCGAAGTGGCGGTAGACCACGGTGCGGCTCAGGCCGGCGCGGTCGGCGATCTGCTGCACGTGCACCTCCTTGCCCGGCTCGGAGTCGGCGAGCACGCCGATGGCGGCGTCGAGGATGTGCTGGCGGCGTGCCTGGTTGTGGCTGTCCCACCGCAGCTGTCGCCCGTCGGTCTTCCCCGCCATGGCGTCAGGGTATCCGGGGGCGGGGTCCGGGATGGGTCCCCTGATCTCAGGGGACCCCTGCACTTCTGCACCCAGATCTGAGTGCAGATGTGCAGGGGTCGGTGCAGGAGTATGGCGGGCGAGCCCGGCCCGGCGTGATCCCCTCACCGGGCGGCGATCACCTGCAGGGCGGCCCTGGCCGCGTCGACCACCTCACTGGCGCTCAGCGCGGCCGACTCGGCGCGCAACGACTCCAGCTCGTCGGCGCCGACCACCGTGGAGACCGGGACGAAGCTGCGACCGCTGTGTCGCGCGATGTCCGGGTCGACGGCCGCCGCTTGGGGGGTGGCGTCGGCGCGGAGGAGCAGCAGTGCGGCCTCGCGCGGGTGGCCCTCGGCGAGGAGCAGCGTGGCCGCGTTTCGGGCCGTGGTCCACAGCTGGGGCCCGTGTCCGGTGGTGCGCCAGTAGTCCAGAAGGTCGCTGTACGCCGCGGCGGCGGTTGGCAGGTCACCGGTCCGCGCCTGGGCGGAGGCCAGCGCGACCCCGGCCACGCCCGCCACGAAGTTGGCGCCGACACTGCGTGCCTCCTCGACGGCGGCGACGTACGACGCGATGGCCGTCGCGGGATCGTCGACGGCGACCAGCTCGCCCTCGAGGTAGGTGATGAACGCGTGGTTGCTGCCGACGGGGCACGTCGACTCGTGATGGCGTGCCTCGGCCAAGAGTGCGGTGGCGTGTGCGCGGTCACCGCCGTAGCCAGCGGCGAGGGCCGCGCTGGCGAGCAGTCCTGCCGCCTCGGGGCCGGAGGCGCGTGCGGACCGCGCCCAGTCACGGGCGGCGGCGGCGAAGTCGCCGCGGTAGTGGGCCACGCCGGCCAGGGCAGACCAGCAGCGCGCCGCCTCCTTGGAGTTGGCCCCGCTCTCCCCCGCGACCTCGAGCCCGTGGCGCGCCAGCTCGATCGCGTGGTCGTAGTCGCCGGCCTGTCGCGCGGCCTCCGCGCCGGCGCCCCGGATCTCCACCTCGCGGGGATGGCCGTCGGTCTCCGGCGCGTGGGCCAGCTCCAGGCACCAGGACCAGTGCTCACGAAGATCACGCCAGACCGCGGGCTGGTCGAAGGCCAGGGTGATCCGGACCCGGGAGTCCATCAGCCCGCCGGCGCGAGCCAGGTCCAGCGCCGCGCGCAGGTTGTCGAGCTCGGCCCGCAGCCGCCCGTCGGCCTGGGCCTCGGCAGGAGACTGCAGCCCGGCCCCGATCTCCTCCGCGGCCCGGACGGCCCACCGAAGGAACCTGTCCTCGGTGGCCGCCAGCTCTCCCACCGCCGCGACCTCCTCGAGCAGGAAGGCGCGGACGGTGAACAGCAGCCGGTAGCGGGCGCGACTGGGATCCACGTCCAGCAGCGACGCGTCGGCCAGGCCCTGCAGCAGCCGCACCGGGTCGTGCTCTGGCGCCACCTCACCGGCGAGCTCCTCCACGGTGTCAAGGTCGACGCCGCCGGGGAACGCGGCGATGGCGCGGAGCAGGGTCTGCTGGGCCGAGGTCAACAGGTCGTAGGACCAGCGGATCGTCAGTCGAAGGGTCCGCTGCCGGTCCTCCTCGTGCCCGTCCGCCCCCGTGACCAGGTCCAGGGTCCGCCCGAGCCGGTCGCGGACCGCGGCGAGCGGCAACGTCGCGACCTGCCCTGCGACCAGCTCGATCGCGAGGGGCAGTCCGTCGAGGTGCTGCAGGATCTCGACGAGTGGTTCGGCGTCGAGCCCGGTCAGCGCGTAGGAGCGGTCGCGGCGCCGGGCGTGCTCGAGGAACGCGCGCACGCTCGGCTGCCGCTCGAGGGCGGCGAGGTCCTGGGCGTCCCGAGGCGTCGGGAGCGGCTGGAGGCGGACGACGTACTCACTGCGGGCGTGCAGCGTGACCCGCGAGGTGACCAGCACCCTGACTCCCGTCGCCTGCCGGTCGACGGCGTCGACCAGGTCGCGGCAGGCCTGGGCCACGTGCTCGGCGTTGTCGAGGACCAGCAGCATCGTGGCATCAGCCAGGGCGGCTGCGATGTCGAGCGCGGTGGGTTGCTCCGCGGCGACGAGCCGCAGGCCGAGCGTCGAGACCACGGCCTGCACGACCCGGGAGGCGTGCTCGACCGCGGCGAGGTCCACCACGACGGCGTCGACCTGGTCCAGCTCGGCGAGCGCGGCGGTGACCTCCAGGGCGAGCCGGGTCTTGCCGACGCCGCCGGGACCGGTGAGGGTGACCACCCGGTGGCCGGCGAGCAGGCGCAGCACCTCGTCCTGGTCCTGCTGGCGTCCGACCAGCGGTCCGGACGGATGGGCCACGATCCGGCGCGCCGACCAGGCCGGAGGTCGGTCGCGCGCCGCGAGGTCGCCCGAGGCGATCTCCTGCTCGAGACGGCCCAGGGCCGGGCCCGGGTCCAGGCCAGTCTCCGCGGCCAGGCGGCGGCGGTACGCCGTCCCAGCAGCCATCGCCTCCGCGGTACGGCCCTCCCGCGCGAGCGCCTGCATGAGCAGGAGGACGCCGCGCTCGCGCAGCGGGTCGGCCGCAACCGCGGCGCTGGCGTCCGCCACGGCCGAGCCGTCGCCGACCGCGATGCGGGCCTGCACCACCTCGTCGTTCAGCCGCATCCGCAGCTCGTCGAGTGCCACCGCCTCGACGTCGAGGTCGGAGTGGCCGCGGAACTCATCGAGCGCCGGCCCGCGCCAGAGCTTCGACGCCTCGAGCGCTCGACCGAGCACGCGAGCAGGAGGGAGATGTGACAGTCCGTCGACCACGGCCCGGACCACGGTGACGTCGAGCTCGTCCTCGTCGAGCTCGAGGACGTAGCCAGCACCCTGTCGAGCCAGCCGTCCCCCGGCGGCTCCGAGATCCCGGCGCAGGCGCGAGACGTGGCTGTAGAGCGCTTGCGCCGCGTCCTCGGGCGGGTCGTCCGGCCAGAGCGTGTCCACGAGGCGGTCGACGCCGACCATCCGGCCCCGGGCGAGGGCCAGGGTGGCGAGCAGGACGCGTCGACGGGTGCCGGGCACCCGGACCTCCGCCCCGGCCACCCGAAGGACCAACGGACCGAGGACGCCCACCCACACCTCTGGTGCTGGGGGCTGAGGGTCCATGCGGCCTCAGTGTGCCGGAGCAGCCACGGGTGCGGGATCTGCGAATCCCTCGACCGCGACCCAGGCGGTGAACCTGTCCAGGCCGACGGCCTCAATCAGACCCGTGGTCTGCGACGCCTGCGCCTGCAGCGCCGCCACCTTGCGTCGGAGCGAGGCCCGGTCGAGGACGAGTCGGAGAGCCAGCTCGTCCGGCTCGCACATCCGCGGCTGGCCGAGCTCGAAGACCCCGAAGTCCTCGTCGAGCTCCGGGTCGACGCGGTCCTGCGCGGTGGCGACGGCGTGAAGCAGCCGGGGTGCGGCACTGCTCCGCGCCAGCGCGAGATCCACCCAGTGGCTCACCGTCCGGTGGTCCGGGTGCCCGGTGAACCCGTCCGGCCCGAAGGTCAGGACGGTGTCGGGACGGACGGCGTCGAACAGACCCGCGAGGCGTCGTACGGCGGGCTCCGGGTCGGCATCGGCGCAGCCGCCGTCCGCATAGTCGAGCCAGAGGTGCTCGGTCACGCCGAGCAGCCGCATCGCATCCTCGAGCTCCGCGGTGCGCACCTGAGCCGTCTCCGCCAGTGCGGCCGGGGTCGCGTCCGGCCCTCCGGCCTCTCCACGGGTCGCGGTGACGGCCACCACCCGGTGACCGAGGTCCACGAGGGCCGCGGCGGTGCCGCCGCTGAGGTAGGTCTCGTCGTCCGGGTGCGCCCAGACGAGCACGGTGGTGCCCAGCCAGGACAGATCTGCCTCACTCATGGCTCCATCCTCCCCAACGGGACTGTCACGGCGCTGTCACGGGGCCGCACCATGGCGGTGCGTGACGACAGGGGCGTGCCAGCACCCTGCCTCAGCGTGGTCGTGACGGACCACCCCGTTCCGTCACGACGAGAGGTTCAACATGACCATCAAGACCCACGACGAGATCGCCGACCAGGCCGCCGAGCAGCACGCCGACGCGACCGCGATCGACGAGGCCAAGGTCGAGGCGTTCGCCACGAAGATCGTGACCGACCTCGGCATCGGCCACAGCACGCTGCTCTCCTACCTGGGCTACCGGCTCGGCCTGTGGCGGGGCCTGGCCGCCCACCCGGGCAGCACCAGCGCCGAGCTGGCGCAGCGCCTCGGCTACACCGAGCGCTATGTCCGGGAATGGCTCGCCGCTCAGGCGGCCGCCGGCTACCTGACCTACGACCCGGCCACGCAGTCGTTCACGTTGCCGGCCGAGCACGCGCTGGTCCTGGCCGACGAGGACGGCCCGGCGTTCATGGCCTCCGGCTTCGAGGTGCTCGCCTCGGTCTGGCCGACCGTCGACGAGCTGGCGCACGGGTACGCCAGCGGCGAGGGGCTCGGCTGGCACGAGCACGACTCGCGCCTGTTCGTCGGCTTCGAGCGGTTCTTCCGCCCGTCGTTCCGCAACCTGCTCGCCGCCGAGTGGCTGCCCGCTGTGCCGGAGCTCGAGGAGCGGCTCAAGTCGGGGATCCGCGTCCTCGACGTCGGCTGCGGGCTGGGCACGGCGCTCATCGCGCTGGCCGAGGCATACCCGGCCTCGACGTTCGTGGGGATCGACTACCACGAGGAGTCGGTGCGACGGGCAGGCATCGCGGCGAACGGGGCGGGGGTGGCCGACCGAGTCACCTTCGAGGTCGCCGAGGCCCAGGCCTACGAGGGCACCTACGACCTCATCTGCATGTTCGACACGCTGCACGACCTCGGTGACCCGGTCGGTGCGCTGGCGTACGCCAGGGCGCATCTCTCCGAGGGCGGATGGTTCTTCGCCGTGGAGCCCAACGCGGGCGACCGGCTGGAGGACAACCTCAACCCGCTCGGACTGATCTGGTACGCCTCGGGTCACAACCTGTGCGTGCCGAACGCGATGTCGCAGGGCGGTACGGCCCTGGGCAACCAGGCCGGGCCGAAGCGGACCCTGCAGGCCTTCGTGGACGGCGGGTTCCCCGACGCCCGCAAGGTCACGGAGTCCGTGTTCAACATGGTGATCGCGGCCCGCGCGTGACCCAGGCGGTCGGGCGCCGATCGGCGCCCGACCCCACCGGCTGAGTCTGGAAACCCGGTCGCCACCCGTCTGGTTCGGGACTACGGTCGCGAGGTCGGGCACCAGCCCGCCGACCCGACCGCACGGACGGAGCAAACAGATGCGCCGCACCTTCGGATTGATCGCTGACCCATTCGATCTCACCGAAGGCCACCGTCCATGCCCACGCTCAACCTGGGGATCCTGGCGCACGTAGACGCCGGCAAGACCACCCTCACCGAACGACTCCTCTACGAGACCGGGGCGACCCGGCACCTCGGTCGCGTCGACCACGGCGACACGACCACCGACTCCGACTCGATCGAACGCCGACGCGGCATCACCATCCGCACCGCTGTCGCCACCTTGACCCTCCCGTCCCCGCGCGGGCCGGTGAAGGTGAACCTGATCGACACCCCGGGCCACTCCGACTTCGTCGCCGAGGTCGAGCGCGCGCTGGCCGTGCTCGACGGCGCGGTGCTTGTCGTCTCGGCGGTCGAGGGCGTCCAGGCCCAGACCCGGGTGATCATCCGGATCCTCGAACGACTCGGCCTGCCCTTCCTGGTCTTCGTCAACAAGATGGACCGGGCCGGCGCCTCGCTCGAGCGCACCCTGGACGCGCTTCGCGAGGAGCTGGCGAACTCTGTTGTCGCCCTCACCGAGCCGGTTTCGGTGGAGGCAGTGCTCGACGCCGTGGCGCCGTGGGACGACCGACTGCTGCGCGAGTACGTCGACGGGCGGCCACCCGGAGCGCAGCAGGCGCTCGCGACCCTGGCCGAGCAGGCTCGTCTCGGGCACGTCCACCCGGTGCTGCCGGGTGCGGCCCTGGCCGGCGTCGGGATCGCCGACGTCCTGGCGGCGATCACGACGTACCTCCCAACGGTCGGGGGCGGTGTTGCGGAGCCGCTGCACGCGACGGTCTTCAAGATCGACCGCGACGCGGACGGCCACCGTGTGGCCTACCTGCGTCTCCACGCGGGTCAGCTCGCCTCGCGCGACCACGTGACGGTCCACCGCCGGGTGCCCACCGGCGTGGTCGTGTCTCACGACGCGCGCGCGCTCGACGTCCGCGCGTTCGACCGCGGCGCCGAGACCCGGCTCGGATCCGCGGTCGCCGGCGACATCGCGACCGTGGTCGGCCTCGGCGAGATCGCGATCGGTGACCAGCTCGGACGGTGGGACGCCGCGCGCAGCGGCCAGCAGTTCCGGCCCCCCGGACTCGAGTCGGTGGTGCTGCCTCGCGATCCGGCCGACCGGATCGCGCTGTTCCAGGCGCTGCGGCAGCTCTCGGAGCAGGACCCCCTCATCGACGCCCGGCTGGAGGGCGTGGACGAGGAGCTGACCGTCAGCATCTACGGCGAGGTCCAGAAGGAGGTCCTGGCCGCCCGGCTGGAGTCCGAGTACGCCGTCGCGGCCGAGTTCCTGCCCACCCGGACCGTGCACGTAGAGCGGGTGGCGGGTGCCGGCGAAGGGTACGCCGAGACCGCGATGGGCAACGCGTCACTGGGGCTGCACGTGGGTCCGGCGCCCGTGGAGGCCGGTCTCGACTACGCCCTCGGTGACGGGGTCGAGCGCGGCTACCTGCTGCCGTCGTTCCACGTCGCCATCGAGGAGGCTCTCGCCCGCGAGCTGGCCGAGGGACTGTACGGCTGGCGGCTGACCGACATCCGAGTGCGGGTGGTCCACTCGCGGTTCTCGGCCCCCACACCCTCGGCAGGCGAATTTCGTCGGCTGACCCACCTCGCGTTCCGCCAGGCCCTCGGCCGAGCCGGCACGACCGTGTGCGCACCGCTCAGCAGCTTCGAGCTCGTGGTGCCGGCCGAGTCGCTGACGTCGGTGCTGTCGATGCTCGTCGGGTGCGGCGCCACCCCCGAGCCCGTCGAGGTCGGGCCAGGCCGCTGCCTCGTGACCGGCACGCTGCCGACCAGCGAGGTGGGTTCGTTCGAGCGACGGCTCCCCGACCTGACCTCCGGCCGCGGCGTCCTGCTCACCCAGCCGGCCGGTCACGTCCCGGTGTCCGGCACACCACCGACGCGCGGCCTTCAGCGGTTTCGAGACGCTCGCTAGCGCGAGCTCCTCAACCAGCGGTGGCGCGATCCGGTGGTTGAGGAGGGCGCTCTGCGCCCGTCTCGAAACCCCCGGTCGCTCACAGGTTCCGGAAGTACTCCCCCAGCTCGGTCTCCGTGCCGGGACACGTGATGTTGCGGTCGCGGCCGTCCTCGACCCACTGCGCCAGCGCGCCTATCCCGCCCTGGATCAGCCAGTCGCTGCCGCAGCGGCTCAGCGCCTCCTCCTGCGAGGTCTGGCCGGCTGCACGCCACTCGGGCACCCCCAGGCTGAGGTCGCCGACGATGCCGGCCCAGATGGCGGGGGTGGAGTAGACGCCGATGCGGTAGCCGGCGTCGGCGTAGCCCCGTGCGGCGCCGAGCACCACCTCGGCGTTGGCGGCGGTGCTCGTCGACCACTCGTAGTGGGGCACCTGCTCGATGTCGAGCCAGATGATCGGCGAGTCGAGGCCGGCGGCCTTCATCGACTGGAGGTTGAACTGCGCCTGCGCCGCGCCGGCCTCCTGCAGGCCGCCGTACTTCGCCTGGGCGGCCTCGTCGGGCCAGCTGATCACCGAGTACGCCGCGACGAGGAGCTCGCGCTCCTTGGCGTAGGCGACCTGGTCGGCCAGGCAGGGGTTCGCGTGGAAGCCGGGACCGTTGGTGAGGCCGATGACGACGTACTCCGCGTCGTCGCGCGGCATCGGCTGGCCCGAGGTCTCCTTGAAGGGGATGCCCATGCCCGGTGGGCACTGCGGCCAGCTGATGTCCGCACCCAGCACCGCCCCGTCCCGCGCCGGGATCAGGCCGCCGGCCGCGTTGAGCTCCGAAGCCGCCTCCTGCGCCTTGATGGCGAGCTGGGTGAGCTCCTTCAGCTGCTCGAGCTCCGCCTCGTCGACGGGCGGGGCGGTGGGCGCCGCCCCGGCTGTCGCTGGCCCGCCCGACGGTTCGTCGCTGCCCGCCGAGTCGCTGCCGCCGCACCCGGCCAGCAGCACCGCCGCCAGTGCGAGCGCGACGAGCCTCAAGGCTTCTCCCACACCGACACGTGCGCGTGACTGTCCGCGGTGAACGGCGTCCGGTCCCACCACGCCCACCGCTCGCGCAGCCGCATTCCAGCAAGACGCGCCATCAGGTCGAACTCCGCCGGCCAGGCGTAGCGGAACGGCACGCTGTTGCGGCGGTAGGAGCCGTCCTCGGCGCGGGAGTAGTGGTGCGACCACATCAGCTGGGTGACCGGGTCGTACTCGTCGATCCCGTGGTGCGCATCGGTGTGGCTGAAGACCCGGTAGCGGTGGTCGTGCTGGGCAGCGAGGAGGCCGGGCACCCCGGTCTCCACGACGAAGCAGCCGCCGGGGCGCAGGTGCCGCGCGGCGTTCTCGAACGTCGCGACCTGGGCGTCCTGACTGGCGACGTTGCCGATGGTGTTGAAGACCAGGTAGACGAGGTCGAAGCTGCCCGCGCCGACATCGACGCTGGTGAAGTCACCGATCGTCACCGGGATGACGTCGCCGCCGGGCTTGGCCCGCAGCCGGGCCACCATCGCCTCGGACAGGTCGATGCCGTGCACCTCGACGCCGCGCGCGGCCAGCGGGAGCGCGATCCGGCCGGTGCCGATGGCGAGCTCGAGCGCGCGACCTTGACGCCCGTCGCCGCCCGCCAGCTCGGCGAGGAAGCCGGACTCCAGTGCCAGGTGCTCCGCGCCGAACCGGCCGTCGCTGTCGTCGTCGTACGACGCCGCGACCGGTTCCCCGAAGAAGTCCGGCAGCTCGTTCACCACGGGCCGCTCACACCTGCTCGCGCGACTCCACGGCGGCGACGACCCGGGCGATGGCTTCCTCGATCGACACGCCGTTGTCCTGGTGCCCGTCGCGGTAGCGGAACGAGACCGCACCGGCGGCCACGTCGTCGTCTCCCGCGATCATCATGAACGGCACCTTCTGGAGCTGGGCGTTGCGGATCTTCTTCTGCATCCGTTCGTCGGAGTCGTCGACCTCGACGCGGATGCCGGCCTTGGTCAGCTGCCGCGCGACGTCGTACAGGTAATCGACGTGTCGCTCGGCGATCGGGATCCCTTGCACCTGGACCGGTGACAGCCAGGGCGGGAACGCGCCGGCGTAGTGCTCGACGAGTACGCCGAGGAACCGCTCGATCGAGCCGAACTTCGCCGAGTGGATCATGACCGGTCGTTGCCGCGAGCCGTCGGCCGCTTGGTACTCGAGCTCGAAACCGCGGGGCTGGTTGAAGTCGTACTGGATCGTCGACATCTGCCAGGTCCGGCCGATCGCGTCGCGGGCCTGGACCGAGATCTTGGGGCCGTAGTAGGCCGCGCCGCCCGGGTCGGGCACCAGCTCCAGCCCGGAGTCCGCAGCCGCGTCGGCCAGGACCTGGGTCGCCATCTCCCACTCCGCGTCCTCGCCGACGAACTTGTCGAGGTTGGCCTCGTCGCGGGTGGACAGCTCGAGGTAGAAGTCGTCGAGGCCGAAGTCGCGGAACAGCCCGAGGCAGAAGTTCAGCAGGTGCTGGATCTCCCCCGGCGCCTGCTCGGGTGTCACGTAGGAGTGCGAGTCGTCCATGGTCAGCCCACGCACGCGGGTCAGGCCGTGCACGACGCCGGACTTCTCGAAGCGGTAGACACTGCCGAGCTCGAACAGCCGCAGCGGCAGCTCCCGGTAGGACCGGCCTCGCGAGCGGTAGATCAGGTTGTGCATCGGGCAGTTCATGGCCTTGAGGTAGTAGTTCGCGCCCTCGAACTCCATGGGCGGGAACATGCCGTCGGCGTAGTACGGCAGGTGCCCGGAGGTGTGGAAGAGCCCCTCCTTGCTGATGTGGGGCGTGCCGACGTACTCGAAGCCCTCCTCGATGTGCCTTTGCTTGACGTAGTCCTCCATCTCCCGCTTGATCACGCCGCCCTTGGGGTGGAAGACCGCGAGGCCGGAGCCGAGCTCGTCGGGGAAGGAGTAGAGGTCGAGCTCGCGGCCGAGCTTGCGGTGGTCGCGGCGCTCGGCCTCCTCGAGCCGGTGCAGGTGCTCCTCGAGCGCCTCCTTCGACTCCCAGGCGGTGCCGTAGATGCGCTGGAGCTGCTTGTTCTTCTCGTTGCCGCGCCAGTACGCCGCGGCGGACCGCATCAGCTTGAACGCCGGGATCCGCTTGGTGGTCGGCAGGTGCGGGCCGCGGCACAGGTCGCTCCAGGCGACCTCGCCGTCGCGGCGGATGTTGTCGTAGATGGTCAGCTCGCCGGCGCCGACCTCCACGCTGGCCCCTTCCGCGGCGTCGTCGCTCTTGCCGGAGCCCTTGAGCCCGATCAGCTCCACCTTGTAGGGCTCGTTCTGCAGCTCGTTGAGCGCGTCGGCGTCGGTGGTGACCCGACGGGAGAACCGCTGGCCCTCCTTGATGATCTTGCGCATCCGGGTCTCGATCTTCTCGAGGTCCTCGGGCACGAACGGGATCTCGACGTCGAAGTCGTAGTAGAAGCCGTTCTCGATCGGCGGGCCGATCCCGAGCTTCGCGTCGGGATAGAGGTCCTGGACCGCCTGCGCCATCACGTGCGCGGCCGAGTGCCGCAGGATGTCGTGACCGTCGGCGCTGTCGATCGCGACGCCCTCGACCTCGTCGCCGTCCTGGAGCTCGTAGGACAGGTCCTTGAGCGCGCCGTTGACGCGGGCGGCGATGACGCTCTCGTCGTCCCTGAACGGTTCCCAGGCCTTGGTGCCCGTCGTCACCGCGCGCTCCTCACGCTCACCGGCGTGGACGAGGGCGATCTTGAGGTCGGACATGCGGTCGATCGTAACGACGGCCCCGGGCGGGCCGCGCCCGGATAACGCTTGTGAGCCTGTGAGGACAAGTTGACCTCGCGGCGAACGGGACCGCGCGCCGTCGTTCACGTCCGCGGCCGATCGTGAGGCACCCGGTCGTCAGCGTCGCCGCGGGTCCTGTGTTCCAGGCCGATCTCGGAGGTGCTCCCCTCTCATGACCGACACGACCGTTCGTACACCCAGCCCCAGTCCCGCCGCGCCGACGCCGGGGCGTCGGCGGACCCAGGCCGGTGGTGGCCTGTTCCGCGCCGTGTGGCGCTGGCACTTCTTCGCGGCGTTCGTCGTCGTCCCGGTGCTGCTGGTGCTGGCCACGACCGGGTTGATCTACCTCTTCCGCTTCCAGATCGAGCCGCTGCTCCACGCGGACCTGATGAAGGTCGACACGCCGGACGGAAAGGCGGTCGCGCAGCCGTACGACGTACAGCAGCAGGCGGTCACCGAGGCCCATCCCCGCGCCACCATCGTGTCGATGACCGAGCCCCGCGAGCCCGGCGACAGCACGGTGTTCTCGGTCGTGCGGCCGGACGGCTCCGAGCGGGACGTGTTCGTGAACCCCTACAGCGCGGAGGTGCTCGGCGCGCTCAACCCCGACACCACGGTGTCCGGCTACGCCAAGAGGATCCACGGCGAGCTGATGATCGGCCCGTGGGGCGACCACGTCATCGAGCTCGGCGCCTGCTGGGCGGTCGTGATGGCGCTCACCGGCTACTACCTGTTCGTCCGGGGGTGGCGGGCCCGGCGCCGGATGCGCAAGAGCGGGCGGCCGGGTGCGCGGCTGCGTTCGCGGCACGGCGTCGTCGGTGCCCTGGTCGGCGTCGGGCTGCTGACCCTGCTCGTCTCCGGGCTGCCGTGGACCGGCTGGTGGGGCGCCAAGGTGCAGGAGCTCGCCACCGACCGGGGCACGTCCATGTGGAGCACGGACCCGGGCGCCCTCTCCGACCCCACGTCGACGCTGGACGAGTCACTGCCGCACAGCCACTCCACCGACGTCCCCTGGGCGATGGGTGAGAGCAAGGTGCCGAAGTCCTCCAAGGGCGACGGGGCCGGCGCCGAGGTGAGCGTCGCCAACATCGACACCGCCCTCGTCGTCGCCGACCGGGCCGGGCTGCGGCACCCGATGACGGTCGCCATGCCGGCCGACGAGAGCGGGGTCTTCTCGGTGATCGGCTACGCCTTCGACGCGCCGTCCGACGAGCGCACCGTGCATGTGGACCGGTACGGCGGCCAGGTCGTCTCGACGTACGGCTTCGACGACTACCCCGCCCTGGCCAAGGTCGTCTCCCAGGGCATCGGCCTGCACGAGGGTCGCAGCCTCGGACTGTGGTCGTTCTGGGGCGCCGCACTGATGTGCGTCGCGGTGATCTTCATGTGCCTCAGCGGCCCGGTGATGTGGTGGCGCCGCCGTCCTCAGGGCGCGGCCACCCTGGGCGCCCCGCGCGGCCGGATGCCCCTCCGCGCCTCGCCGCTCCTCGTCATCGCCGCCGTCGCGCTCGGCGTGCTGCTGCCGCTGTTCGGCCTGTCACTGGTGGTGGCCCTGCTCCTCGACCAGCTGGTCCTACGCCGCATCCCCGCCCTGGCGAGCTGGTTCGGCACCAGCTGAGCCGCCACGGTGGCTGAGGTGCGAAGGCGCCCTGGCGCCTGAGCCTCGAAGCCTCTGGCACCGGTGCTGGAACCGAGGTGGCTTCGAGGCTCGGTCGTGGACGGCCCTCGCACCTCAACCACCGTCACTGGCCGCGTCTTCGATCGCCTCGCGCTCTCGATCTCGTACGCGCTTGCGCCGCGACAGCCCGGGCAACAGGTCGAAGTCGCCCCTGATCAGAGCTTCCTTCTTCTCCCGTCGCCAGCCGGAGATCTGTTTCTCATAGGCGAACGCCTGCTCCATGGAGTCGTACTCGGCGTTCCAGACGAGAACGACCGGGCGACGCTGGCGGGTGTAGACCGCGCCGTCGTCGCTGTGATTGTGCTGCCACAACCTCCCCTCCAGGTCCCAGGTGCTCCCGACGTAGTAGGTGTCATCACTGCAGCGAACGATGTAGACGTAGGGCATCGAGCCAGCGTGGCCGCCGTACGACGTCGGCGCGGAGTCCGACGACGCAGTTGTGGAGAACGACGTCTCCAGCGCGACCTGTGCACGACTCGCGGCACCGCCGATGGCCGAGTCCCAGCCCCACGTCACCAGGCTTCGAGGCTCAGGCGCCAGAGCGCCTTCACACCTCAGCCACCGACAGAGCAGCGACCGTCACGGGGCGCCGCCAGAGCAGCCACGGCCCACGGTGGTTGAGGTGCGAGGCCGTCCACGGCCGAGCCTCGAAACCACCGCAACGAAGGCACCCAGACCGACCACCGCCGACGGCCACGTCCCAGCCCCACGTCACCAGGCTTCGAGGCTCAGGCGCCAGAGCGCCTTCACACCTCAGCCACCGACGGGGCGGCCGTCCTTCAGAACGAGGGTCTCGTCGTCGGCCGGAGGGTCCGGGGGCGACTTCGCAGGCGACTCCCCCGCCGTCTGGTAGACGGGGCGGGAGGCCATCAGCAGCAGGCAGAACACCACGACCGCTATCGACGCTCCGGCGACGAAGAGGAGTGGGTTCAGGGTCGAGGTGGGCGAGGCCGGCGCGGCTGCTGGCGCGGGAGACTGGGCGACGGTGGCCGCAGTGGTCGCGGCGGGAGTGGTCGCCGCGGGCGCAGGCGCGGGGCTCTGGGCGGCCTCAGGCGCGTGGGTCTCGTGCGCGGGCGCGCTGGTGGTGGGGGCCGGGGCCGGGGCGGCGTCCACGCTGACCGAGGCGCGCATGTCGGGGTGCACGCTGCAGATGTAGGAGTAGCTCCCTGCGGTGCTGAAGGTGTGGCTCCAGCTCTCGCCCTTGCCCAGCATCGGTGAGCGGAACGACGCCGGCCCGTTGGTGACGACGACGTCGTGCTCGACGGAGTCGAGGTTGGTCCACGTGACGGTGTCGCCCTGCTTGACGCTGAGGCTGCTGGGGCCGTAGGCGTACTTCGCGATCTTCACCTGGTGGTTCGCCGCCTGCGCGGGCGAGGCGGACAGCACCGTCAGACCGACGGCCAGCACAGGGGCCAGCAGTGGAGCCAGCAGGGCTAACAGCAGGATCCGGCCGGCGCGGCGACGGGTCGGGCGTGACGTGAGTGAGGACATGAACCTGCGCCTCCAGGGTGGTTCGGTTGAGGAATACTCGGGGGCGCGGTGGTCCGACCGATTGCGACTCGGCCGGACCACCGCGCGTCTTGGCACCGCGACTAGCAGGAGCTCACGTCCGTGCCGGCCAGCGGCCTGACCATGTCCGCGATCATCACGGTGTGCGTCAGTGCGTACTGGTCGAGGGCCAGTGCGTCCGCGACCTGCTGACCGGGCGAGGTCTCCAGGTGGGCGGCGTACACGTGCTGCAGGAACGTGTCCAGCGCGGCATTGCTACCCCCGACAAGGGGCGCAACCATGTGCTCGACCAGGACCAGGTGGGTCGTGACGTACTGGTTGAGAGACAGCGCGTCGAGCACCTGTTGGCCGAGTGAGGTCTCGAGGTGCGCTGCGTAGAAGTGCTGCATGAACGCGTCCACGGCAGCGTTGAGTCCCACACACGAGTCCGTCGGGGTCGGGGTGGGCGTCGGCGTCGGCGTCGGCGTCGGCGTCGGGGTGGGTGTCGGAGTGGGCGTAGGAGTGGGCGTAGGGGTCGGGTAGGGTCGGCGTCGGCGTCGGGGTCGGCGTCGGGGTCGGCGTTGGTGTCGGGGTGGGCGTCGGCGTCGGCGTCGAGCCACCGGTCGCCGTGACGCTCGCCTTCATGTCGGGGTGCACGGCGCAGTAGTAGTTGTAGGTCCCGGCGGCGGTGAAGGTGTAGGTGTAGCTCTCCCCCTTCTGCAGGTTGCCGGAGTCGAACTTCACCGGCCCGCTGGTGACGGTGACCGTGTGCGGAGCCGTGTCCATGTTGGTCCAGGTCACGGTGTCGCCGACCTCCACCGACAGGGTCGCCGGCGAATACGCGTAGTTCATGATCATGACGGTCTTGGTGGCCTTCTGGGTCGACGCCGCCGTCCGTACGGCGGGCGCCCCCGCCACCGATGACGACGTCAGGTCAAGCGTCTCCGCCGGAGCGGCGCCACCGGCCTTCAGACCGGCCACGGACAGGGCGGCGACGACCACTGCGGCTAGAGCCACGATGGTCAGCCATCTCCTGTCCTGAGTCGCAGATGTCCCCATGCCGGTCGGGAGACCGGTCAGCTTTGAACTCATCGAGCTTCTCCTCTAATTGGTGAATCGTCCGGAGTGCCCGCCGATTGCGACTCGGCCGGAGCTCCGCGGGTCCTTGATGCAGCAGGGATGTCAGCCGGGATGTCAGCAGCCACCGACGTCGGTGCCGGCCAGCGGCGCGACCATGTCGGCGATCATCACCGTGTGGGTCAGGGCGTACTGGTCGACGGCCAGTGCGTCCGCCACCTGCTGACCGGGCGAGGTCTCCAGGTGGGCGGCGTACACGTGCTGCAGGAACACGTCCAGCGCAGCACTGCCCCCACCGACGAGCGGCTTCACCATGTTTTCGACCAGCACCAGGTGGGTCGTGGCGTACTGGTCGAGCGACAGCGCGTCGGCGACCTGCTGGCCGAGCGAGGTCTCCAGGTGCGCTGCGTAGAAGTGCGCCATGAAGGCGTCGACGGCCGAGTTCAGCCCGACGCACGCGTCGGTGCTGTCCATGGTCATCGCCGCTTCCGGTGCGGTCGCCGACGTGGTCATCGAGCTCGACCGCGCCTTGGGCGCGACCTTGTGTGAGGCGCGGTGGGCCACGGCCCGGGTGGCGGTGGCCCGGTGCCGGACCGTCGTACGAGACGCGGGTGCCGGCCGCGCTACCACCCGCCTCGGGGCGACCGAGGTGCCGGCCGCGGGTACGACGGGGGCGACCGGCGCGATCAACGCAACGTCGGCGGCTGCCGGTGCCGAGGCGGCCGGCGTGGCGCCCGTAGGGGCCAGCATGAACGCCGACACCGCGGCGCCGGCTCCGGCGAGCGACGCGACCGCCACGAGGCCGCGTCGTCGCGGATCTCGGGTTGAAGTGGGCCTCGAAGATGATGGGGAGGGAGCGGGACTCATCTGAGGTGTTCTCCTTTCAATAGGTGGTTTTCACATGCCCGGGCTTGACGTGGCCAGCACGCTGGCCGCCCCGAGAACTGCGGCGACGAGCACGGTCTCCGCCGCGACGGAGGTCGCGATGGACCGCACGGCGCCGCCCGGTCGGGTGGCGTGCGTCCCGGCGAGCGCGCGGTCCACCCAACGCTTGCTCTGCATGGCCGCGAGCATCACCAGGACGAAGAGCGACAGCTTGACCAGCAGGACGCGGCTGTAGTGGGTGGACCAGAAGCCGTCGACCGGCCAGATGACCTGCCACACCAGGATCAGGCCGGAAGCCACGATCATGAGCACCGAGATCTGGGCGACCCGGGAGAACCTCGGCACGATCGCCTCGAGCTCCTCGAGGCGTCTGCGGGGCAGCAGGCCGACCGTCAGCACGACGAGCCCGCCGACCCACGCGCTGACCGCGAAGAGGTGCAGCAGGTCGGCGACCGCGCCGAGCGTGGGCTTGGGCGCGTAGCTGGCGTGGGCGTTCATGCTGGTGCAGCGGACCAGCCCGAGGGCGACGACCAGGGCGCCGACCCGGAAGGGCAGGCGTCGTACGGCGGCCGCGCCACCCTGGACGGCGCCGACCACGACCACCGCAGCCAGCAACCAGAGCAGCACCATCGCGGCGTACACCCGGCCGAAGTCCTCGGTCAGCGCCGTGGTCAGCGTGAGGCTCCCGTCGGCTCGCCACAGCACGATGGCCACCTCGCCCACGGCTGCCAGCGCGCCGGCGACGACGGAGGTCAGGAGCACGGTCCGGGTGCGGGTCTCCTGGGCGCCCGCGGGCCACAGCAAGGAGACGAACAGCAGGCCGCCGAGCAGCACCGCCATGGCGAGATAGCCGACAGTCCGGGTGGCCACCTCGGCCTCCTCCATGAAGCGCGGCTCCGACGGCGCGCCCGCCTGGGCCGGGGGGCTGGCCGCGTCGCCACCGCCGGAGCCGCGCACATGGAGCTCGAGAGCTCCCTCACTCTCGTGCCCGTCGTGTGAGTCGATGACCTTCCAGCTGAGCACCACCGTCTTGGCGGGCTCGACCGTGCTCAGGTCCAGGCTGACTGCCTGCGGCATCCCTGGCACCGCTTCGTCAGGCAGCACGGTGCCGTCCGCGATGACGGTCACGTCGTCCGGGGCGACCTCCTCGCTGAACACCAGCTTCGCGTGCTTCGGGAGCCGGTCGAGCTTCGCGCCGTCGGCCGGGTTGGAGCGCTCGAGCTCGGTGTGGGCCTGCGCCGGTGCGGTCGGCAGCCACAGCAGCACCGCCGTCATCAGCAGGACCAGGGCGCCGGCCCTGCGTACGCCGCGGGGCCGGCTCATGGACCCGTCCCGGTCTGCTCGGCCGTGGCCGCGTCGCAGCACTGGGGGCCGAGTACGACGCCCACGACGCACGAGAGCGCGCCGGGCGTCTCCTCCGTGGTCGGCGGGCCGACCACCCCGCCCAGCACCGACGCGCCCAGGACCTCACCCAGCACCGTGGTGAGCGGCTCGGTGACGGGTCCGACCACCGGCACGTCCCCCAGCAGGCCGGGCGCGCAACCCGCTGTCGGGTCACTGGTCGGTTCCGAGGTCGGCGTGGTCGTCGGGGAGGCGGTGGGCGACGTGGTCGGTGCTGCGGTGGGTTCGTCGGTCGGTTCGGTCGTGGGTTCGGTGGTGGGCTCGGTGGGCACGGGGTAGTCGTGCGACATGGGCATGTCGCCCATCGGGTCCGCCGGCAGGGCCGCGGGCACCTGGGCCGCAGGCTCGGCCGCGGGAGCGACGGGCGCCGCTGGCTGCACCGGGAGCTGCGCCACGGCCGGCGACTCCACCTTGATGCCCAGCCCGGAGGCGTAGCCGAGCACCACGACCACGGTGCCTGCCAGCGCAGCAGCCACGGCGGCCTCGCGCCGGCTGACGGTCATGGATATCGATGCGCTCACGCAGTCCTCCCGAGAGGTTGGGATGACTGCCAATCTGGTCAACGCGTTGGCGCAGGCCGTTAAGCCGACATGAAACGTCCACGTCGAGGCGCGCACAGGCGCCGCGGCGCCGGTGAGCCCTTGCTTACCGCCCGGCAACCCCGGCGTGTGGCAGCGCCTCGGCGTGCGAGTCTGGAAGTCGTCGCTGTTTCGCAGAGGTGTCAGGTGCCGCTGGAGCGCCGAAGTGCCAGCCCTGACCGAGATGGACCCCGATGGCCTGGAGCTGGCGCAGCTGCTCCTCGGTCTCGACGCCTTCGGCGCAGATCCGGGCACCCACGAGGTTCGCCCACGCACAGACCGTCTGGATGGCCGCGCGGTGGTAGTCGAGGTCGAGGTTGTGCACAAGCGACATCTCGATCTTGACGATCTGGGGACGCAGGAGCAGCAGCCGGTCCAGGTTGGAGAATCCCTTGCCCCAGTCGTCGACCGCGATGGTCGCGCCGCGGTCGCGCAGGGCCTGGATCTCGTCGGTGAGCCACGGCGTCGGTTCGGTGTCGGTCTGCTCGGTGATCTCCAGGATCACTCCCGTCAGGTCCCCGCTCAGCGCGTCGCGCACGGGTGACGTCCCGAGCGCGTCCAGGCTCACGTTGACCGCCAGCATCAGTCCCGGCGGACGCGTCTCCAGGGCGACGGTGATGGCCGCGGCCTCCAGCTCGACCCACGTCCCGTCCATGCGCGCCGCCTCGAACACCGTCGCCGGGTCGTCGTTCGGGAAGCGGCTCAACGCCTCGACCGCGACCTGTGCTCCCGTGGCGAGGTCGACGATCGGCTGGAAGACGATCTGTGGCTGCAGGGGGTGGGCACCGCTGTCGCTCTCGATGGCCAGGCACACCCGGTTGCGGCCCTGGCTCTTCGCGTTGTACATCGCGATGTCCGCGCCGGACAGCACCGCGCTCGGATCAGTCTCCGGATCCCAGGTGGCGACGCCCGCCGAGAAGGTCTGTCCGTGGGGGGTTGCCCTCAGCAGGGCGAGCACGCGTGCCCGGGCCTGGGTCGCGGACAGGCCGGGGAAGAGGACGACGAACTCCTCGCCGCCGTACCTCGCCAGGATCTCGTCGCCGTTCAGGATGTCGACCCAGGCCGCCGTCGCCTCGCGCAGCAGGAGGTCGCCGGCCGGGTGGCCGTAGGTGTCGTTGTAGTCCTTGAAGCGGTCGAGGTCGATGATCGCCACGGTCAGCGGAATGCTGTTGTGGCGTGTGGCCTGACAGGCCCGAGACAGCTCATAGTCGAGGGTGCGGCGGTTGGGCACCCCGGTCAGGCTGTCCGACCGGGCCAGGGCAGCCAGCTGGACTGCTTGTGCCCGCACCACGGAGAGCAGTCCCGCCATCCGACCGAGGACCAGGATCGACAGCACCACCGAGCCGATCGCGATCAACACACCGTGGACGCCACCACCATCGAGGTCGTCGCCGAGCAGCGTCAGTGCGGGAAGCAGCAGGCCGAGGGTGAGGACGACCATGCGTTTCGTCGGGTCCGAGAGATCCTCGCGGCCGGGGGCCGGTTCGGCGAGGTCGTGGAGCGAGGGGGACCACGCCGCTCCCGCGATCAGCACGTAGGTCCCCAGGTAGAGCAGGTCGTTGACCAACAGCGAGGTGACGTCGCCGGTGGTGAGGGCGGTGAAGTTGTAGAGGGCGTCGCCGACCAAGGTCATCGCCAAGGCGGACGCCAGCAGCTTGAACGAAGCCGTGCGCGCGCCGGGCGTCGTCCAGAGCCGAGCCAGGATGCCCAGCAGCAGTACGTCGGCGATCGGATAGACCGCGCTCGTCAGCTTCCCGAGCAGGGAGAGGCTGGAGTCTCCGGCGATCGGCGCGATCACGAAGACACCGGCAACGACCGCGGTCCCCGTCGCCAGGATGGCCGCGTCGAGCACGGCCGGGAGGTCACCCAGGGAGCCGCGGCGACGGACGATGACGACCAGTCCGGCGGCCAGCAGCCCGTAGGACCCGAAGTACACCGCGTCCGACGGGGCCGGGTAGGCGGAGATCCCGAGCACCGTCTGCTCGACCATGAACATCAGGTCGCCGAGCACCCAGCCGAGGAAACCCGAGAGCACCAGCAGCCAGCCGCCGGGTCGAGGACGGCCCACGCGAAGCAGGCCCCAGAACCCGACGGAGATGCACACCACGCCAGCGATCGGGTAGGCAACCTCGCGGATCTGGCCTGCCGGGAGGACCGCGTAGACCGCCGCTACGACGAGGAGCGCTGCCATCACCAGGAGCGCACGGCGGCTGTTGCGCTGTCGTGTGACCATCGTGGCCCCCCGTCCTCCCGGCCTCCGTGCCTGGCGACGGGGGCGCTGATGCCCGAATGACGGCATCTACCGCCCATGGTCGCGCAGCGCCTCGCTCATGGCAGCGGATCCGCAAATCTTGCGTCGGGTCTGTTCTCGGGTGTCGGTATTCCCAAGCGGGCCCGGTCGGCACGATGCTCGACCCATGACGGACACCGCACCGCCGACCAGCACCGAGAGCAAGGGGATCGCAGTTCCGCTGGCGGCCTTCGCCGCCGGCGCGGCCATCTCCGTGCTCATCGGTGTCTTCGGGCGCGTCCACGACCCGACGCTCGACGGCACCACCACGCTCGGCTTCCACACCGTGATCCAGATGAAGGTCGTGGTCACCACCCTGATCGCCGTGCTGGTGGTGGCTCAGCTGCTGGGCGCCCTGGTGCTCTACGGCAAGGTGCCGGTCAAGGCGCCGAGCTGGCTGGGCAAGGCGCACCGCGCCTCCGGCGTCGCCACTCTGGTGCTCGCCGTCTTCGTCGCCTATCACTGCCTGTGGGCGCTCGGCCTGGAGTGGGGCCACATCCACAGCGGCGAGAAGGTCGGCGCCCGGACCGTGGTGCACGGCCTGCTCGGCTGCGCGGTGTTCGGCGCGGCCGCCGTGAAGGTCGCCGCAGTCCGCGCGAAGCGGGCGCCGGGGTGGTTCCTGCCCGTGGCCGGCGGACTGCTCTTCACCCTGTTCATCGCCGCGATCCTGACCTCGGCGGTCTGGTACTACGCCAACTACGGCCTGCCGGACTCGGACAGCTACTGACCCGAGAGCCGGTATCGGCGGCAGGCCTACTGCCAGACCTTGACGTACTCGACGTCCATCGTGGCCGGCAACGGCGCGGTGCCGGCGTAGGAGTTGTCACCGGTGCCGAGCGCCTGGGTCAGGTTGAGGATGTACTTCTTCATGAAGGCGGTGTTGCCCGAGGTGTTGAGCAGGCACCGATCGCCGTTGACGAGAGCCTCGATCGAGGTGGCGGTCCACACCAGCGTGAAGGTGTTCCACACACCCCTCTGGGCCTCGCAGTCCCACGAGGTGTTCAACCCGGGGATCGGCCCACCGTTGTCATTGGCGGTGTAGTGCAGGAACGGGATGCCCAGGCCGGGGTACTTCGAGTAGGTCTCCACGATGTCGATCTCCCCCGCCAGCGGCCACGATGCGAGCACGCCCTCGCGGTCGTCGGGCCACAGCCACCAGGCCTCCTGCAGTCCCGGCTGGTCGGTGTCGGTGGTCCTGAAGCGGGCTTCGAAGCGGCCGTACTGCTGGCTGAACAGGTGGTAGGTGCTCACCATGCCGGCGCCGTACGACGTCGGGAGCAGCGGGACGACCTGAGAACACTGCTGCGGAGGGCTCAGCCCGCGCACCGTCAGGTGCAGTGCACCGCCGCTGACCGAGACGACCGAGGGGTCGTCGTAGTAGCAGGCGTAGGGACCAAGCGGAAAGCTCCCGCTGGAGAAGATCGTCTGCGGCACCCACTTGGTGCGGTCCAGCGCTACCCCGACGAAGTCGTCGCTGAAGGTGCAGGACCAGCGCGTGCCATCGGGCTTCAGCGGTTGACGCCCGCACGCGTCCGACGGGGCGCGTGCCGGCAGGGTGCGCGCCTTGCTGCGCGCCTTGCCGACCACGGCGCGAACCTTCTGGGTCTGGTCGAGCAGCGGCACCTTGGTCTTGAACCTGTGGTTGCGAACGTTGACGGTCCGCACCTTCTTCCACTTCTTCCCGACCTTGCTCTGGATCACGACCTTCGTCGCCTTCAGCGCCACGCGGCCCTTCAGCTTGGCATGGTCGCCCACGACCGTGGGCCGCGCCAGGTCGACCGGCCGAGCGGCCGCCGCCGAGTCGACTGGGGCACAGATGCACGATGCGAGCACCGTGACGATTGCCATGAGGCCATGCGCGCGCACGACTCCTCCAGACTCCACGAAACAGAAGTGGAGGGGCGCGGTCAGCAGTCGGCCGGGGGGTCAAGCCCACCCATACAACAGGTTAGGTTCGAAGGTCGTGGCGCCATCGCAAAACGCCCTGATCGTCCACGCATGTCTGGACCGCCCGGTGCACGGAGGGGGGATGGCAAGTCTGAGTAAGTCGCGGCAAGTACTTCCGGCAAGCGCGAGCGCCACTGTTTCATGAACTCGTTGCTGAGCTATGGGGGGCTCAGTCGACAGGCACCCGGCCTCATCGCCTGGGGGGTTAGACGTGGGGCTGGGTGCCCTTCCGGCTCTCCGTGACGCTTGGCCGCGTCGGTCTGGACCTCTCCCGCCTTCTGACCAGACAGGCGTAACGCCTGCCCTGGCGTCAGCGTTGGTCCCATCCTGACCGGCTCGCACTTCTCCCACGAGATTGCGCATCGCGCGGGTGAGCCGGCGAAGGCCCCCGTGCCCGGCGAACCTGGCCCCCCAGATCGCCGGGCACGGCTGGGCTTCGTGCGTAGCGCGCGACAGCGCTGTTCGAACCGATGACCCGTCGGTGCCGTGTCATTGGCGGTGTCATTGACCGCACGACGTCCTGGGCAGACAGTTCGGAGATGCAGTCGAACGCCGCCCGGTCGGCGATCGCGGTGTTGGCGACCGTGGCCGCACTGGTCGCGACCAGGCTCACGGAGGCGGTCGGGCCGAGCCTCCTCGATTCGGCCGTGCCCGTCGAGATGGTCATCGCGGCCGTCGTGCTGCTCGCGCGGCACGAGTGGCTGGCCGCCCACCTCTTTGCTTGGTCGGGGACCCTATGGAGTCTCACGGGTGTCGCAGGGCTGCTCGTCGAGCCGCTCGAGAGCTTCGTGCCCAGGCTGGCGCTGGCGCCGCACGCGCTTGTCATCGCCGCGCTGCTGGCCCTCCCGTACGGCGACCTGGTCGGACCTCGTCGCGTCCTGGCAGCCACCGCCTTCGTGGTCGCCCTGGTGGCCGGGGCCGGGGTCACGATCCCGACGCTTCTGCTCTTCGGGCTCATCGCGGTGGCAGCCTGCGTCGTGGCGACTCGCCCGCCTGGTCGCCCGGCTGCAGGAGGCGGCCGACCCCGACCGGATCGAGGAGCTGGAACGTCGTACCGACCTCAGCTCGGCCCTGCAGCTCAGGCTGGTGCAGGCCAGGCTCCGGCTCGCGCTGGCCGAGCAGGCGACCCAGATCGACGAGTCGCGCCGGCGCATCGTGGAGCGGGCGGACCACGAGGCGCGGCGCCTGGAGAGGGACCTCCACGACGGCGCGCAGCAGTATCTCCTCGGCCTCGGCCTGGCGCTGCTCGCCGAGCCGCAGACGGCCTCGACCGCCCAGGCGCTGCGGGAGACGCACGCGTGCATCGACGACCTGCGCGGCGTGGCCCGCGAGGTCTATCCCCCGGTCCTGGAGTCCTCAGGGCTCCGGCCCGCGCTGGTCGCGCTCGCGAGCGGAAGGTTGACCGCGCTGGACATCCCGGACGGGCGGTTCTCGGCCGCTGCGGAGCGGGCGGCGTACCTCGTGGTGGCCGACATCTTGCACCGCGGGTCGCAGCGCATCGCGGTCAGCCTGAGCCTGACCGGGACGGAGCTCACGCTGGTGGTGGACGGACCTCCCCCGCCGCGGGACGCTCACATCCACGACCGGGTCGCCGCGACGGGCGGCGCCCTGAGAGTCGAGGAGAACCGAACCGTGATGAGGCTGCCGTGCGGGTGAGTGTGGTCGACGACCAGATGCTGACCCGTGGGGGCGTGGTGAGCACGCTCACGTCCGCGGGCATCGAGATCGTGGCCGCGGTCGGGGACGTCCCCGCGCTCAGGCAGTCCCTGGCCGTCGACGCCCCCGACGCCGTCGTGCTCGACGTACGGCTCCCGCCCACGTTCACCAACGAAGGACTCGTCGCGGCCGAGGAGCTCAGGCGCACGATGCCGGCGATGGCCGTGCTGGTGTTGTCGCAGTACCTCGAGGCCGAGTTCGCGACCCGGCTCATCCAGTCCTCCGACGGCGGCGTCGGCTACCTCCTCAAGGACCGGCTGCTCGATCCCGCCATGCTCGTCGACGCCCTGCACCGGGTCGTGGCCGGACAGTGCGTGCTGGACCCGTCGCTGGTGGCTGACCTGCTCGCCCGGCGGACCTCCCACGGCGTGCTCGACGACCTCACCGCGCGGGAGATCGACGTGCTCAAGGGCGTCGCCGAGGGCCTACCGAACGGCGCCATCGGCGAGCGGCTCTTCATCTCGGACCGGACCGTCGAGGTGCACACCCAGCGCGTCTTCGACAAGCTCGGCATCGCCGAGGACCCGAACCTCAACAAGCGGGTCGCGGCCGCGATCACGTATCTCTCGGCCATCGCTGGTGCCGGATTACGTCTGAGTTGGTGGGCGATACTGGGTTCGAACCAGTGACCTCTTCGGTGTGAACGAAGCGCGCTACCACTGCGCCAATCGCCCCAGACTTTGCGGTCGCCAAGGCTAGCCCATCAGCCGAGCTCCTCCAGCATCGTCCCCTCGTGCTCGCGCCAGGCCTCCTGGGCGGCCTTGGTGATCGGGCCCGGCACCGACAGCTCGAGGTCGTCCCAGTGGCTGACCGGCTGTACGTCGCGCGTGGTCGAGGCGAGGAAGACCTCGCTCGCTTCTTGGATGGTCTCGATCGGCTCGTCGACCTCCCGGCCGCCGTACCACTCCAGGACGAGCGCCCTGGTCACCCCGGCCAGGCAGCCGCTCTGCAATGAAGGGGTCCGCAGCTCGCCGTCGACGACGTAGAAGACGTTGGACCCGGTGCCCTCGCACAGGTGCCCCGCGAGGTTGGCCATCACCGCCTCTCCCGCTCCCCTCGCTCTGGCGTATGCCAGCAGCACGACGTTCTCGCCATACGACGTGGTCTTGAGCCCGGCCAGCGCACCCCGCTCGTTGCGCGGCCACGGCACGGTCGCCACCCGGCTGCTCTCGGCCGCCTCGTCCAGCGGCGCGGCCACCACGATCAACGTCGGCACTCCCTCGATCCGGCCGCTGCCCAGCGGCGCCGGCCCCGCCGTGTAGGTGATCCGGATCCGGCTCAGCGGATCACTCACGCCCTCCAGCACGGCGGCCACCCCACGGCGTACCTCCTCCAGGTCCGGCGCCGGCAACCCCAGCCCCTCCGCGCTCGCCACGAGCCGCTCCAGATGCCGGCCCAGCGCGAACGGCCGGCCCCGCACAGCCTTGATGGCCTCGAAGACCCCGTCCCCCACCGTCAGCCCGTGGTCGCTCACCGCCACCGCCGGCCCCATCGGGTCGTCGAGGACCTTGCCGTTCACCCACGCGCGCACGAGGCGCATCCTTTCATCGGGACTCGAGCACCGCTGGTTGAGCAGGCCGTGCAGCGACCGTCTCGAAACCTCGTACGCCGAGGCTGGGACCCCCACCACCGCGCGCCAAGTTTGTCCGCCCGAGAGCATCGGCTAAGGTTCTGACGCACTTTGAGGGAGGGAAACCGACCTCGGAAGCAGGCGGACATAGCTCAGTTGGTAGAGCGCAACCTTGCCAAGGTTGAGGTCGCGAGTTCGAGTCTCGTTGTCCGCTCGGAGAGGGTCTCGGCAGACCCGTCCGACAACGGTGGGTTGGCCGAGAGGCGAGGCAACGGACTGCAAATCCGTGTACACGGGTTCAAATCCCGTACCCACCTCGAACAACTCCACAATGGGCGATTGGCGCAGCGGTAGCGCGCTTCCCTGACACGGAAGAGGTCACTGGTTCAAACCCAGTATCGCCCACCAACTACAGGCCAGCTGTGCGCCAGCGTCCGGGCCCTTCCGCGTCTGGTCGTGCCTGGACGGGGGCTGGACGGCGGTGGACAGGGCGTGGTCGCAAGTCCGGTGACCTCTGGGCCGTTGCCAGGGGTAGTGTCCAGCAAGGGGACTGCCCCAGAGTTTGGTTGACACCTGACCTGTGAGGATTCGTCCTCGCTGGAAGGATGTCGACCATGCCAAAGCCCTATCCCAAGGAGTTCCGCGACGATGTCGTGGCGGTGGCCCGCAGGGCGAGGCGCCGTTGGCGCAGATCGCGAAGGACTTCGGGATCTCCGAGGCGCTGCCTGCGCAACTGGATGAGGAAGGCCGACGTCGAGGACGGCAAGCGTCCCGGGGTCACCGACGTGAGGAGTCCGCAGAGCTGCGCGAGCTGAAGAAGCGCAACCGGCTGCTGGAGCAGGAGAACGAGGTCCTGCGCCGGGCGGCGGCCTATCTGTCGCAGGCGAACCTGCCGGGCCCAAAATGATCTACCCGCTCGTCCGTGAGCTGGCCGCGGCCGGTGCCCGATGAGGGTGCCGGTCGCGGTGACGTGCAGGGTGCTGGGCTTCTCCACCCAGGGGTACTACAAGTGGCTGCAAGGACCCGGTCAGTCGACCGGGACTGGGACGACGCGCACCTGATCAACGCCGCGCTCGACGATCCACGCCGACGACCCGACGTTCGGGTACCGGTTCATCGCCGACGAGCTCGCCGACGGCACGGCATCACGCGTCGGCGAGAACCGGGTGCAGCGGCTGTGCTCGCACGCCGGGATCTTCGCCTCGCACCACCAAGCGACGGGGCAAGGCCGGCAAGCCGGGCCCGCCGGTGCACGACGACCTCTCGCGTCGACGAGCGGCGACTTCACCGCGACCGCGCCGAACCAGATGTGGCTGACCGACATCACCGAGCACCCCACCGGCGAGGGCAAGCTCTACCTGTGCGCGGTCAAGGACGTCTACTCCAACAGGATCGTCGGCTACTCGATCGACTCCCGGATGAAGCCTCGCTGGCGGTCGCCGCGCTGCGCAACGCGATCGCCCTGCGCAGCCCGCGTCGGCGACGATCGTGCACTCCGACCGGGGCAGCCAATTCCGGTCCAAGAAGGTCGTCGCGGCTGCTCAAGAACAACGGCCTGGTCGGCTCGATGGGCCGCGTCGGCGCGTGCCGGCGACAACGCCGCGATGGAGTCGTTCTTCGCGCTGCTGCAGAAGAACGTCCTGAACCGCAAGCGCTGGGAGCACCCGCGAGGAGCTCCGCCTGGCGATCGTCACCTGGATCGAGACGCACCTACCACCGCCGACGCCGCCAACGCGCCCTCGGCAAGCTCACCCCGATCGAGTTTGAGACGATCTACGCAGCCGCTGACGCGGCCTGAAAACCACTCAACCCCGAGTGTCAACCAAACCGGGGGCAGTCCCAAGAGCGAGCTCCGCATCTTCCGGTGTTGCCGCTGGTGCTGTAGGTGTGGCGGCCCTCCGAAGTCTTCTCTGGAGAACACACCAGCAGTGGCCAAATGAGCAGCAGTGTCCTGGTCCCATGATCACAATTCCCGCGTAGCATGCGCGATGGCGACGAGCCGACCACGGCGCCGCCGAAGCGGTGATGCCGACGGGGTGGTCGCGTGCACGCTGAGCTGCGAGCCGCCAGCGGGGGGACAGAACTCCATCGTTGGTGATCGTTGAGAGGTTCCAGCATGAATGTAAGACGCATATCCATCAATGTGTTGACCGCGTCTCTGGTCGGGCTCTTGGCCTTGGCCCCGGCGGCCGGTGCCATCAACGATAATGTTGACCTGCCCGCAGTCGTGCAGACGAATCCGGTTGACTGGACTCCACAAGTACCTGGGACATGGGGCACAGGAAGCGCATCCGATAAATACCAAGTGATGACACTGGCGCCCTTGGGCAACCTGATGTATGCCGGCGGGCTCTTCCCGCTGGTGACGAACGCTACAAAGACCATCTCATATGGTCGAAACAACATTTTCTCATTCAACGTCTCGACTGGAGCGGTCACCAGTTTCGCGCCGAATTTTGATGGCCAAGTCAACGCGATCGTTCCCAGTCCGGATGGCCTGACTCTCTTCGTGGGGGGAGCGTTTACTCACGTCAATGGCGTTGCACGCGGACATTTCGCGAAGATTGACGCTACCACCGGCGCTCTGGTGCCCGGTTTCCCGAACGTCAAGGTAGCCGGCAAGGTCAACGATATCGACCTTGTAGGAAACAACGTCATTGTCGGCGGGAAGTTCACCAAGGTCAACGGGACAACCCGGACTGGTTTGGCCTCACTCGATCCAGGTACGGGCGCCCTGACGAACTACATGAACATCACGCTCGGCGGGCAGCTGAACGCGACCTCACCACAAGGTGTGTGGCGCTTTGCTGTCACTGCCGACAAGTCCAAAGTGGGCGTCACCGGCAGCTTCCTGACCGTCAACGGCCAGAGCCGCCTGCAACTGTTCCTGCTCGACCTGGGGGCAACCAGCGCAACGCTCGCCAACTGGGACGCGCCAATTCTCCACATCGCCTCGTGCAGCCTGAAGCCACGCGGTAACGCTCAAGTCATCGGAGATCTCGACTTCAGTGCCGATGGCACAAAGTTGTATATCGCCAGCGGAGGTGGCCCGCACGGGACGAATACGATCTGCGATGCTGCCATCAAGTTCCCCGTGAACGTCACAGGGACCAATGTTGTCCCTGATTGGGCGAACTACACCAACGGCGACACGCTGCGCTCCGTTGCTTGGACGACGAACGCCGTCTACGTGGCAGGACATCACCGCTGGCTTCAGCAAAGCCCAGGTGTGTATGTCAGCCGGCCCGGCATCGGCGCGATCGCTCCCGCCAACAACCAGCTTCTTTCGTGGAACCCCGGACACAACCGCGAAATCGGCACCCAGGAACTGATTGTGACGAACGGCGCGACCCAACCGGGACAGTTGACAGGGCTGTGGGTCGGATCTGACTCCGGTGGCTGTGGGATGAATGTCGGTGAAACACGAAATCACGAAGGAATATGTTTCTTTCCGAACTGACCTGGAATTGAGACGTCACAACAACAGGGCTGTGTGGCATCCCTGATAGGCAATCTCGTCCCGTGCCCTGACCGATCCGAGACCGCCCAAGGCGGTCAACGGAAGTCGCGGGACGAGGCCCGCGCCTGCAGCACCTCGCCGGCGCCGGGCACGACGACGTCGATGCCCTCGACCCGGTCGGCAATGAGGTTGGTGGCGCCCTCCTCGCGCTCGAGGATGCCGCGGACGACGACGGCGACGCGGTTGCGGGCGGCCTGGCGGTGGGCGCGCATGACGCCGACGGAGCAGACGATGTTGAGCATGCCGGTCTCGTCCTCGAGGTTGAGGAACGTGACGCCCCCGGCGGTGCCGGGGCGCTGGCGGTGGGTGATCAGCCCGGCGACGTGGACGCGGCGGTTGGGTTCGGTGTGCTGGAGGTCGCCGACCGACTTGATGCCGGCGCGGGTGAGCTCGTCGCGGAGGTGCTCGACGGGGTGCTTCTCGGGCGAGATGCGGGTCGCCCAGAGGTCGGCGAGGGTGAGCTCGATCTCGGTCATGCCGGGCAGCGGCGGCGGGGCGGGGTTGGGGGTGGAGCCGGCCAGCTGGTCGGGGCTCTCGGCGGCGCCGGCCACCCACAGCGCCTGGCGGCGGTCGAGTCCGAAGCCGTCGAAGGCCCCGGCCGTGGCCAGGGCTTCCAGCTGGGTCGAGGTGAGGCCGGCGCGGCGCGAGAGATCAGTGACGTCGGCGAACGGCGCTTCGGCGCGGGCGGCCACGATGCGCTCGGCGACGTCGAGGCCGATGCCGCGGACCGAGTCGAGGCCGAGGCGTACGGCGTGCCGACCGTCTCGTCGGTGGGTGAGGGTGGGATCGGGCGAGTCGGCCGACCACTCGGTGCGCTCGAAGTGCGGCTGCAGGCAGGAGTCGAGGCCGGTCGCACCAGGTCCGATGTCGTCGAGCAGCTCGAGGTCGGCCCGCGCCTGCGAAAGGAGCAGGTCCGGACGGCGTACGACGACGCCGTGCCGCCGCGCATCACTGACCAGCGACTGCGGGGAGTAGAAGCCCATCGGCTGGTTGCGCAGCAGCCCGGCCAGGAACGCCGCCGGATAGTGCAGCTTGAACCACGACGACGCGTAGACCAGCAGCGCAAACGAGAGAGCGTGGGACTCGGCGAAGCCGAAGTTGGCGAAGGACAGGATCTTCACGTAGATGCCGTCGGCGACGTCGCCCACGAGCCCGCGCCGGGCCATGCCGGCGTAGAGCGTCTGCTTGATGCTCTCGATCCGCTCCACTCCGCGCTTGGAGCCCATGGCCCGGCGCAGGAGATCAGCGTCGTCGCGGGAGCAGTCACCCAGCGCGACGGCCATGGCCATCAGCTGCTCCTGGAAGAGGGGTACGCCGCGGGTCCGTTCGAGCACCGGGACCAGGTCGGGATGCTCGTAGGTGACCGGCTCGACGCCGGTGGCGCGACGCACGTAGGGGTGCACGGCGCCGCCCTGGATCGGGCCGGGCCGGATGAGCGCGATCTCGATCGCGAGGTCGTAGAACTCGCGCGGCCGCAGCCTCGGCAGGGTGCCGATCTGGGCGCGGCTCTCGACCTGGAAGACCCCGACCGAGTCCGCGCGGCAGAGCATGTCGTAGACGCCGGGCTCCTCCTTGGGCATCGTCGCGAGGTCCCACGACTCCCCCGTGTGCTCGGCCGCCAGCTTCATCATGTGGTCGAGCGCGCCGAGCATGCCGAGACCGAGCAGGTCGAACTTCACCAGCCCCATCGACTCGCAGGCGTCCTTGTCCCACTGCAGCACCGTGCGGCGGTCCATCCGGGCCCGCTCGATCGGGCACACCTCGCCGATCGGCCGCTCGGTGAGCACCATGCCGCCGGAGTGGATGCCGAGGTGCCGCGGCGCGCCCATCAGCTGGTCGGCCAGGGCCACAACGGGGGCGGGTACGTCGTGGGCGGTGGTGTCCCCGGCATCGCCGGTGACGACCGAGTGCCACCCGTCGATCTGCTTGGACCAGGCGTCCTGCTGCCCCTGTGAATGGCCCAGCGCCTTGGCCGCGTCGCGCACCGCCATCCGCGGGCGATAGCTGATCACGTTGGCCACCTGCGCGGCGTTGTGGCGGCCGTAGGTGTCGTAGACCCACTGGATGACCTCCTCGCGGCGGTCGGAGTCGAAGTCGACGTCGATGTCGGGCTCCTCGTCGCGGTGGGCGGAGATGAACCGCTCGAACGGCAGCCGGTAGAAGACCGCGTCGACCGCGGTGACGCCCAAGGCGTAGCAGATCGCCGAACTGGCCGCCGAGCCCCGGCCCTGGCAGAGGATCCCCTGGCTGCGGGCGAAGTCGACGATGTCATGGACGATGACGAAGTAGCCGGAGAAGTCCTTCTCGGCCACCACCCGCAGCTCGTGCTCGATCCGCTCGCGCGCGGTCTCGGCGTGCGGCGCTCCGGCGTACCGCTCCTCGAAGCCGCGCCACACCAGCTCCCTCAGCCACGAGTCGGCGGTGTGCCCCTCGGGGATGCGGTGCTTGGGCAGCCGCGGCGACGCCTTGTGCAGGTCGAAGGCGAGCTCGTCGGCGAGCACGACGCTGCGCGGCGTGGCGTCGGGCCAGCGGCGAAGCGCGGCCGCCACCTCGGCGCCGCTGCGCAGGTGAGCGGCTCCGGACAGGTCGAGCCAGCCGTCCATGTCGGCGAGGCTGCGCCGCGCCCGCACCGCCGCCATCGCCGACGCCAGCTGGGCCGAGGTCGGGGTGGCGTGGTGGACGTTGCCGGCCGCGACCACGGGGAGACCGTGGTCGGCGGCGAGCCCGGCCAGCAGGGCGTTGGTCTCGTCGGCGGCCGGGTGCGGGTCGGGCGAGAGCTCGACCGCCACGTGGTCGATCCCGAACAGCCGGGTCAGTTGGTCGAGCGCTTCACCGGCCGCGGCCGGGCCGTCGGACAGGGCCGAGCGGACCAGCCCCTTGCGGCAGCCGGTCAGCACCAGCCAGTGGCCGCGCCCCCGCTCGGCCAGCTCGGCCAGGTCGTAGACCGGGCGACCCTTCTCGTCGCCGCGCAGGTGCGCGTCGGTCATCGCCGCGGCGAGCCGGTGGTAGCCCTCGACGCCGCGGGCCAGCACCAGGAGGTGGTGCCCCTCGGGGTCGGGTACGCCGTTCTGCGGGCCGCTCAGCCCCACCGAGAGCTCGGCGCCATAGACGGTGCGCAGCCCGGCGGCGGGGTAGGCCGCGGCCGCCTCGGCCAGCATCGGCGCCCCGTAGAACCCGTCGTGGTCGGTGATGGCCAGGCCGTGCAGCCCGAGCCGCACCGCCTCCTCCACCAGCTGCGCGGGTGACGATGCGCCGTCGAGGAAGCTGAAGTGGCTGTGGCAGTGCAGCTCGGCGTACGGCGTCCGGGCGCCTTCCGGATCGGGCGTCACCTCGCGGGGCTCGAACCGGCCGTGCTTGCGCCGCGAGACCGGCGCGTCGTCGGCGCCCGGGAGCCCGGAGAGCCGGCGCTCGAGCTCCTTCCAGGACATCGCGGGGTTGTTCCAGCCCATCAGTCGTAACCGGCTTCCACCCGCCACCCGTCCGGCCCGCAGAGCAGCAGCCAGGCCCGCCCGTCGACACCGACCACCTGGAACCGCGAGGACCGCTCCCCGCCCGACCACCACGACTCGTCGACCGGCCAGGGCCCGGCCCAGGCGGCCACCGGCTGCCAGCCGTCGTCGAGACGGACCCGGGTCGGCTCGCCGCTGACCGCCCCGCGCTCGGTCACCACCACGGCCCGCCCGGACTCGTCAAAAACCTCGGTGGCGACCGGCTCGGCGAAGACCCGGCAGGGCGCGGGACCGGGCAGTCGTCCTGGCCACGGGCGGTCGAGCGGCCGCAGCGCGGTGGCGCGCTCGCCCCACGGCACCGCGGCCTGGCGGTCTGCGGGGCCGCGTCCACCCTGGAGCACCGGACGGGTGACGGCGTCGAACCCCACCATCGCCTGGACCCGGGCCACGCCGCGCTGCACCAGCTCCTCGCCCGCGCCGCCCCACAGCCCCTCGGTGTGCGCGGCCGCCGGCTCCACGACCTCGGGCACGAACCGCACCCGCTCGACCGGCGCCCGCACCGTCCCCGCGTCGTGGCGTGAGCGCAGCGCGCCGCCGGCCTGGAGCTGCCAGTGCACCCGGTCGACGAGGTCGCGTGCGGAGAAGAACTGCGGGTGCAGCCACGTGCGCGCCGAGGCGACGGCCCCGTCGTGCTCGGCCTCGACGCGGACCCCGGTCGTCACCAGCTGGCGCGACGCCAGGTCGGCGACCAGCCGCTCGGCGGTCGTGCGGACGCTGAAGCAGACCGCCTCCACCGAGTCCAGTGGCGGCTCGAAGGCGACCTCGGCGGTCAGGTCGGGCGGCGGGGTCCGGGGGGCGACGAGCGTCGGCGCCACCCCACGGGCCTGGCGCCACACCTGCGCGCCGTAGCGGCCGAAGCGGTGCTGCACCGCGTCGGCCGGGAGGGCCGCAAGGTCGCCGAGGGTGCGCAGCCCGAGTCGGCGCAGCAGGCTGACCATCTCCCGCCCCTCGGCGCCGTCGGCCTCGAGCACCTCGACCAGCAGGTCGCGCAGGTAGGCCGCGGAGCCGCCCCCGGGGACCAGTTCGCACTCCTGCACCCGCGCCCGCCGGGCGGCCTGCTCGGCGGTGAACAGGTCGTCGGCGACGCCGAGCCGGCAGTCCCACACGCCCGCGTCGACCAGGGTCTCTGCCAGGACGGCGGCGGCGTTGGCCTCGCCGCCGAAGTAGCGCCCCGGCGCCCGCACCGCCAGCAGCCCCGGCCGCAGCGCGGCCACGCCCGGGCGCAGCGCCTCGACGGTCTCGAGCACCGGCTCGAAGCACCGCGCGTCCCGGTCGGGGTTGGCATCGAGCAGCACCAGCGCGGGGCAGCGCGCCTGCGCGTCCCGGCGCCGCTGGCCGCGCCGGACCCCCTCCTCACGGGCTGGTCCGTTGCAGACCTCGACGACGCCGGCGGCCAGCACCGCGGCGGGCTCCGTCGCCGGCCGCTCCGCCTCGCGCAGCGCCGCGACGACGGACCAGTCGGGACACCACACGACCAGCACTCTCATGGGGAGACCCTCATCCCGACGCCCGCCAGACACGCTCGACCGGCGTGGCCGCGGGTGGGAGCAGCTCCACCGGCGCGCCCTCCCCGGGGAAGGCCAGGTCGGCTCGCAGCGGCGGCGCACTGCCCCGGCGTACGGCGACCCGGACCCGCCGCGACCGGAGCCGGCCGTGCCCGTGGTCAGGCCCGATCCAGCGGGCGTCCTCGAGGCTCAGCCGAGCCTCGCAGCGCGGCCAGTCGCCCCAGACCACCAGCACCGAGGAGCGCTTGCGCAGCCGGGCGTCCAGGACACCCGCCGCCTTGGCGTCGACTCGGGCCGGCGGCCGCAGCACCACGACGCCCATCACATCGACCAGCGCGGCGGCGACCTCGAGCCAATGCTCGCCCGGCTCGGGCACCAGCACGGTGCGGGCCAGGTCGATCCCGAGCCCGGCGGCCGCCTCGGCCCCGAAGTCGGGCCACCCGGCGAACCCCAGCCACTCCCCCGCCTGCGAGGCGCCCGCGACCAGCGCGAGGGCCAGGGAGGCGGAGTCGACGGCGTAGCTGCCGCCGGTGCGCAGGGACACCAGCCCCGACAGAGCTGGGAGCACGGGCACCGGCAGTCGGGCCGGGCCGCTCTCCATCGCCGCGACGCGGGCGCGCAGCTGATCCAGGACCGGCTTGGCCGGGTCCAGGGCCAGCGTCGCACTCATCGAACCATGATCGAACATGTGTTCGAGTGGGTCAAGCACCACCCCACGCCGTCTAGTGGTGCAGCGCCTCCAGCGCCTTGGCGTAGCGATGGCAGGTGTCGAGGACCGAGAGCACCAGCTCCGCGAGCTCGCCCGGCTCGGGTCGCAGGTCCGCCAGCTCCGGTCGCGCGGGTACGGCGACGATCGCGCCGCGGAGCGTGGCGCGCTCTCGTCGCGAGAGGGTGTACTCCTTGTCCACAACGACCAACACATCCCGCAAGTCGCAGCGACCGGTTTCATCCGCGATCCCCAGCACCTCGACGGCGGCATCCAGCCAGCGAGTATCGCTCTCGGGAGCGCTCTCGAGCTCGTCGACAACGAGGTTGAAGAGCGCCATCTGAGCCTGGGCTGCGGCTGGGCAGGTCTCCTCGTGCCGGTCGTAGGGCAGCCGGGCGGCCCGGTCGACCAGCGCCCGTGCGCGGTCGTGGTCCCCCACGTCGAGGGCCCGTAGCGCCTTCGCCAACAGGTTGTCGGCGATGTTCCGACTGGCAATGCTGAACGGCTGCAGGGTTCGCCCCGAGACCAGCTCGGCGTCGCCGAACGGGGTGCCTGCACGAGTGGCCATGAGCTCGGCGAACCGCGCCCGCATGTCCTCGGTCATCCATCGCAGGCTAGCCGTGACCCGCTCGGTCATTGCGCCGACGCCCCACAGCCGGGCCGATAGCCCTCGGCGGCCCACGGCCAAGGAGCTCGGAAACGGTCACCGATGTCCTGATGCAGAACTGTCACCCATGTCCCGGGGCATCACACGGATATCCCTCCGCATCTGGACATTTATTCGAATGTGTGTTCGAATGGAGCAACGCAGGGCAAGCGCGACGTGGTCGCAGCTCCGATCAGATCCGGTGGGTGCGTCCGGACGATCCGACCACGGAGTCCGCATGCCTGCCACCGCCACGCCGATGCACCCGGTGCTCGACTGCGCGGAGACGATGGCGGCTGCCCTCAAGGACGTCGCGGACGTCGACCCGGTCTTCATGCGACCGGAGGAGAAGGCCGCCGCCCTGGTCGGGCTCACTGAGGTGATCAACCAGGCCGAGGAGCTGAGGCTGCGGGTCCTGGCGTCGGCCGACGATGTCGCCGAGCAGACCGCCGACCGCGACCCGGCCACCTGGCTGGCCCGGACCACCCGGTTGGAGCGATCCGACGCCCGGCGCCTGCAGCGGCTGGGCCGCGCCATCGGCCAGCGGTGGTCGCAGGTCCAGCAGGCGTTGCGCGAGGGCCGCGTCAACACCGCCCAGGCCGAGGCGATCGTTGGCTCCCTCGAGGCTCTGCCCGCCGAGGTCGACAAGGAGATCGTATGCCGCGCCGAGCTCGAGCTGGTCGCACAGGCCACTGTGTTCGGCCCGAAGGAGCTCCGGGTCCTGGGTCGCCGCGTCCTCCACGTCGTGGCACCTGGCCTGGCCGACGACGCCGAGCGCCGCGCTCTCGAGCGCGAGGAGGCCCACGCGTCGTCGGTGACGAGGGTGACCAGCCGCAGCCGCGGCGACGGCGTCCTCGACATCCACATCCGCACCAGCGACGCGGTCGGCCGCCGGTTCTTCACCTACCTCGAGCCCTACGCGTCACCCCGCCGCCAGGACGGCAGCGCCGCCACCAACGCCGATGACCGACGGACCTACCCCCAGCGCCTCGGTCATGCCTTCGCCGCCTTCCTCGAGGATGTCGATCCCAAGCGGCTACCCCTGCACGGCGGCAACGCCACCACCATGGTGGTCACCATCGATCACGAGACCCTCCTCGAGGGACTGCGCGACAGCGGAGTCGCCCTCGTGGGCGACGAGCCGATCAGCGCCTCCGAAGCCCGTCGCCTCGCCTGCAACGCCAACCTGATCCCCGTCGTCCTCGGCGGCGACTCGGTCCCCCTCGACCAGGGGCGCATGGCCCGCTTCTACAAGGGCCCCCGCCGCGACACCCTGGCCGCAACCCAGCCGACCTGCCGCGCCGAAGGCTGCGACATCCCGGCGGCCTGGTGCGAGGCCCACCACGGCAACGGCCGCTGGGCCGACGGGGCCGGCACCGACCTGGTCGACGCCGTCCTTCTCTGCGGCTTCCACCATCACCGAGCCCACGACCGCCGCTACGACCTGACCCGTCTCCCCGACGGACGCGTGAGATACAACCGGCGGACCTGAGCCACGACTCAAGGCGACAGTCAATGCCCCTCTTGGAACCTTCCGCACGTCGGTGCTCGCGCCTTGGCGCGCGGTCCATGACTCTGTCTCGGATGGTGCGTGCGACATCGCTGGCGATCACGGGTCCCGCGGGGAGCGCTACTCCGACCCGGGGGCGTGAGGACCAGGTCTGGGCTACTTCTTCCTCTCCTTCTTGATGGTCTCCGAGCCGCGATGAGCCGGCCCGGGCCTTGCCGCGACGTATCCACACCTTCCCTGAGGCGTCCTTTCGGCACCAGGGCACACCCGGTGCCCGCCACCGAAGGAGAAGTCCTCATGTCCATCGCGACCCCGGTCAAGCCATCCGACAGCCCCACCCTGGTCCCGCCGACAGGCATCGCCCGAGCGGAGGCTCAAGTCGCACAGTGGCTGGCCGCACACAGCATCACCCTCCTGCGGATCAGCCTCGGCCTGGTGTTCCTCGGCTTCGGCGTCCTCAAGTTCTTCCCCGGCGCCTCCCCCGCCGAAGCGTTGGTCATCCGGACCGTCGACACGCTGACCCTCGGCGTGGTCTCCGGCACTCCGGCGCTCGTCATGACGGCGGCGATGGAGACCTTCATCGGTCTGACGCTGGTCACCGGACGCGGCCTGCGGGCCGGGCTGGCCGTCCTCGCCGGCGCGATGGCGGGGATCATGTCGCCGCTCGTGCTGTTCTACGGCGACCTGTTCCCCGGCGGGCTACCCACCATCGAGGGCCAGTACGTGCTCAAGGACATCGTCCTCGTCGCCGCGGGCGCCGTGGTCGCGGCCCGGGCCCTGGGTGCGACGTACGTCGTCAGCGACGAAACAGCGCCCGGAAGATCATCCGGATGACGAGCACGGCGATGGCGCGGATGCCGAACGAGACGGCAGCTCGGCCAACACCCTTCGCGACGCCCTGAGCGGTCAGCGGGGCCGAGACCGTGGCCGGGTCGACGGGCGTCACCGCACCGCCGTAGGGAACGGCGGGCGCCGGCGGGAGAGGCTCGGCTGGCGGCGGGGCCGGGGTGCTCATGAGTCGAGTGTGCAGCACGCAGCAGCCCCTCGTCCGCAGGTGCGGACGAGGGGCTGACTGACTGTGCTGACTTGCCGTGCTGACGCTGGCTGACTGCTGCGCTGACCTGCTGTGCTGACTAGTTCGTCGTGCGCAGCTTGATCGGCTTGCGCACGCTGACGCGCACCTTGCCCACGCGGACGATGCACTTCACCCAGACCTTCTTGGCCTTCGCGTAGTCCGCGACGTACGCCGGCTTGATGCGGATCCTGAGGGTCCGCTCCTTGCCGGCCTTGATCTTGGCGATCTTGCGGGCCGTGGCGGGCTTGGAGAACTTGCCCTTCTGCAGACCCTGGAGCTGGATCTGGCAGGCCTTCGGTGCCGCGACCGCCGGGCAGCGGAGGTGGACCTTCAGGAAGCGGCCCTCGACCTGCATCGAGCTCGGCAGGATGTAGCGCTTGACGAGCTTCCGGAGCTGCTTGATGTCGGTGATGCCGGACCCGCCGTTGGAGCCGGTGCCGCTGGCCGCGGCAGTGGTGAGCCGGACGTTGTCGTAGCCGACGTCGCCCAGCGCGACCGCGGTGACAGCCGCGTGGTAGGTGGTGCTGATCCGGATCTTGTAGTTGTGGCCGAGCTTGAGCAGGTTCGGGTTCACCGAGACCGACGGGATGGCGACCCAGCCGCTGTTCTGCGTGAGTTCCGTCGACGGGACGACGCTAACTCCCACGCCGGTGCCCAGGTCGACCAGGTCCACGCTGAACTGGGCGTCGTTGAGCAGTGACAGGTTCAGCAACGCGCCGAGGTTCTTCATCATGTTCATGTCGAACGTGACGCTGCCGGGCGCCTTTCCGCCCAGACCGTTGTAGGTGAAGGCCGGGCTCTGCCAGATTCCGGTCGCCGTACCGGGCACGGTCTCGACGAGGGTCGCGAACTGGGTGCTGATGTAGCCGTTGCCGTCGGCACCGCCGGCCACCCAGGTGTTGTTGACACCCGGGCACAGCAGCTGCTGCAAGCAGACCTGCGAAAACTCAGACGACGTGGTCCAGCCGCCCTGGCTGCCGGAGAAGTCCTGGTTGACCGCGTCCGGAGCGTAGGTGTCGGCGTGCGCCGCCGGCACCGGTATGGCGAAGAGCAGTGCCGAGGCGACCAGCGCCCCGAGCAGTTTGCGGAGGTTCATGGTGGGATCTCCCTGGGGGTAGGAAATGAACGACTCGATATTCCACCCGCCCCAACTCACCCGTCCCAGGAATGTCACGAGCCCCATGCGCCGCTCTGGGCCAGTCAAGAAAGTGAGTATCTTTTCGGTGATTCGCTCGTTGGTGGCCTCACTGTGCGGTCTCCTCGCCGCCGTTCTGCTCCCCGTCAGCCTCCTCTCGGTGTGGGTCCACTCCGTGGTGAGCGACACCGACAAGTACGTCGAGACCGTGACCCCGCTGGCCGACGACGACGTCGTGAAGGCCGCCGCCGTCAACGAGCTCGAGCGCGAGGCGCTGCAGCTGGCCGCCACCACGGGTACGCCGCTCCCAGCCGGCACCGACGAGCTCGTCCACCTGGTCGTGCAGCAGGTCGTCAACGGCCCGACGTTCCGCGCCGCGTGGGTGCAGGCCAACCGCACCGCGCACCAGCAGCTGGTCGCCGTGCTCGAGGACCGCAACAGCGCGGTGCTCGACAGCCAGGGCCGGGTCACCCTCGACCTCAACCCCGTGTTCCAGAACATCGCGCTCAACCTCGCCAGTCGGGGGCTGGCCGTGCCCGCTCCGACTGCCATCGACGCGTCGTTCGCGGTCATGGACGCCGACCAGCTGGCCAAGGCGCGCCGGGCCTACGACGCCCTCGACACGCTGGGGTTCTGGCTACCGCTGGTCTGGGCGGCCCTGGTGGCGCTCGCGGTGCTGCTGGCCCACCGTCGGCTCGCCGCCACCGCAAAGCTGGCAGTGGCGTCGCTGGTGACACTGGGCGTGCTCGCGCTGGCCCTGCTGTTCGCTCGGGAAGCGCTCACCGAGGACCTGCCGCAGCGGGACGTCGCGATGGCGGTCTGGGACGTGGTGGTCACAAGCCTCTGGCGTGCGATCGAGATCTGTGCCGTCGCCTTGGCGGTGGTCGCGGTGGCGGCAGCGGTGCTGGCCGGCGTCCTGGGACGTCGAGCAACGCCGTCCGGAACGGATCCGGACGGCGTGCGCGCGTCGAGCTAGCTCGCCTTGGGCTGCAGCGCCGTCACGTTGGTGACGGGCGCGTCAGCCGGCCGCGGCAGCCGCACGATGTGGATGCGCGGCGACGTCCGGTTGGACGCCACCGTGCGATCCATCTTGGTCGGTACGGGACTAGCCGTACGCGGTTTCCCCCCAAGCAACAAGGTCCCCACCTGGTCCTTCGGTCGAACTCGGACCCCCACGACCCAAGTTCTGATGCAGCAAGCATGCCTGCCCTCACAACCGATTGCAAGCACCAAGGCCGTGGAATCGGTGACAAGTGCGCGCTTAGTCGGATGATTTCGGCTGTGGGAGCGTGCGTCCACCACGGAGACCGCAGAATTTCCTGCGTCGGCGCTAGCAGCCGCCAGGCGGCCGAGCGAACGCCCCGCCACGCGCCCGTGAAGGTCTCGTCAAGGCACCGGGGTGGGCCGTCAAGGAACCGTCAAGACCGGCCCTGACCAGCAGGAACGGGCCGTACGAAGGATGCATGACGGACGTCCTCTACCTCCTGATCACGCTGGCGGCGTTCGCGGGACTCGCCCTGCTCGTCGGCGCCCTGGACCGGTGATGGCATGAGAGCGCTCACACCTGCGCTGGGCCAGATCGGTGCCTTGGTCGTGCTGCTGGCCCTCACCGTGCCGCTCCTGGCCCGCCACCTCGCACAGGTCTACACCAGTGAGCGGCACCTCGGGGTCGAGCGGGCGGCGTACCGGGTGCTGCGCGTCGACCCCGACGCCGACCAGCACTGGCGCAGCTACACCATGTCGGTGCTCGGCTTCAGCCTGGTCGGCATCCTGCTGCTCTTCGGGCTCGGCCGGCTCCAGCAGCACCTGCCGCTCTCGCTCGGCTTCCCCGCGCTCCCGACCGAGGGCGCCTGGAACACCGCCGTCAGCTTCGTGACCAACACCAACTGGCAGTGGTACTCCGGCGAGGCCGCGGTCGGCCACCTCATGCAGATGTCCGGGCTGACCGTCCAGAACTTCGTCAGCGCGGCGGTCGGCATGGCCGTCGCCGCGGCGTTCGCCCGCGGCCTGGCGCGCACCCGGAGAACGACGGCCGGGTGGGCAACTTCTTCGCCGACCTGGTCCGCACCGTGGTGCGCGTGCTCCTGCCGATCTCGCTGGTGGCCGCCGGCGTCCTGATCCTGTTCGGCGTCGTCCAGAACTTCGCCGGCGACCCGGTCATGCACACGCTCACCGGCGGCAGCCAGGCCCTGACCGGCGGGCCGGTCGCCAGCCAAGAGGCCATCAAGGAGCTCGGCACCAACGGCGGCGGCTTCTACAACGTCAACTCTGCGCACCCGTTCGAGAACCCGACGCCGTTCACCAACCTGCTGGAGATCTACCTGCTCCTGCTCGTCCCCTTCGCGATGGCGTGGGCATTCGGGCTGATCGTGAAGGACCGCCGCCAGGGCCTCGCGGTCGGCGGCGTGATGGCGCTGCTGCTTTCGATCTCCGTCGGGCTGCTCACCTGGGCCGAGCTGGCCGGGCCTGGCTCCGCGCCCTCCGCCGCGGGTGGGGCCATGGAGGGCAAGGAGACCCGCTTCGGCGAGGCCGCCTCGGCGCTGTTCGGCGCCGCCACGACGGGTACGTCGACCGGTGCCGTGAACTCCATGCACGACTCGTTCACGGCACCTGGCGGAGGAGTCGCGCTCTTCAACATGATGCTCGGCGAGATCGCGCCGGGCGGGACCGGCTCCGGCCTCTACGGCATGTTGATGCTGGCCGTGGTCACGGTCTTCCTGGCCGGGCTCATGGTCGGCCGGACGCCGGAGTACCTCGGCAAGAAGATCGGGCAGCGCGAGATCGTCTTGGTGGCGCTCTACGTGCTCACGACGCCTGTCCTCCTGCTGGTCGGGATCGCCGTGGCCGTGTCGGTCGACGCAGGGCCTGCGGGGATTCTCAACGGCGGTCCGCACGGTTTCGCCGAAATGTTGTACGCCGTGACCTCGGCGTCCAACAACAACGGCTCGGCGTTCGCGGGCATCACCACGGGCACACCGTTCTGGAACACGCTGCTCGGGCTCTTGATGCTTTTCGGCCGGTTCCTGCCGATGATCTTCGTCTTGGCCCTGGCAGGCAGGTTCGCCGCTGCCAAGCGGCTGCCCGCCAGCGCCGGCACCCTGCCCACCCACCGGCCGCTGTTCGCTCTCCTCCTCACCGGCGTCGCCCTCGTCGTCGTCGGCCTCACCTATGTGCCCGTGCTCTTCCTCGGGCCGGTCGTGGAGTCCCTCTCGTGAACCTCAATCTGGATCGCGACGTCCTCGTGGGCGCCCTTCGCAAGCTCGACCCGCGCCAGCTGGTCGGCACGCCGGTCATGCTCGTGGTCGAGATCGGCGCCGCCGCAACCACCGTCATGTCGATCGTCGACCCGACCGCGATGGGCTGGCTGGTCACGGTCTGGCTGTGGCTCACCGTGCTCTTCGGCACCCTCGCCGAGTCGGTGGCCGAGGGCCGCGGCAAGGCCCAGGCCGCCAGCCTCCGCGCGCTGCAGCAGGAGACGACCGCGCGCCGGGTGCGCGCCGCCAGCGACACCCTGAAGTACACCGGCAACCTCACCGAGCTGCCCACCGACGAGGTGCCGAGCACCAGCCTGCGCCAGGGCGACGTCGTGGTCGTGGTGGCCGGCGAGCGGATCCCCGGCGATGGCGAGGTCATCGAGGGCGTCGCCTCGGTCGACGAGTCGGCGGTCACCGGTGAGTCCGCGCCGGTGATCCGCGAGTCCGGCGGCGACCGCAGCGCGGTCACCGGCGGCACGACGGTGCTCTCCGACCGGATCGTCGTCCGGATCACCAGCGACCCCGGCCAGTCCTTCGTGGACCGGATGATCGCGCTGGTCGAGGGCTCGGAGCGGCAGCGCACCCCCAACGAGATCGCGCTCAACGTCCTGCTCACCGCGCTGACCGTCGTCTTCGTGGTCGTGTGCGCGACGCTGTGGCCGGTCGCCGACTACAGCGGGGCCCGGCAGCCGGTGCTCGTGCTGGTCGCCCTCTTGGTCTGCCTGATCCCGACCACGATCGGCGCGCTGCTCTCTGCGATCGGCATCGCCGGCATGGACCGGCTGGTCCGCCGCAACGTGCTCGCCATGTCCGGCCGCGCGGTCGAGGCGGCCGGCGACGTCGACGTACTGCTCCTCGACAAGACCGGCACCATCACCCTCGGCAACCGGTTCGCCACCGAGCTGCTCCCAGTGGACGGCGTCGAGCCCCAGGAACTCGCCGAGGCGGCGCTGCTCTCCTCGCTGGCCGACGAGACGCCCGAGGGGCGGTCGATCGTGGAGCTGGTCCGGGGTTTCGAGACGGGCGCTGAGCGCCCTCCTCAACCACCGGAAGCGACCCTGGTGGAGTTCTCCGCGACCACCCGGATGAGCGGGCTCGACCTGCCCGAGCGGTCCATCCGCAAGGGCGCCGGCTCGGCCGTCCAGAAATGGGTGCACTCCACCGGAACCTCGGCGGCCAGCCCCGTGATGTCGCACGTGGAGCAGCTCGTCGAGGACGTCAGCTCATCGGGCGGTACGCCGCTGGTCGTGGCCGAGCAGCACGGCAAGCAGCCCGCCCGGCTCCTCGGCGTCATCCACCTCAAAGACGTCGTGAAGCCAGGGATGCGCGAGCGGTTCGCCGAGATGCGCACCATGGGCATCCGCACGGTGATGATCACCGGCGACAACGCCATCACCGCGAAGGCGATCGCCGCAGAGGCCGGGGTCGACGACTTCCTGGCCGAGGCGACGCCCGAGGACAAGATGGCGCTGATCCGGCAGCAGCAGGAGGGCGGCCGGCTGGTCGCGATGTGCGGCGACGGCACCAACGACGCGCCAGCGCTGGCCCAGGCCGACGTGGGCGTCGCGATGAACACCGGGACGGTCGCGGCCAAGGAGGCCGGCAACATGGTCGACCTCGACTCCGACCCCACCAAGCTCATCGACATCGTCGAGATCGGCAAGCAGCTGCTCATCACCCGCGGCGCGCTGACGACTTTCTCGGTGGCCAACGACGTCGCGAAGTACTTCGCGATCCTGCCGGCCATGTTCGTCGTCGCGTTCCCGGATCTCGACGTCCTCAACGTCATGCGGCTCAGCTCGCCCGAGTCCGCGATCGTCAGCGCGATCGTCTTCAACGCGCTGATCATCGTGGCGCTGATCCCGCTGGCCCTGCGCGGCGTCCGCTACCGGCCGTCGTCGGCGGCCGACCTGCTCCGCCGCAACCTGCTGATCTACGGCGTCGGCGGGCTGGTCGCGCCGTTCGTCGGCATCAAGCTGCTCGACCTCGTGGTCTCCCTGATCCCAGGTCTCTAGGAGAGAAGATGAAGGACCTCTACGCGCTGTTCCGGCAGAGCCTGGCCGGGCTCCGGCTGATGATCGCCGCGACTCTGGTCGTGGGCCTCGCCTATCCGCTGGTGGTCTACGGCTTCGGCCAGGTCGCCGCGCCGTGGCAGGCGCGCGGATCGCTGGTCACCGCCGACGGCAGCCACACGACCGACCCGAAGGACGCGGTCGGCTCCAGGCTCATCGGCCAGGTCGTCGACGACCCCGGCCTGTTCCAGCCGCGGCCCTCGGCGGCCGGCGACGGCTACGACATGCTCTCGACGTACGGCTCCAACCTCGGGCCCGAGGAGCCCGCGCTCATCAAGGCGATCAAGGAGCGCAAGGCCGAGATCGCCAAGCGTGAGGGCGTCTCCGAGAGCGACGTGCCGCCCGACGCGGTGACCGCCTCCGCCTCCGGCCTCGACCCCGACATCTCGGTGGCCTACGCCGACCTGCAGGTGCCGCGGGTGGCCGAGGCGAACGGACTGAGCGAGGCCGAGGTCCGCGACCTGGTCGACGACAACACCTCGGGGCGGACGTGGGGCGTCCTCGGCGAGCCGCACGTCAACGTCCTGATGCTCAACATCGCCGTCCACGAGGCCGCGCAGGAGGGCTGAGGGCAACAATGGGAGCCGTGGACCGTCGCCGAGGGCGCCTGATCGTCTACCTCGGCTCCGCGCCGGGGGTGGGCAAGACGTACGCCGCGCTCGGTGAGGCGCAGCGCCGGCTCGCCCGCGGCACCGACGTGGTCGTCGGCTTCGTCGAGACCCACGACCGCGAGCAGACCGCGGCCCAGCTCGAGGGGCTCGAGGTGGTGCCCCGCAAGATGGTCGACTACCGCGGCTCGACGTTCCCCGAGATGGACGTCGACGCGGTGCTGGCCCGGCAGCCGGCGGTGGCCTTCGTCGACGAGCTCGCGCACACCAACGTGCCCGGCAGCCGGCACGAGAAGCGGGCCCAGGACGTCGAGGAGCTGCTCGCCGCCGGCATCGACGTCATCACCACCATCAACATCCAGCACCTCGAATCGCTCAACGACGAGGTCGAGCGGATCACCGGCGTCCGGCAACAGGAGACCGTCCCGGACGAGGTGGTCCGCACTGCGTACCAGATCCAGCTGGTCGACATGTCCCCCGAGGCACTGCGCCGGCGGATGGCGCACGGCAACATCTACAAGCCCGACAAGGTCGACGCCTCGCTCACGTCGTACTTCCGGGTCGGCAACCTGACCGCGCTCCGCGAGCTGGCGCTGCTGTGGCTGGCGGACCGGGTCGACGACCAGCTCGACGACTACCGGCGCGCACATCAGATTCAGGAGTCGTGGCCGGCCAAGGAGCGCATCGTCGTGGCCGTCACCGGCGGCCCCGAGAGCGAGACCCTGATCCGGCGCGGCGCCCGGCTGGCCCAGCGCGCCGCCGGTGCCGAGCTGCTCGCCGTGCACGTGATCGCGACCGACGGCCTGCAGGGCGCCGACGAGCGCCGGCTCGACCGCGCTCAGGCGCTGGTCGGCTCGGTCGGCGGCTCGTTCCACTCGGTGGTCGGCGAGGACGTCTCCGCTGCGGTGGTCGACTTCGCGGCCGGCACCAACGCCACGATGATCATCGTCGGCGTCTCCCGGCATGGGCGGTTGCGGCGGCTCTTCACCGGTACGACGGGCGACCGGATCGCCTCCCTGGCGGGCTCGATCGACGTCCACCTCGTCACCCACGAGGAGGTCGGGCGCCGGGCCCTCCGGCGGCCCATGCTCTCGCCGCTCTCCCGCGGCCGCCAGGTCACCGGCTGGGCCGGTGCGGTGGCCCTGCCGATGCTGCTCACCTGGGTGCTGCAGAGTTTCGCCGACACCGACCAGCTCCCGCTGGCGATGCTCACCCTGCTCGCCTCCACCGTCGCGGTCGCCCTGATCGGCGGGCTGCTGCCCGCGCTGCTCGGCGCGGTCGTCGGGTTCCTCGCGCTCAACTACTTCTTCACCAAGCCGTTCCGCACGTTCACCGTCTCCGAACCGAAGAACGTGCTGGCGCTGATCGTGTTCGTGGCCGTGGCGGCCGCGGTCGCCACGGTGGTGGACCGGGCGTCGCGCCGAGCCGCCGACGCCCTGCGCGCCCGCACCGAGGCTGCGACGATGAGCGGGTTGTCGCGGTCGGTCCTGACCGGCCAGGACACCGCCGGGGCGATCGTGGAGCGGCTCCGCGAGACGTTCGGCCAGGAGGCTGTCTCGCTGCTGAAGCAGGGCCCGGCCGGCTGGGTCGTCCTGGCCTCGTCGGGCTTTCCCTGCGCTTCCACGCCAGACGAGGGCGACACCCGGGTGCGGGTCGACGACAAGCACCTGCTGGCGCTCTGCGGCGAGCCGCTGCGCGCGAGCGACCAGCGGGTGCTCGAAGCGTTCGCGGTGCAGACCGGGCTGGTCCTGGAGTACCGGCGGCTCCGCGAGCGCGACGAGCGGGCCGCCAACCTGGAGCGCGCCGAGGCCACCTCGACGGCTCTGCTCCGGGCGGTCTCGCACGACCTCCGGACCCCACTTGCCACCATGCGCGCCTCGGTGGACGGGCTGCAGTCGTCCGGCGTCTCGGAAGAGGACCGGCTCGAGCTGGTCCGTTCCGTCGACTCCTCCGCCGAGCAGCTGGAGCGCCTCATCGACGACCTGCTCGACCTGTCCCGCCTGCAGAGCGGGCTGATCCACCCGGTGCTGCGCACCCGCAGCCTCGACGAGGTGCTGCCGCTGGCGATCTCCGGCCACGAGCCGGATGTCGTACGCCTCGAGGTGGACGAGCCCGCTCCTCTGGTCACCACCGACGCGGGCCTCCTCCAACGCGTAGTCGCCAACCTGGTCGGGAACGCCGTCAAGCACGCCCCGGGGTCACCGGTGCGGGTGCTCGCGCACGTGCTCCCGGACACAGTCGAAGTGATGGTGGTCGACCGTGGCCCCGGTATCCCGCCGGACGAACGGGAGCGGATGTTCGAGGCGTTCCAGCGGCTCGACGACACCGGCAGCGGCGGCCTCGGCCTCGGGCTGGCAGTCGCCCGAGGCCTCACCGAGGCGCTCGGCGGGACCCTGTCGGCGGAGGACACCCCCGGCGGTGGGCTGACCATGGTGCTCTCCCTTCCTCGGGCAAGGACCGAGACCGAGGCTCGGGCGGCGGCATCGTGAACGCCGCGCCCCCGCACAAGGTCCTGGTCGTCGACGACGAGCCGGCGCTGGCGCGCGCCCTGGCGATCAACCTCCGCGCGCACGGCTGGGAGGTGGTCACCGCAGCCGACGGCCGATCCGCCCTGGACGCCGCGGCCACGACGCACCCCGACGTCATCGTGCTCGACCTGGGTCTGCCGGACATCGACGGCACCGAGGTGATCGCCGGGCTGCGAGGCTGGACCTCGGTGCCGATCGTCGTGCTCTCCGCGCGCCAGCACGGCGAGGACAAGGTCGAGGCGCTCGACCTCGGTGCCGACGACTACGTCACCAAGCCGTTCGCGATGAACGAGCTGATGGCCCGCCTGCGCGCCGCCGTACGCCGGTCCGCGGCCCCCGAGCCGACCGAGACCGAGGTCGTGGCCGGCGACCTGGTCATCGACCTGGCCCGCAAGCGGGTCCGCCGCGAGGGTGCCGAGGTGCGGCTGACGCCGACCGAGTGGGCCTTCCTCGAGCTGCTCGCCCGCAACGTCGGCCGGCTGGTGCCGCGCGAGCAGATCCTGCGCGAGGTCTGGGGCACCGGCTACCTGCACGAGCACCACTACCTGCGGGTCTACGCCGCCCAGCTGCGCCGCAAGCTCGAGGACGACCCGTCCCGGCCCCGGCACCTGCTCACGACGTCGGGGCTCGGCTACACGCTGGAGCCGTGACGGCCGAGCGGCTCAGTGCCGCTCCTCGAGCCCGACCGCGGTGCGCAGGCGTTCGACCGCGGGCTGCAGCTCCGGGTCCTGCCGGGCCTGGGACTCCATCAGGTCCGAGAGTGCCTCGGCCAGCACGTTCAGCTTCTCCTGCGCCGCCTCCTCCCCACGGCGCGAGGAGTTCTCCAACAGCACCAGGAGCAGGAGCGAGAGCACGCTGGTCACGGTGTGGAGCGCGGCCTGCCACGACTTGAGGTCGTGCCACGCCGGGAGGCTGACCAGCCAGACCAGGACGATGGCGAGGCAGACACCGAAGAACGGCGCCCGGCTCACGACGTGGTAGGTCGCCTCGACGAACCGTTCGAAAGGGCCGCGTCCCTGGACGTCCTCGCGGGTGTCTGCTGCCTCGCTGCGCTCCATCCACGGAGCCTATGCGGCCGGCAGGTGCCCGCAGACGCTCGAGCCCCGACCCAGTGGGCCGGGGCTCGAGGCGACTCGCGTCAGGTTCTCGGAGCTGTGTCTGCGATCGAGGTCAGGCGGCGACGCGGTCGCTCGCCTGAGAGGGCTTGGCGAGCGACGGCTGCGACAGCTTGCGGTCCATCCGGCGTACGACCCGGGCACGACGCCACTCGGTGAACAGCGTCCGGAGCACGCGGGTGCCGTCCTGGATGGCGCGGAGGTTGGACTCGCCGAACATCCGCAGCTTCTCCAGCGAGGGCACCTCGGTGATCGAGACGTTGGCCGCCGCGAAGCGGCAGTTGATGACGGTCTCGATCTCGAACCCGTCGCCCCACACCATCTTGCCGTTGGCCGGCGCCGGGCTGCTGTGCTCGGGCAGGTCGAGCAGCGGGATCAGGTCCGCCCAGAACGCGTTGTAGCCGTAGCAGAGGTCGGAATAGCGGGTGCGGAAGCCCAGGTTGAAGACGCCGTTGAGGAACGCGTTGCCGAGGCGTCGCACCGGGGTGATGTCGGCCGAGCCGCCACCGGCGGCGAACCGCGTCCCCTTGGCGAAGTCCGCTCCGGCCTTGAGCGCCTCGACGAACCGGGTGATCTCGGCCGGGTCGGCGGAGCCGTCGGCGTCGAACATGACCACGATGTCGCCGGTGACGCGCGCAAAGCCCGCGGCCAGCGCGTTGCCCTTGCCCTTGCGGCTCTGCAGGACCGTGATGATCTCGGGCAGCGCCCGGCGAGCCGCCATCACAGTGCCGTCGACCGAGCCGCCGTCGACGAGGATGACCTCGTGGACCTGCGGAAGCTGAGGCAGCACCACCGAAAGGTTCAGCGCCTCGTTGAGCGCTGGCACCACGATGCTGATCAGCGGGTCCTCGGTGTTCCGTTCCGGAGTTCCGAAGTAAACCGTCATGCGTTTGTAACCCCCATGTCGTAGCCGACCCCCCACGGTTCGGCTGCAGGATCAACCTATGCCCTTGGGGGTGTTCTCACCACCTCCACAGGGCAGTAACAACAACGTCGTTTCCGCAGGTCAGAGGCGGTTTTGGGGGCTTAGGGCCGCTACCGGACTGTTGCCCATTCGTGGAAGGACTTGACACGTGTCACCAACGCTTTACCCCCCTGGCGAGACGGCCGTCACACAGCGCCCCCGAATTCGGGTGGCCCGCAGGCGTTTGAGAGGATCGCCGCATGGTCGAGCTGAGCCCGCGCGAGCGCGAGATCCTCACCTTCGAACGGGACTGGTGGAAGTACTCCGACGCGAAGGACACCGCCGCCAGGGCGCGGCTGGGGCTCACGCCCCAGGAGTACTACCGGGCCCTCACCACGATCATCGACCAGCCCGGCGCGCTCGCTCACGACCCGCTGCTGGTCCGCCGGCTGCGCCGCCAGCGGCTGACCCGGCAGCGCCAGCGTCAGGCCACCCGGTCGGGGCGGTTCGGCGAGCCCGGCGGCCGCTGACTGCTGGTGTCACACCTCGGTATCGCCTAGCCCTCATGGTGCGGTGGCACCGGTCGCGGTAGGCCGGTCGGATGGTTCGGGTAGTCCGTTCGGGGGATTCTCGTCCCAGATGGCCATTCGTCCCTTCCCTGCAAGGCATTCCCTCCCCTAACGTTCCACTTGTTGAACCGCTGGTGACCCGAGACTCCAGCGGTTCAACTCATTTCAGGGGGTACGCCGGTCTCCGTCAGCACGGCGTGAGCAGCTCCGCCGGCAGCCACTCCTCGACGACCAGCCAGCCGCCGTTCGCCTCGAGCGGCCGCAGCCTCGCGGCGTACGTCACCCTGCCCTCCCAGCGCCCCGCCACCTGGCGCCACTCGAGCAGCAGCCCGGGCCGCTTCACGCCCTCGGCGTCGACGGCCCCGGACACCCAGCAGTGCCGGGCCGGGCAGTCCGGTCCGAGCGGCTTCCTGGCGTCGTACTGAGAAGCCGGGGGCAGGTCACCGCGCACCCGCTGGGCCAGGGGCACGCCGCTGCCGCGCTTGCCCCACCCGCCGCCCATGCCGCCCGCCATACCGAATGGTGGCACAGATTCGAACAGGTGTTCGAACGCGTGACTAGTCCTCGTCGGTGGAGAGCTGCTCGTCGTGGGTGCCGGGGCGGGGAGCCCAGGGCAGCTCCTTGGCGGGGCGTACGACGACGAGCCGGTCCCCGCGCGCGAGCTGGGTGACGACCGGGTCGAAGTAGCGGTAGACCTTCTCGTCGCGGACCACGGCGATGACCTGGTCGGGCAGCTGCTGGGGCTGCTTGCCGACCTCGGTGACCAGCAGGTCACGCTCGGCGACCTCGAGCCCCTCGCCGTACGTCAGCAGGTCCTCCATCACCGAGCCGAGGGTCGGCGAGAGCGACGAGACACCGAGCAGCCGGCCGACGGCGTCGGACGAGGTGATGACCGAGTTGGCACCGGACTGCTTCATCAGCGGCGCGTTCTCGTGCTCGCGGGCCGAGGAGACGATGTAGACGTCGGGGTTGAGCTGGCGGACGGTGAGGATCGCCAGCACGTTGGAGTCGTCCCGGTTGGTCGTGATGATCACCTGGTCCGCCTCGGCGACGCCGGCGCGGCGCAGCACCTCGCGGCGAGTGGCGTCGCCGGCGACGACCGCGAGGCCGTCCTCGTGCGCGTCGGCCATCGCGGCCTGGCCCGGGTCGACGATGACCACGGACTCCCGCGCCTGCCCGTTGCTGATCAGGGTCTCGACGGCGCTCCGGCCCTTGGTGCCGTAGCCGACGACGACGACGTGATGTCCCATGGACTTCCTCCAGCGTGAGATCCGGAACATCTCCCGGCCCTGCGAGGCGAGCACCTCGAGGGTGGTCCCGATCAGCAGCACCAGGAAGGCTATGCGGAGCGGGGTGATGATGAAGGCGTTGATGAGGCGGGCGCCGTCCTTGTACGGCGCGATGTCGCCGTACCCGGTCGTGCTGAGCGTCACCGTGGTGTAGTAGATCGCGTCGACGAGGCTGACCTGACCGGTCGGGTCGTTGTTGTCCCGGTAGGCGTCCTTGTCGAAGTAGACCAGGCAGACGGTGCCCACGAGGATCCCGAGGGCCGTGAGCAACCGGCGTGACAGCACCCACCAGGGTGAGTGGACCCGCTCGGGCAGCGCGATCTGGCCGGCCGTGGCCTGAGGCCACGACTCCCTGCTCGCCTCCGACACGGCTGGCAGGCTATCGCTCGCCCACGAAGATCTTGTCGAACGCCGCGTTCACGGCGGCGCCGATCAGGACTGCGATGGCGACGATGTAGAGCCAGAGGAGTACGGCGATCGGTGCGGCCAGCGGCCCGTAGACGGACCGCGAGTCGGTGGCGGTGGCGGTGAGGACCCAGCGCAGCAGGTAGCTGCCGCCGATCCACATGACCAGGGCGAGGACGGCGCCGGGGAGGTTGAACCGCCAGCGGGTCCGCACCGGCACCGACACGTGGTAGAGCGTGGCGAGGAAGCAGATGCAGATCACGCCGATCGCCGGCCAGTAGAAGTCCAGCAGGAAGTCGAACCGGCGCGGGAGCGCGTCCTCCACCAGCCGCGGGCCCGCCAGCATCAGCGGGATGGCCGCGATGCCGGTGACCAGGGCCAGCACGTAGAGCACGAACGACAGCGCCCGGGTCTTGACGATCCCTCGGTGCCCGCCGAGGCCGTGCATGACGGTGATGGTGTCGATGAAGACGTTGAGCGCCCGGCTCCCCGACCACAGCGCCAGCACGAAGCCGAGGGAGATGACGTCGAACCGGCCGCCGCGCAGCACGCTGTTGAGCGTCGGCTCGATGACCTTGTCGACCGCCTTGTCGGTGAGCAGCCGACCGGAGAAGTCGATGACGGCGTCCCGCATCTGATTGACCTGGCCGGGGTCGAACTGGTTGGTGACGTAGCCGATGCCTCCCGCCAGTCCGAAGAGCAGCGGCGGCACCGAGAGCACGGCGAAGAACGCCGCCTCGGCCGCGAGGCCGGTGACCCGGTAGCGCAGGCAGGAGCTGACCGTGGTGACGACCAGCCGCCACAGGGTGTCGAGGGCACGGCGCCACCACGCCCTCTGCTGTGATCCTGACGCGGCAGCGTCCCGAACGGGCTCCGCCACCATGGGCTCTACCGTAGGGCCATGGGGACTCCTCGATCGCGCATCCGTGCGGGCGGCCGCCAACCAGGTGCCGCCGCTCGTCGGCCACAACGTCGTCGCCGCCGACCTGGCGCTGAGCGAGGCCGTCCTGCGCCACGGCTCGGCCGAGGTGCTCGAGGGCCTGCTGCCGCTGGGCGCGGAGGCAGGCACCGCCGAGGCCCGCGAGCAGGGCCGCCTGGCCAACGAGCACCACCCGGAGCTGACGTCGTACGACCGCTACGGCAACCGGATCGACGAGGTCGAGTTCCACCCGGCCTGGCACTGGCTGATGGAGCGCGCGGTCGGCCACGGTCTGGCCGCGACACCGTGGGAGCGGCAGGCGGACGGCGATCCCGACGCGCACCTGCGCCGCGCGGCCGGGTTCCTGGCGTGGTCGCACACCGAGCCCGGCCACGGGTGCCCGATCTCGATGACCTATGCCGCGATCCCGGCGCTCCGCGTCGACGAGGCGCTGGCCAAGGAGTGGACGCCGCTGCTCGCCTCCACGACGTACGACCCCGGACTCCGGCCGGTGAGCGAGAAGCGCGGCGCGCTGTGCGGCATGGGCATGACCGAGAAGCAGGGCGGCTCCGACGTCCGCGCCAACGTGACCGAGGCACGGCCGCAGCCGGACGGCAGCTACACCCTGCACGGCCACAAGTGGTTCACCTCGGCCCCGATGAACGACGTCTTCCTGGTGCTCGCGCAGACGGCCGGCGGCGTGACGTGCTTCGTGGTGCCGCGGGTGCTGCCGGACGGCACCCGCAACCAGCTCGACGTCGTACGCCTCAAGGACAAGCTCGGCAACCGGTCCAACGCCTCGTCCGAGCTCGAGTTCGACGGCACCGTCGCGCTGCGGCTCGGCGACGAGGGCCGCGGGGTCCGGACCATCATCGAGATGGTCGCCGCCACCCGGCTCGACTGCGTCCTCGGCTCGGCCGGGCTGATGCGGCGCGCGGTGTCCGAGGCGTCCTGGCACGTCGCCCACCGCTCGGCGTTCGGCTCGCTGCTGGCCGACAAGCCGCTGATGCAGAACGTCGTCGCCGACCTGGCCGTCGAGTCCGAGGCCGCCACGGTGGTGGCGCTCCGGCTCGCGTCCGCCGTCGACGACCTGGCACTCGGTGGTCAGGATGGGGCGCACGAGGCCGCGCTGCGGCGGATCGCGCTGCCGCTGGCGAAGTTCTGGGTCTGCAAGCGCACGCCGGCCCTGACCGCCGAGGCGCTGGAGTGCCTCGGCGGCAACGGGTACGTCGAGGAGTCGCTGATGCCGCTCCTCTACCGCGAGGCGCCGCTCAACTCGGTCTGGGAGGGGTCCGGCAACGTCAACGCGCTCGACGTGCTGCGCGCGCTGGCCCGCGAGCCCGAGGCCCTGGAGGCCTGGATCACCGAGGTCGGCCTGGCCCGGGGCGGCGACGCCCGCCTCGACACGGCGATCGACTCGACACTGGCGCTGCTGGGCGAGCTGATGGGCGACCCCGACGGCCTGGAGGTCGGCGCCCGCCGGCTGGCCGGCCGGATGGCCGCCGTGCTCCAGGGCTCGCTGCTGGTGCGCTTCTCGCCGCCCGAGGTGGCCGACGTCTTCTGCGCGTCCCGCCTCGGCTCGTCGTACGACGGGACGTTCGGCGCGCTCGCGGGCGGTGACCTGCGCGGCATCGTGGCGCGGACGACGCCGACGCTGTGAGTCCCAGCCCCGGGTCACCAGGCTTCGAGGCTCAGGCGCCAGGGCGCCTTCGCACCTCAGCCACCGTGACGGCCCTACGCGCTCCACAATCTCCGGCTGGTGGCCTAACTTCCCTTCATGGGGAGTCGAGACGAGCTCGGGGCCGCGGATGTCAGCGACGCGCAGCTGGCCGCGATGGTGGCCGACCTGCTGCACGAGGACCAGGTCGAGGTGCTGGACGTCGACGTCTCCCCCGTCGACTACGACCTGCCCGCGATCACCACCGGCGGCCGCTGGTGGGTCAGCGGCCGGGCGGCGACGGCTGACGGGAGCGCGCCGTTCCGCTTCTTCGTCAAGCAGGTGCAGTCGTGGGAGCACTCGCCGCTCTTCGAGTCCGTGCCGGAGGAGTACCGCGAGATAGCGGTCGCCGGTGTGCCGTGGAAGACCGAGGCGGAGGTGTACCGGTCCGACCTGGCCGACCGGTTGCCGGACGGCCTGACCGTCCCCCGCGCGCTCGGCGTCATCGACCTCGACGCGACGTCGTCGTCGATCTGGCTGGAGGAGGTCCCCGTCCGGCCGGCGACGTGGGACCGGTCGCGGTACGAGCGGGCGGCCTACCTCCTCGGACGGTTCTCCGGCAGCGCGACCCTCGCGCCGCTGGCGGGCCTGCGCGAGGTCGAGTGGTCGATGAACACCTACGCGACCGGCCGGCTGCTGGTCCAGGTGGTCCCGATCCTGATGAGCGACGAGGTCTGGCAGCACCCGCTCTGCGCCGCCTTCGACGAGGACCTGCGCACCCGGCTGCGCGCCGCCGGCGCCGCCTCGGTGGCGCTGGCCGCAGAGGCGGACGCCCTGCCCACCCTGCTGAGCCACGGGGACGCCTGCCCCAACAACCTGCTGGCCGCCGAGCAGGACGACGACCTCGTGATGATCGACTTCAACTTCTGGGGCCGCGCACCGGTCGGCTTCGACCTCAGTCAGCTCCTGGTCGGCGACGTCCAGATCGGCAGGCGCGGCGCCGACGACCTGGCCGAGGTCGACGAGGCGATCGTGGCGGCGTACGTCGCGGGGCTGCGGGCCGAGGGCTGCGAGATCCCGGAGGAGCAGGTCCGGCGCAGCCACGCGCTGTGCCTGCTGATGATGACCGGGCTGTCGACCGTGCCGTTCGACCTGTTCGACGGTCCGGTCGACGCCCGCACGATGCGGATCGCCGCGGACCGCGCGGAACTGGCCCGCTTTGCCCTCGATCTCGTTCGAGGGCAAAGCGGGCCAGCCTGGTTAGGCAGCCTCGGGGCAGCCCAACCGTGGGGGGCTAGGACGTGTTGGGGAACTCGCCCTAGGCGCCGGCGGGGACCGGTGCCTTCTCGGCGACCACGGGCGACTCGGGCTCGAGCCCCTCCTCGTCCGGGTCGAGCATCGTGGTCTCGTCGAACGGGTCGTGACCGTCGAGCACCTCGTCGAGCTTGGCGCGGTCCAGGCTGCCGGTCCAGTGGCCGACCAGGACCGTGGCGACCGAGTTGCCGGCGAAGTTCGTCAGCGCACGTGCCTCGGACATGAACCGGTCGATGCCGACGATCAGGCCGACGCCGTCGACCAGCTCGGGCCGGTGCGAGCTCAGCCCGCCGGCCAGGGTGGCCATGCCGGCGCCGGTGACGCCCGCGGCGCCCTTCGACGCGATCACCATGAAGACCAGCAGCGAGATCTGCTCGCCGATCGACAGCGGGTCGCCCAGCGCCTCGGCGATGAACAGCGAGGCCATGGTCAGGTAGATCGCGGTGCCGTCGAGGTTGAACGAGTAGCCGGTCGGGACCACGACACCGACGGTCGTCTTGTCGACGCCGGCGTGCTCCATCTTGGCGATCAGCCTCGGGAGCGCGGACTCCGAGGACGACGTCGACAGGATCAGCAGGAACTCCCTCGCCAGGTAGCGCAGCAGCTTGAGGAGGTTGATCCCGGTCACGACCTTGAGCAGCGCGCCCAGGATGACGAAGACGAAGACGAAGCAGGTGATGTAGAAGGCGACCATCAGGATGGCCAGGCTCTTGAGAGCGTCGAGGCCGGTCTCGCCGACCACCGCGGCGATCGCGCCGAACGCGCCGATGGGGGCGGCCCACATGATCATCGCCAGCACGCGGAACACGACCCGCTGGATGTGCGAGATGCCCCGGAGGACGGGCTTGCCGACGTCACCCATCTGCTGGACGCGCGAACCCGACCAGCAGCGCGACCAGGAGGGTCTGCAGCACCTCGCCACTGGTCAGGCTGGAGAGCATCGAGTCGGGGATGATCCCGAGCAGGAAGTCCACGGTGCTGCCGTGGCCGGCCGCCGCCTGCTCCTGGCCGGCGTCCGCGACGGACTGGTCCAGGTGCAGCCCGTCGCCGGGCTTGATCAGGTTGCCCACGACGAGGCCGATCGCGAGCGCGACCGTCGACATGGAGAGGAAGTAGCCGAGAGCCAGGCCGCCGACCTTGCCGACCCGGGCGGCGCTGGCCACCGAGCCGACGCCGAGCACGATCGTGCAGAAGATGACCGGCTGGATCATCATCCGGATCAGTGCGACGAAGCCGGTGCCGAGTGGCTTGAGCTCCTTGGCGGTGTTTGGTGCCACCAGGCCGACGAGCACGCCGAGCGCGACGGCGATGATCACCGCGATGTACAGGTAGTGGGTCCGATTCCGTGGGCCGGCGTCCGGGCCGGCCGTGCCTGTCGTGGTCATGCTGCCTCCTGTGCCGAGTCACCGGGGCCTCCGGTGACTGCTCGGTACCCTGCTCGCGTATGTGATCGCGGTCACTCTTGTGTTCGTTGAGTTCGCGAGACCGGTGTCACAATCCGGGCGTGCGTCCGCGCTGGAACCTTTCGGTGGCACGCCAGGTGCTGGTGCTCCAGATCCTGGTGGTGCTGGTGCTCGTGGTCGCCTCGAGCGCGCTGGCGACGTACGACGCCCGCCGCGACGCCCGGGTCACCGCCACCGACCGCGCGGTGTCCGTGGCGCGGTCGGTCGCCGACTCCCCCACCATCACCGAGGCACTCGGCACGAGCGACCCCAGCTCGACCATCCAGCCCTTCGCGGACCGGGTCTACCGCGACGCCGGGGTGGACTTCGTGGTCGTCATGAACATGGACCGGATCCGCTACAGCCACCCGGACCCGGACAACATCGGCAAGAAGTTCATCGGCGACGTCGGCGGCGCGCCAGAAGGCCGCGTGTTCACCCAGCGGGCCACCGGCACCCTCGGCGCGTCGATGCGCGCCGTCGTACCCGTCTTTGCCGACGACGGCAGCCGCCGCGTGGTCGCCATGGTGTCCGTCGGCATCACCATCTCCTCGATCGACCTGCAGCTGCGAGATGACCTGGCGCTGATCGGGATCTCGGCGCTGCTGGTCCTCGGCGTCGGCCTGGCCGGCACCTGGCTGGTCGGCCGCCGGCTCCGCCGCCAGACGCACGGGCTCGGCGCGGCCGAGATCACCCGGATGTACGAGTACTACACGGCGGTCCTCGGCGCGGTCCGGGAAGGGCTCTTGCTGCTCGACACCGGAGGCCGGGTCCAGCTCGTCAACGACGAGGCGCGCCGGCTGCTGGACCTGCCCGACGACGTCCTCGGCCGCCCGCTTGCAGAGCTCGGCCTCGCGCCCGGCCTGGTGGAGGCGGCGCTCGGGCGGACGGCCGAGGCTGACGACATCTACCTCGCGGGCGACCGGGTGCTGGTCGTGAGCTCGGCGCCCGCCACCTGGCAGGGTGCCGACGTCGGTGCCGTGGTCACCCTGCGTGACCACACCGAGCTCCGCGCGGTCACCGGCGAGCTGGACGTGGTCCGCGGCCTCAGCGACTCGCTGCGCGCCCAGAACCACGAGTCCGCCAACCGGCTGCACACGATGGTCTCGCTCATCGAGCTCGGCAGGGTCGACGAGGCCGTCGACTTCGCGACCGAGGAGCTGCAGGTCGCCCAGCTGCTCACCGACCAGGTCGTGGGTGCCGTCGGTGACCCGGTCGTCGAGGCGCTGCTGCTCGGCAAGAACGCCGACGCGGCCGAGCGCGGCATCGAGCTGCGCATCGAGGGCGGGCTCCCCCGCAACGACGTGCCCGCCCGCGACCTGGTCACCGTCCTGGGCAACCTCGTCGACAACGCCTTCGACGCGCTCGTCCCGGCCGACGTACGCCGGGTGCGGGTCACGCTCGGCGGTGACCAGAACGCCGTCGTCGTCACGGTCGAGGACAGCGGCCCCGGCCTCGACGACGACGCGGCGGGGCACGCGCTCGAGCGAGGCTGGACCACCAAGGGCTCCAGCGAGGCCGGCCGCGGTGTCGGGCTGGCCCTGGTCGCCCAGGTCGCGCGCCGGCACGGCGGTGATGTCGAGATCGGCCGCTCCGAGCTCGGCGGCGCCCGGTTCACCGTGACGCTGCATCCAGTGGAGGGGTCGCGGTGAGTGCCGCCCAGGACGCCGTACGCGTGCTCGTGGTCGAGGACGAGGCCACTGCCGCCGAGGCGCACGGCGACTACGTCGGCCGGGTGCCCGGCTTCGAGCTGGCCGGCACCGCCCGCTCGGCCCAGGACGCGGCGCGGTTCCTCGCCGGCGACCCGCTCGTCGACCTGGTCCTGCTCGACATGCACCTGCCCGACGGGCACGGCCTCGGGCTGCTCCAGCGGGTGCGTGCGGCCGGCCATCGGTGCGACGTGATCGCGGTGACCTCGGCCCGCGACGCCGACGTGGTCCGCAACGCGGTGACCCAGGGCGTCGTGCTCTACCTGCTCAAGCCGTTCACGTTCGCGACGTTCCGCGCCAAGCTCGAGCAGTACGCCGCCTACCGCGCGTCGGCCGAAGCCGAGAAGCTCGACCAGGAGGACGTCGACGCTCTCCTCGGCTCGCTCCGCACCACCAGCACCGCGCTGCCCAAGGGGATGAGCGTCGAGACCCTGCGCGAGGTCACCGCGGCGCTCCGCGACGCGTCCGGTGGCCTCTCCGCGACCGAGGTCGCCGCCCTGGTCGGCGCGTCCCGGGTCACCTCCCGCCGCTACCTCGAGCACCTTGCCGACAGCGGCCGGGTCGAGCGGCAGCCGCGGTACGGCGGGAGTGGCCGTCCAGAGGTGGAGTACCGCTGGAAGGGCTGATCGAGTCCCAGCGCAGGCTGCGGAGGTTTCGAGACGGTTGCTGCGCAACCTCCTCAACCACCGGTGGTTGAGGAAGGCGCGCTAGCGCCTGTCTCGAAACCCTCAGCCGAGGTTGAGTCCCGGGTAGAGCGGGTGCTTGTCGAGCATCTCGGCGGAGGCGTCCTTGACCTTGTCGGCGATGCCCTCGGCGAGGGTGTAGGACGCCTTGGAGGGCTTGCCGTCCTTGGTGGTGCCGGGCTGGGTGTTCTGCAGGACGTGCACGATCAGCTCGGCGACGGTGTCGAACTCGTCGTGGCCGAAGCCGCGGGTGGTGAGCGCGGGCGTGCCGAGCCGGATGCCGGAGGTGTACCACGCGCCGTTCGGGTCGGACGGGACCGAGTTGCGGTTGGTGACCACGCCGGCGTCGAGCAGGGCCGTCTCGGCCTGACGGCCGGTGAGGCCGAACGACGAGACGTCGAGCAGCACGATGTGGTTGTCGGTGCCGCCGGTGACCAGGTTGGCGCCGCGGGTCAGGAACCCCTCGGCCAGTGACTTCGCGTTGTCGGCGATGTCCTGGGCATAGCCGCGGAAGGAGTCCTGCCGGGCCTCGGCGAGCGCGACCGCCTTCGCGGCCATGATGTGTGACAGCGGGCCGCCCAGGACCATCGGGCAGCCGCGGTCGACCGAGGGGGCGTACTCCTCGGTCGCCAGCACCAGGCCACCGCGCGGGCCGCGCAGCGACTTGTGGGTCGTGGTCGTGGTGATGTGGGCGTGCGGGACGGGGTCCTCGTCACCGGTGAACACCTTGCCGGCGACCAGACCGGCGAAGTGCGCCATGTCGACCATCAGCGTCGCGCCGACCTCGTCGGCGATCTCGCGCATCTTGGCGAAGTTCACCCGGCGCGGGTACGCCGAGTAGCCCGCCACCAGCACCAGCGGCTTGAACTCGCGGGCCTTCGCGGCGACCTTGTCGTAGTCGAGCAGCCCGGTCTCGGGGTCGGTGCCGTACTGCTGCTGGTGGAACATCTTGCCGCTGATGTTGGGCCGGAACCCGTGGGTCAGGTGGCCGCCGGAGTCGAGGCTCATGCCGAGCAGCCGCTGGTTGCCGAGCTCGTGGCGCAGCGACTCCCAGTCCTCGTCGGAGAGGTCGTTGACGTTCTTGGCGCCGTACTTCTCCAGCCACGGCCCCTCGACGCGGTGCGCCAGGATCGACCAGAAGGCCACCAGGTTGGCGTCGATGCCGGAGTGGGGCTGGGCGTAGGCGTACGGCGCGCCGAACAGCTCGCGGGCGTGCTCGGCCGCCAGCGCCTCGACGGTGTCGACGTTCTGGCAGCCGGCATAGAAGCGGTGGCCGACGGTGCCCTCGGCGTACTTGTCGCTGAACCAGGTGCCCATGGTCAGCAGCACCGCAGGCGAGGCGTAGTTCTCGCTCGCGATCAGCTTGAGCGAACCTCGCTGGTCGATCAGCTCCTGGCGGGTCGCCTCGGCGATCCGCGGCTCGACCGAGGCGATCACCTCGAGGGCCTGCGTGTAGGCGGAACTGGTCAGCGCGTCGAGGTCGGCCATGTGGCCAACACTAGAGCGATCAGCGGCTCCCGCGTCAGACGCCGTCCCCGTAACCGCGGGTGAAGACCGAGTACACCTGGAGCGGCCGGGTGAAGGTGATCGGCGTCCGGGTCGCCTTGAGCCAGCCCACCTGCCCGTGAGCGGTCACTCCGTCGCGCGCGAGGTCGATCTGCTTGGAGTCCCAGGGGTCCGGCTCGGTGAACGACTGCCGGGTCACGGTCCTGGTGAACTCCCCGTCGGCGCGCAGGCGCAGGTCGATGGTCGACGGGACGAGCACGCCGTTGACGTAGTCCTCGAGCACGATGTCGCCCGTGATCTGCATGTACCGGAGCCGCGGGGACCAGGTCACCGAGATGCTGTAGTCGGGATCGACGAAGTCGGCCCCGCCGACCTGGGCGCAGTCGGCCCAGCCGGCCACCGGGTCTGGTTGCACGCCCTTCGGGCAGCGCAGGCTGATCAAGCTGCCGGTCACTCCGTCATCGTCCTGCTGGACCCGGACGTCGAAGATGTGCCAGTTGCCGGGGTGACCGTCGACGTGCTTGTGCATGAAGTACCGCACGGTGGCGGAGGCGGAGGGCTCGGCGTCGATGACCCACTCCCCTGTAGCGGCCTGACTCGGGGCGAGCGGCGCCACGACGGAAGGCGACGGCGGCGACGGCGGCGACCAGGGCCGTACGGACGAAGAAACGCATGTTGACCTCCGGGTGCGGGAACTCGCTCGAACTTGCGACGCAGGTTAGGGGCACCCTGACGGGAGGAGAGGGAGCCCAGCGCCAGTTCACCTGTATTGGCGACGCGGGGCGACGGACTGTTGCGTGGGACACACTCGAAGGCATACGGCTCCCGCAGATGCCCACATGCTGGACTCACGTCTCACATCACGAGATTGGTGTTTGTGGGACAACGGTCCACGGTCTGAGACTGGTTGACATGGTCTCCGCTGCAACGCATGCGCACCTCGTGGTTCGACGCCACGTGGACCTCATGCGCACGCGCAGCATGATCTGTCGGTCCCGCTGACTTGCCTTCCAGCATCCGTCGAGCAGGACGCTCGCACTCATCGTCGAGTGCGGCCCTTCTCCCAGCGAAGGACCACCCCCCGCATGTCCGATCTACGCTTCTCAGCCCGCAAGGCGGCTCACACCGAGATCCCGCGCCCCAAGCGCGGTGAGGGTCAGTGGGCGCTCGGCTACACCGAGCCGCTGAACAAGAACGAGCAGTCCAAGAAGGACGACGACCCGCTCAACGTCCGCGACCGGATCCTGCACATCTACAGCAAGCGCGGCTTCGCCTCGATCGACCCGGCCGACCTGCGCGGGCGGTTCCGGTGGATGGGTCTCTACACCCAGCGCGCGCCCGGCTTCGACGGCGGCAAGACCGCGATGCTCGAGGAGGAGGAGCTCGACGACGAGTTCTTCATGATGCGGGTCCGCTCCGACGGCCGGCTGCTGCCCGCCGCCACGGTGCGGGCGCTCGGCGAGATCGGCCAGGACTACGCGCGTGACACCGCCGACGTGACCGACCGGGAGAACATCCAGTTCCACTGGATCCGGATCGAGGACGTCCCGGCGATCTGGCAGAAGCTGGACGACGCCGGACTGGACAGCACCGAGGCGTGCGGCGACTCGCCGCGCCCGTTCCTCGGCTCCCCGGTCGCCGGCGTCGCCAAGGACGAGATCATCGACGGCTCCGAGGCGCTGGTCGAGATCAAGCGGCGCGCGATCGGCAACCCGGAGTACTCCAACCTGCCGCGCAAGTACAAGACCGCCCTGACCGGGCACCCGAGCCACGACGTCTCCCCCGAGACCAACGACATCGCCTTCGTCGGCACCGTGCACCCCGTGCACGGCCCGGGCTTCGACGTCTGGGTCGGCGGCGGACTGTCCACCAACCCGATGCTGGCCCAGAAGCTCGGGGTCTGGGTGCCGACCGCGGAGGTGCCCGACATCTGGGAGGGCGTCACCTCGATCTTCCGCGACTACGGCTACCGGCGGCTGCGCTCGCGCGCCCGGCTGAAGTTCCTCGTGGCCGACTGGGGCGTCGAGAAGTTCCGCGAGGTGCTCGAGAAGGAGTACCTCGGCCGGGAGCTGGTCAGCTGCGACTCACCGCCCTCCCCCACCGGGCACCGCGACCACGTCGGCGTGCACGAGCAGAAGGACGGCAACTTCTACGTCGGCATCGCGCCGATCGCCGGCCGGATCTCCGGCACCAAGCTGGTCGAGCTCGCCGACCTCATGGAGCAGTACGGCGTCGCGGGCGCCCGCCTCACGCCGTACCAGAAGATCGTGCTCATCGGCGTCACGCCGGACCAGGTCGAGCCGCTCGCGGCTGCCCTGGACGGCATCGGCCTGCCGGCCCGGCCGTCGTACTGGCGGCAGAACACGATGGCGTGCACCGGCATCGAGTTCTGCAAGCTCGCCATCGTCGAGACCAAGGCCCGCGCCCGCGACCTGGTCGAGGAGCTGGAGCGGCGCTTCCCCGAGCTGGACGTGCCGATCACCGTCAACATGAACGGCTGCCCCAACGCCTGCGCCCGCACCCAGGTGGCCGACATCGGCCTCAAGGGGCAGCTGGTGATGCACGAGGGCGAGCAGGTCGGCGGCTTCCAGGTGCACCTCGGCGGCGCGACCGGGCTGCAGGCCAACTTCGGCCGCAAGCTCCGCGCCCACAAGGTGACCAGCGAGGGGCTCGACGACTACGTGACCGTCGTCGTCTCCAACTACCTCGCCGACCGCGTGCCCGACGAGTCGTTCGCGACCTGGGTCGCGCGTGCCGACGAGGAGCTGCTGCGCGGCGAGAAGACCCTCGAGGGGGCGCCGGCATGAGCGAGCGCGCCTTCCCCGTGCACTGCCCCTACTGCGGCGAGCAGGACCTGTGGCCGCATGACGAGACGCACGGCTCGTGGGAATGCCGCGGCTGCCTGCGCGCCTTCTCCCTGAAGATGCTCGGTCTTGTCAGACCGGGCGCGTCCACGCCAGGGAGTGCTTCGTCATGACCGCTGCGACCACCAACACCGCCCGCGCCTCGCGCGGGATCGAGACCTCTGGCCGCTCCCCCGAGGAGCTGCGCGAGCTGGTGTCCCACTGGGGCGCCGAGCTCGAGCTGGCGCCGGCCGAGACCATCATCGAGTGGGCCGCGGCGACGTTCGGCGACCGGTTCTGCATCACGTCCTCGATGGGCGACGCGGTGCTCGCGCACGTCGCCTCGAAGGTCGTGCCCGGCATCGACGTGGTCTTCCTCGACACCGGCTACCACTTCATCGAGACGATCGGCACGCGTGACGCCGTCGCCGCGACCGTGGACGTCAACCTGCTCACGATCACGCCGAAGCAGAGCGTGGCCGAGCAGGACGCGGCGTACGGCAAGGACCTCTACAAGACCGACCCCGACCTGTGCTGCGCGCTGCGCAAGGTGCAGCCGCTGACCGAGTCGCTCGCGGAGTACGACGCGTGGGCCACCGGGCTGCGCCGGGCCGAGACCCACAACCGGGTCATCGCCCCGGTGATCGGCTGGGACGCCAAGAAGGGCAAGGTCAAGGTCTCCCCGCTCGCGCGATGGAGCGACGAGCAGGTGGAGCGCTACATCGCCGAGAACGGGGTGCTCGTCAACCCGTTGGTCTACGACGGCTACCCGTCGATCGGCTGCGCTCCGTGCACCCGTCGAGTCGCTCCGGGCGAGGACGCCCGCAGCGGCCGGTGGGCCGGCACCAACAAGACCGAGTGCGGGATTCACTCATGAACCCGACTCGGCAGTACAACCCAGAAGGGAGGCCCTGAGATGGCCGCACCTGCCCTGGTGGCCCTGGCGCACGGAAGCCGGGACCGCCGCTCCGCCGCCACGATCAAGGCCCTGGTCAAGGAGGTCCGCGCACATGCGGCCGGACCTCAAGGTCGAGGCCGCGTTCCTCGAGCTCTCCAAGCCGGACTTCCACACGGTCGTGGACCGGCTGGTGAAGGCGGGCCACGACGAGATCGTCGTCGTACCCCTGCTGCTGACGGAGGCCTACCACGCCAAGGTGGACGTGCCGTCCGCCGTCGCCGAGGCCTCCGCGCGGCACCCGCAGGTGCGCATCCACGCCACCTCGATCCTCGGCCTCGAGGCGTCGTTCCTCGAGGTGCTCGACGAGCGGCTGCGCGAGGCGCTCAGCGCCGCCCGGTCCGCGAGCTCGACGCGCTGGTGCTGGCCGCGGCCGGCTCCAGCGACCCGCTCGCCAACCAGGCCGTCGCCCGCCTGGGCCGGGTCTGGGGCACGCACCACAAGCTGCCGGTCACCGCGGCGTACGCCTCGAGCGCGCCGCCGGCCACCGGCGAGGCCGTCCGCGCGTTCCGCGGCGAGGGCCGCCGCCACATCGCGGTCGCCTCGCTGTTCCTGGCCCCCGGCTTCCTGCCGGACCGCGCGGCCGAGCTCGCCCTCGAGGCCGGTGCGGTCGCCGTCTCCGAGCCCCTCGGCGCCCACCCCAACCTGGCCCGCGCCGTACTCGCCCGCTACGCCGTCGGCGCCGTCGAGCTGGTCCCCGTCTAGACGCTGACCCGCGATTCTGACCCGGTCGCCAGGACTTTGCGCCGAAGTCGAACGGGTCAGCACGCTGCGGACTCAAAGTCTGCGCCGGGTCAGCGTCAGCCGACGAGCTGTTCGAGGAGGCGTTCGAGCTGGCGGCCGGGGTCGGCGGTGACGCCGCCGTGGACGGGGCTGGTCTGGAGGACGGTCGAGCGGGGGGCCTTGAGGAAGCCGAACCGCTGGGTGAGCGGTTCGGCGGCCGGGGCGCCGCCGGTCGGGTGGCCGGTGCAGACCGCGTCGACGAAGGCCAGGGACTCGCAGACCTGGTCGACGTCGATCCGCGGGTCCAGGGAGAGCAGCCGGTCGCGGTCGACGTGCCAGGCGACATCGAGGAAGTCGGCCATCTGGCAGTGCAGCACCACGCCGACGTTGACGAACTCCTCGCGGTCCACGCGCGGGACGCAGCGGAGCACGACGTACTCGTAGGACAGCTTCTGCTCGGTCATGCCGCCACCTGCGGGAGCCACTGGCGGGCGCCGAGGCGGGCGGTGAGGAAGTCGACGTACGCCGCACGCACCGCGGGCGGGTCCTCGGCGCCGGGGACCGGCTCGAGCCAGCTGTCCGGCACCTGCGCCAGCACCTCGGCGAAGACCTCGGGGCCGAGCAGGCCGCGCAGCTCGGCGTCCGCGGCGGGCAGCTCGGCGGCGTGCTCGCGGAAGACGTGGTCGTCCGCGCTCCAGGTCTGCGCCGCGAACCGCTCGGCGTCGCTCACGCCCTCCGGCCCAGCCGTGGTGGAAGTAGAGCGCGGCGCCGTGGTCGATCACCCACAGGTTGCCGTGCCACAGCAGCAGGTTGGGGTTGCGCCAGGACCGGTCGACGTTGGCGACGAACGCGTCCAGCCAGAGCACCCGCACCGGGTCCGTGCTGCTCCGGCCGGGACATGGCCGTCGAAGCCGAACGAGCCGGGCAGGAAGTCCGCGCCGAGGTTGAGCCCCGGGCTGGCGTTGAGCAGGTCCTGGACCTCCTCGTCGGCCTCGTAGCGGGCGATGGCCGGGTCGAGGTCGAGCGCCACGAGCCGGGGCGTCCGCAGCCCGATCCGCTCGGCCAGCCCGGCGACGATCACCTCGGCCACGAGGACGCGGACCCCCTGGCCGGCCCCGCGGAACTTGCAGACGTAGGTGCCGAGGTCGTCGGCCTCGACGATCCCGGGCAGGCTGCCGCCCTCGCGCAGCGGCGTGACGTACCGGGTGACCCCGACGGTGGGGATCACTTAACCGGGACCTCGTCGGCCAGCCTGCGCTTCTGCTCGTCGACGTCGAAGTCGGCGGCCGGCCACTGCGGGTTCATGTTGGTCAGGGTCTCGTGCAGGAGGTTCCCGATGGCCAGGTTGCGGTACCACTTGCGGTCGCTCGGCACGACGTACCACGGCGCCACCTCGGTGTTGGTCCGCTCGAGAGCGATCTGGTAGGCCTCGCGGTACGCCGACCAGTGGGCACGCTCGTCGATGTCGCCGGGGTTGAACTTCCAGTGCTTGGTCGGGTCGTCGAGCCGGGCCTGCAGCCGCTCCTTCTGGGTCTCGGCAGAGATGTGCAGCATGCACTTGACCATCGTGACGCCCACAGCGGCCAGCTCGGCCTCGAAGGCGTTGATCACGTCGTACCGCTGCTCCATCTCGTCCTTCGGCACCAGCTCGTGCACCCGGACGATGAGCACCTCCTCGTAGTGGCTGCGGTCGAACACGCCGATGATGCCCTTGCTCGGCAGCGCCTTCCTGATCCGCCAGAGGAAGTCGTGCTTCAGCTCCTCGTCGGTCGGCTTCTTGAACGAGCTGATCCGCACCCCCTGCGGATCGACCAGACCCACGGTGTGCCGGAGCGTGCCGCCCTTGCCCGACGTGTCCATGCCCTGCAGCACCAGCAACACGGCGCGGCCGTGGCCGACGTCGGCGGAGCCCTCGGCGTAGAGCCGCTCCTGGAGGTCGGACAGGTCGTCGCCGAGGGCGGCCAGCGCGGCCACGCCGGCCTTCTTGTTGCCGTCGAAGCCCGGGGTGGCCCCGCTGTCGATGGCGGTCAGGTCGACCGGGCCGGCCGGCAGCCGCAGGTCAGCGGCCCTGAACGAGCTCGTCATGGCCTCAACCTATGACGCTCAGCCGATCACCTGGCGAACATCGAGGCTGCACCCGACCACGGTGGTGCGTCTCGCCGTTCTCCTGCGGCTCGTCGAACCACAGCCCCTCGGTGAACCCCGCCTTGGCCAGGATCCGCAGCGACGCGACGTTGCGGTGGTCGGGCGCCGCGAAGTACGTCGTCGCCTCCGGGAACCGGGTCCGCGCCCGCTGCATCCACGCCCAGAGCATCCGCTGCCCGAGACCGCGGCCGCGCCAGAGGTCGGAGCCGATCGCGTAGTCGACGCCGATCGCGTCCGGGTCCGGGCCCAGCACGGCGTAGTCCGGGTAGTCGCCGATCCGGTAGTCCTGGACGAACCCGACCGACCGGCCGTTGACCTCGAGCACCCACATCCGGGTCGGGCTCATCCCGTCGATCCGCTCGGCGTACTTCGTGGCCATCTGGTCGGGGTCGCTGAGCTCCCCCGGCGACCACCAGCGCCGGACCTGCGGGCTGGCGCGCCAGGCCACCACGTCGTCGAGGTCGCCGGGGGTCATCGCCCTGATCGCGAGCCGGTTGTCGTGGTCGACGACGAACCGCTTGACCTCCCCGGACAGGTCGACCGGCTCGGGCTCGGCGTGCATGCTGGCGCAGGTACGCCGGGCGGCGGCCGCCCACGACTCGCCCTCGTGGACGACCCCGGACAGCTCGCGGCCGCGGTCCAGCACCACGAGATGGACGGGACCCTCGGGCGGCACCCGCCCATTGTGTCGATCGTGGCCCCGCGCGACGAGGGCTCAGACCGAGTGCGGCTCCTCGGGCTCGTCGCGACCGGCGGCGGCGAGCTCGTCGCGGACCACCGCGAACGCCAGCCCGGAGGCGTAGCCCTTGCGGGCGAGCATCCCGACCAGCCGGCGGGTGGCCGTCTGGTCGTCGACCCGGGACGAGCGACCGGAGCTTGCGGCGCACCAGCTCGCGGGCCGCGGCCTCCTCGTCGGCCGGGTCGATCTCGCCGAGCGCCTCGCGGGCGGTCTCGTCGTCGATGCCCTTGCGGCGCAGCTCCTGGGCCAGCGCCCGGGGCGCCAGGCCCTTGCCGCCGTCGGCCGACTGGCGCTGGCTCACCCAGGTGCGGGCGAACGCGCCGTCGTCGACCAGGCCGACCTCCTCGAACCGGTCGAGCAGCCGGGTGGCGATCTCGGCCGGCACGCCCTTGGCGGCCAGCTTGTCGCCGAGCTCCTTGCGGGTGCGCGCCCGGCCGGTCAGCTGGTCGAGCAGGATCTTGCGGGCCACCGACTCGGGGTCGGCGTCCGGCCCCTCCGCCACGGGGTCGGGCGGCAGGTCGGGCGGAGGTGCGCCGGGCGGTCACCCACCCAGGCCCGCACCCCCGTCTCGACGCCACCCGTCCAGGCGTCGGTCGACCCCGAGGTCGACCCGGGCGCCTGTCCGGAAGTCACTGCGCCCCCCTGCGGCTCAGAAGTCGTCGACGCCGACCGGCTCGGCCGGTGCGGGCGCCTCGTCGGTCACCGCCGGGCCGACGCCGAGCTTCTCGAGGATCTTCTTCTCGATCTCGTTGGCGAGGTCGGGGTTGTCGTGGAGGAACCCGCGGGAGTTCTCCTTGCCCTGGCCGAGCTGGTCGCCCTCGTAGGTGTACCAGGCACCGGCCTTGCGGACGATCCCCGCCTCGACGCCGACGTCGATCAGGCCGCCCTCGCGGCTGATCCCCTTGCCGTACATGATGTCGAACTCGGCCTGCTTGAACGGCGGGGCCACCTTGTTTTTCACGACCTTGACCCGGGTGCGGTTGCCGACCATGTCGGTGCCGTCCTTGAGGGTCTCGATGCGGCGCACGTCGAGGCGGACCGAGGAGTAGAACTTCAGCGCCCGGCCACCGGAGGTGGTCTCGGGAGACCCGAACATCACGCCGATCTTTTCGCGCAGCTGGTTGATGAAGATCATCGTGGTGCCGGAGTTGTTGAGGGCACCGGTCATCTTGCGCAGGGCCTGGCTCATCAGCCGGGCCTGGAGGCCGACGTGGCTGTCGCCCATCTCGCCCTCGATCTCGGCCCGGGGCACCAGCGCGGCGACCGAGTCGATGACGATCAGGTCGAGGGCGCCGGAGCGGATCAGCATGTCGGCGATCTCGAGCGCCTGCTCACCGGAGTCGGGCTGGGAGACCAGCAGCGCGTCGGTGTCGACACCGAGCGCCTTGGCGTAGTCGGGGTCGAGCGCGTGCTCGGCGTCGATGAAGGCCACGATGCCGCCGGCCCGCTGGGCGTTGGCCACCGCGTGGAGGGCGACCGTGGTCTTGCCGGAGGACTCCGGCCCGTAGATCTCGACGACCCGCCCTCGCGGGAAGCCGCCGATGCCGAGGGCGATGTCGAGCGAGATCGCCCCGGTGGGGATCACCTCGAGCGCGGCGCGGGACTCCTCACCGAGCCGCATCACCGATCCCTTGCCGAACTGGCGCTCGATGTTGGCGAGGGCAGCGTCGAGTGCCTTTTCGCGGTCTGCAGCCATGGGCCGTGCCTTCCTGTGCGGCTCGTGGGTCGAGGTGCTCCTTCGACGCTAGGGATGGCCACCGACATTCGGTCCTACCGGCCGTCGGGTTGTGGAGAAGCTGCCCCGGCGTCGCACCTGTGGAGAGAAATCTAGCCGAACAGGTGTTCGATCACGGGACCGACACGCCGAGGCGGTCAGGCCGGTAGCCGGACCAGGAACCGACAGCCGACGGCGGCCACGTTCTCGACCTGCACCACGCCTCGGTGCGCCTCGACGATCCCCTTCACGATCGCGAGCCCCAGCCCGGCTCCGCCGACGCCGGCCAGCTCGTCGCCAGCGGTCCGGCGTACGCGCGGAGCCCCCGCGCCAGGCCAGGTCGAAGACCCGCTCCATGTCGCTCTCGGAGATGCCGCCGCACTGGTCGCTGACGCTGAGCTCCACGCCGTCGGGCACCGAACGGCCCCGGATCTCCACCGTCCCGTCCGCCGCGGTGTGGCGGACCGCGTTCATGACCAGGTTGGTCATCACCCGGGACAGCCCGATCGGGTCCGCCGTCACCGCGAGCCCCCGCTCGACGCTGCCGCCGAGCCGCACCGACCGGGCCCGCGCCATGGGGTCGGCACCGGCGATCGCCTCGCTGACGACGTCGGTCAGCGCCACCGTCTCCGGGCTCAGGGTCAGCACGCCCGCGTGGATCCGCGACAGCTCGAACAGGTCGTCGACCATCCGCACCATCCGGTCGACCTCGGCGCGGATCTGCCGGTGGTAGCGCGCGGGGTCCTCGGCCATGCCGTCCTCGAGGGCCTCGGCCATCGCGCGCATGCCGGCCAGCGGCGTGCGCAGGTCGTGGGAGACCCACGAGACCAGCTCGCGCCGCGAGTCCTCGAGGCGGGCCTCGCGGAGCCGGGACTCCTCCAGCCGCTGGCTGGTGCGTTCCAGCTCGGCCGACAGCGCCTGCAGCTCGCTCGGGCCGCGGCGCGCGCCGACGAACGATCCGTGCGCGTCCAGCCTGCGAGCGTCCTCGCGCAGCGCGGCGGACCAGCGCGAGATGGCGGCACCGACGGCGACGGCCACGAGCAGGGCGACCGCGCCGGACACCGCGCTCACGAGCGTCACCACGCCGCGGTCGTGCGACGAGATGAACATCAGCCGGGCGATCGCGACGACGCCGGCCAGCACCGAGCCGATGGCCACCCCCACGACCAGCGCGAGCTGCCAGAAGATCGAGCGCTGGCGGATCGCCCAGGCCAGGGCCAGCCCGGCGAGGCCGACGGCGAGCGCGCACGAGCTGGCCACCAGCAGGATCTGCACCTGGTCCCCGCTCACGTGGCGGCCTCCCAGCGGTAGCCGACGCCCCACACCGTCTGCAGCCGGACCGGCCGGGTGGGGTCCGGCTCGATCTTCTCGCGCAGCCGCCGCACGTGCACGGTCACCGTCGACTGGTCGCCGAACGACCAGCCCCAGACCTGCTCGAGCAGCTCGTCGCGGGAGTACGCCGTGCCGGGGTGGGCCAGCAGGAACCGCAGCAGGTCGAACTCCCGGCCGGTCAGCGCGAGCGGCTCGCCTCCGCGGTACGCCGCGTGGCGGGCCTCGTCGACGACCAGGTCGCCGTCGACCAGCCGCCGATGTGACGTGGGCGCGTCGACGCGGCGGAGCACCGAGTCGACCCGGAGCGCGAGCTCGCGCGGGCTGAACGGCTTGGTGACGTAGTCGTCGGCGCCCACCTCGAGCCCCAAGACCCGGTCGGTCTCCTCGCCGAGCGCGGTCAGCATGATCACCGGGACGTCCCCCTGCTCGCGCAGCCGCCGACAGACCTCGATCCCGTCGATGCCGGGCAGCATCAGGTCCAGGACGACCAGGTCGTGCGGGGCGTCGCGGTGCCGGTCCAGCGCGGTCTCCCCGTCCGCCGCCTCGACGACCTCATGGTCGGCGGCGCGCAGGTAGCTGACGACCACCTCGCGCACGGTCGGGTCGTCGTCCACGACGAGCACTCTGGCCACGGTCACCTCCGTCGCGAGCCTACGAGCGTGGCCGTGACCACGCCGACCACGACCAGAGCGGCGAGCACCAGCCACCCGACCGTGTAGTCGCGGTCCAGCAGCGTCGGGTTGTCGGACCGGGCGCCGAACCTCCCCAGCACCGGCACCGCCAGCAGCGTCACCGTGCCGAGCACCACGAGCTCCCACGACCGCCGGCGCCCTGGCCGCCCTCGGCAGCAGCCGCACGGCGACCGTCCCGACCGCGAGCACGACCAATGCCAGCACCCCGTCGTGGAGCACCACCCCCGCGGCCAGCCACAGCACCAGGTTGAGCAGGTCGTGACCGCGGCTCAGCACCAGCCACCCGCCGTACACCCCAGCGAGGACGCCCAGCGCCCCCAGCGCGATCCGCGTCCTCATCACGAGCACCTCCAGCCGGGACAGCCACTTGGTCTGCAGCACGCCGGGCCGGTCCGGCGCGATCAGCCGGGCCGGCTCGCCGTGGTCGCGGTCGAGCGGCTCGCCGTGCAGCGCCAGCGCCACCAGGGTGCGGTCGTCGTCGGCGAAGTTCGCCTGCAGCACCGTGTGCCGGTAGGGACCCGAAGGCTGCAGGGAGTGGACGTCGACGTCGCGGCCGGTCGGCGCGTCGACCAGGTCGAGCAGGTCGCGCACCCGGACACCGGTCCACTCCGCGCCGGCGCTCCAACCCTCGACGCAGGCAATGGGCAGGCTCTCGGTCTGCTGGGTCATCGCCCGGAGGTCCTCGAGCGTCAGCAGCACGCTGCGGTCGCCGTGCACGACCTCGAGGCGGTACGACGGTCCGACCATCTCGTCGGTGATGTGGGCGGCGGCGGCCGACTTGTTGACCGGCACCCCCTGCGGGCCCTCGCCGGTGCGGACCGCGAAGACCGAGACCTTGCGCAGCAGCGGCACCGATGCGCCCGCCACCGAGAGCGCCGCGACGCCCGCGGCCAGCCAGGTGGTGCGGAGCAGACCGCGCCGGGTCAGCACGCCGGGATCGGTCGCAGTGGGCCGGTCGTCGACCGTCGACTCGACGTTGGACGTCAGCGCCCGGCGGATGATCGGCAGCTTGACCGCGATGTGCACGACCAGGGAGCCGATCGCCACCCAGGCGAGCGCGTAGTGCGAGGCCCGGAAGGAGAAGTCCCAGGGATACCACTGCGCCGAGTTGAGGAGTCCGGTCGCGAGCTGGAAGACCGCCGACGAGACCAGCGTCAGCGATCGAGAGTCGCTCAAGGCCGTCGAGGGCGAGTGCCCGCAGGTTCTTCTCCGGGCGGCGGAACAGCTTCGGGTAGACGGTCCACAGCTTGACCAGCAGCAGCGGCACCGCCGCGCTGCCGGTGATGACGTGCAGCCCCTGGGTGACCCGGTAGCCCCACGCCGGCGACACAGGGAACGGCACCGGGTGGTCGGGGTTCTGCGCGTAGTGGCTGACGAGTCCGGTCGCGAAGCAGATGCCGAAGCAGATGCCCAGCCACAGGCCGACCCGCGCGGTCACCGCCGCACTGCGCAGCCGCGACGTGAAGTCCTCGGGCGCGGGCGGCCTCACGACGACACCTCCAGGACCGCGCACCATCGCTCGCCGAACCGGTGCACGGTGGGCCGGCCGAACCCGGCGAGGCCGGCCAGCCGCGCGATCTCGTCGACGCCGACGACCGACCACGGGAACGAGTGAGTGAACCGGCCGTCGTGGCGCAACGTGGCCCACCCGGCAGCGGGCCCGGTCCCCGGCGCCGCGAGCTCCGCGACCACCCGACCGCACCCGGGATCGACGAGCCGGGCCAGCCGGCGCAGCAAACGGACCGGGTCACCGCCGATACCGACGTTGCCGTCTGCGAGCAGCGCCGTACCCCATCGCCCCTCACCGGGCAGCGGCGCGAAGACGTCCCGGCGCAGGGCGGTCCGGCCCCGGTGCACGGCGTGGCCCACGGCCTCGGGCGTGACATCGATGCCGAGCACCAGATGACCCAGACCGCCGAGCGCCTCGGTGAGCCGGCCGGGGCCGCAGCCGACGTCGATGGTGGGCCCGACGCAGAGGTTGAGCATCGCGAGGTCCTCGCTGTCGGCGGGGTGCGCCCAGTCTTCGAGGCTCAGCTCGAGGTCGAGCCGTACGGCGGTCACCGGGCCACCGCCGCCCAGACGCGAGAGAAGTGCTGGGCGCCCCCGCTCTGCGCGACCGCCTCGGCGTCCGCCGCCGTGTCGACGTCGCGCAACGTCGCGGTGGCAGCGACCCGGAGCCCGTCGCGGCGCAGCGCCTGCCGGGTGTCGGCGTACGTCGTCCGGGTGGACATGGGTACGTCACCGAGCACCTTGGCGCGGGCCGGGTCGCGGAGCGCGAGGACCCACCAACCGCCGTCCTCGGCCGGGCCGAGAACGGCGTCGTGGTCTTCCAGCCCGCTGGCCGCGGCGAGCAGCAGATCGGGCGTCAGGTGCGGGGTGTCCATGCCGACCTGGACGACGGGGCCCGGGACCCGCCCGTGGGCATCGGCCAGGCGTTCGCCGAGGTCGGCCCCCTGCTGCGGGTGAACCGTCCAGCCGGCCAATGCCGCGCTCAGCTCGTCGCGGCGTACGGCCTGGTCGAGGTCGCCGTCGAGCGAGAGATGGCAGTGCCCGGCGCCGACGGCGGACGTCGCTGCGGACAGGGTGTCCAGCAGTGCTGCCGCCGCGACGGCAGCGGCGCGCTCCATCCCGATGGCCGCGCCGAGCCGGGTCTTGACCCTGCCGACCTCGGGGGCCTTCGCGACGACGAGCACCGTCGGCCTCACGCGAGGACGCGCCAGAAGTCGAGGGCCGCCCGGGCCGTACCGCGCACCGAACCGGACACCTTCGATCGGGTGCCGAGCGCTCGCGGGTGGTAGGCGACGTCCCGCTCGGAGAGCCGCCACCCGGCCAAGGTGGCCTTCTGGATCAGCTCGACGGGGTAGCCGAACCGGCGGTCCCGTACATCGAGCCCGAGCAGCGCCTCCCGGCGGCACACCCGCATCGGCGCGATGTCGTGCGCGGCCATGCCGATCCGCCTCCGCAGCCACCACACGACCAGGTTGTTCCCGAGCCGCGCGTGCCAAGGCCAGACACCGCGGGCGACCGGACGCCGTCGACCCACGGCCAGGTCGGCGCGTCCGGACCGGACGTCGTCGAGGAGCACCGGCAAGTCGGTTGCATCGAACGAGCCGTCGCCGTCCATGAACGCGACGTACTCGGCGGTTGTGGCCAGCAGGCCGGCGTGCACGGCGGCGCCGTACCCGGGCACCGGCTCGCGGACGACGGTGGCACCCCAGGAGCTCGCCACCTCGGCGGTGTCGTCTCTGGAGCCGTTGTCGACGACCACGACGGCGAAGCCCGCGGGCACCTTCGGCAGCAGGTCCACCAGTGCGACGGCCTCGTCGCGGCACGGCAGCACCAGGTCGCACTCGATCTCCACGTTGCGAAGGTAGGCAGGTCCGGGCCCCCGGAAACGGGTTTGCGTCCTTACGAAGTGGTGACGCCGTTCGCACGCGACGACCAGAGCCGCTTGCAGACCTAGGGTCGGGATCGTGTCGACCACGCCCGCTGTCCTCAACCGGGCGGCGTGGGCCGGGGCGGCGCTGACGGTCGTGGTGCTCCTCGTGGGGTTCGGGGCTCCGCACTGGCTGGACTGGGACGTCGCGGCCCGCGCGCCGCGCAACGCCTCACCCGACGAGGTCCCGCCGCTGCACGGGCTGTGGCGGCCGAAGCTGTTCGGACCGGGCACGGCGCCGGCGCTTCTCATCGCGCTGCTGGGCTGGCGGTACGCCGCCGACCTGGCCGACCGGCTCCCCTGGCGCCGGCTGCTGCTGGCGTCGTACGCCGGCTCGCTGGCGTGGCTCTTGTCGCTGGCGCTGGTCGACAGCACTAGCGGGCTGTCACGGTCGCTGGGCAACCCGTATGAGTACCTGCGCACCGCCCGCGACGTCGGCAGCGTGCACACGCTCCTGGAGACCTACGTCGACCGGATCCCCTACGCCGCAGACGACAACTGGCCCACCCACGTCGCCGGTCACCCGCCCGGCACGCTGCTGTTCTTCGTCGGCCTCGTGAAGATGGGTCTGGGCGGCGACCTGGCCACGGGGATCGTGGTCACCGTGCTGGCTGCCTCCACTGCCGTTGCGGTGCTGGTCACCCTGCGTGCGCTGGACGCCGAGGAGGTGGCTCGTCGCGCGGCGCCGTTCCTGGTCCTGACTCCAGCCGCGGTGTTCATGGCGGTCTCTGGGGACGCCCTGATCGCGGCGGTGATGGCCTGGGGTCTGGCGTGCCTGGCGCTGGCCACGCAGCGCCTGATATGGGCGGTGCCCGCGGGGTTGCTGCTGGGCTACGGCGTGCTGATGTCCTACGGGATGCCGTTGATGGGCCTGGTAGCGCTCGCTGTCCTGGTGGCCGCACGGTCGTGGCGGCCGCTGCCGGTGGCGGCCGGTGCGGCGCTGGCGGTCGTGCTCGGGTTCGCCGCGGCGGGCTTCTCGTGGTGGGACGCCTACCCGGTGCTGCGGGAGCGCTACTACGACGGGATCGCGCAGGACCGGCCGCAGTCCTACTGGTGGTACGGCAACCTGGCCTGCCTCGTCGTCAGCGCCGGGCCGCTGCTGCTGTCCGGACTGGCGGCGGCAACCCGTTCATTTCGCTCCGCCCGGCTGCCGGTGCTGCTCGTCGGAGCCACCGCCGTCGTGGTCGCGGTCGCGGACGTGTCCGGCATGAGCAGGGCCGAGGTGGAGCGGATCTGGCTGCCCTTCGTGCCGTGGCTCACGGTTTCCTTCGGGCTGCTGCCCGATCGCTGGCGGCACTGGGGTCTCGCGGTCCAGGTGTGCGCGGCGCTGGTGGTGCAGCACCTGTTCTACACGGTGTGGTGACGCGGTTTCGAGACGGTTGCTGCGCGACCTCCTCAACCACCGAGGGCCGACGCAGCGGGCACCGGTGGTTGAGGAAGGCGCGCTGGCGCCTGTCTCGAAACCTCCGCAGGCCGCGCTGGGTGTCAATTCCGCAGCGGCGCGGTCGCGAACGCCGGCAGGCCCTGCTCGGGAGGCACCTCGGCGGTGAAGCCGAGCTCGGCCGTCGCCCGCGCCGGAGAGGCGACGACGTGCCGGACGTCGCCGAGCCGGTAGCCGCCGGTCACCTCGGGCGCAATGGTGCGGCCGGTGCCCTCGGTCACCAGCTTGGCCACGTCGAGGATCCGGACCGGGTGCCCCGAGGCGACGTTGTAGACGGCGTACGGCGGCGTCGCATCGTCCATGACCGCCCGCAGCGCGGCCAGGTTGGCGCGCGCCACGTCAGTCACGTGCACGAAGTCGCGGGCCTGGCCACCGTCCTCGAAGACCTGCGGTGGCTCGCCCCGCTCCAGGGAGGACCGGAACAGCGCCGCCACACCGGAGTACGGCGTGTCTCGCGGCATCCCCGGGCCGTAGACGTTGTGGTAGCGCAGGGCCACCGCTCTCGCGCCCGCCTGGCGCACCCAGGCCGAGGTGTAGTGCTCCTGGGCGACCTTGCTGGCGGCGTACGACGAGCGCGGGTCGAGTCGCGCGTCCTCGTCGACCTGCGCCCAGTCCAGCGAGCGGTCGCAGCTCGGACAGTGGTTCTCGAAGTCGCCCGCCTCGAGCGCAGCAGCCTCCCGGTGCGGCGGCACCTGGTCGCCATGCTCGCCACACAGGTAGCGACCCTCCCCGTAGACCACCATCGACGAGGCCAGCACCAGTCGGTCGACACCCGCCTCGTGCATCGCGGCCAGCAACGCGGCGGTGCCGAGGTCGTTGTGGCTGGCGTAGTCGGGCAGGTCGCCCACGCGCACCCCGGCGCCGACCACCGCGGCCTGGTGGCAGACCGCGTCCACTCCGCGCAGCAGGTCGACCCAGGCCGCGGCGTCGCGCACGTCGAGGTGGAGGGTGCCCGCCGGCGGCTCGGTCGCCCCGTGCGCCATCGGAAGCATCAGGTCGACCCGGACCACCTCGTGGCCGTCCTCCTCCAGGACCTCGCCGACGGCGGTCCCGATGAAGCCGGCCGAGCCGGTGAGGAGGACCCTCACGGGATCTCGTAGGTGAGCTCGATGCCCTCGGCCCAGGTCGAGCAGGAGCAGCCGTCCGGGTCCGGCAGCGCCGCGATCGCGGTGGCGAGCAGCCCGGTCAGCCGCTCGAGGTTCTCCCGGAACAGCGCGAACACCTCGGCCTGGCCGACACCCGCCGCGCCCTCGGCGCCGGCGTCCATGTCGGTCACCAGGGCCAGCGCCGCGTAACACATCCGCAGCTCGCGGGCGAGCGCCGCCTCGGGGGCGCCGGTCATGTTGATCAGCGTGCCGCCCTGGGCGGCGTACCACTGCGACTCGGCCCGCGTGGAGAACCGCGGCCCCTCGATGACCACCATGGTGCCTCCGCGACGTACGTCGGGTGCGGCGGCGACCAAGGCGTCGGAGACACGCGGGCAGTAGGGATCGGCGAACGGCAGGTGCACCGCGCCGTGCTCGACGTACGACGAGAGCCTGCCGCTGGTGCGGTCGACGAGCTGGTCCGGCACCACGAGGTCTCCGGGCACGACCACGTCGCGCAGGCCGCCCACCGCGCACGGCGCCAGCACCTGGCGTACGCCGAGCGTGCGGAGCGCCCACAGGTTGGCGCGGTAGTTGATCCGGTGCGGCGGGAAGTCGTGGTGCCTGCCGTGGCGCGGCAGGAACGCCACCCGCCGGCCGGCCACCGTCCCGACGGCGACCGGTGCCGACGGGTCGCCGTACGGCGTCGTCACGGCGTGCTCCTCGATGCCGTCCGGGGAGGCCTCGAGGAAGGAGTAGAAGCCGGTCCCGCCGATGACGGCGACGTCCGCGACGCTCATCGCTCACTGGCCGGCAGGCCGAGCGCCCGCCAGACCGCGGCCCACACCTGCTTGGGCGGTACGCCGGCGTCCAGCGCCTCCTGCGCCGTCCGGCCGTCCAGGTCGGCCATCACGAACTGCTTCGCCCAGGCCCGGTGGTAGGCCGGCCCGAGAGCCTCCTCCATCCGGCTCCAGAACTCGGTGTGCCTCACCCGCTCAGAATTGCACGGCCCTGACTACGAGCCACGCCTCCCCGTTGCCGCCCACCTGGTGCGTGAGCTCCTGCACCCGCCAGCCGGCGTCGGCGAGCACCGCGCGCAGGGGCTCCTCGCGCCAGTAGACGAACCGCCGCGGCGCCCGCACCTGACCGTGCACCGACCACTCCTCGCCGTCACCCTCCTTGAGCGACAGGCCCAGCGCGCCGCCCGGCCTGGTCGCCGCGGCCAGCCGGCTGAGCACGGTCGGCAGGTCCTCCCGCGCGACATGGAGCAGGCAGGCAGCGGCCCAGACGCCGTCGTAGTGCCCGCCCAGCTCGTCGGTCAGCGGGTCCAGCACGTCGGCGTCGTAGCCGCGGCTGCGCATCAGCTCGACGAACGCCGGCGTGACGTCGGTACGCCGGACCGCCAGCCCGTGCTCCTCGAGCGCGAGGGCGTCGCGGCCCCCCGCGCTGCCGATCTCGAGCACCCTGCCGCCGGCACCGACCGCGCCCGCGAACGCGTCGAGCTCGGTGCGTACGCCGTCGTTGAGCTCCCAGCTCGCGTCGCTGTACGGCGCCGCGTCGCCGTCATAGGCCGACACGGTGGCCCGGGCGGCGGTGCCGCGGACGTCGTGGCTGTGGTGCACCACGTCGTGCAGGTGGTAGCGCGCGATCGAGTCGACGGTGAACTCGCTGCCGTTGTCGCGCAGCCCGCGCCGGGCCCAGGTCTCCTCGGGTGCGTCCCGGAGCGCGTCGTACCGCGCGGCGACCGCCTCGGCCGCGGCCACCAGCTCCTCGACCACCGTCTCTGGATCCTGCAGGTCGTAGCGCTCCTCGACCGCGGTGACGTCCTGGTCCCAGTTGGCGAAGGTCGGCTCGTCCTGCGCGAGCATCAGGTCCAGTCGTTCCGCCGAAGATGCGGTGCACGTCGCGGACGTGGCAGGCGTACTCCAGCGGCGACCAGGTCGTCGAGTCGGGCCGCTGGGAGGCTCCGGGCAGGCGCAGCACTGCAGCCCAGCCCGTCGCGTCGTCGCGCAGGAACCGCCCGAGGTCGTCCCGGGCCACGTCGGCCGCGACGAAGCCGCACTCCGGGCAGGGTTCGCGCAGGACCCAGGTCCAGTCCTTGGTGTCGGGGCTGGCGGATCATGGGCACATCATCATGGAACCCATGACCGTTCGCAGCGCAGATTCTGCCGACCTCCCACGAATCGCGGCCATCTACGACGAGCAGGTGCGGACCGCGATCTCGACCTTCGACGTCGAGCCGCGACCGATGACCTACTGGGAGGAGCGACTGGCCAGCACCGCGCCGGGCGACCACCTGCTCATCGCCGACTCCCCCTCTGACGAGGTGGTGGGCTACGCCTACTCGTCGTCGTACCGCCCGCGACCGGCGTACGACCGCACTCGTGAGGTCTCGGTGTACCTGTCCGCCGAGGCGCGGGGGCAGGGCATCGGGCGGTTGCTGTACGACGAGCTGCTCGACCGGATGCGCGCCGACGGTGTGCACCAGGTGCTGGCGGTGATCGCGCTGCCCAACGACGCGAGCGAGGCACTGCATCTAGCGTGTGGCTTCGAGCGGGTCGGGGTGCTGCCCGAGGTCGGCAGGAAGTTCGACCGCTGGATCGACACCGCGCTGTGGGGGCTCACCCTGGAGGGCTCACGTTGACGATCGGGCCCGGGCCCGGGCCCGGTGGAGAAGATCCTTAGATCGGGCGATGCGCACCGCTGCCGGCTCAGGTAGACAGAAGGCCCGCATCGACCGCCGAACCGCCAAGGGGTCACGGTCCGGCCTACCAGCTGGAGGACCCCATGGTGCGCAAGCTACTCGTCCTGATCTGCGGAGTCGTGCTCGGCGGATCCCTGCTGGCGGTCGTAGCGCCGGCGCAGGCACAGCAGCCACGCGGGACTGTGTACAGCTCGGGTCCGTACAACGTCCCCTACAAGTTCAACGACAAGTGCCCGGGCCTCAAGTTCGAGGTCAAGGGCCGCGCGAAGGGCTACGAAACCGTCCACAACGTGCCGGGGTCCGACGGGCAGGCGTTCCTGGCCGACAACCGCAACCGGTACCGCGAGGTGTGGACGAACAAGGCGACCGGCCGGAAGGCCTACGTGTCCGGCGAGGCCCGCTTCCGCGAGGTGAAGGCCACGCACGTCAAGGGCGACATCTGGCGGTTCCGCTCGTTGACGTCCGGGGCGCCGCTCGTCGTGAAGAACGACAAAGGAAGGGTCGTTCTCGCCGAGTGGGGCGCACTGGTGGTGGACACGACCTTCGACACGCTCGGCGACAGCCAGCCGGGCGGCGACGTCTTGAAGGAGACCGTGGTCAGCCAGCGCGGCAACTGGCCGACGTGGGAGCCGGACTTCGAGTTCTGCGACCTCGTGAACAAGGTTCTGGGCTGAGTCAGGTCAAGAGCAGGGCGTCCAGCCGACGGCGTACGACGACCAGCCCGGCCAGCCCCATCGCGATCAGGTAGAGCACCGAGACCGCCGAGGCCCACGACAGGGCGCCGGTGGTGAGCTCGCGGCAGAGCACCACCCCGCGGTAGAGCGGCGTGCACTCCACCAGCCACTGCACCGGCGTCGGGAAGGCGGTGATCGGGAAGAAGGTGCCCGAGAACAGGAACAGCGGCAGCTGGACCAACGTGATCTTGTCGAAGTCCTGCCAGCTCTTCATGTAGGTCGTCGCGGCCATGCAGACCGCGCTGGACGCGAAGCCGATGAGGATCGTCGCCGGGAGCGCGAGGATCGCCCACCAGGAGTGCACCAGCCCCATCGCCGTCATGATGACCAGGAACGCCGCGGCGTACGTCGAGCCGCGCAGCTGGCTCCACGCGATCTCGCCGCGCGCCACGTCTCGGGTGGTCAGCGGCGTGGCGAGCATCTGGTCGTAGAGCTTCATGAAGCGCAGCTTGAAGTAGGTGTTGAACGTCGCGTCGATGAGCGCACCGTTGAGCGCCGAGGCCGCGAGCATGCCGGGCGCGACGAACTCGGCGTAGGGCACCTGCTGGCCGTTGAACTCGAAGGTGTCGATCAGCTGGCCGACGCCGATCCCGATCGAGAGCAAGTAGAGGAACGGCTCGAGGAAGCCGGTGAGGAAGAGCTTCCACGCCTTGCGGTAGACGATGTAGTTGCGCTGCAGCAACAGCCGGGTGGCGCCCACCGGGCCGAGCGGCTGCACGTCGACGGCGTCCCGAGCGGGGTCCCCGCGAAGTTGTTCGACGGAGGAGCGAAGCGGGGGAGGCGAAGAACTTCGTGGGGTGCTCATGACACGAGCCGCTTCTCGAGGCCGCGGACCGCCCAGAACCAACCGGCGACGATCAGCGCGGCGAGCACGGCGACGTTGACGCCGGCCTGCCACCAGATCACGTGGTCGAGAGCGAACATCCGCGACAGGTTGACGCCGTGCCACAGCGGGGTGGCCCGGGCGACCCACGCGCCGATGTCGCCCAGGTTGCTGATCGGGAAGAACGCGCCGCTGAACAGGAACAGCGGGAAGACACCGAGCCGGAACAGCACCCCGAACCCCTCCTCCGAGGTGAGCCGGGCGCTGAAGCCGTAGACCCAGACCGCGAACGCCATGCCGACCAGCAGCTGGCTACCGAACGCCGCGATCGGCCCCCACCAGCTGCCGTAGACGCCGAACGGCGTCAGCACGAGCGTGTAGACGCCGCACGTCGTCGCCAGCCGGAACAGCACGAACGTCAGGTGCGCGGCGACCAGGTCGCGACAGGTGAGCGGCGTGGCCAGCATCGAGTCGTAGATCCGCTGCCACTTGATCATGCCCATCACCGGGAACGTCGTCTCGCCGACGGCGGTCTGCATGGCGTGGGCGGCGATCAGGCCGGGCACCACGAAGTCGAAGTAGGACGTCGCACCTTCGAGCACCTTCGGGTCGCCGTCGATGAAGCCACCGAGCAGCACGCCCATCGCGAGCACGTAGAGGAGTGGCGCGAGGAACGAGCTGACCACGGTCGCGCGCCAGGTGCGCAGGTAGCCGATGGTCCAGTAGTCGACCTGGCGGCGTACGCCGTCGACGAGGCGCAGCCGGTGGACGGGGCTCGCGAGGGTGGCCGTCATCAGTCCACGAGCGTCCGGCCGGTGAGGCGGAGGAACACGTCCTCGAGCGTGCTGCGCCGCACCAGCGTCGCGACAGGCGTGAGGCCGCGTTCGTGGACCTGGGCGATGACCGCGTCGCCGTCGTCGCTGTAGACCAGCAGCCGGTCCGGCAGTGCCTCGACCCGGCCAAGGTCGGCGATCTTCTCGGCGAGGGCGTCGTGGCTCTCGCCCTCCTCCGCGACCCCGAACCGCAGCTCGGCGACCTCGCGCGTGGAGTGCTGACGGATCAGGTCGAGCGGTGAGCCCTCGGCCACGATCAGCCCCTTGTCCATCACCACGAGCCGGTCGCAGAGCTGCTCGGCCTCGTCCATGTAGTGGGTGGTGATCACCAAGGTGACGCCCTGCTGCTTGAGCCGGAACAGGCGGTCCCACAGCACGTGCCGGGCCTGTGGGTCGAGGCCGGTGGTGGGCTCGTCGAGGAGCAGCAGGTCGGGGCGGTTGATCAGGCTGCGGGCAATGGTCAGCCGGCGCTTCATGCCGCCGCTCAGGTCGTCGACCTTGCTCTTGGCCTTGTCGGTCAGCTGCACGAACTCCAGCAGCTCGTCGGCCCGCGCGCTCACCTCGGCCCTGGGGATCCCGAAGTAGCGGCCGTAGATGTAGAGGTTGTCGCGCACGTTGAGCTCGGTGTCGAGGGTGTCCTCCTGCGGACAGACCCCCAGCCGGCCCCGGATCGCCGGACCGTCCACCGCGGGGTCCATCCCGAGGATCCGCAGCTCTCCCCCGCTGATCGGCGAGACCGCGGCGATCATCCGCATCGTGCTGGACTTGCCCGCGCCGTTGGGCCCCAGGAACCCGAACGCCTCGCCGCGCTGCACCTCGACGTCGATCCCCTTGACCGCCTCGAGCTCTGCTCCCGGGGGACCGAACGACTTGCGCAGCCCGCGGGCGGAGATCATCGGAGCGGCGGCGTCGGTCACGGGGGCGACCCTACGAAATATTCGCCGACATCGCTCACTCCCTTTCCGCCACCTCGCTGGTTGAGGAGGGCGCTCGCAACCCGAGGCTGGGACTCGACCGCCGCTCATCGGCGCGGGGCTACGTCTGCGCGCTTGCTGGGAGGGTTTCGAGACGCTCGCCAGCGCGAGCTCCTCAACCACCGGTTGGTCGCGTCCCACCGGCGGTTGAGGAGGGCGCTCTGCGCGCTGGCTGGGAGGGTTTCGAGACGCTCGCCAGCGCGAGCTCCTCAACCAGCGGTTGGTCGCGTCCCACCGGCGGTTGAGGAGGGCGCTCTGCGCGCTGGCTGGGAGGGTTTCGAGACGCTCGCCAGCGCGAGCTCCTCAACCAGCGGTTGGTCGCGTCCCACCGGCGGTTGAGGAGGGCGCTCTGCGCCCGTCTCGAAACCTCGCGACCCGAGGCTGGGACTCGACCACCGCTCAGCGACCGGCGTGGCGGACTTTACGAGTACGGCGGCGCACTGGAGCATGACCGGGTGAGCAGTCAGGATCCCGGGCCTGCGGCAGCCGGGGAGGACGTGGCGGCGCGCGCCTTCTGGGCGACCGGCGACTACCGCCGCATCAGTGACCTGATCCTCGAGCAGGGCGCCCGCCTCGTGGAGTGGAGCGGGCTCGGCGCCGGGGACACGGTGCTCGACGTGGGTGCCGGCACCGGCGCGGCCAGCCTGCCCGCGGCGGCGGCCGGCGCCAGGGTGACCGCCACCGACCTGACGCCCGAGCTGCTCGAGATCGGGAAGGAGACGGCCCGCGAGCGCGGGCTGGACCTCGAGTGGCGTACGGCGGACGCCCAGGCGCTGCCGTTCGCCGACGCGTCGTACGACGTCGTGCTGTCGGCCATCGGCGCCATGTTCGCGCCCGACCAGCAGGCGACCGCCGACGAGCTGGTCCGGGTCTGCCGGCCCGGCGGCACCATCGCGATGGCCAACTGGACGCCGAGTGGAGGTGCCGGCCGGTTCTTCGGCGTCATGGCCCCCTACGTGCCGCCTTCACCCCCCGGACCGGCGCCGACCGACTGGGGAGACCCGGACCACGTCGCCGCTCTCTTCGGCACGCGCGTCACCGACCTCGTGACCGAGCTCGACGTCGTGGCGGTCGACTTCGCCGGGTCGGCCGACGAGCTCGCCGCCGTCTACCTGTCGAGCTTCCCGCCCGTCGTCATGACCATGGCGGGCCTGGCCGAGACGCCGGAGCGGCAGGCGGCGCTGGCCCACGACCTGACCGAGTTCTTCCGAGCCGAGTACGCCGCCGGCGGCGTCCGCTACGACTACCTGCTCGTCCGGGCGACCGTCGTCTGACGCGAGCCCGCGATCAGAGGTCCAGCCGCCAGGTCTGGCCGACCAGGTCCCGCCCGAACGAGTGGTGCGCCTCGGAGTCGACGAGCTCGAAGCCCGCAGCCTCGTAGATCCTGCGGGCCGACGTGAGGATGTCGTTGGTCCAGAGCGTCACGGTGGTGCAGCCGGCCGCGCGGGCGTGGTCGACGCAGGTGGAGACGAGAGAACCGCCGGCGCCGTGGCCGCGGGCGTCCGGGGTGACGAGCAGGATGCGCAGGACAGCGGTGTCCGGTGAGTCCGGTGCCGGCACGCAGACGACGCAGCCGGCCCGGCGGCCGTCCAGCTCGGCGATCCAGGCGCCCAGGCGCGGGTCGGGCGGGGACGCAGCGAAGTCGGCGACGATCCGGGCCACCAGCGCCTCGAAGGACGTGTCCCAGCCGAGCGTCGCGGCGTACACCTCGCCGTGCTGCCAGACCATCCAACCCAGGTCGCCGGGCTGGTCGGCTGGCCGGACCACGACACCCATCTCGAAACCTCCAACTGAAACACTCGTTTCAGTTAGGCTAGCGCGCGTGACGGCCAGGCGCGAGGAGCTTTTGGAGAAGGCGTACGCATTCGTCCTCGAGCACGGCCTCGCCGACCTGTCCCTGCGGCCGCTGGCCCAGGCGATCGGGAGCAGTCCGCGGGTGCTGCTCTACCTGTTCGAGTCCAAGGACGGACTGGTGCGCGAGCTGCTCGCCCGCGCCCGGCGGGACGAGCTCGCGGCGATCCAGGGCCTCGAGGGTGACCTCGAGGCCGTGACAACGACGCTGTGGGAGTGGCTGGCCACGGCCGAGCACCGGCCGCTGCTGGTGCTCTGGGTCGAGGCCTACGCCCGCTCACTCGTCGAGCCCAGTGGTCCGTGGGCCGGGTTCGCCCGGCAGACCGTCGAGGACTGGCTCGACGTGCTGGCGCAGGCCCAGCCGCCGGCGGTACGCCGTACGAAGGCCGGCGTGGCCGAACGCAGCCGCGCCCTCGCCCTGCTCCGCGGAGCCCTTCTCGACCTGCTCGCCACGGGTGACGAGAAGCGAGTCGGCGGGTCAGTCGTCCGCTGAGACCCGCTCCCCCGCCACCCACGTCGCGGCCACGTCGGCGGGGCCGGCCATTGCGAAGACCTTGGCCAGCGCGTCGTCCTCCGACGACGCATGTCTCAGCGCGACCTCCAGGGTCGACGAGGGCAAGGGCCGGAGCCAGAGCGCGTCGAACTCCTTGCCGACCGAGAAGTCCCCGATCGTGTCCGACAGTCCCAGCACGTCGGCGCCCGCGGCGGTGGCCAGGTGCAGCAGGTGCCGCGACGAGAGCCGGTGGCCCTCGCGGCCGAGCAGCTGCTGGGCGAAGTAGGCCTGCAGCCCCTCCTTGAACAGCGAGAAGCCGGTGCCGGCGCCGACGTCGGAGCCCAGCGCGACGCGGACTCCGAGCGCGAGGTGTGACCCCAGGGGAAACAGTCCGCTGCCGAGCGCCGCGTTGGAGGTCGGGCAGTGGGCGACCGCGGCGCCGTGCCGCGCCAGCATCATCAGCTCCTGCAGCGACGGGTGCACGTTGTGGGCGAGCACGCTGCGTGGCCCCAGCAGCCCGGAGCGTTCGTAGGACGTCGCGTAGTCGCAGCCGAACAGCTGCCGGACGCCCTCGACCTCCTCGACGTTCTCGTTGAGGTGGGAGGTGAACCACAGCTCCGGCCCGTCGGCGAGCAGCGACCCGGCCGACTCCATGAGCGCATCCGTGCAGGACAGCGAGAAGCGCGGGGTGACGGCGTAGCGCGTCCGTCCCTGGCCGTGCCAGCGCTTGGCCAGCTCGAGTCCCTCGTCGTACGCCCGCTCGGGCGTGGTGAACAGGTCCTCCCGCAGGATCCGGTCGGACAGCACGAGCCCCGAGGTCACCCGCAGCCCGACCCGGGTCGCCTCGGTGAAGAGCGCGTCCACGGCCGAGGCGAAGTGGGAGCCGAACACCAGCGCCGTGGTGGTCCCGGCCCGCACCAGCCCGGAGACGAAGTCGGAGGCCACCGCGGCGGCGTACGACGCGTCGGCGAGCCGCGCCTCCTCGGGCAGTGCGCACTTCTCCAGCCAGTCCAGCAGCGGCATCCCGAGCCCGCCGATCGCGCGCACCTGCGGGAAGTGCACGTGGGTGTCGACGAGGCCGGGCAGCACCAGCCCCTCGCGCAGGTCGACGTAGTCGGAGCCGTGCACCGAGGAGGTGAACGGCTCGCGTGCCACGATCACGCCGTCGCGGACGACGATCGCGAGATCGGACTCCGCGCGCAGGTGGCCGCCGGTGAAGGGGCTGCGCGGAGTGTCGAGGAAGGTGCCGCGGAAAACCGTCATTTCTTGGCCAGTCACCGCAACGGGGCGCCCTCACGCTCGAAGGCGGCCAGCAGCGCGGCCGCGACCGACACCGCGATCGCCGCCGGGTCCTTGCTGGTCGTCACGCCGGGCATCCCGATCGGTGTCTCGATCCGGTCCACGACCTCGGCAGGGAACGACTCCAGCAGCTGCGACCGGAAGCGAGCCCACTTGGCCGACGACCCGATCAGGCCGATCGCGCCGAGGTGGTCGCTGCGCAGCGCGGCGTCGATGATCGCGAGGTCCTCGGCGTGGTCGTGGGTCAGGATCAGCACCCGCGTGCCGGGCGGCAGCTCACCGAGCACCAGCTCCGGGATCACCGGCACGTGGTGGGTGTGCACGGCGGCGACCGAGTCAGCGAGCGGCGCCAGCTCGGCCTCCGAGAGGTGGGCAGAACGCGAGTCGACCAGGTGCAGGTCGAGGTCGTGGCGGGCCAGGATCCGCGCCAGCTCCAGTCCGACGTGGCCGACGCCGAAGATGGCGACGGACGGTACGACGGCGAGCGGCTCCAGCAGCACGGTCACCTCGCCGCCGCAGCACTGCACGCCGTGCTGGAACGGCGCCTTGTCGGAGAGGTTCGCGGTGAACGACTCCGGTGCCGGCCCGCCCGCCTCGATCAGGGTGCGCGCGCGGCGTACGGCCTCCTCCTCGAGGTTGCCGCCGCCGATCGACGACCACGTCGACGTGGCCGAGACGACCATCTTGGCGCCGGCCTCCCGCGGCGCGTGGCCGCGCACGTCGGTCACCGTCACGAGCACGCCGGCCTCCCGGGCCGCCCGCAGCGCGGCCACCGCCGCGAACCAGGTGGTCACAGCGCGCTCCGGGCATCCGTCAGCGCCCAGTAGACCGCCTCGGGCGTGGCCGGTGAGGCCAGCTCGAGCGGACGACCGGGCGGGCCGAACGCCGCGCACGCGTCGCGCAGCGCCTCGCGCACGCTGAACGCCAGCATCAGCGGCGGCTCGCCCACCGCCTTGGAGCCGTAGACCACGCCGTCCTCGTGGGCCCGCTCCAGCAGCGCGACGTTGAACTCGCTCGGCATCTCGGAGAACGACGGCAGCTTGTAGGTCGACGCGGCCTGCGTGGTGAGCCGACCACGCCCGGGACCGTCGGTCTCGTCCCAGCGCAGGTCCTCCAGCGTCAGCCAGCCGGCGCCCTGCACGAAGCCGCCCTCGATCTGCCCGAGGTCGACCAGCGGGGAGAGGCTGTCGCCGACGTCGTGCACGATGTCGACGCGTCGCGTGGTGTTGGCCCCGGTGAACCCGTCGACCTCCACCTCGGCCACCGCGGCGCCGTACGCGAAGTACTTGAACGGCGTGCCGGTCATGGTGGTGAGGTCCCAGCTGAGCCCCTCGGTCTTGTAGAAGCCGGCCGCCCACAGCTGGATCCGCTGGTGGTAGGCCTTGGCGACCAGCTCGTCCCACGACAGGTCCGGGTGCTCGGCCCGGACCGGCACCAGTCGGGCCAGGATCTGCTCGCAGGCGTCCTTGACCGCCCCGCCGTTGAGGTCGGCGCCGGCGGAGGCCGCGGTGGCGGACGTGTTGGGCACCTTGTCGGTCCGTGTCGGCGCCAGCCGCACCCGCTCCGGCGGCAGCCCCAGCGCGGTGGCCGCGACCTGGAGCATCTTGGTGTGCAGCCCCTGGCCCATCTCGGTGCCGCCGTGGTTGATCAGCACCGAGCCGTCCTTGTAGACGTGCACCAGCGCGCCGCCCTGGTTGAACGTCGTGAAGTTGAACGAGATGCCGAACTTCACCGCCGTGATCGCGAGCCCGCGCTTGGTGTGCGGGTGGGCGGCGTTCCACTGGTCGATCTCGGCGCGTCTGGCCACCAACGACGCCGACTCGGACACCTGATCCCAGGCCGCGACCAGCCGCTCGGGGTGCCGCACGACCTGGCCGTACGGCGTCGCCTGGCCGTCGACGTAGAAGTTGCGTCGCCGCAGCTCGGCGGGATCGATCCCGAGCACGGGCGCGCACCGACCGAGGATGTCCTCGATCACGAGCATCCCCTGCGGACCGCCGAAGCCGCGGAACGCGGTCTGCGAGGTCTTGTTGGTCTGCGCGATCTGGCCGTGCACGAGCACGTCGGGGATCCAGTAGGCGTTGTCGATGTGGCACAGCGCCCGCGACAGCACCGGCTCGGAGAGGTCGAGGCTCCAGCCGCCGTCGGCGGTCAGCGTGGCCTCGAGGCCCGTGAACCGCCCCTCGTCGTCGAAGCCGACTCTCCACGTCGCGTGGTAGCCGTGCCGCTTGCCGGTCATCGTCATGTCCTGCTGACGGGTCAGCCGCAGCCGCACCGGGCGGCCAGTGAGCGTCGAGCCGAGCGCCGCGACCGCCGCGAGCCCGTGTGGCTGCATCTCCTTGCCGCCGAACCCGCCGCCCATCCGCAGGCACTGGACGGTCACGGCATGGCTGGGCACACCGAGCACGTGCGCGACGATCTCCTGGGTCTCGGTCGGGTGCTGGGTGCTGGACTGGACGAAGACCTGGCCGGCCTCGTCGATCATCGCCAGCGAGCAGTGCGTCTCGAGGTAGAAGTGCTCCTGCCCGGCCATCGCGGTGACGCCTTCGAAGACGTGCGCGGCGCGCTCGAGCCCGGCGGCCGCGTCGCCGCGCGCCATGGTCGGCCGGGCGCCCTGGAAGCTCTCGGCCGCGATCGCCTCCTCGACGGTGAGCAGGGCCGGCAGCTCGTCGTAGTCCACCTCGATCGCCGCCGCCCCGCGGCGCGCGGCCTCGAGGCTCTCGCCGAGCACCCAGCAGACCGCGTGGCCGAAGTACATGACCTCGGAGGGGAACAGCGGCTCGTCGTGCTTGATGCCGGCGTCGTTGATGCCGGGCACGTCGGCGGCGGTCAGCACGCGGACCACCCCCGGCACGTCGTACGCCGCCGCGAACTCGAGCCGGGTCACTCGCGCGTGGGCGTGCGGCGCCTGCACGGGGTGCGCGTGCAGCACGTTGCTGGTCCGGCCGACGAGGTCGTCGGTGTAGAGCGCGTGGCCGGTGACGTGCAGCGCCGCGCTCTCGTGGGGGACGGACTCGCCGACGACGGGGTTCTCCGGGCGCTGGCTGAGCGGGCTCGTGACGGGTCCGGTCGCCGGGGTGGTGTCCAGCGTCACGGGGTCACCTCCGCGAACAGCTTGCGAAGCGCCTGCCCGAGCATGGCGGTGCGGAACTCGGCGCTGGCCCGCTGGTCGGAGATCGGAGTGCCAGCGCGGCCGAGCACCTCTGCGGCGGCGTCGACGGTCTCCTGGGTCCACGGCTCGCCCTCGAGCGCGGCCTCGGCGTCGAGCGCCCGGATCGGCGTGGCGGCGACCCCGCCGAGCCCGATCCGCGCCTTGGCGACGGTGCCGTCAGCGCACGTCGATCGCGAACCCGACGGCCACCGACGAGATGTCGTCGAAGGCCCGCTTCGCGATCTTGTGGAACGCCGTCAGCTCGGCGGCCGGCAGCGGCACCACCACCTCGGTGATCAGCTCGCCCGGGCGGCGTACGGACTCGCGGTAGCCGGTGAAGTAGTCCGCCAGCGGGACCGTCCGCTCCACCACCCCTGGCCATCGGTCGAGGCGAGCACGACGGACGCCTCGAGGGCGAGCAGCACCGGCGGGGCGTCGCCGATCGGCGAGCCGGTGCCCAGGTTGCCGCCGAGGGTGGCGCCGTTGCGGATCAGCGGCGAGGCGAACTGCGGCATCAGCGCCAGCAGCAGCGGCAGCCGGCCGTCGAGGCGCCGCTCGACCTCGGTCAGCGTGAGCCCGGCGCCGATCCGGGCCTCGGTGCTCGGTGATCGTGAAGCCGCGCAGCTCGGCCAGCCGGTCCACGGCGACGACCAGCCCGGCGCGCGCGCCCTTGAGGTTGACGTCGACGCCCCAGTCGGTGCTGCCGGCGACGACCGTCGCGTCGTCGTGGTCGTGCAGGAGGCGCAGCGCCTCGGCCAGGTCGGCCGGGCGGAGGTACGCCGCCTCGCCGTCGTGCAGCTGGGTGGCCATCGGCGCCGGTGCGGGCGACGTACGCCGTGCTGCGAGCTCGTCGTCGGAGGCCGGGAACGCGAGAGCGAACGCGGCGTCCTGGATCGGCCGGTAGCCGGTGCAGCGGCACAGGTTGCCGCTGACGGCGTGCAGGTCGAAGCCGTTGTCGCCGTGGTAGTGGTCGTGCGGCCCCGAGCCGTTGGTGGCTGCTCGGCCGGCGCGGTAGAACTCCGCGGCCATGCTGCAGACGAAGCCGGGCGTGCAGTAGCCGCACTGCGAGCCGCCGCGCACCGCCATCTCGTGCTGGACGGGGTGCAGGTCGTCGGGCGAGCCGAGCCCCTCGGCCGTGACGACCTCCTGGCCGTCCAGCGAGGCCGCCGGCACCAGGCAGGAGTTGATCGCCGTCCACTCGGTCGCGTCGGACCCGTCGGGCGCCGGGCGGGCGACCATCACCGAGCACGCGCCGCACTCGCCCTCGGCGCAGCCCTCCTTGGCGCCGGTCAGCCCGCAACCGCGCAGGAAGTCGAGGGCGTTGGTGTGCAGGGGCACACCGTGCAGGTCACGCGGCTCGCCGTTGACCACGATGCCAGCCATCGCGCACCTCCCGTCGCATCGACGATTGGCATGGTTGCTGGTCCCGGGTGGGGAGCGGTCCGCTGGTTGTCCATGCGAACAACGGACCGCCCGGCAACTCTATACGCGGCCGCCGCGATTCGTCTGGGACCGCACGTCGGAATTGCCAAGCGCGAGCCCGCAGACGAATCGAGGCCCCGGGCGCATACTGGTGGGTGGTCTCGGGAGCGGCCGCGGGAGGCGCCGATGCGAGTGCCTGTTGTTCTTGCTGTGTTCGTCGTGTGCCTGGCCCTTGCCGGGTGCGAGGGATCGACGGATTCGCAGGACCCGTCGGCGGAGACACCGGAGGTCGGACGCAGAAGAGCGGGAGAGCGCGGCGGACTCGGCAGCGGCGCCTCCGGAGCCCGCTCCGGGCACCTGTTGGACGGTGCCCGCGGCGTCAGTGGTGGATCAGAACTACTGGTTCGACGACTCGCCCCAAGTGCCGTGCACCGAGCCTCACACCACGGAGACGGCCGTGGTAATACGCCTGAGCGAAGCCGACGATCGCGCAAGCAGAGGAGCGTGATTGACGGCGTGCTGGGAGCTTCGTCCGCAGACACGTGGGCATCGACGCGGCAGAGCTGGGTTCCGTGGGGGCCCAGTCGCATTCTTGCCGAGCGAGGAGGAGATCGCCGCAGGAGCGACCTGGGTGCGCTGCGATGTGGCTTTTCCCGAGACCAGGGACTTCGGCAGCGTTCGCACTATCACCGGGACCGCCAAGGGGCTCGCCGATGACCCCACGTGCGGACTTCTGGGCCTGTCTCGACGAGCCTCCAACTCGAAGAGCGACCAGCCACTCGTCCCCTGTGCCCGACCGCACGTCTACGAGCAGACCGGGACCCTGGCCCTCCTCGATGGCCTCACCGAGTACCCCGCTGCAGAGGAGCTCGAGGCCGAGGGCCAGCAACAGTGCCGGGAGGGAGTCCCTGCCGGCTACGGCGACGTCTCCGTCACCGCCGTATGGGATTCCCCCGACAGCTTGGCTCGGGACTCGGAGCTCGCTAGCTTCCTGCTTCATGTTCAGCGCCGACGGGCAGCCGCTGCCCGGCCGGTAGGTCTGGCAGGACGCTCAGAGCGTCAGGCCCACGTGCCGGTTGACGTCCTTGTAGAGCAGGTAGCGGAACGGGCCCGGACCGCCGGCGTAGCAGGCCTGCGGGCAGAACGCGCGCAGCCACATGAAGTCGCCGGCCTCCACCTCGACCCAGTCCTCGTTGAGCAGGTAGACCGCCTTGCCCTCGAGCACGTAGAGGCCGTGCTCCATCACGTGCGTCTCCGGGAACGGGATCGTGCCGCCGGGCTTGAAGTTCACGATGTTGACGTGCATGTCGTGGCGCAGGTCGGCGATGTCCACGAACCTCGTGGTCGACCAGGCTCCGTCGGTGCCGGGCATCTCGATCGGGGCGACGTCCTGCTCGCGGGTGACGAACGCGGGAGGTACGTCGAGCCCCTCGACCCGGTGGTAGGCCTTGCGGATCCAGTGGAACGTCGCAGCCGCCGCGCCGGTGTTGTGCAGCGTCCAGTGCGTCCCTGGCGGCAGGAACGCGTAGGAACCCGGCTCGAGCGCGTGCTCCGCCCCGTCCACGGTCAGGGCGAGCGCGCCGTCCACCACGAACAGCACCGCCTCGGCCGCCGGGTCGCCCTCGGGGTGGTCGGCGCCGCCGCCGGGCGAGACCTCGACGACGTACTGGCTGAACGTCTCGGCGAACCCGGACAGCGGCCGGGCCAGCACCCAGAGCCGGGTGTCGGACCAGCCGGGCAAGTACGACGCGGTGATGTCGCTGAGCGTGCGGGCCGGGATCACGGCGTACGCCTCGGTGAACTTCGCCCGGTCGGTGGTGAGCGCGGTCTGCGGCGGCAGCCCGCCCTTGGGCACGTAGTAGATGGGCCCTGTGTAGGTCATCGTTCGCCTCTCCTCAGCAGTCGTCCACGCGGGCTCTGTTCGTCGCTGGCGTCGACGGGTACGCCGCGCAGCCAGGTCTCGCGGACCACGCCGGCCAGCCGACGGCCGGCGTACGCCGAGACCGGGTTGCGGTGGTGCAGCCGGGCCACGTCGACCGTGAACTCCTCGTCCGGTGCGAAGCGCACCAGGTCCGCGTCGGCGCCGACCTCGATCCGCCCCTTGCGCGCCAGCCCGACCAGGTCCGCGGTGGCCGTGGCCATCCAGCGCACCACGTCGCTGAGCGTGTGGCCGCGGGCCCGGGCGCCGGTCCACACCGCCGGCAGGCCGAGCTGGACCGAGGAGATGCCTCCCCAGGCCGCGCCGAAGTCCCCGCCGCCCCGCTCCTTGAGGCTCGCGGTGCACGGCGAGTGGTCGGACACGACGAAGTCGACGTCACCGGCGGCCAGCGCGTCCCAGAGCGCCTCCCTGTTGGCCGCCTCGCGGATCGGCGGGCAGCACTTGAGCTCGGTGGCGCCGTCGGCGATGTGCTCGGCGTCGAAGGTCAGGTAGTGCGGGCAGGTCTCGACGCTCACGTCGATGCCGGCCGCGCGGGCCGCGTGCAGGGCCGGGACGGCGTCCGCGTCGCTCAGGTGCACCACGTGGGCGCGGCCGCCGGACTTCCCGGCCTCGGCGATGACCAGGGCGATCGCGGCCTCCTCGGCGGCGCGCGGCCGGGAGGCGAGGAAGCCCGCGTAGTGAGCGCCGTCGAGCGCGCTCTCGTCGAGGAGATGGCCGTCCTCGGCGTGCACGATCATGAGGGCGCCGAGCCGGGCCGTCTCCTTCATCGCGAGCGCGAACTCGTCCGGCTCGAGGTGCCCGAACTCCGCGACGCCGGAGTCGAGCAGGAAGCACTTGAAGCCGAACACCCCGACGTCGTGCAGCGCCGCCAGGTCGCCGACGTTGCCGGGGACCGCGCCGCCCCAGAAGCCGACGTCGACCCGGACCTGCCCAGAGGCCACCAGGCGCTTGATCTCCAGCGCCGCGACCGAGGTGGTCGCCGGGATCGAGTTGAGCGGCATGTCGATGATCGTGGTGACGCCGCCCGCCGCGGCCGCCCGGGTCGCGGTGGCGAACCCCTCCCAGTCGGTCCGGCCGGGTTCGTTGACGTGCACGTGGGTGTCGACCAGACCGGGCAGCAGGACCTCGTCGTCCGCCAGGTCGACGACGCGGTTCGCGGCCGGCGCCTCGTCGTAGGACGTCACGGCGGCGATCCGCTCCCCCGCGATGCCGACCGCGGCCGCGACCTCGGCGCCGTCCACGATCGCCCGGCGGGCGCGGACGACCAGATCGAGTGTCCCGAGTCGGGAGTTCATGCGCGCTTGGCGTGCTCAGGGTCCGTGCATCGCAAGGCGCCGGAGCGATGCCGTACTTGGTCGTCCAGCGAGCGACGGCAACGCCGCGAGGTGCGTGCCATGTGTGCGCGAAGCGCACACGAAGTCTCGACTCGGGACACTTGGTCAGCTGCCACGGTAGGTCGAGTAGCCGTAGGGGCTCAGGAGCACCGGCACGTGGTAGTGCTGGTCGGGGTCGGCGACCGTGAACACCACGATCACCTCGGGGTAGAAACCGTCCACGTAGGTGCCGGTGTCGAAGCGGAGCACGTAGGCACCCCGCTCCAGCTGTTCGGGGCCGATCGCACCCACCCGGCCGTCGTCATCGGTGACTCCCTCGCCAAGCAGCTCCCCGTCGCGAGTCTCGAGCCGCACGTCGATCCCGCGCGCCGGCCGGCCGGCCGCGGTGTCGAGGACGTGCGTGGAGAGCGTGCTCATAGCGCGGCCTTGAGGCGGAGCAGCGCGATCTGGCGCAGGTTGTCGACGGTCTCGGCCCGCTCGGTGGCGTCGTCGTTCTGCAGCCGCCGCTCGAGGTGGCGCAGGATCTCGTCGGCGTCGCGGCCCGCGGCGCGGATCAGGAAGACGCGGTCGAACCTCTCCTCGTACGCCGCGTTGCCGGCCTTCAGCCGCGCGGCGGCGTCCCCGGCGGTGGGGTCCACGCCGGACTGCTCGCGTTGTGACTGTGCACTCATTCCGGGGGCGCCGCCGCGCTCGCCGATCCGGGGATGGCCGGACAGCGCCTGGTCGAGCTCCTCGTCGTCGAGCTCACGGGCCGCGGCGTCCGCCGCGGCGATGAGCGCGTCCTGGTCGTCGTAGGGCTCGCCGGCCAGGACGTCGTCCGCCCAGCGCGGGACCGAGAGACAGCCGAGCAGGACCTCGCGGGTGATCTCCATCAGCAGGCCCTCCTCACACGAACCCCGGCACGTGCAGCCAGGCGTCGCCGGCCGGCGGCGCGTCGTCGCGGCTCACCTGCGCCTCGATCAGGCCGTAGGGCCGATCGGCGGCGATGAACACCTCGCCGTCGTTGGTCAGCCCGTCGACGTCGAAGCCGGAGAAGTCGACGAGGAAGTGGTGCTTGTTGGGCGCCGAGAACCGCAGCTCGGCGACCCCCGGGTGGGTGTTGAGCACGGCCGTGCCCATCACGTGGAGGGTCTCCTGCAGGGCGCGGGAGTACGTCGTGGCGAACGTCGAGAGCAGGCAGTCGAGGACGTCGTTGTACGACGCGTTCCAGTCGACGTCGGTGCTCGTGTGCCGCCACTTGGCGATCAGCGACGTCGCCAGGATGCGGTCGTCGGTCTCGGGGAGCGTCGTGAACTCGTCCTTGAGGAACCCCTTGAACTCCGAGTCGGTGGAGTTGAGCAGCACCAGCTCCTGGACGCCGGACAGCACGTGGGTCTCCTCGCGGCCCACGGTGACCACGCAGGTGCGGAGCGCACCCCCGCGGCGCACGAACGAGTGGTTGCCGAGCCGGTCCCAGGCGTACTGCTCGACCCGGACCTGCGTCGCGTCAGCTGCCGGACAGGCCTCGAGCAGCCTCCTCCCGAGCGCCAGGGCGTAGTCCTCGGGTGAGGTGATGCCGTGCAGCTTCGCGTAGGCGAACGCTGTGTTCTTCTGGGTGTCGGTGGGGAGCACCTGCGCCTGCTCGCCGGTGGTGTGCGCCTCGCCGAAGGCCCCGCGCAGGGACGTCGACACGTTGAGGTCGTGGATCTCGTGGCGTGGGGTGTCGCGGACGATGCGGACGACGCGGTTCTCCGCCTTGCCGTACTGGTTGGCTCCCAGGACCGTTCCCATGCGCCGACCCTAGTGGCGGACCCGCGCGAGGGCCCGCAGCTGTTCCTCTCCCAGCCCGCAGCCCTCCTGGATCTCGGTCGCGTCGACCGCCCCACAGTCCAGCCCACGCAGGAGGTACGCCGCGAGCGCTCTCGCCGTCGCGGGCTCGTCGGCGATCCCGCCCATCGTGTCGCCCGTGCTCTGTGCATTTGTATAGGCGGCCAGCCTCGTCAGCGCGCGGTGCAGCCCCTCCCGGTAGAACGCGTAGGTCGCGGCGTACCGCGTCGGCAGCTGGGCCGGGTGCAGGTCCCAGCCCTGGTAGTAGCCGCGCTCCAGGGAACGGCGGACGAGCCGGTGATGGTTCTCCCACGCCGCGTGGATGTCCTCGGCGGCGCCGACGGGCAGCACGTTGGTGGAGCCGTCGGAGAGCCGGACGCCGGTGCCGGCCGCGGCCGCCTGCATCACCAGCTTGGCGTGGTCGGCCACCGGGTGCTCCAGCGACTGCTGCTCCGCGGCGATCCCGCAGAACGCCGAGTAGTCGTAGGTGCCGTAGTGCAGCCCGGTCAGCCGCTCCCCGCCCGCGTGCACCATCCGGGCCACCAGCGCGGTGCCGTCGGGGCCGAGGATCGACTGCGGCGTCTCGACCTGGACCTCGAAGCGCAGGTCCATGACCTCGCACACGTGCACCATCGCCTCGACCTGGTCGACGCTGGTCACCTTGGGAAGGGTCACGACCCAGCCCTCGAGGCTCCCGCCCTGGTCGACCAGGGTCGCGACGTACGACGTGAGCGTCCGGATCGCCCGGCTCCGCGTCGGGGCCTCGAAGCACTTGATCCGGATGCCGCCGAACGGCGCCGCCGCGCCAGCCTGCTGGCTCTCCGCCAGCGCCGTCGCCGCCCGCACCACGTCGGCGTCCTCGTCGGCGTCGCTCCTGCCGACGTACCCGTCCTCGAAGTCGACCCGCAGGTCCTCCACCGGCTCTGCGGCCAGCTTGGCCAGCACCCGGGTCACCAGGTCGTCGTCGCCCACCAGGGTGGCGAACGCGGCCGCGTGCTCGTCGAGCACCGTCAGAGCGGCGCGCCCGTACGCCGGCACCAGGTCGGCTGCGTAGCGGTCCGCGGGCACGTAGACCGTGTGCACCGGCTGCCGCCCCGGCCGCTCCCCCGGATACTCGCTCGCCAGCGCCGCGTCAGCCCCCGCCAGCCGCTCGTCGAGCTCGTTCGTCAGTCGGGCGGCGAGCTCGCCGGGGTCGGCCATGCGGCCATCCAACTACATGAGCCTCGGTCAGGGGTCCGGCTGCGAAGCCCCACCACCTTGCAAAAACCTGCTCTTCACAAGGGCGGGCCCGTCGCCTAGGTTCGCGTCAGGTCAAGCCACCCATCGGGGGATGGTTCGGCCGTCTCGGAATGGAGAAACACGTGAAGAAGGCGCTAGTCGCAGGGCTTGGCGGCACATTGGTCGCCGCCCTGGGCCTCACCACCATGGGCCAACCGGCAGTCGCAACGAACTCGTCCAGTGCGGCCACCCATGCCGCGTCAGGACAGGTGTCGCACCAGGCGGTGTCCCGCAAGAAGGTGTCCCACAAGAAGGAGCGTGTCACCACCGACGAGCTGCCCAACCCCCAGGAGGACAAGCGTCGCGAGCTCCGCGAGGAAGCCGTCAAGGCCGTCCTCAACGGTGAAGCGACGCCCGTGCAGCGCGGTGCGAGCACGGTCGTCAAGCTCGGCGGTCAGAAGTCAGGCGTCGCGGGCGTGAGCAAGAAGGCCGGGCAGTACGTCGAGCTGTCGCGCGAGACCACCGACCGCGTCTTCGTGATCCTGGCCGAGTTCGGGAACACGCGTCATGCCTCCTACCCGGACCAGGACACCAACACCACCATCCCGGGCCCCGCGCGGTTCGACGGCCCGCTGGTCAACGAGATCCCCGAGCCCGACCGCTCGGTCGACAACTCGACCGTCTGGAAGCCGAACTACAACCGCGCGCACTACGAGAAGACCTACTTCGGGGACGGCCCCGGAGTCGAGTCGCTCAAGACCTACTACGAGAAGCAGTCGTCCGGCCGCTACAGCGTGGACGGCACGGTCACCAACTGGGTGCGGGTGCAGTACAACGAGGCCCGCTACGGCCGGTCCAACGGCTTCCCGTGCGCCGGCAACGTCTGCAGCAACACCTGGAACCTGGTCCAGGACGCCGCCAACCAGTGGTACGCCGACCAGCTGGCCGCGGGCCGACCAGCGGCCGAGGTCAACGCCGAGCTGGCCACCTTCGACAAGTGGGACCGCTACGACCACGACACCGACGGCAACTTCAACGAGCCCGACGGCTACATCGACCACTTCCAGATCGTGCACGCGGGCGGCGACCAGGCCGACGGCGACCCCTGGCAGGGCGAGGACGCCATCTGGTCGCACCGGTGGAAGACCTTCCAGGGCACGGGCCAGGGTCCGGTCGACAACCCCGACGGCGGCAACCAGATCGGCACCAGCGGCATCTGGATCGCCGACTACACGATCCAGCCTGAGAACGGCGGCCGGAGCGTGTTCTTCCACGAGTTCGGCCACGACCTCGGGCTCCCCGACGACTACAACGTGCTGTCCGGCGGGGACAACAACAACGAGCACTGGACGCTCATGGCGCAGAGCCGGCTGGGCGCCAAGGGCGAGCAGTTCATCGGCGACCGCGCCGGTGACCTGGGTGCCTGGAACAAGCTCCAGCTGGGCTGGCTCGACTACGAGACGCTCGTGGCCGGACCCGGCGTCGGTGGCAACCGGACGATGACGCTCGGCCCGGAGGAGTACAACAACAAGGATCCTCAGGCCGTGGTCGTGGTGCTGCCGAAGAAGGAGGTCGTCACCGAGCTGGGTGCACCGGCCGCCGGAGCCAACCAGTGGTACAGCGGCGCGGGCAACGACCTGGAGGCCACGATGACCCGACAGGTCACCCTCCCGGCCGGGGCGGCCACGCTGGCCTTCCAGGCGCGGTGGGACATCGAGGACTGTGGCCCCGACCCCTGCGACTACGCCTACGTCGAGGCATCCACCGACGGCACGACGTGGACGGCGCTCCAGGGCTCGATCACCAACCCGGCCGAGGGCAACGGGATCGACGGCACGCAGCCGGCGTACACCCCGGCGACGTTCGACCTGTCCGCCTACGCCGGCCAGACGATCGGCCTGCGGTTCAGGTACTCGACCGACGGGGCAGCCCAGGGCAACTCGGACACCGACCCGGACGGCATCTTCGTCGACGAGATCGCGATCACGTCCGGCGCCACCACGGTCTTCGCCGACGGCGCTGAGACCGGCGCGAACGGCTGGACCCTGGCGGGCTGGAGCGCGGTGGGTGCGTCGACCAGCGAGCTGTTCGACAACTACTACATCGCCGGGCACCGCTCCTACGTGTCCTACGACAAGTATCTGAAGACCGGGCCGTACTACTTCGGCTACCAGAACACCTTGCCGGACAAGGTCGACCACTACGCGTACCAGCAGGGTCTCCTGATCTCCTACTGGGACACGTCGTACGACGACAACGACACGTTCGCGCACCCTGGGGAGGGCCGGAACCTGTACGTCGACGCCCATCCGGTGCCGTTCTACAAGCTCGACGGCCTGCCGTGGCGGGCTCGCATACAGGTCTACGACGCGCCGTTCGGCTTGAAGAAGGCGGACACCTTCAACCTGCACCACAACAGCAGGCTGGAGCACATCCGCGGCCAGAACGCGGCACCGCTGTTCGACGACACCGGCAAGTACTGGTACTCCGAGCTGCCGAACCACGGCGTGAAGCTGCCCGGGGTGGGAGTCAAGATCCGCGTGCTGTCGATCAACGGCACGGCCGTGAGGATCCGTGTGACGTCCTGATCCAGGACGGCAGGACCAGGACGACGCCCGGGGGCAGGTGCCCCGGGCGTCGTACTGCGGAGCCTCGAGGCCGTCGTTCACGTCAGATGGGAGTGCGTGGCGTCCTCGGGAGCAGGCTGTCGGCCGCGGCTGTGATCGCGGCGATGACGCTGCTGTCCGGCTGTGGCGACCAGGCGCCGGACGACGCGGACACCAGCGCGAAGGCCAGCCCGACGTCATCCCCTCCGACGTCATCCCCTCCGATGTCGACGACCCCGCCGTCGGACCCGCAGCCCCAGGGTGTGGTGGCCGGCCGGGTGGTCCGGGGCGGCAGCGGGCCCTGCTACGGCGTCGAGACGGACGACGGGAGGCTCTACGCCGTCCACAGCCCGTCCGCCGGCGAGCTGGCGGCCGGCACGACCGTCCTGGTGAAGATCGGGCCGACGGCGCCCGACGTGGACTGCGGAGACGGCGAACCGGTCACCGGACTCCACATCGACGTCGTGGGGTGAGTTGAGGCAGATGCCTCAGGCGCGCGACCGGCTCGCGACCCGACGCTGGAGGCATGACAACGACGACACCACGCCAGGCCGTGGAGGCGCTGCAGGCCCAGCCTCTGCTTCCGGAGGGCGACGACGAGCGGTTCACCGGGTACGGCGTCATGGGGCAGCCCTTCGCCAGCGGGCACTACCTCGCGCTGCGGGACATGGTGGCCACCTCGGTCGGGCCGGCGTACCGGGCCATCTGGCACCGCGACCCGCAGGGACGCTGGACGATCCACACGACCGGACCGGCCGAGCTGACCTGTCCGCGGTACTTCGGGTCGGTGACCGCGACCGCCCATGCACCGCGGATCGACGTGTCCTGGCGTGACGACCACACCCTCGAGGTGGCGCTCGGTGACGGGCTGAGCTGGCGGATCGAGCTGGGGGCGACGCCCGCGACCCGGATGATGACGGGGATGGGCGGCACGCTCCCCGAGGCGGGCTGGAACAGCAACGCCCTGCTCGCCGCCATGGAGCCGATGGCGCGCGGCATGCTCCGGATCGGCAGGATCCGACTGCGTGGCGCGACGCCGAACGGTCCCCGGTTCAGGTCTGCGCCGTTGAAGATCTGGCGCGTGGTCGGCGCTGCTGCGTCCTACCGCGGCGAGGACCTCGGTGAGCCGGCACCGCTCGACACGCAGGTTCACCTCGCCGACTTCTGGCTCCCGCAGCGTGGCGTCTTCTTCGTCGGGCGGGCACGTTTCACGCCCCCGGTCGAGCGGCTCGACCGCGAGGCGACGACCGTGGGCACGAGAATGGGGGGATGACCGCACCCGCGCCGCTGCCCCGCCGCATCGAGGTGCTGGCCGGACTGTCGGTGGCGATCGATCTGGGCCTGGGTCAGCCGGCCGAGCACATGCTCCGGTCGTCGGTCATCGCGTGCGGTGTGGCGGACCGGCTCGGCCTCAGCCGGGAGCAGAAGGCCACGGTCTACTACACGACGCTGCTCATGTGGATCGGCTGTCACGCGGACTCGCAGGAGTACGCGCGCTGGTTCGGCGACGACATCTCGGTCCGCCGCGACGCCTACCTCGTCGACTGGGCCGGGTTGCCGTACTTGCGGTTCCTGCTCGGCAACGTCGCGCGCGGCGAGCCGCTGGGGCAGCGCGTGCGGGTGATGGCCACGCTGATGCGGGACGCGCGCGGCCAGCTCGGCACCCTGATCCACTCCCACTGCACTTCAGCGGCCGCCCTGGCCCGGCACATCGGCCTCGGCCCGGAGGTCGAGGGGACGCTGGCCCACACGTTCGAGCGGTACGACGGCGGAGGGCTCCCGGCAGGCGCCTCCGGGGAGGACATCCCGATCGAGATGCGGGTGGCCCAGCTGGCCGACGTGGCCGAGGTGCACGAGCGGACGTACGGCGTCCAGGGCGCGGTCGCGATGGCCAGGAGCCGGCGAGGCGGCCACTTCGACCCGGCCGTCGTCGACGCCTTCACGCCCGACGCCGAAGCGCTCTTCCCGGCCGCCGGAGACGACCCCTGGGACCGGGCGCTGTCGATCGCCCCCGACTCCGAGACCCGGCTGGACGAGCCCCGCCTCGACGACCTGCTCACCGCCATCGGCGACTTCGTCGACCTCAAGTGCCCGTTCACGCTCGGACACTCCCGCAACGTCGCCGCGCTCGCCCAGGCGGCCGGCGTACAGCTCGGCCTCCCGGTCGACGACGTCAGCGCCGTACGGCGAGCCGGCCACCTCCACGACGTCGGCCGGATCGGCGTGTCCAACCAGGTCTGGTCGAAGCCGGCCGAGCTGACCGGCGCCGAGTGGGAGCGGGTGCGGATGCACCCCTACCTCACCGATCGGGTGCTGACCCGCATCCCCGGCCTCGCGCAGGTGGCCGCGATCGCTCGCGCGCACCACGAGCACCTCGACGGGTCCGGCTACCCGCTGGGTCTCGCCGGTCCGGCCCTCGGCCGGCCCGAGCGGCTGCTGGCCGCCGCGGTCGCCTACCAGTCGGCGCTGGAGCCCCGGCCCTATCGCGAGGCCCACTCCCCTGACGCAGCCGCGGCACGACTGAAGGACCGCGTGACCCGGGGAGCCCTCGACGCGGACTGCGCGGAGGCGGTCCTGGCCGTGGCCGGGCACGCACGGACGAAGGTGCGCCGCGACGACACCCTCACCCCACGCGAGGCCGAGATCCTCGGCCTCGTCGCCCGGGGCCTCTCCAACCGCGACATCGCGACCCGCCTCGCGCTCAGCGAGAAGACGGTGCGCAACCACGTCGAACGCACCTACGCCAAGATCGGCGCCACCAACCGGGTGGGCGCGAGCCTCTACGCCCTGCAGCAGGGCCTGGTCGCGCCGGACGATGGGCGGGAGAGATAGGGCGTGTCTCCAGGCGCGGCAGCTGCGGACGCCGGGTCAGGTGCTTGTGCGCAGCCACTCGCTGGTGACAGGCCCCCTCGCGGGTGCCACGCTCACTTGTGGGGGACTTCTTTCCAGGAGGATTCATGTCAAGACTCTCAGCGCCCTCGATGGGCATCTCGATCCTCGCGCTCGTCATCTCTCTCGGCGGCGGCGCCTATGCCGTGACCCAGCTCCCGGCCAACAGCGTGGGGACGGCGCAGATCAAGGACAACGCCGTCACTGCGCCCAAGATCGCCAACGGGGCCGTCACCCGGTTCAAGATCGCGTCCGGAGCGGTGAACGGGTCCCGCGTCGCCGACGGCTCCCTGACGGGCGCCGACATCGACGAATCCACTCTCGACCTGCCCGGTGCCGCCGGTGGCGCCGTGACCTTGGCCGGGGTCGACTTCCACCCGCGCGACAGCACGGTGACCAACGGCTATGCCGGAGCCGGTGGGATCTACCAGTCCTCAGTCGCCACTGGCCTCTTCGTGGCCGCCCTGGATCTCCCGCAGGGTGCCGTCATCGGCGCCGTGACGGTCCACGTGGTCGACGAGAACGCCACCAGCGACATCATCGGCATCCTGACCCGGTTCGATCCCAGCACCCAGTTTTCCGACGACCTGAGGTTTGCCAACACGTCCGGAGCCACCGGGTTCCAGGCGCTCGACCTGCCCGGCGACCCCGTGTCGGTGGACAACAGCGTCAGCGCCTACAGGTTGCAGGTCCGGCTCGGCGGCCAAGGCAGCACGACGGTGCTCCAGGGGGCGACGGTGAGCTACTCGATGCCGGGGTGACGCCTGACCACGAGCGGGTCAGCAGCCGCGCCAGGCTGTCGCCGACGCACTCGGGCGACGCGGCAGTAGCTGTTCCCGCTAGAGCTTCGCCATCTTGGGGTAGGGGCTCTTGATGCGAACGATCTGGGAACGGAAGTCGACTGTCACCGCGGCAGCTTCCGTCTGTATGACGCGACCCATCCCGTAGGAATCGTGGGAGACCAGGTCGTTCAGCGCATATTCCTCGATCGGTGTCTCGGGTTCGGGTTGAAACGGGCTGCTGGCGAGATGGCGCCGTCCTGAAGTTGTCATCAGTACCAGTATCGCCTGTGCCTGGTCATCACGCCTAGGGCGATCTGCGTGCACCAGGTGGATGCGAATCGCGCGTCAACGCGTGACCTACCCAGTTCGAGGGGCTGGAGCGCGGCGGACTTGCCGGTCTGGGTCCCCGTGGCGACCGTGTGGTTTCCGTCAAGCTCTGGACGGTCACCGATTCCACTGCCAGCATCCTGGCCGCTGCGCGTCGCAGTCCGTCTCGGCGATGAGTTCTGGGTACGCGAACAGTCATGACTGGCATGCAGCAGAGTGAGATCGCCGAGGTCCTGGACCGTCCGCTGAGCAGGGAGCTGCTGGACCGGCCGCTCACGCGCCTGGCCTACGTGGCCAAGGACGGGACGCCACGCGTGATCCCGATCGCCTTCGTGTGGAACGGCACCGAGGTCGTCGTCGTCTCGCCGACGAATGCGCCGAAACTCGCGAGCTTGCGCGCCAACCCGGCAGTCGCGCTGACGATCGACACCGAGGAGTTCCCGCCCAGGATCCTGCTGATCCGCGGTCGGGCCGACCTCGACGTCGTCGACGGCATCCCCGACGAGTACACCCAGGCCAACGCCGTGCCACCCGAGCAGTACGACGAGTGGGAGAAGGAGATCCGCTCGATCTACACCGACGGCATGGTCCGCATCGTGATCACCCCGACGTGGGCGAAGCTCATCGACTTCGAGCACACCCTGCCCACGGCCGTGCAGGAGCTGATGGACGCGCGGGAGGCTCGCCAGCGCGGCTGACCAGCGCCAACCCGCCGGACAGACCGCCCTGTCGGTGGCGTGAGCAAGACTTGGCCCCATGCCCATGTCCCACGACGCGCTGAGCCGGTTCAGCGAGCCGACGCGCACGTGGTTCGCGGCGGCGTTCGCGGAGCCGACGCCCGCACAGGTGGGCGCGTGGGAGGCCATCGGGGCCGGCCAGCACGCGCTCGTGGTGGCGCCGACGGGCTCCGGCAAGACGCTGAGCGCGTTTCTCTGGAGCCTCGACCGGCTGCTCACGAGCGAGCGGCCGGCCGACAGGAGCAAGCGGACCCGGGTGCTCTACGTCAGCCCGCTCAAGGCGCTCGCGGTCGACGTCGAGCGCAACCTGCGCAGCCCGCTCACCGGCATCCGCCACACCGGTGACCGGCTCGGCCAGCAGGTCCCCGAGGTGACCGTGGGCGTCCGGTCCGGCGACACCCCGGCCGCCGACCGGCGCCGGCTCGTCACCCGGCCTCCCGACATCATGATCACGACGCCGGAGTCGCTGTTCCTGATGCTCACGAGCCAGGCTCGCGAGAGCCTTCGCGGCGTCGAGACGGTGATCGTCGACGAAGTGCATGCCGTGGCCGGCACCAAGCGCGGCGCCCACCTCGCGGTCACCCTCGAGCGGCTCGACGCGCTGCTCGACAAGCCCGCCCAGAGGATCGGGCTGAGCGCGACGGTGCGGCCGCTGGAGGAGGTCGCGCGGTTCCTCGGAGGCAGCGCCCCGGTCGAGATCGTCGCCCCGCCCAGCACCAAGGAGTGGGACCTCCAGGTCGTCGTCCCGGTCGAGGACATGACCGCGCCCGGGGACTACGACGAAGAGTCCGAGGAGCCGACGAGAGCGCAGTCGATCTGGCCGCACGTCGAGGAGCACGTCGTCGACCTGATCGAGCAGCACAAGAGCACGATCGTCTTCGCCAACAGCCGCCGGCTCGCCGAGCGGCTCACGGCCCGGCTCAACGAGATCGCCACCGAGCGCGCGAGCCTTCGAGGCTCGCTGCGCTCGCACCTCAGTCCCAGCGCCGAGAGTCCGGAGCCGCACAAGATCCCGGCCGAGATCATCGCCCAGTCCGGGTCGAGCAGGGGCATCGAGGCGGTCATCGCCAAGGCCCACCACGGCTCGGTCTCCAAGGAGCAGCGCGCGCTGATCGAGGACGACCTCAAGCGCGGCCGGCTGCCGGCGGTGGTCGCCACCAGCAGCCTCGAGCTCGGCATCGACATGGGCGCGGTCGACCTGGTCATCCAGATCGAGAGCCCGCCGAGCGTCGCCAGCGCCCTCCAGCGGGTCGGCCGGGCCGGCCACCAGGTCGGCGAGGTGAGCCGCGGGGTGCTGTTCCCCAAGCACCGGGGCGACCTCGCCCAGACCGCCGTGGCAGTCCAGCGCATGCGCAGTGGCGCCATCGAGTCGCTCAAGGTCCCCACCAATCCGCTCGACGTCCTCGCCCAGCAGGTCGTGGCCGCCACCGCGATGGATGGCTGGCAGGTCGACGACCTCTACGACCTGGTGAAGCGCACCGCCGGGTTCGCCCAGCTCCCGCGCTCGGCGTACGACGCGGTGCTCGACCTGCTTGCGGGCCGCTATCCCAGCGACGAGTTCGCCGAGCTCCGCCCCCGGATCGTCTGGGACCGCGTCACCGGCACGCTCACCGGTCGACCGGGCGCCCAGCGGCTGGCGGTCACCAGCGGCGGCACCATCCCCGACCGCGGCCTGTTCGGGGTGTTCCTGGTGGGCGGCGAAGGCCCCGGCAAGCGGGTCGGCGAGCTCGACGAGGAGATGGTCTACGAGTCCCGGGTCGGCGACGTGTTCGCGCTCGGCGCGACCAGCTGGCGGATCGAGGACATCACCCACGACCGCGTCCTGGTGACGCCTGCCCCCGGCGTACCCGGCCGGCTGCCGTTCTGGAAGGGCGACGCTCTCGGCCGCCCGGCCGAGCTCGGCGAGGCGGTGGGCGCCTTCACCCGCGAGCTGGCGGCGATGCCGAAGCACCAGGCCGAGCAGCGCGCCATGGCGGAGGGACTCGACTCCTACGCCGCAGGCAACCTGGTCGGCTACCTCCACGAGCAGCTCGAAGCCACCCAGGTGCTGCCCAGCGACCAGACCCTGCTGGTCGAGCGGTTCCGCGACGAGCTCGGCGACTGGCGGCTGGTCGTGCACTCCCCCTACGGCACGCCCGTCCACGCGCCCTGGGCGCTGGCCATCAACGCACGGCTGCGCGAGCGCTACGGGATCGACGGCCAGGCCGTGGCCTCCGACGACGGCATCGTGATCCGGATCCCCGACACCGACGCCGAGGCACCCGGCGGCGAGGTCGTGGTGTTCTCGCCCGACGAGATCGACGACCTCGTCACCCAGGAGGTCGGCGGCTCGGCGCTCTTCGCGTCCCGGTTCCGCGAGTGCGCGGCCCGGGCGCTGCTGCTCCCTCGCCGCGACCCCGGCCGGCGCAGCCCGCTGTGGCAGCAGCGCCAGCGCAGCGCGGCGCTGCTCGAGGTCGCCAGCCGCTACCCGTCGTTCCCGATCGTCCTCGAGGCGGTCCGGGAGTGCCTCCAGGACGTCTACGACCTGCCCGCCCTGGTCGGGCTGATGCGGGCGGTCGACCAGCGCCGGGTCCAGGTCACCGACGTGTCGACGCAGAGTCCGTCGCCGTTCGCGCGCAGCCTGCTCTTCGGCTACGTCGCCCAGTTCGTCTACGAGGGCGACTCCCCCATCGCCGAGCGCCGGGCCGCCGCGCTCTCGCTCGACCAGGGGCTGCTCGCCGAGCTGCTCGGGCGCGCCGAGCTGCGCGAGCTGCTCGACCCCGAGGTGCTGGCCGAGCTCGAGGCCGAGCTCCAGCGGCTCGCGCCCGATCGCCGGGCCCGGGGACGCCGAGGGCGTCGCCGACCTGCTCCGGCTGCTCGGCCCACTCAGCACCGACGAGGTGCGGGAGCGCTGCGCCGAGGGAGTCGACGGTCGTGAGGCCCTGGAGACCCTGGCCGCCACGAGGCGCGTGGTCGAGGTCCGGGTCGCCGGCGTCGAGCGGTGGGCCGCGGTCGAGGACGTTGGTCGGCTCCGCGACGGGCTCGGCGTCGCGGTCCCACCCGGCACTCCCGACGCCTTCACCGACCCGGTCGACGACCCCCTGGCCGACCTGGTCTCCCGCTTCGCCCGCACCCACGGGCCGTTCACCACCGACGACGTCGCCGCCCGGCTCGGCCTCGGCACCGCCGTGGTGCGGCACACCCTCCAGCGGCTGAGCGCCCAGGGCCGGGTGCTCGACGGCGAGTTCCGGCCGGGAGCCTCCGGGCTGGAGTGGTGTGACGCCGAGGTGCTGCGGTCGCTGCGGCGCCGGAGCCTGGCCCGGCTGCGCAAGGAGGTCGAGCCCGTGCCTCCGGCGGCGTTGGGCCGGTTCCTGAGTGCGTGGCAGCACATCACTTCGACAGGCTCAGCACAAGGCGCCGGCAAGCTACGTGGCGTCGACGGGGTGGTGTCGGTGATCGACCAGCTCGCCGGCGCCCCCATGCCGGCCAGCGCCCTCGAGCCGCTGGTGCTGGCCGCCCGGGTCCGCGACTACGAGCCGTCCTACCTCGATCAGCTCACCGCCTCCGGCGAGGTCCTGTGGGCGGGGCACGGTTCGCTGCCCGGCGCCGACGGCTGGGTCTCGCTCCATCTCGCCGACCAGGCGCCGCTGACCCTGCCCGAGCACGAACCGTTCGAGCACAGCGAGCTGCACCAGGCCGTCCTCGACGCGCTGGCGCCGGGCGGCGCGTGGTTCTTCCGCCAGCTCGCCCAGCAAGTGGCCTCGACGGATGACAAGGCGTTGAGCGCCACTCTGTGGGACCTCGTGTGGGCCGGTCGGGTCAGCAACGACACCCTCACGCCGCTCCGGGCCCTCACCCGTTCCGGCACGCCCAGCCATCGCACAAAGCGGCCGCCCGCCCGGCCGCGGATGGCCTCGACGACCGGCCGCGGCAGCGCCGGGCTGCGCACCGGCCCGCCCGAGACCGCCGGCCGCTGGGCGCTGCTGCCCGAGCTCGACACCGACCCGACCCGCCGCGCACACGCCGCGGCCGAGCGCCTGCTCGACCGGCACGGCGTCGTGATCCGCGGCGCGGTGGTCAGTGAGCGGCAGCCCGGCGGCTTCGCGGCGGTCTACAAGGTGCTCTCGGCGTTCGAGGACTCCGGCCGCTGCCGGCGCGGCTACTTCGTCGAGGGGCTGGGCGCCGCCCAGTTCGGGACCGCCGGCGCGATCGACCGGCTCCGCACGTTCAGCGAGGTCGACGACGGCGGCAAGCCGACGTCGGTCTGCCTGGCCGCCACCGACCCGGCCAACCCCTACGGCGCGGCCCTCCCCTGGCCCCAAAAGGAGGCGGAGGGCGACGGAGGTCATCGCCCGGGCCGCAAGGCCGGCGCCCTGGTGGTGATGGTCGACGGCGAGCTGGTCCTCTACGTCGAGCGCGGTGGCCGCACGCTGCTGACCTGGAGCGACGACGCCGACCGGCTCGGGCCGGCGACCATGTCGCTGGCCGAGGCGGCCCGGCGCGGGTCCCTGGGCCGGCTCACCGTGGAGCGGGCCGACGGCGCGGCGCTGCTCGGCGGCGGCTCCACCCCGCTGCGCGAGGCACTGGACGCTGCGGGGTTCGTCGCCACACCGCGGGGGCTCCGCCTGAGGTCGTCCGTCAGTGCCTGAGGGCGACACCGTCTATCGCACGGCCCGGCTCCTCGACCGCTTGTTGAGCGGGCAGCAGCTGGACCGGACCGACTTCCGGGTGCCCCAGCACGCCACCGCCGACCTCAGCGGCGGCACGGTCGTCGAGACCATCTCCCGCGGCAAGCACCTGCTGACCCGTATCGACCGCGGCCCCGACCGGTGGACCCTGCACACGCACCTGAAGATGGAGGGCACCTGGAAGGTGCTCACGCCGCGCCAGCGTTGGCCGCGCCCGGCCCACACCGCGCGAGTCGTCCTCGAGACCGCCCGGGCCACGGCAGTGGGGTTCTCGCTCGGCGTCGTCGAGCTGCTCGACCGCGCGGCCGAGGACGACGCCGTCGGGCACCTCGGCCCCGACCTGCTCGGCCCGGACTGGGACGAGGAGCGCGCGCTGGCCAACCTCACCCGAGACCCCGAGCGCCCGCTCCGCGAGGCCCTGCTCGACCAGACCAACCTGGCCGGCATCGGCACCATGTATGCCGCTGAGCTCTGCTTCACCTCCGGCGTGCACCCGCAGACCACGGTCGCCGCCGTGCCCGACCTGCGCAGGCTGGTCCGCCGGGCGCACCAGATGCTCGAGCTCAACAAGGAGCGGCCCCACCAGTCCACCACCGGCGACCTGCGCGAGCGGGAGCGGATGTGGGTCTACCGCCGCGACCGGTCACCGTGCCGCCGCTGCGGCACGCCGGTGGTCGTCGAGGTGCAGGGGCCGCCAGGACGGGACCGGGCGTCGTACTGGTGCCCGTCCTGCCAGCCCCTTGCAGACCGGCTGCCGGCGCCCTAGTTCTTCTTCTTGACCTTGATCACGAAGGCGTCCTGGCTGGCAGCGACCGTGGCCGAGCCGAGATACTTCGCGGTCAGCTTGTTCTTGCCGATCTTCAGCTTCTTCGCCTTCTTCTGCGAGATCTTGATGGTGACCTTGCCGTTGCTCTTCAGGGTGCCGGTCCCGAGCAGCTTGCTGCCCTTGTAGACCTGCACCGTGCCGGCTGGGACGCCACTGGCGATGGTCACCGTGGCCTTGACCTTGAAGGGCCGGCCCTGGGTGATCTGCTTCGGCTTTGCCGAGGCCTTGACGGTCGAGGGGGTGGATCCACCGGTCACCGTCACCGTGGCCGTGTCGGTGCCGATCCGCGCGCCGGCGTCGGTCACCCTGACCATCACCGTCTTGGGGCCCGCCGTGGTGTAGGTGTGGCTGAGCGCGAACGTCGACCCGGTCAGCACCAGCGCCTGAGGGCCTGCGCCGTCGCCGTAGTCGACAGTGGCCGAGGCGGTGCCCGGAGCCTCGTCGATGAAGCTGCCCGACGAGGTGAAGGCGGCCCCGACCGCGACGGTGGCGTCGGGACCGGCGTTGACGGTGGGTGCGACGTTGACCGCGTTGACCGTCACCGTCGCCGTATCACTCGCGAAGAGCCCGCCGCTGTCCGTCACCGTGACCGTGACCGTCTTGGCGCCAACCGTGGCGTAGGTGTGGCTCAGGCTGAAGGTCGACCCGGAGAGCGCGAGAGACTGCACACCGCTGCCGTCGCCGTAGTCGACGGTCGCGCTCGCGAGGTCCGGCAGCTCGTCGGTGAAGCTGCCCGCCGACGTGAACAGCTCGCCTGTCACGGCCGCGGCGTCAGGGCCAGCGTTCACCGTCGGTGCGGCGTTGGGATTGACCGTCACGGTCGCCGTGTCCGTGGCGAAGAGCGCACCAGCGTCGGTCACCGTCACGGTCACCGTCTTGGCGCCGACCGTGGTGTAGGCGTGGCTGAGGGTGAACGTCGTCCCGGTCAGCGGCAGGGCCTGGACGCCCGAGCCGTCTCCGTAGTCGACGGTCGCGGTAGCGGTCGACGGCAGGTCGTCGGTGAAGCTGCCCGACGACGTGAACTGCTGGTTGACGATGACGGTGGCGTCGGGCCCCGCGTTCACGGTCGGCGCGACATTGGTCCCCGTGATCGTGAAGTTCGCGTCGTTGATGTCGAAGAAGTAGTTGCCGACAGCCTCGACCTTGATCCGCGCGGTCGTCGTCTGGAGGTCCGGCAGCGTGACGCTCTCGGATCCGTCGTTGGGCGTGGAGGCCGAGAGCACCGTCGGGTAGGTCAGTCCGCCGTCGGTGGACAGGCTGATCTTCACGTTGGTCGCCAGCGACGCCGTGTTGGTGTCGGCGACGTCCCAGGTGACGCTCTCGGAGCCGCCGCCCGTGGCAGGTGCGCCGGCGGTGGCCCGGGAGGTCACCAGGAACGGTCCGGTGAGGGGGTCGAGCGTGAGGGTCACGTCGTCCGCGCTCAGACCACCGGGGTGGTCCGCCGGTCCGTCCGCCGAGAACTCGTCGCGGGCAGTGAGGCGGAAATGCAGCTGCCGGCTGCTTGCGGCGCCGAGGTAGGCGCTGGTCGGCAGGAACTCCGAGAAGCAGTCGGTCGTCGTCTGACCGGCGGGTGGCGCCACCGGGCACGACCCGGTGGCGGCGTTGGTGTTGCCGGCCGCGATCTGCGCCAGGTCCGGGAAGGTCCGGGTCGGCGACGTGCCGGCCAGGTTCTCGCCCGGGGAGTGGTAGAGGAGCGAGTCCTCGTCGGAGACGATCGCGGCAGTCCCGAACTGGCGGAACAGGGGCCCGGTCACCTTCGTGTTGTTGGTCAGCGCGGTGGCCAGGATGCCGGCGTCGTTCTGCTCCCACATGTAGGTGAGCGAGTCGCCGTCCGCGTCGGCCGCAGAGCCGGTCAGCTCGAACGGCGTGCGGGCCGGGATGGTCTTGTCCGTGGGCCCAGTGACCGTCGGTGAGTGGTTGGTGCTGACCGACACGGTGCCCTGGTTGGTCTCCGGACCGCCGTTGATGATCGTCCCGACGATCGCGGTGAAGCTGCTGCCGCCGTTCGGCGTGGCCGTGAGGGTCTTGCGGTCGGCGGCCCCGGCCCAGTTCGCTGTGAAACCGTTGGCGTTGACCGTCCCGGATCCGTCGTAGCCGGTGACGGTCGCAACCGCACCCGTGACGGCGCTGACTGCCGCGACGAAGGCAGCAGCGTCGGTGACCGAGTTGCCGGTGAAGGTCACGGTCTGCGAACCGCAGGCGGCGCACGAGAGCACGACCTGCTCACCGACGTCGAGGCCCTTGAAGGCCACCATCTGGCGCTCGTTGTTGTTGCCGGGACTGGCGGCGGTGGTGGCGTTGATCTCGTCGACGCTGCGCTGGGAGAAGTACGGGTCCGAGTGCGGCTGCAGGTTGTCGGTGCCGCAGATGCCGGCGTACGCCATCACCGAGGAGCCCGAGCCCGGCTCGACCGAGGTCGGACCGTTGCGGTTGCCGCCGGCGCAGTTGACCTGGTTGCCGTTGAAGGTGTGGTTGCCACCCATCTGGTGGCCGACCTCGTGTGCGACGTAGTCGATGGCGTAGACGTCACCGTCGGGCTCCGGCAGCCCGGTGCAGCCGGCCGCCTTGTCACTCGTGCCGACCACGCCGAGGCCGGCGATGCCACCACCGTTGACACCGAGACCGATGTGCCCGATGTCGAAGTTCTCGGCCCCGATGATCAGTCCGGTCACAATGTTGTTGCGGTTGAGCGTCGAGCCCCCGCAGCCCGAGAGCTGGCTCGCGGTGAAGCACGGGTTGGCGCCGCAGGGACCGTTCGGCCCGGTGGCCTTGGCCGCGGTGTCCAGATTGAGGTTGTCGGTGCCGCTGACAAGGACGAACTTGATGGCCAGGTCGTCGTTGTAGACCTCGTTGACCCGGTTCATCAGCGTGGCCTTCTCGAACAGGACGTTGCCGGTGCCGAAGTAGGTCGCGTACGTCGGGTCGGTGACGAATGCCATCCGGAACGTCCGCTGCGAGACCAGGCCACCGGGGGTCGAGAAGTCCGCGCCGTCCGTGGCCGGAACCACCGAGTCGACCACGTGGTCGAGCTCGTGCTCGACGAAGGTGCTGGACGACCGCGTCGAGCCGCCGGCGTAGGACAGGACGCGGTCCTCGTCACGGCCGTTGTAGGCGGGGTCGACGAACCAGGTCACGCCGTCGGGCTGGCGCACGAAGGCGTGGAACCCCATCGGGGTGACGTCGAGCCGGATGCTGCTGCCGTTGGCATCGGCTCCGGAGTAGGTCCGGATCTCCGGGTGCGCCGCCTGCAGGTCCGCTTCCATGACCGAGTCCTCGACCACGTCGAACGTGGTGAGTGTCCCAGCGGGGTCGGGGATGGCCAGCGTCGCCTTGCCGCCGCTGCCCAGCTGGGCCCGCAGCCCCGCGAGGTCGACCCGATAGGCGCGGTAGTCGGCCGGCCGGACTCGCACGTTGGGCGACTTGCCCAGGGTGAAATCGCTCATGGGCGCGAACAACGCGCCGTCGTCTGCCGACGGAGCTGGAGAGGCCGGGGAGGCCTGCGCAGCCTGGGTCGTCGCCGCCATCAGCGGGAGCAGGAAGAGCGCAGAAAGGAGGGCGATCAGTCGCCGAGCCGTCATCACCGCGACAACCTAGCCTCAACTACGCGGCGCTGGCGACCACCTCGGTGCCGGCAGGCGTGCTGGTCAGCGACTCCTCGAGGGCGACCAGATCGGACACCTCGCGGAGCATGACGGACAGTGGCAGGTCGAGGGCGGAGCAGAGCGACGCCAACAGCTCCGAGGAGGCTTCCTTCTGGCCGCGCTCGATCTCGGAGATGTAGCCCAGGCTGACCCGGGCCTCGGCGGAGACCTCGCGCAGCGTCATGCCGCGGCGCATCCGCTGGGCGCGGAGCACATCGCCGAGCAGTCGTCGGAACAGCACCATGCGCGTCTCCTTTCCCTCGTCCCCGGGTGCAACGCTACCTGAGCCCGGCATCTTCCCGGGGCTCATCCCGACCGGCGGTGGAAAGCATGCCCTCGAGCGCCGACAGTGCCTCCACGCAGGTGCGGTCCTGGATCGCCTCCCGGCCGCCCACCAGCTCCAGCGCGAGGGCGGTCGATACTCCTGGTCCGATCAGCCCGACGTGCACGGTCCCGGGCGGGTGGCCGTCCTGCCCGTCGGGGCCGGCCACGCCCGTGGTTCCAATCCCCCAGGCCGCCCCGGTGGCCCCGGCGGCACCCCGGGCCATGGCCAGTGCGCACTCGGCCGAGATCACGCCGTACCGCTCGACGAGGGCAGCCGGGACGCCGAGAAGCTCCTGCTTGACCGAGGTCGCGTAGGCGACGACGCCCCCGACGTAGCTCCTGGATGCGCCCGGTACGCCGGTCAGAGCGGCCGCCAGCCGGCCCCCGGTCAGCGACTCGGCGGTCGCCACGGTCTCGCCCCGCTCCTGCAGCAGGGCGAGGACGCGGGCGGCTAGGTCCAAGGCACTGACTCCATGGCTCCGACTCTAGAGTCGACGCCATGGCGCTGCCGATCGAGGACTACGCGTTGATCGGCGACCGGCGGACGGCGGCGCTGGTCGGCACCAACGGGTCCGTCGACTGGCTCTGCCTGCCCAACTTCGACTCCGCGGCGTGCCTGGCCGGGCTGCTCGGCACCGACGACCACGGCCACTGGCAGCTGGTCCCCGACGGCAGCTACACGACCGAGCGCCGCTACGTCGGGGCCTCGGCGGTCCTCGAGACGACGTTCACGACCAGCGACGGCGTGGTCACGCTCACCGACCTGATGCCGCGCCATGACGGCAGGGCCGACCTGATCCGCAAGCTCAAGGGCGTCCGCGGGACGGTCCGGATGCGGCACGAGTGGCGGGTCCGGCTCGACTACGGCCTGGTCCGTCCGTGGGTACGCCGCGCCACGATCGACGGCGAGCCGGTGATCACCGCCGTCGGCGGCCCGGACCTCCTGGTGCTCCGCGGCCCCCGGTTGCCGAAGGCAGGGGACGGCACCCACAACGACGAGTTCGACGTGACCGAGGGCGACGAGCTGGTCTTCTCGATGACCTGGTTCCCGTCGTACGCCGAGCCCACCGACCTCGGGGTCTCACACGACCGGATCGAGGAGACCATCCGGGAGGACGAGGAGTGGGCGAGCCGTTGCACCACCGACATCCCGCACCCAGATGTGGTCCGCCGCTCCCTCCTCACGCTCCGGTTGATGACCGACGAGGTCACCGGCGGGATCGTGGCGGCTCCGACCACCTCGCTGCCCGAGGACTTCGGGGGCGAACGCAACTGGGACTACCGCTACTGCTGGCTCCGCGACTCCGCGCTCACCCTCGACTCCCTGGTCCAGGCCGGCTACACCGAGGAGGCCGACGTCTGGAGGGACTGGCTGCTGCGCACTATCGCCGGCGACCCCGCGCAGATGCAGATCATGTACGCCGTCGACGGGTCGCGGCGGCTGCCCGAGATCACCCTCGACCACCTGCCCGGCTACGCCGACTCGCGGCCGGTCCGGATCGGCAACGGCGCGGTGGAGCAGACCCAGCACGACGTCCTCGGCGAGGTCATGCACGCCCTCGACAGGGTGCGCCGCGCCGAGGGCATGCCGCACAAGGATGCCTGGCCACTGCAGCGCGCGCTGGTGGCCGAGATGGCGACCCGCTGGCAGAGCCCGGACCACGGGCTGTGGGAGATCCGCGGCGAGCCCCAGGCGTTCACTCACTCCCGCGTCATGATCTGGGTCGCCTTCGACCGTGCGGTCCGGGCGATGGAGGACGACGGCGTCACCGGGCCGCTCGAGGAGTGGCGGGCCCTGCGCGACCAGGTCCGCGAGGAGGTGCTCGAGAAGGGGTACGACGCCGAGCGCGGCACGTTCGTGCAGCACTACGGCACCACCGAGGTCGACGCCTCGCTGCTCACGCTGCCTCTCGTCGGCTTCATCGACGGTGACGACCCCAGGATGCTCGGCACCATCCGCGCCATCGAGGAGGACCTCCTCCACGAGGGACTGGTGCTGCGCTACCGGACCCAGACCGGGGTCGATGGCCTCCCCGGCGACGAGCACCCGTTCGTCGCGTGCTCGTTCTGGCTGGTCTCGGCGTACGCCGCGGCCGGGCGCACCGACGACGCGCACGCGCTCTTCGACCGGCTGGTCGCGCTGCGCAACGACGTCGGCCTGCTCTCGGAGGAGTACGACCCGGTCCGGGACCGGATGGTCGGCAACTTCCCGCAGGCGTTCAGCCATCTCGCCCTGGTCCGTGCGGCGTTCTACCTCGCCGACGCCGATGCGAGGGCTGCCGGAAGCTAGGCCCCTCAGCCGGACCGAGGGCCGGGAGCGGCTCTCGCCACTCCCGGCCCCCTGGGCTCGTTCAGGTCAGGAGACCGTGAACTTCACCGTGTCCGTGCTGTCCTCGACGAAGGTGCTGCCGAGGTAGGTCACCTTCACCTTGTGCTTGCCCTTGCCGAGCTTGCCGAGGTTGACCGTCACCTTGCCGTTCTTGAGCGTTGCCTTGATGGTGTCCCCGCCGACCTTGATCTTCACCTTGCCGGTCGCCTCGACGCCGTTGTCGCCGTCGACGTCGATCTTCAGCTTGACCTTGTTGCCGGCCTTCGGCTTGGCCGGCTTCACCTTGGCCTTGGTGGTCGAGCCGGCCTTGCTCACGTTCACCGTGAACGTGTCCGAGCCCGCGTTGAGGTTGGCGTCGCCCGCGTAGTCCGCGGTCAGTGCTGAGGCGCCCGGCGGCAGCGACCTGGCCGGGAGGGTGATCGTCGCCACCCCGCCCGAGACCGTGCCGGAGCCCAGGGTCACCGCACCGTTGCGGACCGTCACCGTGCCCGTGGGGGTGATTCCCGCGGGAGCCCCCACGTTCACCGTCACGGTCGCCGGCAAGCCGTACTCCACCGACACGTCACCGGCCGCGACGGTCGACGCCGACTTGCTGATCGGCACCGTCACGGTGCTCGTCGTACCCGTCGTGGCGCCGCTCAGGGTCAGCGTCAACGAGGTGGTGGTGCCGTTCGGAACCACCACATCGACGGATGCCTTGCCCGTGATGTCGAAGCCGGGCAGGCCCCCTTGGGGGGCGTTGTCGAGCGCGAACGTGCCTAGGGTGGTGGCACCGGCCTTGACGACGAGGTCCGTGTCCTTGGCGTCGAGGGGGTGGGTCATCGACCACGACGACACGTTGAACAGGACGTGGTCGCCCGGGTGGTAGCTCGCCGGAGCGCCGGCCGGGAAGCTGATCCCGACACCGTTCTGCTTGTAGTCGGGCATGACCTGGTTGGCACCGCTGCCGAAGGCAGCCATGTAGTCGACCATCCCCTCCAGGTCGGTCTTGCCGGTGTCCTGCTTGCCGGCGCCGTTGTTCAGCTCCGAGAACCCGTCCCCACCGGAGGCGAGGAAGGAGTTCACCGTCACCGAGTACGTCGTCGCAGGCGCGATCGGCGCGCCGTCGAGCCACATCCCGGTGATCCGCGAACCCTGCGGCCTGGTGTCGTCAAAGGTGTAGGTGAACCCCTTCGAGATGCCCAGCTTGAGGAACGGACGCGACGCGCCCGCGGCCTGCCACTGCTGCTCCAGCACGGTCTTGATCTGGGCACCGGTCAGGTCCATGTTCACCAACGTGTTGGCGAACGGCTGGACCACTGCGGCCTGCTGGTAGGTCAGGATCCGCGGGAAGGAGCCCGTGCCAGTGCCCGTCATGTCCTGGCGGAGACCACCCGGGTTCATGAACGCGATCTCGGCCTCACCGGACTCCGGGCTGCGGGTGGCCCACTTCTGGACCTCCGCGACCAGGTTGCCCAGCGTCGACTCAGCGCCACGGTTGTCCGTGGTCCCGTCCGCGAGCTTGCCGCGGAAGAACGGACCCCCGAGGTTGCCGAGTGGCTCTGCACCCAGCACTGCCGCAGCCGCGACAGCGTCGGCCACGATCGTCGCCGTGGCCGGGTCGGCCGGGTAGTTCGGCGTCCAGACCGGCGTGGCCGGAGGGGTGCAGCTCGCCGTGCAGGACTGCAGGTTGAGCAGCTCCTGGTCCTTCGCCTGGACCTCACCCGTCGCGGTGTCGACGGTGAAGACCAGCTGGTTCAGGGCCATGCCGTACTGGCCGGCCGAGACCACCGGACGCTCCGTCACGGGGCGACCGTCCGTGACCCAGCCGGGCACCGAGAACGAGCAGTCGTAGGCCAGGTGCGTGTGACCGCTGACGATCGCGTCGATGTTGTCGTCGACGCCGGCGATGATCTGTCCCGAAGTCAGAGGTCGGGTCGTCGTCCATCGTCGCGCAGTCGGTGCCGGCAGCTCCCTCGTGGACCAGCAGCACGATCACGTCCGCGCCGCCGGCCTTGAGGTCGTCCGCCGCGTCGTTGACCTCAGTCCACGATGTCGGTGACGTGGATGTCCGAGATCCCGCCGGGCGAGACCAGCTCTGGCAGGTGCTCGGTGACCGCCCCGACGAAGCCCACCTCGACGTCGCCGAAGGTCTTGGTCCAGGAGGGCGGGACTGCGTGACTGTCGTCGTCGTTCATGCGGAGGTTGGCCGAGATGTACTGCCACTCGGCGCCGCCGAACGGGTTGTCGACGGGGTCGTAGGGCGCCATCACCCGGTTCACCAGGTCGTCGTAGCCCTTGTCGAGCTCGTGGTTGCCCACCGCCGAGACCTCGAGACCCGCCTCGTTGAGCGCGTCGATCGTCGGCTTGTCCTTCGCGATGAACGACTCGAACGTCGAGGCACCGATCAGGTCACCCGCCGCGGCGAAGACCGTGTCCGGGTTCGCCGTCGCGGAGCTGCTTGACCGCACCCGCGAGCACCGCCGCACCGGCCGTGGACCGGCCCCGTCACGCTGGAGACCGGCCGTGGAAGTCGTTGGTGCCCAGGATCTGGATGTCCCGCGTCGTCGGCTCCACGTCGGGCACGTCGATGCCGACGATCTCCGGGTTGTGGTCCGAGGCGCTGAACGGCCCGTCGTTGTAGAGCAATCGTGCCGACGTAGTTGTAGCGGCTGTACTGGTTGAACACCGTCTCGTTGGCGTTGATCTCCCAGATGTCGACGCCGGTGACCAGCGTCGTCGGCCGCCGCGTTGGCGAACACGTGGTCGAGCGAGCCGGACGAGCCGTCGAAGCTGTAGCTCTCCTCCTCCGGGTCGTCGGTCGACTCGAGGTTCGTCCACGGGGTGGTCGGGTCGTCGGTGAGGACCTGGACCGGGTCCTCCTCGCTGTAGGCGTTGAAGTCGCCGGTCAGGAAGACCGCGTCGACACCCGCGTCCGCCGCGAAGTCGTTGGCGAAGGTGTTGAGGGCCTGCGCCTGGGCGATCCGGTCCGGGTTGGCCAGGCCCTGGCCGGTGCCGTCGTCGGCACCGCTGCCCTTGGACTTGAAGTGGTTGACGACGACAGCGAAGCCGTCGGCGTCGTCGCGCACCCGCGGCCTTGAACGCCTGGGCGAGCGGCTCACGGGCGTTGGAGAACGCCGGCACGCCGGTCAGGATCTGCGAGCGTCCCGACCAGGTCGACGGTGTCCGGGTTGTAGATGAACGCCGGTGCGGATCACGTCCTCCTCGGCCTCGGTCGGCAGGTCCGCCTCGGCCGGGGACGGCGCGAAGGCCCAACGGGTGGAGCCGGCGTCCGCGTTGAGGGCCGCGACGAGGCGCCGACCGCCTCGTCGCGGTTCGGGATGTCGTCGACCTTGCGGCTGTTCTCGATCTCCTCCAGGGACACGATGTCGGCGTCCATGGTGTTGATCGCGTTCACGATCTTGTCCTGCTGGCGCTCGAAGTTGCGTCGTTCCAGGCGCCGCGCGGTCCGTCGCCGTCGCAGCTGTTCACCGCGATCGGGTTGTCCTCGCGGTCGAGGAAGGACGTGCAGGTGCCCGGCCGGCGTCGTAGTCCACGCCCAGGGTGGTGAAGTAGTTGAGCACGTTGAAGGTGGCCAGCTTGAGGTCACCGCCGACGTCGACGGGCGTCGCCGGGCGGTCCTGCTCGAACTGCGGCTGGTCCGGCGCTCGGCGCGCCGTTGACCATCGGTGGTCGGCTGGATCTTCCAGCCGAACCGGTTCTCGAGGATCACCGGCTCCGGGAAGGTGACCGCGGCGCCGACCCGGACCTGGTGGTCCTGGGTGAACCAGGAGAGCGGGTCGTCCTGCGCGTCGGCGTTGTTGGCGGTGTTCCAGAAGGTCCGGCTGGAGCCGTCGTCGAGGACCACGCGGTGGAGGTTGTTGTACCTCGTGCGCGTCACTGATGCCGGCGGTGTTCTGGGCGTCGACCACCTCGGTCGGCGAGATCAGCGGGATGGTCGCTGTTGGCCGCCAGGCCGATCTCGCCGAAGTTGCTGGAGCTGCCCGTGCCGGTCGGGTTGGTGGCCGAGCCGTCGTAGGCGTCGGTGACCGTGTAGTCGCCGGAGGGCTGGAACAGCTCGCCCTCGAACTCCTCCTTGGCGGTGTCGCTGGCGGCCAGCGACGGGCAGCTGCCCAGCACGCAGTCGCTGTCGGGGATCGTCGTGTTGGCCACCACCGCGCCCAGCGACGGCGATGTCCGACACGGTGGTCGCGGTGATCTCGGTCAGCGTGTTGGGACCTGACGGTCACGAACTCGGAGACCGTCCCGGTCACCTCGACCGAGTCACCGATGGCGAGGGTGGCGTCGTCGAAGCGTCGGGGTGAACACGAAGATCGCGTCGGAGGCGCCCGGGGTGCGCGTCGGCGCCCGCGGTCTGGATGTAGAAGCCGTTGAAGCCGCCGGCCGGGTAGAGGGCCGTCACGACGCCCTGGGTGGTCCGGACCGCGCCGGCGACCGGCGAGGTGCCGGTGCTGCCCTGGATGTCGGCGATCGGCGTGACCACGCCTGCGGCGTTGACGAACCAGGTGAAGGACTCGGTGTCGGTGCCCGCCGTGGGCAGGGCGCCGTCGGTCACGGTGACCTGGACGTTGTTGGTGCCAGGCGGTGTCGGGCGTTCCGGTGATCACGCCGGTGCTGGTGTCGAGCGTGAGGCCGTTCGGCAGGCCGGTCGCGTCGAACGTGTACGGCGGGGTGCCGCCGACAGCACTGAGGTTGAGCGGAGCGATCGCGGTGTCCTCGACGCTGTTCTGCGTGCCGGGGTTGCTCAGCGCGAGGGGCGCCACGGAGCCCGTCGGCGAAGGCGCCGCGAGGGTGAAGTCCGCGAGGTTGTTGTCGGTGTCGAGTCCCGGTTGCGTTGCGGTTGAGCGACTGCGTCGCCGACGCCTGGGAGGCCGTGGCCGCGGTCTCGAAGCTGGGGGCACCGTTGGCCCCGACCATGTCGGTGATGCTCGCGTTCCCCGCGAGGTCGCCGGCGGGGAAGACGGTCCCCGTCCCGAGGATGACCTGACCACCGCTTCCAGCCATGCCGATCACCGGAGATGCCACCAGGTCCGGCGCGGGCAGGGCGACGCCGTTCACGCCTGTCCCGCTCATCTGGACCAGGTAGTGCCCGCCGGGCGCCACGTTGACGTTGGGCAGCGCCTGTGTCCCGCCCACGTTGTTGTTGTTCGCCCGGTACTGCAGCGTGAGCCCGTTGAGGCCCAACGGCGATCCCGTCGGGTTGTAGAGCTCGACGAAGTCTGCGTTGAACACGGCGTTGGCATTGCCGCCAGCTCCGTAGATCTCCTTGATCACCAGCCCGGTGCCGGCGGGGTTCGCCTCCGCGGCTGGAGCGGTGAACAGCTGGAGTCCGGTGAAGGCCAGGGCCACCGAGGTGACGGCGGCGAGGCGGGCGCGACGGTGCGACCGGGTAGAACGCATGAAGAGTCTCCAAGGTGGGTTGAGAGACGACTTCATCGAGGCGGGGAAGGGACTCGAACGAGGTCGACGATGTGTTTACAGACGGTCCCGAGCGTGGGAACCGTATGTGATACCGACGGCCCGAGAGCGCGCAGGTGGATGAACTCTCGGTGACGAACAGAACCCCGTCAAGTCCGGAGGCCCTGTCTAAGAAAGAACGGTCAGAAATGACTAGGACGGGTCATTTTGCGGTTCGTCCCTCAGTGCGTGCCGTTGCTTCCACACTCCCGAGAAGAACTGGGCGCCCGAAACCAGCGTGAGGACCACCGCGACGGCGACGAAGGCAACGGCCAGGTAGTAGAGGAGCTCGCCGGGCGTCTCCATCCAGCCGGGCAGGTCCTGGTCGCGCAGCGGCAGCACCAGGCCGCTCAAGCCGATCACCTGGAAGGTGGTCTTGAGCTTCCCGAGACTGTCGGCGGCGATCACCACCTTCTTGAGCACCGAGAGCCGGAGCACCGTCACGCTCCACTCCCGGACCAGCACCACGATGGTCACCGCCCACCACCAGGGGCTCTCGAAGACGACAGCGAGTCCCACGAAGGCCATCCCGGTCATCGCCTTGTCGGCGATCGGGTCGGCGATCTTGCCGAAGTCGGTGATCAGCCCCCGCTTGCGGGCGATGTCGCCGTCGATCTTGTCGGTGATCATCGCGACCACGAAGATCACGAACGCCGCCAGCCGCCAGGCGACGGACTCGCCGGCGTCCACCAGCAGCGCGGCGCCGAAGAACGGCACCAGCACGATCCGCAAGGTGGTGAGGATGTTCGGCAGGTTGAGGTTGCTCGGCCTCGCGGCCGGGGCCTGGGGATCGGTCACCGCGGGCTCGCCACCAGGTCCACGCCGTCACTCTTCATCACGAGGGCCGGCACCAGGTCACCGACCCGGGCGTCTGAGCCGAGCAGGGTGGTGGTGCCGTCGACCTCCGGGCCCTGCGCCGCGGTCCGGCCGACGACCTCACCATCGGTGAGGTCCTCGACGAGGACGACGACGTCCTCGCCGACCCGCTCCTCGGCCCGCTGCGAGGTCAGCTCCTCGACCAGGTCGGAGACCCGCGCGGTCCGGGCGCGGACCTCGTCGGCGTCGAGCTTGTCGTCGTACGTCTCGGCCTCGGTGCCGTCCTCGTCGGAGTAGCCGAACACCCCGACCACGTCGAGCCGGGCGGCGACCAGGAAGTCGCAGAGCGTGTCGAGGTCCTGCTCGGTCTCGCCGGGGAAGCCGACGATGACGTTGGAGCGGATGCCGGCCTCCGGTGCGAGCGACCGGACCTGGTCGAGCAGGCCGAGGAAGCTCTCGGGGTCACCGAAGCGGCGCATCCGGCGGAGCACGGCGTTGCTGGCGTGCTGGAAGGAGAGGTCGAAGTACGGCGCGACACCCGGCGTGGTCGCGATCGCCTCGAGCAGCCCGGGCCGCAGCTCGGCCGGCTGGAGGTAGGAGACGCGGACCCGCTCGACTCCTTCGATGGACGCCAGCTCCGGCAGCAGGGTCTCGAGGAGCCGGAGGTCGCCGAGGTCCTTGCCGTACGACGTGGAGTTCTCGCTGACGAGGAACAGCTCGCGCACGCCGTCGGCGGCCAGCCACCGGGCCTCGTCGAGGACGTCGGTGGGCCGCCGGCTCACGAAGGAGCCGCGGAACGTCGGGATCGCGCAGAAGGTGCAGCGCCGGTCGCAGCCGGATGCCAGCTTCAGCGGGGCCATCGGCCCGGTGGTCAGCCGGGACCGCGGGGCGACCGGGGCCGAGGCTCGGTCGCTCTGCCTGTCGGCGGGCGAGATGGGCAGCAGCCGGCGCCGGTCCTGGGGCGTGTGCGGGTGCTGCTTCTCCCCCGCGACGATCGAGCGCAGCCGGGCTGCGATGTCGGGGTAGTCGTCGAAGCCGAGCACCGCGTCGGCCTCGGGCAGCGACTCGGCCAGCTCGGCGCCGTACCGCTCGGCCAGGCAGCCGACCGCGACGACCGACTGCGGCCCGTGCCCCTCGCCCTTCAGGTCGGCGGCCTCGAGCAGCGCGTCGACACTGTCCTTCTTGGCCTGCTCGACGAAGCCGCAGGTGTTGACCAGCACGGTGTCGGCGGCGGCCGGGTCGTCGACGAGCCGGAACCCGTCGGCGGCCAGCCGGCCCGCGAGCTCCTCGGAGTCCACGTCGTTGCGAGCGCAGCCCAGCGTCACCAGGGCGACCGACGGCTGCGAACTCACCCGAGTCGAGTGTGCCGACCCCGGGATGGGAGCGCGAATCGTGCCAACGCTGGCTGAGGTGCGAAGGCGCTCTGCGCCTGAGCCTCGAAGCCTCCGCAGCCCACGCTGGAAGCCAACCACCGTCGTCGCCTTCCAGCCCCGGCTCACCCGGCTTCGAGGCTCGGCCGTGAACGGCCTCGCACCTCAGCCACCGTCAGCCGGTGAAGACGTCCTGCGCGGGCTGGCCGGTCTTGCCGATCGCGCCGTGGTCCTGGCCGTCGACGCTCACCTCGAGCGAGCCGTCGGTGGACTGGATCCGGACCGGCGGCGAGACCTGCAGGGTGCGGTTCTGGCCGAAGGCGAGCGAGCCGGTGAAGACGACCTTGCCGGTGCCGTCGCGGACCACGACGTGCGCGCCACCGCCGGCGGCGGTGAGCACGACCGGGACCGGCGCCGCGGCCTGGCCGCCACTGGTCAGCCCGGCCGACCCGTCGGCCAGGCTCGGCGACGACGGCGAGGCCGTCGTCGGCTGGTCCATCACCAGCCGGGCCACCGACCAGGCCAGGACGACCGTCATCACGGCGGCCACGATCACCGACCAGTTCGGTCCACCCCGCGTGCCGCGGATCGGGCCGCCCCGGCCGGTGGCGAGCTCGGCCTCGAAGACCCGTCGAGGGTCGATCGGCGCGTCGGCGTACTTGTCGTCGTAGGTCGCGAGCAGCGGCGCCACGTCGACGCCGAGGACCCGGGCCAGGGTGCGCAGGTGGCCACGCGCGTAGAAGTCGCCTCCGCACGGCGCGAAGTCGTCGATCTCGATCGCCTCGATGACGTGGGGGCGGATCCGGGTCCGGTCGGCGAGCTGGTCGATCGAGAGCCGCAGCCGCTCGCGAGCGGCGGCAAGCTGCGGGCCGATCACCGGGTCGACCGTCTCGAGCGCGGCCAGGTCGTCGATGACGAACGTCGTCTCGGCGTGCGGGATGGCCGGGAGCTCGATGGACTGGGTCGCCTCGGGCTCCCAGCCGCGGTCGCGCTCGAGGTCGGCGCGGACCGCGGGACGTAGGTCGCGCAGCGGGCTCGGGGTCGGGCTCGCCACCGTCGCGGCGGCCGCCGGCGGCGTGACGACTCTCGGGTTCGTCCCTCGAGTTGTCGGGAGTCCTCGGGCCGCGCCTCGTCTTCGGCACCCGGCACCACCTCGACGATCTCGCAGCGACCTTCGGCGAGGTGGGCCAGTGCGCCGGTCAGGTCGCCGTGGGCGCCGAGCACCCGCGTGGTGAGGCCGAGCGGCATGGCGAACGGCGCCCCCAGCATCCGGTCGGTGAGCCGGGCGTGCCGGCGGCCGGCGGGGCCGAGCATCGCCAGCTCGCCCTCGAGCTCGCGGGGGAACAGCACCAGCCGGCCGTCGCGGACCAGGTGGCGGCGCGCGGTGTACTCGACCTCCTCGAGGTCGCCCCACGCCATCCCGCGCCAGGTCCGGCCGAGGCGGATCCGGACGCCGTGCGAGTCCGCGACCAGCAGCGGCATCCGGGAGTCGAGGAAGGAGAAGACGTGGGCCCAGGTGATCCCCGCCAGCCCGAGGCAGAGCGCCCAGTCGAGGACGTGGTCGAGCTCGGTGACCGCGCGGGCGAAGTAGGCCGCGGACAGCAGCGCGCTGACGCCGGCCAGCACCACCGAGATGCGGCCGTTGCGCCGGATGATGACCTCGTCGGCCTCCGGCTCGTCGGGGATGCTCGCCCAGCCCGGGTGCTCGGGACGGTCGGCCACCGCCGGTCGCTCGGCGGTGTCCACCAGGTCGGTCTCGGGGCTCAGGAGGTCGGTCATCACAGCTCTCCTTGCAGCGTCATGATCACGGCGTCCACCTCGTCCGGCTTGACCAGCACGTCGCGTGCCTTCGAGCCCTCGCTCGGGCCGACCACGCCACGGCTCTCGAGGATGTCCATCAGCCGGCCGGCCTTGGCGAACCCGACCCGCAGCTTGCGCTGCAGCATCGACGTCGAGCCGAACTGGGTGGAGACCACGAGCTCGACGGCCTGGATCACCAGCTCGAGGTCGTCGCCGATGTCGTCGTCCAGGTCGCGCTTGGTGGCGGCCGGTGCGGTGACGTCGGTGCGGTAGTTCGGCTCGAGCTGGCCCTTGCAGTGCTTCACGACCGCGTGGATCTCGGCCTCGGTCACCCACGAGCCCTGGACGCGCACCGGCTTGGACGCACCCATCGGCAGGAACAGCCCGTCACCCTGGCCGACCAGCTTCTCGGCGCCGGGCGTGTCGAGGATGACCCGGCTGTCGGCCAGCGACGAGGTCGCAAAGGCCAGCCGCGACGGCACGTTGGCCTTGATGAGTCCGGTGACCACGTCGACGCTGGGTCGCTGCGTCGCGAGCACCAGGTGGATGCCGGCCGCGCGGGCCAGCTGGGTGATGCGGACGATGGCGTCCTCGACGTCGCGCGGCGCGATCATCATCAGGTCGGCGAGCTCGTCGACGATGACGAGGAGGTACGGGTAGGGAGTGAGCTCGCGCTCGCTGCCCGGCGGCACCTTCACCTTGCCGGAGCGCACCGCCTTGTTGAAGTCGTCGATGTGCCGGAAGCCGAAGTTGGCGAGGTCGTCGTAGCGCATGTCCATCTCGCGCACGACCCAGGCCAGCGCCTCCGCGGCCTTCTTCGGGTTGGTGATGATCGGGGTGATCAGGTGCGGGACGCCCTCGTAGGCGTTCAGCTCGACCCGCTTGGGGTCGATGAGGATCATCCGGACCTCGTCCGGCGTGGAGCGCATCAGGATCGAGGAGACCATCGAGTTGATGAAGCTCGACTTGCCCGAGCCGGTGGCGCCGGCGACCAGCAGGTGCGGCATCTTGGCGAGGTTGGCCACCACGAAGCCGCCCTCGACGTCCTTGCCGAGGCCGCAGACCATCGGGTGGTGGTCGCCACGCGCGGTGCCGGAACGCAGCACGTCACCGAGGGAGACGATCTCCTTGTCCACGTTGGGGATCTCGATACCGATCGCGGACTTGCCCGGGATCGGGCTGAGGATCCGGACGTCGGCCGAGGCCACGGCGTACGCGATGTTCTTGGAGAGGGCGGTGACCTTCTCGACCTTGACCGCTGACCCGAGCTCCACCTCGTAGCGGGTCACCGTCGGGCCACGCGTGTAGCCGGTCACCTGCGCGTCGATGCCGAACTCGTCGAGCACCGTGGTGAGCCGGCCGACCACCTCGTCGCTCGCCTTGGAGCGCGCCTTGTGCGGCGATCCGGGCTTGAGCATGTCGTTGCCGGGCAGGTGGTAGACGACGTCGCCGGACAGCGCGAGCTGCTCGACCCGTTCGGGCAGCGGCGCGTGCGGCGGGGGCTCGAGGTCGGACGCGGTGTCCGCCACCGGGTCGGCGACCGCGTCGGCCACCGCCACCGGCTCGATGCCGCTCGCCTGGGTGTCCTCGATGTTGGTGTCGGTGTCCGCGAGGTTCTTGCGGCGGCGCCGGCGGCGCTCGCGGTCCCCGAGCAGCGGGCTGTCGTAGGCCGGGTCACCCATGAGCGGGTCGATCTCGCCGGTCTCGTCGAGGTCGGTACGCCGCCCGCGGCCGCGCGTCGGCCGGGTCGCGGTCTCGTCGTCTGCGCGGGGCTCGCGGCCCAGGGCCCGGTCGCGGGCCGCGGCCAGCCGTCGCGGGACTTGGTAGAGAGGAGTGGCGGTGATGACCAGGACGCCGAAGACGGAGAGGAGCAGCAGCACCGGCACCACGACGTACGGCGTGCGGAGGAGGTCGAGGAGGAGAGAGGAGACGACGTAGCCGACGGCGCCGCCGCCCTCGCGCAGCGGGCCGGCGTCGCCGGAGACCGGCTGGGGGTTGCCCTCCGCGACGTGCACGATGCCGAGCAGCCCCAGGCCGAGCGCGCTCCAGCCGACGACCTGCCGCCCGGCCGGGCCGTTGCGGATCGGGTCGCGCAGGTTGCGCCAGCCGACCACGAGCAGCATCAGCGGCACCAGCCAGCCGACCTTGCCGACCGAGCCCGTGACCGCGACGCGGACCGTGCCCATGACCGGACCGCCGAGCTGGAACCAGACCGCGGCGGCGCTGATGACCGACAGCGCGAAGATGAAGAGACCGACGCCGTCGCGGCGGTGCTCGGGCTCGAGGTCGCGAGCGCCGTGGCCGATCCCGCGGGCGACCGCGCCGATGCCGTGCGCGACCGCTAGCCAGACGGCGGCGACGCCCCGGAAGACGGTGTCGAAGAGCCGGGCGATGGGCCCCCTGCCGGTGCGGACGGCGCGGGGCGCCGGGCGCCGGTTGCGGGTCGATGCTCCCCTGCCTCCGGATCCCTTGCGCGCGGCCGGCTTCCGCGTCGGCTTCTTCTTCTTGCTCGACGCGGTTCTGCTCTGCTTCCGGGTACTCCGCGCTCGCGTCGTCGAGGACCGCTCCGAAGAACCGGCCCTGCTCCGCGAACCCGGCGGGGAAGACGTACGGGTCGCCACGTCAACACCCTAGGCAATCGTCACTCCAGTCACAGGGACCCCATAGGGCGTGTCCTGCCGCACCGGCGGATGCCAGCGTCGTCCAGGTCGTGCGAGGGCAAGGCGCCGGCGCGAAGGCAGACTGGGCGTCTTTCGAGCGCTGGCAACACCGCCATCGTGCGGGCTGGGCGGCGCTGGCGCCGCTGGGGCGGCGGGACCCGCCCTAATTGTGCGTGTCGGGATTGCCACCCCTGCACGCGCGCTGCCCGCATCCTGCCAACTAGTTGACTAGAGCAACGGTGCGGCCGAGGGTGGCTGCGGCGACCGACGTGGCGACGCACAGCGCGCGCCAGGAGAGCGGTCGCGCAGGAGTGGATGTGAAGCACAAGAGACTGTCCCGCGCGGTCCTCGTCGCCGCCGCGACAGGCGCCCTCATCGGCGCCGCGCTCTCGTCCCCGGCCACCGCCGCCGGCGACGGGACGCAGTACTACAAGGTGGTGCCGACCTGCGCCACCGCCTCGTCAGGTCACGCGCACTGCATGACCCTCCAGCGGATCAAGGTCGCCAAGGGCACGGACGGCGCCATCGCCGTGCAGCCGACCGTGAGCGACGCCGGTCCTGCGGGCGGGTTCACGCCGGGCAACCTCGCCTCGGCGTACTCCGTCGACCCCAACACGCCGACGCCCGGCCAGGTGGTCGGCATCGTCGACGCGCACGACAACCCGGACGCGCTGACGGACCTGAATGCCTTCGACGCGCAGTACGGCCTGCCGGCCGAGACCGCGACGTCGTTCCAGAAGATCGGCCAGGACGGCGGGGCGCCGCCGACCAACAGCACTCCGCCGACCGACGAGGAGGTCGGCTGGGCCGGCGAGATCGCCCTCGACCTCGAGGCGGTGCGCGGCATCTGCCACACCTGCCGGATCGTGCTCGTCGAGACGAACACCTCGAACTTCGAGGACCTCGCCGTCGGCGTCAACACCGCCGTCTCGCACGGCGCGACCGTCGTGAGCAACAGCTACGGCGGCGCCGAGGGCTCCGACCCGGGCGGTCCCGACGACGAGACCGACCCCGCGGTCCAGGCGGCGTTCAACCACCCCGGTGTCGTGATCACCGCGTCCACCGGAGACGACGGCTACTACGACTACGACAACTACTTCAACGGCGATCCGTCGGACAACGCGCCGTCCACGCCGGCGTCGTTCCCCGGTGTCGTGGCCACGGCCGGCACGACGCTGCAGCTCAACGACGACGGCACCCGGGCCGCCGAGGTCTCGTGGAACAGCAACGGGCAGGCCGGGCTCACCGCGCGGTTCCGGGGCGAGTCGCTCTTCGCCAGCGGCGGCGGCTGCAGCACCGAGTACGCCGCGCCCGCCTGGCAGCTCGCGACGAAGGGCTGGGCGCAGACCGCGTGCGGCGACAAGCGGCTGACCGCCGACGTCGCTGCGCTGGCCGACCCCCTGACCGGCTACGACATCTACGACACCTACTCGGCCAGCGACCCGCTGCACCCGTGGGGCACCTTCGGCGGCACCTCGCTGTCCTCCCCGCTGATCGCCGCGATGTTCGCGATGGCCGGCGGCGGGCACGGCGTGCCCCGGCCGGCGCTGACCCTCTACGGCCACCAGAAGTCCGACCCGGGCTCGCTCTACGACGTGGCCTCCGGCGGCATCGGCATCTGCGACGGGCTCACCGCGCAGAACTGCGCGGCGTTCTTCGCGTCGACCTCGCCGAACACCACGGGTGCGGGGATCCTGGACTGCCAGTGGGTGGGCGCGACCGCCACCCGGGCGGCCGGGTCGCGGGCCTGCAACGCGGCCAGCGGGTACGACGGCTCGACCGGCGTCGGCACCCCCAACGGCCTGGCGTCGTTCAAGCCGCTGGCCCCGACCGCAGTCGTGACCCACAAGAAGGTGAAGCGCGGGAAGAAGCTGACCTTCGACGGATCCGGCTCGACCGACCCCTACCCGGGCGGCAGCCTGACCGGCTTCAGCTGGACGGTGAAGCGCGGCCAGCACACCAAGAGCGGCACCGGCACCAGCTTCTCGTTCAAGGCGAGGTCGGCCGGCAAGTACCGCGTGACCCTCTCGGTGACCGACAGCTACGGGTTCACCGGCAGCACGACGGTGACGGTGAAGGTGAAGGCCGGGCGCCACCGCAAGCACCACCGCAAGCACCACGGGCACCACCACCGGCACCACCAGGGGTGGTACCAGGTGCACCGCCGCTGAGGCGGCACTGACGCCGTAGCGACGACGGCGCGCGAGGGGCTCGGCCACGGCGGCCGGGCCCCTCTTCGTACGCAGGACCCGACAGGACGATTTCCTGCCGCCGTCCCACCAGCCACACCCGTCACAGGCCCCCCGGTGGGCCTCTGAAGTTCTCATCATCCAAGGGTTTACGGGGGGTGGTCCGGTGCTTAGGGTGCGCTCAGGTGTTCGGGCGCCTTCGGGGTGCACTTCCCAGCGGATGACCGACTGCCTATTCGTCGTAAATCTTCTGCTCGGAGGCTAACTCTCGTGAAATTCCTCAAGCAGGGCCTCTGCCTTGCGCTGCTCGGGGCCGGGCTGTCCGCAGCCCCGCTCCTGTCGTCCTCGGCCGCGGCTCCCGTCGCTGCCGCCCGTGCCGACGACTCGCTCGTCTCGCAGATTCGCGATGAGGCCAAGGGCGAGGTGTTCGCCAGCCGCGACCAGGCCACTGGTGAGGTCGCGTTCCTCCGGTCGAACGACGACCTGATGCCGGGCACCTCGGCAACGTCCGCGCAGGACGCGGGGGCCAAGGTTCGTGCCTACCTCGACAAGTACGCCGGCGTGTTCGGCGCGACGGCCGACCAGCTCACCCAGTCCGACGTGCGCAAGACCGCCTACGGATGGACGGTCGAGTTCGCCCAGTCCTACCAGGGCGTCCCCGTCTTCGGCGGCGAGCTGCACGCGCAGATCGACAAGTCCGGTCAGCTCACCTCGGTCAACGGCTTCGTCGCCCCTGACCTCAAGGGCGGAGTGGCCACCCGGCTGTCCGCCGCTCAGGCGGCCGAGCGCGCGCTGGCCGCGGTGCGCAAGTCCCCGCCGGGCTCGGACGCGACGACCGACCTGACGGGCATCAAGGCAGCCTCCACGAAGCTGTACGTCTACCGGGAGGGCGCGATCCGAGGCGTCCTCGGCGCCAACGTCCTGGCCTACGCCGTCGAGGTGTCGAACCAGCGCAACGTGCGCGACATGGTCTTCGTCGACGCCAACACCGGCAAGGTCGTCAACCGCTACTCGATGATCGACAACGCCCTCGAGCGCGAGCTCTACGAGGGGGCTTTCGCCCCGGCCAACCTGGTCTGGGAAGAAGGTGACGCCCTCCCGGGCACCCTCAACGTCGACCAGGAGAACGAGGTGCTCGGCACCGGGGAGTCCTACTGGCTCTACCAGAACGCCTTCGACTACGACTCCTATGACAACGACGGGTCGGTCATGCGGACCGTCAACAACGACCCGACCATCGCGTGCCCCAACGCCAACTGGAACGGCGTCACCACCAACTACTGCGACGGCGTCACCTCGGACGACACGGTCTCCCACGAGTGGGGCCACGCCTACACCGAGTACACCTCTGGGTTGGTCTACCAGTGGCAGCCGGGCGCGATGAACGAGGCCTACTCCGACATCTGGGGCGAGACCGTCGACATCATCAACTCCCGGATGAACGAGGTGCCGGACGGACCCCGGACCGTCGGGCAGTGCTCGGCGTTCACCCGGGCCGACGTCGAGCTGAACATCAACACTCCTGCGCCCATCGCCGGGCACTGCGACGCGGCTCCCGCGGGGTTCGGGCCGGTGATCGGCAACCCGGGCTTCACCGATGACGTGGTCGTAGGTGCGCCGCTCAACGGCTGCACCGCCCTCACCAACCCTGGCGCTGTGGCGGGCAACTTCGTCTACGTCGACAGGGGCGGCTGCACCTTCGACGTCAAGGCCGACTTCGCCGAGGCGGCTGGCGCCACAGGCATCATCGTGGGCCAGAACATCGCCGGCCCGCCGACCCCGATGTCCGGGTCGGCGAACATCCCGGGCCTGATGATCACCATGGACAAGGGTGCGGCGATCAAGGCCGCGACCGGCGTCAACGCCACGATGCGCAGCATCGGCACCGATCCGGTCGACAACTCCTACCGGTGGCTGTCCGCCGAAGTCCGACCCGGCCTTCGGCGGTGCGATCCGCGACATGTGGAACCCGAACTGCTACGGCGACCCGGCCAAGGTGACCGACGCGGAGTACCACTGCACGCCCGATGACTCCGGCGGCGTCCACAGCAACTCCGGCGTGGTCAACCACACCTACGCCCTGATGGTGGACGGCGGCAACTACAACGGCGTCAACGTGCCGGCCATCGGGCTCGACAAGGCGGCCAACCTGTTCTGGCAGGCGCAGACCGCCCACCTCGGCCCGCTGTCCGACTTCGCGGTGCTGGCCGACAGCCTGGAAGCCTCGTGCACCGAGCTGACCGGGGAGATCATCAACGAGATGGACATCACCCCGGCAGCCGGACCGACACCGACCGCGTCGATCACGCCGACCGACTGCGCGGCGGTGACGTCGGCCATCGCAGCAACCCAGCTGCGCACGGAGCCGGTGCAGTGCAACTTCCAGCCGCTGCTCAAGCAGGGCGCTCCCGCCCTGTGCGGCACGGGCCCGACGAAGACCGTCTACAAGGAGGCCTTCGAGGACGGTCTGGCCGGTTGGGAGAAGGAGTCCGAGGTCGTCTTCCCAGGTGGCGGCAGCAGCCCGTGGGTGGCCGACTCCACTCCGCCGGGCGCACACACCGGTGGTGTGGCTCGGGGGGTGGATGACGACGATCTGGGTGACTGCAGCGAGGCCGCCGGTGACTGGTCCTCGCGAGACTCCATCATCAGTCCCGTGATCACGATGCCGACCGCGCTGAACGCGCCGAAGCTGTCCTTCGAGCACTACGTGGCCACCGAGCTCCTCTACGACGGCGGCAACGTCAAGGTGAGCCTCAACGAGGGCGCCTTCACGCAGATCCCGACCCAGGCGTTCTTGTTCAACGCCTACAACAACCAGCTTCAGCCGACCAACCCGCTCGGCGGTGAGCTGGGCTTCACCGGTACCGACGGTGGCATCCCCACCGGGTCGTGGGGCACCACGATCATCGATCTGGCCAAGATCGGTGTGAAGGCCGGTGACCAGCTGCGACTCCGGTTCGACATGGGTCGCGACGGCTGCGGCGGGCTCGACGGTTGGTACGTCGACAACATCATGGTCACCACCTGTGACGCGGTGACCAAGCTCGCGTCGACCACCAGCGCCTCGGCGGACCCGAAGCGGGTCGCGAGGAACAAGCCCTTCGACGTCAAGGTCGCGGTGAGCGCTTCCGGCGCCACTCCGACCGGGACGGTGGAGATCTACAAGGGCTCCAAGCTGCTCGGCACCGGGACCCTCGGTGCGAACGGCAAGGTGACCATCAAGATCTCCAAGAAGAAGGCCAAGAAGCTCAAGAAGGGCAAGAACACCCTGACCGCGAAGTACCTCGGTTCGGCGACCATCGCCGCGAGCGAGGGTGACTTCGTGGTGAAGGTGAAGCGCAAGAAGAGCTGATGCGCTTCTGAGCACTCGGCCGGCCCCGTCCCTCGTGGATGGGGCCGGTCGCTCTTTCGGTGAGAGCTACCTCTGGGTCGGCAGGTGGCTCAGAGCAGGCCGGACGCCTCGAGGCCGACCCGGAGCGCGGCGACCTCGTCGTCGTCGAGCGGCACGAGCGGGCCGCGGACGTTGCGGTTGTCGAGCACGCCGAGCAGCTGGAGGCCGGCCTTGGCGGTGGTGGCGCCGTAGTTGGGGACGCCCATCACGGCATCGATCGCGGGCAGGAGCCGGGTGAAGATCGCGAGCGCCTCGGCGTGGTCACCGGCCTCGAAGGCCTCGAGCATCGCCCGCGTCTGGTTGCCCGCGACGTGGCCGACGACCGAGACGAACCCGGCCGCGCCGTGGGCCAGCCAGCCGAGGTTGCTGGCGTCGTCGCCGGAGTAGATGGCGTAGCCCAGCTCGCGAAGCTTGACGCCACGCACGAAGTCGTTGACGGCGTCCTTGACCGCGACGACCGTGTCGATCTCCTTCGCGGCGGCGTACGTCTCCAGCGAGATGGTGGTGCCGGTGCGGCTCGGGACGTCGTAGAGCATGACCGGGACGTTGGTCGCCTCGGCGACGGTCCGGAAGTGGTGCAGGACGCCGGCCTGGCCGGGCTTGTTGTAGTACGGCGTCACGAGGAGCAGCCCGTCGGCGCCGATCTTCTGGGCCTGCTGGGCGAGCTCGAGCGAGTGTGCGGTCGAGTTGGTGCCCACGCCGGCGACCACGCTGGCCCGGTCGCCCACGGCGTCCTTGACCGCGGCCAGGATCTCGCCGTCCTCGGCGACGGTGGTCGTCGGAGACTCCCCCGTCGTCCCGGAGACCACGACGCCGTCGTGCCCGTGGTCGACGAGGTGCTGGGCGATCCGGGCGGTCCCGTCGAGGTCGACCGACCCGTCGTCCTTGAACGCCGTCGCCATGGCGGTGAGCACGCGGCCGAACGGAGCGGAGGGCGAGACGGTCATGGGATCAGGATATCGACGTCGCCGCTCAGACGTGCGGCGCGACCTCCGCGGCGACCAGGGCCAGGTGGTCGAGGTCGTCGAGGTCGAGCGTCTGGAGGTAGAGGCGGGTCTGGCCGGACTCGGCGTAGCGACCGATCTTGTCGACCACCTCGGCCACCGTGCCGCCCAGCTGGTCCCGCCGCAGGGTGTCGGACGTCCTGGCCGATCGCCTCGGCGCGGCGGCGCACCTCCGCCTCGTCGGCACCGACGCAGAGCACGAGCGCGCTGGAGAACCGCATCGTCGCCGGGTCCCGGCCGAGGGCCTCGCAGGCCCGGCGCACGCGGTCGTTCTGGGGCAGTCCCTCCTCGAACGGAACGAACGGCAGGTTGAACTCGTCGGCGTAGCGGGCCGCCAGCGCCGGCGTCCGCTTGGCGCCGCGGCCACCGATGATGACCGGCGGCTTCTCCTGGACGGGCTTGGGCAGCCCGGGCGAGTCCACGACGCGGTAGTGCTTGCCCTCGAACGAGAAGTCGCCGGTGCTCGACCAGAGACCGGTGACCACGGCGAGCTGCTCCTCCAGGATGTCGAACCGCTCACGGGTGTCCGGGAAGGGGATCCCGTACGCCGAGTGCTCGGCGTCGTACCACCCCGCCCCGATGCCCAGCTCGACCCTGCCGCCGCTCATCTGGTCGACGCCCGCCACAGAGATGGCGAGCGGTCCGGGGTGCCGGAACGTCGCGCTCGTCATCAGCGTGCCGAGCCGGATGGTGCTGGTGTCGCGCGCCAGGCCCGCCAGGGTCACCCACGCGTCGCTGGGTCCGGGCCGCCCGTCCCCACCCATCGCGAGATAGTGGTCGGAGCGGAAGAACGCCCCGAATCCGAGCCGCTCCGACTCCCGCGCCACCCGAAGCAGGTCGTCGTAGGTCGCGCCCTGCTGAGGTTCGGTGAAGACCCGGAGCTCCATGGCTACATCTTGCGTGACCGCAGTGTGCGGAACATCGCGACCGGTTCTGGGTGGTGGGCCGCGGCCACGTCTATCGCGGCATGCTCGATCCGGATCCGCGGTGGACTGTTCACCCAGATGACTCGCGCCTCGAATCCGGTGGTGCGGTGCGCCACCACGCCCTTGACTCGCCGGGGAGTGCGGGAGATGTCGACCGCCACGTGAATGGCTTCGTCGGAGTCCGGTCTGGGGAGCGCGGACTTTCCGGTCAGCGCGGCCGGCCAGTGCACGAGAACCGCCGCCCACTCCCGCTGCACTCGAGACAAGGGGCCGGTGTGGTTGACGAACACGCCACGGTGCACGCGCACGAGCTCCCTCCGCCGGACCATCCGCGCGATCTCATGCGGCAGGGCGCCGAGCTCGACCAGCTGCATGCGCGAGACGACACCGTCCTGCCGGACCAAGAGCTCGACGAGGGCCTCGTGGTCGAGCCCCGGCACAGGCGCCTCGGTCATGCAGTCACGATTCCCGGCGCGGTTCTTGAGTCACCTGTCGCCCGCAACGCTGTGGAAAACGCCAGCTGTGGGCTTTGGTCCACCGGGTAGACCAAAAACCACGGCTACCCGCGAGTCCACCCGTCAGGTCTTCTGCAGCCGCACGACGTCGAACCCCTCGTGGTGCTCGCGGCTCGACCTCCCGCCACTCGTCGCGGTCGAACGCCGGGTAGAACGTGTCGCCCTCGGGCTCGAGGTCGATCTCGCTGAGGAGCTGCTCGTCGGCGTACGGCAGCGCGGCCTCGTAGACCGCCGCTCCCCCGGCGACGTAGACGTCGCCCTCGGCGAGCGCCAGTGCCTCCTCGATCGAGGCCGCGGTCGTCACGCCCTCGGCACGCCAGTCCGGGTCACGGGTGAGCACGATCGTGGTGCGGCCGGGCAGCGGGCGGCCGATGGAGTCGTAGGTCGCCCGGCCCATCACGAGCGTGTGGCCCATCGTCGCGTCCTTGAAGACGCGCTGCTCGCCGGGCACTCGCCACGGGATGCCGCCGTCGGCGCCGATCACGCCGTTGCGGGCGACGGCGGCGATCAGGGTCACCGTCATCGTGGACTCATACGGCGATGGGTGCCTTGATGCCGGGGTGGGGGTCGTAGCCGTCGATCTCGATGTGCTCGAGGTCGAACGCGTCGAGCTCGGTGACCGACGGGTCGAGCCGCAGCGTCGGCAGCGGCCGCGGGTCGCGGGTGAGCTGGAGCCGGGCCTGGTCGAGGTGGTTGAGGTAGAGGTGCGCGTCGCCCATGGTGTGCACGAAGTCGCCGACCTCGAGGCCCGCGACCTGGGCGACCATGTGGGTGAGCAGGGCGTAGGACGCGATGTTGAACGGCACGCCGAGGAAGACGTCGGCCGAGCGCTGGTAGAGCTGGCAGCTCAGCCGCCCGGGCCCGTCCTCCTGGGGAGCGACGTAGAACTGGAACATCGTGTGGCAGGGCGCCAGCGCCATGTCGGGGATGTCGGCGACGTTCCAGGCGCTGACGATGTGACGGCGGGAGTCGGGGTTGGCGCGGATCTGGTCGACGACCTGGGCGATCTGGTCGACGTGCCGGCCGTCGGGGGTCGGCCACGAGCGCCACTGGTAGCCGTAGATCGGCCCGAGGTCGCCGTCGGTGTCGGCCCACTCGTCCCAGATCGTGACGCCGCGGTCCTGGAGCCACTTCACGTTGGTGTCGCCGCGCAGGAACCAGAGCAGCTCGGCGAACACCGAGCGGGTGTGCACCTTCTTGGTGGTGACCAGCGGGAAGCCCGCGGTGAGGTCGAAGCGCATCTGGTGGCCGAAGACCGAGCGCGTCCCGGTGCCGGTGCGGTCGGACTTCTCGACGCCCTCGTCGAGGACGCGGCTGAGGAGGTCGAGGTACTGCTGCACACCCCGAACCTAGTCGCCGATCGAGGCCTCCCCGCGCAGCGTCGTGCGGGTGTCGCCTCCCACCCACACCGTGCTCCCCTCCCGCCTCACGTGCACCCGGCCGCGGCGGCCGATCGCGGTGCCCTGCGCCGCGACGTACTGCTCGGGGAACACGGTTCCGGCCAGCCACTGGCCGAGGCCGGCGTTGAGGCTGCCGGTGACCGGGTCCTCGGTGGAGGAGTCGAACGCGCGCACCTCGACGTCTGCATCTGAGCCGCCGTCGCGCCACGGGGCGACCACGCCGATGTCCCAGCCGTCGAGCCGGCCCCGGTCGGGGGTGAGCGCCAGGACGTCGTGCGCGTCGGCGAGAAGCAGGCCGACCCAGCCCGGGCCGTTGTCCAGCCACCTCGCGTCGACGACGTCGCCGGTGCTGATGCCGAGGATCCCGGTGATCGTGGCCAGGTCGGCTTCTTCGACCGGACCCTCCCGAAGCAGCGGTGGTGCCCGGAACTCCAGCCAGTCACCGCGGCGGACGGTGAGCAGGCCGGCCTCGCACTCCTGGACGATGTCCGCGCCCCGCGGAGTGCCGCCCGCCTCGAGCCATGCGTGCGCGCTGCCGAGCGTCGGGTGGCCGGCGAACGGCAGCTCCCGGCTGGCCGTGAAGATGCGCAGCCGGTAGTCGGCGTCGGCGCTGGTGGGGCGCAGCAGGAACGTCGTCTCGGACAGGTTGGTCCACTGCGCGAACAGCTGCATCTGGGCGTCGTCGAGGTCGTCGGCGTCGTGGACGACCGCGACCGGGTTGCCGGTCAGCGGGCCGGAGCCGAAGACGTCGACCTGGCGGAACTGGTGAGGGTCTCCCATGTCACTCAGCGTGCCAGCACCGGCGTGCCGCCCCGGGCGGGGATCCGGGCGGCGACCACGCACTGCGCGATGGCGAGGTCGCAGGTGCGGAGCTCGAGCTCGCTCCCGGGTGTCTGGCTGGCGGGCGCGACGACGTACGTCACGGTGAGCCGGGAGCCCGGCGCGTAGGTGACGACATGGTCGCCGTCGGGTACGTCGTTCGGGAGCTCCTCGCCGGAGCGGGTGTCGTAGAGCGCGACCTGGTCCGTGCCCGGCAGCCGGGTCGCCACGAGGTTGCCGTCCGGTGACAGCTCGGCACCCTGCCCCGGGACCTGGTACACGACGCGGAAGAAGGACTGGGCGACCTCGATCGTTTGCTCGTCGACCTGGAAGGCGCGGATCCGGGAGCGGACGTCGAGGAGCCCTGGCGGGCTGACCGGCTGGACCACGGGGCTGCTGCCCGGGATCAGCAGGTGCGCGCCCGCGGAGTCGAGGTAGTAGACGGTGTCGCCGTCCACCGCCACGACCTGAGCATCGGCGTCCACCTCGGTCGCCGACACCTCGTTGCCGGTGGTGGCCTCCTTGACCATCAACGTCGGTCGGTCGTCCTCGGTGTCGACCCAGGCGGCCCAGCCGGTCTCGTCGGTGGCCGCCACCGGGACGTCGGGGTCCTTGTGGCCGAGCACCTCCCGGCTGCCGTCGTCCGCGGCGAAGACGACGCGGCCCTCGTCGTCGCCGTACACGACGCCGGCCCCGATCCTGGTCATGTCCTTGAGCCCCTCGACCTCGAGCACCGTGTGGTCGAGGTGGAGCTGCCCGTCGGCGTACCAGACGACGCCGGGCGCGGGGTTCGCCTCCCGGGAGATCGCGGCGTTCCCGAGCGGGCCGTCTTCCGACCCGGTCGGCTCGGCGTCGTCGCCGGTCGTCCCCAGATAGACGCCGGCACCGGCCCCGACCAGCAGCAGCGGGACCGCGATCACGGCAGCGCGCCTGAGGTTCGCGCGGGTGTTGGCGCGCTCCTGGTGCCCGAGCTCCTCCAGCGTGGGCGGGGCCAGCACCAGGAGCTCCTGTGCCTGTTGCTCCCGCCCGTCCTCGCTGGTGCGTGGCCGGCGTCGTACGGCGAGCAGCAGCTCCGTCCGGACCAGCGCGTCGACGTTCTCCTCCCGGCTCGCCCGGCCCCAGTCCCGGCGACACCGGGACAGCGCGTCGGTGGTCGCATCGGCCGCCTCCTCGGGCCGGACGCCGAGCAGCACCGCCTCCTTGACCAGCGACGGCCACCGCGCGGCCACGTAGACCATGAAGTCCGCGTCCGCGCGCATGAGGCAGAGCGTAGGTGGCATGTCGGCGGGCCGTGCCAGTCTCCTGACAACCAACAACCCGGAGGTTCAGATGGCCGTGTCCTACCAGCTGGTGATCGACTGCACATCCCCCGAGCCGCTCGCGCGCTTCTGGGCCGAGGCGTTGCACTACGTCATCGAACCGCCGCCGTCGGGGTTCGACTCGTGGGACGACTTCTACCGGTCGATCGGCGTCCCCGAGGACGAGCTCGGCATCGGCGCCGACAGCATCGCGGACCCCGACGGCGAGGGTCCACGCATCTGGTTCCAGGTCGTCCCCGAGCAGAAGTCGATCAAGAACCGCCTCCACATCGACGTGCGCGCGAGCGGTGGCCGCGCCACCTCGCTCGAGGCCCGGCGCGAGCTGGTGGAGGCGGAAGCCGCACGGCTTGTGGGCCTCGGTGCGACGCGGAAGGGCGCGATCGTCGAAGACGGGCTGGACCACTACGGCGTCGCGATGACGGACCCCGAGGGCAACGAGTTCGACATCAACTAGCCGGACCGGCGTCGTCTAGGCACTCAGCGACATCGGGCCGTAGACGACCCGGTCGGCCTCCATCAAGCTGACCGCGGCGACGCCCAGGTCGGCGAGGTCGGCCCAGATCTCGCCGACCCAGGACTCGGCGTCGGCCTGGGAGGCGAACCGGCGGCCCGCGAAGTCGGCGGGGACGGTCACCTCGGCGCCGGAGGCGTCCTCCAGCCGCCAGTACCACGGCCGCTCGGCCGGGCTCGGTGGGCGGAACGTGGGTGGCTGCTCGGGGAGGTTCAAGGCTCAGCTCTCGCGGACCGAGGGCTCGACGAACGGCGGCGGGGTGATCTGGAAGATCTCGCGGCGGCCCCGCACGTCGACGCCCACCTCGGCCTCGGGGTTGACCACTGACGAGAGCATCGCCAGGCCGATCCCCTTCTTCAGGGTCGGCGAGAAGGTGCCGGAGGTGACCTCGCCGAGCTGGACGTCGGAGGTGAGCGAGACCCGCATGCCGGGCCTCGGGATGGCCCGGCTGGTCGAGACGATGCCGCGGAGGATCCGCTTGGGCCCCTCCTGCTTCTCCTTGAGCAGCACGTCGCGGCCCCAGAACGCCGGCTTCTGCCAGCCGACCGCCCAGCCGAGGCGACCCTCGTTGGGGGTGGTGGTGAGCGAGATGTCCTGGCCGTGCAGCGGGTAGCCCATCTCGGTGCGGAGCGTGTCACGGGCGCCGAGCCCGCAGGGCAGCATCCCCAGCTCCGCCCCGGCGGCCATGAGCGCGTCCCACAGCGTGAGCGCGACGTCGTTGGAGGCGATCAGCTCGTAGCCGCGCTCGCCGGTGTAGCCCGTGCGGCAGACCACGACCCCCTGGTCGCTGAGGAGCTCGCCCGGGACGGCAGCCTCGACGAAGGACATGTAGTCGTGCCCGGACGGCAGCCCGACCTTCTCGAGGACCTCGTCGGAGCTGGTGCCCTGGACGGCGAGCACGACGTAGTCACGGTGCCGGTCGCGGACCGTCACGCCCTCGGGCGCGCCCTCGGCGAGCCGACGGGCCACCTCGGCGGTGTTGGCGGCGTTGGGGACCAGCAGCACCCGGTCGTCCGTGTGGAGGTAGGCGATCAGGTCATCGACGATCCCGCCGGTGGTGTCGTCGCAGCACAGCGTGTATTGGGCCTTGCCGTGCTGGATGCGGCCCAGGTCGTTGGTCAGCGTGGCGTTGACGTAGTCGGCGGCGCCCGGACCGACCACGGTGACCTTGCCGAGATGGCTCACGTCGAAGATGCCGACCGCCTCGCGTACGGCGGTGTGCTCCTTGACCACGCCGGAGGAGTACTCCAGTGGCATCGACCAGCCCCCGAAGTCGGCGAACTTCGCGCCCAGCGCCACATGCCGCTCATGCAGAGGCGACGTCAGCGGCGAAGTGTCGGCCGCGGGCTCTGTGCCGTCCATGCTCGGAACCTACCGCGACTATCCTGCGCCGGTGAGTACCTACACGCTGCGCGCTGCCAACGCTGCGAAGACACGATGCGACGCGGTGGTCGTCGGGGTGGTGCAAGGCGGCAAGGGATCCGGCGGCGGCCTGACCGTCGCGCCCGGCGGGGAGGACGTCGCGAAGGCGTACGGCCGCGCGTTCCGGCCCCTCCTCGCGTCCCTCGGCGTGACCGGCAAGCCCGGCGAGATCACCAAGGTGCCGACCGGCAAGCGGCTGTCGTCTCCACTGCTCGTGCTCGTCGGGCTGGGCAAGCTCGGCAAGGGCGAGGCGCCCTCGGCCGGCGTCGTACGCCGGGCGTCGGGCGCAGCGTCGCGCGCCGTCACCAACACCGCATCGGTGGCGATCGCCCTCCCCGCCGACTCGGTGGAGCTCGTGCGCGCGGTGACCGAGGGGTTCCTGCTCGGGGGCTACACCTACACGGCGTACAAGAAGAAGGCCGACAACGAGTCGAAGCAGACGCCCGGCGACGTCGTGGTGCTCTGCCCGTCGGCGCGGAAGAAGGAGTTCGGCCAGGTCTTCGAGGAGGCCCAGGTCGTCTCGGAGGCCGTCGCGACGACGCGCAGCTGGGTCAACACGCCGCCCGGGGACTTCACGCCGCCGGCCTTCGCCGACGCGGTCGAGGCTGCCGTGAAGGAGGTGTCCAAGGGCCGCGGACCCAAGGTGTCGGTCCGGGTGCGTGACGAGAAGGAGCTCCTCGAGCTCGGCTGCGGCGGCATCCTGGGCGTCGGGATGGGCTCGTCCGCGCCGCCCCGGCTCGTGGAGCTGTCCTACTCCCCGCGCAAGCCGGTCGCCCACCTGGCACTGGTCGGCAAGGGCGTCACCTTCGACTCCGGCGGGCTGACCCTCAAGCCGCCGGCCGGGATGAACGAGATGAAGTCCGACATGGCCGGCGCGGCAGCCGTCGTCCAGGCCACGCTGGCGATCGCCCGGCTCGGGCTGCCGCTCAAGGTCACGACGTTCGCCCCGATGGCGGAGAACATGGTGTCCGGCTCGTCGGTGCGCCCCGGCGACGTGCTGACCATGTACGGCGGCACGACCGTCGAGGTCCTCAACACCGACGCCGAGGGCCGGCTCGTGCTCGGCGACGCGCTGGTGCTGGCGACCGAGAAGAAGCCCGACGTGATCGTCGACGTGGCCACGCTGACCGGCCACATGGTGGTGGCGCTCGGCGACAAGGTCGCCGGCGTCATGGGCTCCCCCGACGTCGTCGACGCGATCCTCGACGCGGCCCGGGTCGCCGGCGAGGAGAGCTGGCCGATGCCGATCCCGGAGTTCATGGACGAGCGCATCCGCAGCAGCCGGATCGCCGACCTGTCCCAGCACGACTGGATCCGGTGGGGCGGCGGGCTGTTCGCGGCGGCGTTCCTCCGCGAGTTCACCGCCGGGCTGCCGTGGGCGCACATGGACATCGCCGGGCCCTCGTTCAACTCCAGCGGGCCGTCCGGCCACATCACCTCAGGCGGCACCGGATTCGCCGTCGCCACCCTCGTGGACTACGCGCGGGCCTTGTGTGACTGACGGCCGTTGACCCGGCGCAAACTTTGAGCCGGGTCAAGTTGACCCGGCTCAAAGTTTGCGCCGGGTCAACGTCTTCGTCAGTTGCCCTCGAGCTTCTTGCGGCGGTTGAAGTCGCGCATCCGCTGGGGGATGCCGACGACGGCGGCGTCGTACGACGGGACCTGGTAGCGGTTGCAGAACTTGTGCGCCCAGTCGACCGAGGACACCCGTCGCCGGGTCCACTCCCCGTCGTGGGCGACCAGGAGCAGGGTCACGTCGCTGACCGCGGTGCGGGGCTCGACGAACCCCTCGACTCCCCTGTGGCCCTGCACGAACTGCTGCAGGTGGTCCTGGTCGACGCCGTCCGCTGCTCGCACCGTGGTCGAGCCGGTGCGGAACCCGTCGCGCGCCGGCCCCTTCATCCGCGGTCGGCCGCCGCCTCGGAACCGGTCCATCCATGACATGGGGTCTAGTGTGCCTCGCCCGTCCTCGGGGCGGTGTGGACACGCACGCATCAGGTGCAAAGATGGCCAGGTGTCCGACTTCGACGTCCTCATCCTCGGAGCCGGGTCGGGTGGCTACTCCTGCGCCTTGAGGGCCGCCCAGCTCGGGCTCAAGGTCGGTCTGGTCGAGAAGGGGAATCTCGGCGGTACCTGCCTGCACATCGGCTGCATCCCGACCAAGGCGCTGCTGCACGCCGCGGAGGTCGCGGACAACACGCGTGAGGCCGCGCAGTTCGGGGTGCAGGCCACCTTCGACGGCATCGACATGGCCGCCGTCACGGCCTACCAGGACGGCGTGGTGCAGCGGCTGTTCAAGGGCCTGACCGGGCTGATCAAGGGCCGCGGCATCACCGTGATCGAGGGCGCCGGTCGGCTCACCGGCCCGCGCGAGGTCACCGTGGACGGCAAGGCCTACTCCGCCGAGCACGTCGTCCTCGCCAGCGGCTCCTACCCCAAGACCCTGCCCGGGCTCGACATCGACGGCCAGCGCATCCTCACCTCGGAGGAGGCCCTGCGCCTCGACCGGGTACCTACCTCGGTGATCGTGCTGGGTGGAGGGGTGATCGGCTGTGAGTTCGCCAGCGTCTGGCGCAGCTTCGGTGCGGAGGTGACCATCGTCGAGGCGCTGCCGCGGCTGGTCGCCCTGGAGGACGAGGCGTCCTCCAAGGCGCTCGAGCGGGCGTTCCGCAAGCGCGGGATCGTGTTCAAGACCAGCACGCCGTTCCAGAGCGCCAAGACCACCGACGACGGCGTCGCAGTGACCGTCGAGGGCGGCGAGGTCATCGAGGCCGAGCTGCTGCTGGTCGCGGTCGGCCGCGGCCCGTCCACCGACGGGCTGGGCTACGACGAGCAGGGCGTCACCATGGACCGCGGCTTCGTGCTGGCCGACGAGCGGTGCCGGACCAACGTCGACAACGTCTGGGCGGTCGGCGACATCGTCCCCGGGCTCCAGCTCGCGCACCGCGGCTTCCAGCAGGGCATCTTCGTGGCCGAGGAGATCGCCGGGCTCTCCCCCGCGACGATCGACGAGGCCGGGATCCCGCGGGTGACCTACTCCCACCCCGAGGTCGCCTCAGTCGGTCTCACCGAGGCGCAGGCCGGCGAGCAGTACGGCGCCGACGCGGTCGAGGCGCTGACCTACGACCTCGGCGGCAACGGCAAGAGCCAGATCCTCAAGACCCAGGGGTTCGTGAAGCTGGTCCGGCGCAAGGACGGCCCGGTCGTCGGCGTCCACCTGGTGGGAGATCGCGTCGGGGAGCTCATCGGCGAGGCTCAGCTGATCTACAACTGGGAGGGCCACGCAGAGGACGTCGCTCCGCTGGTGCACGCGCACCCGACCCAGAACGAAGCCCTCGGCGAGGCGCACCTGGCCCTGGCCGGCAAACCCCTGCACGCCCACTCCTGACCCACTTCCGACACACCGCAGCGTTCACGAGCGAAGGAACTCCATGGCCACCGAAGTCAACCTCCCCGCGCTGGGCGAGTCCGTCACCGAGGGCACCGTCACGCGTTGGCTCAAGCAGGTCGGTGACCAGGTCGCCGTCGACGAGCCCCTGCTCGAGGTCTCCACCGACAAGGTCGACACCGAGATCCCCTCGCCGGTGGCCGGCACCCTCCTCGAGATCAAGGCGAACGAGGACGACACCGTCGAGGTCGGCGCCGTGCTCGGCGTCATCGGCGAGGAGGGCGAAGGCGGCGGGTCGGACTCCGGCTCCGATTCGTCTGAGTCCGCTGAGTCTGAGTCGACCAGTGAGACCGCAGACGAATCCGAGGAGGCCGAGTCGGAGCCCTCCGATTCGTCTGAGTCCGCTGAGTCTGAGTCGACCAGTGAGAGCACAGACGAATCGGAGACGAGCGAGCCGGAGCCGGAGTCGTCCGATTCGTCTGAGTCCGCTGAGTCTGAGTCGACCAGTGAGAGCGCAGACGAATCGTCGGGTGGCGGCGACGGGAGTCACGCCGGTGAAGCTGCCCGAGCTCGGCGAGTCGGTGACCGAGGGCACCGTCACGCGGTGGCTCAAGCAGGTCGGCGACGAGGTCGCCGTCGACGAGCCGCTGCTCGAGGTCTCGACCGACAAGGTCGACACCGAGATCCCGTCCCCGGTGGCCGGCACGCTGCTCGAGATCAAGGTCAACGAGGACGAGACGGTCGAGGTCGGTGCCGAGCTCGGCGTGATCGGCTCGGGCAAGCCGTCCGGAGGCGACAGCGACAGCAGCGGTGAGAGCGCCGAGGGCGGCGACGACACCGGCGGCGGCGGTGAGGACAAGGCCCAGGAGCGGGCCGAGGAGCAGCAGAAGCAGGTCGAGGAGCAGGAGCCCGAGGCCAAGGAAGAGCCCGAGCCCGAGCCCAAGGCTGATGAGAAGCCCGAGCCCGAGAAGGAGCCCGAGCCGGAGGCCAAGGAAGAGCCCGCTCAGGAGAAGGAGCCCGAGCCCGAGCCTGAGCCAGCGCCCGCAGCGTCGAGCGGTTCCGACGACGGCGCCGGGTACGTCACTCCCCTGGTCCGCAAGCTCGCCACGCAGCACAACGTCGACCTGTCCTCGGTGACGGGTTCGGGCGTCGGCGGCCGGATCCGCAAGCAGGACGTCCTCGAGGCGGCCCGGCAGGCTCAGGAGTCGGCCCAGCCCGCCGCGGCGGCCGCTCCGAGCGCCCCGACCGGGGCCGGTTCGGCACCGGCGGCCAGCGCGCCGGCCATCACTCCGGACTCGCGCCGCGGCACCACCGAGAAGATCAGCCGGCTGCGCAAGATCATCGCCGAGCGGATGATCGACTCGCTGCAGACCTCGGCCCAGCTGACCCAGGTGGTCGAGGTCGACGTCACCAACGTGGCGCGGCTGCGCGAGTCGGCGAAGCAGGACTTCCTGGCTCGGGAGGGCGTGAAGCTCACCTACCTGCCGTTCTTCGCGAAGGCAGCCATCGACGCGCTCAAGGAGCACCCGAAGCTCAACGCGACGATCGACACCGAGGCCGGTGAGATCACCTACTACGACCGCGAGAACCTCGCGTTCGCGGTGGACACCGAGAAGGGGCTGATCACGCCGGTCGTCCGCGACGCGGGTGACCTCTCGATCTCGGGGCTGGCCAAGAAGATCGCCGACGTCGCCGAGCGGACCCGCACCAACAAGATCGGCCCCGACGAGCTGTCCGGTGGCACGTTCACGATCACCAACCTCGGCAGCGTGGGCGCGCTCTTCGACACGCCGATCATCAACAAGCCGCAGGTCGCCATCCTCGGGCCGGGCGCGGTCGTGAAGCGGCCCGTGGTCATCGACGACCCGAACCTCGGCGAGACGATCGCGGTGCGCCACATGGTCTACCTGGCCCTGACCTACGACCACCGCCTGGTCGACGGTGCCGACGCGGGCCGCTTCCTGCAGGACGTGAAGCAGCGACTCGAGGCCGGAGCCTTCGAGGTCTAGCGCCCCGTGCATGTCGTCATCGCGGGGGGCTCCGGCCTCTTGGGGTCGCACCTCGCCGGCGAGCTGCGTCGCGCGGGGCACACGGTGCTCGGCCTCACCCGGAAGCCGACCGACGAGCCGGGGATGTCGACCTGGGACCCGGCCTCGGGTCAGTACGACCCGCAGGTGTTCGAGGACGCCGATGCCGTAGTGGGCGTCACCGGGTCGTCGTTGTTCCGCAACCCCCGGAGCAGGTCCTGGCAACGCGAGCTGTTCGAGAGCCGCGTGCAGCCGACCCGAGTGCTCGCCGAGGCGGTCGCCGCCAGCGACCGCAAGCCCGCGTTGTTGTCGGGCAATGGCAGCAGCTGGTACGGCGACCACGGGTCCGAGCGGGTGGACGAGTCCGCCGACACCCGGGGCGACGCCCTGCTCACCAAGGTCACGCGTGCCTGGCAGGAGGCCACAGCTCCGGCCGTTGCTGCCGGAGCCCGGGTCGTGGTGCTGCGCACTGCCCCCGTGATGGACGGGCGCGGCGGTGCGCTCAAGGTGCTGACCCCGCTGTTCCGGCTCTGCCTCGGAGCGCGCCTGTCGCACGGTCGTCAGTACTTCCCGGTGATCAGCCTGCGCGACTGGAGCGGAGCCGTCGTCCACGTGATCGACCGTGAGTCGGTCGAGGGTCCGGTCAACCTGTGCTGTCCGGACACACCGACCAACGCGGAGTTCACCTCGGCCCTGGCGCGCCAGCTGCACCGGCCGGCGCTGGTGCCGGCACCGGCACCGCTCCTCCGCGGCGCGTTGGGCCCGGCGGCGCCGGAGCTGCTGCGGTCGCTCGACCTGCGGCCGCAGGTGCTGCTCGAAGCGGGCTACCGCTTCCACGACCTTGATGTCAGCGCGGTGCTAAGGGCCGGGGTCGAGCGGCTCGACGGCTGAGACCAGCCAGCTACCGCTGACTCGCCGCAGCTCGACGGTTCGGGTCGTCGGCGCGTCGTGGGGCAGCGGCCGCCGCACTCTCGTGCCGACCGCGAAGCCACCCACCAGCCGGTCGGTCACGATCAGCGTCCAGGTCGAGGGCGTACGGCGCACCTCACGCACCTCGAGCAGCTGGGTCTGCAGCCCGCGGGCCACCAGCCCGCGCGCCAACCACGCACGGAGCATCGCCAGGTCGCGACGACCGGCCACCGAGTCCCGGGTGTAGAGCGTGGACAGCAGCCGCAGGTCGCCGCGGGACCAGGCGTCGGCCCGCCGTGCGTCCCAGGTGCGGAGGACTTCGACCGGCGGTGGGCCGGCGGGTGCCTGCGCTGCGGCGATCTCGACAGGCTCGATCAGCGGGGGGCCAGTCGCAGCGCGGGTGTCAGTGCCCCCGCAGGCGGTGGCTATTGCGGCAACCACCAGCGCCAGCACGAGCGTCTTCCGAGACATGGAGACAGGTCTACCCCGCCGTGCCGAGGTTCCGCCGGGCTCATCCACAGGCAGACTGGCGGGCGTGCCCAAGCGACGTACGTTCCTGCTCGGCGGCGCCGGTGTCGTCACCGCGGGGCTGGTCGGGACAGGCATCGGCATCGAGCAGGGCGTGCTGCCGGGCCGTCCGTTCCTGCAGGCCGAGCTCGGGCTCAACGGCGAGGACGGCACCATCCCGGACGTCGCTCCGGGTCTCGTGGAGCGGGGCTCCTTCGTCTCCGAAGCGCGTGGCGGTGTGGAGACCGGCTGGTCGCTGATCCTGCCGCCGGGCATGCCACCCGACGGCCTTCGCGTCGTCGTGGCCATGCACGGGCTCGGCGCCAGCCACACCACCCTCACGGGGCCGGAGTTCGGCATCGACCGGTTCCTGGCCGCCTACGTTGAGGGCGGCGGGACGCCGTTCGCCATCGTCGCCGCGGACGGTGGCAGGTCGTACTGGCATCCTCGGCCGAACGGCGAGGACGCGAGCCGCATGGTCACCGACGAGCTGCTGCCCCTGGTGGAGGAGCGAGGCGCCGACGTCGCGAAGATCGGCCTGATCGGCTGGTCGATGGGCGGCTACGGCGCGCTGAGACTGGCTGGGCTGCGTGGCCCGAGAAGGACCGCCGCAGTCGTCGCCAGCAGCCCCGCCCTCTGGAGCGACCCGGGCGACGCCTCGTCAGCCGGCTTCGCGGACGCCAAGGAGTACGAGCGCGAGAGCATCTATGACAACCAGGCCGAGCTGGTCGCAATACCCGTCCGGGTCGACATCGGCACCGGCGACCCGTTCTACCGCGACGTCCAGGACTACGTCGCGGGCTTCCCGGACGACGCGCTCGTCACGAGCACCTTCGAGCCGGGTGCGCACAGGCCGGGCTACTGGCGCCGGATGCTGCCCGCCCAGCTCGCTTTCCTGGGCACGCGGGTCGAGAGCGCGGGCTGACAGGGCGAACTAACAGGACGGGCTAGCACCCGCAGGTGTAGAAGGTGACGTCCCAGTGGTTGCCCTCGTCGGCGTAGATGTTGCCCGAGCCGGCCTCGTACATCGGCGCTCCGTCGCCGCGCAGCCCGATGTAGGTGTAGGCGCTGTGCACCCACGAGGTCAGGCACGAGGTGCGCGAGAAGTCGAGCTTGTAGCCGTTCTCGTGGCTGTAGGTGCCTCCGGCGTGGCCGGTCTCCGTGCCACCCGTGATGGTCAGGCCGCAGCCACTGGCGTTCTTGAGGGTGATCCCGCCGTCGATCGTGGCCTGGCGGATCCCCTCGAACGACGTGCAGGTCGAGTTGTCGGGATCGGTGCAGCCGCCCGACGACGTCCAGCTGATGCCCGCCGCGCTGAACTGGGCCTCGGCACTGGCCTGACTGACCGCGGAAGCGGACGGCGCGACGGCCACCGAGCCCGCGACGGCCAGCGCGGCGGCGGCGGTGAGAGTGCGGATACGGGTTCCCGAGAAAATGCTCATGACCGGTCCCCTACCAGCGCAGGTACGCTGCTAAACGTGGCAGCACCGATGTTCGAGGTCGCAGGGACCGGCGCCGACGCTGTCGACTACCTCGATGCCTGGGAGCTCCAGCGCCGGGTGCACGCCGAGGTCGTGGCGGGCGAGCGACCCGACACGGTGCTCCTGCTCGAGCACCCGCCGACCTACACCGCCGGCAAGCGCACCGAGCCCCACGAGCGGCCCGTCGACAGCGGCGGCGCGCCGGTCATCGACGTGGACCGCGGCGGCAAGATCACCTTCCACGGCCCGGGTCAGATCGTGGCCTACCCCATCGTCCGGCTGCCCGGGCACGTGCTGGTCGTCGACTTCGTGCGCCGCCTGGAGGAGGCGATGATCGCGACCTGCACCGACTTCGGCGTGGCCACCGCGCGCGTCCCGGGCCGCAGCGGCGTCTGGCTCCGCGCCGACGAGCTGCGCCAGGAGCGCAAGGTCGGCGCGATCGGGCTGCGTGTCGCCCAGGGCGTCACGATGCATGGCATCGCGCTCAACTGTGACGTCGACCTGGGGTGGTACGACCGGTTCGTCCCCTGCGGCATCGCCGACGCCGGAGTCACCACGCTCAGCCTCGAGGTCGGCCGCCCGGTCGGCGTGCCCGAGGTGCTGCCGGTCCTGCAGACGAGGCTCACCGAGCTGCTCGCCTGGGCGCCGTACGCCGCGACACCCGACTACGCGCCCCGCCCCGACCCGAGCAAGAGGGAGCCCCGGGTCGAGCTGGTCCGCCCCTAGTGCGGCCCACCCTGCGCGGCTCCTTCGGGATGGCGGCGTCGACCCATGGCTGGCCTCCCAGTCGGCGATGGCCGAGCTCGAGGCGGGCGGCAACGCGTTCGACGCCGCCATCGCGGGCGCGTTCGTGCTGCACGTCGTCGAGCCGCACCTCAACGGCCCGGCCGGCGAGGTGCCGGCCGTGTTCGCGACCGCCGACGACCCGACGCCGCAGTGGCAGCTGCCGTTCCTGCTGCACCACCTCGTCCGCGGCCTCGACCTGCAGGAGGCGATCGAGGCGCCGTCGTTCCACACCACCTCGGTCCCGAGCTCGTTCTTCCCGCGCGAGATGAACCCCGGCGAGCTGGTCGCCGAGGACCGTCTCGGGGCCGACGTGCTCAGCGCGCTCGAGGCGCGCGGCCACCGGCTGGTGCGCGCGGGCGACTGGACGCTGGGCCGGCTGTCCGCGGTGGCCCGGGACGCCGACACCGGGCAGCTGTCCGCGGCCGCGACCGCCCGAGGCGCGCAGGGCTACGCCGTCGGTCGCTAGGCCTGGAACTGCGCCGTGTAGTGGTCCGACATGGCGGGGTAGTAGTCGCGCTCGAAGTCGCGCTGCGCCGGGTCGGCGCCGGTCTCGGCGTCGACCATCCGGTCGAGGTAGTACTCCCACCCCGGGCCGACGCCGGCGGCCTGGTCGGCAGTGACTCCCGGCTGGCTGAGCGTGAGGGTCGTGACACCCGCGTCGTGAGTGAGGTCGACGTCGAGCAGCCAGACCTCGTCACCGACCTCGGAGGTCACGTGCAGCCGGTGCGGCGGTTCGCAGACCCGGATCGTCATGGTCTCGCCGGCGTGGTCGTCGCCCTCGAAGAGCATCCGGAAGTCGACGGTCCCCGACGTCGGGTCCCCCTCCCAGCTGCCGATCCACCGCGCCAGTCGCTCCGGCTCGGTGACCGCCGCCCAGACGTCCTCGATCGGCGCCTTGAACTCGCGGGTCTGGACGAGGACGTGCTGCCCGTCGCGCTTCTCGACGGTTCCGGTGGGGGTCATGCGGTCTCCTCCTGTGGTGTGGCCAGTGATGTGGCCTGTGCTGCGGCCCGTGGTGTCGCGGCAGCGGTACGCCGCTCGCGGGTGGTCCGGCGGACCTCGGTCTCCAGAGCGTCCAGGGCCTGCTCACCCAGCGGATGAGCCAGCGGGCGCCCGACGAGCCCGTCGACGTACGACGACACCGGAGCGAGCGCCGTACGGTCCAGCGCGTAGTAGCGCTCGCGCCCTCTGTCCGCGACGGTCACGGCGCCCGCGTCGAGCAGGAGCCGCAGGTGCTTGCTGACCGCCGGCCGGCTGATCGGACGGGTCGCGGCGAGGTCGACGACCCGGCACGGCTCACCGGCCAGGTCGGCCAGCAGCGAGCGGCGCACCGGGTCGGCCAGCGCTCCGAAGATGTCCACCAGAACAGGTAACCATTTGGATACCAATAGCGCAACCGCGGAGTCGGAGTGAACTGGGTCACCGGCGTAGGGTTGGCGCCGTGACGCAAGCCCCCACCGCACCGAACGGGCGCAAGCTGCTCCGGCTCGAGGTGCGCAACGCCGAGACGCCGATCGAGCGCAAGCCGGAGTGGATCAAGACCCGGGCGAAGATGGGGCCGGCCTACACCGAGCTGCACTCCCTGGTGAAGTCCGAGGGGCTGCACACGGTCTGCCAGGAGGCGGGCTGCCCCAACATCTTCGAGTGCTGGGAGGACCGCGAGGCGACGTTCCTCATCGGCGGCGACCAGTGCACCCGGCGCTGCGACTTCTGCCAGATCGACACCGGCAAGCCCGAGCCGCTGGACCGCGACGAGCCGCGCCGGGTCGCCGAGTCGGTGCAGAAGATGGAGCTGCGCTACGCGACCATCACCGGCGTTGCGCGCGACGACCTCGAGGACGGCGGCGCCTGGCTGTACGCCGAGACGGTGCGCGCGATCCACGAGCTCAACCCGGGCACCGGCGTCGAGAACCTCATCCCCGACTTCAACGGCAAGCCGGAGCTCCTCCGCGAAGTCTTCGAGAGCCGTCCCGAGGTGCTCGCCCACAACGTCGAGACGGTCCCGCGGATCTTCAAGAGGATCCGGCCGGCGTTCCGCTACGACCGCTCCCTCGACGTGCTGACCCAGGCCCGCGACTTCGGGCTGGTCACCAAGTCCAACCTCATCCTCGGGATGGGCGAGACCCGCGAGGAGGTCAGCCAGGCGCTGCGCGACCTCCACGACGCCGGCACCGAGCTGGTCACGATCACCCAGTACCTCCGCCCCTCGCTGCGGCACCACCCCGTCGAGCGGTGGGTCAAGCCCGAGGAGTTCGTCGAGCTGGCGGCCGAGGCCGAGCAGATCGGCTTCTCCGGGGTGCTCTCCGGCCCACTGGTGCGTTCGTCTTACCGCGCTGGGCGGCTGTACCGTCAGGCCATGGACGCCCGCCAGGGCGCGTCCGTCTGAACCACTCCTCGCACGCCCCAGACAGCACGCACAGATAGGCAGCGCCGGCGCATGGCCAAGGACAAGGACAAGACCGAGGCTGGACCGAAGGCCGAGAAATCCGGCCGGATCCAGCAGTTCCGTCAGACCTACACCCTGACCAAGAAGACCGATCCCCGGATCGGCCTGTGGCTCCTGCTGGCGTTCCTCGTGGTCGGCGGGGTCGGCTTCGTCGTCTTCTACTTCCTGCTGCCCAGCGGCGGCGTGCTCGGGCTGGTGATGGCGATCGTCGGCGCGGTGCTGTTCGGCACGCTCGCCGCGCTGATCATCTTCGGCCGGCGGGCCCAGCGCTCGGCGTACGCCCAGATGGACGGGCAGCGCGGGGCGGCGGGCGCCGCGCTCCGGATGCTGCGCCGTGGGTGGAAGACCCGCGAGGAGCCGGTGGCGATCACCAAGCAGATGGACGTCGTCTACCGCGTGATCGGCCCGCCCGGCATCGTCCTGATCGGCGAGGGCAGCAGCCCCAGCCGGCTGCGCCAGCTGATGATCAGCGAGCGGCGCAAGCACGAGCGGGTGGCGTCGGACGTGCCCATCCACGAGGTGATCTGCGGCAACGGCGAGGGCGAGGTGCCGCTGCCCAAGCTGGTGCGCCACGTCCAGAAGCTCGGGCGCGAGGTCAAGCCGGCCGAGATGACCGACATCCTCAACCGGCTCAAGGCGCTCGACGCCCAGCGGTCGTCGATCCCGGTGCCCAAGGGACCGATCCCGACCAGCATGAAGGGCCTGCGCGGCAACATGCGCGGTCGCTGAGCCACCGACAGGTCAGCGCCCTACCTAGCCCATCCCGCCGGGCATGGTGGTGACCTCGTCGCTGGGCGGCGCCTCGATCTCGACGTCGGCACCCCAGTCGGAGAGCGTCATGGTGGTGGTCGCCCCGCCGGTGTCACTGGAGAACTTGCGGATCAGCCCGTCCTCGTCGAACCACCAGTCCTGGGTCATCGTGTCGGGCAGCTCCACCTGGCCGGCCGCCTCGGACGGCATGCTCTCGAGCAGCTTCTCGGTGTCGACGGTGGCGGTGTAGTGGTCGAGCGACTCGCCGTCGACGTCCTCGGCCCCGGTGTACGTCGCCGACGTGACGGCCTTCGCGAACACCTCCAGCTGCTGCTTCACGTCGAGCTGGCTGCCGATGGCGCCCAGCGGGCTGTTGGGGTCGTCGAGCGGGATCGAGACCCACAGGCCGCCGAAGGCCGGACTCTTCATGTACATGGTCCCGGCGACCAGCCGCACCTCGATCTCTCCGCCGAGCGAGTCCATCGTCAGCTTCATCGCCATCTCCGGCGGTGTCTTGGAGTAGTCCGCGACGCCGTCGCCGGAGCCGGCCCCGCCGAGGTCCATGGTGACGTGCGCGGTCGTGGCCTGGTCGAGCGCGGCCGTGAGGATGGCAGCGAACTCCGGCCCGGTGAGCTCCTCCCCCTCGGCCGGGGCCTCGCCGGAACCGGAGTCGGAGTCAGGTCGGAGTCGGAGTCGGAGTCGTCCGACGCTGCCGCGTCCTCGCTGGCATCGCCGGTGGCGGACGACGCCGCGGCCGGCTGGTCGGCGGCCTTCTCGTTGTCGGACTCGTCGTCTCCGCCGCACCCGGCAAGCGCGAGCAGGGTGGCGGTGGCGGCTGCCGCCGCGAGGGCGCGGCGCACGGACTGGGGCACGATGTTCTCCAGGCGGGTGTCGGGGTTTATGACTGTACGGACCCGCGCCCAGCCAGGGAGCGATACGTCTGGAGTGTCACCACCGCGCTGCCGGCGGCCAGGTCGTGCAGGCCGCGGCCGTCGGGGCGGTAGACCAGCGGTGGGATGACCAGCGCGATCAGGAGCTGTCGGGCCAGCGCGAGATGCGGCGGGATCGGCCGCGGGTCGCCGTTCTCGCGTACGACGCGAAGCCGGGTCGCCACCTGGCCGAACGAGCCGCCCATGAGGGCGGTGAAGATCGCCGACTCCAGGACGAAGACGCCGAGCACGTAGAAGCCGGCCTCCTGGTCGCCGGCCCAGTGGTCGACGCCGCCCACGGCGAAGATCACCACGAGGGTGGAGGCGAACCAGTCCACCACCAGCGCCAGGATGCGGCGGGCCCATGTCGCGGTCTCCACAGGGACACCCTGTCAGGCTCCCGGGTGCGGCCGGCGTACACCCTGTTCTCGTCAGGTTCTCGTCAGGTTTCTCGTCGGCCGGGACCTGTTAACACCGCCGAAACAATCGCGATACGGTCGAGAAACTGCCCGTGCATACGTTGCGCAGGACCTCATTGGATCAAGGAGACCTGCATGTTCCAGAACAGCGATGAGCTGCTCAAGTACGTCAAGGACGAGGGCGTCGAGTTCGTCGACGTGCGCTTCGTCGACCTGCCCGGCATCGAGCAGCACTTCACCGTCCCGGTGTCGTCCTTCGGCCAGGACGTCTTCGACAACGGCCTGGCGTTCGACGGCTCGTCGATCCGTGGCTTCCAGGCCATCAACGAGTCCGACATGGCGCTGTTCCCGGACCCGACCACCGCGTTCGTCGACCCGTTCCGGACCAACAAGACACTCAACCTGAGCTTCTTCATCCACGACCCGATCACCGGTGAGGCCTACAGCCGCGACCCGCGCAACATCGCGCGCAAGGCGCTGACCTACCTCGGCACCACCGGTATCGCGGACACGGCGTTCTTCGCGCCCGAGGCGGAGTTCTACATCTTCGACTCGGTCCGCTACTCCACCGGCGCCAACGAGGGCTACTACCACATCGACTCCGTCGAGGGTTGGTGGAACTCTGGCCAGGAGGGCGACAACCGCGGCTACAAGACCCGCTTCAAGGGCGGCTACTTCCCGGTCTCGCCGTACGACCACTACGGCGACCTGCGCGACGAGATGGTGAAGAACCTCGAGGCCTCCGGCCTGCTCGTCGAGCGCGCCCACCACGAGGTTGGCACCGCCGGGCAGGCGGAGATCAACTACCGCTTCGACACGCTGCTCAAGGCCGCCGACGACGTGATGAAGTTCAAGTACCTCATCAAGAACACGGCCTGGGAGGCCGGCAAGTCGGTCACCTTCATGCCGAAGCCGATCTTCGGCGACAACGGCTCGGGCATGCACGTGCACCAGTCGCTCTGGAAGGACGGCGAGCCGCTCTTCTACGACGAGACCGGCTACGGCGGCCTGTCCGACATGGCCCGCTGGTACATCGGCGGCATCCTCCAGCACGCCCCGTCGCTGCTGGCCTTCACCAACCCGACGGTGAACTCCTACCACCGTCTCGTGCCGGGCTTCGAGGCGCCGATCTCGCTCGTCTACTCGAGCCGCAACCGCTCGGCGTCGGTCCGCATCCCGATCACGGGCTCCAACCCGAAGGCCAAGCGCATCGAGACCCGGTTCCCCGACCCGTCGGCCAACCCCTACCTCGCGTTCTCGGCCCTGATGCTCGCCGGCGTCGACGGCATCAAGAACAAGACCGAGCCGGCCGCGCCGATCGACAAGGACATCTACGAGCTGCCGCCGGACGAGATGGCCGAGATCGAGCAGGTCCCGACCTCGCTCAACGCCGTCCTCGAGGCCCTCGAGGCCGACCACGAGTACCTGACGGTCGGCAACGTCTTCACCCCGGACCTGATCGAGACCTGGATCGACTACAAGCGCACCCACGAGATCGCACCGGTGCAGCTGCGCCCGCACCCGCACGAGTTCGAGCTCTACTACGACATTTAGCAGTATGTCGATCGGAATACTTATAGTCGATCGAGGTCGAAGGCCCCGGGTTTGACCCGGGGCCTTCGCAATTCGGCGCCAGATTGACTGTTGATGGAGTCGCATTTCCCAACGCCGGCCCGGCTGCGGCCACCTACGTGCTCGGGGTCTCCTTCGGTGCCGCCGCCGCCACGGCCGGCTGGGGATACGCGGCGCCGCGGGTGTTCTCGGCCTTCGCCTTCTCGGGCTCGGGCCAGGTCTCGCTCCTCACGACCCTCCAGACCGGCAGCGCCGTGGCGGCGGTCGCCTCGACGGTCCTGATCAACGCGCGCTACCTGGTGATGGGCGTGGCGCTCAACGACAGCCTGCGGGGCAGCCGGGGTGGCGGACGCTCCAGGCACAAGCACTGGTGGACGCCTCGTTCGTGGTGGCCCACCGGGGCGGTGGCAGGTTCGACGTCGCCCGCCTCATGGGTGCTACCCGCACCGCAGTGGACGGCCTGGCTCCTCGGGACGCTGCCGGCCTGCTGCTCCAGCCGGACCTCGCCCTGCTGGAGAGGTGCGGAGCCGAACGTCGTGCCGGCGTTCTTCCTGCTGCTCGTGCTCGACGAGGTCCGCTCCGTCCGGGCGGCCACGGGCGCCCTGTGCGGCGCGGCCATCGCGGGCGGCCTGCTGCTCGTGACCGAGCCGGGCTACGCGCTCCTGGCCGCGACCGCGGGCGCCCTGGTGGGTCTGCTTCCCGGGCGGCATCGAGCCAGAGGACGTGGACGCGTGACAAGGGTCTGGCTGTCCGTGCTCGCCGTCACCCTGGCCAACTGGCTGCTCCAAGGCCAGCGGGCCGGCCGCTCTGGGCAACCGGACCTTGCCCCGTCCGGCCCGTGCCGTCGACGGGCTCGTGGCTCCCGTCCTGCTGTCTGCGCTCAGCGTGGTCGAGCTCGCCGGTCCCGACTGGCAGGGCCTGGACGTCCGGCAGCTCGCCGGCGCGGGCGTCGCCGGCGCCGCGTGGGCCCTGCGGGCGCCGCTGCTGGCCGCCGTCGTGCTCGGCGCGCTGGCCACCGCCGGCCCGCGCGCGGTCTGAGCACGCCGTCAGGCGATGCCCAGGATGCGGGCCAGGTTTCCCCCGAGGATGCCCTGCTCCTCCTGCTCGGTGAGGCCGAGGGCGCGGATCGCAGCGATCTCCGCGGCCGGGTCGGTCATGGGCCAGTCGGACCCGTAGACGACCCGGTCGGCACCGTGCCGGCGGATCAGCGCGACGATGCGTTCCCGGTCGAGCTCGGCCATCGTCGGCGGCCACGACGTCTCCAGGGTCACCGACGACCCGACGACGTGCTCCTCTGCCTCGTCGAGCCGGTGGTAGCCCCCGTAGTGGCAGGCGATCAGCTCCAGGTCCGGCAGCGAGTCGGCGATCCGGCGCAGCTTCGCCGGCGTGCCGCGCTCGTTGGCGACGGGATCGTCCCCGGCACCGACGTGCGCGACGACGGGCATGCCCTCCTCGGAGAGAGCCGCGAGGATGTCGAGCACCCGGGGGTCATCGAACGAGAGCTCCTGGAACAGGGGATGCAGCTTCACGCCGACGATCCCGTTGTCCTTGAGGTGCCTGAGGTTCTCCTCGACCGGCAGATCCGGGTGGACGGTGCCGATCGGCACCAGTCGGTCACGGGGCACGGTGCCGATGAACTCGTTCGTCCGCGCGACCACGGAGGCCTTGATCCCGACCCCGAGCGCAAGCCCCAGGTCGATGCCGACCTCGTCCATCGTCCGCAGGAGGCCCGAAACCTTGCCGTCGTAGCGCAGGGCCATCCCGGAGGGGCGCTGCGACTGCATGGCATCGGCGATGTGGTCCGGCCACACGTGCATGTGGCAGTCGATGATCACCGGGTCGTCCCGTTCATCGCCCGGCCCCGGTCCGGTCCTTCACGAGCTTCTTGGCCAGCGAGTCGAGGATGACCTCGGTCGAGCCCTCGTAGATCCGCATCGGCCTGGCTTCCCTGTAGAGCCGTTCGATCTTGCTGCCCCGGAGGAGACCGAAGCGACCCATCACCTGGACGCAGCGGTCGACGGTGCGCCCGGCCATCTCCGTCGCGCCCACCTTGGCGATCGACGACAGGTGCAAGGCGGTGAGCGGGTCCCGCGCGGCCGCTGCGGCGGCCCGGTAGACAAGGCACGTGCCATCTCGATCTCGACCCAGCTCTCGGCGAGCTTCGCAGGGACGGGACCGAGCCGTGCGAGCGGGACCCCGAACTGCTCGCGGGCCGAGGTCGTGGCGCAGCGCCTCCTCGAGCGCGGCCTGGGCCAGGCCCACCGCGGCGCCTGCCACCGAGACCCGGAAGGTCGCCAGCGTCGCGAGCATCAGCTTGAAGCCGTTGCCAGGCTCCCCCAACCGCTGGTCGACGGGAACGCGTACGTCGTCGAACACCACGTCGCCGAGCACGTGCGGAGCGATCACCTGGTGGGGCGACGTCACCGAGACTCCGGGGGTCTCCGCCGGAACGAGCACGAGCGAGTAGCCGTCGCCCTCCTTGCACAGCACGCTGTAGAAGTCGGCGTCGCCGGCGTTGGTGATGAACGACTTGTGCCCGTTGACGACCAGCTCGTCCTCCATCGACCGAGACCGTGGTGGTGATCGCGCGGAGGTCGGACCCGACCTCGGGCTCGGTGAGCGCGAGCGCGGCGACCGCCTCCAGTCGAGCCGACCCGCGGAAGCCACAGCTTGCGCACCGCGTCCGACCCGCCGACGCGAGATCGCGAACGAACCGATTCCCTGCATCGCGAACATCGAGTCCAGGTGGGCGCTCTCGAAGGCGAGCGCCTCGCGGACCACGGTCACGGCGAGCGAGTCGACCTCCGCGAAGCGGCCGCCGAACTCCCCCGCCACGACGACCGAGCAGAGCCCCGAGGCCGCGAGCCGCTGGCGCACGTCCGGATCGAGCCGGTCGGCCTCGTCGGCGCGAGCCGCGACGTCGGCGCAGCCGGACGCGAGGGCACGTGCTTCCCGCTGGAGGGTGAGGTAGTCCTCGGGGAGCTCGAAGAGCCCGGTCTCCGCGGTCATCTGGCCGGCTCGGGCGATCGCTGGCTGAAGCTGCGGCCGAACAGCTCCGTGGCGATGCGCATCCGCTGCATCGCGGGGGTGCCCCCGGCGATGGCCCAGCCGTGCGCGTCGCGGTGGAGCCGCTCGATGCCGTACTCCTCGGTATAGCCGTTGCCGCCGTGCATCTGGATCGCCAGGTCGGAGACCCGCTTGGCCATCTCGTTGGCGAAGCACTTGGCGACCGACACCTCGTAGGGGTCCGGGAGGCCCTTCCCCGCGTTGACCGCGGCGCGCTGCACGAGGAGCCGGGCCGCCTCGACCTGGACCGCCATGTCGGCGAGCGTCATGTGCACGTTCTGGAAGTCCACGATCGGACGGCCGAACTGCTCACGCTCCTGGACGTAGGCCTTGGTCCGGTCCAGGGCCGTCTGCCCGATCGCCAGGCTCATCGTCGCGTTGCCGAGGCGCTCGATCGAGAAGACCCCGAACAGCTGGTGGAAACCTCCTGCCCCGATGACGACGTTGTCGCTCGGGACCCGGACGTCGTCGAAGTAGAGGTCGGCGCTGGGCACTCCACGGAAGCCCATGAGCTTCTCCGGCGCGCCCGCAGAGAAGCCCGGGGGTGTCCCGGGCGACGATGATCGCGCCGATGCCCTTGGCGCCCGGGGCGTCGCTGAGCCTGCAGTAGACGAGGTAGTGATCGGCGTGGCCGCCGTTGGAGATCCAGCGTTTGCTGCCGTTGATCACGCACTCGTCGCCGTCGAGGCGCGCGTGGGTGCGCATGTCGGTTGCCGCCGACCCGGCGTCCGGCTCGGAGATCCCGATCGCCATCGAGATCTCGCCGCGCGCCGACCTGGGCAGGTACGTCCCGCTTGTGCGTCCTCGGTGCCGAAGAACTCCAGGACCCGGATCGGGCCCGATGTTGGCCTCGAACACCTGCCACGCGGCGGGCCGGCACTCCTTGGCCAGCTCCTCGATGACGATCAGGGCGTCCATGAGGGAGCCGCCCTGGCCGCCGTACTCCTCCGGGACCGCGATGCCCAGGAAGCCCGAGACCGGCGAGCCTGCTGCACCTCGTCGTCGGGCAGCGGGGTGCGGTCGCGCGTCCCACTGGGCGGCCTTCGGCGCGTAGACATCGAGTGCGACCTCGGCGGCGAGCGCGCGCAGCTGCTCCTGCTCCGGGGACAGTTGGAAGCCGGTCACGGCGGGGCCCTCTTCACGGTGGTGGGTAGCCAGAATCGCCGCCCTAATGGATGATAACTATAATCATGATAACGAGTCCATGTCAGGAGACGGCAAGTGCCCGCGAGGTGCGGGAAGACCGACGATGAGCAGCTCCTACGAGTTCGACCTGAGCGGGAAGGTCGCCCTGGTCACCGGTGGCACCCGCGGGCCTGGGCCAGGCGATGGCCCGGGGCATCGCCCGGGCCGGCGGCGACGTCATCGTCGTGAGCCGTCGGCCGAGGAGGCGTGCACGAAGGTCGCCGCGGACCTGCACCGGGAGACCCGCGTCCGCGCCGTCGGCATCGCCGCGCACGTGGGCCGGTGGGCGGCGCTCGACGAGCTCGTCGAGCGCGCCTACGACGAGTTCGGGCAGCTCGACGTCCTCGTCAACAACGCCGGGATGTCGCCGCGTCTACGACAGCGAGGCGACGGTGACCGAGGAGCTGTTCGACAAGGTGCTCGGGGTCAACCTCAAGGGACCCTTCCGGCTGATGGCGGCCGTCGGCGAGCGGATGGCGGCCGGTGACGGCGGTTCGATCATCAACATCTCGAGCGCGGGAGCCGTCCACCCACGGCCGGGGATCCTGCCGTACGCCGCGGCGAAGGCGGGGCTCAACGCGCTGACGGCCGGGTTCGCGCACGCGCTGGGGCCCAAGGTCCGCGTCAACGCCATCATGGCCGGGACCTTCCTCACCGACGTCAGCAAGGCGTGGGACCCCGAGGCGTTCGCGACGAGGGCGCAGACGTTCGCCCTGCGGCGCGGCGGGGAGCCCGACGAGATCGTCGGCGCCGCGCTCTACCTCGCCAGCGACCTGTCGTCGTACACGACCGGGTCGGTGCTCGACCGTAGACGGCGGCCAGCCCTAGCGGTACCGGCTCACGACCCGGATGAGGTCGGCCCGCCCAGGAGCTCGGCGAGGACCTCGTCCGTGTGCTCGCCGATCGCGGGGACCCCGTCGTAGGCCGGCCCCGCGTAGCTGGCGAGATGGAGCACGGGCCCGGGGGTGAGCACCCGGCCCAGGGCCTGGCTGCCGGTGATCTCGACCAGCGTGCGCTCGCGGAAGTGCGGGTCGGCCACGATGTCGCTGGAGTCGTTGACCGGGGAGCACACGACCTCGAACTTCTCCAGCGTCTCGAGGACGTCGTCGCGGGACTGGGCGCCCGACCCAGTGCGGACCTTCTCCTGCAGCTCGCCGTTGTGCTTCATCCGCACGGCGTTGGTGGCGTAGCGAGGATCGTCGATGAGCTCCGGACACCCCATCGCCGCGAAGAGCCTGGCCGCGATCCCCTGGTTGGAGGCGGCGATCGAGAGCCACTTGCCGTCCGCCGCCTCGTAGACCCCGCGCGGCGAGGCCGAGCCGGTGCCGTTGCCGACCCTGCCCTGGACGTGTCCGGTCGCGGTGAAGTTCAGCACCATGTCCCCGAGCATGAACATCAGCGGCTCGTAGAGAGCCACGTCGACATGGTCGCCCCGGCCGGTGCGCTCGCGCCCGTAGAGCGCCATGGCGGTGCCCATCGCTGCCGAGATGCCGGCGAGCGAGTCGGCGAAGCCGAACGGCGGCGACGTGGGAGGCGTGTGCGGCCAGCCGTTGATGTAGGCGAAGCCGCTCCCGGTCTCCGCCACCGTGCCGAAGCCGGGCTTCTCGCGGTAGGGGCCGGTCTGGCCGAAGCCGGAGACGCTGGTCATCACGAGGCCGGGGTTGGCGGCCGACAGGACCTCGTAGCCCATGCCCCACTGGGCCATCCGGCCGGGGCGGAAGGACTCGATGACGACGTCGACGGTCGCCGAGAGGCGCCGCACGAGGTCGCGCCCCTCCTCGGTCCGCAGGTCGATCCCCACCGAGCGCTTGCCGGAGTTGAGGCGCGCGAAGCCGAGGGACTGGCCGGCCTTCATCGGGGTCCACTGGCGGGCATAGTCACCATGGAGGGGGTCCTCCACCTTGATCACGTCGGCCCCGAAGTCGCGGAGCATGCGGCCGCAGGTCGGAGCGGCGTACATGGTGCCGAGCTCGAGCACGGTCACGCCGGTGAGCGGCCCGGAGGACCTCCGGGTCGGGTCCGCCGCCAGGTCCTCCATCACAGGACTGCTTCCTCTCCAGCGATCCGTCGGGTGCCGTCGTAGGTGTCGTGGGTGACCCCGTCGTCGCGAAGGGCGGACTTGCGCACCTTCTCCGACGGCGTCTTCGGCAACGCGTCGACGATGCGCACGTAGCGCGGGATCGCGAAGGCGGGGATGCGCCCGCGGCACCAGCTCAGGATCTCCGCCGGTGGCACCGGCTTCGACACCACCACGACGGCGAGGACCTCGTCCTCACCCGCCTCCTGGTCCGCGGGAACCCCGAGGACGGCGGCCTCGGCGACGGACGGATGCCCCAGGATGGCCTGCTCGACCTCGTAGGAGCTGATGTTCTCGCCTCGCCGGCGGAGTGCGTCCTTGAAGCGGTCGACGAAGTAGTACCAGCCTGCCTCGTCGCGACGGAGGGCGTCGCCGGTGTGGAACCACAGGTTCCGCCAGGCTTCGACGGTCTTCTCGGGCATGTTGTAGTAGCCGTTGCTGCACGTCCACGGGTGGCGGGGCCGGACCAGGAGCTCGCCGATCTCGCCGGGCGCGACCTCGCGGTCGGTCTCCGGATCCACGAGCCTGACGTCGAACCACTCCGTGTTCGCGAGCCCCGCCGCGCCGGCGGGCCGTGGTACGCCGTACGGCGACATGATCGGAGCACTCGTCTCGGTCAGGCCGAAGGCGTCGACGAACGCCTCGATGCCGTAGCGCTCCCGGAACTGCTCGACGATCGTGCTGGCCGTCGGTGCGGCGTACACGCAGCGGAGCCGGTTGTTGCGGTCATCGGCACGGGGCGGCTGCTTCCACGCGAAGTCCATCATCACGCCGACGAAGTTGGTGACCGTCACGCCCGAGTCCCGGACGTGGTCGATCCAGCGGCTGGCGCTGAACTTCGACCTCACGACCGCCCGGCCGCCCGCCACGATCGCCGGGTAGACCGCCATGAACGTGGCGTTGCCGTGGAACAGCGGCGTCGTCGTGAGGTACACGTCGTCCTCGGTCAGCCGGGTCAGGCTCACGACGATCTGTGCGAAGAAGTACAGCTGGGAGTGAGGCATCGCGACGCCCTTGGAGGGCCCCGTCGTGCCTGAGGTGTAGAAGATCGCGCCGAGGTCCTGCGCGCGCGGCGTCGGCAGGTCGATTTTGTCCCCGTTCCGCAGCTCGTCCCAGGGCGCGGCTGCCCAGCCGTTCTCGCCGAGCAGGGCGACGGCCTTCTCCAGGATCCCGGCCCCGGTGTCGACCACCCAGAACTTCTCGATGCAGCGCGCGGGTTCTCCCAGGGCGACCCAGCGCTCGACGTAGATGTCGTCGACCACCGCGTACCTGGCGTCGGCGATGTCGAGCTGGTGCCGGAGGAAGTCACCCTCGTAGCTGGTGTTGATGGGCACCTCGACCAGGCCACCAAGCGCGGTGCCCCACCAGGTGAACACGAACCTCGACGAGTTCGCGGCCATCAGGATCACCCGGTCCCCCTGCCGTGCCCCCGACCGGTGCATCGACGACGCGACCCGCTCCGCAAGGTCGACGGACTCGGCGTAGGTCCAGCTCGACCGTTCCTCGGGCAGCTCCAGGCACACCGCGTCCGGGCGGGTGCCGGCGTGGTGCCTCAGCACGTGGGCGAGCGTCCAGGTGTCGGGGTCCTCGAAGTTCGGCACCAGACCGGAGTAGACCATCGGCTCGATCACGTGCTGGCTCTCGTCAGTCACCAGGACCTCACAGTTGCGCGGACAGACAGTTCCTGACAATCATGCGCCTGAATAGAGCAGGATGCAAGCCGTCCGACGCTCGTTGCTTCCGGCCGAGTCATGCCTGTACATTATAACTATAATCATTGATTAGCGAGAGGTGAACATGACGCAAGCGGTCATCGTCGACGCGGTCCGGTCGCCCATGGGTCGCGGGAAGGTGGGTGGCGCCCTGTCGTCCGCGCACCCCACGGACCTGCTCGCCGGCGTCATCACGGCGCTGGTCGACCGGACGGGGGTCGACCCGGGGGACGTCGAGGACCTCATGGTCGGCTGCGTGAGCCAGGGCGGCGAGCAGTCCGCCACGCCGGGTCGTCAGGCGTGGCTCGCCGCCGGCTTCCCCGTCCACGTGCCGTCAGTCACGATCGAGCGCAAGTGCGGCTCGGGCCAGCAGGCAGTCGAGTTCGCAGCACAGGGCATCGCCGCCGGTGTCTACGACATCGTCATCGCAGCGGGCATCGAGTCCATGAGCCGCGTGCCCATGGGCTCGGCGCGCATGGGCGCCGATCCGTTCGGGCCCGGCGTGACCGCACGCTTCCCGGACCTGGTGCCACAGGGCGTCTCGGCCGAGCTGGTCGCCGACAAGTGGGGGCTGAGCCGCGCTCAGCTCGACGACTACTCCGCACGGTCGCACGACCGGGCCGCTCGGGCGGCCGCCGCGGGCGCGTTCGACCACGAGATCGTCGCGGTGACCACGCCCGACGGAGCTGTGGTCCGCTCCGACGAGACCATCCGCCCGGGCACGACCGTCGAGCGGCTCGCCGGGCTCGACCCCGCGTTCCGCACCGAGGACCTGGCCCGCCGCTTCCCGTCCATCGAGTGGAAGGTGACCGCCGGCAACTCCTCCCAGATCACCGACGGCGCCAGCGCCGTGCTCCTGATGAGCGAGGAGGCGGCGGCGCGGCGGGGCCTCACCCCTCGCGCCAGGATCGTCGCCTCGTCGGTCGTCGGCGACGACCCGACGCTCATGCTGACCGGACCCATCCCGGCGACCTCGCGCGTCCTGGCGAGGGCGGGGATGAGCATCGAGCAGATCGACGCCGTCGAGGTGAACGAGGCCTTCGCGTCCGTGCCGCTCGCCTGGCAGGCCGAGTTCCCGATCGACGACGACCGCCTCAACCCGCGCGGCGGCGCCATCGCCCTCGGGCACCCGCTGGGGGCCTCCGGGGCACGCCTGATGACCACGTTGCTCCATCACCTCGAGCAGACCGGCGGCCGCTTCGGGCTGCAGACGATGTGCGAGGCAGGTGGCATGGCCAACGCCACGATCCTCGAATCGCTCCTCTGAGACCCTCCCCCGACCCGAACAGGAAGCTCCATGGACCTCACCAACGGCTCGGTCGTCGTCACCGGCGGCGCTTCGGGGCTCGGCCTCGCGACGGCCAGCAGGCTCGTCGACCGCGGCGTCGCGGTCACGATCCTCGACCTGTCCACCTCCGCCGGCGCTGAGCGGGCAGCAGAGCTCGGCCCGCTGGCCGCGTTCTCTCCCGCCGACGTCCGCGACCCGGAGGCGGTCGACGCCGCCCTCGACCTGGCCGAGAGCCGAGCGCCGCTCCGGGCGCTCGTCCACTGCGCCGGACGCGGCGGCACGGTGCGGGTGGTCAACCGCGACGGCAGCGCCGGTGACATCGAGCTGTACCGCGAGATCGTCGACATCAACCTGGTCGGCACGTTCAACGTGCTGCGGCTCGCGGCCGCCCGCATGGCCGCCCACGACCCGGTCGAGGGCGAACGAGGCGTCTGCGTCCTGACGGCCTCGGTCGCCGCCTGGGAAGGGCAGGTCGGTCAGATCCCGTACGCGTCCGCCAAGTCGGGCGTCGTCGGGATGACCCTGGTCGCCGCCCGGGACCTGGCGCAACGGCAGGTTCGCGTGTGCGCCATCGCTCCCGGCGTCTTCGACACCCCGATCCTCTCCCGCCACCCGGAGGAGGTCGTGCAGGGCCTCGCCCGGCAGGTCCCACACCCCTCGAGGCTCGGGCGTCCGGAGGAGTACGCCGCGCTGGCGCTGCACGTCATCGACAACCCGTACCTGAACGGCGAGACCATCCGCCTCGACGGCGCGATCCGGATGGCACCCCGATGACGCAGACCACGACCGCGGCTCCCGTCCTCACCAGCGTGGTCGACGGCGTGCTCGTCGTGACCATCAACCGGCCGGCCGCGCGCAACGCGATCGACACGGTCACCGCCGTCGCGATCGGGGAGGCGATGGACCGGCTCGAGTCGGACCCCGCGCTCGTCTCCGGCATCCTGACGGGAGCAGGCGGGACCTTCTGCGCCGGGATGGACCTCAAGGCGTTCCTCGCCGGCGAGCGGCCGTCGGTCCCGGGCCGCGGCTTCGCCGGCATCGTCGAGCAGCCGCCGGCGAAGCCGCTCATCGCCGCGGTCGAGGGACACGCGATCGCCGGCGGGTTCGAGATCGCCCTCGCCTGCGACATGATCGTCGCCGCCGAGGACGCCCGGTTCGGGCTCCCGGAGGTCCGGCGCGGTCTGGTGGCGGCAGGCGGCGGCCTGATCCGTCTGCCGCAGCGCATCCCCTACCACCTGGCCATGGAGTGGGCGCTGACCGGCGAGCTCATCCCCGCGGTCCGGGCCCACGAGGTAAACCTGGTCAACCGCCTCGCGCCGCCGGGCGCGGCTCTCGACCTGGCGCTCGACCTGGCCAGGACCATCGCGGCCAACGGGCCGCTGGCCGTGGCCGCGACCAAGCGGTCGCTCGTCGAGGGCGCCGAGTGGCCGCGCGCGGAGATGTTCGACCGTCAGCGTGCGATCAGCGAGCCCGTGCGGGCATCGGAGGACGCGAGGGAAGGTGCGCGCGCCTTCAAGGAGAAGCGACCACCGCGCTGGCGGGGGATCTGACCGTTGCCATCCCGGGCAACCGTCGAGACCGAGGAGGAGCCATGTCCGTGACCAACGGAGCACGACCGCCCAAGGCTGCGGTCCTCCTCGCCCAGAACATCGTCCAGGACACCTTTCGAGAGCGGCTCAAGCCCGGCGACATGCTGCTGCCCGAGCGCACGATGCTCGAGCGCTACCGGACCGGGCGTGGCACCCTGCGTGAGGCCCTGCGCCTCCTGGAGTTCCAGGGCGTCATCTCGCTGCGACCCGGGCCCCGCGGCGGCCCGGTCCTCCAGGACCCCGACGCGACGCACCTGGCGAGCACGGTCATTCTCCTCATGCAGCTCAAGCAGGCGCCCTTCCGCAGCATCGTCGAGGTGCGGTCGGCCCTCGAGCCGATGACCAGCAGCCTCGCTGCCGTGCGGATCACCGACGAGGAGCTCGGCGCCCTCGAGGCGACCATCGTCCAAATGCGCGACGCGCTGGACAACCAGCGCTCGTTCCTCGACGCGAGCACCCGGTTCCACGACCTCATCGCCTGGTCGTCGGGGAACGCCCTCTTCGGCTACATCGTGGACTCGCTCCTGGGGATCATGGACGGGAGCGCGATGGGCATCGACTACCCGGCCCACCGGCGCACGGCCATCCTCGAGGCCCACATCGAGATCTTCGAGGCCCTGGAGTCGCACGACCCGGTGGTCGCCGAGGAACGCATGCGGCGCCACATCGAGGAGTACGAACGCTACGCGGCCCGCAAGTTCCCCCACCTCCTCGACGAGGTGATCCCGTGGGAGCAGAAGTTCCTTGGCTGAGCAGAGCGTCATCGTGGCCGGCGGAGGCGTGGCCGGCCTGCGCGCCGCGCAGCAGCTCCGGGCGGCCGGGTGGACGGGCCACCTCGGCGTCGTCGGCGCCGAGCCGCACCTCCCCTACAACCGCCCACCCCTGACGAAGGATGCCCTCCGGCACGGCGTGGACCTCGAGTCCCTCACCTTCCCTCTGCCGGACGCCGACATCGACTGGCGTCTCGGGACGCGGATCGTCGCGAGCGATCTCGCCGCACGGCGCCTCGTCGTGGAGCGTCCGGACGGCTCGGGCGAGAAGCTGTCGTTCGACGGGCTCGTCATCGCGACCGGGGTCGGTCCGCGTCGGCTCCCCCTGGGGGGTCCGCACAGCTGGCGCCACACCGTCCGGACCCCGGAGGACGCCGCGGCCCTGCGACGCCGGCTCGTCGACCGCCCGCGGGTCGCCGTCATCGGCGCCGGGTTCATCGGCTGCGAGGTCGCGGCAGCTGCCGCGACCCTGGGCTGCGAGGTCACCGTCGTCGAACCCCTCGGCACACCGCTGGAGAGGGCGGTCGGGCGCGTCCTCGGCGCCGAGGTCCAGCGCCGCCACGAGGCCCACGGCGTCCGCTTCGTGCTCGGCCGGACGGTCGCCGCGGTCGAGGGGAACGCAGCCGGGCCGACCGGTCTCCTGCTCGACGGCGGTCAGTCCGTCGCGGCCGACGTGGTCGTCGAGGCCGTGGGCAGCGTGCCCAACACCGACTGGCTGGCCGGCCAGGGCCTCGACCTCGCGAACGGCGTCCTCTGCGACCACGACCTGCACCCCCTCGCCGGTGGCGCAGCGCTGCGCCACGTGGTCGCGCTGGGCGACGTCGCGCGCTTCCCCCTGCGCCTGTTCGGCGCCGACCCCGTGCGGATCGAGCACTGGCAGATGGCCGGGGACTGTGCCGGCCGAGCGGCCACGTCGTTGGTCGCCGGACTCAGCGGCGCGGAACCCGACGGGTCGTCGTTCGGGCTCCTGCCGAGCTTCTGGACCGACCAGTACGACGACCGGTTCCAGTTCCTCGGTCTCCCCTCCCGCGGGATCGACGACGTGCGCGTGCTCGAGGGCGACCTCCACGGCGAGGCGGTGATCGGCTACCACCGCCACGACGCCCTGGTTGCCGTGGCGCTCCTCGGCATGCGTCGCCGGATGGCGCCGTACCGTCAGCAGCTGCTCGAGGGTCTTCTCGAGGCCTGCGTCGAGACCCGGGTCTCCTGAGCGGCGTCTGCGGCACGCGCCGACGGTGACCCAGCCGCGTTTGCGCTCCCGGGAATCGGGCACTGCGGGTGTTACCGTGCGGATTCCTGCCAATCATCGTCCCCATCTTCGGAGGTCTGGATGTCGGTCGAGCCGGAGAGGCTGGACGCATCGGTCCGGCGACGAGACAAGACGTCGGAAGTCATCGCTCGCGCGATCGTCCGCCACGTCCAGTCCCAAGGCCTCGAGCGCGGCACCCGCCTGCCTCCCGAAGCGGAGATGATCGCCGACTTCCGGGTCGGACGTGGCACGTTGCGCGAGGCACTGCGCATCCTCGAGGTCAACGGCTTCATCACGCTCAAGCCCGGCCCCGGTGGTGGGCCGATCGTCGAGGGTCTCCAGGGTGAGAGCTTCGGTCGGATGGCGACGCTGTTCTTCCAGATGGGCGGGACGACCTACCGCGAGCTCGTCGAGGCCCGGCTGATCATGGAGCCGGTCGCCGCACGCCTGGCTGCTGAGCACCGACGCGAGGCGCTCTCGACCGGGCGGCTGGAGGGCGCCGCCGTCGTCGCCGACGTGAGCGACGAGCACGACTACCTCATGCACACCAGCGACTTCCACACCGCCGTCATCCGGGCGAGCAGCAACGGCATCGTCGCGCTGTTCTGCCAGTCGCTCGCGGACGTCTACCACGAGCGCGTCCGCGGGGTGCTCTTCCCCGTCGACCGCCGTGAGGACGTCGTCACCGCCCACGAGGCGATCGCCCGCGCCATCAACAACGGCAACGGATCCCGCGCCGAGAAGCTCATGCGCGAGCACATGGAGGAGTACGCAGCGTTCGTCTTCGAGCGCCATCCCGCGATCATGGAGGAAGTCGTGGAGTGGCGTTGAGAACGCGGCGCCACACGAACCGGCCGTAGGAGGAGCTCGGACGCTCCCGTGGCCGGGAGCCCCGGAAGGCTTGCCCTAAAACCTGATTATCATTACCATGAGTTTGTGGATGGATCAGGTGACGTGCGGGTCGAGGACCGCGGAACCAGCCGCTGGATCACGCTCGACAACCCCCCGGCCCGCAACGCCTACGACCAGCACATGGCCGGACGCGTCGCCGACGCGCTGGACGAGTGCGCCGACGTCCGCTCGGTGGTGATCACCGGCTCCCCCGGCGCGTTCTGCGCCGGCGGGATGCTCGCCGGCCTGTCGGCGCCGACCACCCGGGGCATGCGGGCGCTCTACCGCGCCTCCTCACGGATGTTCGACGCGATCCGCTCCTGCCCGCGTCCGGTCATCGCCGCGGTCAACGGCGCGGCGGCGGGCGGAGGGAACGAGCTGGTCGTCGCCTGCGACCTCGCGGTCGCGTCGACCACGGCGACGTTCGGGCAGACCGGGCCGCGCGTGGGCTCGGCCCCCGTCACCGGGGCCACGAACGTGCTGTCGGTCCAGATCGGCGAGAAGCGCGCGAAGGAGATGGCGATGCTCTGCCGCCGCTACTCCGCCCAGCAGGCTCTCGACCTCGGCCTGGTCAACGCCGTCGTCCCCGCCGACGAGCTGGAGCAGGAGGTGGAGCGCTGGTGCGCGGAGATCGCCGCCCTCAGCCCGCGCTACCTCGAGATCACCAAGTCCAGCTCCAACGTCTGGTGGAACAGCGCCCGCGACTCCTTCGCCCAAGGGGTCGGGATGCTCGTCCAGGCCATCGGCAGCACCGACATGGTCGAGGGCGCCTCGGCGTTCCTCGACAAACGCCCGCCGCGGTTCGAGCTGGATCCCGGCGAGCTCCCGACCACCACTCCCTGACCACCCGCGAACCCTGATCGGACAGCACCGATGGACTTTGCCCAGAACCCCCTCCACGACGACATCCGCGCGGCCGTCCGCGACATGATGGAGCCCTTCGACGACCAGTACTGGATGGAGCACGACAACTCCAAGGAGTTCCCCTGGGAGTTCTACAACGCCGTCGCCAAGGCGGGCTGGCTGGGCATCACCATCCCCGAGGAGTACGGCGGCGGCGGCCTCGGCGTCACCGAGGCGGCGATCGTCGAGCACGAGATCTCGGCCTCGGGCGGCGGCATGAACGCCTGCAGTGCGGTGCACATCGGGATCTTCGGGTTCGACCCGATCATCCGGCACGGGTCGGAGGACCTCAAGCAACGCTTCCTCCCCCGCGTGCCGAACGGTGACCTGCACATCTCCTTCGCCGTCACCGAACCGGATGCCGGGACGGACACGACCGGCATCACCACCTTCGCGCGCAAGGTCGACGGGGGCTACCGGGTCTCGGGGAAGAAGGTCTGGATCACCAAGGCCAAGGAGGCCGAGCGCATGCTGCTGCTCGTCCGGACGACCAAGCGCGAGGACTGCGCGAAGCGCACCGACGGCATGACGCTGCTCTTCGCCGAGATGGACCCCGATCACGTGCAGATCCGGGAGATCCCCAAGCTGGGTCGCAACGCGGTCGACACCAACGAGCTGTTCATCGACGACCTCTTCGTCGCGGACGCGGACGTCGTCGGCGAGGTCGGCAAGGGCTTCCGCGCCATCCTCGCCGGCCTCAACGCCGAGCGGATCATCGCGTCGAACGCCGCGACGGGGATCGGGCGTGCGGCAGTGCGCCGGGCCACGACCTACGCCAACGAGCGCCACGTCTTCGGCCGACCGATCGGCCAGAACCAGTCGGTCGCGCACCCGATCGCGGAGGCGATGATGCGCCTCGACGCCGCCCAGCTCGTGATCGACAAGGCCGCGTGGCTGCTCGACAACGGCCAGGAGTGCGGCAAGGAGGCCAACGAGGGGAAGTTCCTCGCCGCGGACGCCGCGTTCAAGGCGGCCGACGTCGCTATCCAGGTGCACGGCGGCTACGGGTACGGCAAGGAGTTCCACGTCGAGCGCTACTTCCGCGAGGCCCGCCTGAAGCGGATCGCTCCCATCACCCAGGAGATGGTCCTCAACTACCTCGCCGAGCACGTGCTCGGGCTGCCGCGCAGCTACTGAGAAGAGGCCGACCCATGCTGCCCTACCGTTCCGTCCTCTTCGTGCCGGCCCACAAGACCTCGTGGTTCGACAAGGCGGCCGACTCCGGAGCCGACGCGGTGTGCTTCGACCTCGAGGACTCCGTGCCCGACCACCTCAAGCCGGAGGCCCGCGAGCAGGTGGCGGCCGCCGTCGAGCGCTTCGCGAGGTCGCACCCGGCGATGGGCATGTTCGTCAGGCCGAACTCGCTCGGCACCGGGCTCGCGGGCGTCGACATCGAGAGCGCGATCGCCCCCGGGCTCACCGGTGTCTTCGCGCCCAAGGTCGACTCGGCCGTCGAGGTCTACAAGTACGACGCCCTGCTCGACCACTTCGAGGCCCGGGCCGGCGTGACCGGCCTGGAGTACATCATCCCGGTCGAGACGATCCACGGGATCCAGAACTGCGAGGCGATCGCTGCCGCGTCGCCCCGCGTGGGGGCGATGATCGGGCCGACGGCCGAGCACGCCGACATCGCGAAGGCCGTGGGCTACGAGTGGACGCCCGAGGGGTCGGAGTCGATGGTCCACCGGACCAAGATCCTGCTGGGCACCCTCGCCGCCGGCCGCCACCCCCTCACCGCGCTGTGGGAGCGGATCCACGACCTCGAGGGCCTGCGCGAGTTCACCACGCGCGGCCGCCGGATGGGGTTCCGTGGCCAGATCGTCCTGCACCCCTCCCACGTGCCGGTGGTGAACGCCGTCTTCACCCCCGACAGCGAGCAGATCGACTTCTACCGCGGCCTGCTCGACACCTACGACGCCGCCGAGAAGCGCGGGGACGGCGCCGTGATGTACGGCGAGATCCACGTCGACAAGGCCCACGCCGACAAGGCCGAGGAGTGGCTGGCCCGGGTCGACCGGCTGGCCGGGCTCAACGGCGGCATCTGAGACCGAGGACCGACCGAGGACCGACCCAGGACCGACCCAGAACAAGGAGAGCACCATGGCCGGGCTGTACTACGAGGAGTTCGAGATCGGCAAGGAGTACGTCCACGACTGGTCGCGCACCGTCACGGAGACGGACACGATCCTCTACTGCGGGCTCACCATGAACCCCGCGCCGATCCACCTGGACCAGCACTACATGGAGGGCACGATCCACGGACAGCGGCTGGTGCCGAGCCTGTGGACCGCGGGCGTGGTCGGCGGGATGATCGTGAACGACCTGACGCTCGGTACGACCCTGGGCAACCTCGGCTACACCAAGTTCGACTTCCCGCGGCCGGTCTTCCACGGCGACACCCTGCGCGCCGAGTCGACGATCCTCGAGAAGCGCGAGTCGAAGAGCCGCGAGGACTCCGGCATCGTGTACTTCGAGCACCGGGGCATCAACCAGCGGGGTGAGATCGTGCACATCGCCCACCGGGCCGGCCTGATGCTCAAGCGCGCGTTCGCGAACCGCGAGGTCGTCGCCGGCTAGGTGTGGAGGGCCGGCAGGCGGTACACCCGACGGGCGGTGCCGGCCAGCACGGCCCGCTGCTCCGCCGGCGACAACCCGCCGACCAGCTCACGCGCGGCCCCCACCGTGCGCGCGTAGGAGCCCGCTCGCAGGCTGACGGGCCAGTCGGAGCCGAACATCACGCGCTCGGCACCGAAGTGCGAGAGCAGGTGGTCGACGAACGGCGTCAGCTCCGACTCGTGCCAGCGGTCGACGTCGGTCAGCGTGGTCAGTCCCGACAGCTTGCACACAGCGTTGGGCAGGCGGCCGAGCGCAGCGACGGACCCGGCCCACTGCTGGGCGCCGGCCGACGCCCAGCCGGATGTCACCGGGGGCTTGCCGGCGTGATCGAGCACGAAGGTCGTGCCCGGGTGTGCCGCGACCACCGCGGCCGCCGCCGCGAGGTGACCGGGTCCGAGCAGCAGGTCGAAGGCCAGGCCGCGCGCGCCGAGCAGGTCGAGACCCGACCCCTCTCCGGCGGTCGTCAGCCAGGCAGCCGGGTCCGGCTCGGCGAGGGCCTGGTGGCGGATCCCGACGACGTGGGCGCCCGAAGGATGGCCGAGCAGCGCGTCGAGCCGGTGCTCCAGGGCGTCACCGAGCAGGTCGAGCCACGCCACCACCCCGCAGAACGGGCGCCCGGCTCCTGCCCACAGCAGGTCCTCGGTCTCCTCCGGGTCGTTGAGCACCTGCACCAGGACCGCGCCTGCCACCCCCGCGGACGACGCCTCGGAGATCAGCTCGGGAGGCAGGTGGTCGCGGGCGAGCACGGCCATCGTGCGCGGGTCGATCCAGGGCTGCGGCCGCCGGCCGAGGTCCCAAACGTGCACGTGCGAGTCCACGATCGACGCCGGTGCACCGGTCTCGCCGCGCATCTTCCTGCCCGACTCCGCTCGTCCTGGGTCTTGCGTCCCTCGGCGGCAAACCATATTATTCATATGCATTGATTTCAAGCAGGGAGAGCGAGATGTCTGACGAGGAACGCGCCGTCCCGCCACCCGAGCTCGACGTCCTCGTCGTCGGGGCCGGCTTCTCCGGGCTCTTCGCGCTGCAACGCCTGCGCGACATGGGCCGTCGGGTGCACCTGGTCGACGACGCACCCGACGTGGGCGGCGTCTGGCAGTGGAACCGGTATCCGGGCGCCCGCTGCGACATCGAGAGCGTCGACTACTGCTACTCGTTCTCCGACGAGATCGTGCAGGAGTGGACGTGGACCGAGCGCTACCCGGCCCAGCCGGAGATCCTCCGCTACCTGAACTTCGTGGCCGACAGGATGGACCTGAGACGGGACATCAGCTTCGGCACGCGCGTCCAGTCGCTCACCTACGACGACTCGTCGGACCGCTGGACCGCGATGACCGACCAGGGCGACCAGGTGGTCGCCGACTTCGTGATCATGGCGACCGGACAGCTGTCGAAGCCGCAGCTCCCCGATATCGAGGGCTTCGAGGACTTCGCCGGCGAGCTCTACCACACCGGGCGGTGGCCTCCGGAAGGCGTCGACACGACCGGGAAGACCGTCGGCGTCATCGGGACGGGGTCCTCGGGGGTCCAGGCGATCCCGCAGCTGGCCAAGGACGCCGGCCATCTGTACGTCTTCCAGCGCACTGCGCACTACGCGATCCCGGCGAACAACAAGCCCCTGGAGGCTGACTTCGTCGCCGACCTCAAGAGTCGCTTCGGGGAGTACCGCGAGCAGGCCCGCCACACCCCCGGTGGGACCCACCGCGTGGTCGGCACCCAGGCGGCGCTCGACGTCGATCCGGCCGCGGTGCAGGAGATGTTCGAGGGCCACTGGCAGCGCGGCGGCCCCGACATCCTGGCTTCCTACACCGACCTCCGCACCGACGAGGTCGCCGCCGAGCTCGCCGGAGACTTCGTGCGGGAGAAGATCCGGGGCCTGGTCCGGGACCCGGAGACCGCCGAGAAGCTGTGCCCGCGCGGCTACCCCTTCGGGTCCAAGCGACTGGTCCTCGAGATCGGCTACTACGAGACCTTCAACCGCGACAACGTCACGCTCGTCGACGTCAGGGCCGACCCGATCGAGCAGATCACGGCGAGCGGCGTCAGGACCCGCGACGCGGAGTACCCGCTCGACGTCCTCGTGCTGGCGACGGGGTACGACGCCCTCACCGGTGCTCTCTTCGAGGTGGACATCAAGGGCGTCGACGGTCGCACGTTGCAGGAGGCCTGGGCGGACGGTCCGCAGACCTACCTCGGCGTCGCCACCCACGGCTTCCCCAACCTCTTCTTCGTCGCGGGAGCGGGGTCTCCGTCGGTGCTGTCCAACGTCGTCCTGTCGATCGAGCAGCACGTCGAGTGGATCACCGACCACATCGAGTACCTGCACAAGAACGGGCTGCGCCGGAGCGAGGCCGGGCTCGACGAGCAGCGTGCCTGGGTCGCCGAGGTCCACGAGATCGCGTCGCGGACGCTGTACGTCAAGGGCAACTCCTGGTACCTCGGCGTCAACGTGCCCGGCAAGCCGCGGGTCTTCAGCCTCTACCTCGGAGGAGTCGGCCGCTACCGCGACATCTGCGAGGAGGTCGCCGCCGATGGCTACCGCGGCTTCGCGACGACCTGAGCCCGGTATGGACGTGCGCTCGTGACCGAGGCGTCCGACGTCGTCCTGGCGACCGAGCTCAGAGGAGACGAGGAGCTCGTGGCCCTGTGCGTCAGGAGCCGCGAGGCGGGGCTCGCACCCCTCGTGGCGATCACGCCCACCGAGGCGCGCGAGCGCGTGCGGGCCGGCGACCGCCTTGGGGCCGGTGGGCCGTCGGGCGTCGAGACGGCGGTGGTCACGGCGGAGCACGAGGGTGGCCAGGTGGTCGTCCGCGTCTACGAGGCCCCCGGTGCAACGGTGACACTGGTCTACGCCCATGGCGGCGGCTGGGTCACCGGCGACCTGGACTACTCCGACGAACTCTGCCGGTTCGTGGCGTCGGGCGGCGTCCGGGTGGTCAGTGTGGACTACCGCCTCGCGCCCGAGCACCCGTTCCCTGCCGCCTTCGAGGACATGCTCACCGCGACGCGCTGGGCGTCCGGCACCTTCGGCACGGTGGCGGTGGGTGGCGACAGCGCCGGTGGCAACCTCGCGGCGGCGGTCGCGGTCGCGCTCCTCGACGAGCCCGTCGGGCCCTTGGCCTTCCAGGTGCTGGTCTATCCCGTCCTGGACACCGACCCCACCCGGGGCTCCTACGTCTCGCACGCCGGCGCGTTCCCGATCGGGGCCGCCGACATGGGCTGGTTCATCGACCACTACGTCGGGACCGGTCCGCGCGACGACGTCCGGGTCGCACCGCTCCGGGCGACCGCGCTGGCCGGACTGCCGCCGACGCACCTCGTCATCGCGGGACACGACCCGCTCCGCGACGAAGCCCTGCTGTTTGCTGAGCTTCTGGCCGGGGCAGGCGTGCCGGTCACCGCACAGCTCCTGCCCTCGCTGTGTCACGGGTTCCTGCGCTTCACCGCCTCGACGTCTGCTGCCCGAGCCGCCCGGGACCAGCTGGTGGCGCGCATCCTCGGGCTGGCCTCGGAGGCTGCTCCGCAGACCGCCTGACCCGCCTCACCTGGCGAGGAACCCGCCCTCGACCGCCAGGTCCGCTCCGGTCACGAACGTCGCCGAGTCCGACAGCAGCCACAGGACCGTCTCGGCGACCTCCTCCGGCGAGCCCAGCCGTCGGACCGGGTGCAACGCACCCATCGCCGTCCGCGCGACCTCATCGTGCCGCTCCACGAGCAGGGGCGTCTCGATGAAGCCCGGGCTCACGCTGTTGATCCGCACCCCCAGCTCGGCGTTCTCCAGGGCCACGGCGCGGGTCAGCCCGAGCACGGCGTGCTTGGACGCGACATAGGCCGCCGAGCCCGCCCACCCCCGGTGGGCGAGGATCGAGGCGATGTTCACGATCGAGCCGGCCCCTCCGGCGCGCCGCATCAGGTCGAGCTCCATCCGCAACGAGTGGAAGGTGCCGTCGAGGTTGACCGCCAGGACGCGGCGCCACATCTCCGCGTCGTGGTCGGCCACGGGCTGGTCGGTCACGCCGATGCCGGCAGAGTTGACGGCCAAGTCGAGCCGTCCGAACGTCGCCTGGACGTGCGCCCCGAGTGCGTCGACCTGTGCCGGGTCGCTGACGTCGACCTGCGCCGCGACGACTCGGCCCGACGCGCCGGACAGCTCACCCGCGAGCCGTTCGGCCGCGTCGAGGGTCAGGTCGGCGACGACGACGTGTGCCCGGGCCGTGGCGAGCGCCCGAACACAGGCGGCGCCGATCCCCGAGGCTCCCCCGGTGACCAGCGCGACCGCGCCACGGAAGTCGTAGGACGCCGTGCGCGTGCTCGCGTTCGTCATGACGGCGTCCCACCCTCCCGCGGGGCGAGCCTCATCCCGCCTCGCTCCGGTAATCCATAGTGTTCATTATCAGTAATCTAGTGCTAGCGTTCGGGCAGGGCAAGGCACGACGGAAGGTGGTCGCAGGTGAAGGCAGCGGTGCTGCACGAGTTCGGCGCGGAGCTCGTCGTCGAGGACGTCCAGGTCGCCGACCCGGCTGCGGACGAGGTCCTGGTGCGGACCGTGGCCTCCGGCGTGTGCCACACCGACCGGACGATGCAGCTGGGCGCGAACCCGCTGCCGCTCCCCCTCGTGCTGGGCCACGAGGCGGCCGGCGTGGTGGAGGCCGTCGGCCGCGACGTGACCTACGTCAGGCCCGGTGACCCCGTGGCCACCACCGCCTCCTCGTTCTGCGGGTCCTGCCGATGGTGCCTGCGCGGGGAGATCCAGCACTGCGAGAACAAGGGACGTTCGCGACCGTCCGGGGAGCCGCCCCGCCTGAGCCGGCAGGGCGCACCCGTCGAGCCGTTCGTGGGACTCGGGGGCTTCGCCGAGCTGCTCCTGGTCCACGAGCGGACCCTGGTCAAGCTGCCCGACGAGATGCCGCTGGACCGCGCTTCGCTGCTCGGCTGTGCCGGGATCACCGGGCTCGGCGCCGTTCGCCACGCCGCCCGGGTCCGGGCCGGCGAGACGGTCGCGGTGATCGGGTGCGGAGGTGTCGGTCTCAACGCCGTGCAGGGGGCCCGGCTCGTGGGCGCCTCGCGCATCGTCGCGGTCGACCGGATCCCCGAGAAGCTCGAGCTCGCACGACGGTTCGGAGCCACCGACACGGTCGACGCCTCTGCCGTCGACCCGGTTCTCGCCGTCAGGGAGCTCACTGGCGGCGTCGGCGTCGACCACGCCATCGAGGTCGTCGGCATCGAGGCCACGATCGAGCAGGCCTTCGCGATGCTGGACACCAGGGGGACCGCGACCGTCGTCGGAGTGGCGCGACCCGACATGCGCGTCCGCATCCCTGCGGTCGAGCTGCTGCTCGAGAAGCGGCTCCAGGGGACCAAGATGGGGTCGACTCGGCCCCGGCTGGACATTCCGCTCTACTGCCAGCTCTACCTCGACGGCAGGCTGATGCTGGACGAGCTGCTCAGCGAGACGGTCCCGCTGGAGAAGGTCAACGAGGCGCTCACCGCCTTGGACAACCCCCGCGGCGCGCGCACCGTGCTGACCTTCTGACCTCTCAGGTCCTGGTCCGGCCGCCACACCCGCGCGCCTCTCGTCGACCGCGCAGCGGGGCCGGCCCTGGTGGTGAAATGGACCCCGGGGCGCCGCGCGTGCGCGCGACGCCCCGGGGGGGTGAGAGGTGGAGCGGCTCAGGCGACGCCCCACAGCTTGAAGTACTGCTCCTGGGTGTCCTCCACGACCGGGAATATCTCCTTGTCCGTGGGCAGGTTGTCCTTGGTGATGATCCAGGTCGGGACCGTGATCTCGTCCTCCAGCGGCACTCCTGCGAACAGGCGAGCGAGGGCATCGACCTGGGAGTACATCTCCTCCCAGAAGGGGAACATGACCGTCGCCTGCTGCTGTCCGCTCGAGATGTACTGCAGGGTGGTCTCGTCGGGTCCTTCACCGACCACCTTGATGTCGTTCAGCCCGGCAGCCTTCAGAGCGGCCGGCAGGCCGGCGCCGAGTGCGCCGTCGACGGAGAGCGCGACGTACTTGGTGTCGGGGTGGGACCGGAGGTAGCCGACGATGCGCTCCGCGACGTCCTTGCCGAGCGCGGTGATCGGGATGTCGAGCCGGTCGTACTTGCACGCCGCGCACAGGTCGTCCATCGTGCTCGAGTAGCCCTTGTAGAGCTCACCCAGGATCGGGAACGCGGAGAGGTCGACGTAGACCGAGTTGGCCTTGCCCTCGCCGGTCGTGATGACCCAGGCGGCCATCGCCTGACCGACACCGGTGGACTGGGTCGGCTGCCCGATGACGTAGTCCAGCCCGTCCCCGGGCGGGTCGGTCGTGCAGCACGCGGTCACGTGGATGCCCGCCTCCGCGGCCTGCTGCAGCTCCTGCTCGAAGCCCGCACGCGGCGTCGCGGAGTAGATGACGCCGTCGGGCTTCTCCCGCAGGACCTGCTGCCAGGCGGCCTTGATCTTCTCCGGGGTCCCGTCGCTCGCGATCACCGAGAACGACCAGCCGAGCTTGTCGGTCGCCGTCTTGATGATGTCGGCCTCGAGGTTGCAGGTCGGTGTCCCGCACGAGATGAAGGTGACCTTCTTGCCGGTCGGGACCGGGGCGCCGATCGGCGCCGTGTTGGGGATCTTGGTCGGACGCGCCAGGAAGCCGTCGTAGAGCTCCTGGGCCTTCTCGATGCCGCTCGTGTCGACCTTGTCGGTGGTGCCGCCGCCGCCGGTCGTCCCCTCGGAGGAGGAGCAGGCTGTCAGCGCGGCGAGCGCCATGGTCAACACCGCTGCGGCGAGCAGCCGAGGTCGACGTAAGGCTGTCTTCGTACCGATACGCATGTGCATGTCTCCTTGGGGCGTAGTGATGATGAGGTTGCGTGTGACGGTCCGTCAGCGTTGACGGAGCCTGGAACGCCAGCCGGCGCCAGGGGTCTTGGGCTTGCGTTGCACCGTGGTGGTGGCGAGCGCAGCGATCAGCACGATGCCGGTGAACATGTTGGCCGCCCACGTGGGCGCTGTGGCCAGGGAGAGTCCGGTGATGCCGGCGCCGAGCGTGACCACCCCGAGGATCGTCCCGCGTGCGTTGAAGCGTCCCGGCCTGATCTGCGTGGCGCCGAGGAAGGCAGCCGCGAAGGCAGGCAGGAGGTACGGCGTCCCGGCGGTCGGCGAGCCGGTGCCGAGCACCGCCGCGAGCACGACTCCGGCCCATCCCGCGACGACCGCCGAGGCGAGGAGGGAGCAGAACTGGATCCGCTTGGTCTTGATGCCGGTCAGCCGCGCCGCCTCGGTGTTGAAGCCGGTCGCGTAGATGCGACGGCCGACCGGCGTGTGCTCCATCACGAACCACGTGACCGCGGCGATCGCGAGCATGTAGTAGACGGGGAGGACGAAGCCGCCGAGGTCCTTCTGCCCGATGTCGGAGAAGGTTCCGAACAGCTTGGCGTCGGTGATCGGGATCTCGTCGGTGACGTAGGTGATGAAGGCCTGGATGATCGAGCCGGTGGCCAGGGTGCCGATCATCGAGTCGACGCGCATGACGACCACGACGATCGCGTTGATGACGCCGACCAGGAGCGCCACACCCAGCGCGGCGGCGACGGCGGCCCACACGGGCCAGTCCATGTTGGCGATGAAGTGCGCCGCCGTGACGCCGGAGAGCGACATCGTGTAGGCGAACGACAGGTCGAAGACCCGGGCGGCCAGTGGGATGGCCAGCGCGAGCGCGGCCAGTCCGATCACGGCGTTGCTGTTGAGCACCTGCCGGACCGTGGCGACCTGCACGAAGGTGTCGGGCACCCAGATCGAGAAGATCGCGATGATCGCGATGAGCACGTAGAGCGCACTGACCTTGCGAGGGTCCAGGTGGCCCAGGATCCACGGACCCGTCGGCCGACGGCTCTCGCCCAGCGTCGGAGCCTGCTCCGGGGCGGCGTCTTGCTGCACTGACTGGAGGGTCATCATCTTCCTGCTTCCATGGCTGCGAGGAGCGAGCGTTCGTCGATCCCCTCACCGACGAGCTCGGCACACTGCTCGCCGCGCGAGAGCACGACCACGCGGGAGCACAGGGCGATCAGGTCGGTGGTGTCGGTGGAGGTGACGACGACGGCGAGCCCTCGGTCCGCGAGGTCGCCGATGAGCTCGTAGATCGCCTGCCGCGTGCCGACGTCGACGCCGGCCGTCGGCTCGGCCAGCACCAGGACCCGGGGGTCGGCGGCGAGGCAGCGGCCCATGATCACCTTCTGCTGGTTGCCGCCGGAGAGGCTCATGATGGAGGCGTCGGGGCTCGCGACCTTGATCTGGAGCTTCCGGATCCACTCCCGGACCACCTCCGCCTCGCGGCGCGCCGACACGGCGCCCGCCCGCGTGAAGCCACCGAGCACGCGGAGGGTCAGGTTCTCCCCCACCGAGAAGTCGGCGACCGCGGCCTCCCGCTGTCGATCGGCGGGGACGAGCGGGAAGCCACTCGACGCGAGCCGCGACGCAGGCTCCCACGCGTCGGCGGCCATCTTGACCTCGCCACCGGTCGCCGCCCGGGCGCCGGCGAGGAGGTACGGGACCTCCTCGCTCCCGGATCCCGCGAAGCCGGCGATCCCCAGGATCTCGCCCGGAGCCACCGCCGCGGTGAGGCTGTGGAGCGTCCCGCCAGCCAGGTCTCGCACCGCGAGGACGCTCGGCGTGTCGACGACCGGCGGCCGGGAGAGCCGGAACGCCGCGTCGACGCGGTCGCCCACCATGAGCTCGGCGAGCGACTGAGTGTCCAGGCCGGCGGTGTCCCGCGTGGCGACGACCCGGCCGTCGCGGAGCACCGTGACGCGGTCGGCGATCTTGAAGATCTCGTCGAGGCGGTGGGAGACGTAGAGCACGCTCGCGCCGAGCCGTTGCACGCCCCGGACGATCTCGAGGAGCCGGTCCACCTCGGTGTGCGGCAGCACGGCCGTGGGCTCGTCGAGCACGAGGAGGCCGCGCCCGCTCTCCCACCCGGTGAGGGCGGCCGCGATGGCGACGATCGTCCGCTCGACCGGCGTGGCCGCACCGAGCGGCTTCCGGATGTCGAGGTCTACGCCCAGCCGGGCCAGCGAGGCCCGCGTGCGCTCCTCCTGCGCCTTCCAGTGCACGCGACCGGAGGTGCCGGTGACGAAGCCCGCACTCAGTGCGAGGTTCTCGGTGGCGCTCATCTCCAGGACGAGACCGAGGTCCTGGTGGACGAACCGGACGTGGCTGAAGCCGCTGGTGTCGCGCTGACCGAGGTGGAACCCCTCGCCGTTGTAGCGGGCGACCGAGCCGGGGTCGGGCTGGTGATAGCCCGCCAGCAGCTTGATCAGCGTCGACTTCCCCGAGCCGTTCTGACCGACCAGCGCGTGGACCTCACCGGCCCGGACGTCGAGGTCGACCTCCTGCAGGGCCTTGGTGCCGGCGAAGGCCTTGGAGACGTTCTCCAGCGAGAGGACGGGGACGCCGCGCAGGAGATCGTCGCTACCGTGCTCGACCTCGATCTCCACTGGGCTCGTGCGCATGGTAGTAATCATCATCATAGAATCAGGTGATGTCAATCACTCAGCCCGACGAATCGGTCACCGCGGGTCCTCAGGGTCCGCAGGACGAGACGCAGGCACCGGCCGTCGATCCGGCCGGTGCCTGCGGCCCTCAGGGAGGGGAGGGCAGCGCTCAGTCGTTCGTGCCGCGCCAGGCGAGCGAGCCGCCGTCGACCGTGTAGACGGCACCGGTGACGAAGGAGGCGGCGTCCGACGCCAGGAAGCAGGCCACCTTCGCGACCTCGTCCGCCTGGCCCGATCGCCGCACCAGGTGGGAGGCGATCATGAACTTCTCGACGGCTTCCTTGTCCTCGGCGGCCTCGAGGAAGCCGTGCCGCATCGGGGTGTCGATGGAGCCGGGCGCGAAGCAGTTGACCCGGATCGCGGGTGACAGGTCGACCGCGGCGGCGCGGGTCAGCTGGATCAGGCCGCCCTTGCTGGCGCAGTACGCCGCCCCCATCGGATAGCCGGTGAGGCCCGAGACCGAGGAGCAGTTCACGATGGCCGGCCCGTTGCCCTTGCGCAGCTCCGGGGCGGCGTACTTGGTCAGGAGCCAGATCGCCTTGAGGTTGACGTCGAAGACCGTGTCCCAGATCTCCTCCTCCAGCAGCTCGACGGTCGTGGGCTCGTCCGTCAGCAGCGCCTCGATGACACCGGCCACGTTCACGACGGCGTCGAGGCCGCCCATCTCGTGCACGGCCGTGCCGACCAGGTCCTGGATCTGCTGCCGGTCGCGCAGGTCGACGGCCACCACCGTCGCCGCGGCGCCCGTCTTGCGCACCAGGTCAGCCGTCTCCTCCGCCGCCTCCGCATTGCGGTCGGCGAGGACGACGTGCGCGGCGCCCTGCCGACCGAGCTCGACGGCGACAGCACGTCCGATGCCCCGCGCGGCCCCCGTGACGATGCAGCGCTTGTCGAGCATGGGCTCGGTGATGCTCACGGCTCATCCCTCTTCTGGTCGACCTGCCCGAGAGCGATCGACTTCTTCTCGAGGAACGACGCGAGGCCTTCCGGCCCCATCTCGCGGCCGATCCCGGACATCTTGTAGCCGCCGAACGGTGTGCCGTAGGCCTGTGGCGCTCCGTTGATGCTGACCATGCCGGTCCGGATCCGGCGCGCGACGGCGACAGCGGCGTCGCGGTCCGCGGACCACACCGATCCCGACAGGCCGTACGGCGAGTCGTTCGCGACCCGCACCGCGTCGTCGAGGTCGTCGTAGGCCAGCAGCGCGACCACGGGCCCGAAGATCTCCTCCTGGGCGACGCGCATGGAGTTCGTGACGTCGGTCAGCAGGGTGGGCTCGACGTACCAGCCGTCGCCGACCGACTCCGGCCGGGAGCCACCGGTGGCGATCGTCGCTCCTTCGCTGAGCGCGACGCGGAGGTAGCCCTCCACCCGCTCTCGCTGCTTCTCGCTCACCAGTGGTCCGACGTAGGTCCCGGGGTCCATCGGGTCCCCGACGGTCAGGGCCGAGATCGCCGCGGTGAGCGCGTCCCGGACGTCGGACTCGAGCGCACGCGGCACCAGCACGCGAGCCTGCGCGATGCACAGCTGGCCGGAGACGCTGAACGACATCGGGAGGAGCGCCGCCACGAAGGCATCGATGTCGGCATCGGGAAGGACGACGGCCGCGCTCTTGCCGCCGAGCTCGAGCGTGACGCGGGCCATCCTCTCGGCGCAGGCCTGCATGATCATCACACCGGTCTCGGTGCTGCCGGTGAAGGCGATCTTGTCCACGTCGGGGTGCCGGAGGAGGACGTCGCCGGCGTCGCGGCCGGCCGGGAGGATGGACAGCACGCCGGGCGGCAGCCCGGCCTCGGCCAAGGCCTCGCCGAGCGCCATCACGGTGAGCGGTGTCTCCGAGGACGGCTTGACGACGATCGAGCAGCCGGCCGCGAGGGCGGGAGCCACCTTGAGGGTGGGTGAGCTCAGCGGGCCGTTCCACGGCGTGATCGCGCCGACCACACCGACCGGCTCCTCGACCACGATCGAGGTGTTCACGCCGTCGGTCCGGCGGTCGTCGAACGACCGGCCGTCGACCAGGTCGGCGTAGTAGCGCAGGTGGCGGATCGGGTTGGGGACGTGCGCCTTCTCCGCGAACCACAGGGGGCACCCGAGCTCAGAGGTCAGGAGCCGGGCCAGCTCGGGGAGTCGCTTGTCGAGGCGGTCCGCGGCGTCGCGCAGGACTGCGGCACGTTCACCGGGCGGCCGGTCGCGCCACACCCCGCTGTCGAAGCTCTCGCGCGCGAGCCCGACCGCCCTGCGCATGTCGTCGGGCGACGCCAGCTGCGCGCGTGCGACGGTGTCGAGCCCGGCGGGGTTGACCACCTCCGCGAGGCGGTCTCCCGAGGACGCCTCCCAGTGCCCGCCCATCCAGAGTTGCTGGGCCTCCACGCTCTAGGCCTCTTCCGGCCCGGTCGTCAGCCGGCCGGCCTCGAACATGCCGACGGGCTGCTCGAAGGGTCCCGAGGCGAAGGCCGAGTCCCCGGGAGCGTTGACGTACCCGCCGTCGACGTGGAAGGTCGAGCCCGTGACGAAGGCGGCGTCGTCGCTGGCGAGGAAGGCTGCGGCCGCGGCGATGTCCTCGGGCAGACCAGGCCGGGGCATCTTCTCGAAGCCGGCGATGATGTCGTGGGCACCGCGCGTGTCGGTGGCGTCGCCGGTCAGGATGCCGGCGGTCATGCCGGTGACGATCGCACCGGGCACGATCGCGTTGACCCGGACCCCGGCCGGTCGCAGCTCGGCGGCGACGGACTGCACGAGGCCGATGACTCCGGCCTTCGTCGCGCTGTAGGTGTGCGCGCCGACGCCTCCGACCGTGGCCGCCGGGCTGGAGGTGGCCAGGATCACGCCACTCCCCTGGGCCTTCATGTGCTTCGCGGCGTGCTTCATCGAGAGGAGCACGCCGCGCAGGTTCACCGCGATGGTCGCGTCGGCGTCTCCGGTGCGCGTCTCGGCGATCGGCCCCAGCGCACCCATCACGCCGGCGTTCGCGTAGAACACGTCGAGGCCGCCGAACGTCGCGAGCGCGGTGGCGACCGCCGCGGCGATGTCGTCCTCGCTGCTGACGTCGCAGTGGGCGAAGACGGTCGACTCGCCGACCTCCTTGGCCAGCAGCTCTCCGGCGTCGTCCTGCACGTCGGCGATGACGACCCTGGCGCCCTCGTCGACGAACCGACGGACCGTGGCGGCGCCGATGCCGCTGGCGCCTCCGGTGACGACGGCCACCTTGCCCGCCAGCCGCTCGGTCACTGCGGGGCCTTCTTCCAGCCGGCCTCGAGGGTGGTGCCGACGATGATGTCGATGGTCTTCTCCGTGAACAGCGGCTCGGGACCGGACACGTCGACGGTGTCGTCGTAGGTCCCCCAGCCGATGACCGAGTCGTCGTCGCCGCGCCCGAGGTAGAGGAAGTAGCTCTGGAGGCGGACGCGGCCGGCCCCAGCGGAGACGACCTTGACGTCGGTGATCAGGTGCTGCTTCAGCGAGGTGTCGGCCTCGAAGGCCATCGCGTAGAAGTCCTCGATCGCCTGACGACCTTCGAAGCTGCCCATCGGCGTGTTCAGCACGGCGTCCTCGGCGAACAGCTGGGCGACGGTCTTCGCGCTCGGCTCGTCGATCGTCGAGGCGTAGATGTGGTGCATGTTGCGCGCCGCCTCGACGTCCTCGAGCCGGCGCACCCGGGCCACCAGGTCCTCGATGTCGCTCATGATCACTCCGTTCCGTAGTCGATACGCATGGCCTGCTCGGGGCAGGCGTCCATGGCCGTCTTGGCGGCGGGCAGCTGGCTCTCGTCGAGGTCCATCGGCGCGTGCCGGACGCTGACGAAGCCCTCCTCGTCGTAGGTCAGCAGGTCCGGGGCGGTGCTGTAGCAGCGGCCGTGGCCGGTGCACCTGTCGAAGTCGACGACCAGCTTGGCGCCCATCAGTCCCACTCCAACGGAAGCGTCTGGAGGCGGAGCTGGCCACCTCGCTCGGTGAGCTCGGCACCGTCGCGCAACCGGTAGTCGGGGATCATCTTGTGCCAGGTCTCCAGCGCGATGACGAGCTCGGCTCGCGCGAGGTGCATCCCGATGCAGCGGTGCACGCCGGCCCCGAACCCGAGATGGTGGTTGAGGTCCTCGCGGTCCATGTCGAAGGTGTCGGGGTCCTTGAACTTGCGCGGGTCGCGATTGGCGGCCGCGAGCCCGAGCCAGACCATCTCGCCGGCCTTCATCGGACAGCCCAGGACCTCCATGTCCTCCTTGACCTGGCGCCCGTCCTGGATGATCAGGCTGTTGACCCGGATGGCCTCCTCGATGAACCGGGACCACGACTCGGGCTCGTTGACCATGCGGTGGCGGACGTCCGGCTCGGTGGCGAGCTGGTGGAAGATGTAGCCCAGCGCCGACCGGGTCGTGTCCAGCCCCGCGGTCATGAGCGTCATGCAGGTGACCAGGATGTCGTCACGACTCATCGGCACGCCGTCGATCTCCGAGACGAGGAGACGGCTCACCAGGTCGGTCTCGGGGTCCCCCGGCTCGGCAGTGCGCTCGTCGACCAGCCTGCCGAAGTACTCGTTGAAGCTGGCCACCGCGTCGCCGGCCGCCTGCAGCTCCTCCGGTGAGGAGGCGAAGAAGCCGCCGAAGATCGCCTCCACCCACGGCAGCACCATCGTGCCGTCCTCGGTGGGAAGTCCGAGCAGCGCGAGGAAGAGCTCCGTGGGGTAGAGGATCGCGAACTCCGAGACCAGGTCGACGCTCTTCTTCTCGGCCAGGGCGCCGATCAGGCTCTCGGCCCGCTCCTTGGCCAGTGGCTCGAGCCGCTTGACCGCCGCCGGCGAGAAGAACGGGTTGAGCACGCGCCGCACCTTGGTGTGCTCGGGCGGGTTGAGGGAGTTGGGGATCAGCGGGATCTGCATGTGCGGATCGAACGCGTTGACGTTGTCGCTCACCAGCACGTCGGTCTGCTTGAGCAGCTCCATCACGTCGTCGTAGCGCTGGACCATCAGGAAGCCGTAGTCGGTGCTGTCGTTCCACACGGCTGGGGCGAGCTCGCGCTCCTCGCCCAGCTGCGGGATCGTCGTGAACGCGGGGCGGTCGTGGCGGTAGTCCGTGTGGACCACCGGGCAGCGCCGTTCTGCGTCGAGCTCGAATGTCATGTGACCCTCCAGAGTGCTCGGCCCGCTGGCGTGTGGCCGACAACACATATAATCATCCGCATAGATTCGAATGTCAATGCCGCGCCGGCGGCCGGCACTCAGGACGCTGAGAAGTGCGGCAGCACCTCGTCGCGGAACAGGTCGACCGTGGCCAGCACCTGCTCCTGCGGCAGGTCGAACCACTGCATGCGCAGGACCACGTAGGTGATGCCGCCGGCCTCGAGCTCCTTGAGCGCCGCCACCGCCCCAGCGGGATCGGTGAAGAGGTAGGAGGCGTCCGCGGTCTCTTCCGCCGCGGCGTCGGTCGCCAGGTGCTTGTAGGCGTCCCCCTGCTGCGGAGCGTTGTACTCGGCGTACTTGCGGGTGAGCGCGCCTCGCGCCTCGAGACCGATCGCCCTGGCTCGTTCACGATCGCGGTCGAGGACGAGCTCGCGACGCACGACCAGCTCGGACGGTCCGCGCCCCTGCCGCTCACGCTCGGCCTGGTAGTGCCCGAGGACCACCTTGAGCCGTTCGGGGTCGACATGGGGAGGAACGATCCAGGCGTCGCCGAGCCGTGCGGCCCGCTGGGCGCCGGTCTTGTGCGGCCCTGCCCCGATCCAGACCGGGGGCCCGCCCTGCTGGATCGGGGCGAGGCTGATGCGCTCGTCCTTCACGCGGAAGTGCTCGCCCTCGAAGCTCGTCGGCTCTCCGGACCAGAGGCTCCGGATGACGGCGACCGACTCCTCGAAGCGGCCGACGCGATCTCCCATGGCGACTCCGAACGCCTCGAACTCGTTGTCCCGGTAGCCCATGCCGAAGCCGGCGACGGCGCGCCCTCCCGTCAGGTGGTCGAGCGTCGCGAAGTCCTCGGCCACGTCCACCGGGTGGCGCAGCGGAAGGATGAACATGTTCGTGCCCAGGGTCATCTCCCCCGCGTCCTGGGCCATCGCGGCCAGGGTGGGCAGCGGCTGCAGCGTGGGCATGCTCCCGAGGTAGTGCTGGAGCATCCAGATCGAGGACAGGCCGGCGTCGCGCGCGGCGCGGACCTGCTCGCGCATCGGACCGACCCGGTCGGCCGGCACGACGCCGGGCGGGAAGTCGTTCATGATGGCGAGCCCGAACTTGAGCGCCATGGCGTTCCTCTCAGGTGGGCCGGACTCGATCGTGGCACTGGTGCGCAGCCGTGTCCCGCTGATTGACGTCGTAGCCGGACCAGAATACCTTAGATTCATTATTAGAGATATGGCAGACCGCCGGTGTTCGTCCACCGGGAGACGTCCGTGAGGGCCTGGGTCTGGGACGGCGAGCGCCTCGACCTGCGCGAGCGCCCCGACCCTTGTCCCGGACCCGGCGAGGCGGTGCTGGAGGTCCTGGCCGCCGGCCTGTGCCACTCCGACCTGTCGCTCATGGCCCGTGGCCGCACCGGCCTGTCCTACGACCTGCCCACGGTGTTCGGCCACGAGGCCGCCGGCCGGGTCCTCGAGGTCGGCGACGGGGTCGATCCCGAGCTGATCGGCACGGAGGTCGCCGTCTTCGGGCCGCGCGGCTGCGGCGACTGCCGGGCGTGCCGGTCGGACGCGCAGCAGTACTGCGCCCACGCGCGCGCCCGCGGGCTCTTCTCCATCGGCATCGGCCGCGACGGCGCGCTGGCCGAGCGACTGCTCGCGCCCGCCGCCTCCGACCTGGTGCCTCTCGACGGCCTCGAGGCGACCGAGGCCGCACCCCTGACCGACGCGGGGCTCACGACCTACAGCGTCATCGAGCTCGTCGCGCCCGGGCTCCGCCCGGGGGCGTCGGTGCTGGTGATCGGGGCCGGCGGAGGGCTCGGCCACCTTGCCGTCCAGTGGCTCCGGGCCCGCGGCGACGTCGACCTCATCGCCCTCGAGCGCTCCGACACCGGCCGGGCACTGCTGGGCGACCTGGGAGTCGGGACCATCGCCGGCGACGCCTCCGAGCTCGAGGCCCTCCGGCACCGCACGCCGGACGGCGCGGGAGCCTCCGCGGTCATCGACCTGGTCGGCAACCAGTCGACCGTCGAGCTCGGCACCGCGTTCCTGGCCCAGGGCGGGCACCTCGCGATCGTCGGCCTCGGAGGCGGCCTCCTGAGCGTGGGACTCGGCTCCGTGCCCTACGGCGCGACGATCCACACGCCGTACTGGGGCTCCCGCGGCCAGCTGGAGCGCGTGCTCGCCGCCGGCCGTGACGGCGCGGTGCGTCCGACCGTGACGGAGTACGCGTTCGAGGACGTCCCTGCGGCCTACGACGACCTGACCAACGGTCGCATCGTCGGGCGCGCCGTCGTCAGGCCCGTCGCGCGCTGATCCTCGCGATCTCGGCGCATCTCGCGTCGCGTGCGAGGCGTACGATTCGAGCCGGTAATCGTCCGCGCCGGCGAGCGGCGTGAGGAGGACGACGTGAGCACGACCCCGATGCCCGCACGCTCCTCGCTGGGCGCGCCCACCGACGACGAGGTCGTGCAGTTCTTCGACGGTGAGCTGGTGGCCGGCACCGCGCTCGACCGGTTGGTCCAGCGCGCGTCGAGGTTCGCCGACTGCTCGGTCGGGGTCGAGTCAGCGGGCGGGCACACGGACACGGAGGCACACCCAGCCGGCCGTGAGGACGACCGGGCCAGCCCCGAGCGATCCACCCGGCCGCTCCCGGGTGGCGGCCTCGTGTGGGTCCGCGGCCTCGCGCCCGCCGTGGCGGACCTCTTCCTCACCCGGCTGGCCGTGGCCGTGGCGGTCGCCCAGCAGCGGATCCCTGGTCCGGCCGCCGTCGCGCACCCGCTCGACGTCCTCATCGACCGGCAGTCGTCCGGGCCGCAGCGGGCCGAGGCCGCCGGCCGGCTCGGCCTTTCGGGCGAGGCGATGGTCCGGGTGGTGGTGTGCACCGGACCGAACGACGGGGTCGAGCGCCTCGTCGAGTCGATCGCCTCCGTGGAGCGCGTCGTGGCGCGGGTGACGTCGGGCTCGGGGCTCACCGTGCTGCTGGTCGCCGGGGACTCGGACTCACTGGTCCTGCCCGGCATCCCGACCGGCGTCCGTGCGGCCTACGGAGCGGTGAGGAAGGTGGTCGCCGCCGACGTCTCCTACGCCAACGCGTTCGACGCCTGGCGGTTCACCCTCCCCTCGCCGGCCGACACCGGGCCCTACCCCGCGACGGCAGGGGTCTGGACGAACGGCGCACGGCTATCGGGCCTGGCCGCGCTCAGCCGCCTCCGCCGCGACCAGATCGAGACGATCCCCGACATCGCGATCCTGCAGGGGATGACCGAGAAGTACGGCGAGCACATCCTGGAGATCCTCGAGGCCTACGCCACCAACGACTCCCTGCGCAAGGCCGCGGCCGGCCTCTTCATCCACCACAACACCCTGAGCTACTGGGTCCAGAAGGCCTCGGCGGAGCTCGGCTACTCGCTGTCCGAGCCCTACCGACGCGCCCAGCTGTTCATCTCGTTGTGCCTGTTCAGGCTCTGGCGCGACCAGGAGCTCACGGACTGAACGCACGCAACCGCGCGTCCTAGGTCGGGGACAGGGCACCTGCGGCGAGGGCGCGCAGCGCCTCGTGGTCCACGACCTTGATGCGCGGCCGCTGCTGCTCGCGGCCGGCGGCCCGCTCGTGGAGGTCGATGGCTTTCCAGCCGGCCAGCCCCGGGTTGTCCGGAAGCAGCTCGTCGAGCTCCTCGGTGCCGTCGACGCGGAGGACCCCCGCCACCCAGTCGTCCAGCAGCGCCGTCACGGTGTCCAGGGCGTCCTTCTTGTTGGTGCCGATGACGCCGGAGGGGCCGCGCTTGATCCACCCGGCCGTGTAGACACCCGGCACCGGCTTCGCCGTCTCGGGGTCGACGACCCGTCCGTCGACGTTCGGCAGGGTCCCCAGGTCGTCGTCGAACGGCAGGCCGGCTAGGCGCCGCCCCCGGTAGCCGACCGAGCGGAAGACCAGGCCGCACTCGACCAGCTCGGTCTCCCCGGTCGCGACGGCGGCCACGCGGCCGGCGCCGTCGTGGACCAGGTCGTTGCGGACCAGGCGGACCCCGGTCACGGCACCGTCGCCGACGATCTCCACCGGTGAGCGCAGGAAGCGCAGGGTCACCGTGCGACCGGTGGAGTCCTCGGTCGGCAGTGCCGCGATCTCCCCGGCCTTGACCATGGCCATGGCGTGGTCCTCGGGCACCGCGGCCCGGGTCACGGGGTCGATCGCGACCTCGTCGGCCGAGACCCGCAGGCCGAGGCCCGCGTCACCCAGGCCCCACAGCTCCGGCGTCGTGAAGGCGGCCTGGGCCGGTCCGCGGCGGCCGACCACGAGGACCTCGCGCAGCCTGCTGGCCGACAGGGCCTCGAGAGCGTGGTCGGCGATGTCGGTTCGGCGCATGGCCTCGACATCGCTGAGCAGGATGCGCGCCACGTCGAGGGCCACGTTGCCGTTGCCGATCACGACGGCACGCTCGGCGGAGAAGTCGAAGGTGCGGTCGGCGAAGTCCGGATGGCCGTTGTACCAGGCAACGAGCTCGGTCGCCGAGTGACTGCCGGACAGGTCCTCCCCCGGCACTCCCAGGGAGCGATCGGCCATCGCGCCCACGGCGTAGATCACGGCGTGGTAGCGGCGGGCCAGGTCCTCGTGGCTCACGTCCTTGCCGATCTCCACACCCAGGAAGATCCGGAAGTTCTTCCGCTGCATGGTCCGGGCGAAGGCGTCGGCGGCCTGCTTGGTGGTCGCGTGGTCGGGGGCGACCCCGAAGCGCACCAGCCCCCACGGCGTCATCAGCCGCTCGAACATGTCGACCTCGACCGTGAGCCCGCGCTGCGTCAGCAGCTCCTCCGCGGCGTAGCACGCCGCCGGCCCCGAGCCGACGACCGCGACCCGGAGCGGCTCCGTCTGCTCGCCGTCCCAGCCGCGAGCCTGCGACCGGGCGGGGCTGGTCGAGTAGCCCTGGTGGGCCGGGTCGCGGAAGTAGGCGGCGTTGAGGTCGGTGAACCGCACGAGCTCGTCGGGGAGGTCGTAGTCGGCGGAGATCGCGTTGACCGGGCACGCATCCAGGCACGCGGCGCAGTCGATGCAGCTGTCCGGATCGATGTAGAGCATCTCCGCCGTGGCGTAGTCCGGCTCGTCGGGAGTCGGGTGGATGCAGTTGACCGGGCAGGCGGGGACGCACGCCGCGTCGTTGCAGCAGCTCTGCGTGATCACGTAGGTCATCGGTGCTCCTCTCGCCGGGCGGTCCTCGCGAGCCCCGTCGTCAGGACCACTCGAGGGGCAGGGACTGCAGCCTCAGCTGACCACCGCGCTCCCGCAGCTCCGCGCCCGCGGCGATCCGGTAGTCGGGGATGCGGGCGTGCCACTCCTCGAGCGCGATGACCAGCTCGGCCCGGGCCAGGTGCATGCCGAGGCACCGGTGGATGCCGGCGCCGAACCCGACGTGGTGGTTGAGGTCGGCGCGGAACATGTCGAACTCGTCGGGGTTCTCGAACTTGCGGGGATCGCGGTTGGCCGCCGCGAGGCCGATCCAGATCAGGTCCCCCTTCTTCATCTGGACGCCGTGGAAGTCGAGGTCCTGGATGACCTCACGACCGTCCTGGAAGACCAGTGAGTAGAGCCGGATCAGCTCCTCGACGGCACGCGGCCAGAGCTCGGGCTGCTCGATGAGCTGCCGCCGGTCCTCGGGGTGGTTGGCGAGGTGGTGGAAGGCGAACCCGAGCACGCTGCGCGTCGTGTCGAGGCCCGCGGCCATCAGGGTCACGCACACCGCCAGGATCATCTCCTGGCTCATCCGCTCACCGCGGAACTCCGAGCTCAGCAACCTGGTGACCAGGTCGGTCGCGGGGTCTCCGGGGTTCTTCTCCCGCTCGGCGATCGCCACGGCGAAGTAGCCGCCGATCTTCTCGGCGGCGGCGTTCATCGTGGCCTGCGCCTCCGGCGTGTCGCTGAAGAAGCCGACGAACAGCTCCTCGACCCACGGGACGAACATGTCGCCGTCCTCGACCGGGAGGCCCAGCAGGGTGAGGAACAGCTCGGTCGGGTAGAGCATCGCGAAGCCCTGGGTCATGTCGATCCTGCCGGCGGGCTTGACCTCCTCGATCAGGGCGATCGCCCGCTCGCGAGCGAGGTCGGAGATGCGCTTGACCGCCTGCGGCGAGAAGAACGGGTTCAGGGTCTTGCGCAGGTCGCCGTGGTGCGGCGGGTTCAGCTGGTTCGGGAACAGGAACTGCGCGGGCGAGCGGAGGAGGGCACTGACCTGCTCGCTGCTGAAGTCCTCGTTGCGCTCGAGCGCCTCCTTGACGTCGTCGAAGCGGTTCATCACCCAGTAGCCCTCGGTGGTCGAGTCGTTCCAGGCGAACCGCGACGCCTCGCGATCCTCGTTGAGCAGCCGCCAGGTCTCGAGGACCGGCCGCTCGAGGCGGTAGTCGTTGTGGAACACGGGGCAGCCGCCGACGTCCTTGCCCTGCGCGTTCGGTGCGTCGGTGTGGGTCTCGGTCATCACAGCTCCTTGAGATGTGCGGTGGTGTGGGACGGACGTCGGGTGGTGCTGCGGAACGTACACAATCCATGTTGACTGTTACCAGAGATAAGCGCGGCGCGTGGTCGTGCGGCACTGGAGCCGGCGATGGTCACGGGAGCATCAGCGCCTTCGTCGCGAGGAACTCCTCGAGCCCGAACCGGCCGAACTCGCGTCCGTGACCGGACTGCTTGACGCCCCCGAAGGGCGCCTGGAAGTCGTGGGCCGCCCGGTTGACCCGGACCTGGCCCGTGCGGATCCCCCGGGCGAAGCGCTGGGCGCGGTCCGCATCGGCCGACCAGACGCCGCCGGCGAGGCCGTAGTCGCTGTCGTTCGCTATGCGACGGGCGTCCGCCTCGTCGTCGTACGGCAGGATGCACAGGACCGGGCCGAAGATCTCTTCCTGCGCGATCGTCATCGATGACTCCACGTCGGAGAACACGGCGGGCCGGACGTAGTAGCCCCGATCGAGCCCCTCGGGCGGCTCCGCGCCCCCCACAAGGAGCCGTGCGCCCTCGGCCACGCCGCGGGAGATGTACCCACGGACCCGGTCGCGCTGCGCGCTGGTGACGAGCGGACCGAGCCGGGTCGCGACGTCGAGCGGGTCGCCGACGGTGAACGCCGCGACGGCGTCGACCGTGATCGCCTCGACCTCGGCCAGGCGCGCTCGCGGGACGACGAGCCGGGTGAGCGCGGAGCACGTCTGGCCGCTGTTCGGCATGCAACTCGCGACTCCGGCGCGCACCGCCTCGTCGAGCTCGTCACCGACGATGTCGTCGAGGATCACGTTGGCAGACTTCCCGCCCAGCTCCAGGGCGGTCGCCTTCACCGTCGCGGCGGCAAGCTCGCTGACGCGCCGACCGGCCCTGGTCGACCCGGTGAACGAGACCATGTCGACCAACGGGTGGGTCGCCACCGCCTCGCCGGCGCCCGGCCCGTCTCCGGTGACGACGTTGACGACGCCGGCCGGCAGGCCGACCTCGTGCAGGACGTCGGCCAGCGCCAGGGCGCTCAGCGGGGTGACCTCGCTGGGCTTGAGGACCACCGTGTTGCCGGCAGCGATGGCGGGCGCCACCTTCGCCGCGGCCTGGTGCAGGGGGAAGTTCCACGGCGTGATCGCGCCGACCACGCCGACGGGCTCGTGCAGCACCAGGGAGCTGCCCACGGTCTCCTCGAACTCGAAGTCCGCGACGACGGCCGCCATCGACGCGAAGGTGCGCACCGGGAGCCCGATCTGGACGACCTTGGATGCGGCCAACGGCATCCCCATCTCACGGGTCACGAGCTCGGCCAGCTCGTCCACCCGCCCGCGGAGGGCGTCAGCGATGGCGGTGCAGAACGCCGCGCGCTGCGACGGCGCGATGGCCGACCACGCCGGGAGCGCGGCCGCCGCCGCGCGAGCAGCGCTGTCGACGTCCTGGGAAGTGCCGGCGGGCACCCGCCCGAAGACCTCCTCCGTGGCGGGGTCGACGACGTCGATGACGTCGCTCCCAGCAGGCTCGACCCACTCCCCGCCGATGTACAGCTGCTCGCGCACGTGCAGATCCGTCATCACGGCCCCTCGAAGGTGATGACGCTGCGGGCCACGCCGCCGCCGCTCAGCAGCCGGGCGTACCCCTCGTCGATCTGGTCCAGCGTCAGTCTCTGGCCCACGAGGTCGTCGAGGTTGAACCGTCCCTGCAGGTAGAGCTCGGCGTAGAAGGGGATGTCGACCTTGAAGTTGGCCGAGCCCATCGTGACGGCCCGCACGCTGGTGCCGCGGAAGAACTCCGCGCTCGGGAGGCTGAACGTCGAGCCGAGTGCCTGCATGCCCACGATGTAGACCGTCCCGTTGCGCCGCAGCATGTCGTACCCGTCCCGCAGCGGCTGCTCCAGTCCCGTCATCTCGAAGGCGTGCTCGACGCCGAGGCCGCCGGTCAGCTCGCGCACCGTGGCGACGGCGTCGACCTCGCGGCTGTTGACGACGTGGGTCGCTCCGAACCTCGTCGCCAGGGAGAGCTTCTCGTCCTGGACGTCCACGGCGATGACCTTGCGCGCGCCGACGAGGGCGGCGGCCTGGATCGCGTTGAGGCCGACCCCGCCCGCGCCGATCACGACCACGCTCTCGCCAGGCCTGACTTCCGCGGTGCGGATCACCGCGCCCGCGCCTGTCGCGACCGCACAGCCCAGCACGCACGCCCGGTCGAAGGGCACGGCGGGGTCGATCGTGACCAGGTTCAGCTGGTGGATGATCGTCTTCTGCGCGAAGGCCCCCAGGTTCATCATCGTCCAGAGCGGCTCCCCCTCGGTCGTCGAGAGCCGCGACGCGGCGTCCGGCGAGCGTCGCGACCGCTCGGTCCGCAGGCACCAGACGCGTCCACCGTCGATGCAGTTCTGGCACTCGCCGCACGACGTCACGCCGCAGGCGACGACGTGGTCGCCGACCTGCACCTCGGTGACTCCGTCACCGACGGCCTCGACGACGCCGGCCAGCTCGTGGCCGAGGAGGGCCGGGAACGGGTTCCCCCAGTTCTGGGTGACGAAGTTCCAGTCGCTGTGGCACAGGCCGGCGGCCTTCACTTGGACCAGGACCTCCCCGGGCTGCAGGGCGGACAGGCGCACGTCGGCACTGGTGAAGGTCTCGGCGCCGAACGCGTCGATGACGGCCGCCCGCACCGTCTGCTCGACGGGTCCGGTGTCCTGGAGCTCCTGTGTCGTGCCGGTCATGCGGTCGTCCTCTCTGACATCGGGGCAAGAGCCGCCCGTCGCGACGTCGTCTCGTGGATGAAGCCCTCGTAGCCGGACGCCGCGACCTGCTCGCAACGCTCGCGATAGGCCCGGAAGCCGCCGAGGTAGGCCATGAAGACCCGGGGCTTGCCGGGGATGTTGGCGCCCATGTACCAGGAGGCCGCACGCCCGAACAGCGTGCGGCCGGCCAGCTCGGCCACGTGCGCGACCCAGTCGGTCTGCGCCTGCGCGTCCGCCTCGACGCGGGTGATCCCGGCTGCCCTCAGGTGCTCGATGTGGTCGGCGATCCAGCCGACGTGGTGCTCGATCGACGCGACGACGTTGGTCAGGACCGCAGGGCTGCCCGGCCCCGTGACCGTGAACAGGTTCGGGAAGCCGTGCACCATGAGGCCGAGGTACGACGTGGGACCGTCGGCCCACGCCTCGCGCAGGGTGCGACCGCCGGTCCCGGTGATGTCGATGCGCTCCAACGCCCCGGTGATCGCGTCGAAGCCGGTCGCCAGGACGATCGAGTCGACGGCGTACTCGCGGTCGCCCACCAGCAGGCCGCGCTGGGTGAACCGGCGGATCGGCGTCTCCCGCACGCTCACGAGGCTCACGTTGGCCCGGTTGTAGGTGTCGTAGTAGTCGGTGTCGAGGGCGAGCCTCTTGGTGCCGATCGGGTAGTCCCGCGGCTCGAGCAGGGCAGCGGTGGCTGGATCCTCGACCGTCTCGTTGATCTTGTCGCGCACGAAGTCGGCGACGAACTCGTTGGCCTCCTGCGAGAGCAGGGTGTCGCTCAGGGTCGCGGCCACGCTGACGCCGCTGGCCCGCCACCGGCGCTCGAGCTCGGCCCGGACGACGACCGGGTCGGCGGTCCGGAAGTCGCCGATGGCCAGCTCGAGCAGGATGCCGCCGCGCGTGTCCGCGGCCGCCTTGCGCAGGTTGGCGTAGTTGCGCTTGGTGGCGCGTCGCTCGTGGTCCTGGAGTGCCCGGTTCGAGGCCGGCACGCTGAACGTCGCCGTGCGCTGGAACACCGTCAGGTGCCCGGCCTGCTGCGCGATCTCCGGGATCGCCTGGATGCCCGAGGACCCGGTGCCGATGACGGCCACGTCCTGCCCGGTGAAGTCGACGCCCTCGTGCGGCCAGTCGCCGGTGTGGAAGATCGAGCCGAGGAAGTCGTCCATGCCCTCGAACCGGGGGCGCGACGGCACCGACAGGATGCCGGTCGCCGCGACCACGTAGGTCGCGCTGACGGTCTCCCCCCGGTCGGTCGTCACGTGCCAGACGTCGTGCGCCTCGTCGAACCTCGCGCTGGTGACCTCGGTCTCGAAGCCGATGCTCCGGCGTACGTCCAGCCGGTCGGCGACGTGCCTGATGTAGGAGAGGATCTCGGGCTGCGCGGCGTACTTCTCCGTCCAGTCCCACTCCTGCTGGATGTCCTCGTCGAAGGAGTAGGAGTAGAACTCGGACTCGAAGTCGCAGCGCGCGCCCGGGTAGCGGTTCCAGTACCACGTCCCGCCGACGTCCTCGCCGCGCTCGAAGCCGCGGACGCGGAGGCCGAGCCGGTCGCGCAGCTTGTGCACGAGGTAGACGCCCGCGAAGCCGGCGCCGATGACGACGACGTCCTGGTCGGCCGTCGGGGTCGTCGGGGCCGTCGGGGCGGTCATGCTCGGCCGTCCTGGCCCGCCAGGGCGAGCTGGCTCTCGAGGAACTCCACCAACCAGCCCACAGCAGTGTCACTGGCCGCGAGGACGTTGGTGAGCTGGAAGAAGCCGTGCATCTGGCCTTCGAACAGCCTCTGGGCCACCTGGACCCCCGCGTGACGCAGGCGCAGCACCAGCTCGCGACCCTCGTCGAGGAGCGGGTCGTGCTCGGCGAGCGCGACCGCCGTCGGCGGGAGCCCCGCGAGGTCGAGGTCGTTCAGCGGGCTGACATCGGGCTGGCTGCCGTCCGCTCCCTGCAGGTAGTGGTCGAGGAACCACGTCATGGTCGCCTTCGACAGCAGGAGCTGGTTGTCGGGGTGCACGTAGGAGCTCCGCGTCGTGTCCACGTCGGTGACCGGGTAGACGAGCAGTGCGGCGGCCAGGTCCGGGCCGGCAGCCCGCGCACGGCGGGCGACGCCGAGAGCGAGGTTGCCGCCGGCGCTGTCGCCGGCCACGACGAGCGGAGCCACGATCCCGTCGTGCCGGCCGACCTGCGCCGCGGTCCACTGGAGTGCCGTCCACGCGTCGTCGAGGCCCGCCGGGAACGGGTGCTCGGGCGCGAGGCGGTAGTCGACCAGGAGGACGGTCGTGTTGGCCGCCGCGGCCAGCTTGCGGCCCAGCGTGTCGTAGCTCGCCAGGTCGCCGAGCACCCAGCCGCCGCCGTGGAAGTACACGACCGTCGCGCGAGGCGACGCGGACGGCACGAGCAGGCGCACGGGCACCCCGCGGCCGTCGGCCGTCCGGGCCGCGGTGTCGCGGACGTGGAGCATGTCCGGGCCCTGCCCGAACACGGAGGGGTCCGACGTCGCGCGCACCTCCGCGGGGGTCGACTCGTGGATCGCTGGTCGCCCCTCGTCCCGGGCCGCGCTCAGCAGCGCTGCGGACGCGGCTTCCAGGACCATGGAGTTCCTCTTTCGCCGGCGACGCGGCGGTCGGCTCGAGCAGTGCTCCCGGCCTCGAACGTGACCGGCGTCACTGTGGTGGTGCTGACAGTCTTGACGTCGCGTCGCCGCGGCCGCATCGGGCAACTGTTCGAAAATCGGAGGCAGGGCACGAGCCATTTGGAACCGGCCGGCGGCAGGCGTCTCAGGATTCGTCCACGAGCCGTCGCATCGTCGCCATCGTGCCCACGGGATCGGTGCTCGGCCTGACGACCAGGTTGGTGACACCGGCCTCCCGGTAGGCGGCGATCCGCTCGCGGACGTGCCCCTCCGGCCCGACGAGGTTCGTGCTCTCCAGGAGCTCGAGTGGGACCTTGGCCGCCGCCTCCTCCTTGCGTCCGGCCAGGTAGAGCTCTTGGATCTCGAGCGCCTCCTCCTCCCAGCCGAGCCGGCACACCACGGTGTTGTAGAAGTTCTGCTCGCGGGCACCCATGCCGCCGATGTACAGGGCGAACTGCGGACGGACCGCGTCGAGGGCCGCCTTGACGTCGTCGCCCACCGCCACGACTCCGCCGGCGACGATCTCGAGTGGCCCGAGGCCGTCCGCCCGCTTGGCCAGGCCCTCGTCCAGCGCGGCGCCCCAGACCTCGCGCGCCCGTTCGGGGACGAACATCGTGGGGATCCAGCCGTCGGCGTACGACGCCATCGACGCGACGCTGCGGATGCCGAGGGCCGCGACGTAGACGGGCACCGCGGCACGCTCGGGACGGTTGAGGAGCTTCAGCGGCTTGGCCAGCCCGGTGCCCTGCCCTGCGGGGAGCGGGATGGACACGACACCCGCGTGCTCGACGACCTCACGCCGGAGCACCCGCCGCACGATGTCCACGACCTCGCGCATGCGCGCGATCGGCTTGTCGTAGGGCAGCCCGTGCCAGCCCTCGACCACCTGCGGGCCCGAAGCACCCAGGCCGAGGACCGTGCGGCCACCGCTGACGTTGTCGAGGCCCGCCGCCGTCTGCCCGATCGCGGTCGGCGTGCGTGAGTAGATGTTGATGATCGACGAGCCGATCTCGACCCGTTCGGTGCGGCCCGCGAGGTAGCCCATCAGGCTCGGTGAGTCGAAGCCGTACGCCTCCGCCACCCAGACGCCGTCGAGGCCGACTGCCTCGAGCTCGCGCACGGCGTCGGCGGCCTCGCGCGGGTCGCCTGCGTAGGCGAGGGACGTGGAGATCTTCATGGTGGTCCTCTTGGTCGGGCGCGGTGGGTGTCGGGCTCAGAGCCGCTGGACGAGCGTCGCGGTGCCGAACCCGCCTCCGCAGCACATCGTCACCAGGCCGATCTCGCGGTCGGTCCGCTCCAGCTCGTGCAGCAGCGTCGTGATGAGCCGGGCGCCGCTCGCACCCAGCGGGTGGCCGAGGGCGATGGCACCGCCGTTCACGTTGACCCGGTCGGGGTCGGGCTCCAGCTCCTTCTGCCACGCGAGCACGATCGGCGCGAAGGCCTCGTTGACCTCGAACAGGTCGATGTCGTGGATCGACATCCTGTTGCGCTCCAGGATGCGACGGGTCGCGGGGATGGGCCCCTCCAGCATCAGCACCGGGTCGCAGCCCACCGTGAACGCGTCGAGGATGCGGGCGCGGGGCCGCAGGCCGAGCTCGTCGGCGAGGCGGCGCTCGGCCACGAGCACCCCCGCCGCACCGTCGGAGATCTGCGACGAGGTGCCGGCCGTGATCCTCCCGTCGGTCCGGAACACCGGCTGCAGCGCGGCCAGTCCCTCGGTCGTCGTCCGTGGCCGGATGCCCTGGTCGGTCCTGACGGTGCCGTGGGCGGTCTCGACCGGGGTGGTCTCGCGCTCGAACCGACCCTCGTCCGTGGCCCGGGCCGCGAGGCGGTGCGAGCGCTGGGCGAGCTCGTCCATCTCCTCGCGGGTGACGGCGTACTTGTCGGCGATGCGCTCGGCCGCCTCGCCCTGGCCGACAAGGTCGTGGTGCTCCCGAAGCTGCTGGGTGTGGGGGGTGCCCCACTCCTCCTTGATCCGGACGCCCGCCGCGAACGGGACCCGTCCCATGTGCTCGACCCCGGCACCGACGACGAGGTCGCCGGACCCGCTGGCGATCGCCATGGCCGCGATGTTGGTGGCCTGCTGCGACGAGCCGCAGGCCCGGTCGACCGTGCTCGCCGGGGTCGTGACCGGGAGTCCGGCGTGGAGCCAGGCGTTGCGCGCGACGTTCGAGGCCTGCACGCCGTAGGGCTGGCCGCAGCCGGCGATCGCGTCGTCGACCCGCGCGGGATCGACGCCTGCCTGCTCGAGGAGTGACGTGTAGACCCCTGCGAGCAGGGCGACCGGGTGCTCGTCGCGGTAGACCCCGTCCTTCAGGTTGCCCCTGCCGATGGGCGTGCGGGTCGCTGCGACGATCACGGCCTCGCGGCCGTGCAGTGCTGACATGGTCATGACTCCGATGCGGGCGAGGCCGGGCGCGCCGGCGGGATGAGGTCGAGCGGGAGGGCGTCGGCCAGGCGACCGGGCGGGAGGGGCGGGAAGTCGGCCCGGGCTCCGCGGGCGAGCGTCGCCCCGTGCTCGACGAAGTCGCGACCGGTCAGCGCCGACGCGGTCAGGGCCTCGGCATCGGCGAGCCCCTCCCACAGGGAGGTCTCCATCGCCCGCTGCACCTGCCACTTCATGGCGGCCATGGAGACCGGCGAGCTCGAGGAGACCAGGTGTCGCGCGTAGTCCACGGCTTCCTCGAGGACCGCGTCCTCCGGGCGGAGGTGGTCGACCAGGCCCAGCTCGTGCGCCTCGGCTCCGGTGAACGTCCGTCCGGTGTAGAGCAGGTCGAGCGCCCTGGACGGGCCGACGGTACGCGCGAGCAGCCAGCCGATGGCCTGTTCCGCGACCAGGCCGCGGCGCGCGAACCCGGTCTCGAACCGGGTCGACGGTGCCGCGAAGCGGACGTCTGCGGACAGGGCGAACACCAGACCCAGGCCGGCGCACACCCCGTTGACCGCTGCGATGACCGGCTTCGGGATGGTGCGGGCAGCCAGGTAGGTGCGTCCAGGGAGGGTGCGCTCCTCGCCGGCGCCGATGCTGCCGAGCACCGTGACGTCGGCTCCGGCGCAGAACCCGCGCCCCGCCCCGGTCAGCACGATCGCCCGGACGTCGTCGCGGTCGGCCGCCTCTGCCATCCGGGCAGGGAACGCCGCCCGGAGGGTGTCGTCGACGGCGTTGAGCCGCTCCGGGCGGTTGAGCGTCACCACGCCCACCCCGTCGTCGACCGCGAGGGTCACCGCGTCGCCGGGCTCGCCGCTCACGCGTACATCCCCGCGATCGCCGCGTCGTAGCGCCTGCCGATCTCGCGGCGCCGCATCTTGGAGGTCGGGGTGAGCTCACGCCCGGGCAGCCACTCGTCGGCCACCACGTGGAACTTCTTGATCTGCTCTGGTCGGCTGAGGCGGGCGTTCGCGGCGGCGACCGCGTCGGTGATGCGCTCGAGGACCCGGGGCTCGACCGCCAGCTCGCTCACGGAGAGGTGCTCGAGGCCTTCGCCGTGCGCCCACTGCGCGACGTACTCGCGGTCGAGGACGATCAGCGCGACAAGGTAGGGCCGGGCATCGCCGACGGTGCACGCCTGGCTGATGAAGGGGCTCGCCGACACGATGGCGGACTCGACGGTCACCGGCGAGATGTTCTTGCCGGACGCGTTGACGATGATCTCCTTCTTGCGGCCGACCACGCTGAGGTAGCCGTCCGCGTCGAGCGCACCGAGATCGCCGGTGGCGAGCCACCCGTCCGCGTCGATCGCCGCGGCGGTCGCCTCCGGCAGGTTCAGGTAGCCCTTCATGATCGAGGGCCCGCGCAGGAGGATCTCTCCGTCGTCGGCCAGCCTGAGCTCCATCTTCCGCGAGGCGGTGCCGACGGTGCCGAAGCGGATCCGGTCGGGCCGGCACGCCGTCCCGGCGGCTGCGCTCTCGCTCAGCCCGTAGGCCTCGCCCATCGGGATGCCGATCGCGTGGAAGAAGCGCATGAGGGGACCCGGGTTGGGCGCCGTCGCCACGACCGCGACCCGCAACCGGTCGAGGCCCTCGGACTCCTTCCAGGGCCCGAACAGCTCGCGCCGGGCGGCGTCGGTGCGAGCCACGAGCTCCGCCGGCACCGGCCGGCCGTCCTGCTCGAGGTCGACGCGCTGCTCGCTGGCGGCCAGCTCGGCCAGCGCCCTGTCGCGCTGTGCCTCGTCGAGGCCCAGCAGCCAGCTCTCGAAGGAGCTGCGGAGCTTCTCGAACACGCGAGGAGGCCCGCTGAAGAAGTCGGGCCGGATCTCGGCGACCGCCTCCGCGATCACTCGCGGGTTGTCGACGGTCACGATCTCCCAGCCCTGGACGACGGCCGTGACGTAGCCGCTGGAGCGTCCGCCCACGTGGGCATAGGGCAGCCAGGAAACCACGATGCTTCCCTCCGGCACGCGTTGCGCGTCGAGCGTCGCCTCGGCCGTGGTCAGCACGTTGACGTGGGTGAGCATGACGCCCTTGGGCGGGCCCGTCGTGCCGCTGGTGTAGATCAGCGCGAGAACGTCGTCGGGCGCGGGGGTCGGCACGTCCACGAGGACGCTCGCGTCGGGGGACGTCGCGAGCAGGTCGGAGAGCTGGGCCCAGCCCGGAGCGGTCTCGCCGTCGACCTGCAGCACGTGCGACGGCAGGCGGACGCCGTCAAGGGTGCTCATGAGCCCCGGCTCGGCGATGAGCATCGATGCCCCGGAGTCGTCGAGGACGTGCTGCTGCTGCTCCGGCGAGGAGGTGAAGTACAGGGCCACGGAGACGACGCCGAGCCGGACGAATGCCAGGTCGATCGCGTAGAACTCCGGCCGGTTGCCCATCAGCAGTGCGGCGGTCTGCCCCTGCCGCAGGCCGAGGTGGTGGAACGCCGCGGCGTACGCGGCGACGCGCCGGTCCAGCTCTGCCCAGGTCCAGGAGAGGGCGCCGTCGTGGCGACGCACGGCCACCTCGTCGGGGCGCCGGCGCACGGTCCCCTCGAAGGCCTCCCACACCGTAGGCGGCATGCGGTCGACGATGAGCGCGGGGTCGGTCACGACGTCATCTCCTGCGTAGCGGGCGCCGGCGCCGAGCCGCTGCCCAGGGCCTCGTCGAGGCGCGCGGCCACGGTCGCCACGTCCCAGTTCTGGTCACTCCTGAGACTCCGGTCCTCGGCCAGCGACCAGGGCAGCACCTCCCTGATCTCACCGCCCCGCACCGCGAGCACTCGGCCGGTGACCGTGCAGCCCTCGGCGGCGAGGTGGGCCACCAGCGGCGAGACGTTGTCGGGGCTGTACTCGTCGAGCTCACCCTCGGCGACGACCGCCCGCATCCGCTCGCCGATCGCGCCGGGGGTCGCCTCGGTCATCCGCGTGCGCGCTCCGGGTGCGATCGCGTTGACGCGCACGCCGATGCGGCCGAGCTCGCTGGCGGCGATGATCGTCATCGCCGCGATCGCCGACTTCGCCGCTCCGTAGTTGGTCTGCCCGGGCAGCACGGCGTACGTGCCCGACGCCGAGGTCGTGTTGACCACCGAGGCGGCGACCTGTCGTCCGGCCTTGGACTCCGCGTGCCAGTGGGCGACCGCGTGGCGCAGGACGCCGAAGTGCCCCTTAAGGTGGACGGCGACGACCGAGTCCCAGTCGCCCTCGGTCATCCGGTGGAAGAAGCTGTCCCGCAGGATGCCGGCGTTGTTGACCAGCACGTGCAGGTCACCGAAGTCGTCCAGGGCCTGCTGGACGAGCCGCCGGGCGCCGTCGTGGGTCGAGATGTCGTCGTAGCTGGCGACCGCCACACCGCCGGCCGCGCCGATCTCGTCCACGACCGACTGCGCGGGTGACACGTCGGTGCCGCTGCCGTCGGCGGAGCTCCCCACGTCGTTGACGACGACACGAGCGCCCTCGCGCGCCAGCAGCAACGCGTGCGCGCGGCCCAGGCCCCGGCCGGCTCCGGTCACGATGGCGGTGCGGCCCTCGAGCGTGCCCGCGCCCGCACCTGCGGTGGCGGCGGGGTCAGCCATGGTCGGCCGCCTCGCGGTCAGCGGCCACACCCGCGGCCAGTGAGCGCCCGAGCGTCCGGAGCTGGTCGCGGGCGGTGCCGAGCGTCATCTCGATGTACTTGCCGAACCGGTAGTAGCGGTGCAGGTCGTAGTCGAGGTCGATCCCCACCCCGCCGTGCAGGTGGTGGGCGGAGTGCAGCACGCGGTGGCCCGCCTCGCACGCCCAGTACTTCGCTATCGCCACGGCCCGGGCAGCCGCCGGGTCGCCCGTGGCCAGCATCCACGCGGCCTGCAGGGAGGTGAGGCGGAGGGCCTCGACGTCGATGTAGCCGTCCGCGAGGCGCTGCCGGACCGCCTGGAACGTCGCCAGCGGCTGCCCGAACTGCTCGCGTCCCGACGTGTAGTCGGCGGTCATCCGGAGCGCCTTGGAGCAGACCCCGGCCTGCAGGGCCGCGAGCCCGGCCTCGGCCCGGAGCATGGCGTCCTCCAGCACCCCGGCGCCCAGGGGTCCGACGGGCTCGGCAGGCGCGTCCGCGAGCGTCAGCTGCGCGACCGGTCGCCCGGAGACCGAGGACTGCTCCTGCCAGGTCGCTCCCGGCGCCGCCGGGTCGACCAGGAACAGGCCGGTGCGGCCTGCCGCGTCAGCCGCCGAGACCACGACCGCCACGGCCTGCAGGCCCATCGGCACCTGGGTCTTGACGCCGGTGAGGGTCCACCCGTCTCCGGGCGTGGCCCGGGTCCGGGGACCGAGCCGGTCGTGCGCGCCAGGCTCGACGAGCGCGCCGGTCAGCACCGCGTCCCCGCTGACGACCCCCGGGAGGTGCCGCTGCTGCTGCTCGGGCGAGCCGTGACGCGCGACCGGGTCCGCGCCCAGCACGAGCGACTCCCACAGCGGGACGTGCGCGTTGGTCGCCCCCACCTGCTCGAGCACCTGGTGCAGCTCGAGGAAGCCCAGGCCGGCTCCCCCGACCGACTCGGGCAGCGCCGCGCCGAGGATGCCGGCTCGCGCCAGCGTGCGATAGGCGTCCGCGTCGAACCACACGCCCTGGTCCGACAACGACGACCACCGGGCGGCGCCGGAGTGGTCGCCGAGGATCTCGGCGGACAGGTCTCGCAGCGCGACGGCCTCGGGGCTGAGGTCGAAGTCCATGATCGGCTCCTTCGATGTGGAGGTCGGATGTGGAGGTGGTGGGGGTGGCTGTCAGCGGACAGGGCGGGGCAGGCCGAGACCGGCGCGGGCGATGATCTCCCGCTGGACCTCGTTGGTCCCGCCGCCGAAGGTCATGAGCACGGCCCACCTCATCGCGACCTCGAGGCTGTCGTGGAGGGCGCCGGTCGACCCGTCCGTCAGCAGCGCGTCGGGGCCGACGACCTCCATCAGGAGGCGGAACGCGTCGACGTACATCTCCGTGCCGTACACCTTGACCGCGGACGCGTCCGCCGCCCGGATCTCGCCGGTCTCGGCGGCCCAGGCGACGTTCCAGTTGAGCAGCTGGAGGACCTCGACCTTCGCCTCGACCTCGGCGAGGTTGGTCTGGACCCACTCCTGCTCGATCAGTGGTCGTCCGTCCGAGGCGGTCACGCCGCCCGCCCACCGTGCGACCTCCTGGAGGCGGCGGTGCAGGACGCCGGCCGGTGCGATCGACACGCGCTCGGCGTTGAGCTGGCTGGTCATCAGCTGCCAGCCCTCGCCCCGCTCCCCGACGAGGTTCTCGACCGGCACCCGGACGTCCTCGTAGTAGGTGGCGCTCGTGAACCCGTCGCGCAGCGTGTGGATCGGAGTCCAGCTGAATCCCGGGGTGTCGGTCGGCACGATGATGATCGAGATGCCCAGGTGCTTCGGCGCCTCGGGTTCTGTCCTGACGGCCAGCCACAGGAAGTCGGCGTGGTGGATGAGGCTGGTGAACATCTTCTGACCGTTGATCACCCAGTGGTCGCCGTCGCGCGCGGCAGGCATCGCGAGCGACGCCAGGTCGGTGCCGGCCCCGGGCTCGCTGTAGCCGATCGAGAAGTGGAGGTCGCCCGCCGCGATGCCGGGCAGGTAGCGCTCACGCTGCTCCTGCGTGCCGTACCTCATCAGCGTCGGCCCGACCGAGTTGGTGGTGAGGTGGGGGATCGTGACCCCGGCCAGCTGGGTCTCCTCGAAGAAGATGTAGCTCTCCATGGGTGACAGCCCGCGCCCGCCGTACTCCGGCGGCCACGAGACCGTCAGCCAGCCGTCCTTGCCGAGCTGCCGGATCGCGTCGCGGTAGCCCTGCCCGTCACCCGACTCGACCCCGGCGAACGCCGCCCGCATCTCGGGCGTGAGCAGCTGGCGGTAGTAGTCGCGGATCTCGTCGCGGAACTTCTCCTGCTCGGGTGTGTACGCAAGACGCATGTGGGCTCCTCGGGAGTGACGACATCGGTGGTGCCGGCTGGTGCTGGGGTCATCCGGGGCACGTCCACAGCGCCGCCCCGTCGTGCTGGCCGAGCGGGCCCGGCGGCGTGGGACGCGCCGCAGGGGTGCGGGAGAAGCGCGGCGCGGGCGCCGCCTGGACGACGCCGCCAACCTCGATCAGGACCCCGCGGTCGACGATGTGGGGGTGCCGGGTCCCCTCGTCGAAGGTCAGCACGGGGGTGACGCAGGCGTCGGTGCCGGCGAAGACGGCCGCCCAGTCGTCGCGCGGCCGGGTCAGGAGCACGGCCCCGATCTCGGCGCGCAGCGTCGGCCACCCAGCGCGGTCGTACTGGCCCGGCAGGGTCGCGGGGTCGAGCCCGAGCCGCTCGAGCAGGATCGCGTAGAACGCCGGCTCGAGGCACCCGACCGCTACGTGGGCGCCGTCCGCGCACGGGTAGACGTCGTAGAACGGCGCTCCCCCGTCGACCACGTTGCTGGCCGGCGCCTCGACCCACTCCCCGCGGCCGCGCAGGCTCCAGAACGCCTGCGTGAGCAGCGCGGCCCCGTCGATCATCGCGGCGTCGACGACCTGGCCACGGCCTGACGAGCTGCGCTCGAACAGCGCCGAGAGGATGCCGACGAGCAGCAGCATCGACCCCGCGCCGTAGTCGCCCACGAGGTTGAGCGGGACCGTGGGCGGCTGCCCGCCGCCCCGCCCGATCGCGGCCAGCGCCCCGACCAGCGAGATGTAGTTGAGGTCGTGGCCGGCCCGGCTCGCCAGCGGCCCGTGCTGCCCCCAGCCGGTCATGCGCGCGTAGACGAGGCGCTCGTTGCGGGCGAGGCAGGAGTCCGGCCCGATGCCGATCCGCTCGGCCACCCCGGGCCGGAAGCCCTCCATCAGGACGTCCGCCCGGTCCGCCCAGCCGAGCACCCTCTCGAGGTCGGCCGGGTCCTTGAGGTCGGCGGTGACGGAGCGCCTGTTGCGCAGCAGCTGGTCGGTCGCTGGGTCGGCGGCGCCGAGCCGGGTCCCCCCAGGACGGTCGACCCGGATGACGTCGGCCCCCAGGTCACCCAGGACCATCGCGGCGTGGGGCCCGGGACCGATGCCGCCGAGCTCGAGCACCCGGAGGCCGGCCAGGGGCCCGCCCGCTGCCTCAGTGATGTCGTCCGTCCTCGGTCGGTGTGAGCTCGTCGACGATCACGCGCTTGAGCAGCTTGCCCGAGGCGGTGCGCGCCAGCGGGCGGGACGTGATGACGACACGCTTGGGGCACTTGTAGTCGGCGATCAGCTCCCGGCAGCCGCGCATGACCTGGTCCGCGTCCGTGGGCCGGAGCGGGTCCACGACCACGACGGCGACGACCTCCTGGCCCCACTCCGGCGAGGGCAGGCCGACGACCGCGACCTCGGCGACGCCCGGCAACGTCGCCAGCGCGGCCTCGACCTCGGGCGGGTAGACGTTGAGCCCGCCGGTGATGATGAGCTCCTTCGACCGGCCGACGATCTCGAAGAAGCCGTCGTCGTCCTGGCGCACCAGGTCACCGGAGACGAGCCAGCCGTCGCGGAACGCCGACAGGGTCGCCTCCCGGTCGTTCCAGTAGCCCGTCATCACCTGCGGTCCCCGTAGCAGCAGCTCGCCGACCGCCCCGGGCTCCACGTCGAGCCCCGTCTCCGTGCTGACGACGCGGGTGGACATCGCGTAGCTCGGCCGGCCGGCCTTCCCGGCGCGGCGGCAGTCCCGGACGTGCAGCTGCAGGCCGCCTCCGCACGACTCGGTCAGACCGTAGCCCTGGGTGATCGCGATGCCGCGCGCCCGCCAGGTCTCGATCAGCTCGACCGGGACGGGGGCGCCTCCGACGCGCGCCTGACGCAGACTGCTCAGGTCTGCGCCCGACCACGCGGGCGACTGCGTCATGCGCTGTGCCATCACGGGGACGCCGTGGAACATCGTGGCCCGGTGGCGCTCGATCGCCGCGAGGGCGGCATCCGGCTCGAACCGGTCCAGGATGACGAGCTCGCCACCGGCGTGGGCCATCGTCAGCAGGGCGTTCAGGCCGCCGGTGTAGCACAGGGGCAGCGGAGTGATGACCCGGTCGCTGGACCGGATCTCGTGCAGCAGGATCGGGTCGAGGGTCATCCAGTGGAAGGCTGCGTGCGTCAGCTCCACGGCGCGCGGCGCGCCGGTGGAGCCCGACGTGAAGCAGAGGAAACCCAGATCGTCCCACCGCGGCGAGGCCGACGACTCCGGTCCGGTGCCGGGCCCCCCGGACGCTTCCGTCGGCCAGTCGCCGGGCCGGCTGAGCGGCACCGAGAGCCCGGCCTCCGCGGCCAGCGCCTCGAACTCGTCGCCGACGACCAGCAGGGCCATGTCGACGTGCCGCACGGCGAACGCCAGCTCGGGGGCGGCATACCTGACGTTGACCGGCACGAAGACCGCACCCGCGCGCGCCGTGGCGTGGACGGCGACGACGTAGTCGACCGAGCTCGCCAGCAGGCAGCCGACGCGATCGCCTGCCGAGATCCCGCGCTCGTGCAGGTGGTCCGCCAGCGCCCGCACGCGCAGCTCCAGCTCGTGCCAGGCCACGGATCCGCCGCCCACGACCGTGACCGCGACGCCGAGCGGGTTGACGTCGGCCCACCGGCGGACCCACGAGCTGACGCCCTCGACGGCGACCGGCGCGATCGGGGTCAGAGCGGGCGCCGCGGTGGCGGGAGGCGTCACCCCGCTGCGCGCCACTGGAGGAGCGCGTAGCCGGTGTGCTGCTCGAAGACCCCCTCGACGCGGGAGCCGATCTGCACGACCTGGTCCTTGGGGCCCAGCAGGTTGCCCACCATCCGCACCCCGGTGCCGTCGACCTCGACGAGCACCGCCAGGTAGGGCACCGCATCGGCAAGCGCGGGTGTCACGGGGTGCCAGACCCGCTCCCACGAGTAGATCGTCCCGGCCGGCGCGACCTCGGCCCACTGGAGCTCCTCGCCGAGGCACCGGTGGCAGATCCACTCCGGCCCCCACTGGAACGCGTCGCACGGGACACAGCGCTGCAGTCTCAGCACCTGCTGGCCCAGCCCCTCCCAGAACGGCACGTCGAGACCGTCGTTCATCGGTTCCGGTGCGGGCAACGCACCTGCGGGGAGATAGGTCTGTTCGCTCACAACGTGTCCTCCGAGCCCATCAGCAGGTTCGACACCGGCGTGACCATGGGTCCGCTGCTGACGAACGAGACGTTGACGTCCTGCACCTGGTTGACGGCGGTCCCCCGCAGCTGGCGGACGCCTTCCACGATGAGTTCCATGCCGTGCATGTAGCACTCGGCGAGGTTGCCACCGCTGGTGTTCAGGGGCAGCCGCCCGCCGTCGACCGAGAGGTTCTCGACCGAGACGAACTCGTCGACCTCCTCCGGTTCGCAGAAGCCGTGCTCCACGAGGCTCATCACGACGCCGCCGGTGAAGTTCTCGTAGCTCTGCGCCACGTCGACGTCGTGCGGCTTGAGTCCGGCGGACTCGAACAGGCGGGGTCCCGCGGCCCGGAAGTTCGACGACCCGTAGTGCGGTGCGTTGTGGCTCCAGGCCTCGTACCTGTTGTCGCTGCCCTGGGACGTCGCGAGGATGTGTGCCGGCGCCTGCGCGAGGCCGCGGGCCCGCTCCGCCGTCGTCACGATGACCGCGGCCGCCCCGTCGTTCTCCTGGCAGCAGTCGAAGAGACGCCAGGGTTCGACGATCCACCGCGACTCGTCGTACTTCAGCGAGGACAGCGGCCGGCCGGCCATGACCGCCCGGGGGTTGCTCTGCGCGTGGGCATAGGAGGTCATCGAGACGGCCTTCTGGGCCGCCGCTCCGCGACCGTCGTTCTCGTGCATCCAGCGCTGGAACTTCATCGCATACATCTGGGCGGGGACCATGACGCCGTACGGATGGGTGAACGCGAACTCACCGCTCACCGTGGCGGATCCGCCGCCCCGGCCGAACCGCTGGAACTGACCCTGGGCCAGGCCTCGGTAGACGACCACCGCGCTCGCCAGGCCGGAGGCCACGGCGGCCGCGGCGTTCATCACGGCCCCGGACCCGCCGCCGCCGCCACCGCCCCACACCATCGATGCGTGCTTCAGCTCCTTGACGTTGAGCGCGGAGGCGAGCCGCGCCGGGGTGTTGCGGTCGTTGGAGAAGGATGCGAAGCCGTCGAGCTCCTCCGGCGCCAGCCCGGCGTCGCGGCAGGCCGCCAGGATCGCGTCGAGCGTGAGCTTGAACTCCGAGTCGGGCGACTGGCCCCACTTGTAGTACGTCGTCTCGCCGATGCCGGCGATCGCGGTCTTCCCGCGGATGGTCTCCTCGAACATCTAGCTGCTCTCCTCGGTCGTCCTCGTGGCCGGCGTGCCCGCGACCTGCACCAGCGCCACGGCCGTGATCTTGAGCTCCCCGGCCTCGTTCCGGGCCGAGAGCCGGACTCGGCGGACGTCCGACTGTTCGGTGGGCTCGGAGTCGTCGACCGCGAGGTCGAGCGTCTCGCCGGGCCACACCTGGGCACGGAAGCGCACCGTGAACCTCTGCACTGCGGACGCGCCGAACTCCGCGGCCAGGACCCGCGAGAGGTAGCCGGCGCCGAGGAGGCCCATGGCGAAGACACCCGGGAGGCCGAGGGAGCGTGCGTAGACGTCGTCGTGGTGGACGGGGTTGAAGTCGCCACCGGCGCCGGCGTAGCGCACGATGTCGGTCCGGGTGACGGGTCCGATCCTCATGCGCCCACGGTCTTCTCGGTCTCGATGGCGGTCAGTCGCTCGACGAGGACCTTCTGGCCGGTGCCGTCCCGGTAGACGACCTCGCGGACGACGACGCGCATCTCGCCCCCGCGGCGTCCGGTCCGGCGCTCGTCTGAGATCAGGCTCATCGTGCCGTGCAGGGTCGTCCCTGCGACGACCGGAGCGTGGTACTCCCACTCGTGCTCGCCCTGCACGACCCGGCCCATGTCCATGCCGATGTCGGCCAGGTACGAGCCACCGGTCCGCGACGCGTCGGCGAAGTGGGCCGATACGACGGAGAAGGTCAGCGGTGCGGGGATGCCTTCGTAGCCACGGGACCGCGCGACCTCCGCGTCGCCGTAGACCGGGTCCTGCTCGCCGATCGCCTTCGCGAACTCGAGGATCTTCCCCTGCTCGACCAGGAGGTCGAAGGTCGTGATCTCGTGCGGCAGGTCGGACGTCATCGGCCCACCGGCTCCTGAGAAGTCCCGCTCCGGCACCCGGTGCCCCTCTCGTTCAGCGCTGCATGCCTGTCGAGCTGGCGTGGTGACGGGCGTCACGCTCGCGGCCGCTTTCAGTGTTCACGCGGCGGCGGTGGAGGGCATCGGCCATCTGTTCGCAAATCGGCATCGCCACGATCCATTTGGCTCCCGGCCAGGGCGGACCCGGGGTGTTCGCTCACCAGTCGTGCTGCGGTGAGTCCTCAAGGACGAGCACGGGTTTGACTGCCGTCCCGTCGCGCATGCTCGCAACGGCGCGGTCAATGGCTGTGAGGGGGAACGCCGTGACGATGCGCTCCATGGGTAGCCGGCCCTCTTGGTACCACTCGACGAGCTGAGGGATGAACGTCTGCGGGTCCGCGTCGCCCTCGATGGTGCCGCGCACGGTCTTCCCGCCGCCGATGAGATCCTGTACGTCCAGGGTGACGTCGGCCCCGATCCCCACCACGACGAGCGTGCCCCGCGACGCGAGGGCCTGGGCAGCGGCGCGAATCACGGCGGGGACTGCGGTGGTGTCCAGAGCGTGGGTTGAGCCGCCTCCGGTCGCGTCGCGCACCGCCTCGACGACGTCCGGGTCTGCGCCGTCGATGACATGGGTGGCGCCCACCTGGAGGGCCGTCTCGCGCCGCGACGCGGAGAGGTCGACGCCGACGACGGTCTGGACTCTCCGGATGGCAGCAGCCATGACCGCAGCCATGCCGACTCCGCCTAGGCCGAAGACGACGAGTCGGCTGTCCGGCTGCGGTTGCAGGACGTTGACGACGGCGCCTGCCCCGGTCTGGACCCCGCACCCGAAGGCCGCCACGTGGGTCAGGTCGAGGGCAGGATCGATGACGACGGCGTTCCGGCGAGAGCACAGCGCGTACCGGGCGAAGCTGGACTGGCCGAAGAACGCCCCGGAGACCGGGCCCTGCGATCTACTCAGGGTGGGCGAGCCGTCCAGCCGGGCGCCGGACACGTTCGCCTCCTGGAACCGCGTGCAGTACGCCGGGGCTCCCGCCGCGCAGGGTTCGCAGTCGCCACAGCTCGCGAAGCTCATCAGGACCGTGTCGCCGGGGCGAACCCCGGTGACCTCCGCGCCGACGGCCTCGACCACGCCCGCGCCCTCGTGGCCCAGCACGATCGGGACACCTTCGGGCCACATCCCGCGGACGGCGAGGTCGGTGTGGCAAAGCCCCACCGCCTCGATGCGCACGAGGAGCTCGTCGGGACGTGGCTCGTCGAGGTCGAGCTCCTCGATCACGAAGGGCTTGTCGGCGTGCGTGCTGACGGCGGCCAGGGTCTTCATGTGAGGCGACCAGTCCTCAACCGTTGCCCGACGTGCGGCCGAGACGCTGGAGCGCGTCCTGACGGGACTGTTCGATGTGGTCCGCGACTCCCTGAGAAGCCTCGTCGGAACCCGCCGGACCACCCAGCATCCCGGTCATCCCACCGGGGATGCGCGACTCGGCGACCGCCCGTCGGTGGCTGAACGTGTCGAAACCGGCCTTGCCGTGGTAGCTGCCCATCCCGCTCTGCCCGACGCCTCCGAAGGGCACGTCCGGCAGGCTCAGGTGCACGGCGAAGTCGTTGCGCGTCATGCCACCGGACGCGGTGTGCCTGCGGAAGGTACGAAAGTCGTCGGTGTCGTCGCCGTACCAGTAGGCGACGAGCGGTGACGGACGGGCGCTGACGTACGCGACGGCCTCCTTGACGTCGTCGTACGGGTAGACGGCGAGCACCGGGCCGAAGATCTCGTCCTGAGCCACGGCCATGTCGTCGGTGACGTCCAGCAGCACGGTCGGCGCGATCCGCCGGGTTGCGGGATCGGGCAGGCACTCGGCGTCCGCCTCGATGACCCCCACCACCGCGGTCGCTCCCTTGTCGAGAGCGTCGTTGATCAATGCGGCGACGCGGTCGTAGTTCCTGTCGTTGACGATCGTCGTCACGGCGGGGTTCGTGGGGTAGTCGGGCAGGAGCCGCACGAAGGCCTCACGCGTCTCGGACACGAACTCGTCGACCTTGCCCCTGGGGACGAAGACGTAGTCGGGGCACAGGCACACCTGGCCGCCGTTGACCATCCGCGACGCTGCGATCCGCTCGGCGGCGAACGGGATGTCTGCGTCGTTCCCCACCACCACGGGGTTCTTGCCGCCGAGCTCGAGGGTGACAGGTGTGAGGTTCTCGGCGGCGGCCCGCTGCACCAGCCTGCCGACGGCCGGGGAGCCGGTGAAGAACAGGTGGTCGAACGGCAGGGCCGAGAACGCCGTCGCGATGTCGAGGCCTCCGTTGACGACGACGAGCTCGCGCGATTCGAACTCCTCGCCGATCGCTCGGGCGAGGACGGTGCCGGCGCGGCTGTTCACGTCCGAGAACTTGATCATGACCCGGTTGCCCGCCGCGAGCGCCTCGGCGGCGGGCTGGACGACGAGCCCCACCGGGAAGTTCCACGGGCCGATGACCCCGACGACTCCCAGCGGCGTGACGTCGACCGTCGTCGGCATCCCGAGCTCCTCGGATCCAGGCACCTCGACCGCTGCCATCCACTCCTCGAGGTGCTCCTGGAGGTGATGGATGGTGCTGATCGCGCTCGCCACGTCCGCGAGCAGGCTGAAGCCACGAGGACGGTGGCCGAAGTCCGCCTCCAGTGCCTCGGCCAGGTCGTCTGCTGCACCGAGGGCGGCGACCAGCAGGCGGTCCAGCCGGTTGCGACGAACGTCCGCGCTCGGGGGACCGTCAGCGAGGAACGCTGCTCGTTGCGCCTCGAAGAGAGCGATGAGGTCGGCGCCAGCCAACGGGGTCATCGGTTGCGCCAGACCGGTAGCCGCTTCTGGGCGAAGGCGGTGACCCCTTCGACAGCATCCTCGGTCGCCAGGAGCTCGTCGACCAGCCGGCTGCGGCGACGTACGGCGTCGACGGCGTCGGGCACGCCTGCGGCCTCCGCCATCAGTCCGAGCGAGATGCGGACCGACGTCGGCGAGCCGGCGAGGATGCGCGCGGCGAGGGCGCGGGCACCGTCGAGGGCCTCGCCCGGCGGGGTCACCTGGTTGACCAGCCCCCGATCGACGGCCTCGCCGGCGCCGATCCGGCGTCCGGTCAGGATCATCTCGGTGGCGACCTTGGGAGGAATGGTGCGCGGCAGCCGGATCACGCCGCCCGCCCCCGCCACGAGCCCGACGGCGACCTCGCTGAGTGCGAACTGCGCCGTCTCGTCGGCGACGATCAGGTGGCACGCGAGGGCGATCTCGCAGCCACCGCCCATGGCGTAGCCGTTGACGGCCGCGACGACGGGCTTGGTCATGTTCGGGCGGCTGGTCAGGCCGGCGAACCCGTTCTGGGGCACCCACATCGGCTTGCCGGACGCGGAGTAGACGAGGTCGTTGCCGGCGCAGAAGGCCTGCGTGCCGGCGCCCGTCAGGATCGCGACCCAGAGGTCGGGGTCGTCGAAGTAGGCGTCGAAGATCTCGTCGAGCTCGTCGTTGGCCATCGGATGCAGGCTGTTGCGTGCCTCGGGCCGGTTGATGGTGACCTCGAGCAGGTGGCCGTCCCGCCGCACGATCACGTGCTGGTAGTCGTCGCGCAGCACCTTCGGCCGCGCCGGGAACAGCGCCGCCATGCGTTCCGGGGTCGTCGTGACCCGGTTGCCGAAACCGAACGACCGCACGAACACCCACTGTCCGCATGGCTGCTCGCCCTCGAGCACGCCGAGCGTCTCGTCGTCACCGTCCGGCGTCAGCGCGAGGAAGCGCTCACCGGTGGCCTCCAGGCGCCCGACGACGATGCCGGTACGCGACCCACTCCGGTCGTGCTTCACGGTGAAGGTCTCGACGATGCCCCAGCCGTCCGCCTGCTCGGGCCGGGGTACGTCGGGCACGGCGTCGAGCTTCGCCTGGACGGCAGCGCTGTCGTCCGGCCGCCACTCTGCGGGTGTCGTCGAGTAGACCCCGACGGAGTACTTGCTCAGCGTGCCGCCGTTGGCGCCGACGAAGCCGTAGCTGCCCGGCGCCGTACGGGCCCGCTGGACGGTCTCGGCGATGCCGTGCATGGAGTAGTTGTTGCCCGCTCCGCCGAAGAACGGCAATCCACCGGTGAGCGTCAGCCCGCGCGGGTCGTCCGCGGCGATCCCCAGGCCGTCGATGACGGCCGAGACGGCGATCGGGAAGCAGGAGTACAGGTCGAAGGTCGCGACGTCGTCGGCACTGATTCCGGCGACGTCGAGGGCGTGCCGTGCGGCCGCGACGTGGGCGGGGGTGGCACCGAGGTCGGGCCGGTCGAGGAGGCCCTTCTCCCGGGTGTCGGCGTGCCCGTGCAGGAAGACCCACCGGTCCTCGGGGACACCCAGCCGACGGGCAGCGTCGATCGACATGATGAGCACGGCCGCACCCTGGTTGACCTTCTCGCGGGCGACGACGTACCGCGTGAACGGATCGGCGATCATGCGGTTCGCCTCGGTGGGAGCGACGAGATCGACGGCGTTGCGCTCGACGGGCGCCGACGCGTGCGGGTTCTTCGCCGCCACCCGGGTGAAGGGCTCGAAGAGCTTCCCCATGGAGGCGGCGTAGTCGGCGCGGGACTGCCCGAGGCGCGCGCGGCGGGCGTTCTCCAGTACGGCGTAGAGCGCCGGCCCGCCGGTGAGCCCGTGCGCGGTGAGCTCCATGGACGTGAGTCCGGCGAGGCCGTACCCGCGGTCCTCGAGGTCGCCCTCGACGTGCTCGCTCCAGTCGGGCCTGTCGTCGGCCTCGGCGAGGGCCGAGGCGGTTGAGATCGCCTCGGCGCCCACAAGGAGTGCGACCTCAGCGCCGCCGGCAGCGATCGTCGCGCCGAGCTCGTTGACGAGGTGCTGCGGGCTCTGCCCTCCGGAGACGTCGAGGATCGCCCGTCGTGGCGCGGCTCCGAGCCGCGAGGCGACCGAGCGCGGGAAGTTGTCCGACCTGCCCAGCGGGGCCCGCGCCCTCGGGACCGAGTTCTCGAACTGCCGGACGCCCGCGACGGTGTCGATGGCTGCTGCGACCGCGGCGATCTCTGTGGCGGTCTCGGCGCCGGCGTCCCTGAGCGCATCGCCCGCTGCGTCGGCCGCAAGGTCTACGGGGGAACGGCGTGCGTAGCCGGGATCGCCGAGGCGCTCGGACGACTGGCCGACTCCGACGATGACGGGAGTGCGGGGGTCGAGGTTCAGGCGAGGCATGCGAGGCTCCTGGTTCGTGGTCGTGTTCGTGGTCGTGCCCAGTCGTTCGTGGGTGGGCTCCTCGACGACACCGGCCCGCACGAGCTTCTCGATGCGCTCATCGTCGAGGCCGAGGACGACGGCGAGGATGCGCCGGGAGTGCTCCCCGGGCAGTGGCGCCGGTGCGAGGGGGACGTCGGCGATGCCCTCGAACCGGGCCGGGTGGCCCTCGTGGGACATCGGTTCGGCGACGTGTGGATGCCTGACCGTGCGGAAGAACCCCCGGTCGACGACGTGCGGATCGGTGAGGAGGTCGTTGACGCGGTTCATCGGAGCGGCCGGTACGCCGGCCCGCTGCAGCGCGTCGGCCGCCTGTCGCGGGGAGCGCTCAGCCGTCCAGCGGGTGAGGACGTCGTTGAGCTCGGTGCGGTGCTGTTCGCGCGCTGCCGAGGTCGCGAAACGTGGGTCGGGGGCCAGCTCGGGGCGGCGCATCGCCGTCGCCAGGGCATCGAAGTGCCGGTCGGTGTGGACGTCGACGACCACCCACTCGTCGTCGCCTGCGCAGCGGAAGACACCACGCGGGGCGTCGCCGGACAGGTCATTGCCGACCGCTCGGATGCTCCCCGGATGGACGGACTCGCGAGCGAGGTCGACCGCGATCTGACCGAGAATCACCTCGGCCTGGGCGACCGAGACGTTGCCGCCACGACCGGTGCGTCGCCGGCGCAGCAGCAGCGCGAGGACGGCGACGGCGCCCACCCTGGCCGCGATGTGATCGGGGTAGATGGTGGAGGCATCGCTCCAGGAGCCGTCCACCTCCGGATCGGCCCACCGCTGTGTCACGCCGGTCTCGGCGCGAACGAGCGGGCCGTATCCCATGCGACGGCTCCAGGGACCGGTCGAGCCGAAGGCAGAGCTGTCGGCCATCACGATCCCGGGGTTGATCTCCGAGAGCACGTCGTAGCCGAGGCCGAGGGACTCCAGGGTGCCGGGCTTGAAGTTCGACAGCACCACGTCGCTCACCGCCGCCAGCTGCTTGAACAGCGCGACACCCTCGGGCGTGCGGAGGCTGAGCCCGAGTCCGGACTTGTTGCGGTGACCCCACGCGAACGACGCGGTCATGGCATCGCCGGTCATCGACTGACGGCCGCCGTCGGGGAACGCCCGGTTCTCGACCTTGATGACCTCGGCACCCATGTCGGCGAGTAGTCGGCCCAGCTCGGCGCCCATGACGATGACGCCCAGGTCCAGCACCCGGATGCCCTCCAGGGGGAGGCGTCCGCCAGCGTCCTTGCGGGCGGGGTCGTCGTGGGTCTGCCTCGCACGGAGCGCCTGGTGCGCGCTGACCGCTGCCTCAGCACGGAGTTCGGCGGTGTCGGTCCCGGGCGTCGGCGCAGCGGTTCGGATGCCGGCTCGCTGACCGTCGATCTCGACCATGCCGTTGACGAGGGATGCCCGGGCCCCCACGACCTCGGCGTAGGTGAACACGTTGCGGTCACGGAAGTGGTCGGCGCTCAGCACCTCGCTGCACGAGAGCAGCGCCGCAGTCGGGACGCCGTACTGCTCCCCTTCGGCGGTGATCGTGGCACGGGTCCTCGTCGCGAACATCCGGGCGATCGCCGGGTAGATCCGGCCGGCCGCCGCGAACCGCCTCGCCAAGGACGCCAGCTCGGGATCCGCGAACTCCGCCGGCCTGCCGAGCCAGGCGAGCATCCCCTCCCACTGCCTCGGCGCGAGGATGCAGATCCGCACCGAGCCGTCGAGGCACGGGAAGATCGGGTAGAGGTGGCGCGCGTCGGGTCGGCCACGAGGACCGTTGGCCGCAGGTACGCCGCCGGTCGCCGAACCGCCCATGCCCCAGCCCGGATCAAGCGCCTGCATCGTGCACTCCAGCACCGATGCGTCGACGTGGTCGCCCCTGCCGGTGTCCAGGCGGTTCAGGTGGGCGACCAGTGCGCACCATGCGGCCTGGATGGCGGCCGACTCGCTCGCCAGCCCCACCGGTGGGAGCACGGGCGGTGTACCCGGAAGCCCGGATCGCGACAGCACCCCGGACAGCGCGTAGTGGACGGCATCACCCCCCTCCCAGTCCCGGTAGGGACCGGACTGACCGAACTGGGTGAGGGAGACGACGACGAGATGAGGCAGCCTCGCCCGGATCAGACGGGGCGCCACCGGGTTGTCGGCGTGCTCGGATGGCCGCGAGCCCTCGACGACGATGTCGGAGCGCTCGGCGAGGGCCCAGAACACCTCGAGGTCGGCGTCGGTCCGGAGGTCCAAGCTCAGCGACCGCTTGTTGGCCGAGTGCGTGGCCCGGAAGAAGGCATCGTCTGTCTCGCCGCGCGAACGGCCTGTCGCGGACGGCTCGAGCCGGACGACGTCCGCGCCCAGGTCGGCCAGGTAGCGGGAGGTGAGCTCGCCCGTTCCGACGCAGAGATCGAGGACACGCACATCCTTCAGCGGCAGGTCGGCCGGGTCGAGGGTCATGGGTCCTCCTTCGTGCAACAGGTGGCCACCGTCACATCGCCCGCACACCCCTGACCAGCGCAGATCGCGGCACGAGCACGTGCCATCGGACGCAACGTGGCGAGGGGGCGCCGCGGGTCCGGATTGACCCATGGGTCCAGTGGTCCCAGACTCCGGAAAATGGACCTCCAGCAGCTGCGCTGTTTTCTCGCGGTCGCTGAGGAGCTCCACTTCGGCCGCGCGGCGGAGCGGTTGCACCTGACGCCGTCCCCGGTGAGCCGCGCGGTCAAGGAGCTCGAGCGCGACCTCGGTGCGCAGCTCTTCGTACGTCGCTACCACGACGTGCAGCTGACCAGCATCGGCACCGAGCTGCTCGGGCGCGTGCGCGAGATCGTCGACAGCGTGGACGGGCTGGCGGCCCTCGCCGCGGACGTCGCGCGCGCCGAGGGGGCTCGCGAACGCCCGGTGCGGATCGGCGGGATCTACCTGAGCCCGCCCGCTGTGTTGGACCGGTTCGTTGCCGTCGTCGAGGACGCGTTCCCCGGCCGGGCGGTCGAGGTCACGACCGGCCCCTCGTCCGAGCTGTTGCCCGCTCTGGAAGCCGCGCGAATCGATGCGGCCCTGGTCCACCTCCCCTTGGAGCGCCCGCACCTGGCCAGCCTCGTCGTCGCCAGGTACACCTTCTTCGTGGTCATGCGCGCCGACGACTCGGCTGCTGCCGCACCGAGCCTGACGCTCGCAGACATCGCGGATCGAACGTTGACGATCGGGCCTCCCACGCCGCAACCCGTGGCGATGAACCGACTCCACGCCTATCTGCGCGAGGCGGGCATCACGTCCTTCCACGAGATGCCCGAGAACAACAGCGCCGCCTTGGCAACGCACATCCGGCGCAGCCGCGATCTGGCCCTGTCGCTGCACCCGAGCACCGGGGGCTCGGCCCGGGTGTTCGACGATCCCGCGTTCGCCGTCGTACCGCTGGAGGACGACGGCCTGGAGTTCCTCCTGGGACTGGCATGGCGACGTGCGGATGCCGACGAGGATGATGTCGTCAGGCATCTCCTCGAGGCCGCGCGCCTCGAGTGGGAAGGAAACACGGTTCGCTTCTGACGCGGTGGTTCACGGGGGACCGAGGGGCCCGGTACCACGAGCTGTCGACCGTGTCAGACGTCAGGGGTGAGCTGCTGGGTGCCGATGACGGAGAGTAGTTGGAGCTTGCTGTGGCTGTCTGTGCCGGGGCGTGTGGTCAGCACGATCAGGGTTTGGGCGCGGTTCTCGGCGTAGAGGAATGAACCGCCCCGGGATGTCCGGAGACTTCATTTAGTTGGAGGATGAAGTCATCGCACGTCCCTCGAAGTACCCGCGGGAGCTGCAGGAGGGCGCGGTCCGGCTCGTGTTCGAGTCCAAGGATGAGTACCCCAGTGAGTTCGAGGCGATCAGGTCGATCGCGGGCAAGCTGGGGATTGGGTCGCCCGAGACTCTGCGCAAGTGGGTCCGGCGTGCGGAGGTCGACGGCGGCACCCGGCCGGGGAAGATCAGCCAGGAGATCGTTGAGATCCGGGAGCTGAAGAAGGAGAACGCCGAGCTGCGGCGGGCCAACCAGATCCTGAAGTCGGCCTCGGCCTTCTTCGCGGCGGAGCTCGACCGCCCACCGAGGTACTGATCGCGTTCATCGATCAGCACCGCCGCGACCCTGTGGAGGGTGTGCCGGGGCGGGTGTTGGGGTCGAGCCGATCTGTGCGGTGCTGTCCGAGCACGGCATCACGATCGCCCCCAGCACCTACTACGCGGCCAGGAACCGTCGGCCCTCGCGCCGGGCACTGCGCGACGCCGAGATCGTGGCATTGATCGCGGCTGCCCGGCAGGAGAGGAAGCTGCGCTGCCGGTTCGGTGCCCGCAAGATGTGGCTCCATCTGCGTAGCAATGGTCACGACGTGGCCCGGTGCACCGTGGAACGACTGATGGCACAGCAGGGCTGGACCGATGCGCTGAGGGCCAAGGGAGTCCGGACCACGATCCGAGAGGCGAGCGACCCTCGCCCGGAGGATCTGGTCGACCGGGACTTCACCGCCAGCCGGCCCAACCAGCTGTGGGTGGCCGACTTCACCTACGTCGCGACCTGGTCCGGCACCGTCTACGTCGCCTTCGTCTTCGACGTCTTCTCCCGCCGGATCGTGGGCTGGCGTGAGGGCAAAAATCGAGCGAGCCGAGCTCGGAACGGGCGAGGTGTCCCAATTCCGAGACGAGCGTGGCGGCTCGACTCCGTCGAATCGGCGACCGACGTCCCTTGCCCTCCGTCCTGACGGAAGTCGCGGGACATCGCCGCGCGAGCCGCCTTCCATCGTTCTGCGTACCGGATGCACCCCATGACCCCGCCCGAGCGTCGTTTGCGCAGGTCAGCCCCGCTGTCGATCAGTACTACGACATCTAACCGGGCCTCCGGCGCGGTCATTCAGCAACGCCGAACGACCGCAAGAACAGCCGCTGACCCGCGCAAACGCCGCCGAGCGACCTTTTGGTCGTTTGGCGGCGTTTGCTGTCAGCCTGGCATCGCACAGTTCGCGACCACCGCCCGATGCCCGAGTCATCTTGCTGCCACATCGTTTCCTCCGACGTGATCGCTCCCATGCCGTCCGTCGGACATAGGTGCCCGTAGATCGCTTCCGATCACAGTGCTGAGAACCTGTCGTCAGGGGCCTCCTTCGTCGTGTTGGCGTAGATGCACCCCCCGGCACCCAGCAGCTGCAGCCCTCGCGGCGACAACCGCGGTGACGGGGTTTTCGCGTTTCTCTTCACCCGATGCGACGTCACCTCGTAGTCAGAGGATGTGTCCGCCGTTGACCGTGAGCCGCTGACCGGTAACGAAACTGGCAGCCTCAGAAGCAAGGAACGCGACCATCGCGGCGATGTCCTCCGGCGTCCCCAGGCGTCCCAGCGGCACCTCCGCGGCGTACCCCGAGGTGTCGAGACCCGCATGTCGTTCGACCGGGATCCAGCCCGGCTGCACCAGGTTGACGGTGATGTTGTCCGGCCCGAGCTCCTTGGCCCAGACCTTAGTCAAACCGACCTGCGCGTTCTTCGCCGCCACGTAGGCAGACATCCGCGGCAGGGCCCGGTCCACCATGTCAGATCCGATCAGGATCACCCGGCCGCCGCCGTACACACGCATGCCAGGCAACGCCGCCTGCACCAGCATGGTGGGGCTCTTGACGAAGAACTCGAGCTGGTCGAGATGGGCGCGCCAGGTCAGCTCCTCGAGACCTGCCTCAGGTTGGAGGCCGGTCGCGTTCGCGACGATCGCCAGAACCGGCCCGAGGCGCTGCTCGACCTCGGCGACCAAGGCAGTCACCGCCGCCTCGTCGACGACATCGGCGGCGAATGCCTCGGCCACACCCCCGGCCTTGCGGATCGACTCGACAACTCTCTCTGCCGCCGCTTGGCCCGCGTGATAATTGACCGCCACTGCCCACCCGTCCACGGCGAGCCGTTGGGAGATGTGGGCCCCGAGCCCCCGGGAGCCCCCCGTCACGAGGGCAACGCGATTCGGACCCATCGGCCCACACTAGGCGTCGCAGGTGCTACGGCGCGTGAGCCACGTGTTCGGCTGCGAGCGACAGGGGTTCAGCATCATCTGCGGGTCTGGCTCGACATAGCAACCGCTCCCTTCGCCGGGTCGGCGGGTCAGCAGGCGGTGGCCGTGCCGCCGTCGCTGGAGGTGACCGGGCGCAAGTGTCTCGAACGAGCTCGACACCGCACCGCCGATCGGGAAAAGCGAGCACGAGCAGCGTCACCAAGACAGAGCCTGCCGCGGTAGCGAAGCCGGCGGTCGCGGTGCCGCGGCCACCGAGCCAGCCCTGGGAGGTCGATCTCGCGTCAGGCACGGCAGCCGAGCACGATGGCGAGGATCCTGTGAAGATCGAGCCGTTGGTGTCATGGCGGACGGCGATTCGACTGGGCCGGCCAACGAAGCGCCCCTGATGAACGTGAAACGGCTTGTCCGCGGATCGCCGGCAGTGGTTGACGAGATAGGCAGCCGCCGGTCCGGCAGCGCTGCCAGTCGCTACGTCCTCAGTTGCACCGCGATTGTTCCACGTGCGGCCTTCGGGCCTGTCGGGGTCGAGCACGTAGACAAAGGCGGCTCCGATCTCGCTCAGCATTGACGGCAGGTCTGTGATGGTGACCTGGCTGGCCGCGAGACCTTCCGCTGTGACCGGGAGTAACAGGTAGGGCAGGCCGGTGCTGACGACCTGGATTGGGAGGTCTGTACGTATCTGCTCGGGCCGGAGGCCAAGCGCAGTGGCGAACTGGAGTGCCACGCCGTGAGACAGAGGCGGCGACAGCGTGGCGGGTCCCTGATCCATCTCGGCCTCGATGATGCCGCGCGTCCGTGCGACCGTCGTCACTGGCAACGGCCGGCCGCCCACGCGAATGCTCCACCAGTGGCGGCCCCATCGGTTGGCGATCGGGCATGCAGGACGGCTGCCGCCCCGAGCACCGGATGACCCGCGAAGTCGAGTTCCTCCTCTGGCGTGAAGATCCGGGCCTCGGCCGCGTCGTCGGCGACGTCGAACAAGAAGATCGTCTCAAACTGCCTCAACTCCTGAGCGATTCGCAGCATCACCTCTTCCGCGAGGGGCCGCTCGGGCGTCACTACCGCCACGCCATTGCCGGCCAACGGTCGATCTGTGAACACGTCGACGTGATCAAGCCTCAGCGGGCCGGTTGTGAAACCCTGAGAATCCATCGTGTGTCCCGTTGTCTCGTCGCAATCGGGATCCGAACCCAGGTCGTCTCGGGGTGGGGACAGCGAGCGCCGTGAAACCTGTCGTCAAGTTCCAGTGGTCTGAGACAGCGCTTCTGATGGCTTTGGCCGGAACTCAGCCCATGAGATTCCGATCAGGAACAGTCCCATGCCGACGGGGCCCACGGGAGGGGCGTGGCCGAGGGTGAAGATCAGCGCACCGAGCGCCATGCAGGCCAGGGCTCCGACGGGAGCCGTTCGGCGGAGAGCGGTGACGACGGCCAGCGCGACCGCGAGCCAGAGCAGGCCGGCGCCCCAGTAGAGGATGAGTCCTCGTGGGTCGACATCACCGGAGATCAGCTCGTCGATGAGCTTCCCTGCTCCTGTCTGGTACTGGGCCGGGAGGTCGTTGGCGGTTTCGGCGGCGATACCCCACGCGATCCCGAGGATCGCGTCGAGGGCCGTGTAGGCCACGGTGAAGGGAAGGATCAGCGCTCGAGCAACTGTCGCGGGGCGATTGACGATGCCGTCGACCAGGAGCCACAGCACGTAAGCGAGACCGGCGATGAGGAAGAGCTGCGCGATGTGCAGGCTGATGAACAGGTCGGTCTCGTCGCCCAGTTCTGGGTTGCTCGTAGGATGGAGCAGGCCCAGCACGATGTACAAAGTTGGCACGAGGAGCAGGACGAATCGGCGTGGAAGCGTCCGGACCGCTGTGGCGGTCATCGGAGCCGCACCGTCTCGTGCTCGGCACCGGCGAGGATGCCCGCCGTCGGTTGGGGGTCACTGACCATGCGCCGGCGGCCGTCGAGGTCGACGTCGGGCAACATCCGAGCCGACCAGGCGGGGAAGTGCCAGGCCCAGTTGCCCGGAAGGCACGTGGTGGCGGGGGCCGGGGTCATTCGGACGAGCGTCCCGTTGAGCAGGATGGTGGACATCGGCTGGACCTCTCTGCTTGCGGTGCGTCCATTGTCCCTGTGACCCGCGGGCAGGGGCATCAGTTACGGCGCCAGTGATCTCAGGGGCCCGCGGTCGTCGAGGTGGCCGCCGGTGGAGTTGTGCGTGGGCTGGTTGTCGTGCGGACGCGATCTCTACCGGACCCGGTCAGTGCTCGCCCAGTCCCCATCGCGAGATCAACGCCCACCTTGTTCGGGGTCCCGCCGAGTGGCCGCCGGGCGGCGGCACATGCCTCTGCATCCGCAGCGGCAATCGTTGGTCAGGCGGCCGTACCGGGCATGATCTGTGGACCGCATTCGCATCCGTCGCCGCAGACGAGGTAGACGTGTAGGCCGTGCCCGCAGCATGCGCACGACATGTCGTGGGGAACCGGTGTTCGCGAGGCGTCGGATGTCCCGGGCTGGGCGTCTTGCTGCCGGGCCAAGATCCGGCGTGTTGTCGTCGTCATGCCAGTCTCCGGGGTCCTACTGGTCGCTGTCGGGGCCGGTGCGGGAAGCGTTCTGCGCCGGTCGATTTCGCACCTGGCAACCGAGACAAGGGGGAGATCGAGGGCGCGCAGCTCGGCCAGCAGTCTGTGGAGTGCAGCCTGGTCCGTGACGGGGCCCCGGATGAGAGTGGTGCCGTCCGTGTCGGGCCTGAGGGTCATGCCTTCGAGCCAGGCGGATCTCATGGGGTCGAGTGGCCCCTGCAGGCGGATCTCATACCAGCTTGGTTCGTGAGGCCGGGTGGCGGAGCTGCTGGTGTTCATGGGGTGCTCCTCTGTCATTCGGGGCCGACTCTCGGGATCGAAGCCAGCGTGCGGCGGCGCTATGGGTAGCGGCATCCGTAGGGTCACCGGTCCGTTCGATGCCGGTGGTGGCACGAGCGGCGGCACGCCCGTGCTGTGCCGCGAGATCACACCAGTGCCCCTTCGGATTCGCGCGCCCCGAGATCTTCCTAGCGTGGCCAGTCAGATCCACACCGAGGCAAGGAGACGACAATGGACCACACGACAGCCCAGGAGCAGCGCCAGGAGCTCGCCCAGCGACAGGGCGACGGCATCGAGGTCACGATGTTCTGGAGTGCCAGCGAGGACGAGCTGACGTTGCGGATCGTCGACCTCCGGGCGGGGGCGTTCTTCGAGATGCCGGTGCGCCGGGACCAGCGGCAACTTCGCCTTCAACCACCCGTTCGGCTACGCGGCGGAGCAGGGCTCGCTGATCCCGCCCGCCAGCTCCCGGGCCGCGTAGCTGCGTCATCGCGGACACGAACCGGACGAGGAGAGACCGATGACCATGCTGGCTCCCGCCCGGGTCGCGGTCGATCCGTCGGTGCGACGACCGCGCGTGCGGCTGGTTTCCGAGTTGGGACTGCTGGCCCTCCTCTACGTCGGCTACGCCGCCGCCAGGGCGGCGATCGACGTCGGCGCGGACGACGCGCACGAGCGCGGGCATCAAATCCTGCGGTTGGAGACGCTGGTCCACCTCGACGTCGAGCAGTCCCTGAACGCCTTCGTCGTCGCGGTCCCCGCGCTCGGCTTGGTCTTCGCCTACCTCTACGCGACCCTGCACTACGTGGTCACCCCCGTGGTGATGCTCTGGATCGCCGTGTGGCGTGCCGACGGCTACCGTCTCGCCCGCAACGGCCTGCTGGCGGCCACCGTCCTGGGCCTGGTCTGCTACTGGTTGCTTCCCACGGCGCCGCCGCGGTTGTTCGACACCGGCTTCGTCGACGTGATGGCCGCTCACAGTGGCATCGGCTGGTGGGGAGAAGCCGCCAGCGCGCCCCGTGGCATGGAGGGCTTGAGCAACCAGTACGCCGCCTTCCCTTCCCTGCACGTCGGTTGGGCGATGTGGGTAACCGTGTCGCTGCGGGACAACGTCCGGTCGTCCGTCGTACGACGCTTGGCGTGGAGCTATCCGGCCCTCATGTGCGTCGTGGTGATGGCGACGGCGAACCACTTCCTCCTCGATGCGGTCGCGGGGATTGCCTGCGTCTACGCCGGCCGCTGGCTTGCGGGTCGCCTGATTAGGTGAGGAGCAGGCTGGCGTCGGCGAGCTGGCGCCGGTTCGAGACGCCGGCCTTCGTGTAGACCTTGGCGAGGTGGTACTCCACCGTCCTCCGGCTGAGGAAGAGCTTGGCGGCGATCTCGGCGTTGCTGTCGCCGTCGGCGGCGTACTGCGCGATCTGGAGCTCCTGTGGGGTGAGGTGGTCGCGCTCGGTGGGGTCTCGTCTCGTGGTGGTCTCGCCGGATGCGCGGAGCTCGCTGCGTGCCCGGTCGGCCCATGGGTCGGCGCCCAGGCGCTCGAAGGTGTCCATGGCGCTGCGCAGATGTGGCCGTGACTCCGAGCGTTGGCGTGAACGGCGCAGGGTCTCGCCGAGCAGCAGCTGGATGCGGGCCCGTTCGAGCGGGCGGGTGTCGTGGTCGTCGGCCAGCAGGGCGTCCTCGAAGTGGTGGACCGCTTCCTCTCCGGACGCGAGCAGCCCGCGGCACCTGGCCAGCGCGGCCGCCGGGATCGGCAGGCCGCTGGCTTCGGCCCACGCCTGCAGCCGCTCAAGTGCCGGCGCGGCGGCCTCGGGACGACCCGAGCGTGCGGCAGCTTCGACCAGGTCGGGCGTGGCCCAGCGCAGGATGCCGGGGTGACCGGCGCCGCTCGAGGCGACCGACTCGAGTGCGGCCAGTGCCTCGGCGGGGCGGCCGGCGCCGAGTTCCAGAAGTCCCAGGGCCCACTGGGCCGCGGCGCTGATCATCTTGAGCTGACGCTGGGCTCCGACGTCCAAGGCCAGCTGTGCCTGAGCGCGGCACTGTGCGTCCTCACCGCGGTAGGCATGCACGGTCGCCAGGCTCGAGACCGCCACCCCTGCGTCGAGTCCGAGGTCACCGGCTAGGCGAAGGCCTTCTAGTCCGTGCATCTCGGCGTCCGGGAGCCGCCCGAGGAGCAGCTCGAGGTAGGCCAGCCTGTCGAGCATCGGCGCGAGCTGCCCCGCGCTGGAGCTGCTGCGGGCCTGGGCCACTGCGCGTGCGTAGAGGGTGCGGCCGTCACGCAGTCGTCCCAGGTACATGGCCGCGCGTCCCGAGCGTAGGACGTCGGCGTAGTCGGCGCTCACGACGGACTCGTCGATGACTCCCGCCAGGATGCGTGAGCCCTCCGACCAGTTGCCCTCGAAGAGCTTCCCGAGCCCGACCAGAAGGTCGACCACCGACGCCTCGACCGGTGCCCCGGCGTCGCGGAGGGCCGTGGCCCGGGCGCTGACCTCCAGCGTGAGCCGCGGGTCGCCCAGGAAGGTCGCGGCCTCTCCGGCGAGCACCAGTGTGTCCAGGGATGCCGCCGGGTCGTGGTCCTGCAGCGCCCCGGCGGCTTCGAGCAGGAGGTGATAGGCGGCCTCGGGTGATCCGTGCCGCATCTCGATCGCGCCCAACAACGCCTGTGACCGCGCACGTCCGGGTGCGTCCGCGAGCAGAGGAGGACCCGAGGCCAGCAGCCGTCGGGCTCGCTCTGGCTGACCCGCCTGGACGGCGACCTCGGCGGCGCGCAGCAACCGCCGGGCCCGATCGGCGTCGGACCGGCTGAACTCCGCAGCCCACTGCCACCTGTCGACGGCCGATGCGGGACCGCCACGAGCCAGGGCCCGGTCGGCGGACTCCTCGAGCAGGTCGGCCAGCTCGTCGTCGGGCCCAGTGGCCGCCCGTACCAGGTGCCAGGCCCGGCGGTCGGCGTTCGCCTCGTCGTCGAGCAGCGCGGCCATGGCCAGGTGCCCTCGTTGGCGTTCCAGGAAGGTGGACTGCTGGTGGATCGCGGAGCGCACGAGCGGGTGCTTGAACACGACCTCTCCGTGTGCGGCTGCGATCAGGCCGCTCGCTTCGGCCTCCTGGAGGCTCAGGGTGTCGATCCCGAGCGCCCCACCGGCCCCGAGCACGAGAGCCAGGTCCGCCGTGTCGGCGGTGGCCGCCAGGAGCAGGATCTGCTGGGCACCGGGGCTCAGGTCGGCGGCGCGGGCGGCGTACAGGCGTTCGACCTCACCACCCATCGGCAGCGGATCGGGCAGGGGCTCGTGCCCCGACAGCTGGCCGTCGCTCAGCAGCGGCGCGAGCTCGATGATCGCGAGCGGGTTGCCGGCATGGTGCTCGACGAGTCGCTTCTTGACCTCTGCAGAGATCATCGGTGCCCGCTCGAGGAGCAGCGAGGACGAGGCCTGGTCGTCGAGTCCCCGAAGCCGATGCTCCCGCAGCCCGGGCGCTTCGAAGACCGCCTCGTCGGGATCGCGAACCGTGAAGACCATCAGCACGCCCTCGGCGTCGAGCCGCCGCGCCACGAACCTCAGGACGTCGGCCGTGGAGGGGTCGAGCCACTGGGCGTCGTCCACGAGGCAGGTGACGGCGGTGTCACCGGCGAGCTCGCCGAGGAGCGACAGTGCGGCCACTCCGACGAGGAAGGGGTCGACGCCCCGGCGGCCGGACAGACCGAGGGCTCCGTTCAGCGCCTCCTGGTGCAGCCGGGCCAGGGCCGGCATTGACGTGGATCGCGGGTCGCAGGAGCTGGTGCAGGCCGGCGAACGGCAGGTGGGACTCCGAGGCCACGCCGGCGCAGCGGAGCACCTCGGACGCCCTGCTGTGCCGCCTCGTGGTGGAACCAGTCCACCAGCGCCGTCTTGCCCACACCGGCCTCGCCGCGCACCACCAGCGCCGCACTGGCCCCGCTCTTGGCCGCGGCGAGCAGCCTCGTCAGTACGGCGCAGTCGTCGCTGCGCCCGTAGAGCATGCTCGGCACGCTAGTGGACCCTGGGGCCCACCACCATGACGCAAGTGGGCACCGCTCAGGGGTTGCTCACCAGGCAGGTGCAGCCGCCGATGGCGATCTCGCGCCCGGCATCATCGGTGATCCGGGCCTGGACCACCATGCTGCGCCGTCCCGGCTTGACCACCTCACCCGTGCAGAGGAGCGCGCCGGTCGCGACCCCGGCGGCCCGCAGGTAGCGCACGTTGAGCTCGGACGTGATGTATCCGGCGCCCACGGGGAGCAGGGAGTGAACGGCACATCCCATCGCCGTGTCGATGAGCGCCGCCAGCACGCCTCCGTGGACCAGTCCGAACGGGTTCAGGTGGAACTCCGCGGGGACCAGTGCGAATGAGACCCGGCCGGGCACCGCCTCGACCGGCCGGATGTCGAGGGTCTGCAGCGCGGGTGGCAACGGCAGCTCCTCCCGCCCGATGGCCTGCAGGATGGCCAGGCCGTCGAGGGCGCCGGCGGCGGTGTGCGTCGGCGTCTGGTCCTCCCACGCGTAGGCACGGTGCCGCGTCGTTGATGACGTCGTGGTTGACATGGAACCTCCAAGGATGCGCCGAGAAGCACCCGGCTGTGATCCCAGCGTCCGCCGGGCGAGTCCGTCCCCGCATCCGTGTGACTACCAGTCGCGCCCCGAACGGGCACGGGGCGGCACGACCGGGGAACCCCGGCCGGCGGCCTGGCGGGTCCGGTGCAGCTACGGATGCCGCGAGTCGTGCGCCGAAGCGATGGTCGGGGTCCGTCACCAGAGAGGTCTTCAACCATGTCAACCTTCCTGTTCAAGCTCGGCCACTTCGCCAGTCGCCACCCATGGCGGGTCATCGGCGCCTGGCTCGTGCTCGCCTGTGCCACCTTCTTCCTGAACGCGCAGGTCGGTGGCGAGCCGAACGACGACTTCCGCCTCCCCGGCGCAGAGTCCCAGCGAGCGGTCGATCTGCTCGAGGAGAAGTTCCCGGCCCAGAACCCCTACACCAGCCAGATCGTCTTCAGCGACGACGAGGCAGTGGGCCGGCCGGAGACCCGAGCGGCGGTCACGTCCGCCCTGGCCACGGTGTCCGGTCTACCGCACGTCGTGGCGGTCAGCGATCCCTACGACGCCGCGTCCCCGATGATCAGCCCCGACGGGCTGATGGGCTTCTCCACGGTCACCTTCGACACCGGTGACACCAAGCTGGCGCCCCTCGACGAGACGGAAGCGGCCGTCGCGCACCTGCGTGAAGCCGGGATGACGGTCGAGTACGGCGGCCTCCTTGGCTACGCGGAAGCCCCTGCCGAGCCGAAGAGCGAGCTGATCGGCATGGGCATCGCGGTCGTCGTCCTGGTGCTCGCCTTCGGGTCTCTGGTGGCGATGAGCCTGCCGCTCGGTGTCGCGCTGATCAGCCTCCTGATCGGCACCAGCGCCATCGGCATGATCTCGGGCCAGGTCCCGATCCCCGCGTCGGCGACCCTGGTCGGGTCGATGCTCGGGCTGGGGGTCGGCATCGACTACGCGCTGTTCGTGCTTGCCCGGCACCGGGAGAACATCGGCACCGACGTCGGCGTACACGACTCCGTCGGTCGGGCCAACGCAACGGCCGGCCTCTCGGTCCTCTTCGCAGGCAGCACGGTGGTCCTGGCGATCGCCGGCCTGCAGCTGGCAGGTGTCCCGATGATCGCGGCGATGGGCTGGACGTCCGCGCTGATGGTTGCGGTCACGATGCTCGCCGCCCTGACCCTGCTGCCCGCACTGCTCGGCCTCGCCGGCAAGAGGATCGACAGCCTCCGCGTGGTCCGGTCCCGGCGCCGCGAGCGGAGCCGGCCCACCTGGTCTGGCCGGTGGGCCAACCACGTCGCCGACCACCCCGTGCGCTACCTCGTCGCCGCGGTCGCCCTGCTCGGCATCGTCGCGACCCCCGCGGCCGCGCTTCGGATCGGCTTCCCCGACGACGGCAACGTCGGCACCGAGAGCACCGTGCGCCGGTCCTACGACATGCTCGCCGAGGGCTTTGGTCCCGGCTTCAACGGTCCCCTGCAGATCGTCGTCGACCTCGAAGGATCCGTCGATCCCGACGCGTACGTCGCAACGGTTGCGCGTGAGGTCGAGGCCACCCCGGGCATCAGCTCGGTCACCCCGCCGGCCATCAGCCCGGACGGCGAGGTCGTCGTGCTGACAGCCCTGCCCGACACCTCGCCGCAGTCCAAGGAGACCGCCGACCTCGTCGACACCCTCCGCGCGGACGTATTGGCGCCCGTTGCCAACACCTACGGCGGAGACGTCATGGTCACCGGCAACTCGGCCCTCCAGGTCGACCTGTCCAGCAAGCTGCAGTCGCGGATGCCGTTGTTCATCGCGGCCGTGCTGCTGCTGTCGCTCCTGGTCCTCATCCCGGTGTTCCGCTCGGTGTGGGTGCCGGTCAAGGCCGCTGCCCTCAACCTGGTCAGCATTGCGGCGTCGTATGGCGTCCTCGTGGCCATCTTCCAGTGGGGCTGGGGCGCCGAGTGGTTCGGCATCCACGAGACGATGCCGATCAACCCGCTGGCACCGATGCTCATGTTCGCGATCCTGTTCGGGCTCTCGATGGACTACGAGGTCTTCCTACTCGGACGGGTCCGGGAGGAGTACCGGCTGAGCCGCGACCCGCGGGCGAGCCTCATCGCCGGGGTGACCAGCACGGCGCCGGTCATCACAAGCGCGGCACTCATCATGATCAGCGTCTTCTACGCGTTCGTGCTGAGTCCGGACATCACCAGCAAGCTGTTCGGGATCGGCCTCGGCACCGCCGTGCTGCTCGACGTGACCCTGGTCCGGATGGTGCTCGTGCCCTCGGCGATGAGCCTGCTCGGCCACCGCGCGTGGCACCTCCCCGCGTGGCTCGACCGGATCTTGCCCGACATCGACCTGGACGGTCACCGCGACTCGGGGCAACACGCCGACGCCGCCACGCCCGGCCCGGTCGCGAACGCCGGTGCGCGATGACCAGCCTGGGCGAGGCGCAGACCGTCCAACAGCCCGTCCAGCCCACACATCACGAGCCGAAGAGATCGCGGGAGCAGACGGTCGTCCTCCTCACCATCACAGCGATCGGTCTCGTGGTGATCCGTGGTCTCGACGACGCCTTCCTGCAGCCGGCAGCCGGTGTCGGGCACACCGACCACCTGCTTCACGGGACGGCGTCGGTGGTCATCGGAGCACTCATGGGCGCGGTCATCTGGCGCACCCGCAGGGGTCTCCGCTCGTTGACGGCCTTGCTGGCCGGGGTCTGGGGCCTGGTGGGGAGCCTGGAGCTCTTCCTCGAGAAGGGTCCGCGCGGAGGCATCCAGGCGGACGACGTCAGCGGCATCCTCTCGCTGGTCGCCGGTGGGGTCCTGGTCTGCGGTTTCGTCTACTTCGCCACTGTCTCGGTGAGCCGAGGTCGGAGGAAGGTCACTCGCGTCGTCCGGAGAGGCGCGACGGCCGTCGTTCTGGTCTTCGCCGCCCACTGGATCGCCTTGCCCCTGGGCGTCGCCTACTTCGCGACGCACTCCGCAGGCGAGGGGATCACGGCGCAGCCCGACCTCGGCGTACCGACCGAGCGGGTTGAGTTCGCATCCAGCGACGGCCTCCAGCTCACCGGTTGGTACGCCCCGACGCAGAACGGCGCCGTCGTGCTGGTCCTCCCCGGACGCTCGGGCATCGACCAGGCCCGCATGCTCGCCGGCAACGGCTACGGGGTCCTGCTGATGAACCGGCGCGGCGAGGGCGACAGCGAAGGAGAGACCAACCTGTTCGGCTGGTCGGACCCGCTCGACGTTGCCGCCGCGGCGGACTACCTGCGCACGGAGGAGGGGATCGCGGCCGACGCGATCGGCGGGCTCGGTCTGTCGGTGGGTGGCGAGGTCCTGATGGAGCACGCATCCAGGTCGAACGACCTGGCCGGTGTCGTGGTGGAGGGAATGGGCTCCCGCTCGATCAAGGAGAGCCTCGAGCTGTCGGGAGGCATCAGGGTCGCCGAGCTCATCACCGCGCCCCTCATGACCAGCAGCCTGGTCGTGTTCACGGACCAGGCGCCTCCGCCGAACCTCGTGCACGCGACAGAGGGGTTGGCGCCAGCCCAGGCGTTCATCGTCTGGGGCGAGGACGGGCAGCCGGCCGAAAAGGTGCTCGGCCCGACCTATGCCGACGCGGCCGGCGACGCCGCGACGTCGTGGGAGGTCCCGGGTGCCGGGCACACCGGCGGCATCGACGCGGCCAGCCCGAGGAGTACGAGCGCCGGGTCATCGCCTTCTTCGACTCGACCCTGCTCGAGCGAGCAGTGAACTCGCAGCACCCACGAACCACCCGCCACGTACGGCGGGTCCTATGGAAGGAACACGCGCATGACCGCATCACTCATCACTCGGCTTGCCGGCCCCGCAGCAGTTGCAGCAGGCACGCTGATGGTCACGGCTCAGCTCGTCCTCACGACGTTCGACATGACCGAGCACATCGCCACCTCGACCAATCCCCTGTTCCAGGTGACGCAGGTCTTCTACCTGCTGGGCTTCATCGCCCTGATGGTCTTCCTGTTCGCCAGCTCGAGATGGTTCGAGGAGAAGGGCGGCAAGTTCGGCGTCTTCGCCACGCTCGCCGCCATGGTCGGAACCATGGCCCTCGGCGGCGACCTCTGGTTCGAGACGTTCGCCATCCCGTGGATCGCCGACGAGGTGCCCGGCGCCTTCGACACCGACCCGACCGTCGTGCTGGCGCTCGGTGCGATCTCGAGCTACGTACTCATGGCCATCGGGTGGGCGCTCTACGGCATCGCGAGCTACCGCGCCGGCATCTTCCCGCGGACCTTGTCCGTGGCACTGGTGATCGGTGGCCTCCTGGCCTTCAACGCCCTCCTGGCGCCGTTCGGCGTGGCCCTCGGGCTGGCCATCCTCGCGGTCGGCATCTGGACGGTGCGCAACACATCGGCCACCTCACGCGATGTCGCCCCCGTGCGTGAGTCCGTCTCGATCGGCTGAAGTCAGCACCGAGCGTCGTCCCCGGTCCCCACCATGCAACGGACCGGGGCGGCGCCGCCGACGGCACTGCCCACAACGACGACGGACCCGTAGGCCGCTGTGAGGAAAGCGGCCAACCCAAGGGGGGTCACATCACAACCCGCCGCCCTACGGCCGAGCGCCGCCACTGGTGTGCCCTCATGCGCATCTTGCTCCCATGTTCCACGAACGCAGGGGATCACCCTCTACCCCAGTAGTAGGCCGACTCCCTTGAACGACCATCGCGCCGCCACCCGCGCGGCCGCGTTCTCCACCCAAAACAGCGCTGGCACGGTCGTGTCGCTTCGCGACGCGACCGTGGCGCGCGCAGAAGAGAAGGAAGAACATCATGACCTCAAACGACCGCCCAAGAACCGCATGGGGCTGGCGCGTGATTCTCCTCGCCTGTATCGCAGGCCTGGTGGGAGCCACGGCTCCAGCAGCACCCTCGTTCACCGCCGAGGGGCCCGAGAAGAAGTCCGCCGCGCTTCAACAAGCCCTCGACCGGGTCGTGGCCGCAGGCGCTCCGGGTGCTCTTGTCCTCGTTCGGGATGGCGGCCAGACCACTCGCCTGGCCAGCGGCCTGAGTAACCTCAGCTCCCCAACACCGATGGGCGTCGGGGAAACGTCTCGCATCGGTGGGATTACCAAATCGTTCACCGCGACCGTCATTCTCCAGCTGGTCAACGAGAAGAAGGTGGCGCTGACCGACACCCTCGAGAAGTGGGTTCCCGGCGTCATCTCCAACGGCAGCGCCATCACCGTCCGTCAACTCCTCAACCACACCAGCGGCATTGCCGACTTCACGTCCGATCCGGAGTACCTGGCCCCCTACTACGCAGGAGACCTGAACTACGTCTTCGAACCAGACGCGGCGATCCAAATCGCAGCGAATCACGGACCACTCTTCACGCCCGGGACCGGTCTGGCGTACTCGAATACGAACTACCTACTACTCGCAAAGATCGCCGAGGCAGCCACGGGGCACTCCATCGCCTCTGAGCTGCAGACACGCATCTTCGAGCCCCTCGGCCTGAGCCACACGACGTATGCGACAAGGCCTGAGGAGGCACCCACCATGCACGGTTACCTCTTCCTCGACGTTGGCCCGTATGACGTAACTCCCTGGACCATGGTGGGGGCAGCTGGCGCGATCGTGACGAACGCTGATGACCTGTCGCGCTTCTACCGAGCTCTCCTACAGGGGCGACTTCTCCCCCACAAGCTGTTGAAGAAGATGCAGACCATCGATCCGGTTGCTACCGGCGGGGTGCCGGACTCCGGGATCCTCGGCGGTGGCTGGGGCCTGGGCCTGCTCAAGGAGAAACTTCCCTGTGGGCAGGTGTGGGGTCACGACAGCGAAAACCCCGGCTACATGACCGCGACCTGGAGCAGCAAGGACGGAAAGCGGCAGGTCGTAGTCATGGTGAACACGAACGGCGGCCACGACGAGCCCGCCCCGAGCGCCATGCGCGACGTTCTCACCACCGCATACTGCGGCCACTAGTCGCGCAGCCGCCCCGCCCCCAAGGGGCGGTCGGTCAACACGACGAGACATCCCAGCTAGGCGGAGCCGACAGGGCTCCGCCTAGCCCGGGTAGTCCTGCTTCATCATCCGGG
>CAWCSB010000032.1:0-418531 GCA_963798045.1 uncultured Actinomycetota bacterium
GCGGCAGCCGCGCCGACTGGTCCGGCCTGGGCCGGCGCGGTGGGCTGCACGACCGCCATGCCGGCGGCGACCAGCAGGGCACCGAAGTACGTGGCGAGGATCTTCCGAGGCATGTTCGGGATCCTCGCACGAGGCGGGCGCGCCCGGGCGCACCCCCGACGCGCGCCGGGTCACGGCACGACTCTCGGTGGCGAGTCGACCCGAACCAATAGGTCCGCCGCGGCATCAAAGCGGTCATGAAGACCACGTCTCGCTCCCACTGCTCGCCGCCACGTTCGTGCTCGCCCCGATGTTTCCGGCGCACGCCGCCCCGGACCCCGCGCCACCCCGGTGCCAAGGCCGCCGGGCCACGCTCGTGGGAAACCCGGGGACCAAGCACCTCATGGGGACGACCGGCGCGGACGTCGTCGTCACCGGCGGCGCCCCGCGCGTCGAGACCGACGACGGCGACGAATCGTTGTGTCTCCAGGCGTACCCGCGGCGGCAAGCCATGAGCGTCCATGCGGGCGCGGAAACGACGCAGTGACGGTCACAGCGCACAACGGGGTCCGGTGGGCCTCGGCGAAGGTGACCACACCCTTCGGCCGCGCCGAGACCGACACGGTCCTGGCGGGCTACTTCGACGACGGCCATGTCGACACCGGGGTGGACACGATCCACACCGGCGCCGGCCCCGACTTCGTGCGCTCCAACGGGGGCGACGACACGGTCAGCCTCGGCAAGGGCGCGGACCAGCTGCAGTGGGGACCGGCCACCCGCCGGCGGACGGCGGCAGCGGCCGGACTCGCTGTACCTCGAGACCGGCGAGGACAACTCAGTGCTGGACAACCGGAGCGGCAGCCTACCGAGGACGGCCAGGTCGTCCCGCAGTGGTCGAGCTTCGCCGACTTCGAGATCGGCGGCCCGGTGGCCCTCGTCCTGGGCGGCCGGGAGGACGAGACCTTCACCACCGGCCGCGGTGCGGGCCCCAACAACGGGTGGACCATCCGAGCCGGCGGCGGCGATGACGTCATGAGCGGCACCTCGGGCGGCGACACGCTGCTCGGCGGGCTGGGGCACGACAGCGCCGACGGCCGCCGGGGCGACGACCTCTGCAAGGCCGAGCACAGCGAGCACTGCGAGCGCCACTGACGGAGCCGTCGTGGCTGTCTCGTAGGCTCGTTGCATGGCCTCCCTCCCCGACCTGCGCGGTCGGCTGGGCGAGGCACTGTTCCTGCAGGTCGCCGGACCGGACGGGCCGCGGCACCGCGAGCGGATCCACTTCCGTGAGGGGCCGCGCTGGTTCGAGGCGGGCAGCCCGATCACCCGTGTGCACGGTGATGTGTCGATGTTCGTCGGCGGGCTGCGCGCGCTGCTGCTTCAGACGCTGCACCCGATCGCGATGCGCGCGGTCTCGGAGCACTCCGGCTTCCGCGGCGACATGTGGGGCTGGCTGCACCGCACCATACGTTCCTCGCGGTCACGACGTTCGGGGTGGACGACGCCGAGCAGGCGGTCGACGTGGTCCGGCGGATCCACCACCGGGTCGACGGCACGACGCCCGACGGGCGCCGTACGCCGCCTCCGACCCGCACCTGCTCGCCTGGGTGCACGCGGCCGAGGCGGACAGCTTCCTGCGCGCGCACCAGGTCTACGGTCGTCGGCCGCTCGACCAGGCCGGGCGGGACGAGTACGTCGCGCAGATCGCGGAGGTCGGCGCCCGGCTGGGCGTCGTCGACCCGCTACGCACCGAGGCCGAGCTGACCGAGGTGCTGGCGGCGTACCGCCCCGAGCTGCGCGGGACTCCCGAGGCGCGGGAAGCGGTGCGCTACGTGCTGCTCAGGCCGCCCCTGCCCCTTGCCGTCCGCGCGCCGTACGGCGCCCTCGCGGCGGCCGTGATCGGGCTGATGCCCGCCTGGACCCGGCTGCCGCTGCGGCTGCCCTGGCTACCGGTCTCCGAGCGCACGACCGTCCGGGCGCTCGGCACGCTGGCCACCGGGACGATCCGGTGGGCGATGTCCGAGCCTCAGGACACCGAGAGGTCGGCGTTGGACCAATAGGCCCTCATCGACGTGATCTTGCCGTCGTCGTCGAAGGTCATCACGTCGATGGGCGCCAGCGTGAAGGTCTGGTCGCCGGCCTTGGCGCGCAGCTCGAACAGGAACGCCGCCTGGCCGCCCGCGATGCGCACGCTCAGCACCTCACCGGCCTGCTCCAGCTCCTCGAGGCCCGCGTAGAACTCCCGGATCGACTCCCGGGTGGTCCGGACCTCGGTGCCGACCGGGTCCTCGACCGTCGCGCCCTCGGCGTAGAGCTCCATGATCCGTCGGTGGCGCCGGTCGCGACCCGGTCGACGTACTGCTCGATCACCTCTCGGATCTTCTCCGGGCTGACGGCCATGCTGGTTCTCCTCGGCTGAACACGTTCTCGCTCTTGTACGGGGAGCATCGAGTGGTTCTACTTAGCGGGTTGGATGAGCGCGATGGACCTCCACGACAGATGGCCCCTCCCGGACAGTCCCGGGGTCCGCGACGAGCTCGCGGCGGCGTACGCCGACCCGAGCCGCGGCTACCACGACACCCGGCACCTGACCGAGGTCCTCGACCGGCTCGACGAGCTGGCCGGCAACGGCGCGCCCTACGACCCCACGCCGGTGCTGCTGGCCGCGTGGTTCCACGACGCGGTCTACGACGGCGAGCGCGACGCCGAGGAGCGGTCGGCCGCCTGGGCCGAGGACGCGCTGGCCACCGAGGCGCCGGCGCCGATCGTGTCCGAGGTGGCCCGGCTGGTCCGGCTCACCGAGACGCACACACCCGACGACGGCGACGCCAACGGCTGTGCGCTCTCCGACGCCGACCTCGGCATCCTCGCCGCGCCGCGCGAGCGCTACGACGAGTACGTCGCCGCGGTCCGCCGCGAGTACGCCCACCTCGAGGACGACGTGTTCTCCGCGGGCCGGGCCGACGTCCTCCAGGGGCTGGCCGCCAAGCCCCATCTCTTCCACACGACGTACGCGCGGGAGAAGTGGGAGCTGGCGGCCCGGGCCAACCTCGAGCGGGAGCTCGCGGTCCTCGACGATTCGTCTGCGGTCTGACCTGGGATCTCCCGCTGGCGGCTTCAGACGAATCGGCGGCTCAGCTGCGCTTGCGCCGCCTGAGGCCGGCTGCGACGAGGCGCTTGACCAGCTCGCGGGAGGTCACCGGCTCGACGCCCGCGGGACACCACCTCGTCGTACCACTCCGACGGGACGTCGTAGTGGTCGCGGTCGAAGCCGCGCTCGGGGATGCCGAGCTCGCGGGCGAAGGCGTGCAGCTCGTCGTACGACGTGTCGCTGGCCAGGTGAGACCACATCCGGCCGCGCGACGGCACGGCCGGCGGATCGATCATCAGGGTCATGTCCGGCCCACCGCGTCGTCGAGGAGCAGCCGCCACGAACGGGTCAGCCCGGCCTCCACGTAGGCCTTGCGGGTGCCGCCGGGTCGGAGCTGCTCGTCGAGGTGGAACGCGCGGACGCCGGTCCGCACCAACCACGGCACGTGCTCGGCCAGCAGGCCGCCGCCGGGCATCAGCAGCGCGGCGATCGCCGGGTCGGTCTCGGCGGTCGCGAGCAGGTCGTCGTACCCCACTGCCATGCCGCGCGGCGACCCTGCCGAGCGCACGTGGACCAGTCCCGGCAGCGCGACCAGCCGCTGCCAGGCGCGGCGCGGGTCGAGGGTGTCGTCGACAGCGTCGTGGAAGGTCCAGGGCACGTTGGCGAGCGACGTGGCGAGGAGCGTGCAGACCTCGGTGTCGATGTCGGTGTCGGCGTCGAGGAACCCGAAAGACAAGCCGCTGGCGCCGACGGCCAGGTAGTCCTCGGCGAGCCCGACCAGCCGGGTCAGCTCGCCACCGGTCGTGGTCCAGGAGTCGTTGAGGCGGAGCAGCACGAAGACCGGCACGTCGGTGTCGCGGCAGACCGCCGAGACGGTGGTGATCTCGGGCGACAGGCTGGACCCGTCTCTGGCCGGGCCGACGACGTGCAGCCGGTCCGCGCCGCCCTCGACGGCGCCCGGCACGTCGCGCTCGTGCGCGACCGCGACCTCCAGCAGCACGCCCACGTCAGCAGCCTAGGGGTCGCAGGCTCACCACCCCCGACACAGAATGGGAAGGGTGGACACCGTGCCGCTGTTCGACGCGAGGGCTCGCGTGCTCGCCGACCTCCAGGCCCGCAGCCACGCGACCCCGCACGCGGTCTCGATCCTCGAGGACGCCGTCTCCGCCCGCGAGTGGTGGGCCGACCAGTGGCCCGAGGGCCAGGTGTACGTCGCGGGGCTGGTCGCCCAGGACGTCCAGGACGGGCTGCTGGACACCGCGGGCCGCTGGCCGCTGTGCCTGACCTGCCCCGGCCCGGAGCACTCGCTCTACATCCAGCCCGACCTCGGTGGGCCCGACCCGGTGTGGGTGTGCGAGCACTCCGGCGACGTGGTCGCACCGCTCGGGGGTCTGGGCGACTAGCGCTTCCGGGCCGGCCGGCACAGCGACCGCTCGGCTGAAGTCACCAGCACCTCCACCGCGTCGTCCACGGACAGGTGCCGTCCCGACACCAGCAGGTCGAGGCTCTCGAAGCTGGTCAGCACCCACAGCAGGTGCGTGGCCCACTCGACGGTGACGTCGTCGCGCAGCACGCCCTCGTCGCCCAGCCGCCGGGCGAGGTGTTCCATGCCGCCACGGCGGTCGACCTCCATCTGCCGCACCGCGTTGCCCGAGGACTCGGGGTCGAGCCGGTCCATGGCGTGCAGCGCCCGGTAGACCTCCAGGTCCCCCGCCTTCATCCGGCTCGCCGCAACGAGGCCCTCGCGAAGGTGCGTCCGGGCGTCGTCAGAGGCGACTGCCTCGGTGAGCGCTGCGCGACTGGACCACGCCGAAACCCGGCTCGCCCTGCTCGGCATCGGGCTGTTCGCCGGCGTGGCGGCGTCGGGCCACCCACGGCCGACGAACCGGGGCTGATGACGCTCAACACCGCAGCCCTGCTCGTCGTGGCGGTCGCCCTGCTCGCCGTGGCCGTCCGGCTGGTGGTCGAGAGGCGCCACTCCCCCATGGTCGGGCCGGCGGTCTCCGCGCTCGTGCTGCTCGCCGTCGGCTCGACGGCCTATCTGGTCAACCTGGTCTCACGGGTCGCCATCCACCTCACCGGAGCGGCGCCACAGCAGGCGGCGGTCGAGGACACGAACTGGCAGGCCGCCGAGTACCTCCGCGGCCTGGACGACACCCCGGACTTCATGGGCCTGCTGCTCACCTGGCAGGACCTCGTCCAGCTCGGGTACGTCGTGACGACCTATCTGGCCGCCGCAGCGCTGGCCCGCCTGCTGCGCTCGGAGGGCGAGGTCTCGCGCCGCGCCGGCACCGCACTCATGCGGGCGGCGTACGCACTCGCGGGGTTGCTGCTGGGCGGCATCGTGCTGGCGGTCTCACTGCCGCGGGAGGCCGACCTCGTGCCGGCGTGGGTCGCGTTCGCGACCAGCATCCCGTTCATGACGACGCTGGTGCCGTTCGGGCTGGGGGTTGCCATGCTGGTGCAGCGCCGGAGGGCGAGCGCGTCTGTCGAGCGGCCAGCCGCTGCGAAGGGAGACACCCGGGTGCCTGCCTAGGTCACCGTGGCGGCCTTCGGCCTGCTAGTAGTCCTGCCCGATCTGCACCCAGAGGGTGTACTTGTCGGCGCGGAAGACGCTGCGCGAGACCTCGACGACCTTCTCGCCGTTCAGCGCGCGACGAGAGTGCCGCAGCACCGGGTCGCCGGCGTTGAGCTCGAGATGGGTGGCCTCGTCGGGCTGGCAGACGTCGGCGTTGATGGAGTCCTCGGCCCAGGTCGGGCGCAGGCCGCGCTGGTCGAGCGCCTCGTAGAGGCTGGTGGGCATGCCGCTCTGCAGGAAGCCGGGCAGCAGCACCTCGTTGAGGAACGCGTCCTCGATGCACATCGGGCCGCCGTCGGCGCGGCGCAGCCGCTTCCAGTGGATGACCGGGTCGCCCTCGGTGATGTTGAGGGCGCGGGCCACGCCCGGACCTGCCTGCTCGCGGCGGGCGAGGAGGGTGATCGACTCCGCGAGCATCCCGCGGCGGGCGATCTCCTCGGTGTAGCTCGTGATCGCGCTGGCGGTACGCCGCGGCCGGGCCACGAAGGTGCCCTTGCCCGGGATCCGCTCGAGCAGGCCCTCCACGACCAGGGCGTCCATCGCCTGGCGCACGGTCATCCGGGCCACGCCGAACTGGGCCACCAGCTCGCGCTCCGACGGCGCCGGGGACCCCGGGGACATGCCGGAGACGAGCGCGCGCACGTACTCGCGCACCTGGACGTGCTTCAGCGCGCGCCCATCCTTGATCAGGAGCTCCGTCATGCCAGCCAGACTAGACCGGGCATCGGGCCCCCGTCCTTGGTTTGGTCGAGCGCGGGATGGCCCGAACGGATAGACCTTCCTAGCCCCCTGTGACCACCCGAACGGGCCATGTGTCAAGTAGGGCATGACGTTGGAACAGCCGTCACGGCCTCACTCGGTCGCGATCGCGCGCAGCACGTCGAGGCGGGCCGCGCGCCGCGCGGGGAGCACCGCGGCGAGCACCCCCATCACCAGCGAGAGCATGAGGAAGACCACCAGCTGCGCGAACGGGATGCTGATCCGCTCGAGCCCCTGGTCGCGCAGGGCGTACATCAGCGTCACGCCGAAGACGATGCCCAGGCCGACGCCGAGGACCGCGCCGAGCACGGCGATCACCACCGACTCCAGCCGGATCATCTGCCGCAGCTGCCTGCGGCTCACCCCGATCGCGCGGAGCAGCCCGATCTCACGGGTCCGCTCGATGACGGACAGCGCGAGGGTGTTGATGATGCCCAGGACGGCGATGACCACCGCGAAGAAGAGCAGCCCGTAGATCACGCCGATGATCCGGTCGATCGGGGCACGCTGCTCGGCCGCGAACGCCTGCTGGTCCTTGACCGTGACCACCGGCAGGTCCGCCACGACCGCGTCCAGGCGCTCCTGCAACCCCTTGGCCCCCGGCAGCGCGAAGACGACGACGTAGTTGTCCTGGTCGGGGAAGCCGGACTCGAGCAGCGTCTGTGTGGTCGTGAGCACCGGGGAGAAGACCAGCGGGCTGTCTTCGACGACGCCCACGACCCGCCACTCCTTCTCGCCCGTCGGCACCGTGATCTTCAGCGTGTCGCCGGTGGTCAGGTGGTGCTCCTTGGCCCAGTCCTCCTTGAGCAGCACGGTGTCGTCCGCGAAGTCGGCGATGCTCCCGGAGGTGGCGTGGAGGTCGAAGTCGCCGATCGTGTCGGGCGCCGTGGCGACGAGGCTGGACCCGTCGTCCTTGTTGCCGTCGAGGAGCCCGAACCCGTAGCGCTGCCGAAGCACCTCGGCGACACCGTCGATCTCGGAGATCCGGTCGGTGATGGCCGGGGAGAAGCCCTCGCCGAAGGCGCTGCTGACGACGTAGTCACCGATGAAGTTCTCCTCGACGGTCTTGTCGACCGAGGCCTTCGCGGACGAACCCAGGATGGCGACCGTGAACGCCAGGGTCAGGCCGATCATCAGGGCCGAGGCGGTGGCGGTCGTGCGCCGCGGGTTGCGCAGCGAGTTCTGGCCCGCGAGCCGTCCCATGGGTCCGAACAGCCGCGCCTCTGCCGCACCCGTCGCCCGCAGGAACGGCCGCCCGATCACCGGGCTGGCGGCGGTCACCCCGAGCAGCACCGCGAGCACGCCGGCGCCGACCCACCAGCCGTTGTGCGGCACCGCGCCGACGAACAGCCCGACCAGGGCCAGCGGGACGCCGACCGCGATCAGCGCGACGCCGAGCAGGAGCCGGCGGCGTACGGACGACTCCGGCAGGGCCACGTCGTCGCGCAGCGCCTGCACGGGCGCGATCCGACCGGTCCGGCGCGCGGGCAGCCACGCCGCCACCATCGTCACCAGGATGCCTGTGGCGAACGCCGTCACCACCGTCCGCGGCGCGAGGATGAGGGGCTGGTCGGCCAGGTCGAGGCCGAACGTCGCGACGAGAGCCCGGATCCCCATCGCGAGCACCACGCCGAGGCCCAGCCCCAGGACGGAGCCGACCACCCCGACCGCGAACGCCTCGAGCTGGACCGAGCGGATCACCTGCCGCTTCGAGGCGCCGAGCGCGCGCAGAAGGGCCAGCTCGCGGCTGCGCTGGGCCACGAGGATCGAGAAGGTGTTGACGATGATGTAGCTGCTCACCACCAGGGCGATCCCCGCGAAGATCAGCAGGAACGTGGTGAGGAAGTCGATGCCGCTCAGCAGCGGCCCGGCGCTCTCCTCGGCGGCGTCGTCGCCGGTCAGCGCCTCGTAGCCGTCGGGCAGGACCTCGGCCGCCTCCTTGGTCAGCTCCTCCTGCGAGACGCCGTCCTTCGCGGTGACCCAGAAGACCGTGTAGGCGTCCTGGCCGTCGAGGAAGAGCCGCTGGGCGGTCGGGGTGTCGAAGGCGGCGAAGGTCGCTCCGTTGAGCGAGCCACCTTCGCGGAAGCCGGCAATGCCGACCAGCGTGGGGTGCACGTCGAGGGTCTTGGTGGCGGTGACGATCGAGACCTTGTCGCCGAGGTCGTAGCCGGCGCGGTCCGCGGTGCTCTCGTCGAGCACCACCTCCTCGGCACCGTGCGGTTCGTGGCCGTCGAGGATCACCAGCCCCTCGAGGCCGTGGCCAGCGGGCGCGTCGCTCCAGTTGCCGCCGAAGGCGGGCGGGCCGGAGCCGCCCACGACCTTGCCCTCGGTCGAAAGCACGTAGACGCCGGTGGCGCTGACCATGCCGTCGACCCGGGCGGCGCCGGGGAGCTGCTCGAGGGTGGGCTGCAGCGAGGCCGGGACCGTCTGGGTGCTGAACACCGCACCCTGCTGGGCCACCTCGCTGTTGGCGGGGCGGACCACCGTGTCGCCGACCGTGGAGTCGAACAGCGCCACGAAGCTGCGGTTGAGCGTGTCGGAGAACATCAGGATGCCGGTCACGAACGCGACGCCCAGCACGATCGCGAAGGTGCTGAGCAGCAGCCGGACCCGGCGGGCCAGCAGGCTCTTGAGGGAGGCCCGGATCATGGACGTCAGGCCGGTCCCGCGACCACGGCCAGCCGGGCCGTGGTGTCGAGCACCTGCTCGCGGGTGGGATCGCGCAGCTCGTCGACGACCCGGCCGTCGGCGAGGAACAGCACCCGGTCGGTGTACGCCGCCGCGACCGGGTCGTGGGTGACCATCACGACCGTCTGCCCGTGCTCGTCGACGGTGCGGCGGAGCAGCTCCAGCACCTCGGCGCCCGAGGTGGAGTCGAGGTTGCCGGTGGGCTCGTCGGCGAAGACCACGGTGGGTCGGCTGACCAGGGCGCGGGCGACCGCGACCCGCTGCTGCTGGCCGCCGGAGAGCTGGTTGGGCTTGTGGTCGAGCCGGTCCGCGAGGTTCACCGTGGCGACCACCGCGTCGTACCACTCCCGGTCGGGGCCGCGGCCCGCGATCGCCAGAGGCAGCAGGATGTTCTCCTTCGCGGTCAGCGTCGGCACCAGGTTGTAGGACTGGAACACGAACCCGATCTCGTCGCGCCGGAGCCGGGTGAGCGCCTTGTCCTTGAGCACGGTCAGCTCCTGGTCGCCGATCATCACCGAGCCGGAGTCGGCGGTGTCGAGCGCGGCCAGGCAGTGCATCAGCGTCGACTTGCCGGAGCCGCTCGGCCCCATCACCGCGGTGAACTCGCCCGCCATCAGGTCCAGGCTCACGTCGTCCAGGGCGACCACCCGGGTCTCGCCGGCGCCGTACGTCTTGGTCAGGTTGCGCACGCGCGCCGCGACCGCTCCTCTGCGTCATGGCCCCACTCTGGCACCCAGGGTGAAGCCAGCTCGATCGGGGATCACCCCGGGACCAACCCGAATTTCACCCTCCCGCGCTCTCGAACACCTGTTCGATTTCGGCGTACACTCCCCACATGGACTTCCAGTCGACCCTCTTCGCCCCCAGCGAGTCCCGCAGCATCGACTTCGCCGAGACCCAGCGGACCGAGCTGACGCGTGGCGCCTGGGTCGACATCGCCCGGGCCTGGCTGCCGGACGCCGACGAGGTCTTCGAGACCCTGGTCCGCGACGTGCCGTGGCGGGCCGAGCGCCGGCAGATGTACGACCGCGTCGTCGACGTGCCCCGGCTGGTGCACACCTACATGATCGGCGAGGAGCTGCCCCATGCCGGCCTCACCGACGCCCGCGAGGCGCTCTCCTCGCACTACGCCGACGAGCTCGGCGAGCCGTTCCGCACGGCCGGCTGCTGCTACTACCGCGACGGTCGCGACTCGGTCGCCTGGCACGGCGACACCATCGGCCGCGGCAAGACCACCGACACGATGGTCGCCATCGTCTCGCTCGGCGACCCCCGCAAGCTGCACCTGCGGCCCCGCCTCGGCGGCGCCGACCCTGTCCAGATCGAGATGGGCCACGGCGACCTGGTCGTCATGGGTGGCTCGTGCCAACGCACCTGGGAGCACGCCGTACCCAAGGTCGCCCACGCCGGGCCGCGGATCTCGGTGCAGTTCCGCCCGCTGAACGTCTTCTGACACTCCGGTGGTTGAGGAGGGCGCTCTGCGCCCGTCTCGAAACCCGGCGAGCCGGTGCTGGTGCGCTACCAGCCCCGGGTTGCGGGGTTTCGAGACGGTTGCTGCACAACCTCCTCAACCACCGACCGGCGCCTGCATGCCAGGTGAGCCCCGGTGGTTGAGGAGGGCGCTCTGCGCCCGTCTCGAAACCCGGCGAGCCGGTGCCGGTGCGCTACCAGCCCCGGGTTGCGGGGTTTCGAGACGGTTGCTGCACAACCTCCTCAACCACCGACCGGCGCCTGCATGCCAGGTGAGCCCCGATGGTTGAGGAGGGCGCGCTCTGCGCCCGTCTCGAAACCCGGCGAGCCGGTGCCGGTGCGCTACCAGCCCCGGGTTGCGGGGTTTCGAGACGGTTGCTGCACAACCTCCTCAACCACCGACCGGCGCCTGCATCCCAGGTGAGCCCCGATGGTTGAGGAGGGCGCGCTCTGCGCCCGTCTCGAAACCCGGCGAGCCGGTGCCGGTGCGCTACCAGCCCCGGGTTGCGGGGTTTCGAGACGGTTGCTGCACAACCTCCTCAACCACCGACCGGCGCCTGCATCCCAGGTGAGCCCCGGTGGTTGAGGAGGGCGCTCTGCGCCCGTCTCGAAACCCGGCGAGCCGGTGCCGGTGCGCTACCAGCCCCGGGTTGCGGGGTTTCGAGACGGTTGCTGCACAACCTCCTCAACCACCGACCGGCGCCTGCATGCCAGGTGAGCCCCGGTGGTTGAGGAGGGCGCGCTCTGCGCCCGTCTCGAAACCTGGCGAGCCGAGGCTGGAAGGCGACCACTACGGTCGAGTTGTGCAACGGCACTGGTGGAAGTCGGCCGTCGTCTACCAGATCTACCCGCGGAGCTTCGCGGACTCCGACGGCGACGGCGTCGGTGACCTCGGCGGGATCATCGCCCACCTCGACCACCTCGTCCGGCTGGGCGTGGACGTGGTCTGGCTGAGCCCGGTCTACCGCTCGCCCATGGACGACAACGGCTATGACATCAGCGACTACCAGGACGTCGACCCGCTGTTCGGGACCCTGGAGCAGCTCGACGAGCTGATCGAGAAGGCGCACGAGGCCGGCATCAAGGTGCTCATGGACCTGGTCGTCAACCACACCAGCGACGAGCACCTGTGGTTCGCCGAGTCCAGGTCGAGCACCGAGAACCCGAAGCGGGACTGGTACTGGTGGCGGCCGCCGCGCGAGGGGTACGACGCGGGCGCACCTGGCGCGGAGCCGACCAACTGGAGCTCGGCCTTCGGTGGGTCGGCCTGGACGTTCGACGCCGGGACCGGTGACTACTACCTGCACCTGTTCAGCTCCAAGCAGCCCGACCTGAACTGGGAGAACCCGGACGTCAGGGCCGAGGTGCACCGGATGATGAACTGGTGGCTCGACCGCGGGGTCGACGGCTTCCGCATGGACGTCATCAACCTGCTGTCGAAGCGGGTGGTGCCGGGTGTGCCCGGCCTGCTCGACGGCGCCACGGGAGATCCGGCTGGTGATGACGCGCCGTCGTTCGGCAACGGCTGGCCGCACGTGGTCAACGGCCCGCGCATCCACGAGTTCCTGCAGGAGATGCACCAGGCGGTCTTCGCGGGCCGGCCGGCCGGGTTGCTCACCGTCGGCGAGACGCCGGCGGCCTCGGTCGAGGACGGGCGGCTCTACACCGACGCCGCGCGCGCGGAGGTCGACATGGTCTTCCAGTTCGAGCACGTCGAGCTCGACACCGGTCCGGGCGGCAGGTGGGACGTCGTGCCGTTCACCCTGGTCGACCTCAAGCGGAGCATGGCGCGCTGGCAGGAGGGGTTGGCCGAGGTGGGCTGGAACAGCCTCTACTTCGGCAACCACGACGTGCCACGCGCGGTCAGCCGCTACGGCAACGACTCCCCCGAGCACCGGGTCGCGTCCGCGAAGGCGCTGGCGACCGTGCTGCACCTGCACCGCGGCACGCCGTACGTCTACCAGGGCGACGAGCTCGGCATGACCAACAGCGTCTTCGAGCGCGTGGAGGACTTCCGCGACCTCGACTCCCTCAACCAGTACCAGGCAGCGACTGCCCGCGGTGTGGACCACGACCTCGTGATGTCAGGGCTGCGGCGCAAGAGCCGCGACAACGCCCGGACGCCCATGCAGTGGGACGCCAGCGAGCACGCCGGCTTCACCACCGGTACGCCATGGCTTCCCGCCAACGCCAACCACACCGAGATCAACGCCGCCGCCCAGGTCGACGACCCGGACTCGGTGTTCACCCACCACCAGCGGCTGATCGCACTGCGCCACGACGACCCGGTGGTCGTGCACGGTGCCTTCACGATGCTGCTGCCCGAGCACTCCCAGCTCTACGCCTACCTGCGGACCCTCGGGGACGCTCAGGTGCTGGTCGTGGCCAACCTGTCCGACCAGCCCGCCGACGCAGGCGAGCTGCCCGACGCCGAGGCCTGGCTGGCCGCCGACCGGGTGCTGGACAGCGGGCCCGACGACCCGGCCACGTGGGTGCTCGGCCCGTGGGCGGCGCGGGTGCGGCGGCGTACGGCGGAATAGACGGACGACCGCCGGTGGTTGCCCGACCGATGACTACAACAACTCTTGAAAATGTGGCTTCCACCTCGGGCACCTTCAGCTTCGGCGGAGACCTTGACGTCGTCCGGCTCGGCTACGGCGCCATGCGGATCACCGGCCCCGGCATCTGGGGGCCGCCCGCCGACCGCGACGAGGCGCTGCGGGTGCTGCGGCGCGCCCTCGAGCTCGGCATCAACTTCATCGACACCGCCGACTCCTACGGGCCCAACTTCTCCGAGGAGCTGATCGCCGAGGCCCTGCACCCGTATGCCGACGACCTGGTGATCGCGACCAAGGCCGGGCTGACCCGGCAGGGTCCGGACCTCTGGAGCGCGCTCGGGCAGCCGGCGTACCTCCGTCAGCAGGCGGAGTTCAGCCTGCGCAAGCTCAAGGTGGACCGGATCGACCTGTTCCAGCTGCACCGGATCGACCCGGCCTTCCCCCTGGAGGACCAGGTCGGCGAGCTCAAGGCCCTGCAGGACGAGGGCAAGATCCGCCACATCGGTCTCTCCGAGATCTCGGTCGACGAGCTGACGGCGGCCAGGGCTGTGGCGCCGATCGTCTCCGTCCAGAACAAGTTCAGCCTCGGTGACCGCGCCTCGCAGGCGCTGCTCGACCACTGCACCGCCGAGGGCATCGGGTTCATCCCCTGGCGCCCGGTGGCAGATCACGTCGACGACAGTGCCCTGCAGGAGGTGGCCGCGGCCCACGGCGCGACCCCTTCCCAGGTTGCTCTGGCCTGGCTGCTCCAGCTTTCACCGGTGATGGTGCCGATCCCCGGCACCTCGACGGTCGCGCACCTCGAGGAGAACACCGCCGCCGCGGCCCTCGAGCTGACTGACGAAGAGGTCGCCCGCCTCAGCGCCCTCTGATCATGGGTCGATGGCGTGTTGGAGTCACCGGGGCCCCGGGGACTCTTGCACTTCCTGGGCAAGATCTACCCCGGGAAGTGCAGGAGTCACCGGGGCCCCGGTGACTCCTGCACTCACGGACGGGTGCGGCTACGTGGTCGGAGGCGGGGTACCACCGGCGGGCGGGTCCGCCGGCGGAGCGGCGGGGGCGGCCGGGGCCGCCGGCGCAGCCGGCGCATCCGTGCCGAACGACACCTGGGGAGCGACCTGCTGGCCCTCGGGGGCGTCGTAGAACTCGCGCTTGTGCACGTTCGCGATGCCGGTGAACAGCATCCACGGGATCGTCATGACCAGCTTGTTCAGCGAGGCCACGGCGTCGTTGTAGTACTGGCGGGCGAACGCGATCTGGTTCTCGGTCTCCGCGAGCTGGCCCTGCAGCTCGAGGAAGTTCTGGTTCGCCTTGAGGTCGGGGTACTGCTCCGCGACCGCGTTGACTCGCACGAGGGCCTGCTGCATGGCGGCGTCGGCGGCGGCCTTGGCCGGCACGTCGTCGCCGGCGGCGGCAGCCTGAAGACCCGCCCGTGCCCGGGTGACCTCCTCGAAGACCGCCTTCTCGTGCGCGGCATAACCCTTGACCGTCTCGACGAGGTTGGGGATCAGCTCGGCGCGCCGGGTCAGCTGGACGTCGATGCCGCCCAGCGCCTCCTGCGCGCCGATGTCGCTGGTCCGGAGCTTGTTGAAGCCGACGATCACGAAGCCCACGAGGGCCACTAGAACGACGATCACGATGATGGCGATGAGCATCTTGCGTTCTCTCTTCTGTGGGTGCTGCGCTGGGCAAGTGTTCGAAAGACAGTGTCAGGGCTCGGGAACCGCACCTACACGCTCAGTATGAAGGTTTGCGCGGGGGTCGGGGCGTCGTTCACCACGACCCGCCGCCTCCGCCGCCGCCACCGCCGCCTCCGGAGAAGCCGCCGCCCCCGCCGCCGCTCGAGGACGAGCTCTGGGTGGCGTTGTACGACGAGATCGCCCCGCTGACCGTGCTGTCGAAGTCACCGACCATCGAGTTCACGAAGTCGGCGCTGTGCGCGCCGGCGTACGCACCGGCGAAGTAGTGCGGCACCGGCGGCTCCTCGCCGACCTCGACGCGGTACTTGGCCGCCCACTCGTCGGCGCAGTCGAGCGCCACGGCCCATGGGATGTAGGCGGTGTAGAGCTCCTTGCGGCCGGAGAAGTCGAACCGCTGCTTGCTCGACGGGGTCGCCAGCATCCGGCGGAAGCCACCGACCCGCGACCACAGGTCGCGGCCGGCGCGGGTCCGGCTGGTGCCGGAACCGGTCGCCATGAGCGAGGTGCCGCCCACGGCGAAGGCACCGGGGATCAGCCCGAGCGCGGTCATCGAGAAGGGGTTCCAGATGGCGCAGACCAGCATCAGGCCGAAGCCGGCCAGCACCAGGAGGCCGCCGAAGCCGCCGAGGCCGCTGCTGATCATGTTTCCGGACGTCTTGGACCAGGTCTCGACGCTGCTGTCGAACCGGTCGACCTCCTGCTTGAGGCGCAGCCCGGCCGACACGTCCTTCTTCTGGGCGGTGAACGACGACCCCGGGCCGCCCAGGATGTGGGCGATGTCGGTCGTGACGGGGTCGAGCCCGGCCCAGCCCGCCGGCCCGGCCTTGTCCCTGATCGTCCAGGAGTCCTTCTCGCCGCGGGTCAGGTCGATCGCCCCTCGCTCGGCGGCGTGCATCAAGGTGGCGACGTACGTCGTGCGGTCGACGGTCTCGCTGTAGATGTACTTCCCCTGAGCCGGGCCGATCCCCGCGGGCGGCTCGTAGAGCACCGGGAAGCCCGGGGGCTTCTCCCGCGACTTGGCGCCCAGGATCGAGCCGAAGCCGAGCGCGCCGGCGGCCGCCAGCAGCACGAAGACGAGCAGCGGCAGGTGGGTGCTGAGCACGCGGTCCCAGCGACCCGTCCACGGCACCGAGTTGCCCTCGGGCGGGGTCTTCATGTCGAGGCCGGTGGCGATGGTGACCGGCGTCCGGTCGGCGATCGGGCCGGTGGTCACGGTGAGGTCGTTCGTCCCGCCACCCTCGGCGGTGCAGCCCGTGTCGGAGTCGTTGCCGATCGCGCACTTGACCTCGGCCTGGGCAGGCTCCGGCAGGTGGACCGTCAGCGTCGACTTCAGGATGCTCTGCTGCCAGCCGCGCGGGATCAGTTGCCAGTAGAACATCGTGTCGACGTCCTCGCCGGTGACCTTCTCGACGTTCTGGTCGAGCACACCGTCGATGTGGTACTTGATCACGTAGGTGTGCTCGCCGACGTCGAGCGTGGTGTCGGCACTGCCGATCTTGGCCACCCGCTGGCGGTGGTGGTCCGCCCAGCTCAGCTCGAACGGCTCGTCGCTGCCGTCCCTGGTCACCGAGATGTCCTCGGGGGTCCGGCGTGCGTGCGGCGCGTTGTCGTCGACGATGTCCCAGAACCGGAAGATGCCGTGCTTGCCGAAGCCCGGGAAGTCGACCGTGATCGTCTCGGTGACGTCGAGGTCGCCGTTGTCCGCGACGTTGAAGTCCGCCACGTAGTTGGTGATCGTCGTGTCTTCGTAGTTGTCCGACGCTTCGCCGCTGCCGTAGAACAATGCCGGGATGCAGAGCAGGAGAGCGATCACGCCGAGGCCGATCGCGGTCCCCACGAGCCGTTTCACGATCGCAAACCCTAGGGCGTGAGCGGCGTGTCCGTCTGTAGCCCGCGCGGATCAGCCAAAACCTGTGGGGGCCGGATTATTCGGGTGCAGACTGTCGGTGCTGACTGGAAGAGTCGCGACGATGGCCAACACGACTCCCTCCTCCGGCCTGAGCGGCTTCTGGCACGACCTTCCCCGCGAGGGTCGGCTGATGCTCTCGATCGTCGTCGTCGAGTTCCTCGGCACGGGTCTCGTGCTGCCCTTCCACGTCGTCTACCTGCACGAGGTCCGCGACTTCGCGCTCAGCGATGTCGGGCTGCTGCTCGGGCTGCCACCGCTGATGGGGCTGCTGGTCGTCGGGCCGGGCGGCTCGGCGATCGACCGGTTCGGTGCCCGACGCATGCAGCTCGGCGTGCTGACGCTGATGGTCGCCGGCCACGTGCTGCTCGCCTTCGCCACCACCCGCACCGTGGCTGCCCTGGCTCTGTCCATGACCGGCATCGCGTTCGGCATGTCCTGGCCGGCGTGGCAGAGCATGGTCGCCTCCGTCATCCCGCAGGGGCTCCGCCAGCGCTACTTCGGGGTCAACTTCACGCTGCTCAACCTCGGCATCGGCATCGGCGGGGTGATCGGCGGCGTGTTCGTCGACGTCTCCGATGCGCGCACCTTCCAGGCGATCTACGTCGCCGACGCCGCCTCCTACCTCCCTGCGCTGCTGCTCCTGCTCGGCCCGCTGCGCCACATCGCGGGGAAGGTCGAGGCGAGTGTGGCCGACGCGGCGGCGCCGATGGGCTACCTCGACGTGCTGCGCAGCCCCGCGATGGCGACCATGGCCCTGCTCAGCTTCGTGTCGTCGTTCGTCGGCTACTCCCAGCTCAACGCCGGCATGCCGGCCTTTGCCCGCGGGGTCGGCGAGGTGTCCACCCGCGGCCTCGGGTTCGCGTTCGCCGCCAACACCCTGGTCATCGTGCTGCTCCAGCTCGTGGTGCTGCAGCGCATCGAGGGACGGCGGCGCACCCGCGTCATCGCGGTGATGGGCATGGTGTGGGCGTTCTCGTGGGTGCTGCTCGGCCTGTCCGGCCTGGTGCCCGGTACGGCCGGCGCCACTCTGCTGGTCGCAGCCTGCGCCTCGGTGTTCGCCTTCGGTGAGACCCTGCTCCAGCCGACGATCCCGGCACTGGTCAACGACCTCGCCCCCGATCACCTGCGCGGCCGCTACAACGCGCTGAGCTCGGGCTCCTTCCAGCTCGCCGCCGTCATCGCCCCACCGATCTCGGGCATCCTGATCGGCCACGCCCTCGGCGACGTCTACATCGGCCTGCTCGTCGTCGGCAGCCTGGTCTGCGGCCTGGTCGCCATCGCCCGCCTCGAGCCCCGGCTCGACCCGCGGGTCAACGGCGTCCGCGAGGACGAGACCGCGGCCGACGGCGAGCTCACGCCACCGGTGGTCTCCCCCAACACCGCTGGTTGAGGAGGGCGCTCTGCGCCCGTCTCGAAACCGCGAGGTGTCAGAGCGCGACGAGCACCACGATCAGGACGACGATGACGACCAGCGCGGCCAGCCCCTGCTTCCAGTAGTTCTTGACCAGGATCGGCAGCACCGTCGAGCCGAGGTTGATCGCGTCGTCCGCCTTGGCAGGCGGCGAGGTCGGCGCGGCCGGAGAGGCAGGCGTGGGAGTCGAGGCCGCCCCCGCGCCCGCTGGGGGCGCCGGCACGGGGGCGCGGGTTGGGGCAGGGTCCGGTGGGGCGGACCCGGCGCCCTCCTCGAGGGGGGCCGCTACCGACTGGGGACCGGCGGTGGCCGATGGTTCCGGGGCGGGTGTGGAGTCGGGCTCGTCCGGTGCCGGCGCCGGGGCCTCGGTGCCGAGCCGCTGCTCGAGGCAGGCCACGAACTGGCCGAGCAGCTTGTCGGACACGTCCTGCATCACACCGCGTCCGAACTGCGCTGGCTTGCCGGTGACCGCGAGGTCGGTGAGCACCTCGACGTCGGTGCCACCGGACGCGTCCGACGTCATGGTGAGCGTGACCTTGGCACCGGCGGTGCCGTTGCCGCGCTTGTCCTTGCCCTTGGCGTCGACCACGAACCGGTGCGCCGCCTCGTCCTTCTCCACGAACGTGCCGGAGCCGTTGTAGACGAGCGCGATCGGCCCGAGCTTCACCTTCACCGAACCACTGAACGTGTCACCCTCCGCCGAGGAGACCTGGGCTCCGGGGAAGCACTCCGCGACGGACGCGATGTCCTCGAAGTGCGCCCACGTCTCCTCGACCGCGGTGGGGACGCTGAACCGGTGTGCGAGATCCATCAGGCTCCTGCGGCGGCCAGCACGGCGCGGCGGGTGAGTACGCCGGCCAGGTGCCGCCGGTAGTCGGCGTCGCCGTTGAGGTCCGACGGCGGGTTGGTGCCCTCGGTCGCCCGCTCCGCCGCGGTCCGGACCGCGTCGGCGGTTGCCGGCTGCCCGGCCAGGGCCTCCTCGACCCCGCGCGCCCGCAGCGGCGTCGATCCCATGTTGGTCAGGCCGACGCGGGCCTCCGCGATGACGCCGCCCTCCGCGCGTACGGCGGCCGCAACCGCCACGATCGGCCACTGGTGGGCCACGCGCACGAACTTCTCGTAGTGCGCGCCCCAGCCGGTGAACTTCGGGACCCGGATCTCGGTGAGGATCTCGTCCTCGCCGATCGCGGTCTCGAAGAGGTCGACGAAGAAGTCGTCGGCCTCGACCGTGCGGGTGCCTCCGGACCCGGCGATGACGAACTGCGCGCCGAGCGCCAGCGCCGGTGCACCCATGTCTCCCGCCGGGTCGGCGTGCGCGAGCGCCCCGCCGAAGGTGCCGCGGTGCCGGATCTGGGCGTCGGCGAGGTGCTTGACCGCCTGGTGGATCAGCAGCGCGTGCTCCTCGACGAGCGGGTCGGAGCCGATGACGGAATGAGGGGTCATGGCACCGATCACGATCGCGTCGCCGTCGTCGCGTACGCCGCGCAGCGCCTCGATCTTGCCGAGGTCGATGACCACCTCGGGCGCGTTGAGCCGCATCCGGAGCACCGGCAGCAGGCTCTGCCCGCCGGCCATGATCTTCGCTTCGTCGCCGTGCTCTGCCAGCGCGCCGAGCGCCTCCTCGATCGTGGCCGGCGCGACGTAGTCGAACTGAACCGGGATCACTGGTCTGCTCCTTCCGAGTGGAGACCGGTCTCGCCACGGTCCTGGTTGAGGTCCCCTTCAGCGAAGTGCGGCATCGCCGACTCCTCCGTGGGATCGGAGCCGCCGCCTCCGGAGCTGCTGATCGCCTTCCACACCCGCTCGGGCGTGCACGGCATCTGGATGTCGTTGACCCCGAGGTGCCGCACGGCGTCCACGATCGCGTTCACCACCGCCGGCGTCGACGCGATGGTGCCGGCCTCGCCGACGCCCTTGGTGCCGAGCGTGTTGGTCGTCGACGGCGACGTCGTGTGGTCGGTGTCGAAGCTGATCGTGTCCGCCGCCGTGGGCAGCAGGTAGTCCACGAACGAGCCGGACACCAGGGTGCCGGCCTCGTCGTACACCGCCTCCTCCCACAGCGCCTGCGCGATGCCCTGCACCAGGCCGCCGTGCACCTGGCCGGACACGATGAGCGGGTTGATGATGTTGCCGATGTCGTCGACGCAGACGTACTTGCGCATCTTGAGCCCGCCGGTCTCGGTGTCGACCTCCATCGCGCACAGGTGGGTGCCGTGCGGGAAGGAGAAGTTGACCGGGTCGTACGTCGACTCCGAGTCCAGGTTGGGTTCGATGCCGTCGGGCATGTTGTGGGCCGCGAAGACCGCGGTCGCGATCTCTCCGATCGCCATGCCCTGGTCGGTGCCGCGGACCGAGAACCGGCCGGCGCCGAACTCGATGTCGTCGACCGACGCCTCGAGCAGGTGCGCCGCGATCGGCTTGGCCTTCTCGATCACCTTGTCGGCGGCCCGGACGATCGCCTCGCCCCCGACCACCAGCGACCGGGACCCGTAGGTGTCGAGTCCGCGCGCGGACACCTGGGTGTCGCCGTGCAGCACCTCGACGTCCTCGTAGGCCACGCCGAGGCGGTCCGCCACGATCTGGCTGAAGGCCGTCTCGTGGCCCTGGCCGTGCGCGCGAGGCCCCGGTGATCACCTCGACCTTGCCGGTGGCCAGCATCCGGACGCTCGCGTGCTCCCAGCCCCCGGCGCCGTACGTCGAGGCTGCCGAGCAGCTCCGGGAGGGCGCCAGGCCGCACATCTCGGTGAACGTCGAGATGCCGATGCCCAGCTGCACCGTGTCACCGGAGTCGCGGCGCTGCTTCTGCTCGGCCCGGAGCTCGTCGTACTCGAACATCGCCTTGGCCTTCTCGGTGGCCGCCTCGTAGTTGCCGGAGTCGTAGGTCATCCCGGCGACGGTGGTGAACGGGAACTCCTCGTGCCTGATCCAGTTCATGACCCGGATCTCCATCGGGTCCACCCCGACCTCGGCGGCGAGCTCGTCCATGATCCGCTCGACCGCGAACGTCGCCTCGGGCCGGCCGGCGCCACGGTAGGCATCGGTCCAGGTCTTGTTCGTGAGCACCGTCTGGCAGGCGAAGTGGTACGCCGGGAACTTGTAGATCGAGTTGAACATGAAGGCACCCAGCATCGGGACGCCGCCGCCGACGATCGCGAGATACGCACCGAGGTCGGCGAGCAGCTCGACCTTGAAGCCGGTGACCTTGCCGTCCTTCTCGGCGGCCAGGGTCAGCTTCTGCCACTGGTCGCGGCCGTGGTGCGCGCTGAGCAGCGACTCGGAGCGGGTCTCGGTGTACTTCACCGGCTTGTTGATCCGCCGGCCGAACGGCCCAGGCGATCCACTCCTCCGGGGTGGCCTGGAGCTTGCCGCCGAAGCCGCCTCCGACGTCCGGGCGCGATCGACCCGGATCTTCGACTCGGACACGCCCGTGGTGGCCGCCAGGGCGAAGCGCAGGATGTGCGGGATCTGGGTCGCCGACCACATCGTGTACTGCTCGCCGGTCGGGTCGACCACCACCGAGCGCGGTTCCATGAACGCCGGGATCAGTCGCTGCTGGCGGTACTCCCGCTCGATCACGATGCCGTCGGTGCGGGCCTTGGCGATCGCCTCCTCGACGTCGTCACCGGTGCCGGCGGCCTTCGAGTCGAAGATCCACAGCGCGGACTTGTTGGTGCCCGAGTCGGGATGCGCCAGAACGCTGTCGGCGGCGGCCTCCTTGAGGTCGAGCGCAGCCGGGAGCTCCTCGTACTCGACATCGACCAGCTCGGCGGCGTCCCGCGCCTCCGCGGCTGTGCGGGCCACGACGACGGCGACGATCTCGCCCGCGAACGCGACCCGGTCGGACGGCATCGGAGAGTGCGCCGGTGTGACCTGGTCGGGCGTGATCGGCCAGGCGTTGATGCAGACGCCGAGCTCGTCGCCGAAGTCCTGCCCGGTGAACACGTCGACCACGTTGGTCATCGCGTTGGCGGCGCTCACGTCGATGCCGTGATGATTTGGCGTGCGCGAACGGGCTGCGGACCATCGCAAGGTGCAGCATCCCCGGGAGCGTGAGGTTGTCGGTCCAGCGCGTGCGGCCGGTGATCAGCCGCTGGTCCTCCTTGCGGCGCCGGTCCTTCGCCGATCTCGAGCTCGGCAGCCGGGGCGTCCTGGACGGCGGTCATGCCGGTGCCCCCTCGCTCGCGTCAGCTGTGCTCAGCGGCGTACTGCACGGCCTTGACGATGTTGTGGTAGCCGGTGCACCGGCAGAGGTTGCCCTCGAGGCCGAGCCGGATCTCCTGCTCGGACGGGTGGGGGTTGTTCTTGAGCAGGTCGACGCTCTGCATGATCATCCCGGGCGTGCAGAAGCCGCACTGCAGTCCGTGGCACTCGCGGAACGCCTCCTGCATCGGGTGCAGCTGACCGTTGGTGGCGAGCCCCTCGATGGTGGTGATCTCGGCGCCGTCGGCCTGGACCGCCAGCACGTTGCACGACTTCACGCTCTGCCCGTTGAGGTGCACGGTGCAGGCACCGCAGTTGCTGGTGTCGCAGCCGATCACGGTCCCGGTCTTGCCGAGCTTCTCCCGCAGGTACTGCACCAGCAGCATGCGGGGTTCGACGTCGTCGGCGACCTTCTCGCCGTCGACGGTGAGGCTGATCCGTGTCATGACACTCCCTTGTGGCCGATCACGTCCGAGAACGACGCCACCGGCTCACGCCCGTGGTACTCGTCACGCTAGGGATCCGCAGGTTGGAGTCGGGTTGGCGACCCCACGCCGACCCGTCGTTACTGCTCATCAGTAACGACGGGTCACCACGAAATCCAGGCCGAGCCGTCGTTACTGCTCATCAGTAACGACGGGTCACCACCGAAATTCAAGCCGAGCCGTCGTTACTGCTCATCAGTAACGACGGGTCACCACCAAATTCAGGCCGAGCCGTCGTTACTGCTCATCAGTAACGACGGGTCAGCGGCGGGCGACCGCGAGCCGGCCCTTGAGCAGTGGTACGGCGGGGTGCGGACGTCCGTCGATCCGGTCCAGCGAGGCCAGGCAGACCTCCAGCACCTCGGAGTCGTACGGCGCGAGCTCGCTGTAGCGGACCACGGCATCCGGCTGCGGGTTGCCCAGGAGCGCCTCGCGGACCGCGACGGCGACGTACTCGGCGAGCTCGGAGAGCGTCGGGGAGTTGGTGCCGGGCAGCAGGTCGCCGCCGTAGGCGTCGACGGCCGCGCCGACCTCGCCGCGGCGGACCAGCGCGAGGACGTGCTCGACGTCCGTGGCGACCGGCATCAGCAGGCGGTAGGGGCGCGAGCCGAGCTGGCCGCCCAGGGCGGCGCGCAGGTGCGAGACCTCGGCCTTGAGCGTGGAGAAGGTGATCGCCTGGTCGCCGTACAGCATCGCGTGCAGCTGCTCGAGCGAGAGTCCCTCGGGGTGCAGCGCCAGCAGCGCCAGCACCTCGGTCTGGCGCCGGTTGAGCAGCAGCCGCTGTCCATCCAGCCGGGTCTCGGCGGTGCCGAGCAGCGTCATCACCAGGCCCGGGTCGCCCGTCTCGTCGTTGAGCGCCGAGGGGTGGTGGGACGAGCGCGGCATCGCCGACTCGATCAGCCGGGCCATCACCCGCGCGGTCGCGAGCCCGATCGGGTGGGTGCGGTCCCAGGTGGTCGAGAGGTCGATGACGCCGAGCTTCACCCCGGTGACGGGATCGAAGACCGGCGCGGCCCAGCAGACCCAGTTGTGCACGATCGAGGCGTAGTGCTCGGCGCTGAAGACCATCGCCGGCTCGGCCAGCCGGTTCGCGAGGTCGAGCGCGTTGGTGCCGACCGACTCGTCGTCCCAGCGACCGCCGGCCACGAAGTTCACGGTCTCCGCCTTGCGACGCATCACCCGACCGCCGTACGTCCAGAGGATCCGGGTGTCCGCATCCGTGACCGCGATGACCAGGTCGCCGTCCACGGCGGTCCGGCGCAGCTCCTGCTCGACGTTCTCCACCGCGGTCTGCAACGGCGAGTCGCGCCAGATCGCCGCGATCTCCGCCTCGTCGGCGAGCGGCGCCTCCTTGACGTCGATGGTGATCGCGGCCTCCGACCGCGCCCACGAGTTCAGGATCTCCGGGCGGACGTGCGCCTCCACCTCGTCGCCGTGCTCGACGAAGCTCGTCCACGCGCGAACGGCGTCCTGCCGCCGTGTGCTCAGCTCACCCCGCGCCACACCGTGAGGCTACTCGCCCGGAGACCGCGGTCACAGGGGTCGAGAGTCAGGCCGACAGTCTTGACCGGAGGAACCTGAGCGTCTCGTCCATCGAGTCCTGCCAGCGGGCGTAGAACGCGTGGTCCTCGCCCTCCCACCAGCGCAGCCGGCTGTCCACCCCGTCCGCCTGCATCAGGCGCTGCGTGGTCCGCGCCCAGGGCGGCGGGCAGGTGCCGTCGGCGGTGCCGTGGTGGGCGAGCACCGGCTCGGTGATCCGGTCGAAGTACGTGCGCGGCGACAGCTCCCGGTAGAACCGGGGCGCCTCCTGCGGCGTCCCGAACTGGTCGAAGACCTCGTCGACCACCTCGGGTCTGCTGTCCCGGGTGAAGTGGTTGAGGTTGTCGAGGTACCGCGAGCTGACCGACGCGTAGATCACGGCGGCGTCGATGAGCCCGGGCTGGGTGACCAGCGCGTTCATGGTCACGCCGCCGCCCATCGACCGGCCCAGCATGGCCAGTCGCTCGGCGTCGACGTACGGCAGCTTCTTCAGCGCATCGACGGCGTTGACGGCGTCGCGGGTGTAGCCGAGCCGCGTCTCGCGGTCGACCGCGGGCACCGGGTCGGAGGCCGCGTGGCCGCGGTAGTCGGTGTGCAGCACGACGAACCCGGCCCGGGCGAGCGCATCCTGCTCGCGGGCCAGGCCCTGGCCGGTCACGTAGATCTCGGGCTCGATGTAGCCGTGGTTGAGCACGATGGCCGGGAACGGACCGGGGCCCTTGGGCCGGATCAGGACGCCGGACACCGTGAGCTCGTCGCTGCGGTAGGTGACGTCGTAGCGGGTGTAGTCGGCCGTCTCGTACTCGGTGCGCAGGATCCGGGGCTTGCCACCGCTGGGCGCTTCGCGCATCAGGGCCGGCAGCGACAGCCGGTGGTGCACCTCCGGGAGTGCCGGCTCACTCGGCGTCGGTGCCGTGGTCGGTTCGGGCGTCGCGCTGGTCGGGACCTCAGTCGGACTGGCGGTCGGCTCGGGACCTGCCTGCGGCTCGTCCGCATCACTGGTGCACCCGGCCGCCAGCACCAGCAAGACGAGGGTGACGGCGACACGGCGCATGACTGGTGTACGGATGATCAGCCCAAAGGGTTCGTCTCGCCGTGGATCCGGCCGTCGGTGATGCCGAGCCGCTGGCCGCTGCCGCCCCAGCGGCCGGCGATGATCTCGGCCGCGATGCTGATCGCGGTCTCCTCCGGGGTCCGGGCGCCCAGGTCGAGACCGATCGGGCTGGACAGCCGGGCCAGCTCCTCCTCGCTCAGCCCGGCCTCGCGGAGGCGGGCCAGCCGGTCGTCGTGCGTACGCCGCGAGCCCATCGCACCGACGTACGCCACCTCGGGCAGGCGCAGCGCGACCTCGAGCAGGGGCACGTCGAACTTGGGGTCGTGGGTCAGGACCGTGACCACGGTGCGGGGGTCGATCCGCCCGGCCTCGTGCTCGGCGGCCAGGTAGCGGTGCGGCCAGTCCACGACCACCTCGTCGGCCTCGGGGAACCGGCTGTTCGTCGCGAACACCGGCCGGGCGTCGCACACCGTCACGTGGTAGCCCAGGAACGCACCGACCCGCGCCACGGCCGCCGCGAAGTCGATGGCGCCGAAGACCAGCAGCCGCGGCTTGGGCGCGAACGCCCAGACGAAGACCCGCATCCCCTCGCCGCGGCGTTCGCCGTCGGTGCCGTAGGTCAGCGTGGCGTTGTGGCCGGCCGCCAGCAGCCCCATGGCGTCGTCGCGGACCGCGTCGTCGGCCCTGGCCGACCCCAGAGATCCCACCACCGGGTCCTGGCCGGGCCGTACGACCAGACGCCGGCCCAGCCACGAGGGGTCCGGGTGCTCGATGACGGTGGCCAGCGCCACCGGGCGGCCGGCCTCGATGTCCGCGGCGATCTCACCGAGCTCGGGGAACGACTCCTTCGAGACCTTCTCGACGTAGACATCCAGGATGCCGCCGCAGGTGAGCCCGACCGCGAACGCGTCGTCGTCGGAGACGCCGTAGCGCTGCAGCACCGGCTGCCCGGACTCGACCACCGACTGCGCCAGGTCGTAGACCGCGCCCTCCACGCAGCCACCGGACACCGACCCGACCGCCGTCTCGTCGGGACCGACCAGCATCGACGCGCCGGGCGGGCGGGGCGCGGACTGGAAGGTCGCGACGACAGTGCCGACCCCGATGGTGTCGCCGGCGTCCCACCACTTCATCAGCTCGGGAAGCACGTCACGCACGCGCGACCACCTCCACCAGCTCGGCGTAGGTCGCCAGCGAGTGGCCGGCCAGGAAGTCGTCGACGTGGGGAAGTACGGCGACCACACCCTGCTGCACCGGCTCGTAGCCGTGCTTGCCGCGGTGCGGGTTGACCCACACGACGCGGTGCGCCACCCGCTTGAGCCGCGTCATCTGCCCGGCCAGCTGCGCCGGGTCGCCCCGCTCCCAGCCGTCGCTGAACACGACGACCACCGCGCCCCGCGCGAGGCCGCGCTGCCCCCAGCGGTCCATGAAGATCTTGAGCGTCTCGCCGAGCCGGGTCCCGCCCGACCAGTCGGGCACGGTCTCGCCTGCGGCGATCAACGCGCGCTCGGCGTCCTTGCCGCGCAGGGCCCGGGTGACGTGGGTGAGCCGGGTGCCGACCGTGAACGTCTCGACGACGCCACCGGTGGCGGCCGAGGCCTGGGTGAAGCGATGGGCGAGCCGGAGCAGCGCGTCGGCGTACCCGCTCATCGAACCGGACACGTCCACCAGAAGGACCACGCGGCGCGGCTTGTTCCCGCGCCGCCGCCAGGCGACCTCCGCCGGCTCCCCCAGGTGCCGCAGGCTGGCGCGCAGGGTGCGCGGCGCGTCGACCGTGCCGCGGTGCCATCGCTGGTGGCGGGAGGTACGCCGCCGCGGCGCTCGTGGCCGCAAGGTGGCGAACAGGCCGGCCAGCCGCGCCTTCTCCGCCGCTGACATCGAGGCGACGTCGCGGTGCCGCAGCACCTCGGTGTCGCTGGCCATGGCCCGCACCACCGGGTCGTCGGTCTCGCCGGCACCGTCCCCGTCGCTCTCGGCCAGGGGCAGGCCGGAGAACGTCGGGGCGCCCTGCTCCGCCGGTCGTGGCCGGGGCAGTCCGTCGCGGGCGTTGAAGTACGCCTCGTGCACCTGGTCGTAGCGGGCCAGGTCGTCGGGTGAGCCGCAGAGCGTGGCCCGGCCCGCGACGTACGTCGCCGCGGCGTCGTCGAGACCGACCATGGCCACCGCGGCCAGGAAGCCCTGGGTGCGGTCGTGGGTGACCGGGACGCCGGCCGCCCGGAGCGCCCGCGCGAAGCCGAGCAGGATCTCGTCGGGCTCCCTTCGAGGCTCGCCAGCTCGCACCTCAGGACGAGCGCCGGGGATCGTCATGTCCGGAGCATCTGGTCGAGGGCCTGCTGCACCTTCTGGGAGTCCTCGCGGTACTTCACGAGCGCGCCGAGGGTGCGGGCCGACGCCTCGAGGTCGAGGGTGGCCGTGCCGAGGTGGTGCAGGGCCCGCGCCCAGTCGAGAGTCTCGGCGACCCCGGGCGGCTTCTGGAGCCCGATGTCCCGCAGCTGCTGGACGACGCCGACCACCTGCCGGGCCAGCTCCTCGGACACCTCGGGCGCTCGGGTGCGGACGATCTGCACCTCGCGCTCGAGTCCGGGGTGCTCGATCCAGTGGTACAGGCAGCGCCGCTTGAGGGCGTCATGCAGCTCGCGGGTGCGGTTGGAGGTCAGCACCACCACCGGCGGTGTAGCGGCAGCGACGGTGCCGAGCTCGGGGATGCTCACCTGGTACGTCGACAGCACCTCGAGCAGGAACGCCTCGAACTCGTCGTCGGCCCGGTCCACCTCGTCGACGAGCAGGACTGCCGGGCTCTGCTGGAGCGCCGCGAGCACCGGCCGGGCCAGCAGGAACCGCTCGTCGTACAGGCTCTTCTCGGCCTCCTCGACGTCGGCCCCGGAGCCAGCCGCCTCGAGCGCGCGCAGGTGCAGGATCTGGCGCGGGAAGTCCCAGTCGTAGAGCGCCTGGGTCGCGTCGATCCCCTCGTAGCACTGCAGCCGGACCAGCGGCAGGTCCAGCGCCTCGGCGATGGCCTCGGCGAGCGCGGTCTTGCCGGTGCCCGGCTCACCCTCGAGCAGCAGCGGCCGTTCCATCCGCAGCGCGAGGAAGGTGACCGTCGCCAACGCGTCGTCGCACAGGTAGCCAGTGTCGCCGAGGCGGGCAGCGACGTCGGCGGCCGACGCCGGCAGGGCCGTCTCCATGGCATCAACAGTACGGAGCGGTCCGTTGGACGCACGTTGGTCGTCGCCGCCGGCCGACGTGGAGCTGCTCCGTGCCGGGCGGCCCCACATCAGGGCGACTCCCTAGTTTTGGCGGTTCTCGGGGATCTTTGGGCGTTTACGACGTCCCCACGTGTGGCACTGGGGGCACAGGGAAGCGGCCGTCGTGAGGGCGAGGGCCGCGGAGGGGAGTCCGGGCATGTCCGGGGAGCTGGAACACGACGACGGTCCGCTGACGCACGACCTGCCGTGCGTGCGCTGCGGCCACGCCGCCCATCCCTACCTGGTGTGCGGGGACGGCTGCGACTGCCAGCCGACCCGGATGCCGGGGCAGGGTCTGCTCACCCCGCACTGAGCGGCGGCTCCCGAGCAGGTCAGTGAGCGGCGAGCGAGTCGACGTCAGCGCCGCTGGCGAGGTCGCCGCACTCGACGATCGCGGCGTCGTTGGCGGCCAGGTAGTCACGGGCGCCGGAGTCGCCCTGGGCGGACTCGGTGATCGCCTGCCAGTGGGCTCGGCCGAGCACCACCGGGTGACCGGGGCGACCGTGGTACGACGCACGGGCGAGGGCCTCGTCTCCCTCGCGCTCAGAGAGCACACGTCGTACCACGGCCGCGGTCAGGTCGGGCAGGTCGACCAGGCTCACCACGGCGGCCTCGATGTCGCTGCCCTTGAGCGACTCGAGACCGGATCGTAGTGAAGCCGACATGCCCTTGTCCCAGTCATGGGCGACAACGACGTCGACGCCTAGGCCGTCGAGGAGGCGAACCGCCTCGTCGGCCCCGGCACCGAGCACCACCGTCACCCCGTCACATCCACCGTCGCGCAGGACCTCCACGGCGTACTGGAGCCACGACGCCCCGTCAGCATCGTGCACCAGTGCCTTGGGCCGGCCCATGCGGGAGCCGGACCCGGCAGCGAGAAGAAGTCCTTGAGTGCTCAGCGGACGAACGCCTCCTTGAAGAGCTTCTGGAGATCTCCGGAAGCCGGGCCACTGAAGCCGCACATCGAGACGGATCCGCCGAAGGCGGAGACCAGGTAGGTGCCGCCCACCTGGAACTGCGTCTGGTTGATCAACGCGTCGAGGCCGGCCGGCGGCGCGCTCACCTGGACCGTCTCGCCGACGTCGCCCTGGTAGACGTCGGTGGCCTCGAGCGTGACCATGTTGCCGGTGATGGCGGTCACGGTGCCCTCGAACGCCTGGTCGTACTGAGCCAGCATCGCTGCGGTCGGCTCGGCGACGCACCTGCCGTCGGGGGCCTTGGCAGTCAGGTCGGTCGTCTGACCCGCGATGGGTGCGTTGAGCTCGGCGACTGCCGGCGGCGACTTGGGTCCGGCCTGCGGCGGGCTGTTGCCGCCGAGGCCGGAGATCGTGAAGCTGCCCACGGCAGCGATGGCGGCGACCGACGCGGCGGCGACCAGCCAGGTGAGCCGGTTGCGGCCATGGGTGCCGGTGGCCCGGCTGCCTTCGTCCGCGTCCGGGCGCACGTCGAGATCAGCGCTCATGATGTCCTCCATGAGGATCGCGAGAGCGGCCGGGTCGGCCGGAGAAAGGGAACCAGCGGGGTCACCGCCGCGGAGCAGCGCACGCAGGTCGTCGTCACGATCAAAGTCGCTGTCGCTCATGGTTCCCTCCCTTCTCTCACACCTTCATGTCCGGCGCCGTCGTCGATCTTTCGCAGCTCCTCCACGAATTTGCCGCGTGCGCGGTGCAACCGGATGCTCGCGGCATTCGGGGTGATGCCGAGAACCTCCGCGATCTCCCCGGGGCCCAGCTGCTCCCACGCCCACAGGCGGAGCAGGTCGGCCTCCTCCGGCCGCAGCAGCTCGAGCACGGCGGCGACCCGCGGGTCCGGCGGGTCGGCCTCGCGCACTGTCTCCTGCGGCGGGTCCACCACGGAGATCCGAGCGGCCAGGCGGACCTGGCGCCGATCACCGCGCTGGATGTTCGCCAGGCAGTTGCGGGCCACGCCGTAGACCCACGGCAGCGCGTGCTCCGGCACCTGGTCGAGACGGCGCCAGCAGACCAGGAGCGTCTCGGCGAGCACGTCGTCGGCGGTGTCCGGGTCGGTACGCCGGGCCAGGAAGCGGCGTACCGGCTCGACGACCTCCGCCGCGAGCTGCTCGAAGCGCTCGCGGGCGTCGTCGGACTGCTCCTCGGCCACGACGCAACCCTCACACACCACGCCGCAATGGCACTGACCCGCCCGGACAGTTCGGGCGGGTCAGTGAGTGGTGCTGCTGCCGGTATGCGCCAGTGGCGCACGGACGCTCACTGGGTGCGGACGTCCTCCTGCGGGGACGCGTCCACGATCCCCGCCGCGGTGTAGCGCACGAGCAGCGCATCCGAGCCGTTGGCGTCGTATGTCAGCCCCGTCACCACGATGCCGCCGTCCTGCTGGAGGACGAGGTCGGAGGCTCGGGCCTGAGCCGAGATCGTGGCCTCTCCGTCGCCGCCGCCGAACGTGTAGTCGGTGGCGCCGCTCACGGTCAGCCGGCGGACCACGATGCCGTCGGCCGGGGTGATGAAGCCGGCGACGAGGATCCCGCCGTCCGGCTGCACGGCCACGGCGGTGGCAAGGCTGCTCGCACCCCCGATGCTCAGCCTGCCGTCCTGGTCGAAGCCGGAGTCGAGGTCACCCGAGGAGTTCAGCCGGTAGATGGTGGCCTGACCCCCCACCGTGGTCCTGCCGACGACGACGATCGCACCGTCGGGCGCGATCGCCACGTCGGCGAGCATCTCGTCGGCACCGCTGTCGACGGTCACGAAGCCGTCCCCTCCGCCGAACGTGAGGTCGGGTGCGCCGTCGGGGAGCAGCCGCCAGACGGCGCCGTCGTCGTTCTCGGACGTGCGCCCGGCCACGACGATCTTCCCGTCCCGCTGCACCGCGGCGGACGTCGCCGCCTCGTGGTGGCCACCCGTGCCGTCTAGCGGACGGATCCCGAACTGCTGGTCACGGGTTCCGTCGGCATTGATTCGGTAGACGAAGGCGTCCCCGTCCGGTCCCGCGCCGTAGACGTCTCCGATTTCGATGGTCTTGCCGTCCGGCTGGACAGCCACGCCCGTGCCGAAGCTCGGGGCGAGGTCGGGGGGAACAGCGGGAACGGCCACTGACGTCGTCGGGAAGGAGACCGCCAGGGCGGTCGCCACCGACAGGGCGCCAACGGCCCAGATGAGGTTCTTCATGATGCTTCTCCTGTGCTCTCGAATTTCAGTAGCTGAACGTGGTGGCGCCCTCGTCGCCGATCCACTGCCACATCGGGACGGTGCCGCCGATCTCGGCGTGCTCGACGAGCCGCTCGGGGTCGAGCGCCCTGGCGTTGAAACAGATCGGGCAGACCAGGAAGGTGCCGCCCGCGGCGACGTAGCGCGCCACCAGCTCCGGCAGGGCCGGGCAGCCGTCGCAGGCGACGCCGACGGCGACTCCCTGCTGGGCAAGGCGCACGGCCTCCTTCGTCAGGAACATGAGCGTCGGTCGCCCCTGCTCCGCGGCTGCGACGGCCACCAGGAAGGCCACCGTCACCTTCTCGGGGTCCTCCAGTCCGGTGGTCAGACTGACCACGGCCTTGTTCGTCATGGTTGTGCTCCTTCGTTCGCTTCGCGTGTGGTTGACGGCGTCCTGCCGTCTGCGACGAAGGTTTCAAATTCCGGGGGGTCGGCTCATCGGCGTCGACGCGTAGCTCCGAGCCGTTGTTCACGGCCGGATGGCGGGTGACGCGTACGCGTCGAGGCCGTCCGAGTCAGGCGAGAATGCGCGCGACCGCTGCCGCACGCGCCGTACGCCCGGACAGCCCGAGCTTGAGGTAGATGTTCTGGAAGTGCCGCTCCACGGTGCGCACGCTCAGCACCAGCCGCTCGGCGATCTCGGTGTTGTCCAGGCCCTCGGCGGCCAGCATCAGGAGCTCGCGCTCGCGGTCCGACAACGCCGTGACGGCCGGTGCCACCTGGCCGTCCGCGAGGAAGCCCGCGACCTCGTCCTTGAAGACCTGCCAGGCCGGCTCGTCGGCGAGCAGCACGTGGTTGCGCGAGTCGAGCATGACCAGGCGTGCCTCAGGGATCGCCGCCGCCAGCTCTGGCCCCGTCCCAGGTGCAACCCGGTCACCGCGCGCGTGCAGGACCAGCGTGGGCTGGGTGAGCTCGGGCAGCAGCGACGAGACGTCGACGTGGTGCCGGGCGACCCGGCTGCAGACGGCGTTCTCGGTGTTGGTGGACGTGCGCTGCAGCTCGTCCATCCACTCCATCTGCTCCTCGGTGGCACCGGGGATGAACGCCGTGGTGAACACGCGTCGGAACACGCTGTCCCGGCGCGCCCACCCGGCCCGGATCATGGTGAGGTACGCCTCCTCGAGGGAGTCGTCCTGCTCGTCTGCCGAGTTCGCCCCACGCGCCATGCCGCCGTAGAGGACCATCCGGGTGACCCTCTCCGGGTGCCGGTGTGCGTAAGCCAGGGCGACCGGCGCTCCGCCCGACATCCCCATGACTGCGAAACGGTCCAGGCCGGCGGCCTCCACGAGCGTCTCGAGGTCAGCCACGCGTCGGTCCAGCGAGAAGTCCGTGACGTCCCACTCCGACAGGCCGAACCCACGCTCGTCGTACCGCACCACCGTCGCGATCTCGCCGAGGTCGTCGAGGAAGTGCCGCCACACGGGGCTCATCCAGTCGTGCTGCAGCTGGCTCAGCCAGCACGAGACGATCAACAACGGCGGGCCGGAGCCGTGCCGAGCCCACGCCAGACGCACGCCGTCGTCGGCGCGGCAGAAGCGGACCTCCTGCTGCTCGAGCGCCTGGTTGCGGGCCGCCACGCCCCTGAGGCTACTGGCTGCGCAGCGCTTGAAATGGCAGCCGGCCCACCCGGATTTCTCCGGGCGGGCCGACTGGTGGAGCTGGGTGCTACGGGTGGCGGGGACTCAGAAGTCCATGCCGCCCATGCCGCCGGAGGGGTCGCCGCCCATGGGGGCTGCCTTCTCCGGCTTGTCCGCGACGACGGCCTCGGTGGTGAGGAAGAGCGCCGCGATGGACGCGGCGTTCTGCAGCGCGCTGCGGGTCACCTTGGCCGGGTCGATGATGCCCTCGGCGATCATGTCGACGTACTCGCCGGTGGCCGCGTTGAGACCATGCCCGGCCGCGAGGCCACGCACCTTCTCGGCCACGACGCCGCCCTCGAGACCGGCGTTGATCGCGATCTGCTTGAGCGGGGCGTCGGTCGCGAAGCGCACGATGTTGGCGCCCACGGCCTCGTCACCGGTGAGGTCCAGCTTGTCGAACGCCGCGTTGGCGGCCTGGACGAGGGCCACGCCGCCGCCGGCGACGATGCCCTCCTCGACGGCCGCCTTCGCGTTGCGAACGGCGTCCTCGATGCGGTGCTTGCGCTCCTTGAGCTCGACCTCGGTGGCCGCGCCGACCTTGATGACGGCCACGCCGCCGGCCAGCTTGGCGAGGCGCTCCTGGAGCTTCTCGCGGTCGTAGTCGGAGTCGGACTTCTCGATCTCCGCGCGGATCTGGTTGACCCGGCCGGCGATCTGGTCGGTGTCGCCCGCGCCCTCGACGATGGTGGTCTCGTCCTTGGTGATGACGACCTTGCGGGCCTGGCCCAGCAGCTCGACACCGGTCGACTCGAGCTTGAGGCCGACCTCCTCGGAGATGACCTGGCCACCGGTCAGGATCGCGATGTCCTGGAGCATGGCCTTGCGGCGGTCACCGAAGCCCGGAGCCTTGACGGCGACGGACTTGAAGGTGCCACGGATCTTGTTGACGACCAGGGTCGACAGCGCCTCGCCGTCGACGTCCTCGGCGATGATCAGCAGCGGCTTGCCGGACTGCATGACCTTCTCGAGCAGCGGGAGCAGGTCCTTGACCGAGGAGACCTTCTGGTTCGCGACCAGGACGTAGGGGTCCTCGAGGACGGTCTCCATGCGCTCCGGGTCGGTCACGAAGTAGGCCGAGATGTAGCCCTTGTCGAACCGCATGCCCTCGGTCAGCTCGAGGTCGAGGCCGAAGGTGTTCGGACTCCTCGACCGTGATGACGCCTTCCTTGCCGACCTTGTCCATCGCCTCGGCGATGATCTCGCCGACGGTCGGGTCCGCGGCGGAGATCGACGCGGTCGCGGCGATCTGCTCCTTGGTCTCGATCTCGGTCGCCATGCCGAGCAGCTGCTCGGCGACGGCGTCGACGGCCTTCTCGATGCCACGCTTGAGGCCCATCGGGTTCGCGCCGGCGGCGACGTTGCGCAGCCCCTCGCGGACCATGGCCTGGGCGAGCACCGTCGCGGTGGTCGTCCCGTCACCGGCGACGTCGTCGGTCTTCTTGGCGACCTCCTTGACGAGCTCGGCGCCGATCTTCTCGTAGGGGTCCTCGAGCTCGATCTCCTTGGCGATGCTCACACCGTCGTTGGTGATCGTGGGGGCACCCCACTTCTTCTCGAGCACGACGTTGCGGCCCTTGGGACCGAGGGTGACCTTGACGGCGTCGGCGAGGGTGTTCATGCCCCGCTCCAGACCCCGTCGGGCCTCCTCATTGAAAGCAATCAACTTCGCCATGTCTGGTGCGATTCCTCACGCTTGAAGAGTTCAGGTGGTTGTCACTCTCATGAGGAGAGTGCCAGCGTCATGTTTAGCACTCGACCCCTGCGAGTGCAAGAAGAGTTCGCCTTCAGCGGACGCTGGCCGAGACCGTCACGGCGACCAGCCCGGCGAGGCCGACCGCGGCCAGCAGGACTCCGCGGTCGCGTCGGTGGTGCAGCCCCCACCCACAGGCGATCAGCGCGAGCACCGCTCCTGCCCAGGTGAACTCGCCTCCGGTGGCGTTGGTCCCCCACGTCGTCCCGACCGCCACGGCGAGCAGCCAGGCCAGCGGGTGCCGCGGCACCGGCCGCTCGACAAGCGTCGACGCGAGCGTCGCGGCGACGACGACCACGCCGGCGTACCAGACCCAGTGGCCGACCTGCTCGTCCCAGAGGTGCGCGGTGGGCGAGGGGTCGACGTTCCCGACCGAGTTCGCCGAGAGGTGGATGCCGTGGCCGGTCGCATAGAGCCACGACCCGGCCGCGAACCAGAGGTACGCCGCCCGCGAGACGCCTGCGGCGAGCAGCGTCCCGAGCGCGGGCAGCAGCACGACGAACGGCACCAGCAGGTCCAGCCAGTCCGCGACCCGGGTGCCCCGACCCGCGTCGCCGAGGCCGTCCGGCAGCGAGCCGAGGTGGTGGGCCAGCGAGTACGCCAGCGCCGTCACGACCAGCGGTACGTCGGGACGGGGCACGCGCACATGATGCGCCCTGCGTCAGGAGCTCTCCCGCACGACCAGCCGGGTCTCGAGCAGCCGGGGCTTCGGAGGCTCATCGGGGTGGGCCATGGCGTCGAGCAGCAGCGCGACCATCTCGCGACCCATCTGCTCCGGCGACTGGTGCACGGTGGTCAGCGGTGGGTGCGTCGACTGTGCGAGCGGTGCGTCGTCGAAGCCGACGACCGACACGTCTCCCGGCACGTCCCGTCCGGCCTCCCGCAGCACCCGCAGCGCGCCGGCCGCCATCAGGTCGTTGGCGCAGAAGACGGCGTCGAGGTCCGGCCGTCGCAACAGCAGGACACGCATCGCGGACTCGCCGCTGTCCTGGCTGAAGTCACCACGCGCGATCAGGCTCTCGTCGGCCTCGAGCCCGGCGGCCGCCAGGCCGGCCAGGTAGCCCTCGTGCCGGGTCCGGCCCACCACCATGTCGGTGGGTCCGAGAATGGCTCCGATCCGCCTCCGGCCCCGGTGCACGAGGTGGTCGACGGCGAGCCGGGCGCCGAGCACGTTGTCGACGTCGACGTAGGCACCCCGTTGCCGATCTGTCGCGCGGCCGCCGAGCACCACGGGCAGGCCCCTCTCCCGGATCCGGTCCGGCAGCGTGTCGTCGTCGTGCAGGGACAGCAGCAGTACGCCGTCGACGTGGTTGCGGGTGAGGTAGTCGTCGAGCCGTCCGTCGCGCTGCGCGGCGTGCGCGAACAGCAGCACCATCTGGAGCCGGGCGTCGCCGAGCGTGGTCGCGACGCCACGCACGACACCGGCGAAGAACGGCTCGCCGAAGACCCGCTCCTCAGACTCCGCGATCACCAGCGCGACCGCGTCGGTCCGCTGGGTGACCAGGGTGCGGGCCGCGCGGTTGGGCACGTAGCCGAGCTCGGCGATCGCGCCCTCGACCGCCTGGCGGGCCTGCTCGGAGACCTTGCTGCTGCCGTTGATCACGCGCGAAGCAGTGCCCCGGCCGACTCCGGCGGCTGCGGCCACCTGTTCCAGGGTCGGCCGGGTGCGCGGCTGCCGCGTCATGGCGTCAGTATGTCGACTCTCTTGTGGCGGCCGGCGGGCCTGTCCGTTTGCCGAGGGGAGATCGGACCCGCCGGCCGAGTTCTGGATCGCGTGGGAGCGTTCCCACAGATTGTGGCGGAGGTCACAACGCGTTGTCAAGCCAGGTCGTGGGATCGCTCCCACGCTGGCTCAGAGCAGCGCATACGAGCAGATCGGCGAACGGCTCGACGGGCGCCGGGTCGACGTCGAGGTAGAGGCCGGGCTCGATCAGCTCCAGCTCGCTGACCACCCAGGCGTCCTCCCATCGCATCAGGTCGATGCGGGCGTACGCCGGCGCGCGGCCGAACCACTCACCCACCGCGGCGACCGCGTGCTCGGCCAGCGCGGCGCGCTCGGCGTCCAGCGGCACGGCGACCGAGCTGCCGCCGTACTCCTCGTGGACCCGGACCTCGCCCCCACCCGGACGCTTGTCGACCTGGGAGGCGGCCCGACCGCCGAAGACGAAGACCGACGTCTCGCCCACCGTGCGCACCGACTCGACCAGCGGCTGAACCAGCCAGGGCCCGGGACCCATTGCCGGCTCGTGGCCGGGACCCTCGACCAGGACGACTCCGACCCCACTGGCCCCGACCCTCGGCTTGACCACGCAGGTCCCCCACCTCGCCGTCGCCTCTGCCAGCCCGGACGGGTCGTCGAGCAACGCCGACGGGACGTGGGGCAGGTCGAGGTCCACGAGGTAGCCCTTGTCGGAGTTCCACACGAACAGGTCGGCGCCGTTCAGGAGCAGCGTCCGCGACTCGACGTCGCGCGCCCACGCGAAGAACTCCGCCGTGCGCCAGTGGTAGTCCCACGTCGACCGGACCGCGACCACGTCCGCCTCCGACCAGTCCACGGTCGGGTCGTCCCACGCCACCCAGGCTGGGTCGAGCCCCCGCCGCGCGAGCGCCGCGGTCACCAGGTCGCCGCGCGGCTCGCCGTCGGGGAGCTCGCGCGAGGTGACGAGAAGAATCGGCGGCATGTGTCGATTCTTTCCGAAGATCTACAGGAATTCCTGACCGGGGCTGTCGATTCGGGGCTCGCCCGACCGTCATCGCGGTGGAAGGATCCACAGCCAACGAAGGGATGTCCCATGACCGAGTACGTCGTCCTGCTCCCCGGTGACGAGTCCCAGTGGGCGGCCGCGTCCGCCGCGGACAAGGAGGCCATGTACGCCATCCACCGCGAGTTCGCGCAGGCCCTCGAGGAGCGCGGCCACAAGGTGACCGGCGGCAGCGAGCTCGCCCACTCGCGCGAGGCGAAGGTGCTGCGCACCGACGCCGACGGGAACCACACGGTCACGGAGGGGCCGTACGCCGAGACCGTCGAGCAGCTGACGGGCTTCTACATCGTGCAGTCCGACGACTTCGACGGCCTCGTCGAGGTCTGCAAGATCCTCGGCCGCGGCGAGGGCGCCATCGAGATCAGGGCGGCGGCGGGCGGCAGCGCCTCGTGAGGTTCCTGGTGCTGATGGCCGAGAAGGACCACTTCGACCTGTGGGAGAACGCCGACGACGACTACCGCCAGCGGTGCTTCGACGACTACAACGCATTCGCCGACGGGGTCCGGGAGCGGGGCACGCTCGTCTTCGGGGATGCCCTCGCTCGCCCGGAGTCGGCACGGAGCATCCAGCCGGACTCGACCCGCACGGTGACCGACGGGCCGTACGCCGAGACGGTCGAGCAGCTCGGCGGCTTCTACGTCGTCGAGCTGCCCGACCACGACACGGCGGTCGAGCTCGCGAGGCTGCTGCCGCGCGAGTACACCGTCGAGGTCCGACCGATGCTCGAGGTCGAGGTCTGAGCGCGCTGTCATCCCAAGGGGCGCTCGACGCGGCGCTGCGCGACGAGTGGGGCCGGCTGGTGGCCCTGCTCGTCGCGCGCTACCGCCGTCTCGACCTGGCCGAGGACGGGCTCGCCGACGCCTTCGAGGCGGCGGCACGGACCTGGCCGACGGACGGCGTACCGACCAACCCCGGCGCCTGGCTCCTGGTCGCGGCCCGCCGCCGGATCACCGACCGGCTGCGGGCCGAGGCGGTCGCCAACCGCAAGCTCCCGCTGCTGGCCGTCGAGGCCGACCTGTCGGAGGAGGCGCAGCGCACCATGGCAGACCCGGGCGAGCACGGCGGCGTCGCCGACGAGCGGCTCCGGCTGGTGCTGCTCTGCGCGCACCCGACGCTGGCACCCGAGGCCGCGGCCGCGCTGACCCTGCGGCTGGTGCTCGGCGTCTCCACCGAGGACCTGGCCCGGCTCTTCCTGGTCCGGACGTCGACGATGGCGGCCCGCCTCACCCGGGCCCGCAAGAGGCTGGCGGGCGAGGCCTTCGCCGTGCCGGTCGGCACCGAGCTCGCCGAGCGGCTGCGGGTCGTCTCGGACGTCGCCTACCTCGCCTTCACCGCGGGCTACGCGCCCGGCTCCGGGTCCGACGTGCTCCGCGCCGATGTCGCTGGGGAGGCGATCCGGCTGGTGCGGGTGCTGCGCGACCTGCTGCCCGAGCCCGACCCCGAGGTGGACGCGCTGCTGGCCCTGATGCTGCTCCAGCACTCGCGCCGCGACGCGCGCGTCGATGACGGCCGGCTGGTGCTGCTGCCCGACCAGGATCGGCGGCTCTGGGTCGGCGGCGAGATCACCGAAGCGATCCACCTGCTCACCCCGTTGACGCACGCCGCACCGGCGCCGTACCTCCTCCAGGCGCTGGTGGCCGCCGAGCACGCGATCGCGGCCACCGCCGCCGACACGGACTGGTCACGCATCGTGGCGCGCTACGACGAGCTGCTCGGCCTGGTCGACTCCCCCGTCGTCCGGCTCAACCGCGCCGTGGCGGTGGGTGAGGCCGACGGTCCGCTGGCCGGGCTGGCCGCGCTCGACGGGCTCACCGTCGAGGACCTGCCGGGCCACCGACTGCCGGCCGCGCGGGCCGAGCTGCTCGCCAGGGCCGGCCGGCCCGACGATGCGCTGGTCGCCTACGACGCCGCGATCGAGCGGTGCGCCAACGAGGCCGAGCGTGCCCACCTCGAGGAGCGGCGCACCGCACTGCCTCGCATGTGATCGCGCCGCTGGGGGAACAATGCACACATGCACCTCTTCGCCGCCCTGGTGCCTCCGCGTGACTTGCTGGAGCTCGTCACGCAGCTGGCGGCGGGCGTGCGCCCCGAGCGGGAGCCGCTTACCCAGTCGGCCACTCCCGGCCGCCACGCCGCGTCGTCCGGTAGACGGTTCGGCCGCCGCCGGCCTCAGGAGACCGCGCCCGTGGAGCCCACCGGGCCGCTGCTGGACCTGGTGCCGCCGATCCGGATGCACGTGCCGATCGTCAAGTACGGCCACCTTGCCCTCACGGACGCCGGCCGCCTCACGGACGCCATGGAGCAGCAGGCGTCGGACTGGCAGTCCCCGCGGCTGCACCTGCACGGGGGAGTCGCGCTGGAGCCGGAGGGCGACGTCTCGGTGTGGGTCGGACTGGGTGGCGACCTTGACGCGCTGAACGCGGTCGTCCGCAACGTGAGCCGGATCGCCCAAGGGCTACAGCTGTTCGTGGACCGGCGGGTGTTCCGGCCGCACGTGCGGCTCGGCACGATCAACGAGGCCACCACGGAGGCCTACCTCGAGCAGCTGCTGGCCGAGCTGGACGCCTTCGAGAGCCCGTCCTGGTGGCAGCAGTCCTTGTCGCTGCTCATCCCGACCGATTTCGGCCCGGATCAGCCGCCGTATCGGGTCCACCGCGACATCCCGCTCGGGCCCGCTGTTCCGCACTGAGCCGCGTCAGAGGGCTAGGGGTGCGAGCCGCTCGTCCGGTTCGGTCGGCGGATCCTCGCGGCGCCGGTTGGCGCGGACGACGATGAGCAGCTCCGTGATCGGCATCGGCCGGTGCAGCAGGTAGCCCTGCACGTACGACGCACCCACTTGGTCCCGGACCACGGCCAGCTGACCCTCCCGCTCGATGCCCTCCACGATGACGTCGAGGCCGAGAGCCTCAGCCATCACGGTGACCGCCCGGAGCACGGCGCGGGAGCGCTCGTCGCTGTCGATCTTCTGGGACAGCGCCGCGTCGGTCTTGACCACGTGCACCGGCAGGTCGCGCAGGTAGCTGATCGAGGAGAAGCCGACACCGAAGTCGTCCACCGCGAACCGCACGCCCAGCTCGGTGATGGTCCGCATCGCCTCGAGGGCCGGGCCGTCGGTGATCTCCTGGCGCTCGGTGATCTCGAGCACCAGCCCGGTGCGACCCATGGATCCGACGGCCCGCTCCACGGCGGTGATGAACGTCGGCTCCTGCAGCTGTCGGGCCGAGACGTTGACGCTGATCGAGATCGGTCCGCCCGCGGCCTCCCGAAGGGACGGCGCGTCGTCGGCGACCGTCTCCAGGACCAGCTCTCCGAGGGCGTCGACCTGGTCGGTCTCCTCGGCCAGGCGGACGAAGACGTCGGTGGGGACGTCGGCGCCATCGAGCTTCCAGCGCACCAGCGCCTCGACACCCGCGATCCGGCCGCTGGCGGCGACGACCACGGGCTGGTAGACGACCGTCAGGTCGCGTCGGGCGATGGCCACGCGCAGCTCGTCGACCAGCTCGAGCCTGCGCATCCGGGCCTGGCCGATCGCCGGCTCGTAGGCGACGTACTGCGCCTTGCCCCGGCCCTTGGCCTCGTACATCGCGAGGTCGGCATGGCGCAACAGCGCCTCGCCGGACTCGCTGCCGTCGCCGTACGCGATGCCGATCGAGGCCCCGAGGGCGACCTTGTGGCCGGCGACCTCGGTCCCGGCGGCGAGTGAGACGAGGATCCGGTCGCTGATGTCGACGACCTCGCCGACGGTGACATCCTCCAGCAGCACCGCGAACTCGTCCCCGCCCAGGCGGGCGACGGTGTCGATGTCACGAGTGTTGACCACCAGCCTCCGTGCGACCTCGACCAGCACCGTGTCACCCGCCGCGTGGCCGAACCGGTCGTTGACGGGCTTGAAGCCGTCGAGGTCGACGAAGAGCAGTGCCACCCGCACGCCGCGCCGGCGGGCTCGGTGCAGGGCTTGCGCAGCCCGGTCGAGCAGGATGCCCCGGTTGGGCAGGTCGGTCAGGGGGTCGTGCCGCGCGTAGTGGACCATCTCGTCGGTCAGCTGGAGGCGGGCGAACGCCTCGGCGCAGATCACGGCGAGCGCGTCCAGCGCGTGCTTGTCGGCGCCGACCGTCGACCGGGCTCGGTCCTTCGCCGGGGCGACGACCCAAAGCGCGTCCTTGCCCCGGCGTACCTGCGCACCGATCTCGTCCGCCACCGGCGGCGAGTTGCGCACCTCCACGTCACGCAGCCGGATCAGCCGTCGGGCGTCGGCCAGGAGGCTGTCGATCACGAGCCGGGGCTCGTGCAGGGCCTGGACGCGGACCGCGGACTCGAAGAGGACGGTGAGGCGCCGGGCGTTCTCGCGGCCGTGCACGATCGCGCGGGTGTTGATGAGCAACGTCGCCAGGGGGACGGCCAGGAGCACCACCGTCCACGCCGGGTTGCTGCGCAGCACGACCGCGGCGAGGTAGCCGAGCAGGTCGAAGGGGACGAAGCAGGCGACCGCGACCCAGGTGCCAGGCTGGACGAGGTGGCGCCGCACGGGCGTCTGGGAGTCGATGGCGATCGAGATCGCCGACAGCACGTAGTCGACGAAGAAGTACGCAGCCGCCGCCGCGATCACGGCGGCCAGCTCGCGCGGCGAACCTGTGGCGGATCCCCGCACCAGGTGCAGTGCGCTTGCCGCCACGCCGCCGGCGAGGGTGCCGACGCCGATGTTGAAGACCACGGCCGTCGCGCGCTTCCCGGAGGTCAGCTGGGTGGCCAGCACCCCGAGCCCCCAGACGGCGAGCGCGGGCAGGGGGTCGAACGTGCAGAGCAGGTAGACCAGGATGAGCGAGTCGAAGCCGATCTCGATCCCGCCGTCGGCGTTGTCGAGGACCATCGGGAAGCGGGCGACGACCACGATCAGCGGGACGCCGACCAGGGCGGCCAGGCCGACGTTCCAGCCGCCGTCCCAGGCGGCCGGCAGCGACCAGGCGAGCAGAGCGAGGCCCAGCAGGCACAGGCCCAGGTCGAACCACCAGCTGGGCGCGTCGCGCAGTCTGGTTCGCTTGGTCGTCATCGGGGTCCTCCGCCAGCCGGTGGGCCTGACCAGTATCAAGTCGCGCGTGGGGCTCCCGTGGCGGAATCGTCAGACCCACCGACCGGCCCGGGACGGCGGTGACCGAGCGGCACGTCGTCCTCGATGCCGAGGGCGGCGAGCACCGAGGGCAGGAGCGCCCTGGCGGTGCGCTTGTAGCCGGCGGCGCTCGGGTGGAACCGGTCGAGGCTGAACATCTCGTCGGGGTTGGTGATGAAGAACGGTCCGACGACGTAGGCCAGCGACACCGTGTGCGCGCCGGCGCGGACCGCGGCCGCCTCCTGGGCCTGGGCCAGCTGGCGGGAGGCGCGCGAGCCGAGCGCGCGGAGGGGCTGCGGCACCGGGCGCAGCGCACCGAGGTCGGGGCAGCTGCCGACCACCACCTGGGCGCCCCGCGCCCGGAGATCTGCGATCGCCTCCTCGAGGTGGCGCACCGACTCCGGGACCGGCACCCGGTGGGTGACGTCGTTGCCGCCGACGATGATCACCGCGACGTCGGGGTGGTACGACGCGGGCAGGGTGGCCAGCTGGCCGGCCAGCATCGACGACTCCGAGCCGACCTGCGCGACCGTCCGCAGTCGCACGCTGCGCCTGGTCGCCTTCGCCAGCCGGGTGGCCAGCCGGGCACCGAGGGTCTCCTTCGGCAGCTCGGCCCCGAGCCCGGCCGCGATCGAGTCGCCCACGACGAGCAGGTCGATCGTGGCGCCGTACTTCTTCTTGTACTTCTTGTCCGCCGGCAGCGCCTCCTCACCCAGGGGCTTGCCGATCAGCCGCCGGGCGACCGCGGCCTGGCGGCGCAGCAGCAGCCGGCCGGCGAGCAGGCCGCCGGCGACGGTGACCGCCGAGGTCGCGGAGGCCAGAGCGGTACGACGCACGCCGAAGTTGTCGCACGGCGTGGTGAACGGCTCACTAACCTCCGGCGACCGCGGGGATCACCGAGATCTGGGCGCCGTCGGGGGTCGGCGTCTCGAGGTTGTCGAGGAACCGCACGTCGTCGTTGCCGACGTAGACGTTGACGAAGCGGCGCAGCTCGCCGTTGTCGTCGAGGATCCGGCCCTTGATGCCCGCGTAGGACGCGTCGAGGTCGTCGAGGACCTCCGCGAGAGTGGTGCCGGCCGCCGTCACCTCCGACTCGCCGTCGGTGTAGGTGCGCAGGATCGTCGGGATGCGGACGTGTGCGGTCACTGTGGAGTCTCCTCGGGAGGTCAGGCGAGCCCGGTCGCCCGGAAAGCGGCGTACGTCGGCTCGATGGTCGCAGCGGGGCCGACGACGCCGGACACCGCGTCCAGCGTCTTGAGGCCATGTCCGGTGTTGATGACGACGGTCTCGAGCGAGGGGTCGAGCTGGCCGGTCTCGACCAGCTTCTTGAGTACGCCCACCGTGGTGCCGCCGGCGGTCTCGGTGAAGATCCCCTCGGTGCGGGCCAGCAGCACGATCGCCTCGCGCACCTCGTCGTCGGTGATGTCCTCGACCGCTCCGTCCGTCTCGCGGCAGATGTCGAGGACATAGACACCGTCGGCCGGGTTGCCGATGGCCAGGCTCTTGGCGATGGTGTCGGGCTTGACCGGGCGGATCGCGTCGACGCCGGCCTTGTAGGCGACCGAGACCGGGGAGCACCCGGTGGCCTGCGCGCCGAAGATCCTGCAGGGCTTGTCCTCGACGAGGCCGAGCTTCACCAGCTCGCGGAACGCCTTGTGCACCTTGGTCAGCTGGGAGCCGGAGGCGACCGGGATGACGATCTGGTCGGGCAGCCGCCAGCCGAGCTGCTCGGCGATCTCGTAGCCCAGCGTCTTGGAGCCCTCGGCGTAGTAGGGCCGGACGTTGACGTTCACGAACGCCCAGCCGTCCTCCTCGCCCGCGATCTCGGAGGCGAGCTTGTTGACGTCGTCGTAGTTGCCGTTCACGGCCACCAGCTGCTCGGTGAAGATCGCCGAGTTGACCTGCTTGGGCTGCTCGAGGTTGCTGGGGATGAAGACCACGGTCTTGATCCCGGCGCGGGCACCGGCGGCGGCGACCGCGTTGGCCAGGTTGCCGGTGCTCGGACAGGCGAACACCTTGGCGTCGAGCTCGCGAGCGGCGCTCAGTGCGCAGGCGACGACGCGGTCCTTGAAGGAGTTGGTGGGGTTGGTCGAGTCGTCCTTGACCCACAGGTTGTCGATGCCGAGCTCGCGGCCGAGGTTGTGTGCCTTGAGCAGCCGGGTGAAGCCGGGCTCGGTGTTGGGGCTGTCCTCGATGTCGCTCGGCACCGGCAGCAGGGCCTTGTAGCGCCAGATGTTGCGCGGCCCGGCCTCGATCTCCTCGCGGGTCACCTGCGGGAACTCGTAGGCGATCTCGAGCGGTCCGAAGCACTCCGGACACGCGTAGAACGGGCCGAGCTCGACCCGGTGGCCGCACTCCCGACAGGACAGGGCCTTGGCGTGGCCGAAGGCCCCCTCGCGGAGAGGCTTCTTCGTGGACGCCTTCTCGGCGATGGCAGTGCTCATGGAGTCCTCCTTCTCATCTTCCCCGGCACGTACTTCGCGCCGGGACGGAATTAGCACCGTTTCCGCGACCGGCTCCGTGGTGCTGGAGCCAGGGGACTCGCGGCGGTTGCCGGGACTTCACAGGGCCGTACCCTCAGTCCCTCTTGATGAGCAGGGCTCACTCTACGGGCGCGCGTCTCAGTTCGTGAACACGGGTCCCGTGATGTGGACAGAAATCAACGGGCGGTGCGCTTCGCCGTCCACCGGAGCGGGTCGCCGGGCTCGTCGCCGCGTGAGCAGACCCCCACCTCGTAGGACAGCGTGCCGTCCTTCACCGTCCGGCCGACCAACCTGCCGCCGACCTCGATACGGGCGTCGGTCCCGTCGGAGGTGTGCGTGAACACCTTGTGGAACCGGCCGTTCTTCTTCACCTTCATCGTCGGCATCGGCTGGGAGATCAGCTCTACCGAGACCGGGTAGGTCACGCAGACGACGTTCATCGTCACGATCCAGCGCTTGATCTTGCGACCGTCGCCGGTGACCTTGAAGGAGATGAAGACCTCGTCGACCACGTTGTCAGGTGGCGGGACCTCACCGCCGTCGTAGGAACCGTCTGGGTCCTTCGCAGGAGGTGCGGCCGTGACCGCGACGTGGGTGCTGCCGACGAGGACGAGGGCCGAGAACGCCGCGGCCAGGGCCCGAGCTCCGAAACGCATGTCCCGGAGGTTAGCGGGCCCTGGCCGGGTGAAGGTCAGGCGGCTGCGGTGGCCTCGTCCTCCGACCGCGCGGCCTGACCGGCCTGGGTGAGCGCACCGCGGACCACGTCGAGGACGTCGCCCACGATGTGCACGGTCAGCGCCTCACGCACCTCGGCCGGGACGTCGTCCAGGTCGGGCTCGTTGCGCAGCGGCAGGAACACCTCGGTCAGCCCGGCCCGCTGGGCGGCGAGCAGCTTCTGCTTCACGCCACCGATCGGGAGCACCCGGCCGTTGAGGGTGACCTCGCCGGTCATGCCGACCTCCGAGCGCACCGGCCGACCGGTGGCCAGCGAGGTGAGCGCGGTGACCATCGTGACGCCGGCGGACGGGCCGTCCTTGGGGACGGCGCCGGCCGGGACGTGCACGTGGATGGTCCGGCCGAAGAACGCCGGGTCGACGCCGAGCTCGACCGCGTGCGACTTCACGAACGACAGCGCGATCTGTGCGGACTCCTTCATGACGTCGCCGAGCTGTCCGGTGAGCGTGAGGCCGCCGGCCTTGTCCGAGCCCTCGTGCGCGGACGCCTCGATGAAGAGGACGTCGCCCCCGAGGCCGGTGACCGCCAGCCCGGTGGCCACGCCGGGGACCGACGTACGCTCCGCGGACTCCGGGGTGAACCGGGGCCGGCCGAGCAGCTCCTTGAGGTCCGGCTCGTCCACGTCCACCCGCTCGACCTCGCCGATGGCCAGCTTGGTGGCGGCCTTGCGCAGGGCCTTCGCGAGCAGTCGCTCCATCTGGCGCACGCCCGCCTCGCGGGTGTAGTTGGCCGCCAGCTCGCGCAGCGCCGCGTCGGAGATCGAGACCTCGTCGGCGGTCAGCGCGGCCCGCTCCAGCTGCCGTGGCAGCAGGAAGTCGCGGGCGATCGCGACCTTGTCGTCCTCGGTGTAGCCGTCGAGGGTGACCAGCTCCATCCGGTCCAGCAGCGCCGACGGGATCTGCTCGACCACGTTGGCGGTGGCGATGAACAGCACGTCGGACAGGTCGAGGTCGAGCTCGAGGTAGTGGTCGCGGAAGGTGTGGTTCTGCGCCGGGTCGAGGACCTCGAGCAGCGCCGCCGCGGGGTCGCCGCGGTAGTCGGCGCCGATCTTGTCGACCTCGTCGAGCAGCACGACCGGGTTCATCGAGCCGGCCTCCTTGACGGCGCGCACGATGCGGCCGGGCAGGGCGCCGACGTACGTACGCCGGTGGCCCCGGATCTCGGCCTCGTCGCGGATGCCGCCGAGGGAGACCCGGACGAACTTGCGGCCCATGGCCCGGGCGACCGACTCGCCCAGCGAGGTCTTGCCGACGCCGGGAGGGCCGGCGAGCAGGATCACCGCGCCGGAGCCCCGGCCGCCGATCACCTGGAGGCCGCGCTGCGCGCGCCGGGCGCGGACGGCGAGGTACTCGACGATCCGCTCCTTGACCTCGTCGAGGCCGTGGTGGTCGGCGTCCAGCACCTCGCGGGCACCCGCGACGTCGTTCACGTCCTCGGTCGTCACCGCCCACGGCAGCTCCAGGACGGTGTCGAGCCAGGTGCGGATCCAGGCCGCCTCGGGGTTCTGCTCGCTGGAGCGCTCGAGCTTGTCGACCTCCTTGAGCAGGGCGGTGCGGACGTCGTCGGGCACCTCGGCCACCTCGACCCGGGCGCGGTAGTCGTCGGCACCCTCGGGCTCGCCCTCGCCGAGCTCCTTGCGGATCGCGGCGAGCTGCTGGCGCAGCAGGAACTCGCGCTGGGACTTCTCCATCCCCTCGCGGACGTCCTCGCTGATCTTGTCCGAGATCTCTGCCTCGGCCAGGTGGTCGCGCGTCCACGCGATCACGGTCTCCAGCCGCTGCTCCACGTCCGGGGTCTCGAGGAGCTCGCGCTTCTGCTCGTCGGAGAGGTACGGCGCGTAGCCGGCCGCGTCCGCGATGGCGCTCGGGTCGCTCATCTTGTGGACGATGTCGATGATCTGCCAGGCCTCGCGGCGCTGGAGCACGGCCACGACCAGCCGCTTGTACTCCTCGGCGAGCTCACGGGCGTGGTCGCTCACGGTCTCCTCGACCGGCTCGACCTCCACCCACAGCGCGGCACCGGGACCGGTGACGCCGCTGCCGATGCGGGCCCGGCGCCCGGCCCGGAGCACCGCACCCGCGCCGCCGCCCATCATCTGGCCGACGCGCTCGACGCTGGCCACCACGCCGTACGACGCGTATCGGTCCTCCAGCCGGGGAGCGAGCAGCAGCTCGCCGTCACTGCTGGAGCGAGCGGCGTCCACCGCCGCCTGCGCAGCCTCGTCGAGCGGGATCGGCACGACCATGCCGGGCAGGACCACCAGGTCCGAGAGGAACAACACCGGGAGCGAGGGTTGAGTCATACCGGCTCAACTTCTGCCGTCGGGCCGGTGTTCCGGCGTTCGTTCAGGGCGAACAACCACGCCGACCCGTCGTTACTGATGCGCAGTAACGACGGGTCGGCACCAATTTCACGTCGACCCGTCGTTACTGATGCGCAGTAACGACGGGTCGGCACCAATCTCACGTCGACCCGTCGTTACTGATGCGCAGTAACGACGGGTCGGCACCAATCTCACGTCGACCCGTCGTTACTGATGCGCAGTAACGACGGGTGGGCGTCAGGCTCGGAGGGCGGCGGCGTCGGAGGTGAGCTGGCGGAGGAGGTCGAGGACTCCTTCGGGGCCGTGGACGAGAACGTCGGAGAGGCGGACCAGGGCGCTCTCCTCGTCGGAGGCCGAGCAGACCAGGAGCGTGGGCAGGCCGTTCTTGGCCAGGGCGGCCACGGCCTCGAAGGCCTCCACGTCACCCAGGTCGTCGCCGACGAAGACGAAGCCGCCGGCGTGCAGCTCCTCGACGAGCCGGTCGACCACGAGTCCCTTGTGCATGCCGGGTGAGCGCACCTCGATCACCTGCTTGCCGGGCTCGACGACCAGGTCGTACCTGCCGGCCAGGTCCTCGATCGCCGGCAGCAGTGCCTCGAAGGCTCGCTCGGGGTCGGCCAGCCGGCGGGTGTGCACCGCCACCGCCAGCCCCTTCTCCTCGATGTGGGCGTCCTCGGCGCCCTGGCGGCGCAGCAGCCGCGGCAGCTCGGCGGTGAACGACGCCAGCCCGGTCGGCGGCCGGGGCGAGATCACCCGGCGGTTCGTGGAGGTCCAGCGCTCGTTGCCGTACTGGCCGAAGAGGTACAGCTCCTTGCCGGCGTCACCGATCGCGTTGCCGACCCACTCCAGGCCACCGAGGTCGAGCGCCTGGCGCGCCGGGCGGCCGGTGACCACCGCGACCGCGAGCACCTGCTCGGCCAGGTCGACGAGGACCTGGCCCGCGTCTGGGTGGATGTGGGCCGCGGACGGGTCCTCGACGATCGGCGCGAGGGTGCCGTCGAAGTCCAGCCCGACCACGGTCTCAGCGGCGGCCCGGACCAGCGCGGCGTACCGCTGCTCGCCCACCTCCGCGGTGAACTTCATGACCGAACCCCATCACACGCGCGCCACGCCCCCCGGAAAGGGTCAGTCGAGCGGGCCGGTGAGGATGACGGTGAGCCGGTCCAGCCGCATCGGGTCGACGGCCGGGGCGGTCCGCTGGACACCGAGGTCGAGGGCGAGGAGCTTGCCCGCCTTCTCCAGCCGCTTGGGGTAGTAGACGGTCGAGGCCGGGATGGTGCCGTACCAGTTGTCCGAGCCGACCACCTGCCAGCCGATCTGGCTGGCCTTCGCCGCCACCTTGCCGGCCAGGCCGCTGACGTTGGAGTTGTTGAAGACGACGACGTAGACCTTCGAGCGGTCCACCTTCGGCTTCTTCGGCGTCACGGGCTCGGTGGGCGACGCCTCCGCGGTCGGCGACGGCGTGGCCTCCGGCTGGGAGATGGTGCTGATCTGCTTCTCGTCGGGCGCGCTGTCCCGGGTGGCCACGAAGGCGATGCCGGCCATGGCGACGGCGACCACGCTGAGCATCACCACCGGCGAGGGGAAGACCACGCCGCGCTCGTCGCGCGCGGGCACGGCTAGAGCTCGAAGCCGAGGCGCCGGGCCGAGCGCTGCCGCTGGCGGGCTGCGCGCAGCCGGCGCAGCCGGCGCACCAGCAGCGGGTCGGACTCGAGTGCCTCGGGCCGGTCGATGAGGGCGTTGAGGACCTGGTAGTAGCGGGTCGAGGACATGTCGAACTTCTCGCGGACCGCGGTCTCCTTGGCGCCGGCGTACTTCCACCAGTGCCGCTCGAACTCGAGGATCTCGCGGTCGCGGTCGCTGAGGGCAGACTCCTCCGCCTGCCCCGCGTCGGGGCGCCCCACGTTCGCCGCATCCATGGAGTCATCGTAGGCGACGAATCACACCGATGTCATTCAGCGCTGCGGCGTGCCGGGCAGCCGCTACGGTGCCCCCATGAGCACACGTTGGGGAGTCCTGGGCCCAGGACGCATCGCCAAGTCCTTCGCCCGCGACCTCCGGCTGGTGCCGGACGCCGAGCTCACCGCGGTCGGGTCGCGCTCCCAGGCGCGCGCCGCGGCGTTCGCGCAGGAGCTCGGGTTCGCGGCGGCGTACGGCTCCTACGAGGAGCTGCTCGCCGACGAGTCCGTCGACGCGGTGTACGTCGCCTCACCGCACGCGCTGCACGTCGAGCACGTCACCGCAGCCCTCGAGGCCGGCAAGCACGTGCTCTGCGAGAAGCCGATCACGCTCCGCGCTGCGGACGCCGAGCAGCTGTTCGCGCTGGCAGTGAGCCGGGAGCGGCTGCTGATGGAGGCGATGTGGACCGCCTGCCACCCGGTGGTCCGTGCCGTGCAGCACGGCTTGCGCGAGGGCGAGTTCGGCACCCCGCGACACCTGCACGCCGAGATCGGCTTCGTCGTCGACCTCCCTCCCGAGGACCGGCTGCTCGACCCGGAGCTCGGGGCGGGGGCGCTGCTCGACATGGGCGTCTACCCGCTGACCGTCGCGCACCTGTTCCTCGGCGAGGCGGAGGAGCTGACGGCCACCGCATCGCTGTCCGAGTCCGACTACGACCTGGACATCGCCATCGCGGGCCGCTACCCGGGCGGGGCACTGGCGACGATGACCGCCTCGATGACCTCGTGGTCCGCCCACCGCGCCGAGCTCGCGACCGACCGGGGCCGGCTGGTGATGGAGGACTTCTTCCACCCCGCGGTCGCGACCTACACGCCCGTCGCCAGCGGCAGCACCAACGACGCCAAGGCGCACGGCGGACCGAGGCAGATCGAGGGCCTGGAGCCGGTGCTCGGGCGAGGCATGAGCCACGAGGCCGTCGAGTTCCAGCGCTGCCTGGCCGAGGGCCTGCTCGAGAGCCCCCTGGTCCCGCACGCCCAGACCCTCACGATCATGCGGCAGATGGACGACCTGCGGGCCCAGGTCGGCGTGCGGTACGCCGGCGACTGAGCCGAGCCGCCTCAGCCCGCCTGCAGGAACCGCACGACCGCCAGCACGCGGCGGTGCTGGGCGTCGTCAGGGAGCAGGTCGAGCTTCGCGAAGATCCGCTGGGTGTGCTTCTCGACGGCTCCCTCGGTGACGACCAGCGCCCTGGCGATCGCGGCGTTGGAGCGACCCTCCGCCATCAGGCCGAGCACCTCGCGCTCGCGTGGGGTGAGCCCCTCGAGCGGATCCCGGCGACGGCTCATGAGCTGGGCGACCACCTGTGGGTCGAGCACGGTGCCGCCGGTCGCCACGGTGGCCAGGGCGGCGAGGAAGTCGTCGAGGTCGCTGACGCGGTCCTTGAGCAGGTAGCCCACGCCGCCGTCACCCGAGGCGAGCAGGTCGTCGGCGTAGGACACCTCGACGTACTGCGAGAGCACCATGATCCGCGCGTCCGGCCAGGCCCGGCGCACGTCGACCGCGGCGCGGAGCCCCTCGTCGGTGTGGCTGGGCGGCATCCGGACGTCGACCACGCCGACGTCCGGCCGGTGCTCCAGGGTCGCGGCGACGTACGACGGACCGTCGCCGACGGCCGCCACGACCTCGTGGCCGGCCTCGGCGAGCAGCAGCTGGAGTCCCTCTCTGAGCAGGAGGGAGTCGTCCGCGACGACGATCCTCATGCTTCTCCGGGGTCCCCGCGAAAGCGCGAGTGCAGCGAGCGATTTTGTGGGGTGGATGGGCCGCCCACAGGCAGCCACGCGCCGACGACGGTGGGACCGCCCTCCGGTGAGCTCACCTCGAGCCGTCCGTCCGCGGCGAGCACGCGCTGCTGGAGACCGGCCAGGCCGCTGCCCTTGGCCAGGTGGGCGCCGCCCACGCCGTCGTCCTCAACTCGCACCTCGACTCCGCCGTTCTCCATCCAGACCCCGACCGAGACGCGGGTCGCCTCACTGTGCTTCGCCACGTTGGTGAGCGCCTCGGCGATCACGAAGTAGACCGCGGTCTCGACATGCGGTGGCAGCGTGTCCGGAACGTCGATGGTCGCCTCGACCGGCACCTCGCTGCGCACGGTGAGCTCCCCGAGCGCTGCGGACAGCCCTCGGTCGACCAGGAGCGGCGGGGCGATGCCACGCGACAGCGAGCGCAGCTCGTCGACGGTCTCGCGGGCCTGGAGCAGCGCGGCGTCGATGGTCTCGGAGGCGCGGTCGGGGTCCTCGGTGAGCTGACGCTTGGCCCGGCCCAGGTCCATGCTCAGCCGCACGAGCCGCTGCTGCGGCCCGTCGTGGATGTCGCGCTCGAGCCGGCGCAGCGAGTCGGCCTCCGCCTCGCGAGCCGCCGCCCGGCCTCCCTCGGCGCGCTGCACGTCCTGCTGGAGCTCGGCCCGGCTGCTCAGCAGCACCGAGGCCAGGCTCCCGTGCACCGTGGCAGCGAAGCGGACCACCAACGGCAGCGTGACCAGGGCGAACACCCCGATCCCGAGATTGAGCCAGATCTCGGGGGTCCGACCGTCGCCGAGGCCGATGAGCGAGGCGAGGGTGGTCGTGTCGTCCGAGTCGATCGGCAGCCACCGCTGCCAGAACCAGTAGCTCAGGCCGCCGGCGGCACCCGCCCACCACGTCAGGGCCAGCCCGAACGCGAAGGTGCCGGTCACGATCCCGGTCAGGCTCCACACCACGTCGAGCCACGACTGCGGGTCGCGCAGCGGAGTGAGGGTGCGCCGCCAGTACGTGCTGTTGTCAGACAGGTACACCGGAGTCGCCGCCTCGCGACCCAGCATGTTGCGCAGCCGCATCCGCTCCACCCGAGCGAACCCACGCGCGACGATCACCCCCAGCGAGACCAGCACCAGTCCGCCGATCAGGACGGCGAGGCCGAGGCCAACGGCCAGCAGGACGGTGACGACGATGAATGCCGGCAGCGCCAGGAAGAACGCGGACAGCGCGTAGCCCGAGTCCAGGAACACCCGGCGTACGCCGCGGGGACGGGTCGGCTCGCTCCATGCGGGCGCCGGGAGGGAGGTCTCAGTCATCAGTTGGGTCACCGGGTACGTCGTCATGGCTCCAGCGTCGTCGCGCACGGTCGCCACCACGATCCTGCCAGCCCGACAGTCGGTGTCGGGCCAGCCCGACACCCGCCGGCGACTTCAACGGCTGGCCCCGCCCGGCTCACGCGGCGCACCCCACCCCGGCGGGGTGGGGTGCGCCTCTTGCTTCGTGCCTAGGGTGGGGCCGTGGGCCACGATCTGGTGATAGTCGCGAACCGGCTGCCCGTGGACCGTGTCGAGCAGCCGGACGGCTCCTCGTCGTGGCGGCCCTCCCCGGGTGGCCTGGTCACCGCGATCGAGCCCGTCATGCGCGCCGACCACGGGGTCTGGCTGGGCTGGCCCGGCGGCACCGAGCAGGACCTCGAACCGTTCGAGGTGGACGGCCTCGACCTGTACCCGGTGCCGATGACGACCGAGGACATCGAGGGCCACTACGAAGGCTTCTCCAACGGCACCCTGTGGCCGCTCTACCACGACCTCGTGGCCAAGCCCGAGTTCCACCGCGAGTGGTGGGACTCCTACGTCGAGGTCAACCAGCGGTTCGCCGACAAGGCCGCCGAGCTGGCCAACGAGGGCGCGCTGGTCTGGGTGCAGGACTACCAGATGCAGCTGGTGCCCCAGATGCTGCGGCAGCTCCGCCCCGACCTGCGCATCGGCTTCTACCTGCACATCCCGTTCCCTCCGGCCGAGCTGTTCCAGCAGCTTCCGTGGCGGCGCCAGCTGCTGGAGGGCCTGCTCGGCGCCGACCTGGTCGGCTTCCAGCTGCCCGGCGGCGCAGCGAACTTCGTGCGCCTGGTCCGCCAGCGCGTCGGGCACAAGACCCACCGCGACCTCGTCTACCTGCCCGACGGGAGGACGGTGCGCGCCGCGGCCTTCCCGATCTCGATCGACGCCCGCGGCTTCGAGGAGCTCGCCCAGACCCCCGAGGTGACGGCCCGGGCCAAGGAGATCCGCAGCGCGCTCGGCGAGCCGCGCAAGATCTTCCTCGGCGTGGATCGGCTCGACTACACCAAGGGCATCTACGCCCGGCTCCGCGCGTACGCCGAGCTGATCCATGACGGCCACTTCGACGTCGAGGACGCGGTCTTCGTGCAGGTTGCGGTGCCCTCGCGCGAGCAGGTCGAGGAGTACAAGATCCTTCGCGACGAGATCGACCGCCTGGTCGGCCGGATCAACGGCGACCTCGGCCGCATCGGCCGGCCGGCGATCAGCTACCTGCACTCGTCGTACCCGCGCGAGGAGATGGCCGCGCTCTACCGCGCCGCCGACATCATGGTGGTCACGCCGTACCGCGACGGGATGAACCTGGTCGCGAAGGAGTACGTCGCGTCGCAGTACGACGACGCAGGCGCCCTGGTGCTGTCGGAGTTCGCCGGCGCGGCGGACGAGCTGCGGCAGGCGTGGCTGGTCAACCCCTACGACATCAACGGCATGAAGTCCGCGCTGCTCGAGGCCTACCGGGCCGACGAGAAGGACCTCGCCAAGCGGATGCGCGCCATGCGCAAGACCGTGAAGAACAACGACGTGGCGGCCTGGGCCGACAGCTTCATGACCGCGCTGGCCGACGTCCGCGACGAGCACCGCAAGACGCTCAAGCCCGCCCGGCGCGACTGAAGGCGTGTCTTGGTCAGCGCGTCGGAGGCGTCTCGGGGGCCGGCAGGTTCGCGCCCATGATCGAGACGATCTCGTGGCGCAGCGCCGGCCCGAGCTCGCCCCAGCCGGGCTCGTAGCCGTACACCTCACGCATCGGCACGGTGCTGCGGAGGCCGTCGACGACGTCGATGTCGTCCGGCGAGATCAGCCCGGGGTGGCAGACCCCTACGGCTTCGGAGACCTTCATCAGGTCGCGGCGCAGCGCGATCAGGTAGTTGCGCACCCGGTCCGACTTCGAGTCCGGGTCCAGGCCGCGCGCCAGCCGGGCGTTCTGGGTGGCCACGCCGGTCGGGCACTCGTCGGTGTGGCACTTCTGTGCCTGGATGCAGCCCAGCGCGAACATCGCCTCCCGGCCCACCTGTACACCGTCGGCACCGAGCGCGAACGCGACCAGGGCTGATTCGGGCAGCCCGAGCTTCCCACCGCCGATGAAGACGACGTCGTCGGTGAGGCCGGCCCGGGCGAACCGGCTGTAGACACGGGTGAAGGCAACGCGGAAGGGAAAGGCGACCGAGTCCGCGAAGACGAGCGGCGCCGCGCCGGTCCCACCCTCGCCGCCGTCGATGTTGACGAAGTCGACGCCGCGACCATCGGGCGAGCGCAGTCCCTCCATCTGCTTGACCAGCTCGTCCCAGAAGTCGAGGTTGCCCACCGCGGACTTGATGCCGACCGGCAGCCCGGTCTCGGTGGCCACCAGCTCGACGAAGTCGAGCATCGAGTCCACGTCGCCGAAGACCTGGTGCCGGCTCGGTGAGGCGCAGTCCTTGGCGACCGGGATCCCGCGGATGTCGGCGATCTCCTGGGTCACCTTGGCGGCCGGCAGCATGCCGCCCAGCCCTGGCTTGGCACCCTGGGAGAGCTTGATCTCGATCGCGCGGACCGGCGCCGAGGCGACCAGGTCCTTGAGCCGGGCCAGGTCGAAGTTGCCGTGCTCGTCGCGACAGCCGAAGTACGACGTCCCGATCTGGAAGACGATGTCGCCGCCGTGGCGGTGGTACGGCGACAGCGCGCCCTCGCCGGTGTTCTGCAGGCAGCCGGCCATGGCGGCACCGCGGTTGAGCGCCTCGACCGCGTTGCCGGAGAGCGAGCCGAAGCTCATGCCCGAGATGTTGACGACGGAGGCCGGCCGGATCGCGAGCCTCCTGCCTCGGGCGGCGCCCACCACCTTCGCCATGGGCAAAGGCACGCTCTCGCCCGCGTGCCGGCCGGTCAGCGCGCCGGGGCCGGCGAAGGTCCGGTGCTTGATGATCGGGTAGCCCTCGGCGTTCTCGAGGTCGTTGTCGGTGCCGAACCCGAAGTAGGAGTTCTCACCCTTCGCCGACGCGTAGACCCAGCGCCGCTGGTCGCGGCTGAACGGCCGCTCCTCGTCGTTCGAGGTGACGATGTACTGGCGCAGCTCGGGGCCGAACCGCTCGAGGGTGAACCGCAGGTGCCCGATGATCGGGAAGTTGCGCAGGATCGCGTGCTTCTTCTGCGTCAGGTCGTGGGCGGCGACCGCGCCCACGACAGCGGCGGCGCCCACCGCGACCCGGGTCCACTTCATGGTGAGTGTCTAGTGCGCGGACGACCCCCTGTCGATCCCCCACACCGCCAGCTCCGGGCTACCGTTCGTCGCATGGATCTGGTGCCCAAGCCCGACCAGGTCGTCTCGGCGGCCAGCAACGTGGCGCACAAGGTCCTCTACGGGGGACTGGCTGACCTGCGGCCGATGCCGCGCACCCTGATCGACGAGGGCGAGCTCCGGGAGGTCTACCACTACCGGCCCACCGCCACCGCGCGCGAGCAGGGCGACCCGGTGCTGCTGGTGACGCCGCTCGCGGCGCCGGCGCTCTGCTTCGACCTGCGCCGGGGTTGCTCGCTGGTCGAGCACTTCGTCGAGGCCGGCCGGCCGACGTACCTCGTCGAGTACGGCGAGGTGTCGTTCAAGAACCGGGCCCTCGGCATCGAGCACTGGGTCGAGCAGGTCGTGCCCACTGCGGTCGAGGAGGCCTCGAAGCACGCAGGCGGGCGCCCCGTGCACCTGGTGGGGTGGAGCCTGGGCGGCATCTTCGCCCTGCTCGCGGCCGCGGACCGTCGCGACCTCCCGATCGCGTCGGTCACCGTCGTCGGGTCCCCCGTCGACGTGAGCCAGGTGCCGCTGGTCGCGCCCCTTCGCCCGCTGCTGAACTTCACCGACGGTCGGGTCCTGACACCGGTCTACCAGCTGCTGGGCGGTGCCCCGAAGCCGCTGGTGAAGTGGGCCTTCCAGCTCTCGTCGTTCCAGAAGATGATCACCAAGCCGCTTGCGCTCGCGACGCACCTCGACGACACCGACTTCCTCGCCCAGATCGAGGCGGTGGACCGGTTCACCGCGAACATGATCGCCTACCCGGGCCGCAGCTTCGGGCAGCTCTACCACCGGTTCGTGCGCAGCAACGTGATGAGCACCGGCCGGTTCGAGCTCGACGACCGCACCATCGACCTGTCCGCGATCACCGTCCCCGTGCTCGTGTTCGCGGGCGCCACCGACGGCATCGCACCCGTCAACGCCGTCAAGGCGGTCGTGCCCCTGCTCACCGGCGCGGCCGAGGTGCGGTTCGAGATCGTCCCCGGCGGCCACCTCGGGATGCTCACCGGACGGGCCGCGCGCGGCTCGACCTGGCGGGTCCTCGACGAGTGGGTCGGCCAGTGGTCGACCACCGACGAGAAGACGCCGACTGCCAAGAAGAGGGCCGCCGAAGAAGGCCACCAAGAAGGCAGCGGCGAAGAAGTCGGTCGCCAAGAAGGCAGTCGCGAAGAAAGCCGCGAAGACGGCTGCGAAGAAGGCAGCCACCAAGAAGACCGCGTCCAAGAAGTCGGCCGCCAGGGGCGCCCCTGCCAAGAAGCCCGCGTCCGACTCCGACGCGATCGGCGTCAACCCGACCCGACGCTACGGCTCCGCGAGCTCGCGCAGCCTGGCCCGCTGACCCGTCGTTACTGATGAGCAGTAACGACGGGTCGGCACCAATCTCACGGTGACCCGTCGTTACTGACGAGCAGTAACGACGGGTCGGCACCAATCTCACGGTGACCCGTCGTTACTGACGAGCAGTAACGACGGGTCGGCGGTGGCCGGCGCCCAATAGGGTGCCTCCGTGGACGCCGCCTCGACCCTGCCGCGGTCGGTGCGCTTCGGCTACGGCTCCGGCTCGGTGGCCACCGGTGCGTTCGGGACGGTCCCGGGGCTGATGCTCCTGCCCTACCTCACCGACGGCCTCGGCATCGCCGCGGTGGCGGCGGGCTTCATCGTGTTCCTGCCGAAGGCGTGGGACGTGGTGCTGAACCCCATCGCCGGCCGGATCAGCGACCGGACCGTCGACCCACGCGGACCGCGGCGGCCGTGGCTGCTGCGCGCGGGCCTGAGCCTGGCCGTCGCTTTCGCGCTGCTGTTCGCGGCGCCGTCGATGGGCTCGAAGGCGGTCGAGGCCGGCTGGGTGCTGGTCTGCTTCCTGGCCTGCGCGACGGCGTACGCGTTCTTCCAGGTGCCCTATGTCTCGATGCCCGCGGAGCTGACCTCGTCGTACGACGAGCGCACCCGCCTGATGACGTGGCGGGTGGCCATCCTGGCCTTCACGATCATGCTCGCCGGCGCCACCGCACCGCTGATCCGCGACGGCGTCGGCGGCCGCGCCGGCTACCGCGTGATGGGCGTGGCGATGGCGGTGGTCATCGTCGTCGGCGTGGTCAGCGCGTACGTCGGGACCCGGCACGCCCCCATCGGCGCCGCCCAGCCCGGCGCCGGGAGCCTGCGCGACCAGCTGCGGATCGTCGCGGCGGCCCGCGACTTCCGGCTGCTGCTGACCACCTTCGTGGTGCAGGCCCTCGCCACCGGCTGCATGCTGGCCGGCGTCGACTACATGGCGACCGACGTGCTCGACCGCAAGGGCGCGTCGACGATCCTCTTCGTCTGCTTCGTCGCCCCGGCCCTGCTGCTGACCCCGGCGTGGGCGGCCCTCGGAGCGCGGATCGGCAAGAAGCGGGGCTACCTGATCGCGTCGCTCGTCCTGGCCGCGGGCGCACTGCTGAGCGTGCTGGCCCGATCGGCGCCGTTCGGCGTCGTCGTCGCGGCGGTGGCGCTGGTCGGTGTCGGGTACGCCGGCGCGCAGGTCTTCCCGATGGCCATGCTCCCGGACGCCGCGGCCGTCGACGCGCGCAGGACCGGCAGTTCGCGGGTCGGCGTGTATACCGGCGTGTGGACGGCCGGCGAGACGCTCGGCCTCGCACTCGGCCCCGGGATGTTCGCGCTCGTGCTGGCCGCGGGCGGCTACCGGTCGAGCACCGACGGCGACGTGGCCCAGTCGGACTCCGCCCAGACCGCGATCACACTCGGCTTCTCCGTGCTCCCCGCGTTGCTCATCGTGGTCAGCCTGGTGTGGCTCGTGCGCTACACGCTGGGCTCCGACCAGGTCGACGAGAGCCCGACCGGAGTCCCGGCATGAGCGATGCGCTCGAGCGGCTCAAGGCGCTCCAGGCGGCCGACCTGCCGGTGCACGGCGGCCGGACGCTCGCCTACGTCTACGACTCCGGGTTGCCCGACGTCGACCGGATCGGCCGCGAGGCGGTCGCGGCGTACGCCGGCTCCAACGGGCTCGACCCGACGGCTTTCCCGAGCCTGCTCCGGATGGAGAACGACCTGGTCGGCTTCGCCCTCGACCTGCTCGACGGACCCGACTCCGCGGTCGGCACCGTGACCTCGGGCGGCACCGAGTCGGTGCTGCTCGCGGTGCAGGCGGCGCGCGACGCCCACCCGGACGTGGCCGAGCCACGCATGGTGCTGCCGGCGACCGCGCACGCGGCGTTCCACAAGGCCGCGCACTACTTCGGCGTGGAACCTGTGCTGGTGCCGGTCGGCGCCGACTTCACGGCCGACGTCGCGGCCACTGAGGCGGCGATCGACGAGGCCCGCGACCGGACGGTGCTGGTGGTGGCGAGCGCGCCGTCGTACGCGCACGGGGTCGTCGACCCGGTCACCGAGCTCGCAGCACTGGCAGCGGCGCGCGGCATCCGGTGCCACGTCGACGCGTGCATCGGCGGCTGGGTGCTGCCATATGCCGCGCGGCTCGGACGGGCCGTGCCCCCGTGGACCTTTGCGGTGGAGGGGGTCACCTCGATCTCGGTCGACCTGCACAAGTACGCCTACGCGCCCAAGGGCACGTCACTGCTGCTGCACCGCACCTCGCAGCTGCGGAGGCCGCAGTTCTTCGCGTCGGCCGCGTGGCCGGGCTACACGATGCTGAACTCGACGATGCAGTCGACCAAGTCGGGCGGTCCCCTGGCCGGCGCCTGGGCCGTGGTCGAGTCGCTGGGTGACACGGGCTACGAGCTCCTTTCGAGAGAGGTCTTCGAGGCCGTCGACGCGATCGTGGCCGGGACCGCCGACATTCCGGGCGTCTCGGTGCTGGTTCATCCACAGTCGACTCTGATCGCGCTCGTCACCGACGGCAGCTGCGACGCGTTCACGGTCTGCGACGAGATGGCGGCCCGGGACTGGTACGTCCAGCCCCAGATGTCGTACGCCGGCACGCCGTCGACCATCCACCTCTCGGTGAGCGCCGCGACGGGCGCCCACGTCGACGAGTTCCTGGCCGCACTGCGCGCATCGGTCGAGGCCGCCCAGGCGGCCGGACCGGTCTCCGTCGATCCCGAGGTGGTCGCCTTCATCGGGGCCCTCGACCCGCACGCCCTCACCGACGCCGACTTCGACGGCCTGCTGGCGGCGTCCGGGCTGGTCGGCGCCGGCGACGGGGGGCTGGCCCTGCCCGACCGGCTCGCCGAGGTCAACGCGCTCCTCGACGTCGCCGCTCCCGCGATGCGCGAGGCGCTGCTGGTCGCGTTCCTCGACCGACTCTCCCGCCCCCACCGTCCGGGCGGGTCCTAGTCAGCCGACGGGTGCTCGGCCAGCCACGCGGCCCGGGCCCGCTTGCCGGCCCGCGCCAGCCAGGCGTCCTGCACGACCTCGGTCAGCTCGTCGAGCGAGAGCTCGCCGATCCGCGAGCCGCGGAGCAGCACCGACGGGTGGCCGTCGAAGTGCGCCGTGCTGAAGAACGGCGTCGACTCGTCGAGCACCAGCGCCTGCTTGTCCTCCTCGGACTCGACCCAGAACACGATCACGTCGTCGTACCGCTCGCCGGTCTCGGGGTCGACCGCATCGGGGCGCGGAGTGCGGAAGAAGACGAAGCTGCGGCCGCCGACCTGGTAGACCGCGCGATCCCGGTCCGGGTAGCGCGTGGCCCCCGGCATCATGCTCGCGAGCGCGTGCACGTCGTGCAGGGTCGCGCGGCGGGCCATGGACCCGAGGCTAGACCGGCGTCGTGGCGTCCGATGCGGGATCGATGAGGATCTTGGCGTGCGCCTCCGGGTCGCCAAGTGCGGTGAAGGCAGCGGCCACGCCGTCGAGCCCTACGGTGCCGGTGACCAGGGCGGAAGCGTCGACCTTGCCGTCGGCGAGCGCGTGCAATGTGTCGCGGAACTCCAGTGGTGTGTAGCCCAGCACGAAGCGCAGATCGAGCTCCTTGTTGATCGCCATCGAGGGCCGGAAGCGGTCCGCGCCCATGCACACGCCCACGACGACCACCCTCGTGGCGAGCGGCGCCTGGGCCGCGACCGACTCGATCATCCCGGGCACCCCGACGCACTCGAAGACCACCGGCCCGGTCGGCATGGCCACCCCGGCGGCGTCGGCGGCGCGGAAGACGTGCCGCCAGCCCGGCACCCGGCGCAGCTTGTCCATCGAGTCGACCGCCAGGTCGAGCAGGTCGGGCGCCGAGGTCATGAACTTGGCGGACGCCACGTCGTACGGCGAAGCGTCGGTCGGGTCGACGACGACGGTTGCGCCGCAGCGGGTCGCGAGCGCCCGCCGGCCGGCCGACAGGTCGGAGGCCACGATCGTGCGAACGCCGCGGGCCTTGAGCCAGCAGATCACCGCGAGGCCGACCGGGCCACAGCCGAGCACGACCGCCACGTCCTTCTTCGCGACATCGCCGCGGTTGACGGCGTGCAGCGCGACGGCCATGGGCTCGGTGAGGACGGCGACGTCCGGTGCGAGCCCGTTGGGCACCACGAAGGACAGCGACTGCTCGGTCAGCACCCGCTCGGCGTACGCGCCCGGCGCCAGCGGCGAGAGCCCGGTCGGGTGCACGGCGCCGTCGACGCGGACCAGCGGGAAGACCGCGACGTGCGCGCCCTCGCGGAACTCCTTGCGTACGCCGCGACCCCGCTCGCGCACCTGGCCGACGAACTCGTGGCCCAGCACCGTCGAGGTCGAGCGGCGCATGAACTGCCCGTAGTCGAGCTCGACCATCACCTCGGCCAGGTCGTCGCAGTGCTCACGGGCGTGGAGGTCGGAGCCGCAGATGCCGCACCGCAGCACGTCGAGCACCAGCTGCCCCTTGGCCGGCACCGGATCGGGCAGCTCGACCACCGACAGCTTGGTGTCCTCGCACGCGACCGCTCTCATCGCACTCTGCACATCTCAGGTGTGCTCATCTCAGGGGTGCTCATCTCAGGGGTGCCTCCTGCTCGAACGCCTGCACCGACTCCAGCGTGTACGACCCGGCGTCGGTGCCCAGCCCCTGCGCCACCTGCGCGGCGGTCGCGCAGCCGAGCCTGGCCGCGGCGCGCAGGTCGCCGCCGAGCGAGAGCCCGCGCAGGAAGCCGGCCGAGAACGCGTCACCGCACCCGGTGGTGTCCACCACCTCGACGGCGTACGCCGGCACCTCGATCACCTCGTCGGCGGTGACGACCAGCGCCCCCTTGGCTCCCTGGGTCACGGCGACGCACCCGACCCCGCGCGAGACCAGCGCCCGGGCGCCCTCCTCGAGCGAGGCGGCACCGGTGAAGCCGAGCACCTGCTCGTCGTTCGGCAGCAGGTAGTCGGCGTGGGGCAGCGCATCCGCCACCCACTCCAGCATGCCCGGGTCGCCCGGGGCGAGGAGGTCGAGCGACGTCGTGGCACCGCCTTCGCGGGCCCGGGCGAGCAGCTGGCCGGCCGCCTCGCCGCCGAGAAACTCCGGGCCGCCCAGGTGGACGAACTCGTAGCCGCTCAGCGAGGCCAGGTCGTCGAGCGTGAACGCGCCGTTCGCGCCGATGCAGTGCCAGGCCGGCCGGTCGCCGTTCGGCCGGACGGGGATCACCGACGCCGAGGTCTGCTGGTCGTCCTTGCGCACCAGCCCGGAGGTGTCGACGCCCTCGGCACCCAGCAGCGCCAGCAAGGTGTCGCCGATCGGGTCGCCGCCCACCGCGCCGTACGACGACACCTCGGCCCCCAGCCGGGCCAGGATCACCGCGGTGCCGCCGGCGGTGCCGGCGGGTGACATCCGGATCGTCTCGACGACCTGGCCGTCCGACCCGTCGGGGATCGACTCGATCCCGATCACGTGCGTGTCGAGGACGTGCACCCCGACGGTGGCCACCTTCATGCGTTCTCCTGCTCCTGGTTGTGGGGAGGGTGTTCCTGCGGGGTCCCGTAGCCGCGGGCGAGGGCGGTCCGGACGACATCGTCCTGCTCGTCAGCGGACAACACTCGCGGTGTCCCGAGCGCCGACGCGCGGTGGTGCAGCGCGGCCAGCCACTCGAGCAACAGTGCGTTCCCGACCGCCGCCTCGAGCGAGCCACCGATCGCGACCGACCCGTGGTTGCCCATCAGTGCGGCCTGCCGCCCCTCGAGGGCCTCGCGGACGGCGGCGGCCAGCTCGGGCGTGCCGAAGGTGGCGTACGGCGCCACCCGGATCGCCCCGCCGAGCAGCAGCTGTTGGTAGTGCAGCACCGGCAGCTCGTCGAGCACGCAGGCCACCGCGGTGGAGTACGGCGCGTGGGTGTGCACCACCGCGGCGGTGCCGGGGTCCGGCCCAAGATCTGCATAAATCCCGAGGTGGAGCGACAGCTCCGACGTGGGCCGGAGCTCACCCGCCACGACCGATCCGTCGAGGCTCACGACCGTCACGTCCTCCCACCGGCAGCCGGCGAGCACGACGCCGGACGCGGTCACGCCGACAACGTCGTCGACCCGTGCCGACACGTTGCCCGCCGTACCGACCAGCAGCCCCTCGTGCGCCAGTCGGCGCGCCGCGCCCGCGACGTCCTCGCGCAGCCGTTCGTGACTCATCGGGCGACCCGCTCGTTGTGAGCCATGTGCCGATTATGTTCGAGCGCCCGAGTGTCTCCCGCCGCACCCTGCTCGGCGGCGCCTCCGCCGGCGCCACGCTGCTCGGCACGGGCGGGCTGACTGCGGGCCTCGTTGATGACGCGGAGGCGGCCGTCCTGCGCGGCACCCGCCAGGGACCGCTCCCGAAAGAGGTCGACGTCGTCGTGGTCGGCGCCGGTATCGCCGGCCTCGTCGCGGCTCGCGAGGTCGCCCGCAGGGGCCGGTCGGTGCTGGTCGTCGAGGCCCGCAAACGAGTCGGCGGCCGGGTGCTCAACCATCACCTGACGAAGAAGAAGCACGGCAGCCAGGTCATCGAGTCCGGCGGCGCCTTCATCGGCCCCACCCAGAACCACATCGCACAGCTGGCCCAGGAGCTCGGAGTGCCGACGTTCCTGGAGTACAACACCGGCAACAGCGTCTACCTGTCCTCGCTCCTCGGCCGGATGGAGTACGCCGGCACGGTCCCTCCGGACCCGACGATCCTCGCGGACGCCGCGCTGCTGCTCCAGCAGATCGACGGGTACGCCGCCGAGATCGACGTGGCCGCACCCTGGGCGCACCCGCGGGCCCACGAGTGGGACTCGATGACGCTCAGCCAGTGGATCCACGCCAACGCGCTCAACGCCGCCGGCATCGAGAACCTGATCACCTGCTGGACCCAGCCCGGCTTCGGCGCCGACCCGAGCGAGCTGTCGCTGCTCTTCGCCCTCTGGTACGTCGCCTGCTCGGGCGACGAGCAGCACAAGGGCACCTTCTCGCGTAACTCCGACACCGCCAACGGCGCGCAGGAGCGCCGGTTCGTCGGCGGCTCCCAGCGGGTGCCGCTCAAGCTGGCCCGGAAGCTCGGCGACATGGTCGCGCTCAAGGCGCCTGTGCGCCGGATCGTCCAGCGGCACCACAGGGTGCACGTGAAGACCGGCCGCGGCAGTGTCGTCGCGAAGCGGGTGATCGTGGCCACGCCGCCACCGACCGTCCTCGACATCGGGTTCCATCCCGGCCTGCCCGCCGACCGGCGGGCGCTGCTGACGTCGACGCGCATGGGTCAGCTGATGAAGTGCGACGCGATCTACGAGACGCCGTTCTGGCGGGCGGCCGGCCTCAACGGCTTCGGCGTCGGCGACCACGGCGCGGCCCGGGCGGTCTTCGACAACACGCCGCCCTCGGGCGGCCCCGGCGTGCTGCTGGCGTTCGTCGGCGGCTCGACCTGGCGGACCTACGGCGTGATGACGAAGGACCAGCGGCGGGCCGCGGTGCTGCAGGGGTTCGCGGAGCTGTTCGGGCCGCAGGCACTCGACCCCGTCGACTTCGTCGAGTACGACTGGACCAAGGAGCAGTGGAGCCGGGGCGGCCCGACCGCGATCCACGGCCCCGGCACGCTGGTCCCCTACGGCCCGTCCGTACGCCGCCCGCTCGGCCGGGTGCACTGGGCCGGCACCGAGACCGCGACGTACTGGTCGGGCTACATGGACGGGGCGGTGAGCTCGGGGAAGCGCGCGGCCGCCGAGGTCCTCGCCAAGCTCCGCTGAGTACAGTGCCCGCGTGTCAGCGCTGGCCGGTCTCGTCGACAAGGGGCTGATGGCCCCGGACTGGGCCGAGGCCCTGGCGCCGGTGGACGACCGCATCGGCCGGATGGGCCAGCTCCTGCGCGACGAGCTGGCAGCCGGGCGCGCGTACCTGCCGGCGGGCGAGAACGTGTTCCGCGCCTTCCGGCGGCCGCTCGCCGACGTCCGGGTGCTGGTCGTCGGCCAGGATCCGTATCCGACTCCCGGCCACCCGATCGGGCTCAGCTTCGCGGTCGAGAAGGACGTGTGGCCGCTGCCGAGGAGCCTGGTCAACATCTACCTCGAGCTGCGCAACGACCTCGACGTCATGCCGCCGCGGCACGGCGACCTGAGCGGCTGGGCCGACCAGGGCGTGATGCTGCTCAACCGGGTCCTCACCGTCCGGCCGGGCGAGTCCGCCTCGCACCGCGGCCGTGGCTGGGAGGAGGTCACCGAGCGCGCCATCGCCGCGCTGGTCGAACGCGGCGGGCCGTGCGTGGCGATCCTCTGGGGTCGCGACGCCCAGTCACTCAAGCCGATGCTCGGCCAGGTGCCGTGGGTCGAGTCCGTGCACCCCTCCCCACTGTCGGCCAGCCGCGGCTTCTTCGGCTCCCGGCCGTTCTCGCGGGTCAACCGGATGCTCGAGGAGCAGGGGGCGGCACCCGTGGACTGGTCGCTGCCCGGCTGACGTGGGCGGTCGGTGTCCGCCGTCAGAGCAGGCCGGCGTCGTGCACCCGGACGGCGAGCTGGACCCGGTTGGTCGCCTCCAGCTTGGTCATCAGCCGGGAGACGTGGGCCTTGATCGTGGCCACGCTGAGGTAGAGCTCCGCGGCGATCTCCGCGTTGACCTTGCCCTCGCCGACGGCGATGGCCACCTCCAGCTCGCGTTCGGTCAGGGTCGCCGTCACCGTCCGCGCGTGGGCGACTCGCTCCGACTCGGGTTCGTCGGTGCCGAGACGGGCGATGAGCTGGGCGGTCACGCTCGGAGAGAGCATGTGGTCACCGGCCCTGGAGCCGAACAGGGCCCGCACGGCTGTCGCGAAGCTGACCGCCGTCGTACTCATCGGGGTGCTGGCAGTCGTGGCCGCGCTCGGGGTCGCCGCCCTGGGGAACGTCGCCGGCACGCTCTTCATGGACGGCGCCGGCACCTGGAACACGGGAGCCGCCAACGTCCGCGACTTCTTCCTGCTGCAGCTGATCGGGCTCGTGCAGGGATTCGCCATCGGCATGCTGCTCATGAACACCGCCGCCGCCATCGTCCTCTACTACGTGCTCCCCATCGCCTGGAGCGTGCTGTTCACGATGGTCACCGTCCTCGAGGGCGCGGCACCGTGGCTGGACCTCAACACGGCCATCGCACCCGCCTTCGAGCAGGAGACGTTCCGGGGCGACGACTGGCTGCACATCGCCGTCGCCGGCACGACCTGGGTGTTGGTCCCGTTCGCCCTCGGCGTGGTGCGACTGCTTCGACGTGAGGTGAAGTCCACCTGACCCGAGGCCTCCGGCGACCGCCGCCGTGCCCAGGAGCGAGCTTCTCCTGGGCACGGCGGCCTGTCGTCTGAGATTGAATCTTGAACTACTATGGTTTCATGACCGACTCGCGCATGCCCGCGATCTACATCGGGCACGGCGCCCCGCCGCTGCTGGACGACCCGGTCTGGTCGGGCCAGCTCGCGGCCTGGGCTCGTGACCTGCCGCGGCCGAAGGCGATCCTGATCGTGAGCGCACACTGGGAGTCCGCCCCCGTGATGCTCAGCGCCGAGCGCGCTCCCCTGGTCTACGACTTCGGCGGCTTCGACGCGAAGTACTACCGGATGACCTATGAGACGCCGCCGGCCCTCGAGCTCGCGCAGCGGGTGGCCGCGATGATGCCGAGCACCGAGCCGGTGCACCAGCACGCCAGTCGCGGTCTCGACCACGGCGCCTGGGTCCCGCTGCGCATCATGTATCCCGACGCCGACATCCCGGTGCTGCAGATGTCGCTCCCGACCCACGACCCGAGCCGGCTGCTGGAGCTCGGCGCGCGGCTGCGCCCGTTGCGCGACGAAGGCGTGCTGATCATCGGCTCGGGCTTCCTCACCCACGGGCTGCCGTTCCTCACCGAGTTCCGCATCGATGCGGCCGCGCCCGGCTGGTCGACCGACTTCGACGCCTGGGCCGGCGAGGCCCTGGCTCGCGGCGACGTGGACGCCCTGGCGTCGTACCAGAGCCAGGCCCCGGGCATGCCCTACGCCCACCCGACGGTCGAGCACTACACCCCGCTGTTCGTCACCCTCGGCGCAGCGACCGATCCGCAGGAGCCGGGACTGCAGGTCATCGACGGCTTCTGGATGGGCCTGTCGAAGCGGAGCCTGCAGGTCGCCTGAGCCCCGCCCGCCCGCTCGCCCGCCGCTTGTAACTAACCGTCCGGTGTTCTTCCATGCGGTTATAACCGCATGCCAGTGGTCGTAACGGTTAGTTACAAGTGGCCGGCCGCCGTAATCCACAGATGCCCAATCGGGCGGTACATGCGGCGACCGACGGGCATGACCCGCTCATGCTCCATCACGGAATACGCGCGGTCATGGCGGCCAATGGCGGCCTGCTCACGTGGGCGCAGGCTCGCGATCACGGGCTCACATCGGCGCAGCTGCGCCACCTCTTGAGGCAGGGGGCACTCGTCGTCCTGCGTCGCGGGCTCTATGTCGACGGCGAGCTGTGGCGTTCGTTGGACCCGTATCGAGAGCAACATCGGCTCCGGACCAGGGCCGTGATCCGGGGCCTGAAGCGGGGATACGTCGTCAGTCACGACTCGTCGGCGCACGAGCACGGGCTGGAGATCCTCCTCCCACCCGACCCGCACACGCACATCACGCGCCGCGGTTCGACGACGGCGTGGTCCAGGTACGGCGTCAAGCACCACTACGCCGGCTTCAAGCCGGAACAGGTCACGGTGATCGACGGGCTCGAGGTGCTCGACCTCGCACGTACCGCGGTGGACATCGCTCGAGAGCACGGCGAGCCGTACGGCGAGATCGCGTGCGACGCGGCCATGCGACTGGGCGTGACCCGCGTGGCGCTGCGCGAGGCGTGCGAGCCGATGACCAACTGGCCACACGTCCAGCGGATCAGGCGGGCGGTGGAGTTCGCGGATCCAGGAGCGCAGACGGCCATCGAGACGTTGGGGCGGCTCCTGGTCGACGCCTTGGGCCTTGGCGTGATCGAGACGCAGTTTCCGTACCGCGTGACAGACGGGCGGGTGCGCTGGGCCGACCTGCGCGTGGGCTGCCACCTCTTCGAGACCCACGGCAAGATCAAGATCCTCACCCCTGCCGAAGGTGGCGTCGCCAACGAGCCGCCGAGCGAGATCGCCTGGCGAGCCAAGAAGCGTGATCGACTGTCGTTCCTCGAAGGACTCGGGACCTCAAACATCTACTGGGAGGACTACTGGCCCGACAAGCAGGCCGAGACGCTCAGGCGGCTGAGGGATGAGTACGAAGACACCGTCCGCCGATTCGGCACCGAGCTTCCAGAACGTCTCGCACGCCAGGCGCGAGAGATTCGAGGGTCGCTGGGCGCCTGAGCCGGAACTTGTAACTAACCGTCCGGTGTTCTTCCATGCGGTTATAACCGCATGCCAGTGGTCGTAACGGTTAGTTACAAGTGGCCGGCCGCGACCCCGCCCTCAGCGGATGCGGGTCTTCCGCATCATCCTCAGCCCGCCGAGCATGCCCTTGACGTACTTGTCGTAGTCCTGGCCCGGCCGGGCGCCCATGACCTGCTTCTTGAGCACGGCGAGGTTCTGGACGTCGGTGTACTTCAGCAGCCCCTGGTCGCCGTGGCGGGCGCCGACGCCGGACTGCTTCACGCCGCCGGAAGGCGTGCCCTTCGAGGCGAACGCCGTGGCGAGGATGTCGTTGACGTTGACGTTGCCGGACTCGATCCGCCGGCCGACCGCGCAGGCGTTCGCGACGTCGCCGCCCCAGACCGAGGCGTTGAGGCCGTAGTCGGTGTCGTTGGCCAGGGCGACGGCCTCGTCGACGGTCGAGTACCTGTGCAGCGCGACGACCGGACCGAAGGTCTCCGTGACGCCGGCCAGCATGTCCTTGGTGACGCCTTCGAGGATGGTCGGCTCGAAGAACGCCGGGCCGAGGTCGGGCCGCGCGCGACCCCCGGTCAGCACCGTGGCGCCCTTGGCGACGGCGTCCTCGACGTGCGACTGGACACGGTCCTTGTGGTCCGGCGAGACGAGCGAGCCGACGTCCGGCCCGAAGTCGTACGACGCGCCGAGGGTGAGCGCCTCGGTGGCCGTGACGAGCCGGTCGCGGATCTCGTCGTACTTCGACGTCCGGCAGGTACATCCGCTCGATGTGCATGCAGATCTGGCCGGTGTTGCCGAACGCGCCGAACATGGCGCCCTGCACCACCTCGTCGAGGTTGGCGTCCTCGAGCACGATCATCGGGTTCTTGCCGCCGAGCTCGAGGCAGGCGCCGATCAGGTTGCGGCCGGCCCGCTCGCCGATCACCCGCCCGGTCGCGGTGGAGCCGGTGAACATCACGTAGTTGGCGTGGTCGATGAGGGCCGGGCCGACGTCCGGGCCCTCACCGCACACGACCTGGAAGAGACCGCGCGGCAGCCCGGCCTCCTCGAGCATCTGCACGCCGTACAGCGGGGACAGCGCGGTCTTGTTGTCGGGCTTGAGCACGATGCCGTTGCCGGCCATCAGGGCCGAGATCGAGTCGGAGATGCCGGTCGCGAACGGGAAGTTCCAGGGCGCGATGATCCCGATGACGCCCTTGGGCTGCCGGATCTCGGTCGATGTCGACAGCAGCGGCACCGGGCCGCCGCGCTTGACCGGCTTGAGGAGCTTCGGGGCCCGCTTGAGGTAGTGGCTCATCACCATCACCGGGTCGCAGGTCTCCTCGATCGCCATGCGGCGGTTCTTGCCGCTCTCGACCTGGATCAGGTCGGTGGTGGTCTCCGCGTTGTCGATGAAGAGCGTGTGCGCGCGCTTGAAGACCTCGAGCCGGTCCTTGAGCGGCCGGGCCGCCCACTCCTTCTGCACCTCGCGGGCGGTGGCGTACGCCGCCTCGACGTCCGCAGGCGTCGACTGCGGCAGCTCGACGAGGACGTCGCCGGTGTAGACCTCGGTCAGCTTCCAGGTGCCGCCGCTCGTCGACGGCACCCGGGCGACCAGCTTGTCGAGGAAGGCGTCGGTGACGGACGCGGGGCGCTGCAGGTTGATGGGCAGGCTCATGCGGGGCTCCCGTTGAGGACGAGGTCGGCGCCGCGCTCACCGATCATGATCGCGGGTGCGTTGGTGTTGCCGCCGGTGATCGACGGCATGATCGAGGCGTCGCAGACCCGCAGCCCCTCGACGCCGCGCACCTTGAGGTCCGGGCCGACCACGGCGAGCTCGTCGACGCCCATCCGGCAGGTGCCGACGCCGTGGTAGACCGACGTCGCCCGGTTGAGGATCGCGTCGCGCAGCGCCTGGCCCTTGAGCCCGGCGCCGGGGTGCGTCTCCGCCTTGATCGAGCCGCCGAACGCCGCGCCGGCCATGATCTCGCGCACCAGCTCCGAGCCCTCCGCGAGCACCTCGAGGTCCCCGGGGTCGGCGAGGTACTGGAAGTCGATCAGCGGGCTGGCCGTCGGGTCGTCCGACGCCAGCCGCAGCGTGCCCCGGCTCCTGGGGTAGATCAGCGTCGTCAGCACGGTCAGCGAGGTGTGCTTGTCGACGTCGTGGCGGATCGGCTCGTCCTGGTTGGGCGAGACGTAGGCCCAGGGCAGCAGGTGCAGCTGCAGGTCGGGGACGTCCGTCGCCTGCGAGGTCCTGAGGAAGGCCAGCACCTCGAAGACCGAGTTGGCCATGAACGTCGTCCCGGGACGCAGCACCTCCTTCATGACGCCCTTGGCGAAGTACGGCGCCGTGCCCCTGTTCTTGCTGGTGCTGCACTGGAACGTCAGCGCGTGGAACATGTGGTCGTGCAGGTTGTCACCGACCGGCAGGTCAGCGACCACCTCGATGCCGAGGTCCTTGAGGTGCTGGGCGTGGCCGATGCCGGAGAGCATCAGGAGCTGCGCCGAGCCGACGAAGCCCGCGGAGAGGATGACCTCCTTGCCGGCCCGGATCGTGCGGGTGCCGCCGGCGCCTTTCTTGCTGATGTCCTGGACCTCGATGCCGACCGCGCGACCGCCTTCGATGATCACCCTGCGGGTCAGCGTCTCGGTCTGGAGCTGCAGGCCCTTCGGGGCGAGGTGATGGATGTAGCCGCGCGAGGCGCTGTAGCGCAGGCCCCCGGCGGCGTTCTGCTGCATCCTGCCGACGCCCTCCTGCGACTCCCCGTTGTAGTCGTCGAGGATCTTGCACCCGGTCGCGTCCGAGGTGGCCTGGAGGAACTGCAGGGAACCCTCTTGGGGCGTCTTGTTGATGGTGACCTTGATCGGTCCGCCGGCGCCGCGGAACGCGTCCTCGCCGCCCTCGAAGTCCTCCATCCGCTTGTACGCCGCGTTCACGCTGTCGGCGTCCCAGCCGACGTTGCCCGCGGCGGCCCAGTCGTCGAAGTTCGCGCGGTTGCCGCGCACGTAGACCATGCCGTTGATCGAGCTCGAGCCGCCGACGACCTTGCCCCGCGGGACCGGCATCTTGCGGTCCAGGATGTGCTTCTGCGGCACCGAGTAGTAGCCCCAGTCGACGGTGCGCTTGATCTCCGGCACCGAGTGCATCGGGCCGATCATGCCGGGCTTCTTGACCAGGAACTTCTCGTCGGTCTTGCCCGCCTCGACGACGATCACGCTGGCGCCGGACTCCGCCAGCCGGCCCGCGATCGCGGCTCCCGAGCTTCCGGAACCCACCACGACGTAGTCCGCCTCGTCGGCGTACGGAGCACTCTTCGCCATGGCGGAACTGTAACGCGTTCTAGTTTCGGTCGGAAGGTCCGGCGTCGGAGTCACCGGGGCCCCGGTGACTCCTGCACTTCCCGGGCAAGATCTCGCCCAGGAAGTGCAGGACTTGGGCCGGAAGTGCCACTCGGCAGCAGAATGCAGTTCGTGAAGATCCTGTCGATCCAGTCGTCGGTCGCCTACGGGCATGTCGGCAACTCGGCGGCGGTCTTCCCGCTGCAGCGGCTCGGCCACGAGGTCTGGCCGGTGCTCACCGTGCACTTCTCCAACCACACCGGGTACGGCGCGTGGCGCGGCCCGCTGCTCGACCCGGCCGACGTCCGCGAGGTGATCGCCGGGATCGGCGACCGCGGGGTGCTCGGGGAGTGCGACGCGGTGCTGTCCGGCTACCAGGGCGACCCGGCGGTGGGCGCGGTGATCCTCGACGCCGTCGCGACGGTGAAGGCGGCCAACCCCGCCGCGGTCTACTGCTGCGACCCGGTCATGGGCGACGTGGGCCGAGGCATGTTCGTCCGGCCGGGGATCCCGGAGTTCATGCGCGACACCGTGGTCCCGCAGGCGGACATCCTCACGCCCAACCACTTCGAGCTCGACTTCCTCGCCGGCGCCACGACCACCACGCTCGAGGAGGTGCTGGCCGCGGTCGACACCGTCCGCGACCGGGGCCCGCGCGACGTGCTGGTGACCTCGGTGCTGCACGCCGACGTCCCCCCGGGCTCGCTGGACGTCGTCGCGGTCTCGGACGCCGGCGCCTGGGCGGTCACCACTCCCCTGCTCCCGATCACGCCCAACGGGTGCGGCGACGTCACCGCCGCGCTCTACCTCGCGCACCTGACCACCACGGGCTCGCCCGCGACGGCACTGGAGCTGACCACGGCGTCGGTGTTCGCCGTGCTCGAGGCGACGCTGGCGGCCGGCAGCCGCGAGATCCAGCTGGTCGCAGCCCAGGACGCGATCGCCTCGCCCGCGGCCACCTTCACTGCACGGCAGCTGCGCTGAGAAGTGAGCACCTTCGACCTGGGCGCGGTCCCGGACGTCCTGGACCTCGCTGGCACGTTCGTGTTCGCCGTGTCCGGCGCTCTCGTGGCGGTGCGCGCCCGGCTCGACCTGTTCGGCACGCTGGTCCTGGCCGGGGCGACCGGACTCGGCGGCGGGCTGGTCCGCGACGTGCTGCTCGGCGACGTACCGCCGCCCGGACTGGTCGAGTGGAAGTTCCTGGTCGCGGCCGCGCTGGCCGGGGTCGCGACGTTCCTGTGGCACTCGGCCGTCGCGCGCTGGGAGAACCTCATCCTCACCCTCGACGCCGCGGGCCTGGCGCTGTTCTGCGTGATCGGCGCGCTGAAGGCGTCGAACGCCGGCCTCGACATCGTCCCGGCGGCGCTGCTCGGCATGATCACCGCCATCGGTGGCGGCATCGCGCGCGACGTGCTCGCCAACCGGGTTCCGGTGGTGCTCGAGGGCGGCTGGTACGCGACGCCAGCGCTCGTCGGCGCCGCCTGGGCGGCGTTCGCCCACGACCAGGGCTGGTCGACAGCCGCCGTGCTGCTGCCCGGCATCGCGGTCTGCTTCACCTGGCGGGCCCTGGCCCTGCACCGGGACTGGTCACCCCGGCCGGCCCGCGGCGTCTGACGTCTAGATGACGTCCTGGATCGTGATCTTGTCGTAGGCATCGGGCAACGGGTCCGAGCTGGTGCAGTCGACGGTCACCGTCGTGTCCTCGGGAATCTTGTCGAGGTTGCCTGCGGCGCACGTGGAGATGGCGACGATCTCGCTGCCGTTGAGCAGCTTGATCTCGGTGAACAGCCGGTCCGCCTTGCCGCGGTGGTTGGTCACCTTCAGGTTCTCCAGGTGCCAGGTCTGGCTGACCGGCTCCCCGACGATCGACCAGCCGTCGGCGTACTCGAACCCGTCGACCTCGAACGCCTCGCCCTCGGTGATCGTGAGCGGGTTGTTGGGGCCGCCCACGAGTCGTCGTTGACCGCGTCGTTGACCTTGTTGCTGAGCATGGCGACGCCCGCGACGCAGCCGCCCACGAGGAGCAGGAACAGCACCCCGAAGACGATCAGGATGTTGCGGCCGGTGTGGCTCTGCTTGACCGGCTGGGTCACAGGTAGGTCTGCGGCTGGCCGTACGTCGGCTGCTGCGTAGCCGGTTGCTGGTAGCCCGCGGTCATCATCGGCTGCCCGGGCTGCTGGAGCTGGCCGGACCCGAGCGGTCGGAAGTTGTCGCTCCAGGCGGTGCCGTCCCACCAGCGCTCCTGGTCGTCCTGCGGGTACCAGCCAGCAGGCGGGTTGGGCGTCTGCGTCATCGGCGTGCCTTTCCTCCGAGAGGGTCCCTCCCAGGTTCGACGCGCAGCGTGGCACACCGGCTGCACCTGAGTCAGCAGTCCATGAGTACTGGGCCGTGTCTCCTAGACCGGACGGTCAGGGCTGGCGCGCAAGGGCGGCGGCGAGCGCGCGGGCGCGATGCGAGGTGAAGACCTCCTCGAGCGACACCGGTACGCCGTCCGGGCCGGCCAGCGGGACCCGCCAGTTGGGGTACTCGTCGGTGGTGCCCGGCTGGTTCTGGGTACGCCGGTCGCCCACCGCGTCGGCGAGCGCGACGCACAGCAGCCGGGCCGGGGTGAGCGCCAGGTAGCGGTGCAGGGCCTCGACGACGTCGTCACCGTCGTCGAGCACGCCGCGGCGGCGTACCTCCGCGAGCCACGCCTCGACCTGCGCCCGAGCAGAGGCGAGCTCGTCGTCGAGGTCGCCCTCCAACAGCCCGAGCTGGTGCTGCAACCGGACCTGGTCGCCGGCGAGGTAGCCGGCGGTGGGCGGGAGGTCGTGGGTCGTGACCGAGGCCAGACACCACTCGCGCCAGTGCTCGGCGGCGAGCGGGCCACCGTCGGCACCGTGCTCGAACCACAGGATCGAGGTGCCGAGGATCCCCCGGGCGCGGAGGAAGTCGCGGGCCTCGGGGGCCACGACGCCGAGGTCCTCGCCGACGACGACGGCGCCGGCGCGATGTGCCTCGAGCGCCAGGACGCCGATCAGTGCGGCATGGTCGTAGCGGACGTAGGTGCCCTCGTCGGCCGGTCGGCCGATGGGGATCCACCACAGCCGGAACATGCCGATGACGTGGTCGACCCGCACGCCGCCTGCGTGCCGGAGCACGGAGCCGATGAGGTCGCGGAAGGGCTGGTAGCCGAGCTCGGCGAGCCGGTCGGGCCGCCACGGCGGCTGGCTCCAGTCCTGGCCGAGCTGGTTGTAGTCGTCCGGCGGGGCGCCGACCTGGACGCCCTGCGCGTAGACGTCCTGCAGCCGCCACGCGTCGGCGCCGCCCGGGTGCACCCCCACGGCGAGGTCGTGCATGACACCGAGGCTCATCCCGGCGCCCTCGGCCTTGGCCTGCGCCTGCTGGAGCTGCTCGTCGAGCACCCACTGCAGCCAGCACTCGAAGTCCACCCGGTCCACGTGGTCGCGCGCGAAGGCCTGCACGACGGGACTGTCGTGGCGGCGGTAGTCGGCCGGCCACTCGCGGACGTCGTTGCCGTGGTCCTCGGCGAGCACGTTCCAGGTGGCGAAGTCGGTGAGCGCGTCGCCCTCCCGCGTCCGGTACGCCGCGTAGTCGAGCTGCCGCCCGGCGCTCCGCGGCGCGGCGTGCACGATCCGCAGGGCGGCCCGCTTCGCCGTCCAGCTCGCGTCGCGGTCGACCGGGTCCTGCGGAGTGAGCCAGGGCGGCAGCTGGCCGACCAGCTGGTCGACCGCGTCCCGCTCGTGCTGGGGCAGCGCGGCGTACTCGGGGATCCGCTCGACGCGGAGGTAGAGCGGGTTGAAGAACCTGCGCGAGCTGGGCAGGTACGGCGAGGGCTCGATCGGGGCCAACGGCTCGGCGGCGTGCAGCGGGTTGACCAGGACGAAGTCGGCGCCCAGCTCACTGGCCGACCAGACGGCCAGGTCAGTCAGATCGGTCAGGTCGCCGAGCCCCCAGCTGCCGCCGGAGCGCACGCTGTAGAGCTGGGTCGCGAACCCCCACTGACGCCTTCGGTCGGCCCGCTCGGGGAGCCCGAGCCAGGCGGGCGAGACGATCAGGTGGGCACTCGCCTCGGTGTCGCCGCTGCGGGCCCTGAGGCGGTGGTAGCCGAGCGGTAGGTCGGTCGGCACCGCGAACGTCGCCTCGCCGATCCGGCTGCCCTCGATCTCGCGGGGCTCGACCCAGTGGTCGACCTGGTCGGCCCGGCGGGCGCTGCCGTCCTCGAGCTCGACCCACACCTCGACGGGGTCGCCGTCGGCAACATGCACCGGCACCCAGGCCGTCTCACCCGCGACCGTCACCACCGTCGGCGGCAGCATCCGCAGCCACGGCTCGTGCTCCTTCTGCTGCCGCGCCCGCCCCGGGTCGGTGGTGTCGACCCCCATCGCGGTCAGGACCGCCTCGATCGTCTCCGCGCTGACCCGGACCGGCCGACCGCGCCAGTCGGCGTACTCCGTCATGACGCCGTAGGCCTGCGCGAGCTCGACGAGCGGGCTGGTCGGGGACGTCACGGCAGCGAGTCTCTCAGGCGCCCCCCGGTGGTTGAGGAGGGCGTTCTGCGCCCGTCTCGAAACCCCGCACCGATGCGCTGGGACCTGACTGCGTCCCAGCCTCGGGTTGCGCGGTTTCGAGACGCTCGCCGCGCGAGCTCCTCAACCAGCGACGTAGGACAGAGCCGGTGACAGGAGTCGAACCCGCGACATTTCGCTTACAAGGCGAACGCTCTACCAACTGAGCTACACCGGCATGGTGCGCCGGACATCGTATGACGAGGCTCAGCTCATCCCGCCGTCGAAGGCCAGGACCGCACCGGTGATCATCCGGGCCGGCGGCGAGGCGAGGTAGACGATCGCCGAGCCGATCTCGGCCGGAGTGATCGCCCGGCCGGGCAGCATCATCATCAGCCGGTCGGCCACCCGCGGGTCGAGGTCGGTCGGGAAGATGCTGGCCACGTGCGACACGATCGGCGTGTCCACGGTGCCGGGACAGATCGCGTTGACGCGGATGCCGTCCGGCGAGAGCTCGAGGGCGAGCGCCTTGGTGAGCTGGGTGAGCCCGCCCTTGGCGGCGGCGTACGCCGTGGCGTAGGGCTGCGAGACGTTCCCCGCCACGGACGAGACGTTGACGATGTTGCCCTTGGCCGCCTTGAGGTGCGGCAGCGCCGCCTGCATCACGAAGAACGGCCCCTTGAGGTCGACCGCGTGCACGCGGTCCCACTCCTCCTCGGTGACGCCTTCGAACCGGCCGAACTGCACGATGCCCGCGACGTTGGCCAGCACGTCGATCCGGCCCTGCTCGGCGCAGCGCGCGATCGCCGCGTCCACGGCCGCCTTCGACCCGACGTTGCACTCGACGTAGGTCACGCCGTCGGGCACGGTCGGGTTGATGTCCAGCCCGTAGACGGTGTCGCCGAGGTCGCGGAAGAGCTCCGCGGTGGCGTGGCCGATGCCCGACGCGGCTCCGGTGATGACGACGATGCGTGGCTCGGTCACTGGCGCAGACTAGAACCTGTTCTAGTTCTTCAGCAAGTTCGAGTAATGTCGAAGTATGACCGCCCTGACCATCGGACACCTGGCCGAGCGCTCGGGAGTCGCCACCTCGGCGATCCGCTTCTACGAGAGCCGCGGGCTGATCGCCTCGGAGCGCACGACCGGCAACCAGCGCCGCTACCCCCAGTCGACCCTGCGCCGGGTGGCCTTCATCAAGACCGCGCAGCGGATCGGCCTGACCCTCGAGGAGATCGGCGAGGCGCTCGCGACCCTTCCCGACGGGCGTACGCCGACCAAGGCCGACTGGCACCGGCTCAGCAGGGACTGGCGGCCGCGGCTCGACGACCAGATCCGCCGGATCGAGCTGCTCCGCGACCGGCTGGACGGCTGCATCGGCTGCGGCTGCCTGAGCCTGAAGTCGTGCGCGCTCACCAACCCCGGCGACGACCTCGCCGAACGCGGTCCGGGCGCCGTACTCCTGGATCCCGATCGAGCGAGCAGGAGGCAGTGAGGAACGAGCTGCCTCCGTGGGCGAGCGAAGGTTGAGCAAGCGTCGCGACTGAGGAACGAAGCCGCGACAGCGCGTCGAAACCACCGCAGCCGGCGATGCGGGCCCATCCGAGCTCGGTCGGCCCTCAGCCCGGGCTGCGGTGGTCTCGACAGGCTCGACCAGCGGTTGTTGCGTCCCAGCGCAGGCCGAGCACTAGCCTCGGATGCATGGCGCTGCGGATCGTCGCGAGCCGACCGGACCCCGCGATCATCACGCTGCCCTGGTCGGTCCCGCTCGAGGAGTGGGGTGAGCCCCACCTCGTCCCGCTGCCCCGCGGCATCTCCCGGCACGTGGTGCGCATGGTGCGGCTGGGCGACCGGATCTACGCCGTCAAGGAGACCGTCGAGGACATCGCGTTCCGGGAGTACCGCCTCCTCCGCGACCTGCAGCGGCTCCACCTGCCCGCCGTCGTGGCGCAAGGGGTGGTGAGCGGCCGGGTCGACGCCAACGGGCAGGAGCTGCCGAGCGCTCTGCTCACCGAGCACCTGCGCTTCTCGCTGCCCTACCGGAGCCTGTTCAGCCACGGCCTGTCCCACGACAGCCTGCCGTCCCTGATCGACGCGATGGTGGTGCTCCTCGTCCGGCTGCACCTCGCCGACTTCTTCTGGGGCGACGTGTCGCTCTCCAACGTGCTGTTCCGGCGCAGCGCCGGCGGCTTCGCGGCGTACCTCGTCGACGCGGAGACCGGCGAGCTGCGGTCCAGCCTGTCCACGTCGATGCGGGAGTACGACGTCACGATCGCGACCGAGAACGTCTTCGCCGAGCTGCTCGACCTGCAGGCCAGCGAGTCTCTGGGTCACGAGGTCGAGGCGCACGAGATCGTCGAGCTGCTGGAGGCGCGCTACCACGCTCTGTGGCAGGAGCTGACCGCCGAGGAGGAGTTCTCGGCCACGGAGATGTGGCGGATGGAGCAGCGCATCGAGCGGCTCAACGACCTCGGCTTCGACGTCGACGAGCTCGACATCGTCACCGACTTCGACGGCGACCGGGTCCGCATCCAGCCGAAGGTCGTCGAGGCGGGCCACCACCAGCGCGAGCTGCAGGGGCTGACCGGGCTGCACGTCGAGGACGCGCAGGCCCGGCGGCTGCTCAACGACCTCGCGTCCTACACCGCCGCCCTCAACCTCGGCCGCGAGGACCGCCACCTGGTCGCGAGCCGGTGGCTCGACGAGATCTACGAGCCGATCGCCGCGATGATCCCCGCCGGACGCGAGCGGCAAGCTCGAGCCCGCGGAGATCTTCCACGAGGTGCTGGCGCACCGTTGGTACCTCGCCGAGCGGGCCGGCCACGACGTCGACCTCTTCGAGGCCGCTGCCGACTACATCGCGACCGTGCTGAAGAACAAGCCGGACGAGGCGATCACCGCGGAACCGGACGACGGCGCACACCCGGACACGTGACCGCCGGCGGCAGAACGCCGGCAGGTCACGCGCCAGCCCGGGGGGTCAGGGCATGACTCCCATGCCCTAGGGCTTGCAGACCCGGCAGGCGACCAGGTCCTGCTGGTGCTCGCCGACCGGGCGCAGGTCCTCGCGGTGCGCGATCAGGGCGCAGTCGCGGCGGTGCATCGTGGTGCCGTCGCCGGCGGTCACCGGCAGCGCGGAGACGTCGACGCCCTGGTCGTTGAGCGAGGCCGCGCGGGAGGTGACGTCGGCGAGGACCAGCAGGGTGTCGGCGAGGCGGCGCGAGGACTCCCGGTTGTCCTCGGCGATGCGAGCCAGCCATGAGCCGAAGTAGAGGAACCCGCCGACGAAGGTGAGCGCGAGGCCACCGAAGCCGCCGGACATCAGGTACGACTGCTGGTCGTAGCCGAACGGCGTGTTCGCGACGCCGTACCAGCCCAGGATGATCACCACGAGGCCGAGCGGGAGCAGCGAGGCGCCCACCCAGAACAACACGGTCTGGAACAGCCGGGAGTTGTCGTTCTTCAGCGGCGCGGCGCCACTGGTGCTGCGGCCCGCCTTGGGCAGGGCGGTGCCGGTCCCGAGCCGGGAGCCGCTGGCGGGGTTCTCCCTGGGGATGGAGGTCATCATTGAACCTTTCTCAGGTCGGGAAGGCCGGACTCGAGGCCGTGCGGGCAGGCTCCGCCGGCGCCGAGCACCAGCGCACCGAGCCGGCGGAAGTAGCTGCCGGCCAGCAGGGCCCCGCCGAGGCCGGCGAAGAGCAGCAGCCCGGGGATCGAGAACAGCGGCGGGAGGCCGGAGGTCGCGGAGGTGGTGGCCAGCTGGTCGGGTCCGGCGTCCGTGACCGGGGTCGACGGGTCCGCCGGCGGGAGGGCGCTGGTGCCGCCGAGGTCGGCGCCACCGCCGGTCGCGCCCCCGGTCGTGTCGTCCGCGGAGTCGGTCGGCTCACTGGTCGGGTCGTTGTCGGGCACGCTGTCGGGGATCGGGATCGACTGCACCGTGTCGACCGCCGAGGTCGTGTAGCCGAGGTGCAGCACGATCTTCGGGGACAGGTTGCCGATCGAGCTCAGCAGGCTCTTGAGCAGCGCCGCCTCGGGCGGGAACGGGATCTGGGCGAGGATCGTGCTCAGCGGCAGCTGCGAGAGCACCGGCTTCAGCGTCTTGAGGTCGATCGTGACGATCAGTCCCTCGATCGTCCCCGAGGCCTTGTCGCCGTCGGCCTTGTAGGTCGGCTTGGGCAGCTGCACGGTGATGCCGAGCGCCGCGAGGGCCGCCGTCGGGTTGTCGGGCAGCCCCGGGATCGCGCCCGGCGTGCCAGCGGCGACGTAGCCCTCGGGACCGAAGCCGAAGGTCTGGCCGGCGATGGTCATGGTGCCGTAGTCGGCCCGCCCGTTGGACTGGCCGGTCGTGCCGTCGCTGCTGGACACGACGGTCGAGGTGATGCCGGACATCGTCACCAGGCCGCCGAGCAGCCGGACGTCGCCGAGCGCGGCCCGCGAGGTCGAGGTGACCACGGAGCCGTCCGAGACCGACTGGCTGTCGGCGACGTACCCGTTCACGTCGATCAGCGCCGACAGCGCGGCCGGGAGCTGGCAGACGTCGGTGTCGGCGCGGGTCGGCGGGGTCGGCGGGGTCGTCGCCGTCGGCCCGCGAGGAGCTCCGGGAGGTCGACGAGGCCCGGCCGAGGCCGAGCACGCCGAGGATGTCGTCGAGGTTGTCCAGCAGCGGAACGCCGGGGAGCCCCGGGAGAAGGCCGCCGCCGGTCTCCGGGCCGTCGCCCGAGTCGTCGCCGGCGCCGTCACCCGCGTTGCAGTCGTTGGAGAACCCGACCGTGGCGCGGGCGGAGCCCTCGCGCGAGGTCGTGGTCATCGAGGTGCCGGGGAACGGTGCGTTGTGCTGCTTGGTCTCGCCCGAGGGGTACTGCGAGTTGACCTGGACGGGGTAGCCGTTCTCGACCAGCGAGGTCGGCAGACCGAGCTGGGAGAAGAAGGTCTTGAGCCCCTCGCCGACACCGTCACCGGGCCACATGAAGCTGGCCCGGCCCTTGGTGCTGGCCGAGTCGGCCTTGACCTTGGCGTAGCCGAAGTCGAACTCGGCCTGCGGGACCGTCGGGATCGGGATCGTCGGCTCGAAGATCTCGATCTTGATCGGCGTGGCGATGCCGGTGCTGCTGTAGCCGCTGAACGCACCGGTGTCGCGTGCTGGGGTGGGCTCGCTGGTCGGCGGAGGTCGTCGACGGACGGTGAAGAGGTCGTCGACGAGGTCGGGGACGAGCTCGGGGACGGCGACGACGTCTCGTCCGCCCGGGCGGACCCCGCAGTGAAGGACAGCGACGTGGCGGCAAGCCCCGCCGCCACTATGGGAATGACTACTCGTTTCATGCCGCCCCTCCCAGGATGACGTCGGACATGGTCTCGAGGATCTCGGCGGGCTCGCCGGTCGCGACCACCCGGCCGCCGCTCATCACGGCGGCGTAGTCGGCGACCCGCAGCGCGGTGCGGGCGAACTGCTCGATGCACAGGATCGAGACGCCGCTGGCGGCGATCTGCGACACGGTCTCGTAGAGCTCGTCCACGATCAGCGGCGCCAGCCCCATCGACAGCTCGTCGAGGATCAGCAGCGCCGGGTCGCTCGCGAGCGCCCGCGACATGGCCAGCATCTGCTGCTCGCCGCCGGACATGGTCCCGGCCAGCTGGTGGCGGCGCTCGTGCAGCCGCGGGAAGTAGGAGAACGCCGTGTCGAGGACGGCGGGAGCCGCGACGCCGGCGTACGACATCAGGAGGAGGTTCTCCTCGACGGTCAGGTTGGGAAACACCGACCGGCCCTCGGGGACCGTGCACAGTCCGACCCGGGCCAGCTCCTCCGGCCTGGCGTCGCGCACGTTGACGCCGCCGAGGTGGACGTCGCCCGAGGTGGGCTTCTTCTGGCCGCTGATGATCCGGGTGAGGGTGGACTTGCCGGCGCCGTTGGGGCCGAGCAGCGCAAGCACCGCCCCCTTGGGGACCGACAGGTCGACGCCGCGCAGCACCTCGATGCGGCCGTAGGCCGCGTGCACGTCGACCACCTCGAGGATCGGGACGCTCATGCGGTCACCGCCGGGATGGTCGTGGTCGCCTCGACCGGCTCGAGGTCGGTGCGGGTGTCGTGCTCGCCGTCGTCGGAGTAGCCGAGGTAGGCCTGCTGCACCCTGGGGTCGTTGCGGACCTCGGCGGGTGCGCCGGTCGCGATCACCTCGCCGAAGTCGAGGACGTGGATCTCGTCGCAGACCGACATGACCAGGGCCATGTCGTGCTCGACCATGAGGATGCCCCGGCCCTCGGACGCGAGGTCACGCAGCAGCTCGCCGAACGCCTCGGTCTCGGACTCGTCCTGGCCCGACGACGGCTCGTCGAGGAGCAGCAGCTGCGGGTCGCCGGCCAGGCACCGCGCCAGCTCGAGCAGTCGGGCGACGCCGGTCGGGATCGAGTCGGCCCGCTCGTCGGCGTACGCCGAGATGCCGACGCGCTCCAGCAGCCCGTCGATCTGCAGCCGGCCGCCGCGTGCGGGCCGGACCAGGCCGAGCAGCCCGGCGTGGATGTCGTGGGCGACCCTCACGTTGTCGCGGACGGTCAGCGACCCGAACGCCTCGAGCCGCTGGAAGGTGCGGCCCATGCCCCGCTTGGCCCGGCGGTGCACCGGCGTGTGGGAGACGTTGCGGCCGTTGAACCGGACCTTGCCGCGGGTGGGCTTCTGCAGCCCGCTGATCACGTTGAAGCAGGTGGTCTTGCCGGCGCCGTTGGGCCCGATCAGCCCGGTGACCCGGCCGGCCTCGGCGACGAACGACGCGTGGTTGACGGCGGTGACCCCGCCGAACTGCACGACGACGTCGTCCACGACGAGGAGCGGATCAGTGCGCATGTGCGGGCACCCCCTCTTCGACCCGTCCGGTCAGCTCTCCCTCGGGTGCGACGTCGGCGTCGCTGACGTCGGTTCCTCCGCCGCCGGGCAGCGTCGGCAGGTTGGCCCGGATGGTCGGCGCGATCCGGTCCTGGGCCCAGCGGCCCAGGCGGAACAGGTAGCCCGCGATGCCGTTGGGCTCCTTGGCGAGGAGGATCGCGAAGACTGCGATGACGATGAAGAAGACGCCCGCCGCCGACGGGTAGCTGGCCTGCAGCTCCGGCAGCGCAGCCAGCCCGGCCGCCCCGAGCACCGCGCCGGTGACCGAGGTGACGCCCATCGTGGTTGCCAGCAGGAGCAGGGTCAGGCTGTTGAAGTAGATGAAGTCGCCGGAGCCGATGTTCTGGCGCAGCCCGGCATACAGCGCGCCACCGAGCCCGGCCAGGCCGGCCGAGAGCGCGAACAGGACGACCCGGAACCAGCGGACGTCGAGGCCGAGGGTGCCGCAGGCAGCCGAGCTGTCGCGGGCGGCGATGAGGAGCCGGCCGACGACGCCGCGACGCAGCAGCAGCACCGCCCACGCGATGAGGACCAGGAAGAGCGTCATCAGGAAGACGTAGCCGCCGGTCGAGCTGACCGAGTGGCCCAGCAGCGAGAGCCGGCCGGCCGGGAGCAGGCCGTTGTAGCCGAAGGCCCAGTCCGCCTGGAAGACGACCTTGTCCATGATCGAGGCGAACGCAAGCGTGGCCAGCGCGAGGAAGAGGCCGGTGAGCCGGAGCACCGGCAACGCGACCAGGGCGCCCACGGCGGCGGCCACCAGCACCGAGATGAGCAGCCCGTAGAGGTTCGGCTCGTCGAGCTTGGCATAGGTGAGCGCGCCGACGCCGGCGAAGGCCAGCTGGGCCAGCGACACGTGCCCGCCGTAGCCGGTGAGCAGCACCATCGAGAGCATCACGATCGCGAACGCCGCCGCCTTGCCCACGACCAGCAGGTTCGCCTCGGAGAGCGAGCCCGCCAGCAGGGCCACGAACAGCAGCAGACCCGCACTCCAGCCCATGGTGCGCGGCAGCGAGGGCAGCGGCGCCGAGACGATGCCCTTGACCTGGCCGATCCGCAGCTGCGCCTGGGGCAGCGACACCACCACGACGAAGAGGAACAGCGCCGGGAGCACGTTCTGGATCTGGGAGAAGGTCCCTTCCAGGTGGACGTAGCCGGGGAAGTACGACGTGAGCAGTCCCAGGACCATGGCCCCGACGAAGGTGAGCGGGAGGCTCTTGAGCCGGCCGAGCATCGCCGCGGCGTACGCGTTGATGACCAGCAGCGTCAGCTGGAAGTAGTCCAGGCCCACGACGGAGACGAGCAGGATGCCGCCGAGCCCGGCCAGCGAGACTGCCGATCATCCAGGCCAGCGCGGCGACCTGCTCGGGCTTGCCGCCGAAGAGCCGGAGCAGCTCCGGGTTGTCGACAGATGCGCGCATGGCCGTGCCGATGCGGGTGTGGGTCAGCAGCAGGTAGAGACCGCCTGCCACCACGATGGAGGCGACGATCGTGATCAGCTGGTGGGCCGTGAGGTTGGCGCCGCCGATGCTGAAGCTCGTGCCGGTGAAGAACGGCAGGACGGTGCGCGACTCGAGCGGGTAGATCTGCTGCGCGGCACCGATGCTGAGCACCAGCAGGGCGACCGTCACCACGAGCGACACGCTGGCCGGCGCGTCGCCGAGCCCGCGCGCGATGAACCGCGCGATGAACCAGCCGATGGTCGGCGCCACCACGAGGAGCACGAGCGCGAGCGCCAGCGGGGTGGGCATCCCCTGTCGCACGCTGAAGTCCCAGAAGACGAACGACAGCACCATGCCGAGCGCACCGTGAGCGATGTTGAACACCCGGGTCGTGCTGTAGGTGAGCACCAGGCCGCTGGCCGCGATCGCGTACGCCGCTCCGGTGAACAGCCCGAAGAGGGTGTAGGCGATGAAGGAGCTCACGGCCGGCCCGCTCAGCCTTGCGTCGTTCCGGCGCAGGTGTACTTGGTGCCGCCCACCGGCTTCCAGGTGCCGCCGCTGAGCTGGATGAACCGCCAGCAGTCACCGGTCCGCTTGGACCCGACGTGCTGCGGTGCGGTCATGCCGTTGGCGGTCCAGTCGTCGGTCTTGCGGAGCGCGTCGATGAGCGTCGAGCGGCTGAGCTTGCCACCGAGCGCGACCGACTTCTCCACGAACAGCCGCGCGGCCGACCACGAGAAGACGCCGAAGAAGGAGGGATCGGCGCCGGGGCTGACCTGCTGCAGCCAGCTCAGGTAGAGCTGCATCTCCTCGTTGGTGCTCGCCTCCTCGAACGGCACGAAGTTGAGGAAGACCACGGTCCCGTCCACGGCGGAGCCACCGGTCTCGACGAAGCTGGGGATGTAGTCGGTGGGGTCGCGGAGATAGATGTCGGGCTTGTAGCCGACCTGCTCCATCGCCTGGGCCAGCCGCGCCGACTGCTGCGAGGCGCCGACGAAGAAGACCACCTTGACGCCCTTGTCCTTGAGCGACTGGGCGTACGGCGCGTAGTTGAACTCAGCGACGTCGATGCCCTGGACGACATCGAAGTGCAGCCCCTGCTTGGTCATCGCTGCGGCCTCGACGGGACCGTTCTCGGCCGCCGCACCGGCATTGAGGTAGAACAGGCCGGCGTGCGCCGCGGCGTCCGGGTAGTTCTTCTTGATGAACTCGCCGGGAGCGTTCTCCCACTCGCCGGTGTTGACCGACTGGGCTGGGAAGCAGGTGGAGCAGGCGTTGCGGTCCCTCGTCACCGCGGCCGAGCGGACGTCGGGCAGCCCGCAGGACTGGGCGGTCGCGGCGCCACCGGAGTCGAAGGCGGACATCGAGCCGACCATCGCGAAGGTCTCGTCGCAGCCCTTGGCGTAGTTCTGCTGGTCGGCGCCGGCGTCGGTGCGACTGTCGTAGGTGACGAGCTTGAGCTTGCGACCGCAGATGTCGCTGCTGGAGTTGAAGTAGGCGACGTAGGCCTTGACCGCGTCCTGCGATGACTCGAAGAGCCCCGGCACCGGGCCGGAGATGTCCGAGGCGTTGCCGATCGTGATCTCGGAGTCGGTGATCCCGGGGCCGTTCTTGAAGCCGTCGCAGCTGACGTCGCCACCGCCGCCGTCGGGCGCGCTGTCGTCGCCACCTCCGTCGCCGCCGTCGCCGCCGCCGCCGTCGCCGTCGCCGCTGCCGGAACCGCCGCCGGTCGTGGTGGTGCCGCCGCCCGTCGTGGTGGTGCCGCCCCCGGTCGTCGTACTGCCTCCGGCCGAGGTGTCCGTGGTGGTGTCGCCGGAGGTGGTGTCCCCGCCCGTGTCGCCGGACACGACCTCGCCGCCCTGGCCGGTCCCGCCGGTGCCGCCGTTGGCGTCCGCCACGTCGTCCGGGTCGAGCTGCGAGCCGCAGGCGGCCAGGCTCAGGGCCAGCACGAGAGCGGCGCCCGCGGTCACGGTGCGGGCGGCGCTGGGGCGCGCAGCGAGACGTGTCACGGGGCCCTCCCAGGCGCAGAACTAGAACGTGTATCAGTCCGTCAACGAGCACCCTCGGCAAAGGTGACGCCGGTCACGCGCGTTTTCAGACGTCTCGCGCCCGGGGATTCAGCCCTCTGACGGGTCGAGCTCGACGTAGTCGCCGACCGTGAACGCACCGTTGGTGTCGAGGGTGACCGGCTGTACGCCGACCGGGTGGCCGTCGCTGTAGGTGAGCAGCGAGATGCTGGCCGGACGGCGGATCGCGGCGCCCACCGCGATGGCGTACGCCGCGCCGCCGGTGGTGCCCGTCGTGTAGCTGTAGCCGACCGCGCCGTTCTCGCCGGTCACCTCGGTCGGGCCGCTCTGGACGTGGAGGTGGCCGCCGATGACCAGGTCGGTGCAGCCCCGCTCGAGCGCCGCGTCGCCCATGTTCGCGTCGTGGACCAGGATCGTGGTGATCCGGTCGCCGTCCTCGTTGGCCTGGCAGGCAGCATCCGCGAGCCGGTCGGCCACCTCGTCGAAGCTGAGCCCGGTCTCGTCGCGCCAGCTGCCGAGCCCGCTCGAGCGCGGGTCGCCCACGCCGAGCAGCCGGGTCCCGGCCGGACCGTCGACCCCTTCGCCGTCGAGCATGATCCAGCCGTGGTCGGCGAGGTAGTTGCCGACGAAGTCGCCGTGGTCGTGGTTGCCGGTCACCGCCCACTTGCTGTCGGCGTACGGCCCGTCGTCGAAGGCGGCGTCCAGCGAGTCGAGCGAGAACGCCTCCCAGGTGCTGCCGGTCGACGTGTCGTCGCCTCCGTCGAAGACGGCCTCGGCACCGGCCGCGTCTCCGACCGCCCGGGCGACGCGGTCCATGCCGATGTTGTCGTGCCGGTCGGCGATGAACAGCACGACCGTCTCGCCCTCCTCCGGTTGGCGCAGCTCCAGGCCGGCGGCCGCCTCGGCGGCGTCGCGGTAGAAGGTCTTGCCCTCGTCGTAGGTCCCGACCGCGCTCTCGATCAGCCGCCGCGTCTGGCTCGTGGTGACGTCGCCGCGGACCTCGACCCCGTCGAGCTCTTCCGGGATGGGGACGCCGGGGCCGAGGAACGTCGACAGGGGCTGCCACTCCTCCTCGCTGTCGAGCCGCTCCTCGTCCTGGCCCGACGGTCGCGCGACGAGCACGCCGACGACGACCAGCGAGAGCACGAGGGCGATGGACCGTCGACGTTTGCGGGGGCGCGCGAAGAGCACCCGGCGCCGGTACTGACCGATGAGCAGCCAGACCACGATCGGCACCAGCCCCAGAGCGGCACCGCGCACCAGCGAGTCGACCACGAGATCGCCGAGCACCTCCTGGACCCGGGCCTCGGGCCCCTCCGGCTGGCTGGCGATCAGCGCGTAGCGGTCGATCAGGGCGTCGGTGCTCGGCGCGTCGGTCTTGCCGAGCTGGACGGTGACGCCGACGTGGCCTCCCGACGGCACGCGGACGTCGGGCAGCACCGGACCGGTGAGCAGCACGACGTGGCTGGACAGGTCCGGCCGGATCACGGCGTCGTGGCTGGCCAGGGTGGTCTCGCGGCTGCTGTTCAGGAAGATCACGGTCGCGCTCGCGAGTGAGACCAGCGCCCAGGTCAAGACGTGCGCCGTGCCGATGAGGACACGGCGCACCCGAACGTTCATCCGGCCAGTGACACTAGCCGCGGGCCTGCGCCACTGCGTAGAGGGCCACCGAGGCGGCCACGCCGGCGTTGAGCGACTCGACCTGGTTGACCATCGGGATCGACACCAGCTGGTCGCAGGTCTCGGCGACGAGGCGGGACAGCCCGTCGCCCTCCGAGCCGACCACGACGACCAGCGGGCCGTCGGCGAGGTCGAGCTCGGGGAGCGAGATGTCGCCGTCGGCGGCCAGGCCGACCACCATGCATCCGGCGTCCTGGTAGCTCTTGAGCTGGCGGACCAGGTTGACGGTCTGGGCCACCGGGATGCGGGCCGCGGCGCCGGCGCTGGTCTTCCACGCCGACGCGGTCATGCCGGCCGCGCGCCGCTCGGGGATGACGACGCCGTGCGCGCCGAACGCTGCCGCGCTGCGGATCGCCGCACCGAGGTTGCGCGGGTCGGTCACCTGGTCGAGGGCCACGACCAGCGGCGGCTCGCCCAGCTCCTTCGCGCGGTCGAGGAGATCGTCGGGGTGGGCGTACTCGTAGGCCGGGATGCGGGCGGCCAGCCCCTGGTGCACCGCGCCGCTCGTCATTCGGTCCAGCTCGCCCTTGGTCACCTCGAGCAGGCTGATGCCGCGCTCGCTCGCCAGCCGGAACGCCTCACGGAGCCGGCCGTCGCGCTCGGCGCCCTCGGCGACGTAGACGCCGTTGACCGGGACACCCTCGCGCAGCGCCTCGACCACGGAGTTGCGGCCAGCGATCCACTCGGCGTCGGTGGTGTTGCGCCGCTTCGGGCGCGTCGCCGAAGACTTCGTCGCAGCCTTCTTCTTCGCCGCCTTGTGCGCCTGGTGGTAGGGACGGTCCTTGGCCTTGGGGGTCGGCCCCCTGCCCTCGAGGCCGCGCTTGACCCGGCCGCCGGAGCCCGCCGTCGGTTTCTTGGCGGTCTTGCGGATCGAGCCCTTGCGCTGCGAGTTACCCGGCATCAGCTCAGGCTCCACTTCGGTCCGTCGGGGGTGTCCTCGATCTCGATGCCGGCGGCCTTGATCCGGTCGCGGATGGCGTCCGCGGTGGCGAAGTCCTTGGCCTCGCGCGCGGCCGTGCGCTGCTCGAGGAGTCCGGCCACCAGTGCGTCCACGGCTTCGGTCAGCTTGGCGTCGCCGCCTCCGCTGCTCGGCCAGGCCGGGTCCTGCGGGTCCAGGCCGAGCACGTCGAGCATCGCTCGTACCTGCCCGGCGGCGATGCCGGCGTCTTGACCGGCGGCGAGCAGGCGGTTGCCTTCGCGGACGGCGTCGTACAGCACGGCGACGGCGGCCGGCGTCCCAAGGTCGTCGTCCATCGCCGTCAGCGAACTCCTCGGGGAGCTCGCCCGGCTGCCCCTCGCCGGCCCGGTCGAGGAAGTTCTCGATCCGCCGGAAGCCGGCGGCCGCCTCGTCGAGCGCGTCGAAGCTGAACTCGACGTGCGAGCGGTAGTGGGCGGCCACGATGTAGTAGCGCAGCTCGATGCCGCGCACCCTCTTGAGCACCTCGGGGATCAGCAGGCTGTTGCCGAGCGACTTGCTCATCTTCTCGCCGGCGGTGGTGATCCAGGCGTTGTGCATCCAGTACGACGCGAACGGGTGCCCGGCCGCGCGGGACTGGGCCTGCTCGTTCTCGTGGTGCGGGAAGCGCAGGTCGACACCGCCACCGTGGATGTCGAAGGCCGTGCCGAGGTACTTGCCGGCCATCGCGGAGCACTCGATGTGCCACCCCGGGCGGCCCGGGCCCCATGGGCTCGGCCAGGCGGCGGTCTCCGGCTCGGTCTCCTTCTTCCAGCCCTTCCAGAGCGCGAAGTCGCGCGGGTCGCGCTTGCCGCGCGGGTCGGCGTCCTCGGCCGCCTCCATGTCGTCGATCTTCTGGTGCGTCAGCTCGCCGTACGACGGCCAGGAGCGCACGTCGAAGTAGACGTCTCCCGAGCCGTCCGCCGCGGCGTAGGCGTGGCCCTTGGCGATCAGCTGGCCGATCAGCTCGAGCATCTCGGGCACGTGGCCGGTGGCCGACGGCTCGTAGGTCGGCGGGGCGACGTTGAGCGCCTCGTAGGCGCGGTCGAGCTCGCGCTTCATGGCGTACGCGAGGTTGTACCAGGGCCGGCCCTGCTCGGCCGCCTTGACCAGGATCTTGTCGTCGATGTCGGTGGTGTTGCGGATGAACGTGACCTCGTAGTCGTTACGGCGCAGCCAGCGCTGGAGGACGTCGAAGTTCACCGCCGACCGCACGTGCCCGACGTGCGGCTCCGACTGCACGGTCAGGCCGCAGACGTAGAGACCCGCCTGCCCCTCCTCGAGGGGCACGAAGTCACGGACCTCGCGGGTCTGGGTGTCGTAGAGCCTGAGCACTTCTCAAGGATAGGGAGAGCCGTGGGCAGGCGCCGATTCCCCGCACGGTGGTTGAGAAGCTCGCGCTAGCGAGCGTCTCGAGCCCCTCAAGCCCGCGCTGGGACTGGCCCGGTCCCAGCCCCGGTGCGAGGTTTCGAGACGGGCGCAGAGCGCCCTCCTCAACCAGCGGTGATTCCCCGCACGGTGGCTGGGAGCTCGCGCTAGCGAGCGTCTCGAAACCCCTCAAGCCTGCGCTGGTAGTGCCCGGTCCCAGCCCGAGCGCCCTCCTCAACCAGCGGTGATTCGCCGCGCGGTGGTTGAGGAGCTCGCGCTGGCGAGCGTCTCGAAACCCCCAAGCCCGCGCTGGTAGTGGCCGCGTCCCAGCCCCGAGCGCCCTCCTCAACCAGCGGTGGCCGGCTACTCGGGCAGCTCGGCGACGTTTCCGAAGAAGTCGTCGATCTGCCGGACCACCGCGGTGAACTGGTCGAAGTCGACGGGCTTGGAGACGTGGACCGACGCGTGCAGGTCGTAGCTCTTGGCGACGTCCTCCTGGGCCTGCGAGGTGGTCAGCACCACCACGGGGATGCGGCGCAGCTCGGGGTCCTGCTTGACCTCCGCCAGCACCTCGTGGCCCGACTTCCGGGGCAGGTTGAGGTCGAGGAGGATCAGGTCCGGGCGGGTCGCGTCGGCGTACTCGTCGGTGCGCCGCAGGTAGGAGAGGGCATCGACACCGTCGGTGACCACGTGGAGGTCGGTCGCCAGGCGGCCGGCGGCCAGGGCCTCGCGCGCGATCAGCACGTCGCCCGGGTCGTCCTCGACGAGCAGCACCGAGAGCGCCTGATCAGGGCGCAACGCGAAGCGCGGGGTCATCGTCGTCCATCGTCTCAGTGGGGGCGTGGATCTGGGGCAGGGTGAGTTGGAACCTAGCACCCGGCTCCTGCTTCTCCGCCAACCAAATCCGGCCCCGGTGGAAGTCGACGATCCGGCGGCACAGCGCGAGGCCGATCCCGGTCCCGCCGTACTCGTCGCGCAGGTGCAGCCGCTGGAAGATCGTGAAGATCCGGTCGGCGTACTCCGGCTCGACGCCGATCCCGTTGTCGTCGACGGTCAGCAACCACTCGTCGCCCCGCTGCTCGACGGTGACCCGGACCCTGCAGGGCCGCTCCGGGCTGCGGTACTTGACGGCGTTGCCGATCAGGTTCTGCAGCAGCGCGGTGAGCAACGTCGGCTCGCCCGGGACGATCGGCAGCGGGTCGTGCTCGATCACCGCGTGCGCAAGGGCGATCGGCTCCTCGAGGTTGGTCAGGGCACGGGCCAGTGCCAGCTCGAGGTGCACCTGGACGAAGTGCTCGTCGGACCGACCCACCCGCGAGAAGTCGAGCAGGTCGTTGATCAGCGCCTGCATCCGCTTGGCACCGTCGACCATGAACACGATGTACTGGCGGGCCTTGTCGTCGAGCTGGTCGGCGTACTGACGCTCGAGCAACTGGGAGAAGTTGGTGACCTTGCGCAACGGCTCCGAGAGGTCATGCGAGGCGACGTAGGCGAACTGCTCGAGGTCGGCATTCGAGCGGGCCAGCTCGGCGCTGCGCGACTGCACTCGGCGCCGGGCCCGCTCGATGCGCAAGATCTGGGCGGCCATCGTCTCGCGCATGAGGTCGACGTCCGCGGCGAGGTTCTTGATCTCGAGTGGACCGTCCGGGGCGGCGATCTCGAGGTCGAGGTTGCCAGCGGCGACCTGGCGGGCCTGGTCCACCAGCCCGCTCATCGGGTCGAGCACCTGTCGACGCAGCCCGCGGCCGATCGCCACGCCGGCGACGAGCAGCACCGCCGTGCCGAAGGCGATGACGGACCACACCAGGGTGAAGGCCCGCTCGCGGTCGTGGCTGACCTCGACCCGCATCGCGTCGATGCTGTTGGTGAGCCGGTTCGACGCGGCCCGGACCCGGTCGAACGCCGCCTCGGCCTCCGGCGCGGCGGCGGCCTGCTCCGCGGAGCTGTCGCCGGCCCGCACCTGGGCGATGATCGGCTCCGCGACCGTCGTGCGCCAGGTCTCGATGGCGGCGTTGAGGTCACGCAGCTGGGCCAGCAGGTCGGGGTAGTCGAGCAGGTACTTGCGCAGCGTGCTCTGGGCGGAGCTCCCGAGCAGCTCGGCGATGTTGTACGACTCCAGGAGGGCCTCGTCCTGACCCAGCGCGTAGCCGCGGACGCCGGTCTCCTGGTTGACCATGGCAGTCAGCGTGTTCTGGCTGATCGCGTACGCCGGGTCCCACTGCTCGACCAGCTCGTCGCCGGTGCGCTTGGCGTCGTCGATGAAGTAGATGACGGTGGCGACCAGCGCCAGCAGGAGGACCAGCACTCCGACGATCGCGCGGGTGACCCGAACGCGGAGACTCCAGCCCTGCCCCGTCACGTCGCGGGCTCCTTGCCCGGCTCGCCCACCTGCAGCACCACGAGCGCGGTGTCGTCGACGGCCCGGACGGGTGCCCGCGCCACGATGGTCTCGAGCAGGTCGTCGAGCGACTCCCCTTCGGCCAGTGCGCCCGCGGCGATCTCGAGCAGCTCGTCGAGTCCGACGCTGGTCAGGCTGTCGACCTGCCGGTAGGCGTTGAGGAGGCCGTCGGTGTAGAGGACGAGCGCAGCGCCCGGCTCCATCTGGGTCCGGGTCACGGGCCAGCCCGGCTGCGGCTGCTCGTCGCGGACGCCGAGCGGCGGGCCGAACGCCACGTCGAGGTAGCTGGCCACCCCCTGGGCGCACAGCATCGGCGGCGGGTGGCCGGCCACCCGGATGGTCAGTCCGAGGTCTCGGTCGATGGTGGCGTCGCAGACGGTCACGAAGATGCCGCCGGGGCTCTCGGCTTCGAGGAGGCGGGAGAGCGCGACCAGGATCTCGTCGTCGGCCACGCCGGCGAGCACCAGCGTCCGCCACGCGACCCGGAGATGGACGCCGAGCGCGGCTTCGTCGGGGCCGTGGCCCATCACGTCGCCGATCACGGCGCGGACCGGGCCGTCGGGCAGCTCGACCACGTCGTAGAAGTCGCCGCCGAGCACGGCGCGGGCCCGGCCTGGGCGGTAGTGGCTCGCGCAGCTGACGAAGCCGGTCCGGAGCAGCGGCTTGGGCAGCAGCCCGCGCTCGAGGCGGGAGTTCTCGGCGGCCAGCAACCGCTCCTCGCGCAGCTGCACCTCGGTCAGCTGCGTCTGCCGGCGCTGCACGGCGTACCGGATCGTGCGGTCGAGGAGCTCGGGCGTGAGGTCGTCCTTGATCAGGTAGTCCTGGGCGCCCGCGGCAACCGCGTCGACCCCGGTGCGGTCGTGGCGGCCGGTGAGGACGATGACCGGGGTCGTGGTGACCTCGGCGACGATGGTGTGCAGCGCGGACAGCCCTTCCGCGTCCGGAAGACCGAGGTCGAGCAACACGCAGGACGGCTTGTCGGCCAACGCCTCGACGCCCTCGGTGACCGTCCGGCACCAGATCAGGTCGTCGTCGGCGAGCCCCGCCTCGCGCAGGCACTCGCGGACGAGGATCGCGTCCGCCTCGTCATCCTCGACGAGCAGGACGCCCGACAGGCTCTGGGTCATGTGCCAGGACTCCCTCTGGCGGCGCCTCCCTGGGGTGCCGGCCAGTCCGCAGAGTAGCCGGGCAGGGCAGCCTGTGCCGCGAAAGTGAAAGACGCGATCGTGTGACCGAAGTGACGGGAGTGACATAATCTCGATGCGTGCGCCGACTGCTGCTGCTCTGTCTGCTCCCCGCCGGGATGCTGGTGGGCGTGACCCCGCCCTCGGCCGGTGAACCGTCGGCACGTCAGGTGGCGTTCTCGCGGTGGGAGGGCGGCCCCGGCTTCCGCGCCGGCGCCTCGTCGGGGTTGCGGCTCAAGCACGGGGCGCTGGTGCTCAAGGACAGCTCCAAGCGGCGCGCCTACCACGGCACGTCGTACGACGTGGGCTCGTGGACCTCGAACTCCGTCGCGCCCGGCTTCGGTTTCAGCCAGCTGATCGCGTCGTGGTCGGCCGTGACGCCGAGGAACAGCTGGGTGGAGATCCGGGTGCGGCTGTCCACTTCGTCCGCACGGTCCCGGTGGATGGTGCTGGGGCGCTGGGCGTCCTCCGACAAGCACGTGCGGCGCACCTCGGTGCCCGGACAGTCGGACGCGTTGGGCCGCGTCGACGTCGACACGTGGAAGGCGACGTCGTCCGCCGACTCCTACCAGCTCCAGGTGCGGCTGATGCGCCGAGCCGGCGCGTCGTCACCGTCGCCCTCCGTGTCCTTCGTGGGCGCGGCCGCGTCCCGGCTCCCGTCGTCGGCCCCCGCTGTCTCCGCTCCCGGCGTCGCGTCCGGCATCGTGCTCGACGTGCCGCGCTACTCGCAGATGGTGCACCGCGGTGAGTTCGCGCAGTACGGCGGCGGTGGCGAGGCGTGGTGCTCGCCAACCTCGACCGCGATGGTGCTGGGCTACTACGGCCGGCTGCCTGCTCCCAGCTCCTATGCGTGGGTCGGCTCCCGCCCCGACCCCTGGGTCGACGAGGTGGCGCGGCGTACCTACGACTTCTCCTACGAGGGCACCGGCAACTGGCCGTTCAACACGGCGTACGCCGCCTCGCGCGGGCTCTCCGCCTTCGTCACCCGGCTCCGATCACTGTCGGAGGCCGAGTCGCTCGTCGCGGCCGGCATCCCCGTGATCGCCTCGGTGTCCTTCTCCTCGGGCGGGCTGTACGGCGCGCCCATCTCGTCCACGGCGGGTCACCTGCTCGTGATCGTGGGCTTCACCGCGACCGGCGACGTGGTCGCCAACGACCCGGCCGCGGCGTCGTCCTCGGGCGTGCGGCGTACCTACGACCGGGCGCAGTTCGAGTCGGTCTGGCTGGGCGGCTCCGGTGGCACGGCGTACGTCATCCACGACGCCGCGCACCCGCTGCCCGCATCGCCGGGGAACTGGTAGCCGCGCGTCAGAGCGCGATCGGAGTGCCGTGCCCGTCCTCGGCACTCGGGTTGGTCAGGAAGCCCGTCGCGGCGGACCGCAGGCCGTGCCGCACCAGCACCTCGCGGGCCGCGCTCGCCATGTCCCGGACGTTCTCGCCGATGAGGTAGAAGCAGATGAACTCGTCGAAGTGGTCGGCGTCGCCGTCGGTGCCCAGGCCGCCGTCCTTGATCGCCGTGCTGAGGTCGTTCATCAGCTCGACGTAGCCCGTCTCCCACTCCTCGCCCTCGCCCCACGCCGTGTAGGGCACCCGGATCTGCAGCTCAGCCATGCGGTCAATCTATGTCGCCCCCACAGGTCACTGGGACTCGCCCACCGCTGGTCGAGCCTGTCGAGACCACCGCAGGCCCCGCTGGAAGCGACCAGCCTCGATCGGGCCCGTGGTTGCCTGCGGCAGGCTGGCTATCGGGTCGTCGCCGGCGGTCCGGCTGCGGACTGACGGTGGTTGAGGTGCGAAGGCGCCCTGGCGCCTGAGCCTCGAAACCACCGCAACCAAGGCACCCGCTCGCCCACCGCTGGTCGAGCCTGTCGAGACCACCGCAGCCCACCCTGGGACTGACCCACAAACCACTTTCCGTCCACAACCGGGGCACCGGAACCCGTTATCCACAACGGGATTCCGGCCCCCAGCGGGTGTCGGTGGGCGGTGCTGGAATAGGTGTCATGACAGCGATCGCGCAGCACCCGCACCGGGTGACCTCCGCCGATCGCTGACGCACGCTCTGCGCTGGGCTCGGTCGCCGCCATCCCGCTGTGGTCGATGGACCCCGCCGAGACCACCGCCGCCCTGGCCGAGCTCAGGCCGCACTGGCCGCACAGGTCGCCGAGCTCCAGGCCCGCCTCCTCAAGCACGCCGACCGGATCGACCTGCCCGGCGACACCGCCGCGTCCTCGACCGCCAACTGGCACGCGGCCACCACCCGCACCACCCGGGTCCAGGCCCACCGCGCCATGCGGCTCGCCCAGCGGCTCGAGGGCCACGACCTGACCCGCACCGCCCTGGCCACCGGCCGCGTGCACGTCGAGCAGGCCGAAGCCATCCTCCACGCCCTGACCGACCTGCCCACCGACCTCGACCCGGAGGTGGTCGAGCAGGCCGAACGCCACCTCCTCGAACAAGCCGGACACTTCGACGCCAAGACGCTCAAGATCCTCGGCCGCCGGATCCTCGAAGTCATCGACCCCGACACCGCCGACGCCCACGAAGCCGCCCTGCTCGAACGCGAGGAACGCGACGCCCACGCCGCCACCCGCCTCACCCTCTGGGACGACGGGCACGGCAAGGTCCACGGCCGGTTCACCCTGCCCACCTTCGAAGGCGCCGCCCTCAAGAAAGCGTTGCTGGCGATCGCCGCCCCCAGGCACCAAGCCGCCAAGGACCCCTCGGGGAACGACTGCCCACCCCCGAACGGCTCGGGCTGGCGCTGTGCGAGCTACATCGCCGCGCTACCCCACCAAGCGCCTCCCCAAGACCGGCGGCCTCAACGCCACCGCCGTGATCCTCATGGCCCTCGACACGTTGATGGGAGACCTCAAAGCCGCCCGGCTCGACACCGGCGAACCCATCTCCCCCGGCCAGGCCCGACGCCTGGCCGCCGACGGCCGGGATCATCCCCGCCGTCCTCAACGGCAAGTCCCAGGTCCTCGACCTCGGCCGCAGACAACGCTTCGCCAACGACGCCCAACGCATCGTCAAGACCATCGAAGCCGGCGGCTGCGAAGTCGAAGGCTGCGACGCACCACCCGGCACATCCCACATCCACCACAAAAAACGCTGGGCCGACGGCGGCCACACCAACCGCGACGACCTCGATCATGATCTGCCCCTGGCACCACACCCGAGCCCACGACCAGCGCTACAACATGACCCAACTCCCCACCGGCAAATACAGCTTCCACCGCCGCACGTGAGCAGCAGGCATCACGGTCGCAGCAGGTACAACCGGAAGGCCACGCTCTCGACCGGCAGGACCTCGACGACGGAGAAGCCGGCATCGCGTGCGTACCGCCGTACGACGTCGGGGCGGATCACCGTGCCTGTCGCGGCGGAGCCCGGTTCGGTCATGCTCGCGGGGAGGCAGTGCAGCACGCTGTAGCCGTAGTGGCGCCGCTCTTGCTCGTCGGCCGGCCCGGCGTAGGCGTCACCGCACGGCTCGTCGGCGACCAGGACGACGCCTTCCGGGCTCAAGGCCTCCCGGGCCGCGCGAAGGACCTCGACCGGGCGGGCCAGGTCGTGGAGCATCTCGAACATCGTCGCAAGGTCGTAGCCCGCGCCGGCCAGGCTTGCGGCGTCGCGGACCTCGAAGCGGACCCGGTCGGTCACCCCCTCGGACTCGGCGACCCGTCTGGCGGCCTCGATCGAGCCGGGGTCGAGGTCGACGCCGTCCACGATCAGTCCCGGATGTGCCTGCGCCATGCAGACGCTCGACCAGCCGATACCGCAGCCGATGTCGAGCACCCGGGCGGTGCCGGAGGCGAGCCGCTCCGCGAGGTCGGGTACGGCGGCCAGCCAGCTCTTGAGCTCGGCCCGATAGACCGGTCTGGTGCCGCGCGCCTGCCCCTCGGCCTCGTCGGGACCGTAGTCGGCGTACGGGATGCCCACGCCGGTGCGGAACGACTCCACCAGCCGCGGCACCTGCGCGAGATCGGCGATCAGCGAGTGGACGGTGCCGGCAACGCCGTCCAGGGCGTCCGGGTCGAGCAGCACGGCGGCGTGACCGGACGGCAGCGCGAACCGCCACTCGCCGCCGTCGTTCGTCGCGTCCAGCAGCTCGGTGGCGCCCTGTTGCTCGAGCCACTCGCGGACCAGCCGCTCGTTGGTACCTGTCCGAGCGGCCAGCTCGGCGGCCGTCGCCGGCCCGTCCTCGGCGAGGGACGCGTAGAAGCCGAGCTTCACGCCCAGGTAGGTCGAGGCGACGTCGAACACACCTAGTGTCGCTGTGCCCATCCGCTGGACGAGCTCCTCACGTTTCATTGGTCCTCCTCAGACCGAGTACCCACCGTCGACGTCCAGCTTCTGCCCGGAGATGAAGCCCGCGCGGTCGGAGGCCAGGAAGCAGACGGCCTCTGCGATGTCGGTCGCGGTGCCGAAGCGCCGCAGCGGGATGTTGCGACGAGCGACGGCCAGGGCTTCCTCCGACAGCTCGCCGGAGGAGATCAGCCGGGCGGCCATGCCATCGGTGAGCATGCCGGGACCGACGGCGTTGACACGTACGCCGTACCGGCCCTCCTCGACGGCGAGGCCCCGGACCAACGCCTCGACCGCGCCCTTCGGGGCCGAGGAGAGCCCGTCGCGGACCGGGAAGCGGGCGGTCGCGGCGGTGGTGACCGCGACCACCGAACCCTCAGCGGCGCGCAGGTGCGGCAGGGCGGGGTGGACGACGTTGAAGAAGCCGGCGGCGTCCTCCGCGAGCTGGTTCGCCATCTCGGCGGGGTCGACCGAGGACAGGTGCTTCATCGGGACGTGCGGCCCGGCCGCGTGGACGAGCGTGTGCAGCCCGCCGTACGCCGCAACCACGTCGGAGACCACGGCCGCGCACGCGGCGGGATCCGTGACATCCAGCTCGTGCGCCGAGGCGTGCTGGCCCCACGAGCGCGCCCCCTCGACGGCGACCTCGGCGGCATCCGCGCGAGAGCGATAGGTGAGCGCCACCGAGGAGCCCCGCGACGCGAGCAGGCGTACGACGGCGAGCCCGAGCCCGCCGCTGCCACCGACCACCAGGGCGCAACCAGTGCGCGAGGCGAAGTCCGTCACGGAAAGAGACTAGGTGCCTACGTGCACGAGAAGTCCCTGCCGTGCCACCCCGTCGCCCCGTCGGGTAGCACGTCCTGCTCGACGCCCGTCTGCACCTGGCCGTCCTTGTCGATCGCGCGCACCCGCACGGTGTGGTCACCCTCCTCGACCACGGCGACGCCCTTCCATTGCACCCAGGTGTCGTCGTTGGGGACCGCGGCAATCTCGGCGTCCGTCCAGTCGCCGCCGTCGACGGAGAACTCCACGCCCTGGATGCCGGTGTGCTGTGCCCACGCGACGCCACCGAAGCTGACGGCTCCGGACGGCACGTCCGCGCCCGACCGGGGCACGTCGATCCGCGACGCGAGCTTCACCGGGCCCTTCTCGCTCCAGCCTCGGTCGGTCCAGTACGCCGAGATCTCGTCGAAGCGGGTGACCTCCAGGTCGACGACCCACTTGCACGCGGAGACGTAGCCGTAGAGGCCCGGCACGATCGTCCGGACCGGGAAGCCGTGCTCGATCGGCAGCGGGCTGCCGTTCATCGCGATCGCGAGCATGGCGTTGCGGTCGTCGGTGAGTGCCGACAGAGGCGTCCCGCAGTTCCAGCCGTCCTCCGAGGTCTGCAGCACTGCGTCCGCGTCCTCGTGCGGCCCGGCCAGCCGCAGCAGGTTGGAGAGCCGAACCCCGCTCCACCAGGCGTTGCCGATGAGGTCTCCGCCGACCGGGTTGGACACGCAGTTGAGGGTGATCCAGGCCTCCGTGTCCTGCCGGTCGACGAGCTCGGAGTAGCTCAGGGTGATCTCACGCTCCACCTTGCCGTGGATCCGCAGCGACCAGTTCTTCGGCTCGATCGCGGGTACGACGAGCGCGGTGTGGATCCGATAGAAGTCGCCGTTCCCGGTCTGCCACGGGGAGACGTCCGCGAGACCGACCCGCGCGGCCGCCGGCACCCGTGGCTCGGTCACGTCCGGCAGCCGGAGCAGCCGGCGCGACTCCTCGACGTGCCGTCGTCCGCGGCCCACCCTGCGGCCGGTGGCGCCCAGCACCGCGGCCCCGGCCGCGATCACGCCGGCGCGGATCACGAAGCTTCGTCGACCGTGCTCGCCGGAGGCGGGTGCCGGTCCGAGGACGTCCACCTCGGTCGGAGGCTCGGCGGGCTCCGGGGCGAGCTCGACGGTGCGCAACGGCTCGGTGAGCAAGGACAGGGTGACCAGCCAGGTCACGAAGCCGACCGCCACCGGGACGGCGTCGATCGCGGTCGCACCGCGCTGCACGGACACCGCGACGGCGGCGATCGAGGCCAGCACGGCGTACACGATCGACGGCGCCCACCAGGTCCGGAGGGCCAGCCGCCCGGCCCAGGCGAAGACCACCCCGAGCGCGACGAAGATGCCGAGCAGCAGCAGCGGCTTGTCCAGGTGCCCGACCAGGCCGATGAGGTACTCCGCGAGCCAGCCCGGGGTGAGCCGGATGATCAGCTCGGCCACGGCCACCACCGGCGACTCGCGGATCGTCATCGCCATGGCGACGAAGTAGCTGGTCGCGAGTCCCGCGGCACCGGCTGCGAGGCCGGCGAGCGACCAGGCACCGCGGAAGTTCCTCACGGCGCAATTGTCCCCCACGACACCCCATTCGTTACGCGCAGCCGAGGGGGACCGGGCATGATGCGGCGCGTGAGCGAACCCGGCAACGAGCAGGGGCTGCCCCGCGTGGGGCTGGGGGTCGACGTGCACAGGTACGCCGACGGGCCGAGACGGACGAGGTGAGCCTCTCCACCTGGCCGGGCTGGCCTGGCCGGACGAGCCGCAGCGGCTCGAAGGCCACTCGGACGCCGACGTCGCCGCCCACGCCCTCTGCGACGCGTTGCTCTCCGCGGCCGGCCTGGGCGACCTCGGGTCGAACTTCGGTACGTCGGACCCGCAGTGGGCGGGCGCCTCGGGCACGGCCCTCCTCGAGGAGACCGCCAGGCGGGTGCGCTCAGCGGGCTATCGCATCGGCAACGCCGCGGTCCAGGTGGTCGGCAACCGGCCGAAGGTCGGTCCCGCGTCGGGCGGAGGCGGAGGCCGCGCTGGGCGGGGCGATCGGTGCCCCGGTGTCAGTCTCCGCGACGACCACCGACGGCCTGGGGCTCACCGGCCGTGGCGAGGGGGTCGCCGCGCTGGCCACCGCCCTCGTCGTCCAGGACTAGAAGCTGCTCGGGGTGCCCGCCGCTGCTGCGACGGACACCCCGAGACGGTGCTGGTCGGGCCAGCTCAGCCGAGCCCGCCGAAGCGGTTGAAGGAGTTGTCGAGGATCGGCGTCATGTCCTCGAGCGCCGACTCGAACTCCTCCGCAGGGATGTGCTCGACGAGGATGCCGAGCACGGTGCCGTCCTGGCGGACGCCCACGTAGATCTGGCCGTGGATGCTCACCGACCCCTGGTTGTCGACCCAGAGCGCTTCGTACTCGATGCCGGCCAGCGACACCACCGACCCGAACGGCTCGAGCGCCACCACGTCGGAGGTCCGCTGCTGCGTGTAGTTCTCCGGCGGCAGCAGGTTCTCCAGGTTCTGCGTGATGACGTCGCCCGCCGAGGCGGCCGGGTCGTCGGAGTAGCTGAACGCGAACGAGAAGTTGCCGTTGCCGTCGCTCTGGAAGACCCGGTTCTCGTCCTTGAAGTCCACCTTCCAGTTCGGCGGCACGTAGATGGCGACACCGGTCGACTCGATGACCTCGCCACAGCCGCCCTCACAGGTCGAACCGCCGTCGGTCGGCTCGGTGGGGATGTCGGTGGCAGAGTCGGTCGGCGCGTCGGTGAACCCGCCCGAGCCGGGCGAGACACTGCCCACCGAGCTGGGCGACGAGGTCGCGTCGGAGCCCGGGACCCGCGACGTGAACGGCGACATGGCGCTGCCGCCGTGCGGGGAGGAGTTGCCGGGGCTGCCCAGCGACTGCGGCGCGAGCCGGGTGCCACCATCCCCGCCCGGCTGGATCACGTTGTCCTTGTTGACCGGGTCGGGGTCGAAGGCGACGCCGGCGATGCCGCCGAGCGCGCCGACGGCGACGGTGGCCGCGGTGATCATGCCGATCACCTTGAGCCGGCTGCTGTTGAAGTACTCCTCGGAGGACTTCACCGGCGCGCTGGCCTGCGGCGGAGTCTGCGGCGTGCTCACAGGGCACCTCCATCGGTGCCGGGAGTCGTCGGATCCGTGGGGGCAGCGGGATCGACGGGATCAGCGAAGTCGACAGCTGGCGCCCCGGCCGGCACGGCGCTCATCCCCATGGCCGACCTGGCCTGGCGCGAGCTCGAGCGGACCGAGGTGCCGCAGGCGACGCAGAACGACGCGTTGGCGAGCAGCATGTTCTCGCACTCGGGGCAGAACGTCTCCACGAACGTCGAGCGCTTGTCTTCCGAGCCGTCACCCTTGGCTACGGCCTCGATCGCGGCCTCGAGCAGGGCCGCCTGGAGCATCATCCGGATCTTGATGACCAGCGCGGCCAGGATGGCGAAGCCCCAGATCAGGCCGAGCGCGTTGCCGAAGGGCAGGTAGGCCATCAGCCGGACCCCGACCCAGTAGAGGACGTTGGCGCCGACCGCGAGTCCGAAGTTCGAGAAGTACGCCGGCGTGAAGCCGTCGTACCCCTCACCCTTGCCGGAGAACGACGCGACCGCGATGCCCGTGGCCGTGCCGTAGATCAGCGACTTCACGACCATCACGTTGAGGACGACGACCATCCAGGACGCGATGCCCTGCTCGGTCCGGAAGTCCTGGGCGGTGAAGACCGACGAGTAGACGACGACGGTCTCGAACGCTGCGTAGGCGGTGCCGGCCGCGACACCGAAGGTGAGGCCGTCGATCATGTCGTCGAACTGCGGCCGCGCGGCGAGCAGCACCGCGAAGACGTTCTTGGCGACCTCCGCGATCACCGGCAGCAGCACGGCGAAGATGAGCAGCGCCGGGAACGACAGCGAGCCGATGCCGCCGCGGGCGGGGCCGCCGCCGGCGAAGCTCGCCCACTGCGAGTCGAAGACCCACTCGAAGAAGAACAGCGAGACCAGGACCGACAGCGCACCAGTCGCGATGAAGAGCCCCACCACCACCGCGGCGGGCGCCTCCTCCCAGAGGTTCACGTCGTCGATGTAGACGAGGTAGGCCAGCGGCACCAGGAAGGCGGCCGCGGCGATGGCGATCGGCAGCAGTCCCAGCGCGGTCGCGCCCAGGATCAGCACACCGGAGAAGATCATCGCCCAGCGGTAGTTGTCGGCCGAGCGCCGCGAGGTGTGCGGCATCACCGTCGAGATCAGGGCGAACTGCGTCACCCCCTCAGCGGACTGGACGGCGTACGACGCCGTGCGCCTCGCATCACCGGCCCGCAGCGACGTCCCGCAGCGGTTGCAGTACGACGCAACCTCCGGGTTGTCGGACGAACACGTAGGACACGCCACGTGCACCACTCCTCAGATCGGGTCCATAGAAGGAGAGCACGCCGCGAGGGGCGTGCTGCTGCGGGCATGGTGTCAGGTCTGGGCCACATTCAGGAGTCCCAGGGAGGACTATCTTTCGGTGTGTCCGGACGGGTCATTGACTTCGGGACGACCGGCCCCCGACCATCGCGTAGCCATGATGAGTACCCGTCCGCCCCACATGCGCGGACGCGGGACGACTGGCCTCTTGCGGACGGCAGCCTCCGTGGCGCTGCTCGGGCTCCTCGTGACCGGATGCCAGACCCCGATCGAGGGCACCGACGACAACCGGGAGCCGCTCACGCTCGTGGTCTCCGACGCCTGGGTCCGCGGCCACCAGGCCGGGGGTGAGGCGGCGGCCCGGATCGGCGCCCTCCGCGATGCCGTCGAGCGGCTGCGCGCGGACACCCACACCGGCTGGACCGGCCGACAGGACGACGTCACCGGCTTCCTCGCCGAGCTGTCCGGCGGCTCCTGGCCCGGCAGCCCGGCGGTGTTCATCGACGAGCACGGGCCGGACCTGTTCGGCGTGGACTCCACCACGCTGCGACTCGGGGACGCCGACACCGAGACCGTCCCCCACGTCACGACCACCCGCGCAACCCAGGCCCTGGGCGAGGTGCCGGTCCTCGACGCCTCTCTCGTCATCACCGGTCGCGGCAGCCCGGCGAACACCGACGAGCAGCGGGTCACCGGCGTCCAGGGCCGGGTCTTCCCGGGACTGACCGTCGGCACGACCCCCACGATCAGTCCCGAGCAGGCGACCAACACCGCTGCCGAGGCGTCCGGCGGGACGACCGACGGCACCGCCCGGCTGGTGGTCGTGCCCAGCGGCGCCGGGGTGCTCGCGTGGGAGGTCGTGGTCGTCGGCGTCACACCGGAGGACATGCGGGCGGGCCGCTACTACATCGACGCCCACACCGGGGACCTGGTCGACGTACGGCCGGTGTCGGCGGAGGTCCTCCCACCCGTGCCTCACCTGGGGAAGAGCGCCGCGAGACGCAGCGGCACCGCACCCGACCCGAACAGCGTCGCCGTCACCGGCACCGACCCCCTCGGGCGCGACCTCACGGCGTTCGGACTCCAGAACGGCGACCGCGTCGAGCTGACCGACACCACGACGGACGCCTGGGACGCCGAGCAGCGCACCGGCGCGGTCCAGACCTATGACGCCTCGACGCTCAGGAACGAGTCCGGTCTGCCCGGCAAGCTGGTCAGCAGCCGGACCACGAGGATCACCGACTCCGAGGCGATCGCGGCGCAGGCCTACAGCCACACGATCGTCGACTACTACGAGTCCCTCGGCCGCGACTCCTGGGACGACCAGGGCGGACCACTGGTCAGCTCGGTCCACTTCGGTCCCGAGAACTACTGCAACGCATTCTTCTCGGCCTACCTGCGCCAGCCGCAGATGGTCTACGGCAACCCGTGCGTCCAGCAGGGCCAGCAGCTCAGCCGCACCTTCGTCGAGCCCGACATCGCGGCGCACGAGGTCACCCACGGCGTCACCGCGACCTCCGCCGGGCTGCTCTACACCGGCCAGTCCGGCGCCCTCAACGAGAGCTTCTCCGACTACTTCGGCAACGTCATCGGCAACCTGATCCACGCCAACGACAGCGTGGCGATCGGTGAGGACGCGTGTGCCGGAGCCCCGCAGAGCCAGCTGTGCGTGCCGAACCCCGATGGCTCCGCGTCGTTGCGCTACATGCTCAACGGCAGCGACTTCGACGACTACCTGCGCATCCTCTCGCCCGGCGAGCGGCTGGGCCTGCTCATCAACTACCGGCAGGACTTCGGCGGCGTGCACTACAACTCGGCGATCTGGAACAACGCGCTCTGGAGCATCCGGACCAGGCTGGCCCAGATCGACGGCCAGGACGGCAACACGTCCGAGCTCGCGCACCGCTTCGACCGGGCGGTGTACGGCGCGCTGGCCACCCGGCTCACGCCGACCAGCGGCTTCGTGGACGCCCGCGCCGCGGTCGAGCAGGTGATCATCGACTCCCAGCTGGCGCCTGTGGTGCTGCGCACCGCCCGCGAGGTCTTCGACGCCGTCAAGATCTGCACCGGCTGCCCCACCGCGAGCGAGCTGGCCGGCGACAGCGTCACCACGTCGTCGCAGACCCAGCTGCACCCCTCGATCTCCGGCAACCGTGTGCTCTGGCTCGACCTGAGCTCCACCTCCGACTTCGCCGGTTACGCCGCCGCCACCACCCTCGGTGACGGCGGGGCCCCGTCGCTCTCGGCAACGCCCGACGCGGTCGAGGTCGCCTTCGCCGGCGACGCGATCATGTCCCTCGACCTTCGCGGTCGGGTCACCCGCACCGACGGCTCGGGCAGCACCGTCATAGACACGGTCCGGCCCGAGGCCACCCTGGCCGCAGGCTTCTCCGGCTCCGACGCGGGCGCCGCCTGGCTCTCGAGCGGCAGCATCGTGCACTACGTCGACTCGACCGGACAGCAGTTCGAGACCGAGCTCGCCGGGCTGCAGGGCGACACCATCACCTCGATCGCCGCCGGCGGCGGCACGGTCGCGGTCGGCACCGACCAGGGCCGGGTCTTCTCCTGGAACCCCGGCAGCGGCGATGCCCGCCAGGTCGGCCAGCTCCAGGGCGCGATCCTCTCGGCCGCGACGTACGGCGGCCCGGTCTTCGCGATCGACGACTCCCACCGGTCGGCCCTGTTCACCGCCGACGGCCAGACCCTCCAGGTGACCCAGAACGCGACGCCGTTCGGCGCCACCATGTCGGGGGAGTACGTCGTGTGGGCCGAGGCCACCGCGCGGATCCAGACCCCCGTCGTCCCGGGCGGCAACTCGCCGTACCCGGAGACCGACCTCTACCTGCTCTCGCTCGGGACCGGGAAGATCTACGATCTGCACCCCGCCCCCGCGCAGCAGGGGTTCCCGTCCATCTCCGGCCGCCAGCTGGTCTGGCAGGACGCCACCTATGGCGGTGACGACGTGTTCACCGCCGCCATCCCTGGAGGGCTCTGATGTTGCGTAGGCGCGTGACCTGGCTGGCGCCGCTCGTGGCGGTGGTGGCCCTGGTCGCCACCGGCTGCGACACCGGCATCGCCGGCCTCGACGACTCCGACGACAACGGGTCCGGTCCTGCCACCGGGCCGGTGACGCTGATCGTCTCCGAGACCTGGGTCGGCGACCACCAGGGCGACCCGGGCGCGGGCGGTGCCGCCGGCGGCTCGGACGTGCAGACCAGGCTCACCACCCTGCAGCGGGCCATCGACCGACTGCGGGACGAGACCGGCACCGGCTGGACCGGCCGGCAGGACGACGTCACCGGCTACCTCTCCGAGCTCAGCGGCGGGTCGTGGCCGGGCAACCCGACGGCGTTCATGGACGGCTACGGGCCGGACCTGTTCGGCGTCGACTCCACGGTGCTCCGGCTCGGCGAGCCGGACACCGTGACGGTGCCGGGCATCGTCACCACGAAGGCCACCCAGGCCGTCGGTGACGTCCCGGTCCTCGACGCGTCCCTCGTCTTCGTGGAGCGCGACGGCCGGGTGACCGGTGTCCGGGGCCGGGTCCACCCCGGGCTGACGGTGCTGACGGACCCGCGGCTCCCGGCCGAGCAGGCACGCGCGATCGCCGAGCAGGCTGCGGCCGGCACCGCCCAGTCCCCGCCGTCGCTCGTGGTGATGCCGCGCGGCGCCGGCGTGCTCGCCTGGCTGGTCCCGGTGGCCACGACGGGCGACCTCACCACTCCCCTGGCCGCGGCCAACTACTTCATCGATGCCACCACCGGCGACATCCTCAGCGTCCAGCAGGTCACCGGCGAGGGCAAGGTCGCCCTCCCGTGGGCGACCTCGGCCGCGACGTACCTGCATCGCGTGCACCTGTCCGGGACCCGCACCGCGGCCCCGGACCCGAACTCGGTCGAGATCACCGGCCCGAACCCGATCGGCGGCACCCTCACCGGGCACGGCGTCCAGACCGGCAAGGGCGTCGCACTGCTGGACACCACCACGCCGTCGTGGAACCAGCAGGCCCAGACCGGCGGCATCTCGACGTACGACGCCTCGAAGGTCAGGAACAGCTCGCAGCTGCCCGGCAAGCTCGTGGTCAGCCCCGACACCAAGATCCGCGACGCAGAGGCGATGGCCGCGCAGGCCCTGAGCCGCGACGTCTACGACTACTACGCGGCCCTGGGCCGCAACTCCTGGGACGGCCAGGGCGGCTCGATGGTCTCGTCGGTGCACTACGGCCCCTCGGACTTCTGCAACTCCTTCTTCACCAGCTCGCTGCGCCAGCCGCAGATGGTCTACGGCAACCCGTGCACCACCTCGCAGGGCCAGGCCGAGGTGACCGAGGTCGAGATCGACACCGCCGGCCACGAGATCACCCACGGCGTCACCGCGACCTCGGCGGGGCTGAAGTACACCGGTCAGTCAGGCGCCCTCAACGAGAGCTTCTCCGACTACTTCGGCAACGTGATCGGCAACCGGGTCAAGGGCACCGACAGCATCGCGATCTTCGAGGGTGGCTGCACCGGCTACACCGAGGAGACCATCTTCTGCACCAGGAACCCCGACGGCAGCCTGTCGCTGCGCTACATGCAGACCGGCAACGACTTCGACGACTACCTCCGCGCCCTCGACCCGGGATACCGGCTCAAGCTGCTCGGCTTCAGCAGCCAGGACCAGGGCGGCGTGCACTACAACTCCGCGATCTGGAACAACGCGCTCTGGTCGATCCGGGTCAACCTGGCCAAGATCGATGGCAAGCCGGGCAACGACTCGCCGAAGGCGCAGGCCTTCGACAAGGTCGTCTACGCCGCCCTCACCACCCGGCTCGGCCCGACCTCGGGGTTCCTCGACGCACGGGCCGCGATCGAGCAGGTCATCGTCGACTCCCGGCTCGACCCGGTCGTGCTCCGCACCGCACGGGAGATCTTCGACGCCAACAAGATCTGTGCCGGCTGTCCCGACACCGGTGAGCTGGCCGGGGACACGGTCTCGGCCTCGCCGGCCACCCAGCTGCACCCCGTCGTCAGCAAGGACAGCGTCGCGTGGCTCGACGTCAGCGGCGACGGCGACAACTTCGGCTTCCTCGCCTCGACCAAGGTCGGCGGCGCCACCCCGAGCCTCGGCGGCAGCTCGAACGTCGCGGACCTCGCGTTCGCCGGCGACGCGCTGGTCACGCTCGACCTCAACAGCGAGGTCACCCGCTACACCGCCGGCGGCAGCTCTGCGGTCGTGCTCGAGCAGGTGCCCTTCGAGGCGACGCTCGCGGCCGGGCTGGCCGGCTCCGACGCCGGCGCCGCATGGGTCGGCGCCAATGACACGGTCTCGTACGTCGATGCCAGCGGGCAGGTCACCAAGACCCAGGTCACCGGGCTCCGGGGCGACACCCTCACCGGCCTGGGCACCGGCGCCGGCGTGGTCGGCATCGGCACCGACGGCGGCAAGGTCCTGGTCTGGCAGCCCGGCGGCCAGGTCGCACAGGTCGGCCAGCTCGACGGTGCGGTCATCTCCGTCTCGGCGTACGCCGGCAACCTGGTCGCGGTCGACGACGGTGGCCACATCGAGCTGTTCACCTCGGACGGGCAGAGCTTCCAGCTCAGCGGCGGCGCCTCGCCGTTCGGCGTCACCATGAACGACAAGTACGTCGTGTGGGCCGAGGAGACGGGAGCGCTCACCGCCGGGGTCGCGGGCGGCGACTCGCCGTTCCCGGAGACCGACCTCTACCTCGCCTCGCTCGCCACCGGGAAGATCTACAACCTCGTGCCCGAGGGCGGTCAGCAGGGCTTCCCGTCACTGTCCGGCAACCGGCTCGTCTGGCAGGACGCCGCGTTCGGTGGCGACGACGTGCTGACCGCCGAGATCCCCGACGGACTGTAGGGATGCGGCTGGACCCGTCAGCCGGCGGCGGCGAGCCGGGCGCCCTCACGGAAGAAGTCGGCGACGGCGTCGGCACCACCCAGCGCTGACAACGGCAGCGCGGCACCGAAGGACTGGTTCCAGAACGCTCCGGTGCGCGGCGTCCACGGGCCGACGTACGCATAGGGCTCGGACAGGTGCTCGTCGCCCGGCGAGGCGCCGTAGTTGACCTCCGAGCTCGAGATCGCGACGTCGAGGTGCTCGGGCCACAGGACCGGTTCCTCGTCGGGGGCGAACGCGCGCAGGGCGGCGTCGCCGACGGCGAGTGCGTCGACGAGAGTGCGCAGGGCCTCCGGGTCGGGGTCGACCTCATCGTCGACGGTCACGTCGGCCCGGCCGCTGTAGACGTCGTCGAGCATGCGGGGGGTGACACCGATCGCGGCGGCGATGTCGGCGTAGCGGCCACGCAGCGGATGCCGGCCGTGCGCGCCGACCAGCTCGATCCCCTCGAGGCGCAGGTCGGGCGCGGCCACGGTGGCGATGCCGCCGGGGACGACGCGCAGCCGGATGGTGCCGCTCTCGGCGTACTGCGGTCCGGCCAGCAGCAGCTCGGCAGTCCCGTGCAGGGCGGTGCGGGTGTGGGTGAGGTCCACGTCGATCCTTCGGTGTTTGAGATCGGGCCCTGTAACGCGGCGCCGGTCGGATGGCACTGGTCCGCATTGGTCTTGACCCGCGACGGGAGCGTTACATGGAGAGCAGCACGGACACGTGGCACCCGGTGGCGCCGCAGGACGTCCCCGAAGAGGGCCGCGTCAGGAGCGTCGTCGTCGACGGTCGCTCGATCGCCATGACGCGGTGCAGTGGCCGGCTCGGTGCGCTGGAGAACCACTGCCCGCACCAGGGTGGACCGCTGGGCGAGGGCTCGATCGAGAAGGGGCTGCTGCGCTGCCCCTGGCACGGCTACGACTACGACCCGGCGACGGGCGCGCCACCGGGTGCGCTGGCCGAGCACCTCGACGACCGGGTGCCCGCCTATGAGGTCGAGGAGGGCACGGACGGCGTCCGGGTCCGCCTCCCCAACACCGTCCCACCCGCGCGCACCGTCGCGGACGTCCTGGTCGAGACCCTCGTGGCCCACGGCGTCGACACCGTCTTCGGGATGGTCGGCCACTCCAACCTCGGCTTCGCCGACGCACTCCGGCGGGCCGAGGAACGCGGCGAGCTGCGCTTCGTCGGCATCCGACACGAGGGCGCCGCGGCCTTCGCCGCGAGTGCCTACGGAAAGCTCACCGGCCGGCCGGCGGCCTGCTTCGCGATCGCCGGGCCGGGCTCCACCAACCTGCTCACCGGGCTCTACGACGCCAAGCTGGACGGGGCGCCCGTCGTGGCCGTGTCCGGCCAGGTCCCGTCGAAGGTCCTGGGCCGCGGTGCGTTCCAGGACCTCGACCTCGGCGCGGTCTTCCGCGACGTCGCGATCTCGACGACAACGGTGCAGTCCGGCAGCGACCACGCCGAGCTGGCGGCCCTCGCGGTGAAGCATGCTCGGGACGGTCGCGGCGTGGCGCACCTCGTGCTCCCCGACGAGGTGCAGGCCCAGCCCTCGCAGGCGCCGGCCGGCTCTCCCGATGGCCGCTACTCGCGAGGGCCGGTCGCGCCGGACGCCGACGCGATGGCCCGGGCGACCGAGCTCCTGGCTGGCGCCCGGCGCCCGGTGATCGTCGTGGGCCATGGAGCCCGTGGCGCGCGCGACGAGGTGGTCGCGCTGGCCGACCAGCTCGGGGCGCCGGTGCTGACGACGTTCAAGGCCAAGGGGCTTGTCCCGGACACGCACCCGCTCGGAGCAGGTGTGCTCGGCCGCAGCGGCACTCCGGTCGCGAGCTGGCTGATGAACGAGGCGGACCTGTTGCTCGTCGTCGGTGCGTCGTTCTCGAACCACACCGGCATCGCACCGTGGCAGACCATCGTGCAGGTCGACGACACCCCCACGGCGATCGGCCGCTTCGACGCCGTCACCGCCGACCTTCTCGGCGACGCCGCCCTCGTCCTGCCCGCGCTCGGCGCAGCCGTCGCAGAAGCGGGCGCGGCGGCCGAGGACCAGCGTGCAGACGTGGCCGAGCGCTGGGCGATCTGGCGCGCCGAGAAGGCCCGCCGGGCCGCCGACGACCGCGGCCTCGGGGTGTCGGCGGCAGCCGTCTTCGCCGCCCTGTCCGAGCACCTGCCGGAGGAGGCCGTGGTCGCCGTGGACGTCGGCAACCACGCCTACTCGCTGGGCCGCTACCTCGAGTCGAAGGGGCAGCCGGTGCTGATGTCGGGCTACCTCGGCTCGATCGGGTTCGGCTACCCGGCCGCGATGGGCGCCTGGGCCGCCGACCCCACTCGGCCGGTGGTCGCGGTGACCGGCGACGGTGGCTTCGGCCAGTACGCCATGGAGCTGACCACTGCCGTCCACCACGGCATCCCGATCAAGCACGTGCTGCTCAACAACAACGCGCTCGGCAAGATCAGCAAGGAGCAGCTGGCCGCCGACTACCCGGTCTGGCACACCTCGCTCACCAACCCCGACTGGGCGGCGTACGCCGAGCTGTGCGGCGCCCGTGGCCTCAAGGTCACCCACCGAGACCAGCTCGACGCCGCCATGGCCGAGCTGTTTGCCACCGACGGACCAGCCCTGCTCTGCGTCGAGCAGGACGCCGAGCTGCTCTGAACCACCACCCCGAACCCGACAACCAGCAAACAAACAGGAGACACCGCATGGCCGAGCACGACTTCACCGGCCTCAAGGCCACCTTCGTCAACTGCACCCTCAAGCGCAGTCCCGAGCCGAGCCACACCCAGGGACTGGTCGACGCCAGCGCCGGGATCATGCGCAAGCACGGCGTCGAGGTGAGCGAGATCCGGCTCATCGACCACGACGTCGCTACCGGGGTCTACCCCGACATGCGCGAGCACGGCTGGGAGAACGACGCGTGGCCGGACCTCTACCCCGGCATCCTCGCCAGCGACATCCTCGTGGTGGCCGGCCCGATCTGGCTCGGTGACAACTCCAGCGTCACCAAGCAGCTGATCGAGCGGATCTACTCGCTGTCCGGCGAGCTCAACGACAAGGGCCAGTACCTCTTCTACGGCCGGGTCGCCGGCTGCCTGATCACCGGCAACGAGGACGGCATCAAGCACTGCGCCCAGAACGTCCTCTACTCGCTGCAGCACGTCGGCTACACGATCCCGCCGAACGCCGACGCCGGCTGGATCGGCGAGGCCGGGCCCGGGCCGTCGTACCTCGACCCCGGCAGCGGCGGGCCGGAGAACGACTTCACCAACCGCAACACGACGTTCATGACCTGGAACCTGATGCACCTCGCCAAGATGCTGAAGGACGCCGGCGGCGTGCCCAGCTACGGCAACCAGCGCTCGGAGTGGAACGCCGGGACACGCTTCGACTTCGAGAACCCGGAGTACCGCGCATGACGAGGACACGCCCTAGGGTTCGTGCGTGGCCCGTGACGACAGTGACCTCGTCGCCGCGCTCCGGGCCGGCGACGAGGCGGCGTTCTCCCAGATCGTCACGGACTGGTCGCGACCCATGCTGACCCTGGCCCGCAGCTTCGTCTCCACCCAAGCCTCCGCCGAGGAGGTCGTCCAGGAGACCTGGCTGGCCGTGCTCAAGGGGCTGGACCGGTTCGAGGGTCGCTCGTCGCTGCGGACCTGGGTCTTCAGGATCCTGGTCAACACCGCGAAGAGCCGAGGAGTCCGCGAGCACCGCACCCTGCCGTGGAGCAGCCTGGCCGGCGAGGACGCCGGGCCGAGCCTGGACCCGGCGCTGTTCCAGTCGGCCGGCGAGGCGTACCCCGGTCACTGGCGGGCCGCCCCGGCGGCCTGGCCGGAAGAGGCCGCGGTGGAGGGATCGGTGCTGGCCGGTGAGGTACGCCGAGAGCTCCGCGCCATCCTCGACATGCTGCCCGACCGGCAACGACTGGTGCTGACCCTGCGCGACGTGCTCGGCCACAGCTCCGACGAGGTCTGCACGATGCTGGAGATCTCCCAGGCCAACCAGCGGGTACTGCTCCACCGGGCCCGCACCGTCGTCCGCGCGGGGCTCGCCGCCTACCTGCAGGGGAGCTGACGTGGCTGACATGCCCTGCCAGCAAGTGGTCGAGGTGATCACCGGCTATCTCGAAGGGTCTCTTGGCTGGCGAGACCGGCGCCGCTTCGAGAGGCACCTGCGCGGCTGCGACGCCTGCGACCGCTACCTCGAGCAGATGCGCGAGACCCTGAGCATGCTCGGCACGGTGCCGGTGGAGACGCTCTCCCCCGAGGCGCAGGCCACACTGCTCGAGGCCTTCCGCGACCTCGAGCGCTGAGCTCCGGCTCGCTCCTCCTCTCACTCTTCTCATCACTCCTCCCCGGGAGCTTCCATGCCCGAAGTCGGGTTCACCAACCTGCTCGTCGTCAGCGTCATCGCCCTGCTGGCGCCACTCACCCTGGGCTTCGTGCCACGGCTCCGGGTGCCTGCCGTCGTGCTGGAGATCGTCGTCGGTGTCGTCGTCGGGCCCAGCGTGCTCGGCTGGGTCGAGGCGGACCTCGTGGTCTCGGTCGTGGCGGTGCTCGGGCTCGCCTTCCTGCTCTTCCTCGCCGGGCTCGAGATCGACCTGGCCCAGCTCCGCGGCAGCGTGCTCCGGCTGGCGCTGGCCGGGTACGCCGTCACGCTGGTGCTCGGGCTCCTGGTGGGCGGCGGGCTGGACGCGGCCGGCTGGGTCAGCAGCCCGGTGCTGCTCGCCGTCGCGCTGTCGGCCACCTCGCTCGGACTGGTGGTGCCGGTGCTCAAGGATGCCGGCCGTCTGGACGGATCCCTGGGCCAGACCGTCGTGGCGGCCGCCTCGGTCGCCGACTTCGCGGCGATCGTGCTCCTGTCCCTGTTCTTCTCGACCAGCGAGTCGAGCACCGGCACCCGGGTGGCGCTGTTGCTGCTCTTCGCGGGCCTGGTCGGGGTGACCGCGGTCGCGGCCCTCGCGGTGGCACGCTCGATGAGCCTCTCGACCGTCGTGACGCGACTGCAGGACACCACGGCGGAGATCCGGGTCCGGGCGGCGGTCCTGCTGCTCGTCGGCTTTGTCGCCCTGGCCGGCAAGCTCGGGCTGGAGACGATCCTCGGAGCGTTCCTCGCCGGCGCCGTCGTCGGTCTGGTCGACAGGGACACGTCGTCGCACCCCCACTTCCGCCTCAAGCTCGAGGCGCTCGGCTACGGCTTCCTCATCCCGGTGTTCTTCGTCTCGAGCGGGCTGCGGCTCGACCTGTCCGGGCTCCTCGACAACCCCTCGGCCCTGGCCCGGGTCCCGGTCCTGGCGGTCGCTCTCCTGGTGGTCCGCGGGCTGCCGGCTCTGCTGCTGGCCCGTGGGTACGACGGCCGCTCCGTGGCGGCCGCGGGGCTGCTCCAGGCGACCTCGCTGCCGTTCCTGGTCACCGCCGGCCAGATCGGGGTCGCCACAGGGACGATGAGCCAGACGACATCAGCCGCGCTGGTCTGTGCCGGCCTGCTCTCGGTTGTCGCCTACCCCGCCCTGGCGCTGGCGCTGCTCCGGGACGCCGCTCCTACGCAGCCGCGGTCTTCCGGTGCCCGACCAGCACCACGCCCTCGACGATCTTGACGTCGTACGCCGCGACGGAGACGTGCGCGTCGTCCAGGCACTGCCCGGTGCGCAGGTCGAAGCCGTGCTTGTGCACCGGCGAGGCCACGAACGGCACGTCCCCGTTGACGCCGACGATGCCCCTCGCCAGGGTCGCGTGCCGGTCGAACGGGTCGTGGTTGGCCAGCGCGTAGACGGTCGTCTCGTCGACCCGGAAGATCGCAACCGCCTGGCCGTGCACCAGGGCGGCCACCCCTCGCTCGACCTCGAGCTCGGCGAGCCGGCAGACCGGCTGCCACTCGATGGAGTCGGGACGTGGAGTCACGCCGCCGAACCTAGGGACGGCGTGTTTCCCCTGACGCTCTCCGTGCAACAGGCATGTAACAGTTTGTCCGTGTCCGTCGCCGTCGTGATCCTCGCCGCGGGGTCGGGCAGTCGGGTCGGCGCGGACACCAACAAGGTGCTGCTGCCCCTCGGTGACACCACCGTGCTCGGCCACTCGGTGCGCACCGCCCTGGCGGTCCCCGACCTGGCGCGGCTGGTGCTCGGCGTCCGCGCCGGTGACGAGGACGCCGTCCGCGACGCCGTCGCGCCTCTTCTCGGTGACCGCGAGATCCACCTGGTGCCCGGCGGCGCCACCCGGCACGCCTCGGAGTGGGCGACCTTGCAGGCCCTGGCCGAGGACATCGACGCCGGCACCATCGACGTGGTCGCGGTCCACGATGGTGCCAGACCGCTGGCCGGCCAGGAGCTGTTCGAGGCGGCGATCGCGGCCGCCCGCGAGCACGGCGGGGCGGTCCCTGTCGTGGAGCTGCCGGGGCTGCTGGGCCGCGACCTGCACCCCGTGGCCGACCACCTGGCCGGCGTGCAGACCCCGCAGGCCTTCCGCGCCGTACCCCTGCTGGAGGCGCATCGGCGAGCCGCCGCGGACGGCTACGAGAGCACCGACACCGCCGCCTGCTTCGAGCGGTACGCCGACCTGCCGGTGGTCGCGGTCCACGGCGGCGCGGCCAACCTCAAGGTGACCTTCCCCGAGGACCTCGCGGTAGCCGAACAGCTTCTGTGACAACCGAACCAACGTCGACCTCCGTCCTGCTGCCGTGAGACGGAGCCAGCGCGACGCCGAGTTCGAGGCGTACGTCGCCGCGGCGCGGCCCCGGCTGCGCCGGCTGGCCTACAGCCTCTGCGGCGACTGGCATGCAGCCGACGACGTCGTGCAGACCGCGCTGGCCAAGCTGTACGTCGTCTGGCCGCGAGTGAGCAGGGCCTCCAATCAGGACGCCTACGTCCGTCGGACGCTGGCCCGCACCACCATCGACGAGTCCCGGCGACCCTGGCGCCGCGAGCGCAGCGGTCTCGAGGGACACGACCGCGAACAACGAGCACCCGACCTCACGACCAGACACGATCTCGTGGCCGCCCTCCAGCGGCTGCCCGAGATGCAGCGCAAGACCGTGGTGCTGCGGCACTGGCTCGGGCTGTCGGTCGCCGAGACCGCCCACGACCTCGGCATCGCCGAAGGAACGGTCAAGAGCCACACCTCCCGGGCGCTGGCCGCCCTCCACGAGCTGATGACCGAACCATCAAACGACAGGGAGCACCGCGGATGACGCCCGAGAGCTTTCAGGACCTCCTCGACCGCGCCACCGTCGCGCCACCCTCTCCGCCCGCACCGGGCGCCGAGGTCGCAGAGGGCCGGCGCCGCCTGCTCCGACGGCGGCTCGGCACCGCCGTCGCCGGTGCGGTCACCGCTGTCGTGGTCGTCGGTGGCGCCCTCGCCGTGGCGACCGGCTCGGACCCCGGCCACGCCCAGGACCCGGTGGCCGAGGCACCTCACGTCAACGACCAGGCTTCTCTGCTGGACTCCTGCCGGGACGGGAACCAGAGCCGGACGGCGACCGACGCCGTCTTCGGTGCGGGCGCGCCGGTCGTCAAGGGCGTGGTGGAGACCCCCTTCGAGATCGTCGTGGCCCTCGAGTCGGCCGACGGCGCCCACTGGGGCGAGTGCTGGATCCACCTCCTCAGCGCCGAGTTCGCCTCCGGGATGACCGTCTTCCCGTCCGACCCGGCAGTCCAGGAGAAGGGGGTCATGTCGCTGGGGACCAGCTACACCACGGGCGTCGGCTGCGGGCTGGTCGACGGCGAGTTCCCACGGGACTGTTCCGCGTGGTTCGTCCAGTGGGTCGACCGGCTGCCGCCCGCGGTGGCGGCCGTCCGGTTCGACCTGGCCGACGGGACGACCACGACGGTGCCGTCGCAGGACGGCTACGTCGTCCTCAACGTCCTCAACCAGGTGGCCGGCGCCGTCCGCTACGACCCGGAGGACCTGCTGGTCGTGGACAACGCGATCCCGCGGATCTACTACCTCGATGCCGCTGGCGACCCGATCGCCGGACAGGGCCCAGGGGACGGCAGGCTGGACGGGCTGCCCCCGCTGTCGGCGTACCCCTCCCTGCGAGGCGCTGCGCTCTACTGACGTGGCGACGTCAGCGCCTCGAGCACCCGCAGGTCGCCCTCGTCGGCGACTCGACGGGCCTCGGCCGACGCCTCGAGGGTCTCGACCGGGAACCGCTGAGCCAAGGCTGCGACCAGCGCCGCGAAGTCGGTGGTCGGTGGGCCGTCGAGCGCGGCCACGACCGCGGCCGGCAGCACCACCGGGGAGACCACCTGGACCAGCGCGCTGCGGTCGACCGTCGCGCCCACCCGCTCGTCTGCCAGCTCCTTCACGGTGTCGGTGACGGGCCGGACCCCGACCGTCACCGCTGAGCTCTCGGCCGCATGGGTCACGCACTCCGCGAGGAACTCCGGCGGCGTCATCGGGCAGAGCGGGTCGTGGAGCACGAACGGGACAGCCGCATCCGTCACCGCTGCCCAGCTGGTGCCGAGGTCGACCACGAAGACCCCGGCCTCGCCGAGTGCCCAGGCGGCGCAGGCGACGAGCGGCTCGCCGTGCATCAGCGCGAACGGCAGCGACCCGCGGTCGGTCTCCACCACGGTCCCCAACGCATCGACCCGCCCGAGCTCAGGCTCGGGCGGGTCGATGAGCAGATCGTTGAGCGCGTCGCTCAGGAGGCGAGAACCTCGTCGAGGATGGCCTCAGCCTTGTCCTCGTTGGTGTGCTCGGCCAGCGCCAGCTCGGAGACGAGGATCTGGCGCGCCTTGGCCAGCATCCGCTTCTCGCCGGCCGACAGGCCACGGTCACGCTCGCGGCGCCACAGGTCGCGGACGACCTCGGCCACCTTCATCACGTCGCCGCTGTGCAGCTTCTCGAGGTTGGCCTTGTAGCGGCGCGACCAGTTGGTCGGCTCCTCGACGTGCGCCGCGCGCAGGACGTCGAAGACCCGGTCGAGCCCCGCCTTGTCCACGACGTCGCGGACACCCACGAGGTCGAGGTTGCAGGCCGGCACTCGCACCACGAGGTCCTGCTGGGCGACGATCCGGAGTACGAGGTACTCACGGTCCTCTCCCTTGATGGTCCGCATCTCGATGTCCTCGATGATGGCGGCCCCGTGATTCGGGTAAACGACCGTTTCGCCGACGGTGAAAGTCATATGTGAAGTTCCCCTTCCTAGGTGACCAGTCTAACACGCCACTGGTCGTCTCCGACCGACGTTTCCGCAGGTCAGAGGCACAATCGGCACTTGACAAAGGCCCGTTGCTCATGCTGCGAGGGGGGCCGGAGCCCGCGTCGGACTTGGCGTTCTCTCAGGCTCCGAACAGGCTCCAGGTGAAATCGCAGGTCATCGGCACCGAAGCCCTGCCCGCTGACCCCCCGTGGTCAATACTTCGGGGCATGGCGAGAGAGGGTCGCTGGGGTCGCGGGAGGGCGGCCCGGCGTGAGGCTGCGGGGACCGCTGGTGCGGTCCGGTCCGGCCGAGGAGACCGCTGCACCGGCCCCACCGAGCACCAACCGCCACGACGACGGCCAGCCGGGGCTGGCAGGCCCGCGAGCAGCGCGCCGCCGAGCGGCGCGAGGCGCGAGCCGCGACCGTCTCGGAACGCGGGCGCGACGCCGACGCCGACACCGTGGCCGAGCCGGCGCCCGAGGCCGATGACCCGAGCCCGACCTCACCGAGGACAGCTGAGGAGCCCGAGCAGCCTCGGTTCAAGCTGGGCAACCTGACGCCGTTCCTGCTCGTCCGGTCCGCCCACCCGCGCCAGGCCCTGATCACCGCGGTCGGCCTGACCGTCGCCGCGCGCTGGCCGGGCGGCCCAGCCGCGAGCTCCTGCTGATCCTCGGCACGGTGCTGGTGGGCCAGGTGATCCTCGGCTGGTTCAACGACCTGGTCGACCGCAAGCGCGACGCCCGCCACCGGCGCACGGGCAAGCCGCTCGCCGACGGCCGGCTCGACCCGGGCACGGTGTGGTTCTGCCTGGCCCTCGCGATCTTCCTCGTGGTGCCGCTGTCGGTGGCCAACGGGCTGTACGCCGGGTCGGCTTACCTCATCTCGCTCGCCATCGGCCTGCTCGGGCAGTGGGTCTGGCTGCGCAAGGGCTTCCTGTCGTGGCTGCCGTGGGCGGCGTCGTACGCGCTCTACCCGGCCTTCCTCTCCTACGGCGGCTGGGGCGGCCAGGAGAAGGGCTCCCCGCCCGAGCTGCTCATCACCGGGCTGGCCGCGCTGCTCGGGATCGGCGTCCATCTGCTGACCGCACTGTGGGGGCTGGTGCCCGACAACGAGGACCGCTGGACCTACCTGCCGCTCAAGCTCGGGCTCAAGATCGGCGCCTCCCGGCTGCTGTGGGTGGCCGGCACCTACACCGTCCTGGTCGTGGTCGGGCTGGCCTTCGCCGGCACCCACGTCGGGCTCGCGCAGGAGCCGCTCTAGCCGCGACCGACCGCGTCCATTAGTGTTCTGTGCCATGCAGACCCGACGCTCGCTCCGGCTGGTCGCGGGAGCCCTCGTCCTCGCACTGCCGCTGCTCGGCTCGTGCGGCTTCGGCAAGGCGACCGACCGGGTCTACACACCGGCCGCGGGCACCAACAACCGCGACGGCGACGTGAAGGTGCTGTCCGCGGTGATCGTGGCGGCGCAGCCCGACTCCGGGACCTTCGTCGCCTCGTTGAGCAACAACTCCCCCGACAACGAGACCGCCACCCTGACCGGGGTGGCCGGCGCGGGCGACTGGGCCGACCTGACGGTCGACCCGTCGGACCTGTCGATCGACATCGCCGCGCGCGGGTTCGTCAACCTCGTCAACGAGGACCCCATCACGGTGAGCGGTGACTTCGACGCCGGCCAGGTCGTCGAGCTGACCCTCACCTTCGAGAGCGGCGACACGGTCACGATGGACGTGCCGATCGTCTTCGCCTGCGACGCCTACGACGGCCTCGACCCGTCCCAGCAGGAGCCGGAGGAGTCCGAGTCCCCGACGACCGAGCCGTCTCCCGGTGACGTGCCCACGGACGGCACCACCGTGAGCCCGACGGAGAGCCCGACCGAGAGCGAGAGCCCGAGCGACAGCGCTTCGGGCGCCCCTGCCGAGCCCTACGGCTGCGCCAGCGAGGGCTGATGCCACACACCCTCGTCCTGCTCCGCCACGGCGAGAGCACCTGGAACGCCGAGAACCTCTTCACCGGCTGGGTCGACGTACCCCTCAGCGACAAGGGCCGCGCCGAGGCCGAGCGCGGTGGCCAGCAGCTGAAGGACGCCGGCCTCGCGCCCGACGTCGTGCACACCTCGCTGCTGCGCCGGGCGATCACGACCGCGGCGATCTCGCTCGACGTGGCCGACCGGCACTGGATCCCGGTCACCCGCTCGTGGCGGCTCAACGAGCGGCACTACGGCGCGCTGCAGGGCAAGAACAAGAAGCAGACGCTCGAGGAGTACGGCGAGGAGCAGTTCATGCTCTGGCGCCGCTCGTTCGACACGCCCCCGCCGCCGATCGAGGACTCGTCCGAGTGGTCCCAGGCCGGGCTGCCGCAGTACGCCGACCTGGGCGCCGAGATGCCCCGCACCGAGTGCCTCAAGGACGTCATCGCCCGGTTCCTGCCCTACTGGGAGTCCGCCATCACCGCGGACCTGCGCGCCGACAAGACCGTGCTGGTCGCTGCGCACGGCAACAGCTTGCGCGCCCTGGTCAAGCACCTCGACGACATCAGCGACGACGACATCGCCGGGCTCAACATCCCCACCGGGATGCCGCTGGTCTACGAGCTCGACGACGACATGAGGCCCACCGTCAGGGGCGGCCGCTACCTCGATCCCGACGCAGCCGCCGAAGCCGCCGCTGCCGTGGCCAACCAGGGTCGCTGAGGACCGTCTCACCCGGCTGGCGGTGGCTCAGCAACCGTTCTCCTTGTGGAGAGAAATTGCCCACCCACCGCTCCCCCGGGCCGGCGGCAGGCGCAAGCCCTCAGGCCCGCATGGCGGTGGGGAACTCCCCGGTGACGATGTAGACGACGCGACTGGCGACCGAGACCGCGTGGTCGGCGATCCGCTCGTAGTAGCGGCCGAGCAGGGCCACGTCGACGGCGGCCTCGACCCCGTGCGACCAGCTGTCGGAGAGCAGCTCGACGAAGCTCTGGCGACGGAGCTGGTCCATCTCCTCGTCGTCCTTGCGGACCTCGAGGGCGGCGTTCACGTCGCGGGTGGTGATCACCAGCTGCACCGCCTTGACCATGTCCTCGGCGACCTGGGCCATCCGGCTGATGGTGGGCCGGATCTCCTCCGGCACCGCGATGTTGGGGACGCGGAGCCGGGCGATCTTGGCGACGTGCACGGAGAGGTCGCCCATCCGCTCGAGCTCGGTCACCATCCGCAGCGCCGCGACGACGACACGTAGGTCCCCGGCGACCGGCTGCTGGAGGGAGAGCAAGGAGAACGCCGTGTCCTCCACCCGCACGCGGGCCTGGTCGATGGCCGCGTCGGCACTGATGACCCGCTCGGCGATCTCGGCGTTTCCCCCGAGCAGGGCCTCGGTGGCCCCGGAGACCGCCTCCTCGACCTGGGAGCAGATCGCGGCGAGGTCGTCGAAGATCGACTCGAGCTGGTCGTGGAAAGCTTCGCGCATGGCGCCACCGTAGGTAGACAAGGTGTCCAGTCGGGGTGACGACGTGAACTACACATGAACGTTCGGTGCCCCCCACGCCGCGGAAGCGAACGACGTGCGACGGCAGCCCTACCATCGTAGTTGTGGACCCGACGACACAGGCGTTCCTCGCCGCCGTCCTCGGTGCCGTCGTCGCCGGCGGAGCCGTGCTCGCGTGGCACATCAGCGACCGCCAGCAGTCCACGCTTCCCACGCACCAGGAGCCCGTGGTCCCGCCCGAGGTGGCGACCGTCCTCTCGGTGCTGCGCAGCAGTGCGGTGATCGTCGACGACACCGACACCGTCGTGAAGGCCTCTGCGCCGGCGTACGCCCTCGGGCTGGTGCGCGGCTCCGTGCTGGTCTCCGACGAGCTCGACCGGCTGGTCCACGAGGTGCGCCGCGACGGGCAGATCCGCGAGACCGAGCTGCTCATCGACCGCCCCACCGCCCCGGCCCGCCACGTCACCGCCCGGGTCGCGCCGCTCGGCTCGCACCTGGTGCTCGCCCTGGTCGAGGACCGCACCCGCGAGCGCCGGGTCGAGGCCGTACGCCGCGACTTCGTCGCCAACGTCAGTCACGAGCTCAAGACGCCCGTGGGCGCGATCAAGCTGCTGTCCGAGGCGGTGTCCGACGCCAGTGACGACCCGGAGGCGGTCAAGCGGTTCGCCGGCCGGATGCTCACCGAGAGCGACCGGCTCTCCCGTCTCGTGCAGCAGATCATCGAGCTGTCCCGGCTCCAGGCCGACGACCCGCTGGAGACCCCGACCTCGGTGAGCATCGACGACGTCATCGGCATCGCCGTCGACACGAGCGCGATCGACGCCGACTCCAAGCGGATCGACATCGTCACCGGCGGCACCCCGGGGCTCGAGGTCTACGGCAACGAGGAGCAGGTCACCGCCGCGGTGGCCAACCTGGTCGCCAACGCGGTCTCCTACTCCGCGATCGACTCCACCGTCCTCGTGACCACCAAGTCCGACGAGGGGTCGGTCGAGATCTCGGTCGTCGACCAGGGCATCGGCATCCCGTCCGACGAGATCGACCGGATCTTCGAGCGGTTCTACCGGGTCGACCCGGCCCGGCACCGTTCCACGGGAGGCACCGGGCTCGGCCTCTCGATCGTCAAGCACGTCGCGGCCACGCACGGTGGCGACATCAGGGTGTGGTCCGTCGAGGGCCAAGGGTCGACGTTCACGCTGACCCTCCCCCAGCACCTGCCCCACCACACAGCGCTGGACCCTGAGCCCATCCAGAAAGAGGTACTGAAGTGACCCGGGTACTCGTCGTCGAGGACGAAGAGAGCTACAGCGAGGCCCTGGCCTACATGCTCCGCAAGGAAGGCTTCGAGGTCGCCATCGCGGCGGACGGGAACGCCGCACTCATCGAGTTCGACCGCAACGGCGCCGACATCGTGCTGCTCGACCTGATGCTGCCCGGGATTCCCGGCACCGAGGTCTGCCGCACCATCCGGCAGACCTCGAGCGTGCCGGTGATCATGGTCAGCGCCAAGGACGACGAGGTCGACAAGGTGGTCGGCCTCGAGCTCGGCGCCGACGACTACGTCACCAAGCCCTACTCGCCGCGCGAGCTGGTCGCCCGCATCCGCGCCGTGCTCCGGCGCGGGACGGAGCCGGACCTGTCCCCCGCGACGCTCGAGGCCGGGCCGGTGCGGATGGACGTCGAACGCCATGTCGTCACGGTCGGCGGTGAGGAGCAGCGGCTGCCGCTCAAGGAGTTCGAGCTGCTGGAGATGTTCCTGCGCAACCCCGGCCGGGTGCTCACCCGCGGCCAGCTGATCGACCGGGTCTGGGGCTCCGACTACGTCGGCGACACCAAGACCCTCGACGTGCACGTCAAGCGGCTGCGCGCCAAGCTCGAGCCCGACCCCAGCGAGCCGAAGTACCTCGTCACCGTGCGCGGCCTCGGCTACAAGCTCGACCTGTAGGTCACTCCGGGTCCGGGAGGGTCAGCAGCCGCCTGAGTCGCTCCATCCGGACGGCGACGTCCTCGATCAGGCCGTGTGAGTTGGCGACGACGGGCTCCTCGCTGAGCGCCTCGGGCGTCACGAGCAGAAGCGCGCCGATCACGGCGCCCGCGAACATGCGGATGTCGTCGTCGACCTCGCGGCCGGTACGCCGGCCGATGGCGTCGGCGAGCAGCCGCATCGGCCGCACCATCTCGGCGATCATCCCGCGGCGCAGCTCCGGCACCGTCCTGATCAGGTTGTTGCGGACGTTCTCGAGCTCGAAGTCCTCTGGAGGCATCTCGCCGAACCCGACCCGGACCGCGTGTGCCAGAGCGTCGAAGAAGTCCATCTCCGGCGGCGCGTCCACGAACCGCTCGATCGCGCTCTCGTCGACGAAGTCGGAGAGGACGACGTCCTCCTTGGTCGGGAAGTAGCGGAAGAACGTGCTCGGCGACACGTCGGCAGCCGCCGCGATCGACTCGACCGAGGTGGCGGCGTAGCCGTCGCGCTGGAAGAGCCGCAGCGCCTCGCGCTGGATGGTCGCGCGGGTGCGCGCCTTCTTGCGCTCACGCAGCCCGGGCGAGGTCGTCACGCTCTGATTCTGCCTCCTGCGGCGTCCCGCGCAGCCGTGCCGCGGCGATGACGGCCGCGACGACCGAGATCCCGGCCGAGATCCACAACGCGAGGTCCATGCCGTCGACGAAGTGGGCGGGGGTGTCGCCGGCGCCGGAGTAGTGGGCGTTGAGGGCCGCGCCCAGCACCGCGATCCCCAGGACGCTGCCGACCTGGCGCAGGGTCTGCACCAGCGCCGAGCCGGTGCCGGCGCGGGTGCGCGGCAGGCTCATCAGGGCGGCGGTCTGGGCCGCGAACAGCGCGGCTCCGAAGCCGAGGCCCACCAGCGCGGTCCACACCGCGGCCCGGCCGAAGCCGTCCGAGAGGTCGGTGGTCGCACCGACGACCATGCCCGCCGCGACCAGCAGCGAGCCCGCCGTGGCCATGAGGCCCGCCGGCACCCGGCTGCCCAGCCGGTTGGAGAGCTGCATCGCCACCAGCATCCCCAGCACCAGGGGCAGCGTGCGCAGCCCGGTGCCGAGCGAGTCGGCGCCGAGCACCAGGCGGAAGTACTGCGGCATCGTGAAGAACACGCCGAACAGGGACATGCTCGCGACCGCGGCGGTGATCGACCCCCAGCGGAACGCCGGGTTGGCCCACACCTCGAAGTCGAAGACCGGGATCGTGCCGGTCAGCCGCCGCTCCCAGACCAGGAACGCCGCCAGCACCAGCAGCCCGCCCACCACGCAGGCCAGCGTGGCCGGGTCCGTCCAGCCGCGGTTGGGTCCCTCGATCACGCCGTAGGTCACCGCGACCAACCCGGTCGCGGCCAGGACCATCCCGAGCCCGTCGAAGCCACGGCTCTCCTGCTCCACCCCTCCGGCCGGCAGGAACCTCACGACGGCCACCAGCGCGGCCGCGATCACCGGCACGTTGATGATGAAGACCGACCCCCACCAGAACGACTGCAGCAGGGCGCCGCCGACGATGGGACCCAGCGGGAGCCCGACCATCGTGGACAGGCTCAGCACCAGCACCGCCTTGGGTCGTTCCTCGGGTTCGAAGAGGACGACCACGGCCGACATGGCGAGCGGGATCAGGGCGGCGGCGCCCAGACCCATGACGGAGCGCGCGGCGATCAGCGAGGCCGGGCTGTCGGCGTACGCGCACCACAGCGAGCCGACCGCGAAGACGACGAGCGCACCCACGGTCAGCCCCTTGCGACCGAGTCGGTCGCCGAGCATGCCGGCGGGCAGCATCACCGCTGCGAGCACCAACAGGTAGGAGTCGGCGAACCACTGCAGCTGCGAGGTCGAGGCGTCCAGGTCGGTGGCGATGTCTGGCAGCGCCACGTTGAGGACGGTCATGTCGAGGCCGACCACGAGCAAGGAGAGAGCGGTGGCGCCCAACGCCCACCAGCGTCCGGACGAGGATTCTGACATGACAGTCACTCCAATCTGAGGGTTACTGGATTTTGATAGTAACTGTCACATCCAAGGGTGTCCATCGCGAGGGGTGGCCGGTGTCCGGAAGTCGTGGTCGCGACGTCCGATTACCGCGTGTCCACCGTCGGTGCCTGTTCATAGGCTGTGCCAGTGACCGCGACCACCCCCGCCGAGGAGACCGGCAGTGCTCCCGAGCCGACCGCCTCGGGAGCCCCTACCTGGCTGCCGCTGGCGGCCGTCGGCGTGACCCTCCTGCTCTGGGCCTCGGCGTTCGTGGCCATCCGCCATCTCGCCGGCACCTTCTCCCCCGGCTCGTTGTCCCTCGGTCGGCTGCTCGTGGGCTCGGCCTGCCTCGGCGCGGTGGCGCTGGGCCGGGGGCTGCCCCGTCCCACCCGCGGCCAGTGGGTCTCGATCCTGATCATCGGCGTGCTGTGGTTCGGCATCTACAACGTCGCCCTCAACGCCGGCGAGGAGCACGTCGACGCCGGCACCGCCGTGATGCTCATCCAGGTCTCACCGGTGCTGGTCGCACTGCTGGCCGCGACCTTCCTGCACGAGCAGTTCACCCTCTACCTCGGGATCGGTCTCGCCCTCGCGTTCGGTGGCGTCGCCCTGATCGCGACGGCCTCCGGCGGCTCGAGTGGTGACCGCAGCATGCTGGGCGTCGTGCTGTGCCTGGTCGCCGCGGTCGTCTACTCGGTCAGCCTGGTCCTGCAGAAGCCGCTGGTCGCGCGGATGCCCGCGATCCACGTGACGTGGCTGGCCTGCACGGTCGGTGCGGTCGTGTGCCTGCCGTTCGTGGGTCGGCTGGTCGACGACACGAGAGCGGCGTCGGCGTCCGACGTCTGGTGGGTCATCTACCTCGGGGTCTTCCCGACCGCGATCGCGTTCACCACGTTCGCCTACGCACTGCGCACCATGTCGGCCAGCAACCTGGGGGTGACCACCTACCTCGTGCCACCGATCACGATCGTGATGGGCTGGCTGTTCCTGGACGAGACCCCGCCCGGCATGGCCTACATCGGCGGCGCCCTCGCCCTGGTCGGAGTCGCGGTCGCCCGCCGCAAGCCCCGCACCCTGGCGGCCGAGCCTCCGCAACCCTGCTGACCTCTGACAGGATCCGTCCGTGGACATCGTCGCGGACGTCGTCGTCGGCCTGGTCGCCGCCCTCCATCTCTACTTCCTGGTGCTGGAGATGTTCCTCTGGGACACCCCGACCGGGCACAAGACCTTCGGCCTGGAGCCGGCCTTCGCCGCCGAGAGCAAGACGCTCGCCGCCAACCAGGGCCTCTACAACGGGTTCCTGGCGGCCGGGCTGGTCTGGGGGCTGGTCGCGGACCTGACCGACGTGAAGCTGTTCTTCCTGGCCTGCGTCATCGTCGCGGGCGCGTACGGCGCCGTCACTGTGAACCGGCGGATCCTGGTGGTGCAGGCGCTACCGGCCCTCGTCGGGTTCGTGCTGGTGCTCGTCAGCTCCTGAGCGGCCGTCGGGGTCGTCGGCCTCCAGCCAGCCGCGGAACGCCTCGAGGTTCTGGGTCGACTCACCCCGCAGCTTGCGCCACTCCCACTCCTTGCGGATCGAGGAGGCGAAGCCGAGCTCGAGGATCGAGTTGAACGACTCGTCGGCGGAGGTGAGCACAGCCCCGAGCAGCCGGTCGAGCTCGTCGTCATCAGCGAGGATGGACAGCGGCAGCCGCGCGTCGAGGTAGATGTCGCCGAGCCGGTCGATCGCGAATGCGACGCCGAAGATCCTGAGGTTGCGCTGGAGCAGCCACTGGTGGACCCGCTCGTGGTTCTCGTCGGGACGACGGCAGACGAAGGCGTGCACGCCCAGCGCGTGCGGACCGATGTCGAGCCGGACCGGAGTCTGCAGCTTCTTCTCACCCGGCAGGGCGAACGAGAACTGACCGGGCCGCGGCTCGTCGTACTCCAGGCCGTTGGCGGCGAGGTAGGCGCGAAGCTGCTCGACCGGGTCGTGGCTCACACAGGCTCCGGAACCGCGGACCGGGCTCGGTCGTAGACCTCGAGGGTTGCTTCGGCGGTGGCTTCCCACGAGAACAGCCGGGCCTGCTCGAGGGCGCCGGCGCCGAGCCGGTCTCGCAGATCGCGGTCGGCGAGGAGCCGGTGCAACGCCGTGGCCCACTCGTCGGTGCGGTGGCCGGGGACGAGCAGGCCGCTGCGCTCGTCGCGGACGACCGTGGTGAGCCCGCCCACCGCGGCGGCGACCACCGGGGTGCCGGTCGCCTGGGCCTCGGCCGCGACCAGCCCGAACGACTCGTTGTACGACGGCACGGCGACCAGCGTCGCTGCGGCGTACCACTGGGCCAGCTCGGCCTGGGTGACCGGCGGCACGAACCGGACCAGGTCGGCGATGCCGAGCTGCGCGGCCAGGTCGGCGAGCGCCTGCGGCTTGTCGAGGCCGGAGCCGGACGGGCCACCGACCACGGGCACGACGAGGCGGGACCGGCGCCAGGGTTCGCGCTCGACCAGGGTGGCCACGGCGCGCAGGAGCACGTCGGGCGCCTTGAGCGGCTGGATCCGGCCGGCGAAGAGGAGGACGTCGGCGTCCAGCGGCAGTCCGAGCCGGGCGCGCGCCTGGGCCTCCGGGAAGGGCCGGAACACGTCGAGGTCGACGCCGGGGTGGACCACCTCGACCCGGCCCGGGTCGGCGTCGTAGAGCTCGATCAGCTGCTTGGCCTCGATGTCGGTGTTGGCGATCAGCATGTCGGCGGCCTCGACGACCTGCTCCTCGCCGATCACCCTCGCCGCCGGCTCGGGGGTGTCGCCGTCGGCCAGCGCGTCGTTCTTGACCTTGGCCATGGTGTGCATCGAGTGCACGAGCGGGACGCCCCAGCGGTCGCGGGCCAACGCTCCCACCTGCCCGGACAGCCAGTAGTGGCTGTGCACCAGGTCGTAGTGGCCGACCGGCTGCACCGCCTCGGAGCGGAGGACCTCGCGGGCGAAGACGCACAGCTGGGCCGGCAGCTCCTCCTTGGTGAGCCCCTCGAAGGGGCCGGCGTGGATGTGCCGCACGGTCACGCCGTCGCACGCGGCCACCACCGGGTCCTGGGCCGAGCTCGTGGCGCGGGTGAAGATGTCCACCTCGACGCCGCGCCGGACGAGGCGCTTGGCGAGCTCGATGACGTAGACGTTCATGCCGCCGGCGTCGCCGGTGCCCGGCTGGTCGAGCGGTGAGGTGTGCAGACTGATCATCGCCAGCCGTTCGAGCCCGCTCATCTGTTCCTCCTGCATCCGGGCAGACGTGCCCCGACGCATAACCGGACGGCGACTCGCGGCATTCCCGCACGGCCGAGGTCCCTCGCACGCATGGCCCGAATGGGCGGAGTCAACCACTCAATCGGACTAGAGACCGGGCCATCCGGGCTGTCTAGCGTCAAGGCCGACCCGTTTTCAACCTGCAGGAGGACCCACATGCAGTCCCTTCGTCGCGCCACCCCAGCCTTCTGGGTGGCGATCGCTGCACTCGTCATCTCCATGACCGGGACGAGCTTCGCCGCCGCTGGTCTTGTCACGAGCAAGGACATCAAGAACAAGACCATCAAGGTCAAGGACCTCAACCCGAAGACCGTCACCGCCCTCAAGGGCAACATCGGTCCGGCCGGTCCGGCGGGCCCGGCCGGTCCCGCGGGCTCGTCCAAGGCCTACGGCGTGATCGACAACACCACACCGAGCATCCTCACCACGCACTCGAAGGGGCTCGCGACGGTGACCCGTCCGGCCACCGGTGTCTACTGCATCAACCTCACCGACCCCGCGGCCACCCCGCAGAACACCACGGCGATCGCCTCGCCGGAGTGGGGCAACTCGTCGGGCTTCAGCCTGAGCGCCTACTCCTACGTCGAGCCGTCGGGCAACGGCTGCCCGGCCGGGACCGACATCCAGGTGATGACCTACCAGTGGACGTCCGCCACGGACTCGGCCGTGTCCAACAGCGTGGCGTTCTTCGTGCTTGTGCCCTGATCCGGCGCTGAGTGCATTAGGAGGACCCCGCGGGCAACCGCGGGGTCCTTCCGCGTTCGGGGTCGACGACGGTCAGGCTGCGTGCGAGCCCCGCGAATGGCGCGACTCCCGGGCGCCGTCCTCGGGCGGCCCGCTCCGGCGCGCCAGGAGGCCGATGAGGCAGTAGAAGACCATCAGTCCGCCCAGGATCCCGTCGACCGACCGGTCGGCGTACTGCTCGTGCAGGAAGGACAGGACCGCCGCCGCCAGGGCCACGAGGCAGATCGCGACGACCACGCGGAGCGCCATCAGCCCGGACACCAGTCCGGCTCCGATGCCGAGGAGGGCGATGACGAGGAGGGCGAGCCCGCCGTAGTGCAGGCCGTCAATCACGGCAGTAGGACCATCGCCGTTGTCGAGGACCGCCCGGCCGATCCAGCACAGGCCACCCAGGATGCCGGCGATGCGGGCGAGGGAGGTCGGTGACACGACCAGACAGTGTGCCATCACAATGGCGGCCATGAGCCAGAGTCCCTCCACGACCCTTCCGGAGCGGAGCGCAGTGGTCACCGGCGCCAGCAGTGGCATCGGCGCCGCGACTGCCCGGATGCTCGCCGACGCCGGCTTCCACGTGTTCTGTGCCGCCCGCCGTACCGATCGCGTCGAGGCCCTCGCCGCCGAGATCGTTGCCGGAGGAGGGAGCGCCGCGCCGGTGGCCTGCGACGTCACCGACGAGGACTCGGTCGCCCGGCTGGCCGAGACGGTCGGCGGCACGCTGAACCTGCTGGTCAACAATGCCGGGGGCGCGTTCGGCTCGGCCCCGGTGGCGGAGGCCGACACCGACGAGTGGCGCCGGATGTTCGAGGTCAACGTGATCGGGCTGGTGCAGGTGACCCGGGCGCTGTTGCCGGCGCTGATCGCGAGCAATGACGGAATGGTCCTCAACGTCGGCTCGACGGCCGGACGGATCGCCTACGAGGGCGGCGGCGGCTACACCGCGGCCAAGCACGGCACCCAAGTGGTCAGCGAGACGCTCCGGCTGGAGCTCTGGGACCAGCCGGTGCGGGTCTGCGAAATAGCGCCCGGAATGGTCAAGACCGACGAGTTCGCGCTGGTCCGCTTCGAAGGGGATCGCGAGAAGGCGGAGGCGACCTATCGCGGGGTACCGGACCCACTGACGGCCGAGGACGTTGCCGACGCCATCACCTGGATGGCCACCCGGCCCGCACACGTCAATATCGACGAGCTGGTGATCCGGCCGAGACGGCAGGCGGCTCAGCACAAGGTGCACCGCGAGCCGTCCCAGGACTGAGCGTGGAAGAGTGAGCGCATGGCGAGCGGGATGAAGACGATCGGCCTGGTCGGCGGCATGAGCTGGGAGAGCAGCGCGGTCTACTACCGCGACCTCAACCTCGGTGTGCAGAAGAGGCTGGGCGGGCTGGCCTCGCCCCGGCTGGTGATGAGCACCGTCGACTTCGCCGAGCTGACCGAGCTCGAGGACGCCGAGCGGTGGGACCAGGTCGGTGCCCTGCTGGCCGAGGCCGGGCGCAACGTGGAGCGCGGCGGGGCCGACTTCCTGCTCCTGTGCACCACGACGTTCCACAAGGTCGCCGACCAGGTCGCCGCGGCGGTCGACATCCCGTTGCTGCACCTGGCCGACGTGGTCGCAGACGCATGCACGAAGGCCGGGGTCACCCGCGTTGCCTTCATCGGTACGACGGTCGCCATGTCCGACGGCTTCTTCACCGACCGGATGGCCAGCCATGACCTGGAGGTGCTGGTGCCACCGGCCTCGGAGCACGACTGGCTGAACTCGGCGATCTACGAGGAGCTCGTGCACGGCCACGTGCTCGACCGGACCCGGCGCCGCGTGGTCGAGCTGATCCACCAGCTCTGGGATGCCGGCGCCGAGGGCGTGCTCCTCGGCTGCACCGAGCTCGAGCTGCTCATCCACCAGGCCGACGTCGACCTCCCGGTCTTCCCCTGCACCACGCTGCACGTCGAGGCCGCGCTGGACCGCGCCCTGGGTTGACCCGGCGCAAACTTTGAGCCGGGTCAAGTTGACCCGGCTCAAAGTTTGCGCCGGGTCAACCACCCAGGACCAGGTCGGCGACGCGCCGCAGGTCGGACGTGAGGTGCTGCTCGGGGACGGTGGCGCGGTCGCCGCAGAGGTCGAAGGCGTAGACGTACATGTCCGGCTTGGGGTCTCCGCCGGCCACCTCACGCAGGTCGATCCGGTCGACGAGCCCGGCGAGCTCGGGCCCGCGCTGGGCGTCGGTGTCGAGATCGACCTCGCCGTCGGCGACCAGCCCGGCGAAGCCGCCGCTGCGGCGCACGTGCACCGTGCGCGTCCGCGCGCCACTGTCGGGTGGCGGCTGACCCGGGCCCGCGGTCCCGGACTGCGGGGTGATGCCGACGGTGCCCCAGGCCTCCTCGACCTGCTCGGCGTGGTCGCCCGCCGCGGCGAGGGTGGCCGCGGCGAAGGTGGCGAAGTCGGCGCGGCTCGACAACCCGCCGGTGAGGGCGGCGTACCAGATCCGCCCGGCACCCTCCGCGGCCGAGCCGCCGATGGCGGTCGCCGCGAGGTGGAAGGCCCGGTTGGGGATGCCGGAGTTGAGGTGGACGCCGCCGTGGTCGTCGGTGGTGTCGATGTAGTCGTCCATGTGGCCGGGTTGCGGGTCCTTGCCCAGCACCGGGTCGTCGTACGCCGTGCCGGGGTGCGCCATGTCGCGCAGGGCCCGCCCCTCGACGCCCGGCAGGAACAGGCCGGCCCCGATCAGCCAGTCGCCCGCCACGGCGTCCTGGCCGAGCAGCCGCTGCTTGAGACAGGAGGCGAAGACGTCGGAGACCGACTCGTTGAGCGCCCCGGACTGGCCCTCGTAGACCAGGCCGGCGGTGTGCTCGGTGACCGCATGGGTGAGCTCGTGGCCGAGCACGTCGACGGGCTTGGTGAACCGGTCGAAGGTCTTGCCGTCGCCGTCGCCGAAGACCAGCTGCTCGCCGTTCCAGAACGCGTTGTCGTAGTTCCGCTGGTAGTGCACCGTCGACACCACCGTGGCGCCGGCGTCGTCGAAGGAGTCGCGGCCGTAGACCTCGCTGAACATGGCGAGTGACGCGGCCACTCCCTCGGCTGCCTCGTCGACGGCGACGTCGCCGGTCGGCTCGTCGCCCGGTGAGCGCACCAGCTCACCCGGCAGCGAAGAGCCGTTGTGGGCGTTGTGCACCGACCAGGCCGGACCGGTGGCTCTCGCCGACACGGTCGTGCGCAGCAGCCGGACCCCGTCGTCGTGGGCCAGCATCTGCTCCACCCACTCGGCGTCCTCGGGCCGGCCCTGGCTGATCGCGTAGTGCGCGATCTGGCGAAGCAGGTAGGGCGGGACGAAGCAGTGCCGGGACGGGGCGCTCATCGTGCGGCCTGCAGGGTCAGGCCCGCGACCCGGACTGCGTTGTCGAGGCTGGGCATGAACGACTCCGCCTGGAGGTAGACGTCCACGACCCGACGACCCTGCCGGACCACGACGTGCAGCTCACTGCGCGTCGAGGTCCCCGTGACGACGTTCGGGTAGCGCCAGGAGATCTGGTATCCCACCGTGTCCTCACCCAGTGCGGGTGGCAGCAGCTGCTCGACGCGGTTGCGGGTGCCGTCCGCGTGGTGGCGACCCTCGCAACGGACGACGTAGCGGTGCAGCCTGCGGACGGCCTGCCGTGCCGCGCGGCGGGTCCCGAACTTGTGGACGAACGGCGCGGCACTCTCGCCGCCTTCGAAGTAGGGGTCGTCGCCGGACGCCGTGTAGTAGCTCGCCCAGACGGCCTGACGGGGCCGACCGAGGGTCCGGATGCTGATGCAGTCGCGTCCGGCGTTGGCGTCGAACGTGTGGGTGCGGGTGACGTCGCGTCGGCCGTTCGCGAGCTCGGGGTAGACCGCACTCATCTGCGCCGAGGAGGGCAGGTCCTTGCCCGAGAGTCGTGGCGCCTCCGGCCCCGGCGCTGCGCCCGCGCCGGCGGCGAGCACGGCGGTTGCGAGGCCGGCAATCATGAGCGGCACTGCGGCCACGGGCCTCATCACGACGGCACCCGGTCGGCGGGGAACCCACCGGTGGCCACCGGCCCCCAGCGCTCGGGGGTGATCCGGACCAGCGACTTGCCCTGCTTGCGCATCGCCGAGCGGTAGTCGTCCCAGTCAGGGTGCTCGCCGGAGATGCAGCGGAAGTAGTCGACCAGGCCGTCCTCCGCCTCCTGGCTGGGCATGTCGAGGACCTCGACGATGCCGTCGACCTGCACCCACGCGTCGTCCCACTCGTCGGAGAGGACGAGCACGCTGGCGCGCGGGTCGCGGCGCAGGTTGGTGACCTTGGCGCGGTCGGGGTAGGTCGAGACGACGATCCGGCCGTCGGCATCGACGCCGCCGGTGACCGGCGAGAGCTGGGGCCGCCCGTCGGAGCGCGTGGTGACCAGGATCAGGTGGTGGCGGGTCCGGACGAAGTCGAGCAGCTCGTCGCGCCCGACCCGAGTGTTCGTCGCGATGGTGGGCATGAGGTCACGGTAGCCATGCGCACCGACCGCTCCCGAGGGAGCGGTGGGTGGGCAACCGCGCGGATGCGGTCCCGAAGGCCGGCGAACCGTAAAGTTGACCCTTGTGCCCGAAACCTTGGCGGTGAAGACCGCGAACCTCCGCAATGTCGCGATCGTCGCCCATGTCGACCATGGCAAGACGACGCTGGTCGACGCGATGCTGCGGCAGGCCGGAGCGTTCACCGCGCACCAGGCCGAGAGCGTCGGCGAACGGGTGATGGACACCGGTGACCTCGAGCGCGAGAAGGGGATCACGATCCTCGCCAAGAACACCGCGGTGCACTACACCGGCGCCTCCGCGCCGGAGGGCATGACCATCAACATCATCGACACCCCCGGCCACGCCGACTTCGGCGGCGAGGTCGAGCGCGGCCTCTCGATGGTCGACGGGATCGTGCTGCTGGTCGACGCGAGCGAAGGCCCGCTCCCGCAGACCCGGTTCGTGCTGCGCAAGGCGCTCAACGCCGACATGCCGGTCGTGCTCGTCGTCAACAAGGTCGACCGCGGCGACGCCCGGATCGCCGAGGTCGTCGACGAGACCTACGAGCTGTTCATGGACCTGCTCGACGACGAGCACAGCCAGGACGCGCTCGACTTCCCCGTGATCTACGCATCGGCCAAGGCCGGTCGCGCGTCCCTCGAGATGCCCGAGAACGGCGGCATGCCGGACAGCCCCGATCTCGAGCCGATGTTCAAGACGATCCTCGAGACGATCCCGGCCCCGACGTACGTCGAGGGCGCCCCGCTGCAGGCGCACGTCACCAACCTCGACGCGTCGGCGTTCCTCGGTCGCCTGGCGCTGGTCCGGATCCACCAGGGCTACCTGAAGAAGGGCCAGCAGGTCGCCTGGATGAAGCGCGACGGCACGGTGAGGAACGTCAAGATCACCGAGCTCCTGGTCACCGAGGGTCTCGAGCGCAAGCCCGGCGAGCAGGCCGGGCCCGGCAACATCGTGGCCGTGGCGGGCATCCCGGAGATCACCATCGGCGAGACCCTGGCCGACCCCGAGAACCCCGTCGCCCTCCCCCTCATCCACGTCGACGAGCCGGCGATCTCGATGACCATCGGCACCAACACCTCGCCGCTGGTCGGGCGTGGCATGAAGGGCACCAAGGTCACCGCGCGGCTGGTCAAGGACCGGCTCGACGCCGAGCTGGTCGGCAACGTGTCGCTCCAGATCCTCCCGACCGCGCGCCCCGACGCGTGGGAGGTCCAGGGACGCGGCGAGCTGGCGCTGGCGATCCTGGTCGAGCAGATGCGGCGCGAGGGGTTCGAGCTGACCGTCGGCAAGCCGCAGGTGGTCACCCGTGAGATCGACGGCAAGATCCATGAGCCCGTCGAGCGACTGACCATCGACGCTCCCGAGGAGTACCTCGGGATCATCACCGAGCTGCTCGCTGCCCGCAAGGGACGCATGGAGCTGATGACCAACCACGGCACCGGCTGGGTGCGGATGGAGTTCCTCGTGCCGGCCCGGGGCCTGATCGGCTTCCGGACCGAGTTCCTGACCGACACCCGGGGCACCGGCATCGCCCACCACATCTCCGAGGGCTACGAGCCGTGGGCCGGGGAGATCCGCGGCCGCAGCAACGGCTCGCTGGTGGCAGACCGCTCGGGTGCGGCGACGGCGTACGCCATGACCAACCTGCAGGAGCGCGGCACCATGTTCGTGGAGCCGGCCACCGAGGTCTACGAGGGCATGATCGTCGGCGAGAACTCCCGGGCCGACGACATGGACGTCAACATCACCAAGGAGAAGCAGCAGACCAACATCCGGTCCGCCACCTCCGACAACTTCGAGAAGCTGGTCCCGCCGCGGAAGCTGTCGCTGGAGCAGTGCCTGGAGTTCTGCCGCGAGGACGAGTGCGTCGAGGTCACACCCCAGACCGTGCGGATCCGCAAGCTGGTCCTGGACCAGAACGAGCGTGCCAAGACCGCGTCCCGGGCCCGCAAGGCCAGCAAGTGACTCCGACAGGGATCGCCTGACCTAGGGTTTCGCGCCATGGTCCGCCCACCCCGACCGGATCGATCTACGGGCCCTGATCGGGACGACCACTAGGGTCCGGCCATGCTGCTCGACCTCCAGCTCGACGTTCCGCCCGAGCGCGCCGCCGCCCGGGCCCGCGAGCTGGTCGATGCCGGGGCGTCCGGGCTGTTCACCTTCGAGGGGCCGCACGACGTGTTCCTGCCCCTCGCCGCGGCCGCGGCGGCGGGAGTCGAGACCGACCTGATGACCAACGTGGCCATCGCGATGCCGCGCTCCCCTGTGCACCTCGCCCACACCGCGCACGACCTCCAGCGGATGAGCGGCGGGCGGTTCCGGCTCGGTCTCGGCTCACAGGTCCGGCCGCACATCGAGAACCGGTACGGCGCGACGTGGAGCCCGCCCGCTGCCCGGATGCGCGAGATCGTGCTCGCGGTCAAGGCGATCCTCGGTGCCTGGCAGGACGGCACCCGGCTCGACTTCCGCGGAGAGCACACCCGCCACACGCTGATGCCGCCGACGTTCAGCCCCGGCCCGCTGGAGTGGGGACCGCCGCCGGTGCTGCTCGGCGCGCTCGGTCCGGTCATGACCCGGACCGCGGCCGAGGTGTCCGACGGCCTGCTGGTGATGCCGTTCCACAGCCACCGGCACGTCCGCGAGCGGACCCTGCCCGCGATCGAGGAGGGGCTCGCCCGGCGCACCGACCCGGCGCCGTTCGCGGTGCACCCGCAAGCGATCGTGGCGATGGGCCGGACCCCGGAGCAGCTCTCCGCGGCCACGCTCGGAGTCCGTGGGCTGCTGGCGTTCTACGGCTCCACGCCGGCGTACCGCCCGGTCCTCGACGTCGAGGGCTGGGGCGACCTCCAGCCCGAGCTCCACGCGCTGTCCAAGTCCGGCGACTACACCGCGATGGTCGACCTGGTCGACGACGCGATGGTCGACACCCTCGCGGTCCGCGGCACGCCTGAGGAGTGCGCGGCCGAGCTGCAGCGCCGCTTCGGCGACCTCGCCGAGCGGGTCTGCTGCTACTTCCCCGGGTACGACGCCCCGCTGGAGGACGTGGCCGCTCTCGCCGCCGCACTCTTGTAACTAACCGTTACGACCTCTGGCATGCGGTTATAACCGCATGCAAGAAGTACGGACAGTTAGTTACAGCTGGCCGGCCGGCAGCAGCCGGCGCACCACGCCGGCCGTGAGGCCGGCCCGCTCGAGGTTCCAGCCGCCGGCGGTGCTGCGGGTCTGGTTGGTGACCCAGAAGACCATGACGCCGCGGCCCAGGACCCGGGTCAGCTCGGCGTAGGACCAGCCGTTGCCGCCGTTGTGCCACGCCACCGGACCGACCGAGGTGTCGAGCAGCACCCAGCCGTAGCCGTACCAGCTGTCCCCGCCCGGCTGCTCGGGAACGCGGGGCCGGAACAGCTCGCGCTGGGCGCGCCGGTCGAGCACCCGGTGGTCGAGCAGCGCCCGGTGCCAGCGCGCCAGGTCGCGCGCGGTGGAGAGCAGCCCGCCGTTCCCGCGCAGGTTCCACCACGGGCCGGTGGCCGCCCACGGATGGTCCATGGGCCGGCCCTGCGGCAGCCCGCGCGCGTCGTACTCGACGGCCACGTCGGAGCGCCGCCAGTGCGGCAGCGTGTAGCCGGTCTGCGTCATGTGCGCGGGACGGAACAGGTGGCGCGCGAGGAACCGCTCGTAGCTGGTGCCCGAGGCCCGCGCGATGATCACCGCCAGCAGGCTGTAGCCGACGTTCGAGTAGTGGTACGCCGTACCGGGCGCGGTCCGCAGCGGGGACGTGAGCGCGCGGGTCACGAGCTGCCGCCGGGTGAGTGGCTGGTAGTCGTCGCCGAGGGAGTCGAGAAGCCCCGAGGTGTGAGTGAGCAGCTGCTGGACCGTGATGCCGGCCTTGTCCGGCGGGACCGGCCCGAGCCAGTCGCTGATCGGGTCGTGCACGTCGAGCCGGCCGAGCATCTCGAGCTTGACCACGGCGGCCGCCGTGAACTGCTTGGTCAGCGAGCCGATGTCGTAGACGGTGTCGCAGCCGGCCGGCTCCCCGGCGGCGCGGTCAGCGAGGCCGAACCCCTCGCAGGCCACGACGTCGTGGCCACGCATCGCGATCAGGGTGCCGCTGGCGCCGGGAGGGACGGTGCGGTCGACGAACCGGCCGATCGACTCCGTCGCCGGGTCGGGCTCGGCGGCCGTCGCCGGCAGTACGCCGAGCATCGACGCCGCGAACGCGATGGCGAGGCCGCCGCGGATCAGGGCCGCGTGCACTGCCATGAGACGTCCCCGCGTGAGGTGGTCCGGTCGCAGCGCCAGCCGTGGCCCTCCCGGTCCGCGGCCCAGTCGTCCATGGCCCGGCAGGCGTCGCCGGCGTTGCTCGTTGCCGCGCAGCTTTGCACCTCGACCTCGACCGACCCCTCGTCCGCCACCGCCACGCCACCGACGACGAGCAGCGACGCCGCGCCAACGGCTGCCACCAGCACCGCTCCGCGGCGGACGCCGCGGAGCCTCTCGAGCAGGCCGCCGCGGAGCAGCGAGAGTGCCTGCCGACGCGGGCCCGACCTCTCCCCCAGCTCGAGGGCCAGGTCGAGCAGGTAGCCGCCGTCGCGCTCGCGGTGGGCCTTCGGATACGCGAGCAGGCAGCGAGCCAGCCACCGCTCGCTCATGCCGGCCTCGGCCTGCGCGTGGCGCGGGCACCCGTCCGCGACTCCAGTGCGGTGGCGATGGACTGCAGCCGGGCGGTCTCCTCGGCCAGGGCCGTCTTGCCGGCCGCGGTGAGCCGGTAGTAGCGACGCCGTCGGCCGTCGACCACGCCCTCGCGGGACTGGGTCACCAGCCCGTCGTCGGCGAGCCGGTTGAGCGCGCCGTACAGCGTGCCGGCGGTCAGGCGCACCCGGCCCTCGGAGAGCTCTTCGGCATCCTGGGCGATGCCGTAGCCGTGCAGCTCGCCCTTGGCGAGGCTGGCCAGGATGAACAACGCCTGCTCGGTCATGTCGCCACACGATACATCGCCTTGCGATGTATCAGGACCTGGGTGGCCCGCGGCAGGGCGAAATGGTCACTTCTAGTCGTATCTGAAGTCGGAGGAGCGACTCTGAGCAGGCATGACCGACCTGCTGCCGCCGGCGGTGGACAGTCTCGGGACCACACCGCTCGCTCCTGCCCACGGCCGCCAGACGCCGTACCTCGACTTCGACGTGGCGTACGCCGTCGCGACCTACCGCCGGCTGGCAGCGGCGTTGCCCGGCACCGCACTGCACTACGCCGTCAAGGCCAACCCGGACCCGACCCTGCTGGCGGCACTGGCGAGCTCCGGATGCCGGTTCGACGTGGCCAGCCCGGCCGAGATCACCGCCGCCCTCATGGCCGGCGCCCGCCCGGGCGACCTCGTCTACTCCAACCCGGTGAAGCGGCGCGACGACGTCCGGTTCGCGGCCCGCCTCGGGGTGGACCTGTTCGTCGTCGACTCACCCGGCGAGGTCGCCAAGGTCGCCGAGGCGGCGCCCGGCAGTGGCGTGCTGTGCCGGCTGGTCACCTCCGGCGAGGGATCGGACTGGCCGCTGTCCCGCAAGTACGGCTGCTCGACCGGCGAGGCCGTTGCGATCCTGCGGGACGCGGCCCGGCTCGGCCTGCGCGCCGACGGGATCTCCTTCCACGTCGGCTCCCAGCAGCGCGACCCCGAGGCCTGGGCCGGCCCGATCGGCGCGGCGGCCACGGTCTTCGAGGCGCTCCGGGCCGAAGGGCTCGACCCGTGGCTCCTGGACATCGGCGGCGGCTTCCCGGCCCGGCTCGACGACGGGTGCCCGCCACCGGAGGCGTACGGCGCAGCGATCGAGCGACACCTGGCCGCCGCGTTCGGCGACCGCCGGCCGACGACGATCGCCGAGCCCGGCCGGGGGATCGCCGCGGACGCCGGCGTCCTGGTCACCACCGTGGTCGGCGTGCTGCACCGAGCGGGCACCCGCTGGGTCTTCCTCGACGCCGGTGTCTTCACCGGACTGGTCGAGACGCTCGACGAGGCGATCCGCTACCCGCTCGCCACCGACGTCCCCGGCCCGACCGGCCCGTGCGTGCTGTCCGGCCCGACCTGTGACAGCGCGGACGTGCTCTACGAGGACGTCATGGTCGAGCTGCCGCTGGCGCTGGCCGAGGGCGACCACGTGCGGTTCCACTGTGCCGGGGTCTACACCGCGACGTACTCGACCGTCGGCTTCAACGGCTTCGCGCCGCTGACGACGGTCACGCACGGCCCATGAGCGACCGGAAGGTCGTCGGACGAGTCCTGGCGTCGTACGCGTGCGCCTCGGTCGCCAACGGGCTGCCATGGCCGCTGCTGCTCGTCCTGGTCTGGCAGGAGTACGGCGACGGGCCGGGTGGGGCGTGGGCCGTCGGCCTCGCCGGCGCCGCCCGGATGCTGCCCTACGTCCTGCTCTCCTGGGCAGTCGGCTCTCTGGGAGACCACGTCCGCCGCGACCGGCTGGTGCGCGCGACCCTGGTGCTGCGCGCGCTGTTCCTGTCGGCGGCCGCGGTCGCGGTGGCCGAGGACGCCGTGCTGTTCGCCGTCGTGGCGGCTTCCCTGGCGGTGACGGCCGGCACTCCGGCGTACCCGGCCATCGCCGCGGCGATCCCGCGCCTCGCAGGCCGCGACCGCGAGCGCGCCACCGCGCTGCTCGTCACGGTTGAGGTGTCCGCCTGGGTGGTCGGGCCGGCCCTGGGTGGGCTCCTGCTCGCGCCGGCCACGCGGCCGTGGACGTTCGTGATCGCCCTGGGCCTCGCGCTCGTCGCCCTGGTGCTGATCCGCGGTGCGCGCATCCCGAGCCCGATCGACCGGGCGCCCGACGCCGTCGCAGGGATGCTGCGGACGGTGCTGAGCTGCGGACCGGCCCGAGGCGCGCTGGGCCTGGCGGGACTGGTGAACCTCGTCCTGGCCAGCACGGGCGTGGTCCTGCTCCCGCTGAGCCACGACACGTGGGAGCTGGGCGACACGGGCTTCGGCGTCGCCACCGCCTGTCTCGGCTTCGGCGCGCTGGGGGCTCCCCTGTGGCGGCTCTGGCGGGCGACCCGCACCCACGGTCTGGTGCTGCTCGCCCTGGCGCTGCTGGTGGTCGCCGCGACACCGGTCCCGTGGGTGGCACTTCCCCTGCTCGGCCTGGCCGGCGCCACCGGCGTCGTGGTCGAGAGCCGGCTGACGCAGACCCTTCAGTACGCCGTACCCGACCACTACCGGGCAGGTGCCCTCGGCCTGGCCGACTGCTGCATGGTCAGTGGCGCGCTGGTCGGGAGCCTCATCGCCCCGATCGCGAGCCGGGTCGCCGGCGCCCGTCCGTCCCTGCTCCTCGTCGCGTCGCTGTGCCTGGTGCCGATGGTGGCCGCCCTGCTGAGGACCAGTGCGCAGGTGCCGCCCGCACCCGTCGCCGTGGTCCACGAGGACGCGATGGCAGCCTGATCGGTCGTCGGGCTCCCTACGATGCGGGGGTGAGTGAACGCGACCCGATCCGCGAAGCGCACCGGCAATGGGTCCGGCACGGGTGGGGTGACGCCGCGGACGGCATGGTCATGGTGACCTCACTGGTCCGCGCCCAGCAGCTGATCATGGAGCGGATCGACGCGGTGCTGCGCCCGCTCGAGCTGACCTTCGCCCGCTACGAAGTGTTGCGGCTGCTGTCGTTCTCCTCGGCCGGGGCGATGCCGATGACCCGGCTCGGCTCGCTCCTCCAGGTGCACCCGACGTCGGTCACCAGCGCGGTGGACCGGCTGGAGCGGCAGGGGTTCGTCGAGCGGCAGCGCCAGGACGACGACCGCCGGGTGGTGCTGGCCGCGATCACCGCCGCCGGCATCGCGGTCGTCGAGAAGGCCACCGACGGCCTCAACGGCGAGGTGTTCCAGAAGCCCGGCCTCACCGCCGCCCAGCTCGCCGACCTCACCGGCCTGCTCGGCGTACTACGCGCGGACGCCGGCGACACCGTCGACTGACTCGGGACGCTAGCGGTCATTCGGCTCCGATCAGGAGCCTGATCGTCCTGCGCACCCAGCGCTCGTACTCCTCGAGCGACCACCTGCGTTCGACGACGAGGTTGCGGTAGGTGCCGACGTTCATGAGGCCCCAGTACATGTCGGCAAACGTCTCGACCCCCATCCCCGGTGGCAGCTCGCCGTCGTTCTCGAGCCTCGTCCCGATGTCCACCACCTCGCGGTAGCGCTCCTCCTCCCGCGGCAGCAGCGTCTCCTCGACCTCCGGGTGCTGCCGTCGGGCCGTCGAGAGGGCCTCCTGGATCCGCCACACCCTGGCGGCCACCTCGACGTCCACGGCGATGGTCGCGTCGAGCGCCTCGAGGGCGGTCATCGAGGCGGTGACCGGATGCCGCTCGACGGCTGGGACGACGTCGGTGCCGAAGATGTGCAGGTGGAGTGCGGTCAGCAGCTCGGACTTGGACGGGAAGTGGAGGTAGATCGCCTGGCGCGACACCCCTGCCTTCTTCGCCACCGCCTCGAGGCCCGCGCCGTGGTAGCCGTGCTCCTCGAACACGACCCGCGCGGCATCGAGGATCTGGGTCCGGGTCCGGGATCGCCTACTTGACACCCTGTCAACGTACTGTACTTTACAGTCTGTCAAGTAATTCTGCAGAACGAGGAGAGTGGTCACCATGGGGAGCTACCTGATCGTGACGTGGGACGGCGCCGGCAACCTCGCGCCGACCCTGGGAATCACGCGCACGCTCGTCGACCGCGGTCACGATGTCCGCCTGTTGGGCCACGACACGATCGCCGAACGGTGCGGCGATGCCGGCGCTCGCTTCGTCCCGTTGAGCCAGGGCGAAGGCTGGGACGCGATGGACGACCCGGACGACTTCGAGGCAGAGGTGAAGCTCATGGTCGAGGGTCTGTGCTTCAGCTCCACCATCGCGGACGACCTCGCCAGCGAGCTCGACCGGGAGCCGGCCGACGCGGTGCTGGTCGACTGCATGCTCTTCACCGCGATCGACGTCGCCCTGGCGCGCGGCGTTCCGACCGCCACGCTCTTCCACACGGCGTACACGATCTTTCGGGGCGGGCCGCTCGTGGAGATGTTCGCACCGGGCCTGGCGATCTCGAACGCGCTCCGCGCGCCGCTCGGCCTGCCCGCCGTCGAGCTGCTCGGTGACATCCACGACGCCTGCGCGTGCGCGATCGTCGCGCTGCCGAAGGAGTTCGAGCCCGATGCGCCGGACGCCGCCAACGTGCTGCGGGTCGGACCCGTGCTCGACGCGCCACCGCTGGTCCGCGAGCTCGACGAGGTCGACATCCGGGACGGGTCCGTGCCGCTGGTCCTGATCAGCCTCAGCACGAGCGAGCAGGGCCAGGCCGACCTGCTCCAGCGGTGTGTCGACGCGGTCGCCCAGCTGCCAGTCCGCGCCATCGTCACGACCGGCCCGTCGATCGACCCGGCATCCGTCAACGCGGCCTCCAACACCCAGGTGGTGCGCTACGTGCCGCACTCCCAGGTGCTGCCCTCGACCTCGCTGGTGATCACCCACGCCGGGCTCGGCACCACGATGTCCGCTCTGGCGCACGGCGTTCCTCAGCTCTGCACGCCGATGGGACGTGACCAGTTCTTCAACGCGGAGCAGGTCCAGGCACTCGGCGCCGGCCGGATGTTGATGCCGGACTCGAGCAGCGAGGACATCGCACGGGCCGCGGCAGACGTGCTCGAGGACGACCGCTTCAAGGCTGGCGCGAAGCAGCTCGCCGTCGCGATCAGCGGCTACGGCGGCGCGGCCCAGGCCGCGGACGCGCTCGAGTCGCTCGGGTAGGTCCGGCTGTGACGGAATCCCCGGTCAGCCGGGGATTCCGTTCGTGTGGTCATCCGTGGCACAATTACTAGGACGTCCAACCAATTGAGGTCCACACATCATGAGCGAGCTCCACGTCCCGAAGAACCCGGTACGCCTCGTCACCGCGTCGAGCCTGTTCGACGGGCATGACGCGTCGATCAACATCATGCGGCGGATCTTCATGAGCCAGGGGTGCGAGGTCGTGCACCTCGGGCACAACCGCTCGGTCCAGGAGGTCGTGGACGCCGCCATCGAGGAGGACGTCCAGGGCGTCGCGGTGTCGTCGTACCAAGGCGGCCACATCGAGTACTTCGAGTACCTCGTCGAGTCGCTGCGCGAGCGCGGCGCCGACCACGTGCACGTCGTCGGAGGTGGCGGCGGTGTGATCGTGCACGACGAGATCGACCGGCTTCGCAAGAGCGGGGTCACCATCTTCTCTCCGGAGGACGGCCAGCGGCTGGGGCTGCCCGGGATGATCAACAGCGTCGTCGAGGACCTCGACATCGACCTGTGGGAGAAGAAGCAGGTCACGGCGGACGACGTCATCAGCGGCGACCGGGTCGCGATCGCGCGGGCGATCACCGGCGTCGAGGAGGGCAAGCTCCCGCAGGACGCACTCGACGCGCTGGCCCGGGCCGCGGCCCAGCACGAGGTCCCGGTGCTCGGCATCACCGGCACCGGTGGCTCCGGCAAGTCCAGCCTCACCGACGAGCTCGTACGCCGGCTCCGCATCGACCAGCAGGACAAGCTGCGGGTCGCGGTCATCGCCGTCGACCCGACCCGGCGCAAGGGCGGCGGCGCCCTGCTCGGCGACCGGATCCGCATGAACTCCCTCGACGGCGACCGGACCTACTTCCGCAGCCTCGCCACCCGCGGCGCGCACGAGCTGCCGGACTATCTCGCCGACGTGATCACCGTGCTCAAGGCGGCCGGCTTCGACCTCGTCGTCGTCGAGACGCCCGGCATCGGCCAGGGCGACGCGGCCGTGGTGCCCTACGTCGACACCTCGCTGTACGTCATGACGCCGGAGTTCGGCGCGGCCAGCCAGCTCGAGAAGATCGACATGCTCGACTTCGCCGACGTCGTGGCGATCAACAAGTTCGAGCGCCGCGGCGCCGAGGACGCGATGCGCGACGTCGGCCGCCAGCTGGTCCGCAACCGCGAGGCGTTCGGCAAGCGCCCCGAGGACATGCCGGTCTTCGGCACCAGCGCCGCGACGTTCAACGACGACGGCGTGACCGCGCTCTACCAGCACCTCACGGGACTGCTCGGCGCGCACGGCCTGCACCTCGAGGACGGCGCCCTCCCCCACGTCGACGTGCAGCACTCCTCGAAGATCCGCCAGGTGGTCCCGTCCGACCGGGTCCGCTACCTGTCCGAGATCACCGAGACGGTCCGCGACTACCACTCCCGAACCCACGAGCTGGTCGACCAGGCCCGGCGACTCCAACGGCTCGAGGCCGTCGCGGACGAGCTGGACGAAGACCAGCAGGGCGGCGTTCCCGCACTCCTCGAGAAGGCTCGCGAGGCGCTCGACACCGACGTCTCGAAGCAGCTCGAGGCCTGGCCGAGCGTCGTCCAGGAGTACGCCGAGCACCCGGGCCGCGAGTCGCTGTCCGGCAACCGGATCCCGCGGGTCTCGCTGCCGGCGTACGTCGACCACGGCGAGCTGGTGAAGTACTGGCGCCGCGAGAACCTCCCGGGCCACTTCCCCTTCACGGCCGGAGTCTTCGCGTTCAAGCGCGAGAACGAGGACCCGGCCCGCATGTTCGCCGGCGAGGGCGACCCGGCGCGGACCAACCGACGGTTCAAGGTGCTCTCGGAGGGACTGCCGGCCGCACGCCTCTCCACGGCGTTCGACTCGGTGACCCTCTACGGCCGCGACCCCGACGAGCGCCCCGACATCTACGGCAAGGTCGGCACTTCGGGCGTCAGCGTCGCGACCCTCGACGACATGAAGGAGCTCTACGACGGGTTCGACCTGCTCGACCCCACGACGTCGGTGAGCATGACCATCAACGGCCCGGCGCCGACGGTGCTGGCGTTCTTCCTCAACACCGCGATGGACCAGGCGCGCGAGCGCGGTCTCGATCCCGAGGAGGCGCTGCGCACGGTCCGCGGCACGGTCCAGGCCGACATCCTCAAGGAGGACCAGGGGCAGAACACCTGCCTGTTCTCCACCGAGTTCTCGCTGCGCTGCATGGCCGACATCCAGGAGTGGTTCATCGAGAAGGCGGTCCGCAACTTCTACTCGGTCTCGATCTCCGGCTACCACATCGCCGAGGCCGGGGCGAACCCCATCAGCCAGCTCGCGTTCACCCTCGCCAACGGGTTCACCTACGTCGAGGCCTACCTCGCTCGCGGCATGGACATCGACGACTTCGCGCCGAACCTGTCCTTCTTCTTCAGCAACGGCATGGACCCGGAGTACTCCGTCATCGGCCGGGTGGCCCGCCGGATCTGGGCGGTCGCGATGAAGGAGAAGTACGGCGCCGGCGAGCGCTCGCAGAAGCTGAAGTACCACGTCCAGACGAGCGGCCGGTCCCTGCACGCGCAGGAGATGGACTTCAACGACATCCGCACCACGCTGCAGGCCCTGATCGCGATCTACGACAACGCGAACTCGCTGCACACCAACGCCTACGACGAGGCGGTCACCACACCGTCGACCGAGTCCGTACGCCGCGCGCTCGCGATCCAGCTGATCATCAACCGCGAGTGGGGGCTTGCGATGAACGAGAACCCGCTCCAGGGCTCCTACGTCATCGACGAGCTCACCGACCTCGTCGAGGAGGCGGTGCTCAAGGAGTTCGACGCGATCAACGAGCGCGGCGGCGTACTCGGCGCGATGGAGACCGGCTACCAGCGCGGCCGGATCCAGGACGAGTCGATGCTCTACGAGCACCGCAAGCACGACGGCTCGCTGCCGATCATCGGCGTCAACACCTTCCGCCGGTCGGGCGGCGACGACGGCACGCCGGACCACGTCGAGCTCGCCCGCGCCACCGACTCCGAGAAGGAGTCTCAGCTGCACCGCGTGCACGCGTTCCAGAAGGAGCACGAGCAGGAGGCGACCGCCGCCATCGCGCGCCTGAAGGAGGTCGCCGTCTCCGACGGCAACGTCTTCGCGGCGCTCATGGACGCCGCCCGGGTCTGCACGCTCGGCCAGGTGACCGAGGCCTTCTTCGAGGTCGGCGGCCAGTACCGGCGGAATGTCTGAGCGCGGAGCCTGAGCTTGCGAAGGCTCCGATCAGCGAAGAGGTTGAGGAGGCTCGGCTCAGACCCGACGAAGGAGGGGCTGAGCGAGCCGTCTCGAAACCACCGCAGCGGAGGCTGGAACTAGAGCATGGACAGTGTCGAGCGGGTGGTGAGCCTGGTGCCCTCGATCACCGAGGCCCTGGCGTCCGTACGCCGCGAGGCGGTCGTGGGCGCGACGGACTGGTGCACCCACCCGGCGGACCTGGACGAGACGCTCGAGGCGCGGGTGCGGGGCACCAAGAACCCGAACCTCGACGCCATCCGTGAGCTGCGGCCCGACGTGGTGATCGCCAACCACGAGGAGAACCGCGAGCTCGACGTACGACGCCTGCGGGAGTCCGGCGTCCGCGTCGAGGTGACGCGCATCGAGACCGTGCCCGAGGCGGTCGAGACCTTCGAGCACCTCTTCGACGACGTGCTCGGCTGGGAGCGGCCGGGCTGGCTGGCCGAGGTCCGGGAGCTGTGGTGTGGCCCGCTGCCCGACGTACGAGCGACCGTCGCGATCCCGGTCTGGCGGGACCCGTGGATGGTGGTCGGCGGGTCGACGTTCACCGGAGACCTGGCCCGGCGGCTGGGCTGGGCCAACGCGTTCGCCGACGGCGATGACCGCTACCCGAAGGTGGACCCGGCCGAGATCGAGGCGGCCGGCGTGGACCTGGTGCTGCTGCCGGACGAGCCCTACGTCTTCACCGCCGAGGACGGTCCGGAGGCCTTCCCCCGCACCGAGACGCGGCTGGTCAGCGGGCGGCTTCTGACGTGGTACGGCCCCTCGCTGCTCGAGGCCCGGTCACTGGTCGGATAGCCCCGCACGTCCGGGGCGTGTCTCCCACGCCCTAGATTCGCCGCATGGACCTGATCCTGGGCGAGCCTGTGGGCGCCCTCACCGACGAGCAGGTCGTGGCGGCCTATCCCTGGCCGCCAGGGCGGCGCTGGGTGCGGGCGATGATGGTGACGACGCTCGACGGTGCCGCCGCGGGGCCGGACGGACTGAGCGGCTCCATCTCCGGAGACGCGGACCAGGCAGTCTTCGCCGCCGTCCGCAGGCACGCCGACGCCGTACTCATCGGGGCAGGGACGCTGCGTGCCGAGCGATACAAGCCGATGCGGGCCAAGGAGGAGGACGCCGAGGCCAGGGCCAAGGACGGACTGGCCACGGCGCCACGCCTGGTGATCGTGAGCGGCTCACTCGAGCTGCCCTGGAGCGAGCCGGTGTTCAGTGAGTCGACGCTGCCGCCTCTGATCCTCACCGGCACGGACGCCGACCCGGCTGCGCTGGCGCGGGTGCCGGGGACCTGCGAGGTCGTCACGCTGGCCGGCGCCACGGTGAACGCGGCCGCCGTCCTCGACGCCATGGAGGAGCGAGGGCTGCGCAGGATCGTCTGTGAGGGCGGACCGACGCTGCTCCACGACCTGGTCGCGGCGGCCCTGCTGGACGAGGCCGACATCACGGTGTCCCCCGTGTTCACCGGCACCAACATGAGTCCGCACACCCCGGGGCTTCGAGAGGTGGCCGAGTTCGAGCTCGCCCAGGTCCTGACCGCCGACGGCTTCCTGATGGCCCGCTACCTGTGCGCGAGCAAGACGTGATCTCACTCGAGTCGCTGGTCCGACTGGCGGAGGCCCACCGGGAGGACCTGGGCGTGGCCATCCCGCCCCTCGAGGTCGCTGGCAGGGTCTTCGAGGTCGACGTGCGGCCGGCCGTCATGGGCGTGGTGAACCTGTCGCGTGACTCGACGTACCGCGAGAGCGTCGCTCCCTCGATCGCGTCAGCGATTCGCAAGGGGCAGGTACAGGCCGCACAGGGTGCCGACATCGTCGACATCGGCGCGGAGTCGACCAACGGGACCGCGGACCGGGTCCGAGCCGAGGACCAGACTCGCCAGCTGGTGCCCGTGGTCGAGGCCCTGGCCGATGACGGGATCCTCGTGTCGATCGAGAGCTACGACGTCTCGACCGTGCGGGCCGTGCTCGACGCCGGAGCGCGGGTCGTCAACCTCACCGGGTCGGCGAACGACGACGCGGTGTTCGAGCTGGCCGCAGAGTACGGCGCGGCCGTCGTGCTGTGCCACGTCGAAGGCTCGCACGCCCGCGATCTCGACGGCAGCCCTCTCGACCCGGATCCGATACCGGAAATGCTGGAGGGCTTCGCGCAGCGGATCGAACGGGCTCGAGCGCACGGGGTGTCCGCCCTGGCCATCGATCCGGGTGTGGGGTTCGGCTTCGGCGTCGCGCAGACTCCCGCCGAGCGGGCGGCACGGCAGACCTCGACCATCCTCAACAGCTTTCGGCTGCGGCGGCTGGGCGTGCCGATCTGTCAGTCCGTGCCTCACGCCTTCGACCTCTTCGAGGAGGAGTTCCGCACCGCAGAGGCGTTCTTCACCGTGCTCGCCCGCCTCGGTGGCGCCGGGCTCATCCGCACCCATGAGGTGCCCCGGGTCACGGCTGTCCTGCGGGCGATGCACGACCTTTATGCCGAGGTCTGAGACCGGGTCAGCCCGCCCAGATCTCCATGAAGCCGGCCGGCCGTTTGCCGACCCCGTCCTCGCGAAGCTCCCACGAGGCCCACGGTCCGGAGAGCGAGCCGATACGGGGGTCGTCCACCTGGGTCACCAGGCCGCTGGGGTCGGTGACCCAGACGGTGCTTTCTCGGCGGACCAGGTTGAAGGTCGCCGAGCGGCCGACCTGCTGGTACGTGCCGGAGGTGATCACCGAGCCACCCGCGCCGTCGAGCGCGACCAGCCGCCACCCGCCGGGCTCCACCGCGAGCCGCATGCCGGTGCGCGGTTGCTGCAGCCCGGAGGTGTCCAGGACCGAGGTGTGCCAGGCGGTGATCGCGGCGGTGCCGGAATGGTTGGGTGCGAACAGCACCCGGGCCCCGATGGTGCGCACGTCGGTCTTGAGCCACTTCTCGAGCCAGCTCACCGCGTTCGGGCCCTGCGCCGGGCCGTGGGTCATCAGTCGGTCGACGACGCCCAGCGGCCAGGCCAGCTGACCGGTCTCGCGGAAGCCGGCTCCGACGGGCCAGCTGTCGCCCTTCGCGAAGTTCGAGCGCATCGAGGGCTTGATCCGCGGCGCGACCACGAGCCCGGCGTCGGGCGCGGGCGGGTCGGTCGCGGGCGCCTGCGTCGTGGGCGTCGGTGCCGGGGCCGTCGCCTGGCTCGGCTCAGTGTCGGGGTCGGGCAGCGTCGAGGCGGAACCCGCGGTGGGGTCCTCGGCCACGGCGCGTTCCGGCGTCTCCTCGCTGCGCACCTGGGTCAGCCCGATGATCGCGACGCCGGCGATGAGGACGACGTTGAGCAGCATGACCGCCCTGCTCCACCCGCTCCTCGCGAAGCGGGTCGCTGGGACGGGGCGCTCGGGGCGCTTCCCGTTGCCGCCGGTGACCTTCGAACGGTCGTCGCGATTGGGCGCCGTCGTCGTCACCACGTCCTCCGCTTCGGTCCGGCACGGTCTCATCCACGTCGTTCCGGACCGGGCTCCGGAGACCCTCGATTGTCACCGGGGAAGGCGGGATCGACAACCAGAATGGCAAGACCGTGGCGAAGTCGTTGCTCCGCCGAGGTTCAGCCGAGGAAGGCGCGGACCGCGACCGCCAGCGCTCGCGCGTAGTGCGCCTGGCCCCGCGCGGCCGTCATGACCGCCGCGTCCCCGTCGTCACGCATGTTCCCCGCCTCGACCATCACGACCGGTACGTCGGACAGGTTGAGGGTGCCGAGGTCGGCCCGCTCGTCCAGACCATCGCCGCCGGCGATGTAGTTGGCGACCGAGAATCCCTTGTCGACCAGCGCGTCCTTGGTCACCAGGGCCAGCCGCTTCGAGGGTTTGTGCACGTCGTCGGTCCAGGGTGCGCGGTCGGGCGGGTAGATGACGTGGAAGCCGTGCGCGCCCGACGCCAGCGATCCGTCGCCGTGGATGCTGATCTTGAGGTCGGCCTGCCTCTTGTTGCCGGCCCGGCCACGGACATCCACGCAGGGCCCCCACCGGTCCGACCGGTTGGAGGTGCGGGTGAGCACCACCGTCGCGCCGGACTTCTCGAGCTTGGCCTTCAGCTTCATCGTGACGTTCCAGGCGAACGTCGCCTCGGCGTAACCGCCGTCGGTCGCCGTACCCGTGGTGTTGCAGGGCTTGCTGAAGCCACCGGCCGGCACCAGCCGGTTGATCTCCTCGGGGAAGTTGTGGTTGCCGAGCTGGTGGCCGGCGTCGAGCACGACGATCTTCCCCGCCAGCGGCAGGTCCGTCAGCGCCGGTCGAGGAGCTGGCGCCGGGGCGCTCTCGGCGTCGCGGGCCGGCGCCGACGCGACCGCGAGCACGGCCGCCAGCAGCAGGCCGAGGAGACTGCTCATGCCCGGGTCACTCGTAGCCCAGGATCTCCTGGCGCTTCCCGCCCCAGGCCAGCGCCGAGGAGATCGCCTCTTCGAGGGAGAGCTCGTGGTGCCAGCCGAGGAGCTCGTGGGCGCGGTCGACGTTGGCGAAGGCACCGGGCACGTCCCCGGGTCGCGACGACGCCTCGCGGGTCGGGACCTCGCGGCCGAAGACCTTCTCGAAGGCCACGATCAGCTCGCGGACGGTCACCCCCGAGCCGGTCCCGATGTTGATGACGACGCTGGGCTCGCCGGCGGCGGCGAGCACCTCGTCGAACTTCTCGATCGCCCGCACATGCGCGCGGGCCAGGTCCCAGACGTGGACGTAGTCGCGGATGCCCGTGCCGTCCCGGGTCGGGTTGTCGGTCCCCGTGATCGTGAAGGCGTCCTTCAGGCCGCGCGCCGCCATCACGAGCTGGCCGAGCACGTGGCTCGGCTCCTTGGCGTAGATGCCAGACTCGAGGTCGGGATCGGAGCCGATCGGGTTGAAGTAGCGCAGGATGATCGCCCGCAGCTCCGTGGCGGCGGCCATGTCCTCGAGGACCTGCTCCATCATCCGCTTGGTCCTGGCGTACGGCGAGCCGGGCTCGAGCGGGTCGGCCTCGGTCACCTCGAAGTCGTCCTTGACGGCGTACAGGCTGGCCGAGCTGGAGAACAGCACCCGCGGCTTGCCGAGCTGCTCGAGCTGGTCGAAGAGCTCCAGTGACTTCGCGACGTTGTCGCGGTAGTACTGGTACGGCTGGGCGACCGACTCCGGCACCACGATCCGCGCGGCCATGTGGATGGTCGCGTCGAGGTCCGGGTGTTCCTCGACGATGCGCGCGACCAGTGCGCGGTCGGCGATGTCGCCCTCGTAGAAGATCCGGTCGCGGACGAAGACCTGCGGCCCGGTCAGCAGCGAGTCGAGGATCACCGGCACGTGCCCGGCCTGCTCGAGCGCCTTGGCCGTGATCGAGCCGATGTAGCCCGCACCGCCGGTGACCAACACCTTCATCGGGAGCGCCTCATGGCCACAGAGTAGGTGGGCCGCGCGCGCCCGTCAGATCGGCGCGAGGTCCGAAGCCCGAGCCAGCGTCGGAGCACTGTCTCCGCACCCGAGAGCCACGGGCGAGTAACGAACTCCCCTCGTGGCGGTAACCCCTGCAAATCTGCCTGTGGACGCACCGCGCAAACGCTTGCACAGGCTGTGGACCCAGTGGTCCAGACCGGCGGCGACCAAGCAGATGCTTGGGGGATAACCCCGAACGCCGTTACCCGTTGGTAGTCCTGTGAGCGACCGCGGTCTCGGGACAGGCGTGGCATGACGCTGCTCGCCGAGAGCCGGTTCTCCCTCGTCGCAAGCGCCCCTCACCGGGCGCTGCGCTACCTGACGCCCACGGCGTTCGTCATCGACGTGCTCGCGGTGAGCGTCGCCGGTGCGGCGGCCACGCTGGGCCGCGAACGGCTGGCGATCTTCGACCCCTCCATCGTGCAGGTCTCCGACACCCTCGGCCTCGCCGGGCCGCTGATGATGGGCGGCTGGCTGCTGATGCTGTGGCTGGTCGGCGCCTACTCGAGCGACGTCTTCGGCGCGGGCACCGACGAGTACAAGCGGGTCCTCAATGCCAGCGTGCTCGCCGCCGGGCTTGTCGGGGTCGGCGCCTACCTGGCCAAGTTCCAGCTGTCGCGCGGGTTCTTCCTCCTCCTCTTCACCATCGGCGTCCCGACCCTGATCGTCGGCCGGTTCCTGCTCCGCCGGGCGCTGTACGCCGCCCGGACCCGTGGAGCGCTGCTGCAGCGCGTCGTCATCGCCGGCACGCCCTCCCACGTGGACGAGGTGGCCAGGGTGCTGCGCCGGGAGTCGTGGCTCGGCTACGACGTCGTGGGCGCGCTGGTGCCGTCGGCCAGCATCACGCCCCAGACCCGGGCCGGCGTACCCGTGATCGGCACGCCCGACCAGCTCCTGCACGCGGTCGAGGTGGCCGACGCCGACGTCATCTTCGTCGCGGGCGGCGCGCTCGACTCTGCGTCGCAGCTGCGCCGGATCGCCTGGGAGCTCGAGGAGCGCGACGTCCAGGTCATCGTGGCGCCGAGCGTCACCGACGTGTCCGCGGAGCGGGTGCGGGTCCGCCCGGTCGGCGGCCTGCCACTCATGCACCTCGGCAAGCCGCGCGCGGTGCAGGCCTCGCGGACCGGCAAGCGGGCCTTCGACCTCGTCGGGTCGCTCACGCTGCTCCTGCTGTTCGCGCCGCTGCTCATCGTCTCCGCGGTGTGGATCAAGCTCCACGACCGCGGCCCCGTGCTGTTCGCCCAGGAGCGGACCGGCCGCGACGGGTCGACGTTCCGCTGCTTCAAGTTCCGCTCGATGGTCGTCGACGCGGAGCAGCGGCTGGCGGAGCTGCACGCCGTGACCGGCTACCGGGACGGCCTGTTCAAGATGGAGGACGACCCGCGCATCACCCGGCCGGGCCGCTGGCTGCGCCGCTACTCCATCGACGAGCTGCCCCAGCTGTTCAACGTGCTGCGCGGCGAGATGAGCCTGGTCGGCCCGCGCCCGCCGCTGCCGACCGAGGTGGCGCGCTACGCCAAGGACACCGTCCGCCGGCTGCGGGTCCGTCCCGGAATGACCGGCCTCTGGCAGGTCTCCGGTCGCTCCGACCTCGCCTTCGACGAGGCGATCCGGCTCGACCTCTACTACGTCGACAACTGGTCGATGCTCCAGGACCTCACGATCCTGGCCCGCACCCTGGGTGCCGTGCTCGGCACCAAGGGCGCGTACTGAGCCGCTCGCTCCCCCGGCATCGGACACACTGTGCGGCATGCCAGGTGCCGCCAGCGCGCTGATCACCGGTGTCAGCGGCCAGGACGGCGGCTACCTCGCCGAGCGGCTGCTCGCGGACGGCGTCGAGGTGCACGCGCTGTCGCTGCCGGACGACGCGCCCGTCGACGGCGTACGCACCCACGTCGGTGACGTCGCGGACGTCGAGGGCACGCGCGCCCTGGTCCTCGAGGTCGCGCCGGACGAGATCTACAACCTGGCCGCGGTCAGCTCGGTCGCGCGCTCGTGGGCCGAGCCCGAGCTGACGGCTCGCGTCAACGGCCTCGCCGCGGTCGGGCTGCTCGAGTCGGCCCGCCAGCTGCAGGAGCGCGCGGGCCGCCCGGTGCGGTTCGTCCAGGCGTCCAGCGCCGAGATCTTCGGTCTCCCCGACCGGTCCCCGCAGGACGAGGAGACGGCGGTCCGCCCGGTGAACCCCTACGGCGCCGCGAAGGCCTTTGCGCACCTGATGGTCGACGTCTACCGCTACCGGGACCTGCCCGCCGTCAGCCTGGTCCTCTACAACCACGAGTCGCCGCGCCGGCCCGAGCAGTTCGTGACCCGCAAGATCACCACCGGCGTGGCCGCGATCGCGGCCGGCACCGCCTCGCGGCTCACCCTCGGCAACCTGGCCGCGGTGCGCGACTGGGGCTGGGCCCCGGACTTCGTCGACGCGATGGTCCGCGCCGCCCGAGCCGAGGTCCCACGCGACTACGTCGTGGCCACCGGCGAGAGCCACTCGGTCGAGGACTTCGTCGCGGCGGCGTTCGCCTGTGTCGGCATCGACGACTGGGCGTCGTACGTCGACGTCGACCCGGCGCTGCTTCCGCCCGGTCGATGCGCAGGCCCTGACCGGCGACTCGACCCGGATCCGCACCGACCTGGGTTGGGCCCCGACCGTCGGCTTCGAGGACGTCGTACGTCGGATGGTCGAGGCTGACGTCGCCCGGCTGGCGGGGTAGTCCGTCACCTTTGGGTGTGGAAAACCCAGCAGGGGCCAGCCAAAGGTGACGGACTACCCCGCGGGAGCGACCGACGGCACGTGCGTGACCTGGTCCCACGTGAAGACATAGCTGGCGCCACCAGCGGGCACCGAGAGGGTGAGGTTGCTGCCGCCCGCCGCGCCGCCGGCGCCGTAGTTGACGTCCCACGAGTCGTCGATCGCGACCTTCCACTCGTAGTCGCCGGCAGGCAGCGTGAACGTGCCGTGCCACTTCCCGTCCGAGGTGTCGAAGGCGAGGTGGGTGGCCGCGCAGTCCGGCAGCCAGTCGGCCGGGCAGCCGAGCTCGGACTGCAGGCTGCCGGCCACCGTCACGGAGGCGACCGCCGGCTGCGGCGGGGCCGTGGTCACGGACACGGGTGCGCTGGTGTCCTGCACGCTGCCGTGCTCGCTGAGGATCGCGCGGTAGCGGACCGAGGTGCCGAGCGGCAGGGCGGAGACGTCGTCGGTCGTGGTGTACGCCGGCGCGGAGCTGTCCACGCCGAGGCTGGTCCAGGCCCCGCCGGACACGCTGCGCTGGAACTCGACGGACTGCAGCGGCCGCTCCGGGTCCACGGTCGCGGTCAGCGCGACGGGGTCGATGCGGCTGACCGTGCCGCCGTCGGCGGGCGCGGCCATGGTGACCTGGGTCCGCGGCACCTTCGTGGCCCGCGCCGCGGAGCCCCGTCGATGTCCGGCGTTGTCGAGCACGGCCGCGCGGTAGGCCACCTGCCGCCCCGGCGCCAGCCGCGAGACGTCGTCGAAGACCTGGTAGGGAGCCGAGTCGTCGACGCCGATGGTCCGCCAGCTCCCGTGGCCCACCTTCCGCTGGAAGGTCACCTCGTAGAACGAGTCACCGCGCACGTCCGCCTCGACGTGCATCCGCCCGTGTGACTCCGTGGCCGGCTCGGGCTTGTCGAGGCTGATCGCGCGGCGCGGCGTGAGAGCGCGGGATGCGGCCGTCGGACACGTAGACCGTCGTCGACAGCCCCGGCAGGCTCACCGGCAGGGTCCGGTCGCCGTGCGTGGTCAGACCGGCCGGCCCTGCGCCGTACACCTTGTGGAAGCCGCCCTTGCGGATGAACGTCGGCACCTCGGCGGAGGCCGCCGACTCGCTGTTGTTGAGCGCGACGACGTACTCCTTCTGGTGCTTGCGGTCGATCCGCGAGAACGCGAAGATCCCGGGCCCGTCCGAGGCGTAGCGCACCTGCTCGGCGCCGTCGCGCAGCGCCGGCCGGTCGTCGGTGACGTCGGCGAGCCGCTGGATCGCGAGGTAGAGCGGCGAGTCGGTGACGAAGTTGTCGTCGGCACCGGTCCGGTCGCTGCCGATCTGGTCGTCGTCCTGGTACTCCGGGACCAGGCTCGCGAACATCGTCTGCCGGGCGAGCTGGTCGCCGCCGTCACCGGTGAAGCCCTGCTCGTCGCCGTAATAGACGACCGGGTTGCCCCGCGAGAAGTACATCAGCTCGTGGGCCAGCCGGTCGCGGGCGAGCAGCTCGGCGTCGTCGGCCCCGGGGTTGTCGGTCTTGAGGAAGAACCCGATCCGGCCCATGTCGTGGTTGCCGAGGAAGGTGGGCAGCTCGTAGACGTTGGAGTCGCGGTCGGTGTACCAGTCGTCGTTCGCGAAGAACTGCGCGAGGCGCTGGTTGTCGAGTCCCTTTGATGCGAACCCGCGAGCGGCGTCCTGGAAGGGGAAGTCCAGGATCGCCTGCATCCGGTCGTGGGTCGTGTAGTGCGAGGTGAAGCTCTTGGCCGCGGCGTCGCTGCCGTCGAGGGCGACCTCGCCGAACATGAAGAAGTCCGGGTTGCCGTCCGCGGCGGCGATGGCCTGCATGGAGGGACCGAACTGCTCCCAGAACTCGTCGTTGACGTGCTTCATGGTGTCGATCCGGAAGCCGTCGATGTCGAAGTCCTCGACCCAGGTCTTGTAGATGTCGACCATCCCGTCGACCACCTCGGGCCGCTCGGTGAAGAGGTCGTCGAGGCCGAAGAAGTCGCCGTACTGGCTGTCCTCGCCGGTGAAGGTGGTGTTGCCGCGGTTGTGGTACATCGTCACGTCGTTGAGCCAGGCCGGCGACTTGAGGTTCTCCTCGCCGGCGTCGAGCTCGGGCCCGTAGGGGAACGACGTCGCGGGATCGAGGTCGGGGAACGCGCTGGTCCCGGCGACGTCGCGGTCGTCGAACGGCTGGCCGTCGGCGTCCAGGTAGGGCGACGGCGTCCTTCGAGACGTACGCCGTGCGGTCGCCCTCGGTGTAACCGACGACGTCCGCGGTGTGGTTGGTGATGATGTCGAAGAAGACCTTCATCCCGCGGGCGTGCGCGGCGTCGACCAGGTCGGCGAGGTCCTGGTTGGTGCCGAGGTGCGGGTCGACCTGGGTGAAGTCGGTGATCCAGTAGCCGTGGTAGCCGGCAGAGGGGCCGTCCTCGAGCTGGACCGCCTTGTTCTTGAAGATCGGGGTCAGCCAGATCGCGTCGGTGCCGAGCCCCTGGACATAGTCCAGCTGCGACCGCAGACCGTCCAGGTCGCCGCCGTTGTAGAACCCCTTCTTGGTGGCGTCGAAACCGCTGACCAGCGGGTCGCTGCCCAGGCCACCGGTGTCGTTGGCCGGGTCGCCGTTCGAGAACCGGTCACCCATGACGAAGTAGAAGTTCTGGTCGCTGACTCCCGGACGCGGCGCGTGCCGGGCGTAGCTCCCGTCCCCGTGGTGGCCGTGGCCAGCGGCGGCGACGGGCGCCGAGACGCCAAGGACGAGGACGGCTGCCAGGGGTGCGGCGAGCAACAGGCGCATGGGTTTCCCTCCCGAGATGTGGACCACCAGCGTGGAGTGCACGCTAGGCCGCGCGCTCGGGCGCGGCAAGGGCCGACACCTCCGCGACCTCCGACGGGACTCGCCCGCCGCCGGTGAGCCGGCTGCGGACTGACGGTGGTCGAGGTGCGAAGGCGCCCTGGCGCCTGAGCCTCGAAACCACCGCAACGAACGCGCCGCGCCCGGTGTCAGTCCCAGCCTCGGCGTACGCGGCTTCCAGACAGGCGCCAGCGAACCCGCTCATATGAGCGGCGCTCAGGAGAAAACCGGTGCGACGGTGTCGGATCGTGGGCGAGTCGTTCGTAGCACTGGTGAGGGGCCGCTCACGAGGGCGCGCCGTCACAGCCACAGGAGATGACCGAATGCCGTATCCGGGGTCCGTCGCCCGTCGCATGCACAGGCTCGTGGAGCCGATCTGCCTCGTCACGTTCTTCTCCGAAGAGCCGAACGACGCGCTCATGGCGCTCGGCTTCCGGAACTACTGGGACGGCTACTTCGCGGCCCGGGCCGCACCGCTGGGTCTCGTCCCGGCCGAGGTGGTTCATGCTGCGTTCTACAACTTCGCCGAGGGCGAGGTCGCCCGGCACATCCCTCGCGTCTGGGAGACGGCCACGCCTGAGGCGGCGTTCGCCGCTCGTGAGCGGGGCTGCGTCGCGGCGCTGAGGCGGATCCTCGGCGACCTCGCCGACTCCCCCGGACTCGCGCGCGCCGCCGACCTCGCCACCAAGGCGGCGACCAGCGCCCCGACGGAGGGACGGATCATGTACGCCGGGCTGAGGGCACTCCCTCTTCCCCAGGAGCCCGTGGCCCGGCTCTACCACGCGGCCACGATGCTCCGCGAGCACCGCGGGGACGGCCACGTCGCAGCCCTGGTCGCCGAGGGCATCGGCGGGACGGAGGCCCATGTGCTGCACGCGCTCTCCGAGGGCATGCCCGCGGAGAAGTTCGGCAGGGTCCACCACCTCCCCAAGGCCCAGCTCGCGGCGGTCGTGGACGGGATGCGCGCCCGCGGCCTCGTCGACGGCTCCGGCTGGCTCACTGCCACCGGCCGCGCGAGCAAGGAGCGGGTCGAGTCGCTCACCGACGACCTCGCCGCACCGGCCTATGACGGCCTGGAGCCGGGCGAGCTCGACCAGCTCATCGCCGACCTCGAGCCCGTCGCCGCGACGCTCGACGCTGCCGGGTCGCGATAGAAGCCGATCAGACTTCGGTGCGCATGACCCAGCGCCACTTCGCGATCTGGCGGTCCCGGACGAACCCGAACCCGGTGAACAGCTCCTCCGGTCCGGTGTGGAGGAAGGAGCCGCGCTGTGGCTTCCGTTCGGTGGTCTGCTCCGGATAGGCCTCCACGATGCCGCCGCCGGCGGCCCGGATCGCCGCCAGCGCGCCGGCCACGGCGGCACGCGCGACGCCGCGTTCGCGGTGCTTGCTACCGGTGAAGATGCAGCCGATCCGCCAGTCCGGCAGCGCGACCGTTCCTTGCTCGTACTTCGCCGGGTTCTTGATGTTGGGCAGCTCCGCCGGCGACCCGTACTGACACCAGCCCACGCACACACCGCCGTCGTAGACCAGCACCTGGTGCACCGACCCGCGCCAGGTGTGGCCGCGCTTGGCCTCCCGGTTGCCCTCTCGCGTGCGCCCCTCGCCCACACCCTCGGGGTGGAAGCCCATGCACCAGCAGCCGCCCCACACCCCGTTGTTCGCCTCGACGAGCTCGGCGAAGTCGTCCCAGGTGTCGGGCGTCAGCGACCTGGTCGAGTACACGGCGCGATGCTAGTCAGCGTTCCGGACGGCCGGCGTCCGGAACGGCAACCCCCGCAACGCTCAGCGGTGGTCGAGCAGCCCGAGCAGGTAGGTGCCGTAGCCGCTCTTGACCAGCGGCTCGGCGAGCTCGCGGAGCCGGTCGTCGTCGATGAAGCCCATCCGCCAGGCGACCTCCTCCGGGCAGCCGATCTTGAGCCCCTGCCGGTGCTCGATCGCGCGCACGTAGTTGCTCGCCTCGTTGAGGTCGTCGACGGTCCCGGTGTCGAGCCAGGCGGCGCCGCGCGGCAGCACCTCGACCTGGAGCCGGCCCTCTTCGAGGTAGGTCCGGTTGAGGTCGGTGATCTCGAGCTCGCCGCGGGCCGACGGCTTGAGCGCCGCGGCCTTCTCGACCACGTCGGAGGCGTAGAAGTAGAGGCCGGGGACGGCAAAACTGCTCTTCGGCTCGGCGGGCTTCTCCTCCAGGGAGAGTGCCTTGCCGTTCTCGTCGAACTCCACGACGCCGTACGCCGTCGGGTCGGCCACGCGGTAGCCGAAGACCGCGGCGCCGTCGAGGTCGTGGAACCGGTTCAGCCGGGCGCCGAGCCGGTCGCCGTAGAAGATGTTGTCGCCCAGGACCAGCCCGACCCGGTCGTCGCCCACGTGGTCGGCGCCGATGATGAACGCCTGGGCGAGGCCGTCGGGGCTGGGCTGCACTGCGTAGGTCAGGTTGACCCCGAACTGCGAGCCGTCCCCCAGCAGCCGGTGGAACTGGTCGGCCTCGTGCGGGGTGGTGATCACCAGCACGTCCTGGATGCCGGAGAGCATCAGCGTGGTGAGCGGGTAGTAGATCATCGGCTTGTCGTAGACCGGCATCAGCTGCTTGCTCACCGCGAGGGTGATGGGGTGCAGCCGGGAGCCGGTGCCACCGGCCAGGATGATTCCGCGCATGGGGCACCACCCTAGGACACGGTGACCGAGCCCCAAGCGGCGCCAGCGCCGCCCATGCGGCGCGCTGGCGGCGGCGCAGAACGCTCGAAAGGGCGCCCAGCCTGCCAGCGCGTCTGCGTCTTCCCAGCACACCACCTGGACGACGCTGGACATCCACTTGGGTTCGGTCACCGTGTCCTAGTTAGGTCGAACCACCCCGGAGAAATTAGGCTGATCGCCCGTGGCTGACCTTCTCGTGACCGGTGGCGCCGGATTCATCGGCTCCAACTTCGTGCACCACGTCGTCAACAACACCGACCTGTCGGTGACCGTGCTCGACAAGCTCACCTACGCGGCGAGCCGCGAGTCCCTGGAGGAGCTCCCCCAGGACCGCGTCGAGCTGGTCGTCGGCGACGTCGCGGACGCCGCGCTGGTGGACAAGCTGTTCTCCGATCACGGTGCGGTGGTCCACTTCGCCGCGGAGTCGCACAACGACAACTCCCTCGACGACCCGGGCCCGTTCATCCAGACCAACATCGTCGGCACCTTCACGCTGCTCGAGGCGGCCCGCCGCCACGACGTCCGCCTGCACCACGTCTCCACCGACGAGGTCTACGGCGACCTCGACCTCGACGACCCGAAGCGGTTCACCGAGGACACGCCGTACAACCCGTCGTCTCCCTACAGCGCCTCCAAGGCCGGCTCCGACCACCTGGTCCGCGCCTGGGTCCGCAGCTTCGGCGTCCGCGCGACGATCTCGAACTGCTCCAACAACTACGGCCCCTGGCAGCACATCGAGAAGTTCATCCCCCGGATGATCACCAACCTGATCGACGGCGTGCCGCCCAAGGTGTACGGCGACGGGCTCAACGTCCGCGACTGGATCCACGCCGACGACCACTCCTCGGCGGTGCTCGCGATCCTCGACAAGGGTCGGTACGGCGAGACCTACCTGATCGGCGCCGACGGCGAGCGCAACAACCTCCAGGTCGTCAAGGCGCTGCTCGCCCTCTTCGGACGCTCGGAGGACGACATCGAGTTCGTCACCGACCGGGCCGGGCACGACCGGCGCTACGCGATCGAGTCCGGCAAGCTGCGCGCCGAGCTCGGCTGGTCGCCGCGCTTCCAGGACTTCGAGGCCGGGCTGGCCGACACCGTCGACTGGTACCGCACCCGCGAGGACTGGTGGCGCCCCCACAAGCAGGCCACCGAGGCCTTCTACGCCACCAAGGGCCAATGATGGCCGGCCCGTGGTCGAGTCCCAGCCCCGCCTCACCCGGTTTCGAGACGCTTGCTGCGCAAGCTCCTCAACCACCGGTGGGTCAGCCCCGCTCGGTGGTTGAGGAGGGCGCTCTGCGCCCGTCTCGAAACCTCGCAACCGAAGGCTGGGACTGAACCATGACCGAGCTCTCCGTCGAGCAGACGCAGATCCCCGGCCTGCTCGTCGTCCGCCTGCCCCTCCACGAGGACAACCGCGGCTGGTTCAAGGAGAACTGGCAGCGGGCGAAGATGACCGCGCTCGGGCTGCCCGACTTCGGCCCGGTCCAGCACAGCGTCGCCTACAACGCCCGCCGCGGCGTGACGCGCGGCGTGCACACCGAGCCGTGGGACAAGTTCATCAGCGTCGCGCACGGCCGGATCTTCGGAGCCTGGGTCGACATGCGCGAGGGCGACAGCTTCGGCGAGGTGTTCACGATCGAGGCGGACCCGTCGGTCGCGGTCTTCGTGCCGCGCGGCGTCGGCAACTCCTACCAGGTGCTCGAGGACGGCACGACGTACTCCTACCTGGTCAACGACCACTGGCGGCCCGGCCTGGCCTACCCGGCGCTCAACCTGGCCGACCCGACGGTGGCGATCCCCTGGCCGATCCCGCTCGCCGAGGCGGAGATCAGCGACAAGGACAAGACCACGCCGATGCTGGCCGACGTCGTGCCGATGGCGCCGCGCAAGACACTGATCGTCGGCCACAAGGGCCAGCTCGGCACCGCCCTGCAGGCGGACTTCCCGGGCGCCGACCTGGTCGACCTGGACGAGCTGGACGTGACCGACCCGAAGCAGGTCGCGGCCTGGCCGTGGAACGAGTACGGCCTGGTGCTCAACGCGGCGGCGTACACCGCGGTCGACGCGGCCGAGACGCCCGAGGGGCGGCGTACGGCGTGGGCGGCCAACGCCGGCGCCCCGGCCACCCTGGCCCGGCTCGCCGCCGAGCACCGCTTCACCCTGGTGCACTACTCGACCGAGTACGTCTTCGACGGCACCGTCGACCCGCACACCGAGGACGAGCCGCTCTCCCCGCTCGGCGTCTACGCGCAGACCAAGGCGGCCGGCGACGTCGCCGTGGCCACCGCGCCCAGGCACTACGTGCTGCGCACCTCCTGGGTGATCGGCGCGGGCAAGAACTTCGTGCGCACCATGCAGCAGCTCGCCGCCAACGGCGTCAGCCCCTCGGTCGTCGACGACCAGGTCGGCCGGCTCACCTTCACCGACGAGCTGTCCCGGGCCACGCGGCACCTGCTCGACGTCGAGGCGCCGTACGGCACCTACAACGTGAGCAACGGCGGCGACCCGACCTCGTTCGCGGACGTCGCACGGGCGGTCTTCGAGCTGTCCGGCCGCTCCTCCGCCGACGTGTCCTCGGTGACGACCGAGGAGTACTTCGCGGGCAAGGACCTGGCACCACGTCCCCTGCACAGCGTGATGGACCTGTCCAAGCTGCGCGCCACCGGCTTCGAGCCGGAGGACGCGAGGGCCGCCCTGGAGCGTTACGTGACGGCTACCGCCGGGTGAGGTTGGCCAGGGCCGGGCGCACGTCGGCCAGGTAGACGAACGCGGCGATCGCCGAGGCCAGCGACAGGAACAGCCCGCCGACCTGGATGAACGACAGCGCCACGCCCAGGCCGAGGATGATGCACCAGGCCGGCTTGGTGAGCTTGCCGGCCGCCTCGTAGGCCGCGCTCGAGTAGAGCAGCGCGCTGCCGAAGGCGAAGATCTTCACCGCGAGCAGGACGAAGTAGACGATGAGCCCCACGGTGCTCTCGACCTGGAAGACGGACATGTCCCAAAGCCTAGAGGAATCGGCACGAGGCCCCCGCAGGATTCCTGCGGGGGCCTCGTGCTGTGAAGCTGAGTGGACCTCAGAAGGTCACTTGGCGGCGGCCTTCTTGGCCGGAGCCTTCTTGGCGGTCTTCTTGGCCGGCGCCTTCTTGGCGGTGACGGTCGTGCCCGTCGACTTCTTGACCGGACCCGGGTCGGTCACCGCGGCGGTCTCCTTGCGGATCCGCTTGACGACCTTCTCGCCGCGCTTGGCGAGCTGCTCGTAGGTCCCGGTAGCAGTCTCGACGTTCCCGGTCACGAACTTCTGCGCCTCGGTCTGCAGGTCGGAGACCCGCTTCTCGATGGCGGTACGACGAGCCTTGGCGTCCTTGGACAGCTCGTCGACACGGCTGCTGACGACGGTGGTCGCCTGCGAGCGCAGGGTCTTCGGCTGGAACTCGAAGCCCTTGACGGACTTCTGCGCCGAGGTGAACACCTTCTGGGCGTCCTTCTGGGCGGCCTCGAAGCGCTTCTGGGCCGTCTTCTGGGCCTCGGTGACGAAGTCCTTGACGGTCTCGATCGCCAGGTCTGCGGCGCCGACGCCGGCGTGCAGGCCCTTCTGGGCCTCTGTCTTGATGTCCTTGATGTCGAACTTGGCCGTAGCCATGTCGGTCACTCCTTCTCTGTGGTGGTTGCTGCTGGGGGTGTGTCGGTCTCGTCCGTGCTCGCTGCCTGCTCTTGGGCACCGTTGAGCGCCAGGAACGAGGCGTAGACATCGAGCAGCGACTGCTTCTGGCGCTCGGTCAGTCGGGTGTCGCCGAGGACGGCGAGCTCGACCGAGCCCCCCACCCCGTCGGCCGGGTTGACGATCCCGGCACGCACGTAGAGCGACTCCGCGGAGATCCGCATCGCCTTCGCGATCTGCTGCAGCACCTCTGCCGAGGGCCTGCGCAGGCCGCGCTCGATCTGGCTCAGGTAGGGGTTGGACACGCCCGCCTGGTCGGCCAGCTGGCGGAGCGACAGCCGCGCGAGCAGCCGCTGCTCCTTGAGGTAGTCACCGAGCGCTTCGGCGGTCTTGTTGACCTGCTCACCGACCCGCTCGCCGACACGTCCCTTTGCCATGACTCCATGGTGCTTGCTGGAGTTAGCAAATGCAAACTGAAGGGCTGTGCATCAGGTCACATAGTCAATGTCAGCGCGGGAAAACGAGCAGCACGAGTGCTAGCACAATGCCGGTCAGCCCCGCCAGATCGGCGCCCGTGAGCCCGTGCGTCTCGGTGAACCCGACCAGCACCCGGCCCTCCATCGGCTTGTTGACGAGCAGCCAGAGCAACGAGAGCGCGCCCAGAGCCAGGGCACCCGGCCGACCGGTCCGGCCGGCCAGGACACCGCCGGCGACCAGGGCCGACAGCACCAGCGCCGCCACCATCAGAACGCCGCGCGGATCTCGCCGACCGGCTCGCCGGCGCCGAGGACCGGCACCCGGCCGGTGTCGTCCAGGGCGTCAGCGTCCACCCCGGTCTCGGCCGGGACGCCGCTGCGACGCAGCGCCTCGGCCATCACGACCGGCCTGGCCCGGGCGGCACCGTCGTCGATCTTGAGCGCGAACGCACGGCCGTCGGGCAGCGCGACGGCGTAGCAGGCCTCGGCCCCGGCCTTGCCGATCGCCCCCGGGATCGCGGTGAGCAGCGTGAGCTCGTCGCGCGTCGTGCCGGACACGTACGCCGGGTTGCCACGGATCGCCTCCGCGACCCGGTGCTCCGGACCGTCGGTCGCGACCGCGAGCGCGCGGAAGCCGCGGGCCAGCCCGGTCAGGGACGTGGACAGAAGCGGCGCCCCGCAGCCGTCGACCGCGGTGACTTCGACCGGCTCTCCGGTCAGCTTGGCGAAGGTCGCCGCTATCCCCATCTGGAGCGGGTGGTCCGGCGACCGGTAGCTCGCGGTGTCCCAGCCGTTCACGACGCAGGTGAGCAGCATCGCGGCGTGCTTGCCCGAGCAGTTCATCGCCAGTGAGCTGGGCGCCTCGCCCGCCCGGATCGCTGCCTCCTTGGCGGCATCGTCGAGGGGGTGGTCCGGAGGCGTCTGCAGGGCGGACTCGTCGAGGTCGGCCAGCGCCAGGATTCGTCGTACGCCGGCGAGGTGGAACGGCTCGCCGCTGTGCGAGGCGCAGGCCAGCGCGAGCAGGTCCGGCGGCAGGTCGAGGCCGAGCCGGACCATCCCGAGCGCCTGGAGCGGCTTGTTGCACGAGCGCGGCAGCACGGTGCCGGTCACGTCGCCGACCGACCACGCCGGCGTGCCGTCCGCCGCCAGCGCGACCACCGAGCCGTGGTGGTGACCCTCCACGAAGCCGGAGCGGACGACCTCGGCGACGACGACGGGTGCTGGCACGCGCTCAGGCTACAGAGGCCGAATCCCGCGTCCGCGGCCTGCTACGCGCCGCCCCACGGGTGCTCCGCGGCGTTGCCGTCGCTCGTAGATGGGCCTACAGCGACGTCGCTCCGGCGCCTTGCGGAGCATCCCGTGGATGCGACGCTCGCGACGGCCGCGGGCGCGGGATCCGGCCTCTCCTGAGAGGATGCAGCCCGTGCCGACCCCGCCCGTGCCGCAGCACTGCCCGACGCCGGTGGAGCTCGACGACCTCGAGCTGCTGACCAGCGGAGCCCTCGGCGAGCCGGCGGCGTTCAACCAGGCCGGCAGCCCGGTCACGCTCACGCTGCCCGAGCCGATGGCCGCCCAGGCCCGGTCGGTCGGCGCCGTCGAGCTGGTCGACCCCGAGGGGCTACCGCTGGCCCGGGTCTCGTGGCCCGGCGGCGTGGTGGACCCGCTGACCCACGCGCAGTACGGCCCGTTCCGCGACCTGATGCTCACGCCCGCGGCGTACCGCGAGCGGTACGCCGGCCGCACGGTCGTCCCGCTGGGTGACGCGCTGACGACCGCCCAGCTCGCGGAGCTCGCCGGACTCGGCCCGGTCACGTTGCTCGCCTTCACCGGTGCCGGCACGCCGTGGCTCTCGCCGGTCGGGCTGGTCCGCGCCACCCGGGCCGCGGCGGCGCTGCTGCCGGACGCCGTCGTGGTCACCGTCCCGGTCGCGACGCACGGCGACCCGGAGGCCGACCACGCGCTCGGCGTACGCGTCGTCGAGGCGTTCGCGGAGGGCGACCCCGTCCACGGCCTGCGCGAAGAGCCGGGCGACTACCCGCCCGAGGTGCAGCACGTCGTCGACCACGACCGGCCCCCACCGGACCGGCAGGGGCTGGTGCTGTTCTTCACCGGTCTCTCCGGGAGCGGCAAGTCGACGCTGGCCCGCGCGCTGGTCGACCTGCTGCTCGAGCAGGGCGAGCGGACCGTGACCAGCCTCGACGGCGACGTCGTACGCCGGAACCTCTCGGCCGGGCTCACCTTCTCCAAGGAGGACCGGGAGACCAACATCCGCCGGATCGGGTGGGTGGCCGCCGAGATCTCGCGACACGGCGGGGTCGCCGTGGTGAGCCCGATCGCGCCGTTCGACGAGACCCGCCAGCAGGTCCGGGCGATGGTGGCCGACGCCGGCGGTGCGTTCTTCCTGGTGCACGTGGCCACGCCGCTCGAGGAGTGCGAGCGCCGCGACCGCAAGGGGCTCTACGCGAAGGCGCGGGCCGGTGAGATCCCGGAGTTCACCGGGATCTCCTCGCCCTACGAAGAACCGCAGGACGCCGACGTCCGGGTCGACACCACCGGGCGCACCATCGAGGACGCGCTCGGCGACGTGCTGACCGGACTGCGCGAGGCCGGGTACGTCGACCTGTTGGGCGACGAGTGAACGTCCTGTTCGTCTGCACCGCCAACATCTGCCGCTCGCCGTCGGCGGAGGCGATGGCCCGCGCCGCCGCGCCCATGGACGTGGAGTTCAGCAGCGCCGGCACCCACGCGAGAGACGGCGAGCCGATCAACCCCGACATGGTGGCGGTGCTGCCGCCGGAGCTGGACACCTCCGCGTTCCGGAGCCGCCGGCTGACCAGGGCGCAGCTCGGGGACGCCGACCTGGTGGTCACGATGGAGGCGGCGCACCGCACGTTCGTCCTCGACGACCACCCGGGGATGTTCCGGAAGGTGTTCACGCTCGGCCAGCTCGCCAAGGCGCTCGAGCAGGCGCCCGCGGGGCTGGACCGGGACGGGCTCCTGGCCCACCTGGGGACCACCCGCCGGAACGCCGATCCCGCGCTCGATGTGCCGGACCCCTATCGTCGTGGGGCAGAGGCCGCCTCAGGGTGCGTGGCGCGCCTCGACGAGCTGCTGAACACCGTGCTGCCTGCTCTGTCCCGCTGACGCGCCCGCGCTGCCCACGAACAAGGACCGCCCAAGCGCATGGACCTGATCACGACCACGGCCCTTTCCATCCTGGCCGCCGGGTTCTTCGTCGGAGTCGTCGTCGGCCTCACCGGCATGGGCGGCGGGGCACTGATGACGCCCGCGCTGATCTTCCTCGGCGTCGGCGACGCGGCCACCGTCGTCACCGCCGACCTGACCGCGGCCGCCGTCTACAAGACCGGCGGCGCCGTGGTGCACTCCAGGGAGGGCTCCCCGAACTTCTCGCTGGCCAAGTGGCTGATCATCGGCTCGGTGCCCATGGCCCTCCTCGGCCCGCACCTCGTCGCGAGGCTGACCAGCGACGAGGACGAGCTCGACTACGTGCTCAAGATGGCGATCGGCTTCGCGCTGCTGCTGGCCGCGTCGACGTACGCGCTGCGGCTCTACATCAACCTGCGCCGGGTCCGCGGCGGCGCCCCGGACGCCGACCCGAACCCGCGGATCCGCCCGGTCCCGACCCTGCTGGTCGGCGCCCTCGGCGGCCTGCTCGTGGGCATCACCAGCGTCGGCAGCGGCTCGGTGATCATGGTCGCGCTGCTGATGCTCTACCCCGGCCTGAGCGCGGTGAAGCTGGTCGGCACCGACCTCGTGCAGGCGGTCCCGCTGGTGCTGGCGGCGGCGATCTCCAACATCGCGCTCAACGGCCTCGACTGGGAGCTGCTGATCCCGCTGGTGGTCGGCTCGGTGCCGGGCACCCTGATCGGCAGCGCTATCGCGCCGCGGGTGCCGCAGTCGTTCATCCGGCGCGGCATCGTCGTGGTGCTGACCATGTCCGGCGTCGCGCTGCTCGACAAGGCCGGGTGGGCGCCGTTGGGCAAGGACGAGACCCACCCGATCCTGATCGGGCTCATCGGCATCGGCATGGTCGTGCTGGTGCCACTGGTGTGGGGGCTGCTCCGCCGCGGCCAGGGCATGCCGATGTTCGGCGCCCCGACCGTCGCCGAGCTCGAGGGCGAGAGACGTCGTCAGCCCAGCGTCGACCGGAAGTAGTCGATCGTCTTCGTCAGCCCCTCGACGAGCTGGACCGTCGGCTCCCAACCGAGCTCGGCCCGGGCGAGGGCGATGTCTGGCTGCCGCTGCTTCGGGTCGTCGAACGGCAGGTCCTTGAAGACCAGCTCCGACTGCGCGCCGGTCAGCTCGATCACGGTGTTCGCGAGCTCGAGCATCGTGAACTCGTTCGGGTTGCCGACGTTGACCGGGCCGGTGAACGCCGGCGGGGTGTCCATCAGCCGCACCATCGCGTCGATGAGGTCGTCGACGTAGCAGAACGAGCGGGTCTGCTGGCCGTCGCCGTAGATCGTGATCGGCTCGCCGCGCAGCGCCTGGACGATGAAGTTGCTGACCACCCGGCCGTCGTTGGGGTGCATCCGGGGGCCATAGGTGTTGAAGATCCGCATCACCTTGATGCCGAGGTCGTGCTGCCGGTAGTAGTCGAAGAACAGCGTCTCCGCGCACCGCTTGCCCTCGTCGTAGCAGCTGCGGATGCCGATCGGGTTGACGTGGCCCCAGTAGTCCTCGGTCTGCGGGTGGATCTCCGGGTCGCCGTACACCTCGCTGGTGGAGGCCTGCAGGATCCGCGCCTTGACCCGCTTGGCCAGGCCGAGCATGTTGATCGCGCCGTGGACGCTGGTCTTGGTCGTCTGCACCGGGTCGTGCTGGTAGTGGATCGGGCTGGCCGGGCAGGCCAGGTTGTAGATCTGGTCGACCTCGACGTAGAGCGGGAAGGTCACGTCGTGGCGCATCAGCTCGAACATCGGGTCGCCCATCAGGTGGGCGATGTTGCGCTTGGTGCCGGTGAAGTAGTTGTCGACGCAGAGCACGTCGTGGCCCTCGGCCAGCAGCCGCTCGCACAGGTGCGAGCCCAGGAAGCCGGCGCCGCCGGTGACGAGGACTTTGCTCACGAACTCCCCTAACGGGTGGGATCGACCGGAGGTCACGGACGAGGGGCGCTCAGTCCCGACCGTAGATGTCGCGCGTGTAGACCTTGTCGGACACGTCCTCGAGCGCTGCGGTGCGCCGGTTGGTCACGATCAGGTCGGCCCGCCTCTTGAACTCATCGAGGTCGTCGACCACCTCGGAGTTGAAGTACGTCGGCCCGGGGAGGGACGGCTCGTGGATGATGATCTCGACGCCCTTGGCCTTGAGCCTCTTCATCACGCCCTGCACCGAGGACATCCTCAGGTTGTCGGAGCCGGACTTCATGATCATCCGGTGGATGCCGACCGTGGTGGGTCGGCGCCGGAGGATGTCCGCGGCGATGAAGTCCTTGCGAGTGGTGTTCGCGTCGACGATGGCGCTGATCAGGTTCTGCGGGACGTCCTTGTAGTTCGCCTGCAGCTGCCGGGTGTCCTTGGGCAGGCAGTAGCCGCCGTAGCCGAAGCTCGGGTTGTTGTAGTGCATCCCGATCCGCGGGTCGAGGCCGACGCCCTCGATCACCTGGGCCGTGTCGAGGTCGTGCAGCGCGGCGTAGGTGTCGAGCTCGTTGAAGTACGCCACCCGCAGCGCCAGGTAGGTGTTGGCGAACAGCTTGATCGCCTCGGCCTCGGTGGGGTCGGTGAGCAGCACCGGGACGTCAGGGTCCAGTGAACCCTCGAGCAGCAGGTCGGCGAACTGCTTGCCGCGCTCGGTGCGGCCTCCCACCACGATCCGGGACGGGTGCAGGTTGTCGTGGAGCGCGCGGCCCTCTCGGAGGAACTCCGGGCTGAACACGATCGGCAGACCCGGATGCGCGGCGAGCATCCTCTCGGTGAAGCCGACCGGCACGGTGGACTTGACCACCAGGGTCGCGTCAGGCGCAGCCGCGTGGGCGTCCGACAGGACACGCTCGACCGAGCTGGTGTCGAAGTAGTTCGTGTCGGTGTCGTAGTCGGTCGGTGTCGCGATCACGACCAGCTCCACTGCGTCGTACGCCGTCGCGGGGTCCGTTGTCGCGACGAGCGAGAGCTGGCCGCGTGCGAGCTCCTCCTCGAGCTCGGGATCCTCGATCGGCGACTCTCCGCGAGCGAGCTGGGCGATCCGTGCGGCGTCGATGTCGAGCACCCGGACCTCGTGGCGCCGGGCGAGCAGCACGGCGTTGGACAGGCCGACGTACCCCGCGCCGACCACGGCGATCCTCATGCCCGGAGTCTAGGGAGCATGGGCGACGGGTTGCTGAACCCGGCATGGAGACGCGACGACGTCGAGACCAGCAGCAAACCCCGTCCCCAATTTTGGGCAGCGGCGGCCGGGACCTCGGCTTTGTTCACAAAGACAGTCAAGATTTCGATCGATCCAGCCCAGCCGATACCCTTATGGCTTGCCGTCCGGTCCCAAGAGCGCGGGACACCGCCGACTCAGAAGAGGTCTTCCGCACCACATGACCGTCACGCATGCCGACTACCGGCTGAGCCAGCTCGACCAGCTCGAGGCGGAGTCGATCCACATCTTCCGCGAGGTCGCGGCCGAGCTCGAGAAGCCGGTCCTGATGTTCTCAGGCGGCAAGGACTCCATCGTCATGATGCGGCTGGCCGAGAAGGCCTTCTTCCCTGCCAAGATCCCGTTCCCGGTCCTCCAGGTCGACACGGGCTACGACTTCCCCGAGGTCCTCGCCTGCCGCGACAACTGGGTCAACCGGCTCGGCGTCCGGCTGATCGTGGCCAGCGTCGAGGAGGCCCTCGCCAACGGCGTGGTCGTCGACGATGGCAAGACCAGCCGCAACCGGCACCAGATCGGCACCCTGCTCAACGCCCTCGAGGAGGGCGGCTTCACCGCCGCCTTCGGCGGTGGCCGTCGCGACGAGGAGAAGGCCCGCGCCAAGGAGCGCGTCTACTCCCACCGCGACGAGTTCGGCCAGTGGGACCCGAAGATGCAGCGCCCCGAGCTGTGGAGCCTCTACAACGGCCGGCTCCACGAGGGCGAGCACATGCGGATCTTCCCGATCAGCAACTGGACCGAGCTCGACATCTGGGACTACATCGGCCGCGAGGGCATCGAGATCCCGTCGATCTACTTCTCCCACCAGCGCCGGGTGTTCAAGCGCGACGGGATGTTGATGTCCGAGTCGGAGTTCAACCCCACCCGCGACGGCGAGACCGTCGAGGAGCGCACCGTGCGGTTCCGCACCGTCGGCGACCTGACGCTGACCGGCTGCGTGGAGTCCGACGCCGACACCATCGAAAAGATCATCGCGGAGATCGCGGTGGCCACTGTCACCGAGCGCGGTGCCACCCGTGGCGACGACCGGTTCTCCGAGGCCGCCATGGAGGACCGGAAGAAGGAAGGCTACTTCTGATGCCCGAGACTCCCGTGCCAGAGCTCATCGGCCGCGAGGCCGACCTGCTCCGCTTCGCCACCGCCGGCTCCGTGGACGACGGCAAGTCGACCCTGATCGGCCGGCTGCTGCTCGACTCCAAGTCGATCTTCGCCGACCAGCTGGAGGCCGTCGAGGCGACCTCGGCGTCCAAGGGCTACGACTACACCGACCTCGCGCTGCTCACCGACGGCCTGCGCTCCGAGCGCGAGCAGGGCATCACCATCGACGTGGCCTACCGCTACTTCGCGACGCCGCACCGCAAATACATCATCGCCGACACCCCCGGCCACGTTCAGTACACGCGCAACATGGTCACCGGCGCCTCCACCGCCGACCTCGGGCTGGTGCTCGTCGACGCGCGCCAGGGGCTCACCGAGCAGTCCCGACGGCACGCCGTGATCCTCTCGCTCCTGCGGGTGCCGCACCTGGTGCTGGCCGTCAACAAGATGGACCTCGTCGACTACGACCAGGCCACCTACGAGAAGATCCACGCCGAGTTCTCGTCGTTCGCGACCAAGCTCAACATCCCCGACCTCGAGGTCATCCCGATCTCGGCGCTCAAGGGCGACAACGTCGTGACCCGGTCTGAGCATATGAACTGGTACAGCGGCCCGACGCTGATGCACCACCTCGAGCACGTGCACGTGGCCTCCGACCGCGACCTGGTCGACGTGCGGTTCCCGGTCCAGTACGTCGTACGCCCCAAGTCCGACGAGCACCACGACTACCGCGGCTACGCCGGGATGGTCGCCGGCGGCGTGCTCAAGCCCGGTGACGAGGTCGTCGTACTCCCCTCGGGCATGACCTCGAAGATCGCCGGCATCGACCTGTTCGACGAGGAGATTCCCGAGGCGTTCCCGCCGATGTCGGTGACGGTCCGGCTCGAGGACGACGTCGACGTCTCGCGCGGCGACATGATCGCCCGGGTCAAGAACGCTCCCCAGCCCAGCCAGGACATCGACGCGATGATCTGCTGGATGACGACGCAGCCGCTGCGCCCGCGCCAGAAGCTCGCCATCAAGCACACCACTCGCACCGCCCGGGCCCTGGTCAAGGACATCCAGTACCGCCTGGACGTCAACACCCTCCACCGCGACCAGGAGACCAAGGAGCTCGGCCTCAACGAGATCGGCCGGATCCAGCTGCGCACCACGCAGCCGCTGCTGTGCGACCCCTACGTCAAGAACCGCACCACCGGGTCCTTCATCCTCATCGACGAGGCCACCGGGGTCACCGTCGGCGCCGGGATGATCAACAGCGGCTCCTGAGGCAAAACGGTCCTCGCCCTAGACCAGCCAGTACCCCGGGCGTGGTCCGCTCGTTGACAGGTCATGGACCTGGAGACCGCCGGCAGACACGCGGAGCCGGTGCCTGCGTCCGCGCCCGGCGGCGCGCACGCGGGGCCGCCGGACCTCGAGCCGACCGCGCGGGTCCGGGTCCGGCGGGCGCGAAAGCGCGGTCCGTGGCGCCGCTTCAAGCACGTCGTACGCCGCCACAAGGCGCTCTCGATCATCTTCGTCACGGCGCTGGTGCTGCTCGCGATCCTCATCGCCTGGCTGGTCTGGCTCAACCACAAGCTCGGCGACATCGAACGGTTCCCGTTCGACCCCGGCGGTGACCGGCCCGCCGCGGTCGGCAGCGCCCAGAACATCCTGCTGATCGGCGTCGACGACCCGGAAGACAAGGGCGGCCTCTTCGAGGACCTCTCGAGCGGGACCTGGACGCCGGGGAAGTTCCGCAGCGACGCGATCATGGTCCTGCACGTCTCCGGCGACCGGAAGTCGGCGCAGCTGGTCTCCATCCCCCGCGACTCGTTCGTCGACGTCCCCGACCTCGGCCGGACCAAGATCAACGCGTCGTTCTCAGCCGGCGGTCCCGAGGAGCTCGCGCAGGTGGTCGAGAGCCTCAGTGACCTCCGCATCGACCACGCCGTCGTCATCGACTTCGAGCACCTCGCCGGCATGACCACGGCGATGGGCGGCATCGACGTGGTCCAGCCCGAGGCGGTGACCGACCCGCGCAACGGCTACACGTGGGAGAAGGGTCCGCTGCACCTGGAGGGTGACCAGGCCGTCTGGTACGTCCGGCAGCGCTACGGCATGCCCCGCGGTGACTTCGACCGGATCCAGCGTCAGCAGAACGTGCTCCGCGCGATGCTCGACAAGGTCGCCTCGGCCGGCACCCTCGCCAATCCGCTGCGGATCACCAACCTGGTGACCCAGCTCGCGTCGTTCGTCGCCGTCGACGAGGGCTTCACACCCTCCGAGATGCGCTCGCTCGCCATCTCCTCGCGCGACATCCGGCCGGCCAACATGCGGTTCGTGACCGTCCCGGTCACCGGTACGCCGACCATCGACGGCGCCAGCGTGGTCACCCTCGACCTCGACCAGACCGCCGACCTCTTCGACGCCGTCGAGTCGGACCGGTTCGAGGACTGGTACCAGGAGAACTCCGAGAGCATCGACGAGCTCCCTCCCGCAGGCCAGGTGCGCTAGATGAGTCAGTCCAACGGCTCGCACGCTACGCGACGCTCAGCATCCACGCTGGCGGCGTTGCCGACGCTCGTTGGACGACCCAGTACGACTTCGCGCCGGCGCCTTGCCAGCGCGGCGCTGAGCGCCGCTCGCATGCACGATCCCTTGGACTGACTCATCTAGTCCCCGTCCCGAGTCTTCAGGCAAAGCGTCCTCGCTCGCCCATTTGGGCCCATAGCCTCGGCGCACCGCGCATACGGGTGCGCGGCCACGGGGCTGGCTTGAGGAGCGCTCGTGGTTCGTCGTACCGGCAGCAGGTTGGGTGCGGGTCTGGTCGCGGCGGCGCTCGCGGTCGCGGGCGTGGCGGTGGCGGCCGCACCGGCGTACGCCGACGATCCTGTGCCCGGGGCGCAGACCGTGGGTGACTCGCTGTTCCCCAACCAGGGCAACGGCGGCTACGACGTGTCGCACTACGACATCAACCTGACGGTCAACGTCGCGGTCTCGAGCATCAACAACGCGGTGGCCAGCACCACGTTCCCGGCGGCCACGACGACCATCACGGCGGCAACCACCGGAGCACCGCTGTCGTCGTACTCGCTCGACTTCCAGGGGTCGGCGACCACGCTGGCCGCGGCCACCTTGAACGTCGACACGGTCCTGGTCAACGGCGTGCCGGCCACGTTCGACCGCATCGAGAACACCACGGTCCCCAGCGCCGTCACCGACAACCACAAGCTGATCATCACGCCCGCGACGCCGGTGGACGGCGCCTTCACCACCGTGGTCACCTACCACGGCACGCCCGTGCGGCACGCAGACACCGACGGCTCCTCGGAGGGCTGGAACAACACCACCGACGGCGCGACGTTCCTCAACCAGCCGGTCGGTGCGATGACGGCCTTCCCCAACAACAACACGCCGCGTGACAAGGCGACCTACACGTTCACGATCGACGTGCCGAGCGTGCTCGGCACGTCCAACGCCGCCGTCGGCGGCAACCTGCACGCGTCGGCCGTGGCCAGCAACGGCGAGCTCGTGTCGAAGACGCCCAGCGGCGACGGGTCGCGCACCACGTGGGTCTGGAACCAGACCGAGCCGATGGCCTCCGAGCTGTCGATGATCTCGATCGGCCGCTACGACGTCTACGAGTCCGACGTCACGCTGAACAGCGGCCGCACTCTCCACGAGTGGACGTTCATCGACCCGGCCATCTCGGTGCAGAACCAGCTGACGACCCACACCACCCGCGGCCTGTGGAAGCAGCTGCTGGACTTCTTCGAGACGAAGTACGGCCCCTACCCCGGCAACAGCATCGGCTACGTCACCGACGTCGTCCCGGGCGCGATCAACTACGCCCTGGAGACCCAGGACCGGTCGTTCTTCCCCAACAGCGCCAGCCGCGGCACCGCCATCCACGAGGTCATGCACCAGTGGTTCGGCGACAGCGAGTCGCCCGTCGACTGGAACGACATCTGGCTCAACGAGGGCCCGGCGACGTACGCCGAGACGCAGGTCCCCTTCGAGGCGCTCGGCGCCACGCCGACCAACCCGAACAGCAGCGAAACCAGTCTCTACAACTCCTGGAACGCCAGCGCGCCGACCAGCAGCCTGTGGAACTCCGCCACGGTCGCGTCGATGACCCAGGCGTCACAGCTGTTCGGCAACCCCACCTACACGCGGGGCTCGATGACCTTGGCGGCGTTGCGCACGGCCATCGGCGACGTGGCCTACGAAGAGGTGATGGAGCAGTGGCAGCTCCGCTACGCCGGCGAGAGCCACCGGACGGCGGACTTCATCGACCTGGCCGAGGAGATCTCCGGTCGTGACCTGACCGCGTTCTTCCAGACCTGGATCTACACGCTCGGCAAGCCCGCCTGGCCCGCGAAGTTCAGCCTGAGCCTCACCGGTCCTTCCGCGCCGGTCCTGCCGGCTCTCCCCGCGACCTACACCCTGACGAGCCGCAACACCGGCAAGGTCGCGCAGACCGGCAGCGTCGTGACCGTCGACCTGTCCGACGTGCTGGACGACGCGAGCGTGCTCAGCCTGCCGCCCGACTCCTCGCTGGACGGCACCACCTTGACGTGGAACGTCCCGTCGACCGCCGTGGCCGCGAGCTCGACCGCGAACCTCCAGGTCCTCGTCAACCCGACCGCTCTGGGGTCGACCCTCGAGGCCGTCGCCAGCGCCAGCACCCTGGGCGGCACCTGTGCGGAGTGCGCGCCGAGCGTGGTCGTCGGGGCGCTTCCCATCGCCCTGGCGCCGGCGCCCACGATCAGCGGTGGCCCGCCGACCGTCGCGGCGCCCCTGACCGCGAACACGACGGGCTGGCCAGGTGGCACGGACTTCACCTACCAGTGGCTTGTCGACGGTCTCCCCGTGCCCGGCGCCACCCAGGCGACCTACACCCCCGGTGTGTACGACCTCGGCCTGCCCGTGCGGGTGGCGGTGACCGGCACCCTGGCCGGGCTCGCCCCGACGACGACCACCAGCGCACCGACCGCCAACGTGGTGCGCGCCACCTTCACGAACAGCCCGACCCCGACGATCTCCGGGACCCCGCAGTTCGGCCTGCCGCTGACCGCGGTGACCGGGACGTGGGACCCCGGGACCGCGCTCACCTATGTGTGGGCCGCCAACGGCGTCAGCGTGAGCGCGGCGAACGGAGGCACCGGGCCGACCTTCACACCGTCCGTGGCCGCGCAGCTCGGGCAGGTCATCACCGTCACGGTGACGGGCACCAAGGCCGGCCACACGACGGTCTCGAGGACCAGCGGTGCGAGCGCACAAGTGGCGGCGGCCGCGGCCATGACCCTGACGCCCACGCCCACGGTGACCGGCACCCCGCAGGTCGGGCTGCCGCTCACGGCCGTGCCCGGTCAGTGGGACGACGGGGTCGCACTGGCCTATCAGTGGGCCGCCAACGGCACCAACATCGGCGGCGCCACCGGCGTCTCCTTCACCCCCACGGTCGCCCAGCTGGGCGCCACGCTCACGGTCACCGTCACCGGCAGCCGGGGCGGTTTCACCTCGGTGGTCCGCCCCAGCGCGGTCACCGCGACCGTTCTCCCGGGCGTGCAGAACCTGCAGCCGACTCCGACGATCACCGGGACGCCCAAGGTTGCTGTCCAGCTCACCGCAGTCCCCGGCACGTGGGACACCGGCACCACGCTCGCCTACCAGTGGACCGTGGACGGCAGCGACATCGTGGGTGCGACCACGTCGACGTACACGCCCGACGTCGGTGACGTCGGCAAGCCGGTCACCGTCAAGGTGACCAGCACCAAGACCGGCTACGCCACGGTGACCAAGGAGTCCGTGGCCACCACCCCGGTCGCGCTGGGCGACCTCGTCCTGACTCCGACTCCGTCGTTCGGCGGCTCCGCGCCCAGGGTCGGCGGCACGTTCACGGCGGACCCGGGCACCTGGGACGCCGGAGTCGCTTTCGCATACCAGTGGACCAGCGACGGCACCGACATCCCGGACGCGACGGCCATCACCTACACGGTGAGCGCCAGCGACCTGGGCAAGGCGATCGCCGTCAAGGTGACCGGCAGCAAGACCGGCTACAACAGCGTCACCATGACCTCGCCCTCCAGCTCGACCATCGAGCCGGGCGACCAGGTCGCGACGCCGGTCCCCACGATCACGGGTACGCCGCAGGTGGGCCAGTCGCTCACCGGGGTGCCGGGGACGTGGGACGACGGGGTGGATCTGACCTATCAGTGGACCGCCGACGGCACCGACATCCCGAGCGCCACCACGTCGGCGTACACCCCGGTCGCTGGTGACGTCGGCAAGGTGATCACCGTCAAGGTCACCGGCACCAAGACCGGCTACGCCACGGTCACCAGGGAGTCGGCCCCGACCGCTGTCGTCTCCGTCGGCGGGCTCGTCAACACCCCGACGCCGACCATCACCGGTACGCCCAAGGTGGCCGTGCCGCTCACCGCGACGACGGGGATCTGGGACGACGGTGTGTCGCTGGCCTACCAGTGGACCGCCGACGGCACCGACATCTCCGGCGCCACCGCCCCGACGTACACCCCTGTCGCCGGGGACGTCGGCAAGGTCATCACGGTCAAGGTGACCGGGAGCAAGGCCGGGTTCACCAGCGTCACCAAGGAGTCCGCGGCCACGGCGGCGGTCGCGATGGGCGATCTCACGACCACCCCGATCCCGACCATCAGCGGCACCTACGTGTTCGGCGAGCTGCTCAGTGCGGGCACCGGCACCTGGGACGCGGGCACGACCCTCAGCTACCAGTGGAGGGTGGACGGCAGCGCGGTCGCCGGGGCTGTCGGGACGAGCTACCAGATCCGGGCCGAGGACATCGGCAAGACCCTCACGGTCGTCGTGACCGGCAGCAAGGCTGGCTACAACTCCGTCACCCGCACCAGCGCACCGACCGGCGCCGTGCAGCCCCGCAGCCTGGGCGACTCCGACTGTGCGGTCGACATCCGGGGCAAGGCCAAGGTCAAGAAGACGCTGCGCAGCGTGGTCAGCGCTTGCCCGGCGACCGCCTCACTCCGCTACCAGTGGTACGCCGGCAGCAAGCCGATCAAGGGGGCCAACGCCGCGACGTTCAAGATCAAGAGGAAGCAGCTGGGCCTCCGGCTCCGGGTGCTGGTCACGATCGAGGTGCCGGGCTACACGGCTGTGATGCGGGGCAGCGCGAAGACCGGGAAGGCACACAGGTAGGCCTTCGCGACCGCTTCCCGCTCCCGGCCGCCTCGGCTAGATGAGTAAGTCCAAGGGATCGTGCAGGCGAGCGGCGCTCAGCGCCGCGCCGCTCGTCCGGGGTCCCCGCGGAATCGCGAGTGCAGCGAGCGCATTCCGTGGGGTGGTGGCTTGGCGCCGGCGCGATGTCGTACTGGGTCGTCCAACGAGCGTCGGCAACGCCGCCAGCGTGGATGCTGAGCGTCGCGTAGCGTGCGAGCCCTTGGACTTGCTCATCTAGGTTGGCTTGGCGGACGAGGGAGGCGGGCGTGGCAGGTCTCGGGAGGCGCGTGGCGCCGCTTGGTCGCGGGCGCGCTCGTAGCCGCAGGGCTCACGGTCGCACCTGCGTCGGCCGTCGACGCGATCGCCGGTCCCCTCACCTCGGGCGACTCGCTCTTCCCCAACCAGGGCAACGGCGGCTACGACGTCAGCCACTACGAGGTCGACATCGCGTGGACCCCGGCGGTGCCGCTGAACCAGTCGACGATCGACGCGACCACCACGATCCAGGCGACGGCCACCGGCGACCCGCTGTCGTCGTTCGGCCTCGACCTCGAGGGCCTGACCGTGACCTCGGTGACGGTGGACGACAGCCCGGCGGGCTTCTTCCGGCTTGACGAGCCGGAAGGCACCGAGCCACCCCCCAAGCACAAGCTGGTGGTGACGCCGGCCAGCCCGGTCACGGGGGCCTTCACCGTCGTCGTCGACTACGAAGGGATCCCGACCACCCACTTCGACATCGACGGATCGATCGGTGGCTGGATCAAGACCTCGGACGGCGCGACGTTCCTCGGCCAGCCCACCGGCTCGATGACCGGCTTCCCCAACAACAACACCCCGAAGGACAAGGCGACCTACACGTTCAAGGTGAGCGTGCCCGAGCTGCCCGACCCGCTGGAGGTCGCCTCCAACGGCGAGCTCGCGTCCAACACCACCGACGGCACCCGGCGCACCTGGGTGTGGGACCAAGACCGGCCCATGGCCAGTGAGCTCTCGTTGATCTCGATCGGCCAGTACGACGTGCTCGAGTCGGAGGTGAGCCTGTCCGGCGGCCGGACCGTCGACGAATGGTCGTTCGTCGACTCCGCCCTCTCGCAAAGCACGAAGGACGCGATCGACGGCAAGCGGGACCAGCTCTCGGCGGTCCTGACCGGACTCGAGGGGCTGTTCGGCCCCTACCCCGGCAACAGCACCGGCGTCCTCGTGGACAACCTCAGCACCGGCTACGCACTCGAGACGCAGGATCGGCCGTTCTTCCCCGGCAGCATCGGCCAGAACACCTTCGTCCACGAGCTCGCCCACCAGTGGTACGGCGACGCGGTGTCGCCCACCGTCTGGAACGACCTCTGGATCAACGAGGGGATGGCCACCTGGGCGCCGGTCGACCAGTCCGGCTTCTCGACGTACGACGAGTTCCACGGCGAGTGGCAGAGCATCTCTGCGACCAGCGGCGTGTGGAAGGTCCCGCCAGTGGGGATCACCAACACCGCGGACCTGTACGGCTTCCAGTCCTACGACCGCGGGGCCATGACCTACGAGGCCCTCCGGACGCTCATCGGCGACGCACACTTCCTCACCTTCATCGAGCAGTGGCAACAGCGCTACGACGGGGAGAGCCACGGCACGGCCGACCTCGTGGCGCTGGCCGAAGAGGTCTCCGGTCAGGACCTGACCGCGTTCTTCCAGGACTGGCTCTGCGACGCCGACAAGCCGGCGTGGCCGCCCGCGGCCCCGACGACCAGCGCGGCCACGTGTGCCCTGCTCGGCGACCCGCCCCCGACCAACCCACCTCCCACGACGACTCCGGGGACGATCGGCCCCGGCTGCGGCGCCACGGTCCAGGGCAAGGCCCGCGTGGGCCGGAAGCTCAGGTCGAGGATCCAGGGCTGCCCGGTCCAGAGCGTGGTCACCGGCTATCAGTGGTTCGCGGGTGGCAAGCGGATCAAGGGCGCCGACAAGGCGACGTACAGGGTCAAGCGGTCGAAGCTCGGCAAGCGGCTCAGGGTCCGGGTGACGGTGAGCGCTCCGGGGTACGTCCCCGCGCAGCGGGTCAGCCCCCCGACGAAGAGAGTGCGCTAGGCAGCCAAACCCAACAACACCCGGGCCTCGTCGGTCGTCATCGGCGTGCGCTGGGCGACCCGGCCGGCCTCGGCGGCGCGGTCGACGAGCTGCCGGTTGGACTCGACCGGCACGCCCTTGCTGATGGTCAGCACGTCCTCCATGCCGACCCGCAGATGACCGCCTTGCGCCAGCGACGCGAGCATCACGCTCAGCGTGGTGCGGCCGATCCCGGTGGCCGACCAGGAGGTCACGGCGTCGGGCAGGGCCGCGACGCCGGCGACCAGCGCGGCCGCGGTGCCGGGCATGCCGCCCGGGACGCCCATCACGAAGTCGACGTGCACCTTGCCGCCGTACGGCAGCCCGTAGCGGTCCAGCAGCCGGCGCAGCGCGGACACGTGGCCGAGGTCGAACAGCTCGAACTCCGGGACGACCTGGCGCTCCTGGCTGAGCTGGTAGAGCTCGGTGATGAACGGCCAGGGGTTCGAGAACACGTCGTCGCCGAAGTTGGTGGTGCCCATCGTGAGGCTGCACGAGTCGGGGGCGGCGTCGAGGACCTTGAGCCGCAGGTCGAGCGGGTCGTGCACCGAACCGCCCGTCGAGAGCTGGACGATGAGGTCGGTGCCCTCGCGCAGCGCGGTGACCGTGTCGGTGAGCCTCCCGAGGTCCAGCGTGGGCCGGTGCTCGGCGTCGCGGATGTGCACGTGGATCATCGCCGCCCCGGCCGCCTCGCAATCCTTGGCCGTCGCGACCAGCTCCTCGAGCGTGGTCGGGAGCTGGGGACAGTCCTCCTTGGCAGTCTCGGCGCCGGTGGGGGCCACGGTGATCAGCAGCGGGTCAGGCATGGGGCGCATGCTGCCAGACGCGTGATTTTCGCCGTTCGGACGTGCCAAAACCCCTAGCCTGTCGTTGTCCGGATGACCCCCACATCCGAACATCCCCATTGGAAGAGACCCCAGCCCCCGTGGACTTCAAGCAGATCATCCAGGTGCTTCGTCGTCGGTGGATGACGATCGCGCTGCTGTTCGTCATCGCGGTCGGCGCCAGTGCGGCGTACACCTTCACCGCGACCAAGCAGTACCAGTCGAGCGCCACGATCTTCATCTCCGCCAACATGCGCGACGCCTCGGACAACTACGCCGCGACGTACGCCATCTCGACCCGGATGGAGACCTACGCCGACCTGGCGACCAGCGATGCCCTGCTCGACGGGGTCCGGTCCGAGCTGGGTCTCGACCTGAGCGTGGGGACGCTGGCCGGCAAGATCGACTCCGAGGTGGTCCCCAGCACCTCGCAGATCAAGCTCACGGTGACCGACCGCGACCCCGCCGTCGCGCAGACGATCAACGCGAAGCTGTCGGAGAACCTCGCCACCTACCTCGCCGAGGTCGAGACGCCGACGGGCACGACGAGCTCCCAGATCATTGCCCGGGTCACCGATCCCGCCGACCACCAGGCGACCCCGGTCACCCCACGCACCGTGCTGAACCTCGTGGTCGCCGGCCTGATCGGGCTGGTGCTCGGCATCGGCCTGGCTGTGGCCCGCGACGTCCTCGACCGCTCGGTGAGCAGCCTGGAGCACGTCGAGGAGGTCAGCAGCGCGCCCGTGCTGGCGAGCATCGGCTTCGACAGCGGGATGAAGAAGAGTCCCCTGCTCACCGACCTCGGCGCCTTCGCTCCTCGCACCGAGGCGTTCCGGCTGCTGCGGACCAACCTGCAGTTCCTCGACCTGGAGCAGCAGCCGCGCAGCCTGGTCATCACCAGCGCTGTCCCCGGCGAGGGCAAGACGGTGACCGCGGCCAACCTCGCCGTGGCCCTCGCCCAGGCGGGCCGCAAGGTGCTGCTGGTCGACGGCGACCTGCGCCGGCCGCGGGTGGCCAGCCTGCTGGACCTCGACGGGGCGGTCGGTCTCACCAGCGTGCTGGTCGGCACCGCCGAGCTGGAGGACGCGATCCAGGTCCACGAGGCGAGCGGGCTGAACTTCCTGGCCAGCGGCCCCAAGCCGCCCAACCCGACCGAGATCCTGCAGTCCCGGGTGACCCACGACCTGCTGAAGCGGCTCCGTGACGACTTCGACATGGTCATCGTCGACGCACCGCCGCTGCTGCCCGTCGCGGACGCGGCCGTCATCGCGACCGCCACCGACGGCGCGATCGTCGTGGCGCGGCACGGCAAGACCACCCGCGACCAGCTGCGCGAGGCGGTGACCCGGCTCGAGAACGTCGGTGCCCGGGTCTTCGGTGTCGTGATCAACATGATCCCGCGTCGTGCGGCCAACTCGTATTACTACTACTACTACGAGGACGCCGCTCCCGGCGGTGCGCGCAAGAAGTGACCCTCGTCGGCCGCGGCATCCTCGGCACAGCGGCGATCGTCCTGCTGGCCGGGCTGATCGCGCTGTCGACCAAGGGGCTGATCGGGGCGGTGGCCGCCCTGGCCTGCGCGGTGGTCGTGACCCTGATCGTCGTGCTGGGCCCGGAGAAGCTCGGCACCGGCTTCGTGCTGCTCGCGATGTTCACCGCCCCGCAGAACTCCATCCGCCCCATCCCGTCCGCCGACTTCGTCACCTTCTCCGACATCTTCCTGCTGCTCGGCGCGGGGCTACTGCTGCCCACGTTGCTGCAAAGGCGCGGCCGCTACCCGGCGCTCTTCCTGGTCGGCGCGGTCGGGCTGAGCGCCATGGTGCTCATCTCCGCGACCATCGGTCCCACGCCGGTGCTCGGCCTGCTCTACGGGCTGCGGCTGCCGGCCGCGGCTGTCGCGCTGCCCGTGTTCTTCCTGGCCTGGCGCCCGCAGGGGCGGCTGATCGAGGCGTTGGCCTGGGCTTACGTCTCGGGCCACGTGCGTGAGCACCTGCTACGCCGTGGTGGAGGGGCGGGCTCTCAACGACCGCTACGACGGGCTCACCACGCACTTCAACTTCTTCGGCATCGCCGCCCTGGTGGCCAGCACCATGCTCGTGCACCTCTACCACGCGACACCGCGCCGGCACCGGTGGGTGCCGATGCTCGCTGCGCTCTTCTGCGCGGCCTCGATCAGCATGAGCGGCAGTCGGGCCGCGGCCATCGTGGTGGCGATGATCCTGCTGCTCTATCCCCTGCTGGAACGCTCCATACTCTCCGCCTACCTGCTGATCGCGGCCGCGCTCGCCTTCGTCGCGGTGGGAGACCGGCTGCTCGGCGGGTTCGGCAGCGGGTCGGTCATCGAGCGGCTGCAGGGTGACGAGACGACGTCGTTCTCGGACAACGAGCGGACCGTGGCGCTGCAGACCGGGTGGGACAAGTTCTTCGCCCATCCGATCCTCGGCAACGGCTTCGACGCCACCGCCCTGGACGCCCACAACATCTACCTCGAGGTCGGGATCGGCATCGGGCTGGTCGGCCTGATCTGCTACCTGCTGGTGCTCGGGATCGGGGTCCTGCCGGTGCTGCGCAGCGGCCCGTTGCGACGGCTGGGCTACATCGCGCTGGGGTACGCCGCGATCGGCATGCTCACCAACAGTCTCTGGGACCGCTTCGTCTGGATGGGCATCTCCCTGTCGGTGCTGGCCGCGGCCGACATGGGCCCGCGCTCGAGCCGGCCGCGCGACGAGGCCGAGGACCCCGCCTCAGCCGGCGCCCCACCCGCCAGCCCATCCGTCGGCCGACGCGTGCCCGCCCGGGGGTCGACATGAGCCGCTCCCCCGCTCTCGCCGTACGCCGGGTCCGCCAGACCCTCGGCTTCGCCAACGGTCCCCAGGTTCTGGCCGACCTCGGCTCGGCGCTGACCCCGTGGCGGCGCGAGGAGCTGCGGTTCCGGACCCGCAGCGGGCTCGTCATCGCTTGCCCCAACCACGCCGGCGCCCGGGTGCCCGTCTACGAGGTGTTCGCCGAGGACACCTACCGCATGGACGACCTCGTGGTCGGACTGCCGGAACTCCCGGTCGTGCTCGACATCGGCGCCCAGATCGGCTGCTTCAGCCTCGCCGCGGCCACCCGGCTGCCCGACGCCACCGTGCACGCCTACGAGGCGTCTCCCTCGACGGCCCGGTGGCTCGAGCGCAACGTCCGGGACAACGAGCTGACCGGCCGGGTCACCGCGCACGCCGTCGCGGTGTCCGACCACGACGGGACCCTCGAGCTGGCCGACAACGTGCACGCGAGCGCGCTCAACGGGCTCACCAGCCCGGAGGGGAGCCTCGTAACGGTGCCCTGCCGCACGTTCGCGGCTGTGGTCGCCGACGCCGGCGGCCGCGTCGACCTGGTCAAGCTCGACACCGAGGGCGCTGAGTACGCCATCGTGCTGGGCAGCCGGCCGGAGGACTGGGCCGGCGTGCGCACGCTGGTCATGGAGTACCACGACGTGCCCGGTCACTCGTGGGCCGAGCTGGCGTCGTTCCTCGCCGAGGCCGGTCTGCGAGAGGTGGCGCACGAGCCGGCCGGTCCGCGCCAGGGCACCGTCTGGCTCCGGCGAACGTGAAGGCGGTCGTCCAGCGGGTCCTCAGCGCCTCGGTGACCGTCGACGGGACAGTCGTCGGCGCGCTGCCCGCGCCGGGGCTGCTGGCCTACGTCGGCGTCACTCACTCCGACGGTGCCGCCGAGGTGGCGTGGCTGGCCCGCAAGCTGTGGGAGCTGCGGCTGCTCCGCGACGAGCAGTCAGCCTCCGACATCGGGGCGCCGATCCTCGTGGTCAGCCAGTTCACGCTGTACGGCGACGCTCGCAAGGGCCGCCGCCCGACCTGGCAGGCCGCTGCCCCGGGCCCGGTCTCCGAGCCCCTCTACGAGGCGGTGTGCGCCGAGCTCGAGCGGCTCGGTGCCCACGTCGAGCGCGGAGTGTTCGGCGCCGACATGCGGGTGGAGTCGGTCAACGACGGGCCGATCACGGTGCTGCTCGAGACGGGCTGAGCCCACCGCGTCACCAGGCATCCCCGAAGGCGGGTTCCTCACCAGCCTCGAGGTCCTCAGCCGTCACCCGGGCCACCTCGACCGCCCCGCCGGTCGCCTGTCGACGGCAGACGTAGATCTCGCCCTTCTGGGTGGCCACCGCCAACTGAGCCGACCCGCCGCTGAGCAGGGACCCGTCGTCGGAGAACCAGTAGGTCCGTCCCATCGGCGGGTTGAACCGCTTGGCGACCTCCGTCGCCTGTGCGTGACTCAGCACTGTGCATGACCCCTCAGTCGGTCGGGTGGTGTGCTTCCGGGTGGTGGACGGCGTACGAGCGAGGGCATGACGCGGGGCCCGGCCTGGTCTGGACCGGCCGCAGCTACGGGGACACCCTCCGGCTGCGCCGGATGAGCACCACCCCGAGCAGGAGGCAGAGCACCCCGAGGGGCGGCAGCCATGGGGGGACCGAGGAGCCGGTGTCGGGCAGGTCGCCGTGCTGGGGGCCGTTGCCGTGGTCCGGGTCGTCGCCGCCGCCGTCGCCGGTCTCGTCCTGCGGCCTGATCCCCTGCGACGTGCACGTGGGCGAGTCGGCTGCGCAGACAGGAGCCTCGCCTGCCGGCGCCACGACGTTGCGGACCTTGCGGTTGCCCTTGCCGTGGACCGTGACCTTGTAGGTCACGGTCACGGTCTGGCCGCTGGCCAGCGATCCGGTCACGTGCAGCTGGTCGCCGGTGCGGGTGGCGGTCAGGGCGCCGTTGCTCGCCGTCGGGCCGGTGGCCCACGACGCGTCGTCGAGCACGTCGTCGAGGTGGTCGACCTGGTCGACGGGCGCCGGTGCGGCGTTCGGGTCGGTGCTGACGTTGTGGAAGGTCAGCGTGTAGGTGATGGTGTCGCCGATGTCGACCTTGCCGCCGCTCTTGGGCGAGGACGTCTTGGTGACCTCGATGTCGGAGACGTGGTTGAGGGTGCAGTCGAGCTTGGCGGGGTCGGGGCCGGTGCACGACGTCGGGGTCGGCTGGCCCGGGGCGAGCAGGAAGTTGCCGAGCTGGTCGTTGCCTCGCTGCCCGTTCGGCTTCACCTCGACGGTGTAAGTCACCGTCGCGTTGGTGCCCGCGGGCAGGCGTGCCATCGATCGCGATCCGGCCGGCCGTCGGCCCGGTCACGGTGAGCGCGGGCGAGGACGACGTCGGGCCCGCCACGAGGGTGGCGTCGTCGAGCACGCCGCTCAGGTCGTCGACCCGGTCCACGTCGACCGCGGCGGTGCCGGTGCTGGCGAAGTGCAGGGTGTAGGTGAGGCGCGTGCCGGCTCGCACCGTGGAACCGGTGGCCGGGTCGACGGTCTTCCAGTCGTCGAGGTCACCGACCGCGTGCTGGGTGCTCGGCGGCGGCACGGGCGTGCACGGGAACGGCGGGCAGGTGACCTGCGGGGTGTCCTGGGCGAGCACGTTGGCCAGGTTGTTGTCGCCGTGCTGTCCGGCCGGCTTCACCCGGACCGCGTAGGTCACCGTGACCGTGTCACCGTCGGCGATCGGACCGACCACGCGCAGGGTCGCGCCGGTGCGGGTCGCGATGACGGCCGGGTCGGAGCTGGTCGGCTCGGTGACCACGTCGGCGTCGTCGAGCACGCCGGCCAGGTTGTCGGTGGAGTCCACCACTCCGGGAGCGGTGCCGTCGTTGGTCCACGAGAGCGTGTAAGTGACCCGGTCACCGGGCTGCACCGGCTGTCCCGTCGCGGGCACCGACGTCTTGGTCGGTACGACGTGCGGCAGCGGAGTGGCGACGGTGGGCGGTGTGCACTCCGGGAGCTGGCAGCCGGGCACCGACGCGGTGTTGGCGAGCCGGTGGTCGCCCAGGTTGGTCACGGTGACGCCGTAGGTCACGGTCACGGTGGTGCCGTGCGCCAGGGCGCCCGACCACGTCAGCATCGGCGCGGCGTACGACATCGGTGCCGCCGGTGGCGGTCGCCGTGTCGTCCCACGTCGCGTCGTCGAGGACGTTCGTCAGGTCGTCGACCACCGACGCCGGGTCGCCCGCGGTCCAGTCACCGGCACCGTCGTTGGTGACGGTCAGCGTGTAGGTGACGGTGTCCCCGGTGTCCGGCGCGACCGGCGATGTCTTCACCTTGGTCAGCACCACGTGACGGACCGGGTTGGTCGTCGTCTCCGGGGCACACGGCGCCGGCTCACCGGGCTCGCACGCGAGCGCGTTGGTGATCACGTGGTCGCCCTGCTGGGCGAACGGCTTGACCGTGACCTGGTAGGTCACCGTCCGGGTCGCACCAGCGGGCACGCTGCCGGTCACGTTCAGGCTGTTGCCCGCCGCGACGGCACTCAGTCCGGCGCCGGCGGTGATCGAGGCCGCGTCGAGGGTGGCGTCGTCGAGGACGTCGGACAGGTCGTCGCTGGTGTCGACGGTCGCCGCGGTCGCGCCGGCGGTGTTGTCGAAGGTCAGCGTGTAGGTCAGCACGTCGCCGACCTCGACCGCCGTACCGGACGCCGGAGAGACCGACTTGTGGTGCACCAGCCCGGAGCCCGGCACCGAGACCGTGTCACACGCATCGGCCGGCACCTGGGCCTCCGAGGCGGGGACGCACGCGGTGTTGTTGAGCTCGTGGTTGCCGGTGGCGCGGTAGGTGAAGGAGTAGGTGATCGTCGACGACGCTCCGGCGGTCAGGACGCCGGACCACGACAGGGTGGTCCCGGTGATCGAGGCGGTGCCGACGGTCGCGGTGACCGAGCCCACTGTCGCGTCGTCGAGGACGTCGGAGAGGTCGTCGGACAGCGTCGCCGGATGGGCGGCCGTGTAGTCGCCCGGACCTGGGTTGGTCACCACCACCGTGTAGGTGATCGTCTGCCCGGTGGCCGGCAGGTCCGCCCGGCTCGCGGACTTGGCCACCGTCAGCTTGGGCAGGTCGAACGACTCCGTGGCACATGGAAGGGGTGTGGCCGCGCAGTCGGGCGTGGGTCCGGGAGGGCCGTCGGGCGCCCAGGCCACGTTGCGGACCACGCCGTCGCCGCCGCCCTTGAGGACCACGGTGTAGGTGATCGTCACCGTCTCGCCGTGGCCGAGCGCGCCCGACCAGGTGACCCTCGGGGCGGCGTACGTCGGTGCCGAGACCGTGACCGCACCGATCTTCGCCACCGCGTCGTTGCCGTACGTCGCGTCGTCGAGCACCCCGGCCAGGTCGTCCACGACCGTGGCGGGCGCGCCGACGGGGAAGTCGCCAGGACCGTCGTTGGTCGCGGTCACGGTGTAGGTGATCGTGTCGCCGGGCTTGCTGTCGACGGTCCGGCTGGAGGACTTGTCGATCACCAGGTGCGCGACCGGGTTGGTGGTGGTCTCAGGGGTGCACGGGGCCGGGTCCCCGGGCTCGCACGCGAGCGCGTTGGTCAGGACATGGTCGCCCTGCTGGCCAAACGGCTTGACCGTGACCTGGTAGGTCACCGTCGCCGTGCCGAGAACGGTGCCGGTGACATCGAGGCTGTTGCCGTTCACCGTGGCGTTGAGCCCGCCGCCCGCCGTCACGGAGCCGGCGACCAGGTCGGCGTCGTCGAGCACACCGGAGAGGTCGTCACTCGTGTTGACGTCTGCGGGCACCGCACCGGCGTTCTGGAAGGTCAGCGTGTAGGTCAGCACCTGACCGACCTGCACGGGGGTGCCGGAAGCCGGGCTCACGCTCTTCGCGTGGGTCAGCCCCGAGCCGGGGATGACCGAGAGGCTGCACGAGCCGGCGTTGGGGGCCGCTTCCTCGTCGGGGATGCACGCCCGGTTGTCCAGGCTGTGGTCGCCGGTGCCGCGGTAGGTCGCCACGTAGGTGACGTCCGCGGTGGCACCGGCCGCCAGCGGGCCGGACCACGACAGCGTGGAACCGGCCAGGGTCGCGCCACCGGTGATCGACGCCGGGTCGACGGTGGCATCGTCCAGGACGTCGGACAGGTCGTCGGTGAACGTCGCCGGGTGGGCCGCGGTGTAGTCGCCCGGGCCGGGGTTGCTGACGGTGATCGTGTAGGTGACCTGCTGGCCGGTGGCCGAGAGCTCGGTCTGGTCCGCGTCCTTGGCGATGGTCAGCTTCGGCAGGTCGAAGGACTCGCCGTCGCAGGGGAACGTCGTCGCCGGGGCGGCGCAGTTCGGCGTCGGGCCCGGGTTGTCCGGGTCGGGCGGCACCCAGGTGACGTTGTCGACGTGTCCGTCGCCGCCGCCGGTGAGGACGACCTCGTAGGTGATACGCACCTCGTCGCCGGCGGCCAGCGGGCCTGCCCAGGTGATACGTGGTGCGGTGTAGGTCGGGTCCGGTCCGGCGCTGGCATGCGCGACACCGTTGAAGGTGGCGTCGTCGAGGACACCGGACAGGTCGTCGACCATCGTGGCCGGGTCGACCGCGGTGTAGTCGCCGGTGCCGTCGTTGACCAGGCGGACCGTGTAGGACACGGTGTCGCCGGGCTTGGAGTCGACCGTGGCGTCGGAGGTCTTGGCCACGGTGAGGTGGCGCACCGGGTTGGTGGTCGAGGTCGGGTCGCACGGCTGCGGGTCGCCGGGCTCGCACGCGAGCGCGTTGGTGACCAGGTGGTCGCCCTGGTCGGCGTAGGCCTTGACCGTGACCTGGTAGGTCACCGTCAGGGTGTCGCCGGTCGGGACCGTGCCGGTGATGTCGATCCGGTCCCCCGCACCGTTCGGGGTCGCGACCAGGCCGGTGTCGGCGGTGATCGACGCGGTGTCGAGCACCGCGTCGTCGGCGACGTCGGACAGGTCGTCGAAGGTGTTGACCGTCGCGGCGGCCGGGCCAACGTTCTCGAAGATCAGCGTGTAGGTCAGCACCTGGCCCTCGACCACCGAGGTCCCGTTGGCCGGGTTCACGGACTTGAAGTGCCGCAGCCCAGATCCCGGAGTGTGCACGGTCCGGCATGCGTCGGCGGGGTCCTTGGCCTCCTCGATCGGGATGCAGGCGTGGTTGTCCACCACGAGGTTGCCGGACTCCTGGTAGGTCAGCGTGTAGCTGACCGTGGCGGACTGACCCGCGGTCAGCGCCCCGCTCCAGTCGAGGTTGTTGCCGTTCAGGCTGGCGCTGCCCGCCGTGGTGGTGATGGAGCCGGCGTCGAAGGTCGCGTCGTCGAGCACGTCGGTCAGGTCGTCGGTGAACGTCGCCGGGTGCGCGGCGGTGTAGTCGCCGGGGCCGGGGTTGGTGACGGTCACCGTGTAGGTGATCTTCTGACCCGCGGCCGGCAGCTGCGCCCGGTTGGAGACCTTCGTGATCGTCAGCTTGGGCAGGTCGAACTCGTTCGTGGCACACGGACGAGGCGAGGCGGCGCAGTCCGGGGTCGGCCCGGGGTTGCCCGGGTCCACCGGCTGCCACGCCACGTTGTCGACGTGGCCGTCGCCGCCGCCCGTGAGGGTCACCGTGTAGGTGATGGAGACGGCGTCGCCGTGCGCCAGCGCGCCGGTCCAGGTCAGCCGCGGGGCGGCGTAGGTCGGGGCCGCGCCGACGCTGGCGGCGGCGTCGTTGCCGTAGGTCGCGTCGTCCAGCACTCCGGAGAGGTCGTCGACGACGCTCGTCGGGTCGGTTGCCGTCCAGTCGCCGGCGCCGTCGTTGGTCGCGGTGACCGTGTAGGTCACCACGTCGCCGGGCTTGCTGTTCACCGTCGCGTCGGAGGTCTTGGACAGGGTCAGGTGGCGGACCGGGTTCGTGGTCGTCTCCGGCGCACAGCCGGCCGGCTCGCCGGGCTCGCAGGCGAGCACGTTGGCCAGTACGTGGTCGCCCTGCTGGGCGTAGGGCCGGACCTGGACCTGGTAGGTCACGGTCCGGGTCTGACCGGCCGGGACGCTGCCGGTGATCTCGAGGTCGGTGCCCGCGACAGCGGCGGCCAGCCCGGCACCTGCGGTCGGGGTGCCGACCAGCTGGGCGTCGTCGAGGACGTCGGAGAGGTCGTCGATGGTGTCGACCGTGGCCGCGACCGGTCCAACGTTCTCGAACGTCAGCGTGTAGGTCAGCACTTGGCCGACATCGACCGGTGTTCCCGACGCCGGGTCGACGCTCTTGTGGTGATTCAGGCCGGAGCCGGGCACCGACACGGTGCGACAGGTGTCGGTCTGGTCCGTGGCCTCGGCCGTCGGCACACAGGCGTTGTTGACCAGCACGTGGTCGCCCGCGCCGGTGTAGGTCAGCGTGTAGGTGATCGTCGCCGACTGGCCGGCCGGCAGCGCGCCGGACCAGCTCAACGTCGGCGACGTGAAGCTCGCCGTGCCAGTCGTCGCGGTGATGTTGCCCGCGGTCAGCGGCTGGGTGTCATCCAGCACCGCGGACAGGTCGTCACTGAAGGTCGCCGGGTGGCCTGCCGTGAACGCACCCAGGCCGGTGTTGGTGACCGTGACCGTGTAGACGATCGTCTGGCCAACCGCGGGCAACGCCGTACGGTTCGCCGTCTTGGTGATCGACAGCTTCGGCAGCTCGAACGACTCCGTGTCGCACGGCACCGCACCCGGGGTCGAGCAGTCCGGTGTCGGGCCCGGCGTGGGCGTCAGCGGCGCGAACGCGGTGTTGCGTACGTGACCGTCGCCACCGCCCTGCAGCACGACCGTGTACGTCACCACCACGGACTTACCCGCGGCCAGCGGCCCGGACCACGAGATCCGTGGCGCGGCGTACGTCGGTGCGCCGACGGCACCGCCGTCCACTGTCGCCGCCGCGTCGCCCTGGTAGGTGCCGTCGTCGAGCACGCCGGTGAGGTCGTCGACCAGCCGGGCAGGGTTGCCTGCGGTGAACGCGCCCGTGCCGGTGTTGGTCAGCGTCACGGTGTAGGTGACGGTGTCACCGGGCTTGGAGCTCGCGGTCGCGTTGGAGGTCTTGGTGACTGCCGCCGACGTGTTCAGCACGGTGACCGGATAGTCCTCCACCTCGCCAGCGGAGGCCTGTCCGGTCGGCAGCGGGCTCACGACGGGGCCCGGGAACAGCCGGAATCGGGCATAGGTCGGCTGTGTGGTCGTGACGGCGCCCGGGAACACCAGGGTGACGGTGCCGCCCACGGTGCCAGGCGCCACGGTGGCCACAGCGCGCTCGTTGGCATCGAAGGTCCCGGACTTGTCCAGGTCCACCCAACCGGCCAAGGTCGCCGGCACGATGCCGCTGTTGGTGACCGTCACGGTGATGCTGGGCGCCGAGCCACTGGTCACGGTGATCGGCGCGACGCCGTCCTCGTCGTCGACGCCCGCGGTGTCGTCGCCGTTCGCCGCAGCGCCCGGGGCACCATCGCCCTCGGCGTCGATCAGCGACCCGATCATGAGGGACGACGTGTGCGCGGTGGCGTCGTAGCCGGGCAGGCCGTGGCTGGCGCCGGTCACGCCGGTGGTGCCGTAGGTGTCCGGGGCGTCCCCGCGGTCGGTGCACAGCGCCTGCGCGTTGATCTGGGCCATGAAGCCAACGGCCGGTGAGTTGCTGGCCACCCGCACCACGATGGTGTTGAGGCCGGTCTGGAAGCCGTGGCTGAGCGAGGTGGCGGCCTTGTTGGCCTGGAGGAACCCGGCGTAGGTGTACGGGATGGTCGCGCTCTGCGGCAGGCTCGTCTCGAAGGGGTCCTGCGACGTGCCGTTGACCCACACGTCCGGCACCGAGTTGTCGGCGAAGAACTCCATGGGCAGGGCGAACCCGGTGAGCGACACCTCGGGGTCGATGCGGAAGGTATAGCGGAAGTAGAGGTCGACGGAACCAGCGGGCTGGGTCGAGTTGGCGTAGTAGGAGATCCAGGACGCGTTGCCGAAGGTTCCCTGGTACCACGCCGGGTTGCCTGCCACCACCCAGGCCGGGATGTAGGCCCCGGCACTGGTCGGGCCGCTGCTGTTGCCGACCGCGACCTGCCAGTTGCGGTCCGGGAGGCCCACCGCGGTCTTGCCGCCCGAGCCGTTGTAGGCGGTGTTGAACAGGGCGGCGTCGGTCGCGCAGGTCACCACGGGAACGTTGCCGGTCACGGCGTAGTCCTCGACCTCACCGGCGGTCGCGGTGCCGGTGGGCAGCGGGTCGGCCGGGGTGCCGGGGAAGAGCCGGAACCGCGCGTAGGTGTCGGCGTTCGTCGACGAGACCGGGAAGGTGAGCGCATACGTTGCCGTGCCGCTGCTCGCGGGCACCGGCATGGTCACCCGCTCGGCGATCTCGAACGTGCCGTTCCTGTTGAGGTCGATCCAGCCGGCCAGCGTGGCCGCGGTCGCGGTGCTGTTGGTCGCCGAGACCTGCGCGGTCGTGGCCTGGCCCGCGGACTGGGTGATGGCGGCGGCGACGCCGTCCTCGTCGTCGGTGCGGTTGGTGTCGTCGCCGTCCGCCCCGGCTGAGGGCTGGCCATCGCCGTCGAACTCCAGCTCGGCGCCGAGCCGCAGCTGCAGGTTCAGCGCGTGGCGGGGGCCGTCGCTTGCGAGCAGGGTCTTGTAGCTGTCCGGAGCGTCGCCGTAGTCCTCGCAGGAGGGCGGCAACGATGAGTCGACGTCGCCGTCGAGCGAGGTCGCGGAACCCGGGTCCCCACCGAAGGTGCCCATGATCTGGGACCGGTTCTGGACCCAGATCTGATACCGCTGTGTGACGAGATCCGTGGCAACGATCGTGCCGTCGAATCGGATCGCGGTCGGAGTGAACATGCTGACCTTGACCTTGCTGCCAGGGGTGATCATGTAGCCAGCGAGGTCGGAGAGTGTCCAGATGTTGCTTTCTCGGGTGTCCAGGTCCCCGAAGGTGAAAACCGCATTCATGTTCACCGGCGTCGTGGTGCCCGATCGGTAGAAGTTCAAGCGGATATTCGTCGTCCCGCCGCTGCTCAGGGGCCAGATGGCGTCATCCCCAGAGATGCCGAAGGAGGCAGTGGTCAGGCCACCGCTCACCACGGTGCCGACCATGTCCACCGGCTGGCCACCGACGACGGTGATCTCGGGCCACCTCGCCGTGGTACCGGCGGCTCCCGTTCCAGTACGCCCGGTGATCGGGTGCTGGAAGGTCATGGCGTAGTACGGATCGGTCACCGGCGAGCACGCCGCCGGGACGATGAGCCGCTCCACCAGCACCTGGTAGTCCTCGACCTCGCCGTCCGGCGCGGCGCCGTTCGGCTGGTGGATCGACGTGGCGTCCGTGCTGTAGCGCACCCGCACGTAGGTGCGGATGTCGTCGGGGTTCGCGGCACCCGCGAACGTGAGGTCGTTGTTGCCCGCGGTGACCGGCTGCGCGTCAGCGACGCGCTCGCCGGCGTCGGCGAAGTCGCCGTCCTCGTTCCAGTCCACCCACGCGCTGGCGAAGCCGGCCGCGGAGGCGTTGACGCGGACGGTGTTCTGCACCGGCAGCAGCGTCACCGGGTCCGTGCCGGTGCGGATCGTCGGGTTGGGATAGCCGAGGGCCGGGTTGAAGGTGACGCCGTCCTCGTCGTCGCCGGTGGCCAGGTCGTCGCCGTCGGCAGCGGCCGTCGGCCGGCCGTCGCCCTCGTAGTCGACCGTGGCGCCCAGGTGCGGCGCACCGCGCCCGTGGACCGGGCCGTTGGAGGCGAGCAGCGTCGCGTAGCTGTCCGGTGCGTCGCCGTGCTCGCACACCCCGGCCAGCGCGATGTCGTCGATGGCCAGGTCGTTGCCGTTGCCGCCCGGGGCGTTGTTGACCAGCTCGAGGCGGACCGTGGGCTGGGTGGCGGTGAACTTCAGGTTGAACGGGTTCCAGGTCAACGTCGCGGTGCGGGGCATGTCGCCGGTGCTGACGGTGCCCAGCACCGTCCCGGTGACCGGGTCCACGACGCGGAACGTGACGTTGGGCAGGATCGGGTTGCCGTTGTTGGCGTTGGTGATCCAGGCGGAGAAGTCGTACTGCGTGCCGGCCGAGAGGCCCGTGAAGGTCTTGGAGAAGAAGCTGCCCGCCGCGAAGGCCGCGTTGATGAGCATCATCCGGCCGTTGGTGTCGCCCGGGGTGTGGTCCTCGCCGGACAGCCACCAGCTGCCGGCTGCACCGGGCAGCTGGGACATGATCGCGTAGTTGCCGTCCTGGACCACCCCGCTCGACACGTAGCCGTACGTCGTCTGCCCGGCGGCCAGCTGCGGACCGTAGTTGCCCCCGGTCCCGAAGTTCTCCACGAACGCGTCGGTGCACGAGGTGGGCGGGGCGGCGCCGACCGTGGCCAGGAGGTCCTCGACCTCGCCGTCCGGGGCCGCACCCTGCGAGCGCTCGTCGAGAGCGGCGGTGCCCGCGGTGTCGGTGAGCGTGGCCGAGGTCAACCGCAGCCGGACCACCGGCCGCGCGGCGTCGACGAACGCGGTGAGGCCCGTCCAGCTCAAGGTCGCGCTGGTCGCGCCGTTCGGCACGTTGACGGTCGCGGCCTCGCCGACCTGGAAGCTGCCGTTGCCGTTGGCGTCGATCCAGCCGTAGAGAGTCGCGGCGGCACCGCTGGTGTTGACGACCGGCACCGTCGCGGACGCGGTCGTGGCTCCCGGTGCGAAGCGACAGGGCGGTCAGCGCGTCCTCGTCGTCCACGCCGGCGGCATCGTCGCCGTTGGCCGCCGCGCCGGGGACGCCGTCGGCGTCGGTGTCGATGCTCGCGCCCAGCATGAGCGGCGCGCTGTGTGCGCCCGCGTCGTATCCGGGCACATCGTGCCGCGGGCCGTTGCCGGCCACGGTGGTGCCGAAGGACGCCGGCGCGTCACCGAGGTCGGCGGGCGCGAGCAGGCTGATCGCGTGGTCCTCGACCTCACCTGCCGTTGTCACCCCGGTGGGATCGGCGACGGACGCGGCGTTCGGGCCGATGCGGAGTCGCAGGAACGACGCGCCGGACCGTACGTCGGCGGGGATGGTCCACGACAGGCTGACGCTGCTGCCGGAGCAGGTGGCGGTGCCCGAGCGCTCGCCGGAGCCGAAGGTGCCGTTGCGGTTCCAGTCGATCCAGCCCGCGACGCTGCCCGGACCGGTGCAGGACACCGTGGGCAACGTGTAGGTGGCCCCCGGGACCGCGTTGAGCGTGGCGAGGGCGCCCAAGCCGTCCTCGTCCGCGCCGTCGCCGGTGGCTCCGGCGCTGGCCTGCTGGCTCGACTCGGAGTCGACCGTGGCACCCAGCCGGGTGGTCGGTTGGGTCGGCGTGTTCAGCGTGGCCCCGAAGACAGTGCTGTTGCCTTCGGGGACTGTGCCACCCGCGAAGGCGGGAGAGTAGAGAGCAGCGGCGTCGCCGTACGAAGCCGGGGCATCACCGAAGTCGTTGAACAGCATCACACCGAGCGCGATGGCCGACTTCCCGCCGCCCTTCATGGCCACGTCCGCCGACGTCGCGCCCTCCATGAACGCGACACCGTCCGGACCCGTGCCGCACAGCGGGTCCGTCGGACCGGTCATCCGCAGCGTCTGGCCGGTGCGGCTCACCGCGGTGTCCTTACTGCAGCCCGCGGTGCGGATCCGATCGATAAGGCGCCACTCGCCGCCTGCCGGGACGGTGGCCTGGACGTACTCGTTGGACCCGCTCTGCTCGGCGTCGGCCATGACGAGGCCAGCCAGCGGCACAGGGTTGCCGTCGAGGGTGGTGGAGCAGGCCAAGGAGAAGGTGACGGTCGTGCCCTGGGTCGTGTTGGACAGACCGATGATGAGCTGGTTGCTCGTGCCGGTCCCTCCCACGTTGTAGAGGTCGTCGAGCCCGTCTCCGCTCCAGCTGCCGGGACGGTAGGCGCTGAGGGCACCCGAGAGGTTGCTGATGACGCACGTCGTGGCCAGCGTGCCGCCGGCCACCACGCGGGTGTTGGTCTTCGTGAGCCCCGCGGCCGGGATGGCGACGCCGTTCGCGCCCCACTCGAACCAGTCGATGGAGCCCAGGTAGGCGCCCGAGCCTCCGGAGGCGTAGCGCGATCCTGTGGTGCGCCCCTGGGCGGTGCGCCCATCCCCCGGCTCCTGCGTGGTCGCACCGGGTTCCGACGGGCCCACGGTCGGGTCCTGCGTCGGAGCGGCGCTCGGCTGGTCCGCCTCGGCACCGGTGGAGGCCTCAACGCTCGGGTCCTGTGAAGGCTCCCCGCTCTTGGTCGGCTCCTCTGACGGTGTACTCGAGCTGGCCGACTCCGTCGGGTCGGATGACGGCGTCGGGTCGGTCGATGCCGTCGGGTCGGACGACGGCGTCGGGTCAGAAGAGGCACTCGGGTCCGTGGTCGGCGTCGGCTCGGACGTCGGGTCCGACGGCACCTGGTCGTCGGCGGCCGCCTGGAACGTCAGCGAGCTGACCACCAGCACCGCGGACACGACGGTGGCCACCAGCGGATAGCGCCAGCGGCGCAGGGCACGACCCGGAGTCAGGCGCTGGTTGGTCGACGCTTCGGGGGAGGGTGTCACGGACGTGCCTGTCTATGGGTGCCAGCCCCGCAGGAGAGCGACTCCACGCGGGGTGACAGGTGAGGGATGAATCGCGGCCCCGTGGAAGGAGAACGCCGCGGTCGCGACACGGGTCACGCGCTCGGGACGACCGGTCTGGACGGCAGTCGCAGCCACCGGCGAGATGAGACGCGGGGCGCCGTCAGCCCGCTCGCGAGCAACCATCCCCGTCCCCCGCTCCTTCTCGCGCAACAGTCATCCGGCCGATCGAACGTAGCTCCGCGCGTCAGTCTCCGAAGGCACTTCGCAGCGAGTTGGTCCACCCGTGCAGTCGGATGGCCCGAACGGGCCACGCCGGACTGGCCTGTCTGTGCGCGCCGTGGTGCCGAACGGACTACCTTTCGGCGTTGGTCAGCCCGCGTTCGCGATGGGCCGGGCGAACCAGATGGTGCGGTGGCTCCAGTCGCCGGGCCCACGGCGTACGCCGGAGCAGACGAGGATGGCCAGGAGCGGACGCCCGGCCGAGTCGTAGTACGCCGGGAAGGACTGCTCCGCGCGGACCGAGACGCGTCTGGTCACCCGATAGCACATGCGCTGGTGGCCGCGGCCGGTCACGACCAGGGTCGCGCCGACGCGCAGCTTGGCGAGCAGACGGTTGCCGAGCGCCAGCCCGTAGGAACCGTCGCGAGGGTAGGTGTGCGCATTGAGCCGTACGACGCCGTGCCGGCTCCCCGGTCGGATGCGCGAGTCCCGGTCCCAGCCGAACTCCCACTTGCCCTTGTTGGTCAGCGGCGGCGTCTTGGGCACGCCGTTGCGGTCCCGGCCCAACGCGAGCACCCGGGTGCGGCTGACCACGTGCGGGATCGTGATCGACGCCGGCGTGAACCCGTGCTCGGGTGTCCGACACGCGGCCGGCCGAGAGGGCTGCGCTGCGGCCGGCGCGACCGGCGCGGCCACGCCGGCGGCCAGCACCAGGCCGGCCGCCAGAGCCACCGCCAGACGCCTCGACGTCACCACCGGAACCGCAGGAGCTCGGACGCGTCGATCCGGAAGCCGGTGTCCGGCAGGTCCGTGACGCCCGCGACCTGGAGCGGGGCCGCGTCGTGGTTGTTGGCCGGCGAGACGTCGCCCGCAGCCTTCGCCTTGGCCTTGTTCACGATCCGGCCCGAGGCACCGGCCGCGACCTTGGCCACCACGATCAGTGCGGGTGCCTTCTTGCCGGCCGCGAGGTCGACCTCGCGCCGGCAGACCACCACGTCGGAGACCTTCTTGGCCTGGCACTTCCAGCCCTTGCCGTGCGCCGCGACCAGCTCCAGGCCCGCGGGCAGCCGGTCCCGGACCACGATCGGCGCGGGCGCGGTGTCGGGGCCGCGGTTGGTTACCTGGAGCTTGTAGCGCACCGTGTCACCGACCTCGACGGTGCTGCTCGAGACCACCTTCTTGTCCAGCACGAGGTCGAACTCCAGCGGCACCACCTGGTTGAGGGTGCAGTCGGGGTGCGCCTCGGCGCGGGCCATACCGACGGAGCAGGATGCCGGCGGCTTCTGGCCGGGGTCGACCAGGAAGTTGCCGAGTCGGTCGTCGCCGCGCAGTCCGTCGTGCTTGACCTGCACGGTGTAGGTCACCGTCGCCCGGGTGCCCGCGGGGAGACTGCCCGCGACCGCGATCCTGCCGGCCGTCGGGCCGGTGACCGTCAGCGCGGGGGTCGACGACGTCGGTCCACCGACCAGGGTGGCGTCGTCGAGGACGCCGCTCAGGTCGTCCTCGCGGGCCACCGTGACCGGTCCGGTCCCGACGCTGGCGAAGTGCAGCGTGTAGGTCAGCTGCCGGCCGGCCTTCACCGGGCTGCCCGAGGCCGGGTCGACGGTCTTCCAGTCGTCGAGGTCACCGACCGCGTGCCCTGTGCTCGGCGGCGGCACCGGGGAGCACGGGAACGGCGGGCAGTTGACCTGCGGGGTGTCCTGGGCGAGCACGTTGGCCAGGTTGTTGTCGCCGTGCTGTCCGGACGGCTTCACCCGGACCGCGTAGGTCACCGTGACCGTGTCACCGACGGCGATCGGACCGACGACGCGCAGGGTCGTGCCGGTGCGTGTCGCCGTGACCGCCGGGTCGGAGCTGGTCGGCTCGGTGACCACGTCGGCGTCGTCGAGCACGCCGGTCAGGTCGTCCGTGGAGTCCACCACGCCGGGAGCGAGCCCGTCGTTGGTCCAGGTCAGCGTGTAGGTGACCTGGTCACCGGGCTGGACCGGCGCACCGGCCGCCGGCGTGGACGTCTTGGTCGGTACGACGTGCGGCAGCGGGGTGACGACCGGGGGCGGCGTGCACTCCGGGAGCTGGCAGCCGGGCACCGACGCGGTGTTGGCGAGCCGGTGGTCGCCCAGGTTGGTCACCGTGAAGGTGTAGGTGATCGTCACCGTCGCAGCGTGCGCGAGCGCGCCGGACCACGTCAGCGTCGGGCTGGTGTAGGACACGGTGCCGCCAGACGCGGTCGCCGTGTCGTCCCACGTCGCGTCGTCCACCACGTCGGTGAGGTCGTCGACCACCGATGCGGGGTCACCGGCGGTCCAGTCACCCGTCCCGTCGTTGGTGACCGTCAGGGTGTAGGTCACCTGGTCGCCGGTGTCCGGCGCGACCGGCGAGGTCTTCACCTTGGTCAGGATCACGTGGCGGACCGGGTTGGTCGTGGTCTCCGGTGCGCACGGCGCCGGCTCGCCCGGCTCACAGGCCAAGGCGTTGGTGATCACGTGGTCGCCCTGCTGGGCGAACGGCTTGACCGTGACCTGGTAGGTCACCGTCCTGGTCGCGCCGGCCGGCACGCTGCCGGTCACGTCCAGGCTGTTGCCCGACGCGACGGCGTTCAGTCCGGCCCCTGCCGTGATCGAGGCCGCGTCGAGGGTGGCGTCGTCGAGGACCGCGGACAGGTCGTCGCTGGTGTCCACGGTCGCCGCGGTCTTGCCGGCGGTGTTGTCGAAGGTCAGCGTGTAGGTCAGCACGTCGCCGACCTCGACCGCCGTACCGGACGCCGGGTCCACCGACTTGTGGTGCACCAGGCCCGAACCCGGCACCGAGACCGTGTCACACGCCTCGGCCGGCACCTGAGCCTCCGATGCCGGGACACAGGCGGTGTTGTCGAGCTCGTGGTCACCGGTGGCCCGGTAGGTGACGGTGTAGGTGATCGTGGCGGCCTGGTGTGCGGTCAGGACACCGCTCCACGACAGGGTGGTCCCGGTGATCGAGGCGCTCCCGACTGTTGCCGTGATCGCGCCCGGAGTCGCGTCGTCGAGGACGTCGGACAGGTCGTCGCTGAACGTCGCCGGGTGCGCGGCCGTGTAGTCGCCCGGGCCCGGGTTGGTCACCACCACGGTGTAGGTGACGTCCTGGCCGGTCGCCGGCAGGTCCGCACGGTTCGCGGACTTGGCCACCGTCAGCTTGGGCAGGTCGAACGACGACGTCCCGCACGGCCGCGGCGAGACCGCGCAGTCCGGAGCCGGACCCGGGTTGCCCGGGTCGACCGGCTGCCAGGCCACGTTGCGCACGACACCGTCGCCGCCGCCCTTGAGGACCACGGTGTAGGTGATCGTCACGGTGTCATTGCTGGCCAGGGCACCGGACCAGGTGATCCGCGGGGCGGCGTACGTCGGCGCGGCACCCCGGTCGGCGGCCGCGTCATTGCCGTAGGTCGCGTCGTCGAGCACACCGGTCAGGTCGTCGACCACCGAGGCCGGGTCGCCGGCAGTGAAGTCGCCGGGACCGTCGTTGTGCGCGGTCACCGTGTAGGTGATCGTGTCGCCCGGCTTGCTGTCGACCGTCCGGTTGGAGGACTTGTCGATCACCAGGTGCGCGACCGGGTTGCTGGTGGTCTCCGGGGCACACGGCACCGGGTCACCCGGCTCACACGCGAGCGCGTTGGCGATGACATGGTCACCCTGCTGGGCGAACGGCTTCACGGTCACCTGGTAGGTCACCGTCCGGGTCGCACCGGCCGGGACCGTGCCGGTCACGTTCAGGCTGTTGCCCGACGGCGTCGCGACCAGCCCGGCGCCGGCCGTGACGGATGCGGGGTCGAGCGTCGCGTCGTCGAGCACACCCGACAGGTCGTCGCTGGTGGCGACATCCGCCGGCACTGTGCCGGAGTTGATGAACGTCAGCGTGTAGGTGAGCGTCTGCCCCGCCTGCACGGGAGTGCCCGAGGCCGGCGCCACCGACTTGGCGTGGGTGAGCTGGGCGCCCCCGATCGGTGGCGGCGAGTCACACCGGCTCGCCGGCGTCTGCGCCTCGTCGACCGGGACGCAGGCGGTGTTGGCCAGGACGTGGTTGCCGGTCGCCAGGTACGTCGCCGTGTAGGTGATCGTGGCCGAGCCGGTCGCCGGCAGGACGCCGGTCCAGACGAGCAGCGCACCGGCGTACGTCGCCGTCCCCGAAGTGGCGGTCACCGAGGCCGGGTCGATGACGGCGTCATCGACCACGTCCGACAGGTCGTCGCTGAACGCCGCCAGGTGGGCCGCCGTGTAGTCGCCGGGGCCGGGGTTGGTCACGACGATGGTGTAGGTGACGGTCTGGCCGGTCGCCGTCAGCTGCGTCCTGTTGGCGGTCTTGCTGACCACCAGCTTGGGCAGGTCGAACGACTCGGTGTCACACGGCCGCGGCGAGACCGCGCAGTCCGGCGTCGGGCCCGGGTTCCCCGGGTCCACCGGCTGCCATGCCACGTTGCGGACCACTCCGTCGCCGCCGCCCTTGAGGACGACCTCGTAGGTGACCCGCACCTCGTCGCCCACGGCCAGCGGACCGGCCCAGGTGATCCGCGGTGCGGCGTACGTCGGGTCCGGCCCCGCACTGGCGTGGGCGACGCCGTCGAACGTGGCGTCGTCGAGCACTCCGCTCAGGTCGTCGACCAGGGTGGCCGGGTCGGCCGCGGTGTAGTCGCCGGCGCCGTCGTTGACCAGTCGGACCGTGTAGGACACGGTGTCGCCCGGCTTGGAGTCGACCGTGGCGTCAGAGCTCTTGGTCACGCTCAGGTGCCGCACCGGGTTGGTGGTGGAGGTCGGGTCGCACGGCTGCGGGTCACCCGGCTCGCAGGCCAGCGCGTTGGTGACCAGGTGGTTGCCCTGGTCGGCGTACGGCTTGACCGTGACCTGGTAGGTCACCGTCAGCGTGGCGCCGGTCGGGACGGTGCCGGTGATGTCGATCCGGTCGCCCGCGCCGTTGGGGGTCGCGTTGAGGCCGGCGTCGACGGTGATCGACCCGGTGTCGAGCACCGCGTCGTCGGCGACGTCGGACAGGTCGTCGAAGGTGATGACCGTCGCCGCGGCCGGGCCGACGTTCTCGAACGTCAGCGTGTAGGTGAGCACCTGTCCCTCGCTGACCGAGGTTCCGGTCGCCGGGCTGACCGACTTGGAGTGCCGCAACCCGGAGCCGGGCGTGTGCACGGTCCGGCAGGTGTCGGCCGGGTCCTTGGCCTCCTCGACGGGGATGCAGGCGTGGTTGTCCACCACGAGGTTGCCGGAGGCCTGGTAGGTCAGCGTGTAGGTGACCGTCGCGGACTGACCCGACGCAAGCGCACCGCTCCAGTCGAGCTTGGTGCCATTGAGGCTGGCGCTTCCCGTCGACGCGGTGATGGAACCAGCGTCGAAGGTCGCGTCGTCGAGCACGTCGGCCAGGTCGTCGCTGAACGTCGCCGGGTGCGCGGCGGTGTAGTCGCCGGGGCCGGGGTTGGTGACGGTCACGGTGTAGGTGATCTTCTGGCCGGCGGCCGGCAGCTGGGCCCGGTTGGAGGTCTTCTTGATCGTCAGCTTGGGCAGGTCGGAGCCGTGCTCGGCGCAGGGCAGCTGGGTGGCGGTGCAGTCCGGTGTCGGGCCGGGGTTGCCCGGGTTGCCGGGCTGCCACACCACGTTGTCCACGTGACCGTCGCCGCCACCGGTGAGGGTGACGGTGTACTCGATGGTCACCGAGTCGCCGGCGGCGAGGGCCCCCGTCCACGTCAGCCGCGGCGCGGCGTACGACGTCGCCCCGCTGGAGGCCGTGGCGATCCCTGCGTACACCGCGTCGTCGAGCACGCCGGTCAGGTCGTCGACCAGGGTGGCCGGGTCGGTGGACGTCCAGTCACCGGTGCCGTCGTTGGTCGCGGTGATCGTGTAGGTGACCTGGTCGCCAGGCTTGCTGTCGACCGTCGCGTCGGACGTCTTGTCCAGCGTCAGGTGCCGCACCGGGTTCGAGGTCGTCTCCGGCGCGCAGCCGGCCGGCTCTCCGGGCTCGCAGGCGAGCACGTTGGCGAGAAGGTGGTCGCCCTGGTCGGCCCAGGCCCGGACCCCAACCTGGTAGGTCACCGTCCGGGTCTGGCCGGCAGGGACGCTGCCGGTGATCTCGAGGTCGGTGCCGGCAATGGTGGCCGTCAGCCCGGCGCCCGCGACGGGCGCCCCGATCAGCTGCGCGTCGTCGAGGACGTCGGACAGGTCGTCAGAAGTGTCGACGTCCGCGGCGACCGGGCCGACGTTCTCGAACGTCAGCGTGTAGGTGAGCACCTGGCCGACGTCGACCGAGGTCCCCGAGGCCGGGTCGACGCTCTTGTGGTGTCGCAACCCGGAGCCGGGCACCGAGACGGTGCGGCAGGTGTCGGCCGGGTCCGTCGCCTCCGCAGCGGGGATGCAGGCGTGGTTGTCGAGCTGCTGGTCGCCCGCGCCGGTGTAGGTCAGCGTGTAGGTGATCGTGGCCGTCTGACCCGCCGTCAGGGAGCCGCTCCAGCTCAGGGTCGGCGAGGAGAACGACGCCGTGCCGCTGGTCGCGGTGATGTTGCCCGCTGTCAGCGGCTGGGTGTCGTCGAGCACTGCGCTCAGGTCGTCGGCGAACGTGGCCGGGTGTGTCGGGGTGAAGGCGCCGAGACCGGTGTTGGTGACCTTGACCGTGTAGACGATGGTCTGGCCGACCGCGGGCAGCTGGCTCCGGTTGGCGGTCTTCGTGACCGACAGCTTGGGGAGCTCGAACAGCTCGGTGTCGCACGGCACCGAACCCGGCGTCGAGCAGTCCGGAGTCGGACCGGGCGTGGGCGTCGGCGGCGCGAACGCGGTGTTGCGCACGTGCCCGTCGCCACCGCCCTTGAACACCACGGAGTAGGTCACGACCACGGACTTGCCGGCCGCGAGCGGGCCGGACCACGAGATGCGCGGCTCGGTGTAGGTCGGGGAGCCAACTGCGTTGCCGTCGACGGTCGCCGAAGCGTCGCCCTGGTAGATGGCGTCATCAAGAACGCCGGTCAGGTCGTCGACCAGCCGGGCCGGGTTGCCCGCGGTGAAGGCACCGCTGCCGGTGTTGGTGAGCGTCACCGTGTAGTGCACCGTGTCGCCGGGCTTGCTGCTGGCCGTCGCGTCCGAGGTCTTGGCAACCGTCAACGAGGGCACCTGGGTGGTGACGGGGTAGTCCTCGACCTCGCCTCCGGTGGCCGCGCCCGTGGGCAGTGGATCGGCCACGACGCCCGGGTAGAGCCGGAAGCGCGCGTACGTCGCCTGCGACGTCGTCACCGCGCGAGGACCAGGTCAACGCGACCGTCCCGCCGGACATGAGCGGCGCCACCGTGGCGGTCGCCCGCTCGTTGGCGTCGAAGGTCCCGGACTTGTCCAGGTCGATCCAGCCGGCGAGGGTCGCCGGTGCGGCGCCGGTGTTGGTGACGTTGACGTCGACACTGGGTGCCGCGCCCTTGGTCACGGTGAGTGGCGTGGCGACGCCGTCCTCGTCGTCCATGCGGTTGAGGTCGTCTCCGTCCGCTGCGGCGGTCGGCTGGCCGTCGCCGTCGAACTCCGCGTCCGCTCCGAGGCGAAGACCAGCGGTCACTCGGTGGTGCGGACCGTCGGCGGCCAAGAGCGTCTTGTAGCTGTCGGGTGCATCGCCGTAGTCATCGCAGGACTGCGGCACCGGACATCGCCGTCGCCGTCGATAGCGAACCCGGAAGGGCCCTTCCAGTCGGTATTGAGGCCGAGTCTGGCCCTTGAACCAGACCTGGAAGCGGCTCCGTGGATCGCTGTTGCCCGTCACGGTGCCGCTGAAGAGGTAGCGATTCGACATCACTGGGTGATGACGACCTTGCTACCGGTCGGGATGGCGCTCCCTTCGAGCTCGACCTTCTGGAAGGCGGCGACTCTCCACCGTCCATGTCATTGACGAGCAACGCAGTGTTCAATTGACGGGTGTCTTCGTGCCCGGACCACGAACGAGAGTCGCACGTGATCTGCCGCACCCGTGCTATTCAGAACCCACGGGGGTCGTCGCCGCTCAGGACCGAACCCGTTGACGTTGAGTGGCCAGCGGTCACCGCCGCCAGCAGGTCGACGGCAACGCCCTTCACACCGTGACCGCTGGGTAGCGCGCGGTCTCATTGAGCTGGCCGGCGTTGAGATGCTCGGTGATCGACTGGCTGTGAGTCGCGTAGTAGGGGTCAGTGGTCGGAGTGCAGGTCGACGTGGCGACCAGCCGCTCGACAAGCACCCGGTAGTCCTCGACCTCGCCGTCGGGCGCCGAACCTCCCGGGGTGTGGAGCGAGGCCGCGTCGGTGCTGTAGCGCACCCGGACGTAGGTGCGGATGTTGGCGGGGTTGGCGCGCACCGGCGAAGGACAGGTCGTTGTCGCCCGCGGCCACCGGGGTGGCGTCGGCGACCCGCTCGCCGGCATCGAGGAAGTCGCCGTCCTGGTTCCAGTCCACCCAGACGCTGGCGAAGCCGGCCGCCGAGGCGTCGACCTCAGATGGTTCACCACGGGCGCCAGGGTGATCGGGTCCGGGCCGGTGCGGATCGTCGGGTTCGGGTAGCCCAGCGCCGGGTTGAACTCGACGCCGTCCTCGTCGTCGCTGCCGGCGACATCGTCGCCGTCCGCCGCGGCGGTCGGCTGCCCGTCACCCTCGCGGTCGACGGTCGCGCCCAGGTGCGGAGCGCCCATGCCGTGCACGGGGCCGCCGGAGGCGAGCAGGGTGCCGTAGCTGTTGGGCGCGTCGCCGTACTCGCACGTCGGCGAGATGCCGATGTCGTCGAGCGCGAGGTCGTTGCCGCCGCCACCGGGGGCGTTGTTGACCAGCTCCAGCCGCACGGTGGACTGGGTGGCGGTGAAGGAGAGGGCGTACCGCGTCCAGATCAGGCTCATCTGGTTGGGGAGGTTGCCGGTGTCGAACGATGCGAGCACCGCACCCGACACCGGGTCGACCACGCGGAACTTGATGTTGGGCACGATCGCCGAGCCGGCGTTGTTGGCGTTGGTGATCCACGCGCTGAAGTCGTACTTGCTGCCGACCTGGAGGCCGGTGAACGACTTCGAGAAGAACTTCCCGGCGACGAAGTCGGCGTTGACGAGCATGGCCCGCCCATTGGTGTCGCCGATCGTGTGGTCCGGACCGGTGTGCCACCAGCCGCCGTAGCTCGTGTCGATCCCAGGCACCAGCGCGTAGGAGCCGTCGTTCACCGCACCCGTAGCCGCGTAGCCGTACGTCGTCTGGCCCGCGGGCAGCGAGGCGCGCCCGCTCCCGGCGCCGAAGGTCTCGACCAGCGGGTTCACGCAGTCGTTGGGCAGGGCGGCCGCGACGGCGGCCACGGAGTCCTCGACCTCGCCGTCCGGAGCGGACCCCTGCGACCGTTCGTCGAGGGCCGCGGTGCCGGCGATGTCGGTGAGCGTGGCCGAGGTGAGCCGCAGCCGGACGACGGGCTGGGCGCCGTCGACGGCCGCAGGGAGACCGGTCCAGCTCAGGGTCGCGCTGGTCGCACCGGCCGGGACGGTCGCCGTGGCGGCCTCCACGGCCTGGAAGGTGCCGTTGCCGTTGGCGTCGATCCAGCCGTAGAGCGTGGCGGCAGCACCGGTGCCGTTGACCACGGGCACGGTCGCGCTGGCGGTCGTCGCGCCCGGCGTGAGCGCCAGCAGGGGCAGCGCGTCCTCGTCGTCGACGCCTGCGAGGTCGTCGCCCGAGGCGGCCGCGCCCGGCGCTCCGTCCGTCTCGGGATCGACCGTGGCGCCGAGCATGAGCGGCGTCGTGTGCGCGGCCGAGTCGTAGCCGACCAGGACGTGCTGGGCGCCGTTGGCGGCAATGGCGGTGCCGAACGTCGCCGGGGCGTCACCGAAGTCGGCACTCAGGATCTCGAGCGGTGTCGGGTCGTCGATCGCGCCGGTCGGCGGGTAGTCCGAGGGGGTGTCGCCGAAGGCGCCCGGGAGGTCGGAGAGCGTGGCCTGGTTGTTGACGGTGCCGTTGGGTGCGGTGGCCGAGACCTTCACCTGGACGGAGACGACCACGCGGCCACCCTGCGGGATGTCCAGGTCGCTCACGGTCAGGGTGTCGCCGGCGCGGTTGGTGTTGCCGATCGCGGCCGACCAGCCGGTGACCGGGCCGCCCGCGCCGTCGACGACGGTGACCGAGCCGGCGACGTAGGTCCGCGCGGCGGCGTCGTCAGGCATCAGGTCGCTGATCGTCACGCCGTTCAGCGGGCTGATGGTGGGGTTGCTCGCGGTGTAGGTGTAGGTGACCGTCCCACCGGGCGCGATGACGCTCGGCTGGACGTCCTTGAGCAGGTCCGGGGGCGTGCACGAGGCGCCGTCTCCGCCGCCCGTGGGGCCGCCCGGGTCGGCGGTCTTGACGATCGTGGGAGTGGCAGTGAACACGCCGCTGATCTGCCAGAGCTCCTGGGTCGAGTTGGCGATGCCGTAGAGCCGGCCGGCGCCGTCGAACCACTGGGCGCCGAAGCCGCTGACCACGGTGCTGGGCTGGGTGAAGCTGGTCAGCGTCTTCACACCCGTGGCGGGGTCGAGCTTGAGGATCCGGCCGGTCGTCGCGTTGACCCAGGCGTAGCCGTAGATCTTCCCGTCCAGCGGGTTGAACGCGATGTCGGCCGGGGTGGGACTCGGCCAGCCGCCGACCACAGCCTGGGTGTCCACCACACGGCGCGTGGTCACGTCGACGGTGTAGAGGGTGTCGGCGGCGTTGAGGTAGAGGTGGTCGCCGTTCATCGCGGCCAGCGCCACGAACCCACTCGCGGGCGCGCCCGTGATGCCGCCCAGGAGCTGGACCGCTCCGGTGACGGGGTTTATCCGGACCAGCTGGTTGAACACGCCGCCCGCGGGACGACGCAACGCGTAGAGGTAGCCGTCCAGCTGGTTGAAGCCGAGCGCGTTGAGGTCATACGGCTCGTCCTGCACCAGGCTGACGCTGGTGCCATCCGGGCTGATCTTGATCAGGTGGGAGATCGGCGGAGTGGTGCCGGTGCCCACGACGGCGTACGCCGAACCGTCGCACTGGGTCGGCGCGGGCACGGTCACCGGGTAGTCCTCGACCTCGCCGCCGGCGGCCGCTCCCGTCGGGAGCGGGTTGGCCACCGTGCCTGGGAAGAGACGGAACCGGGCCTGGCCGACTGTCGTCGAGGCACCGGCAGGGAAGGTGAGGGTGTAGGTGCCGGCGCCGGAGCTGGCCGGCACCGAGGCGGTCGCCCGCTCGGTGGCCTCGAAGATCAGGTCGTTGTCCCGGTCGATCCAGCCGGCCAGGGTCGCGACCGTCCCGGTGCTGTTGGTTGCCGAGACCGACACGGTCGTCGCCTGGCCCGGCGTCACCAGGACCCCGCCTGCCACGCCGTCCTCGTCCGCGACGTCGGTGGTGTCGTCGCCGTCCGCGTCGGGACCCGGGACGCCGTCGACGTCACCGTCGACCGTGTCACCCAGCATCAAGGCCGCGGTGTCCGCGTCGGCGTCGTAGCCGGTGACGAGGTGCCGCGGTCCGTCGTCCGCGACGGTGGTGCCGTAGGTGTCCTCGGCGTCACCGAAGTCGGTGGCGGCAGGGTTGCACGCGAACAGGTGGAAGTCGTCGAAGCTCATCCAGGTCTGTCCGCCCGTCGTGCCGTTGTTGCCGGGCGTGGCGTTGCGGGCCTCCACCCGGAGGAAGGGCCACGACTTCGCGGGCGTGAAGGTGAACGTGGCCGTCTGCCACTGGGCGCGGGTGCCGGCGGTCGCCGGAGCGACGGTGGGCGTCTGGGCGAGGGCCTCCTGGTTGGTCGCGGTGGGAGTCACCACGCCGCTCGCGGGAAGGGACCCGATGGACTTGTTGTCGACGCCGAAGAGCCTCAGGTAGCCGGAGCCGTTGCGGCTGTGGCCACCGGCGCCGATCGAGAAGAAGCCGACGTACGGGGTCCCGGCCGCGAGCGGCGTGACCAGCGTGTTGGTGGCTCCCTCACCTGCATCGTTGGTCGGTCCGGTGCTCACTGTCCCGCTGGACGTGTGCCCCCCGAGGAAGCCGTAGCCGTCGGCGCCCGCCCGGAAGGGCATCGTGGACTCGGCGGGGCCGGAGTCGAACGTCGGCGAGAAGACGTAGTACTGACCGCCACTGGGGTGGGCGTCGTACCAGTTCGTCGCGAAGTTGATGGAGTTGGCGCTGGTGTTGACGAAGTTGCCGGTGCGCGTCTCGAAGGACGGGTTCTGGACGATCGTGACCTGCTGGGGCTGCGAGCCCACCGGGCACTGGTCCAGGGCCGTGGCCTGCGGGTCGAACAGCTGCCGCGCGTAGTCCTCGACCTCGCCGTTGGGCGCCGGGCCCGTGGGAGAGGTGGCCTGGCCCGCCGCGCTCGTCAGGCGGAAGCGAGCGAAGCTCGCGCCCTGGACGAAGGCGGGGCCGGTGGGCACGGTGTAGGTGAGCCGGTTGACGCCGGCCGTGACCGCCTTGTCGGTGAAGAGCTGCTCAGCCGCGTCGAAGTCGCCGTCCCTGTTGTAGTCGATCCAGCCGTTCAGGAACCCGGCAGCGGACGCGGCGACGTAGACCGTCTCGAGTCGCCCGGGCGTCGTGACGTCGGTGTTGAACGCGACGCCGTCCTCGTCGTCGATCCCCGCGGCGTCGTCCCCGCCTGCGGCCGGGCTCGGGACGCCGTCCGTCTCGGCATCGACCTTGGCGCCGAGCATCGGCGCCCCCGTGTTGGTGGTGACGTTGTAGCCGACCAGCTTGTGGGAGGGGCCGTTGTCGGCCAGTGCGGTGCCGTACGTCGCCGGGGCGTCGCCCAGGTCACTGTGGAGCGCGTTGGTGAACGTGCACAGCGCCGACACCGTCGCCGCTCCGGCCGGGAGCGTCACCGTGCCCGTGGTCCCGGTGCCCGAGGCGAGGGTGGTCCCCGTGGTGGTGTCGACACACGCCCAGCTCTTCAGGTACGCCGCCCCGGTGGCCCCGCCGGTCTCCGAGATCGTGAAGGTCGTGCCGTTGAGCGCGGGCACCGGCCCGGCGGTCTCGGTCGGGTCGCCCTGGATGCCCTGGTCCGCGCCGGCGGTGCTCGCCGTGACGGCGGTCGCCAGACCTCCGCCACTGATCGAGAGGGTGGCCTGGTCGGCGGCGACGGCCCGGCCGTCCGGGAAGCTCTTGCGGACCTCGAGGGTGCTCGGCACTGCACACGAAGCCAGGTCGACGGACCCGGTCCGCGACAGGTTGGCGCTCGAGACGGTGGCACCGCTGGTCGGGTTGACCTGGTAGACGACCGTGCCGCTCGCGATGTAGAGGTGCCCGTCGCCGCCGAAGGCGATGCCGTTGATCACGGCGGCGGCCGTGTTGGTCGCGATCCTGGTGGCGGTGATCGCGAGCGGGGTGGCCTGGGTCGTGGCCGGGATGGCCTGGTCGACCACCGAGAGGACGTTGTTGGCACTGGCGCCGGCGACGACGTAGAGCCGGCCGGCGGTGTCGAAGGCCCAGTCGCCGTTGGTGCCGCCGTTGAGGATGTTGCCGGCCGCCACGCGTCCCAGGGACGTGCTCGTGGCCGGGTCGAAGCCGTAGACGTTGAGCTGGTTGCCGCTCATCCCGCCGTAGTAGTAGATGCCGTTGGCCGGGTTGACCGCGCCGTGGGTGACCTGGGCGCTCGCCACCCCGGCCCCGAGCATGGTGGTGGCGCCGGTGGCGCGGGTGTGGAGGTAGATCGAGCGCCCGGTCCCCGGGGTGTTGGCCGGCAGCACGCCGTACACCTTCTCGCCGTCGGCCGAGATGCCGAGGCCGTCGAGGTTCGGGATCGCGCCGCTGATCGAGAAGCTGCCGACGCTGGTCTGGTTGCCGGAGGCGGTGTTGACCGCCCACAGGTTGCGGGGGTCCGCGCCCTGGAGCGAGTAGACGCGGTTGCACTGCAGCGGCGCCTGGGCGACCGACGCCCGGTAGTCCTCCACCTCGCCGTCCGGAGCCGCCCCGCCGGATCGCTCGTCGAGCGTCGCGGTGCCCGCGTTGTCGGTGAGCGTGGCAGACGTCAGCCGCAGGCGGACGACGCGGGTGCTGCCGACGGGAAGGGCGGTGAGCCCGGACCAGGACAGCGTCGCTGACGTGGCGCCGTTCGGCACCGGCGTCGAGGCCTGCTCGGACGCCTGGAACGCGCCGTCGTCGTTGGCGTCCACCCACCCGTGGAGGGTCGCGGGGCCACCGGTCGTGTTGGTGACGGCGACGTCGACCCCGGTCGCCGTCCCGGGCGGCAGGGACAGCGAGCTCGCGCCGTCCTCGTCGTCGGTGGCAGTGGTGTCGTCACCGTCCGCGGCCGTCGAGGGCGCGCCGTCGAGCTCGGTGTCGACGTGGGTGCCGATCATCAGGCTCGACGTGTGCGTGGTGGCGTCGTAGTCGGACACGCTGTGCCGCGGACCGCCGCCGGTCAGCAATGTGCCGTACGACGCGCTCGCGTCACCGCCGTCGAAGGTCAGCGACCGGTTGGTGACGGTGCACACGACCCCGTCGCCGGTGCCGACCGTCACTCCGACCGACGTGTGCTCGCCCGAAGGCAGGCCGGGGTCGGGCGCACCGTTGCGGGTGCAGCTCCAGGTGTGGGTGTAGTCCGCCAGGTCCGTGCCCGAGCCGGGTGTGGCCGCGTCGGTGAGCGTGAACGTCTGGTTGCCGACCGGCGGGATCACCACGATCGGGCCGGTGGTGGCCGTGTTGGCCGTGTTGGTGGTGGCCGTGTCCAGGGTGCCGTCGTCGACCGAGCTCAGCGAGACGTCGAAGGAGTCGGTGCGGTCGGCGCGGCCGTCAACCTTCTTGATCACCTCGATGGACGAGGTGCGGACGCCGAAGGCGATGCCGGAGCGGGCATTGGTCTGCCAGCGCAGCGCAAACGTGCTGGGCGCGTCCGCCGACACCAGGATGGACGTGGACTTGGAGGCCAGCGTGCTCGGCCCACCCGTCCCGACGCAGGTCACGGTGGTGGTGCCCAGGCCGGTGATGCCGGCGGGCTTGCAGCCCTTGGTGCCCTGCGGATAGAGGGTCTCGAGCAGGTTCAGGTTCTTGTCCGAGGTCCACCGGAGCGACTCAGCCGCCGAACCGACGTTGTCCTCGGTGTCCGTGGCCACGAAGGCGTACGACGTGACGGGCGTCCCGGAGGGGTCCTCGAGCACGATGTCGCTGAGGGTCACGTCGAGTCCCACTGCGCCGTTCGCGAAGCTGTAGAGCGACGGCTTGTCGGGGATGCCGGCATAGCCCTCGGTGCCGAACGCGAACCGGGTCTCGATGGGGGTGGTCCGCGACTCGACGGCGGCGTTCGCGCGACCGGGCACCTGTGCTGTCTTGATCGTGTAGCTGAGCTCGTAGTCGCCCGGCAGCGTGGCGGTCATGGGCTGTCCGGCGGGGGTGCGTGCCTGGGTGTCGTTGTAGGACGTCATGTCCAGCCAGCAGATGGTGTTGGCGTGGATGCCGGTGGTCGCGTAGCCGCAGCCACTGGCGGCGGCCGCTGCAGCGGCGGTCTGGTGCTGGTCGGACTTGCCGCCCACCTGAGACGATTCGTTGGACGTGTTGTCGGAAGAGACGTCGCTCGGCTCGCTAGTCGCAGCGGTCGTGGGCGCGTCGTCGCTCGGGTCCTCCGAGGGCTCCCCGGACGCAGTCGGCTCCTCGCTCGCAGTAGGCAACTCGGTCGGCTCTTCGGAGGGCGCCGGGTCGGACGACGTCGTCGGATCCGCGCTGGCCGTCGCCTCGGACGAAGGCTGAGTAGGCACCTGGTCGTCGGCGGCGGCCTGGAAGGTCAGCGAGCTGACCACCAGCACGCCGGACACGACGACCGCCACCAGCGGGTAGCGCAGGCGGCGCAGGGCGCGTCCCGCAGCGAAGCGGTGGCGAAACGTCTCTTGGGGGGAGGGAGTCACGGACGCGCCTGTCTATGGGGGCCCTGGCCGGAGGAGAGCGACTCCTCGCGGGGTGGCAGGTGGGGGATAAGCGGTAGCCGTGCGAAGGAAGAACGCTGCTGTCGTGGCTCGGGTCACGTGCGCCGGGACACCGGTCTGGACGGGAGTCGGGAGCAGAGTCGAGGCGGCGCGCAGGGCGTCCGCACCCTGCTCGCGAACGCTCATGGTCCCCGTTCCTTCCTTCACACCAGCCACACGGCCCTCGGAACCTAGCTGCGCAGCTGCCGTGCCCGAGGAGTTTTCGGGCGAGTCAGGGCGAACGTGTCAGGACCCATGGTCTAGACGGGCCACATGGACTAGTCCGCCTGGGCCATGCGGGCCCACCATCGGGCCCCTGTCGTCGATCCCGACCTCACCACCGGAACTGCAGCAGCTGCAGTGCATCGATCCGGAAGCCGGTGTGTGGCAGCTCGGGGACCGCGGCCACAGTCACCGAGGCCTTGGCTCGGTTGTTGGCCACGGCGACGTCCCCCGAGGCCTGCACCTTGGCCACGTTGACGAGGCGACCAACGGCCCTCTTGGTGGTCTTCCCCACCACGACCACCGGCGAGGCCTTCTGGTCGGCTCCGAGGTTCGCACCGGCCCTCGCGCTCACACCTTGGGTCCACGTGCAGCTCACTTTGTCCGAGGCCCTGTCGAGCTTGCAGTCCCATCCCTGGCCGCGGGCCGAGACCAGCTCCAGGCCGTTCGGGAGCGCGTCCTTGAGGACGATGACCCCCGTGACGGGGTCGGGCCCGCGGTTGCCGACCTGGAGGCGGTAGCGCACCTTGTCGCCGACCGTGACACGGGCCCCCGAGGCGAGCCGGTTCGTCAGGGCCAGGTCGAACTTCAGTTCGCCCACCTGCACGGTGACCGTGGCGGTGTCGCACACCGGGGCCGGGTGTGAGGTGTCGCAGACCCGATAGCTGTAGGAGTCCGTGCCGGAGAAGCCGACCGCCGGCACGTAGGTGCTCGTCCCGTCCGCGTTGACCGCGGCGGTGCCGTGAGCGGGGCCGGTGGTGACGGTCGGTACGCCGAGCGGCTGGCCGGACGCGGTCGTGTCGTTGGCCCGCACCGTGGTGGTGACCGCGGCGCCCGCCAGGGTCGAGGCGGTGTCGTCCACCGCCGTGACCACATTCGGCTTCACGGTGACCGGCACGGTGAAGTCCCGGCACTCCGGTGTCGGCGTCGAGGTGTCGCAGACCGTGACCGTGTAGGAGTCCGGTCCGGCATAGCCGGTCTCGGGGGTGTAGGTGATCGCACCGGTCGCGTGGTCGATCGTGAGCGTCCCGTGGGTCGGCGCCGTCTCCTCGGCGACGCTGGCCGGGTCGAGCGGTGCACCGGTCGTCGAGGCCACTGCAGCGAGTGCGGTGGTCGCCGCCGTGTTGTGCGGCGTGACCACAGCGACGTGGTTGTCGGTCCACACGTTCGCCACCGTGATGGTCACCACGGCGGTGTCGCACACCGGGGTCGGGTGCGAGGTGTCGCAGACCTCGTAGGTGTAGGAGTCCGTGCCGGAGAAGCCAGCGGCCGGGGTGTAGGTGATCGCCCCGCCACCGGTGACCACGGTGGTGCCGTGGCCCGGGTCGACGGTCACCGTCGGTAGCGCCAGAGGCTGACCGGACTGCGTCGTGTCGTTGTCCCGCACGTCGGTGGTGACAGGCGTGACCGCATCGGTGCTGTCGGCGTCGTCCACCGCCACCACCACGTTCGGTGCCACGGTGATCTCGACCGTGGCCGTGAAGCACTGCGGCGTCGGCGTGGAGGTGTCGCACACCCGGACGTCGTAGGTGTCCGGCCCGGCGTAGCCGTCGTCCGGCGTGTAGGTCACCGCACCGGTTGCCGGGTCGATCGAGATAGTCCCTTGCTGCGGCGCCGTGGCCTCGCTGACCGCGGTCGGATCCACGGCTGCGCCCGTGGCCGACACGATCTGGCCGAGCGGTGTGGTGACCGCCGTGTTGTGCGGCGTGGTCTCCGTGGCGCCGAGGTCGGTGAACACGTTGCGCACCAGGATCGTCACCGTGGCGGTGCCACAGACCGGTGTCGGGTTCGACGTGTCGCACACCTGGTAGCCGTAGGAGTCGGTGCCGCTGAATCCGGCGTCCGGTGTGTAGGTGATCGTGCCGTCGCCGTTCACCAGCGCGCTGCCATGCGCGGGCCCCGACTGGACCGTCGGGTTGGCGAGCGACTGGCCCGAGGCGGACGTGTCGTTGCCACGGACGTTCGTGGTCACCGGAGCACCGCTGTCGGTCGAGGTGGAGTCGTCCACCGCGCCGACCGCGTTCGGCTGCACGGTGACGGGCACGGTCACCTGGTGGCAGTCGCTCCCGTTGTCGTCGCACATTGCGAGCTCGTAGGAGTCCGGACCGGAGTAGCCCGGGTCCGGCGTGTAGGTCACGGCGCCGGTCGCGGGGTTGATCGAGAGAGTGCCGTGCTGCGGAGCCGTCTGCTGGGTGAGGCTGGTGAGGTCGATCGCGACGCCCTTGGTGGTGACGATGTCGGCCAGCGGGGTCGTGATCGCCGTGTTCTGCGGGGTGGTGAGCGCGATCCCGCTGTCGACGTAGATGTTGCTGACCGTGATGGTCACCGTGGCCGTGTCACACACCGGGGTCGGGTGCGAGGTGTCGCACACCTGGTAGGCGTAGCTGTCGACACCGCTGGTCCCGGCGTCCGGGGTGTAGGTGACCGTCCCGTTGCCGTTGACCGTCACCGTGCCGTCGGACGGCGGCGACACGATCGTCGGTACGGCGAGGGGCTGCCCCGAGGTCGTCGTGTCGTTGCCGCGCACGCCGGTGGTCACCGGTACGGCGGCGTCGGTCGTCTCGGGGTCGTCGACCGCGTCGACCACGTTCACGCCGACCTGCACGGTGACGGTCGCGACGTGGCACTGCGGGGTCGGCGACGTCGTGTCGCACACCTGCACCTGGTAGGAGTCGGCACCGCTGTAGCCGGCGTCGGGGTCGTACCTCACGGCGCCCGTGGCCGGGTTGATCGTCAGGGTGCCGTGCGCTGGACCACTCGACTGCGTGACAGCAGTGGGGTCCAGCGGAGCACCGGTCGTCGAGGCGATCTCGGCCAGCGGCGTCGTCACCGGGGTGTTCTGGGGCGTCGTCTCCGCCGCGCCCAGGTCGGTGAACACGTTGGTGACCACGTCGACGTCATCGTCCTGGGCGCTCAGGGTGACGGCGGCGTCGGCCGGGTCGGCGCCCGTGGCGTCGGCCGTGTTGGTCAGGCTGTCCTGCGTCCCGGGGAGCACGCGCACCGTGACGGTGACCGACTTCGAGGAGCCCGGACCACCGCTGGTGCCGTCTCCCCCGCCACCGGGGATCCCGGCCTGGGCGAGGGCGCCGAGGTCCCAGGTCAACGTCTGTCCGGCCACCGAGGTCGGAGCCGGGCTGGCGGAGACGAGCTCGAGGCCGGCCGGCAGGGTGTCCGTCAGCTCGACTCCGGCGATGGACTCGGCAACCAGCCGGCTCGACGCCGTGATGGTGTAGGTGTACTGCTCCCCCACCTTCACGGCGAACTTGTTGTCGTCCTTGGTGACGAGCAGCTCAGGCTTCGACGACAGGGCGGTGGAGCAGCTCCGCGCGGTGTTGTTGTCGAGGTCGGGGTCGACCATCAGGCCCGCGACGGACGCGTCGAAGCACAGCTCGTCGGGGGCGGCGTCGGTTGGCTTGACCTTCAGCTGGATCGTCTCCGGCACGTCCTTGGCCAGGGACCGCGTGCTGCCGTCGCCGTTGACCGGGTCGCACGTGACGGTGACCGGCCCGTCGGTCGACGGCGCGGCGCACGACCATCCCGGCACCGTCAACGACGCCACGGAGACCTCACCGGGCACCGCGATGGTGACGGTCCCGGTCGCGCTCTGCGAGCCGCCCAGGTTGCTGACCACGAAGGGCACCACGCCCACGCGTCCTGACTGCAGTGGCAGGTGGTCGGGAGACTCGATGCTGAAGTCAGCCTCCTGGGTGGTCGCACACACCGGCGACGGCTCGACGGCAACCAGGCCGGTGGCAGCGATCGCCACTGAGTTGCAGGCCACCTGGTCGGCAGCGCCCCCGACGAGCGCGGCGACGTACTGGAAGGACCGGGACTGGCCGGCTGCCAGGCTGGGCACGGTCGCCCGGATCGCACTGGCTCCAGCGACCGGGGCGGCCCAGTCGCCCGTCGTCGCACCTGAGAACACCTCGGGCCGTGGCGGGTTCGTCGAGGTGGAGTAGGCGAGCGTGATGCCACCGCTCACGTCGCTGACGCTGCTCAGCTGCTCCTGCACCGTGCTGCCGCGCGGCGTGCCCGCGGTCGACGTGGTCGTCCCCGTGTCGCCCACGAACGGCAGCACGTCATATGCCACCGCGTTCGACAGTGGCGCGTTGCCCTTGTTCTGGATGGTGACGCGGTACTTGATCGAGGCGGCGTCCGGTGGCACGCCGACGCGGATGCTGGAGTTGGCGATCCAGTCACAGCCGTCGGAGGCCGCCGGGTTGGGCCGGCAGATCTCCTTGACCAGACCGATGGCCGCGCTGGCCGCGAGGCTGGTGGTCCCCGACCCACGCGAGAACACGTCCGTGGTCGCGCCATCCAGGTCGATGTCTGTCGTGTCCGTGACCCTGGTGTTGGTGTAGGAGTCCGCGAGCCCGTTGCCGGCGTCGCCGACGAAGAAGTAGGCGGTCTGGTTGCCCGTCCCGGCCGGCGCGGCACCGGTCGGGGTCGTCTTCACCTGCAGCTGCGGAAGGGTGAAGGTGCCCGTGCTGGTCGTGGGCTGGGGCCAGTTGACGATCACTGCCTTGTGGCTGTTGCCGCCGTAGGTCACGGTCCGGTAGTCGAACGTCGCACCCGGGTCGCCGCTCACGAACGAAGCGCCGTTGGGCTTGATGTCCCAGCCCAGAGGCGCGAGGTAGACGTACTGCGGGGTCAGCGACGTGCCCTGGACGAGGTTGGACACGGAGCCGTTGCCGGTCCACACCACCTCACCGCCGACCAGTGGGATGCCGCCGCCGGTCACGGTCGCACCCAGGTTGCTGGCGCTGATCGTGTACGGCGTCGCCGGGTTGACGAGAGTGACCGTCCTGGTCGCCGGGCTGCCGGTGGCGGTGATCGTGCCGAGCTCCGGGTAGTCCGGGTAGGTCATCGTCGCCGTGGCGGTGTTCGTCCGGGTGCCTGGAGTGGCGCCTGCCTTGACCGACGAGTAGAACCGCACGCTCAGGGGGACGCCCCCGGTGTCCGAGGGCTGCACGTTCGGTCCCGCCAGAGGAGCGGACGTCACCGTCGCGGTGGCGAAGTGCCGACCAGCGGGTGCCGGCAGGCTTGTCACTCCGGTCGCCGTGCCCGGGGTTCCGTCGTCCAGCGTGTAGGAGATGTCGGCGGGGCCGCCCGCGGGGACCTGGATGCTCGTGACCGGGAGGTCGCTCTGGTCGAGGTCGTTGTCGACGATGGTGGCCACCCCGGGGACGTTCGCCTGGTTGGAGGCGCTGACGAGCCAGAAGACGTTGTAGTTGCCGGCAGAGGTGGCGGGGATGTTCCAGACGGTGCTGCTGTACTGGCCGCCCGAGACGTAGGACGACTTGCCCACGACCGCCTTGGCGAACGGCGCGCAGTTGCCGACCGTGACCGTCCTCTGGGCTGTGGTCGGGTTGGTGACCTTGGTGGTGCCGTCGAGATAGGTGTAGGTGGCGTCCTTCGCAGTGAAGGTCTCCGGCACGACGCAGCCGTCGCCGCTGGTCGGATAGGAGGAGCTCGGGAAGGTGACCTTGAACGCGCCGTTGACCGACTGCCATGCCTTCGGGCCGGACGTGACCGTCACCGTGTGCGCGACGGCGTCGTAGGTGCCCCCGCTCCCGGCGACATAGACGGCCTTGGCTGGGAGCTGCACCGTGATCTGCCCCGTGTCGCCGCAGAGATAGTGCGGCCAGCTGCGGAGCACCCCGTTGTAGAGCCGCCAGCAGCCGGACGAGCTGCTCGTCGAGACCGTCATCTGCTGGTCGGTGCTGATCCTGCTCGCGGGGGCTGTGGTCACCGTCAGCGAGGGTGTCGGGATGTAGGAGACCCAGTTGGCCGTCGCCGAGTCCGAGACCGACGGTGCGTTGCCGGCCGAGATCGTGACGTTCGGCTCGATCGGCGAGCCGGTCGGGAAGAAGTTCCCGCGGCCGAGACCGCCCTGGGTGTTCACGGTGTAGTCGAGACGGATCACGCCGTTGGTGCCCGCCGTCACCGTCCCGAGGTCGATCGTGTATCCCGTGGCGATGTTGCCGCTGATCGCTGGTGCGGGGCTGTACGGCGGGATGTAGGTCGCCCCGGACTCCTTGCGGTGCACCGCGTAGTACGGGTCGAGCTCCGTCGCAGCGACCTTGACCTTGACCCCCGTGCAGTCCGCGACGTTGCAGCCGTAGCCGATGTTCACCCGATAGGCCGCCACGTTCGACGCGTCCACCGACGTGATGGGGTTGCCGTTGACATCGGTGATCGAGACGCTCAGCGCCAAGGCACCGTCGGCCGCTGCGGCAGGTGCGGCCGGCAGGAGGCCAACCAGGATCGCGGCCGCGCCGAGCAGCGCGACGAGCCTGCCCAGCAGGCCGAACGCACGCCGGGACCGGCGGCTGGAGCGCGGACGGATCGGGGTCAGGGGGGAGGGAGTCACGAGCTTGCCTGGTTTCTTCAGCTGCGATCGCTCCGGTGCCGGGGCGCCGAGAGGACCTGTGGGGGAGGGACGGAGCGTGCGCGTGCAGGGGAAACGTCGTGGTCAGGTCCGGGTCACGCGGGACCCGGACCCGGTCTGGACGTTCACTACGGTTTCAGCAGCAAGGAACCTAACCCGCGTCAGGACTTCCCCGACGCGTTTCCCGCGCAGGCGGCCCAGGCGTGCACACGGATGACCCGAAGGGGCCACGACCGACTAGTCCGCGCGGGCGGGTCGGGCCCACGAGCGGCGTCTTCAGACCAGGGATGGGCCGAGCTCGGCCCAGATGACCGGATCGCGCCCGGCGGCGGTGCCGACGCCCCACGACCGTGCCACTGCTGCGACGACGAAGAGGCCGCGCCCACTCTCGTCGGGATCGCTCACCTCGACTCGAGCACGGCCGGGTCGCAGCAGCACCCGCACGACGAACGGCGTCCGGGCATGGGTGATCGCATTGGTGGCCAGCTCCGAGACGACCAGGGCCGCGTCCTCGCCGTACCTGTCAGCGCCTCGCGCGTGGAGCTCGCTCCGGACGAACGCGCGGGCCAGCGGCACGCTGTGCGGCTCGGCCGTGAACTCTGCGGTGAACTCGGCCTGTGCCACGGCGGGGTCCGTGTCCTGGTGCACGGTGAAGGGACGGGTCTGGACCACCGGCATGACGCCAGGACAGCGAGACGGCCTGGCTGGTCTAGTCCGGACGGAGCTCGGCCCAGGTGATCTTGCCGCGGGGCTGGGCGTCGATACCCCAGGACGCGGAGACCGCGGCGACGATGACGATCCCGCGCCCGTCCTCGGCCACGGCGCTGAACGGCTGGGGCTCCGGCGTCCCGACGTCGCTGTCTGCGACCTCGATCCGGACCACCCCTGCGGTTCGGCTCAGCCGGACTTCGTACGGCGAGTCGGCGTGCAGCACCGCGTTCGCCGCCAGCTCCGTGACGACGAGGGCGGCCTCGTCGACGACGTGGGCGGCACCCCACTCCCGCAGGCAACGGCGTACGAACTCGCGAGCCAGCGGCACGGTGCGCACGTCGCCCTCGAACCGGGCCGTCTCGCTCCGGTGGGTCGCGCGGCCGACGTCGTCGAGCAGGTCCACGAGGTAGTCCAGCTCGGCGCCCTTCTGGACGTAGCCGGCGGCGTTCTCCTCGTACCACGACCGGTCATCGTGATCGGCCCCGGTGAAGACCACGACCTTGGCGCCGGGCACCACGTCGCGCAGCCGGGTGAGCACGTCGCGCCCGGCCAGGTCGGGCAGCCCCAGGTCCAGCAGCACGACGTCGGGCCGGTGCTCGGCAGCCAGCTCGATCGCATGAAGTCCGGCCGTGGCCTCCGCCACCACCTCGAACCCGCCGTGGTGGCGGAGTGCGATGCGGACCAGTCGGCGCACGTCTGCCACGTCGTCGACGAGCAGCACGCGGACGGTCACGACCCTGCGGCTGCTCTTGGAAGACGGACCACGAACGCATTGTGCTCCGCTGCGTACGTGGCGTCTCCTCCTTGTGCCCGGGCAAGCTCGCGGACGATGTGGAGCCCCAACCCGGTGCCGTGGCCGCCTCGACTGGCGAACCTCTCGAACAGCCGGTCCCGCAGCTCGGGCGGAACGCCGGGACCGTCGTCGCGCACCGTGACCTCTACCTCGTCGCCGACCTGCCTGGCGGACACCCGGATCGGGCTGCGGCCGTACGCGACCGCGTTGGCCACCAGGTTGTCGACGATCTGGGCCAGCCGGTCAGCGTCGACCACCGCCCGCACTCCCGCACCGAGCTCGCCCTCGACCACCGCCTCCGGGTGAGCGAGACGGAGCCGCAGGAGCACCGGCGCCAGCACCTCGGCCAGGTCCCGCTCCTCCAGATCGAGGTCGAGCGTCGCCTCCTTCAGCCGCGAGCTCGTGAGCAGGTCACCCAGCAGCCGCTGGAGCCGTGCGGAGCTGCTCTGGAGACCGGAGAGCAGTCCGATGCGTTCCTCGTCGTCGAGCCGTTCCCAGTTCTCCGCGAGCAGCCGGCCAGACATGCTGAGCACCCCGACGGGCGACCGGAGCTCGTGGGCGGTCACCGCGAGGAAGCGAGACTGCTCCTCGGCCGCCTTGGCCAGCTCGACGTTGGCTCGTTCGAGCCGCTCGTTGGCCTCGGCCAGCGCTTCGGCGTACTGGCCCTGCCGCTCAAGCATCTGCATCCGCTCGGTGTGGTCGCGGGTCACCTTCGCGAAGCCGAGGTGCGTGCCGTCGTCGTCGAAGACCGCCGTGATGGTGACGTGCGCCCAGAACCGGCTGCCGTCCTTGCGGACCCGCCAGCCCTCCTCCTGGTAGACGTCGTCGCGCAAAGCCACCTCCAGCTCGTACTCAGGGTGGCCGGCGGCCTGCTGCTCCGGTGGGTAGAACACCCGGAAGTGCTGGCCGATGATCTCCTCGGCCGCCCAGCCCTTGGCGCGCTGCGCACCCAGGTTCCAGCTGATGATGCAGCCCTCAGGGTCGAGCATGAAGATGGCGTAGTCACGCACCGCCTCGACCAGTAGCCGGAACCGGCGCTCGGAGTCCCGCAACCCGCGCTCGGCCTCGCGCTGCCGCGTGACGTCCTGGCACTGCGCCAACAGGTACAGCGGCTGGCCGTTCCGGTCGCGCACCACCGACAATGTGGTGCGCAGGTAGGCGTCGTCGGCCTCCGGGTGCGCGAGCGTCAGGACGTCCGCGCCCTTCTCGACGATGGCCACGATGGCGTCCGCCAGCTGCGGCTCGTCACCGACCGCCGCGCCGTACTCGCTGCCGAGGAGCTCGTCTCCGACGCGGCCGAGGATCCGGCACAGCGCATCGTTGGCCCGCACGATCCGGCCCTGCAAGGTCATCGTGGCCATGCCGATCGCGGCGTCGTCGAACACGCTCTGGAACTTTTCGACCTGGTCCTCGAGCAACCGTCCCGGACCGTCGTCGGCACCGGCCTCCTCGAGCGACGCGCCTGCCAGCTTGTCGGCGAAGTCTTCGGCGTGCCTCTCGGGCCCGGGACCGGACGTCGCGGCGACCCCGACCAGCTCGCTGACGACGTCCTCCAACGACGACGTCTTGGTGAGGTAGGACGTCGCGCCGAGCTCGAGGGCGCGCAACGCGAGCGGCTCCTCGTCGAAGCCGCTGAACATGACCACGCGCGTGGCCGGCGACGCCTGCAGCACCTGCGGCAGCGCCGTCAGCCCGTCCATGCCCGGCATCGACACGTCCAGCAGCATGGCGTCGGGCTGGAGCCGGCGGGCCAGGTCGACGGCGTCGGCGCCGTCGGCGCCCTCGCCCTCGACGACCGCCGCACCGGACAGCCGGAGCTTGGTCCGGACCAGGGTGCGCACCTCGGCAGAGTCGTCGACGATCACGACCCGCACCGTGCCCGTCGGGCCGGGAGTGACGCGCCCGGGAGCCGGGTAGCCGGTCAGGGACCAGGCTCCGGGTTGACGCCAGGCGCGCCAGCGCCGCCCCTGCTCAGCCATAGTGCGGGGAGGGTAGCTGACCATCGCGGCTCCCGGGCTCACCCCCGGGGGCGGGGCGGGACCGACGCGATCAGTGCTACAAACAACGAGCGAGCGCCCTCCCCGGACCCGGGAAGGGCGCTCGCGCCAGGTCGAATGCTCAGATCCGATGTCTCAGATCGCGACGGTCACCTCGGCGACGGAGCCGACCTCGGCGTGCACCACGCTGTCGACCGGCTCGGCCTGCGGAGCCAGGGTCCGCAGGGTCCAGTCACCCTCGCCGGCGAAGAACCGGAAGTGGCCGGTGGCCGAGGTCGGGACCTCGGCGGTGAACTCGCCGGTGCGGTCGAGCAGGCGGACGTAGGCGTTGCCGACGGGCTGGCTCTGTCCGTCGGCGCCGGCCCGCACCACCTGGCCCTGGATGACCGCTTCCTTGGCGACGTTCACGCCGTCGAGGGACAGGCCGCCTTCAGTTGCGCCGCACATCAGGCTTCGCCTCGCTCGTCACCGAGCGCCACGGGGACGCCGACCAGCGAGCCGTACTCGGTCCACGAGCCGTCGTAGTTCTTGACGTTGTCCTGGCCGAGCAGCTCCTTGAGCACGAACCACGTGTGCGAGGAGCGCTCGCCGATGCGGCAGTAGGCGATGGTGTCCTTGTCCCAGTCGACGCCGGCGTCGGTGTAGATCTCCCTCAGCTCGTCGTCGGAGCGGAAGGTGCCGTCGTCGTTCGCGGCCTTGCTCCACGGCACGTTCGCGGCGGTCGGGATGTGGCCCGCGCGCTGCGCCTGCTCCTGGGGAAGGTGTGCCGGAGCGAGGAGCCGGCCGGCGTACTCGTCGGGGCTGCGCACGTCGACCAGGTTCTGGGCGCCGATCGCGGCCACGGTCTCGTCGCGGAACGCGCGGATCGAGGAGTCCTGCTCCTGCGCGGTGTACGACGTCTGCTCGCGGGTCGGCAGCTCGTCGGTGAGCTCGCGGGAGTCGAGCTCCCACTTCTTGCGGCCGCCGTCGAGGAGCTTGACGTCCTGGTGGCCGTAGAGCTTGAAGTACCAGTAGGCGTAGGCCGCGAACCAGTTGTTGTTGCCGCCGTAGAGCACGACGGTGTGGTCGTTGCCGACGCCGCGCGAGGACAACAGGGCCTCGAACTGCTCCTTGTTGACGAAGTCCCGGCGGACCTGGTCCTGGAGGTCGGTCGTCCAGTCGAGCTTGATGGCGCCCTTGATGTGGCCCTTGTCGTAGGCCGTCGTGTCCTCGTCGACCTCGACGAGGACGATGTCGGGATTGTCGAGGTTCTCCTCCACCCATTGGGCGGAGACGAGCGAGCTCTCGCGGGTCATGTCATGGTTCCTTCTCTGTTGGTTGCGTTTCGATGTATGTGCAGGTGGTTTCGAGACAGTCGCTGCGCGACTTCCTCAACCAGCGGTCAGTTGGCGGTTCTCTTGATCAGGAGGTACAGCTCGCAGCCGAGGCAGAACCGGAAGACCGCGTTGAGCAGCGCCGCGACCAGGGCGAACCCGATCGCGATCTGGCCGAGCAGGGTGACGCCCGTCGTGAAGCCCACGAGAGCAACGAGCGCGAACCCGAGACCGACGCCCTGCGCGAACCGCGGCGGGGCCGGGTCCTCGAGCTCCTCGGGTGGCGCGAGCCGCGGACGTACGACGGTCCGGAACAGCCACGCGTGCGGCGTGTGCTGCACTCCCCGGGTCGCCCCGATGGCGAACAGCACGGCCTGGACGCCGGTCAGCACCGCGGCCCATGAGCTGGGCAGCAGCAGGACCACGACGAGCACGATGGCGGTGATGCCGGCGGTGACCTGGGGTCCGCGGGGGTCGATGCCGGCGGTGGTCCGCGTCGCGGCGGGTGCGGTGATGGTCATGGCTCTCCTCGGTCGTCGGGCAGGCGGGCGGCAGGGCCCGGCACACGACGACACCGCTGGGGATTCGGTCACGGAGGACCAGAAGGGGGCGGCGTCGTCAGGAGAGGCGACACAGCGACGAGCGGACGCGGCAGTGGTCAACCGCGCGTCGCTTCGTCAACCAGGTCGTGAACACCCTTCGAGAGTAGGGGTGGCTCGCCGCGGCTACCCAGCCCGTGTCTCAACCAATGGACGGTCGTCCCATATATCGAGACGCGTCACCGTCGCCACGCCTGCGGCCCGGCCGAGGATCTCCTCGAAACGGGTCGCACATCCGTCTAGGGCGAACTCCCGCTCGGCCAGCGCTCTCGCCTTGCGGCCCAGCTCGTCACGGCGACGGGCGTCCTTGAGCACCGAGGCGACCCAGTGGCCGGCCTCGGCGAGCGCGGCCTCGACGGGAGGCAGCACGCAGCCGTCCACCTCCGCGACCAGGCTCGACGCGAGGTTCTCGGCCGGCATCAACCCGAGCACCGGGCGCCCGGCGCACAGATAGGACAGCGTCTTCGACGGCACCGAGAAGGCACCGGCCGACGCGTCGAGCAGGACGACCAGCACGTCGCCGCTGCCGAGCACCTGGGGCAGCTGCTCGTAGGGCTGGAACGGCAGCAGCGTGATCGGTACGTCGAGCCGCTCGGCCTCCGCGCGCAGCACGTCGACCGCCGGCCCCTCGCTCACCACGGTGAGGTGGACCGGGACGCCGGCGTCGCGCACCCGCCGCGCCAGGCCGACCAGGAGGGTGGGGTTGTGCTTGAGCCCGAGGGTTCCGGAGTAGACGAGGCTCGGCTGCCAGGCGATGCCCTGCCGGCGCGCCCACACGTTGTCGCGGGGAGTCGGGACGATCTCGGCGAGCGGCGCCCAGTTGGGGATCACCGTGGTCTTCTTCGCGGTCCCCCACGCCCGGTGGACGTCGACGAACGAGTCCGCGATCACGACGACCGCCGCTGACCGGCGCGCCACCCAGCGCTCGCCCCGGCCGACCAGCCCGGCCACGACGCGGAACGCCTTGCCGAGCTTGGCGCCCGCGAACGAGTGGATCGCGATCCCCTGCACGTCCTGGTGCCACAGCACGAGCGGGATCCTCCGGAGCCACAGGAAGGCCGCGAGCAGCATCATCGACGGCACCGGCGTGTTGGCGACCATCACGACGTCGGGCCGGCGCCGGCGTACCTGCCGGGCCAGCTGCACGCCGAACCTCAGCTCCTGGACGATCCGCTTCTTGAACGCGAGCTTGTCGACGACCTCACCACGCCCGATCGCCTCGAACTCCACGAGCGACGCGTCATCGTCGAGCCTTCCCTTGCCCGAGACGTACGCCGCGCAGTAGGAGTGCGTGACGCGGTGGCCGCGCCGGGCCAGCTCCGAGCTGAGCTCGACCTGGAACGGGTGGCCGCTGTAGTCGTGGACGAGGATGCGCATGGAAGCCTGTTCGATCTCGGGGGAGCCCGCTCAGCCGAGCGAGCGCTTGACCTGGTCGAAGACCCAGCGGTAGGTCTGCTCGAGACCGTCGAGCAGCGAGACCGAGGGCTCCCAGCCGTAGGTCTCGAGGATCTGGGTGTTGTCGCTGTTGCGGCCACGCACGCCCTGCGGCGCATCGAGCTGGTACTCGCGCTCGCAGCGGATGCCTGCGATGTCCTCGACGATGTCGACCAGGCCGTTGATCGAGACCAGCTCCGAGCTGCCGAGGTTGACCGGCTCCGGGCTGTCACCCCTGAGGATCATCTCGCTACCGCGGACGCAGTCGTCGACGTACATGAAGCTGCGGGTCTGCTCGCCGTCACCCCAGATCGGGATGGTGTGCTCGCCGGTGATCGCGGCTGTCGCGACCTTGCGGCAGATCGCGGCCGGGGCCTTCTCGCGGCCGCCGGTCCAGGTGCCGCTGGGCCCGTAGACGTTGTGGTAGCGGGCGATGCGCGTGGTGAGGCCGAAGTCCTCGAGGAAGTGCCGGCACATCCGCTCGGTGAACAGCTTCTCCCAGCCGTAGCCGTCCTCGGGCATCGCCGGGTAGGCGTCGGACTCCTTGAGGGCGGTGATGTCGGAGTCGGTCTGCTTGTCGGCGGCGTAGACGCATGCCGAGGAGGAGTAGAAGTACCGCTCGACCTCGTGCTTCCTGGCGGCCTCCAGCATGTGGGTGCTGGTGAGCACGGTGAGCATGCACAGGGCCTTGTTGTTCTCGATGAAGCCCATGCCGCCCATGTCGGCGGCCAGCATGTAGACCTCACGAGCGCCCTCGGTCTGCGCCATGGCGTGCTCGAGCAGGGAGAGGTCCGCGACGACGTTGTCGGCGTCCGGGTGCAGCTGGTACCACTCGCCGCGTGCCTTCACGTCGACCGAGCGGACGCTGAGCCCCTGGTCGAGCAGGTCGCGCACCAGGTGTCCCCCGATGAAACCGCCCCCGCCGGCAACCAGGACGTCCACGGGCTTGCTCATCCTTGCGCTCCTTGCTTCCGGATCGCCCGGGCAAGGCGGGCCTGGCGTAGTGCCATCCGGGATCTGGGGGGTGTGATCAGAAACTGCAACGAGTTCCAGTCGCAGCGGTTATGCCCCGGGAGGCACTAACCTTCGTCGGCGGAAAGAGAGGAATGTCGAGAGTGCCCAAGCGCGCATTCATCACAGGCATCACCGGCCAGGACGGGTCGTACCTCACCGAGCTGCTGCTCGCGAAGGGTTACGAGGTCCACGGCCTGGTCCGACGCGCCTCCACGATCAACCGGGGCCGGATCGACCACGTCGACAGCCCCGACCTGCACCTGCACTACGGCGACCTCACCGACGGCGTCAGCCTGGTCAACCTGATCCACGCGATCGAGCCGCACGAGGTCTACAACCTCGGCGCGCAGAGCCACGTCAAGGTGTCCTTCGAGATGCCGGAGTACACCGCCTCGACCGACGGCACCGGCGCGCTCCGGCTGCTCGAGGCGATCCGCGCGGCCGGGATCGACTGCCGCTACTACCAGGCCTCGACCTCGGAGATGTTCGGCGCGACGCCGCCCCCGCAGGACGAGCACACGGCGTTCTACCCGCGCTCGCCGTACGGCGCCGCGAAGCTCTACGCGCACTGGGTGACGGTCAACTATCGCGAGGCCTACGACCTGTTCGCGGTCTCCGGGATCCTGTTCAACCACGAGTCCCCGCGCCGGGGCGAGAGCTTCGTGACCCGCAAGATCACCCTCGGCGTCGCCGCGATCGTGCTCGGGGCCCGCGACTCGCTGCACCTCGGCAACCTCGACGCGATCCGCGACTGGGGCTACGCGCCGGAGTACGTCGAGGGCATGTGGCGGATGCTCCAGCACGACGAGCCGGGCGACTACGTGCTCGCCACCGGCGAGGGCCGGACGGTGCGCCAGTTCGTGCAGGCGGCGTTCGCGCACGCCGGTCTGGACTGGGAGCAGTACGTCACCTACGACGAGCAGTACGAGCGGCCCACCGAGGTCGACGCGCTGATCGGCGACGCGTCCAAGGCCCGCGAGGTGCTCGGCTGGAAGGCCGAGACGCATGCGGACCAGCTGGCCGAGCTCATGGTCGACGCGGACATCAAGCAGATGACTCGCCTGCTGAGCGCCTGACGAGCGGCCGGACCGTGACCGATCACCCTGACCAGGACACCCCCTCCGAGTTCCAGCCGCACCCGACCCTGTCCAGGCTCTACCCGGAGGCGGCCGTCGGCGGCTACACCCAGCTCGACGGGCAGGTGGAGTTCTACACACGCATCAACGCGCTGGTCGACCGGACGAGCACGGTGCTCGACTTCGGCGCGGGCCGCGGCCACTGGGCGGTCGACCCGACGCCGGAGATCTCACGGCGGCTACGGATGCTGCGCGGCCGGGTCGCCAAGGTCGTCGGCACCGACGTGGACGAGGCGGTGCTGAGCAACCCCGCTCTCGACGAGGCGCACGTGGTCGAGCTCGGCGCCCCGCTGCCGTTCGCGGACGAGACCTTCGACCTCGTGGTGGCCGACCACGTCCTCGAGCACGTGAACGCCGAGGACGCCCAGGACGTCGCGGACGACATCGTGCGAGTGCTGCGGCCGGGAGGGTGGCTCGCGGCCCGCACCCCCAACAAGTGGGGGATGATCGGGATCGGCGCCCGAGCGGTCCCGAACCGCCTGCACGTCGCGGTGCTGTCGAGGCTCCAGCCCGGCCGCAAGGCCGAGGACGTCTTCCCGGTCCGATACGAGATGAACACGCGCAAGGACCTGCAGCGGCTGTTCGCGCCGCACTCCGTCCACGTCTACGGGCACACCAGCGAACCGACGTACTTCGGCCACTCGCCGACCGCGTGGCGGCTGGCAGCCGGGCTCGGCCGGCTCACCCCGAACCGGTTCGCGCCGACCCTGATGATCTTCGTGCAGAAGGCGCCGCCGAGGTCCGGCGGGTGAGGCTCGTCGTCGACGCGGCGAGCGCGGAGCTCGGGGGGATCCGCACCTACGTCGACCAGCTGCTGCCTGCCTGGGCGGCCGCGTTCCCCGATGACCGGCTGCTGGTCGTCGTCCCTCCCGGCTCGACGATCGACACCCTCGGCCACGAGCGGCACGAGCTGCGGGTGCTCGGCCCAGGGGTGGTCGGTCGACCCGTGGCCCAGACGCGCGCCCTGCCCCGGCTGGCCCGGGCACACCGCGCCGACGCCGTGCTGGCCACCAACCCGACCACCACGCTGCGCCGTCCGGGACCGCCCCTCGCCGTCGTCGTGCACGACCTGCGCCACGAGCTGCGGCCCGAGCAGTTCACCCGGGGGCGGCGGGCGCTGCGCTGGGGCGCCTACCGACGTGCGTACGCCGTGTCCGACGGGTTCGTGGCCGTGTCGCGCAGGACCCTCGACGACCTGCACCGGCTGCACCCGTCGACGACCGCGAACCCGGCCGCGGTGGTCCACCACGGAGCCGACCACGTGCAGGCCTGGCCGGCGCCCGACCGCAGCGGCCCGGCGATCGCGTTCGGCCACCACACCAACAAGAACCCGCAGCTCGTCGTCGCCGCCTGGGCCCTGCTGGCGCGCGACGCCGAGCCTCCGCGGCTGCGGGTGCTCGGCCTGTCCGGCGCGACCCGGCGGGACCTCGAGGCGCAGGTCGCGGAGCTGGGGCTGCAGACATGGGTCGAGCTCGCGGCGTACCTCCCCGACGACGAGTTCCGCACCGCGGTGGCCCGCGCCGACCTCGTCGTCCTGCCGTCCGACCTCGAGGGCTTCGGGCTGCCGGTGGTCGAGGGGATGGCCCTCGGCAAGCCGGTCGTCGTCGGGCCCGACGAGGGCACCGCCGAGGTCGCGGCCGGCCACGCCAGCACGGCCGCCGACTGGTCTCCCGAGGCTCTCGCGGACGCCGTGCGCCGGGCCCGGGCCTTCGGACCCGACGTGATCGAGGCCGCCCGGGCGCACGGCGAGACGTTCACCTGGGACCGGACCGCGCGCGGCACCCGAGCACTGCTCGAACAGCTGGCCCGATGAGTCGGCTCCCCCGACGGCTGCAGCCGCTCTGGCCGCTGGTGAAGCGGCTGCACCGGCTCGCCTCGCGGCTGCTCGGTGCGGTGTTCCGGCGGACGTCGCGGCTGGCCGGCGACCGGTCGCTGCCGACCGCGGCGACGCTCACCTCGGCAGCGACCGCCGGACTCGCGCCGGACCGCGTCGTCGTCCATCACGGAGGACCGGCCGAGACCCTCGACCGGACGATGCCCGAGGGCGAACCGGCCGGTCACGTCGCCTTCGAACCCTGGCTGCGGCGCACGGTCTCCGCGCGCACCGTGCTCGACGTCCGCGGCGGGCTGCTGGTCGGCGACTACGCAGCGACGATCGTGCCGACCCCTGGTGGCCGGGTGCTCGACTACGAGACCAGCGGCTACTTCGGGATCTCCTCCTGGCAGGAGCACCCGGTGTTCCTGCGACCACGGCTGCCCGGGCCGCAGCCCTTCGCCGGCACGCTCCTGTCGCTGGCCACCCGCGGCACGGCCACGAACTACTACCACTTCCTCACCGACCTGCTGCCGCGCTGGGGCATCTTCCGCGAGGCCTGCCCGGACGTCGAGGTCGACGGCGTCTACCTGTCCACCCGGGCCGGCTACCAGCGCCAGCTGCTGACGCTCGCCGGACTGGACGGGCTGCCCGTCGTCGAGGTCGCCAAGCACGCCTGCCTGGCCCCGGACCGGCTGCTGGTCCCGTCGACCCCCAACCAGGACCTGATGGCTCCCCCGTGGATCGTCGACTGGCTGCGCACCCATCTCCCGCCGTCCGCCGACCTCTCGGCGTACCCGCGGGCGCTGTACATCACCCGCGGCGCCACCCCCAACACCCGGCGGTACGTCGAGGAGCCCGAGCTCTGGCCTCGGCTGAAGGAGCGCGGCTTCGCCCGGCTCGACCCGGGCACGGTCTCGGTGCAGGAGCAGATCGACCACTTCGCGGCCGCCGACGTGATCGTCGCCCCCCACGGCGCCGCCCTGGCCAACCTGGTCTTCGCCCGCCCCGGCGCCCGCCTGCTCGAGCTGTTCGCCCCCGACTACGTCAACCCCTGCTACTGGGCGATCGCCGTCGCCGCCGGCCTCGACTACCGCTACCTGGTCGCCGGCACCCCCGAGGCGATCGCGGCCGCCGAGCACAAGCCGATGACCGGTGTCCTCCGAGACATCAGCATCCCGCCCGACGACGTCCTCACCGCCCTGGACAAGCTGCTCACGGACTGACCAGCGTCGGGCGAGGCAGCCGCGCAGCGCTGACGCCTGCCCTGAGGTGCGAGCTTGCGAGCCTCGAAGGGAGCCCGCCCTACCCCACCGTGATGACGAAGCGAGGGCGATGCGCGGGGCGGGACCGGGGCTGGCGCCCCGGAGGCATCAAGGGGCTTGGCCGCGGCGCGGGCAGCGCTACGCAATGGGGGCGGCGGCCACTGCCCGCGACGCGCCGCCCCAGCCCCGGGGCGACGGCCCCGGGCCCGCCCCCCACGGTGCCACGAGCGCAGACCCAGACCCCAGCCCCTACTTCCAGATCCCCCCACCGCGGAAGACCTTGCCCCGCACGGCGTCCGCGACGCGGGGGAACTTGCTGCGAAGCCGGCCGTACTCGTCGGGGAAGGCGAGGCGGGCGCTCTTCATGACGTCGCCGGCCAGCTCCTTGGCCTCGGTCTTGAGCGCGCGACGCCGCCACGAGTCGAAGGCCTCCGCTTCCTCGGGGAGGAACGGCGAGGGCAGTGGGTCGGCGTCGTCGGGGAGGTCGGCCGACTGGATCCGGTAGGCGCGGCGGAGGTGGCGCGAGATGGTCCGACCGCGGGTGTCGGTCCAGTAGGGGTACGGCGAGGCGGGCCCCAGGGCCTGCTCGTGCCGGAGCAGCGAGTCGGCGTACTCGCGGCACAGCGCGTCGACCGCGGTGCCCTCGGTGCGCAGGTGGACGGTCGAGGAGGCGAGGCGGGTCGAGAGCTCGTCGGGCTTGCTGGTGTCGAAGGCGTGGAAGTGGAACAGCCGGAGCCGGTCGCCCACGGAGTCAGGCTCAGCGCCGGCGATGCCGAAGCCAGAGTCGTCGAGGACCAGGGGCCGCTCGTGCAGGTTGGTCACGCTGACGTTGTAGCCGCGGTGCTGCCAGGCGCCGGCGTGGAACATCACCGAGCCGATGTCGACCCACTTCTGGTCGACGAACAGCCCGGACAGCGGCTCCCACAGGCACTCCTCGACCAGGTGCCCCCACCACCAGTCGAGGAACGGCAGCGCACGCTGGTCGACCGCGCAGAATCCGAGGTTGTAGACGCCGACGGTGAGCAGGTGGGTCTCCTGGAGCTCCGCGTCCGGCGGCACCGGCTCCAGGAAGTGCGGGGTGAGCAGGATGCCGCCGTCGGTGGCCTCCAGGGCCGGCGACAGCTCGACCATGGGGCTGGTGACGTAGGTGTCCGGGTCGAGGTACGCCGCCTGCTCAGCCGTCTCGAGCATCCTCATGAGCAGCGGCGGCTTGATCGCGGTCGCGAACTCGACCAGGTCGTAGATCGTCGCGAGCTGCAGCACCTGGCGGGCGGGCAGGCCGAGCGCGTCGGTCCCGACGATGTCGACGCCGGGCTGGTCGACATCAGCCAGGTGGGCGGCGTCGGGAGAGTCGATGACCAGGACGGTCAGCCGGGAGCCCGGGTGGTGGCGCTGAAGGGTCTCCGCGAGCGTGAGCGCTTTGGCGAGGTAGTTGGTCGACAAGATGGTGCAGTAGGCCATCCGCTGCCCGACTCCCTGCGCTGACACGCGTGCACAGTAACGGCCCGGCCATGTCGCCGTTGTCCCACTGTGCTCGACTCCCTCACCGCCTCCCTGACGCTCACCGACGAGCTGCGCTCGCTCTACCTCGACGTCATCAAGCGCAGCCTCACCGGCGCGCTGGCCGAGGACAACGACTCGATCCTCGGCGGCGTCCGCACAGCGGGCTCACCGTCGTTCAAGAAGCGAGTGGCGGCCGCCGTCGGCGACCTCGCCCAGAAGGCGAACCTCGAGATCGCCTACAAGAAGCCCTACGACCCCGCGCTTCGCGAGAGCGGCCTCGACTGGCCGTCCCGCGCGGAGTCGATGATCGGGCTGCGCCGGATGACCAACATCCAGGAGTGCATCGCGCAGATCGTCGCCGACGACGTCCCCGGCGACCTGATCGAGACCGGGGTCTGGCGCGGCGGCGCCTGCATCTTCATGAAGGCCAACCTCAGGGCCTGGGGCGACACCACGCGGACCGTGTGGCTGGCCGACTCGTTCGAGGGGCTGCCCAAGCCCAACGCCGCGCTCTACCCTGCCGACGAGGGCGACCGGTTGCACGAGCAGACCGGGCTCGCCGTCGGCGCCGACCAGGTGCGCCACAACTTCGAGCGCTACGGGCTCCTCGACGACCGGGTGGAGTTCCTCGTCGGCTGGTTCAAGGACACCCTGCCGACCGCTCCGCTCGAGCAGCTCTCGCTGATGCGGCTGGACGGCGACATGTACGAGTCGACGATCCAGGCCATCGAGCCGCTCTACCCCAAGCTCTCCCCCGGCGGGTTCTGCATCATCGACGACTTCGGCAGCCACGCCTCGCAGGCCGGCCAGGCGGTCCACGACTACCGCGCCGAGCACGGCATCACCGACGAGATCGTCCAGATCGACGAGTTCGGTGCCTACTGGCGCAAGAGCGGCTGACCTCGGTCCGGCTCAGCCGTCGGTGCGGCGGTGCCGGGTCGCCTCGACCCCGAAGTCGGACCGCAGCCGGCTTCGCTCCAGCGCGCGGTGCAGCAGCGGCGACTGGGTCGACCAGTAGGTGAACACCTCGACGTCGAACTCCTCGGACAGCAGCGCGCGGAGCGCCTCCTCATCGACTCCCTGCCGTACGACGTGGTACTCGACGAGGTCGGACTCCGCAGTCTCGCTGTAGCCGCCCTTGACCCGCCGGAGCCGGGTGGCCAGGCCGCGCCGGTAGTTCCCCTGACCGAGCCGCCACCAGAAGTACGTCGCGCGGCTGGCCAGGTGCGAGGCCCGCGACCGGCGCGGGTACCAGAGCGGGTCCTGCACGCTGAAGATCGCGCCGCCCTCGGCGACGACGTCCTGCAGCTGGCCGAAGAACGCGAGGTAGTCAGGGATGTGGTGGACCACGCTGATCAACACCGCGAGGTCCCACCGCTCGGCCTGGTCGAGGAGGAACTCCCCTCCCTCGTCGTGCACCACGGACACCCGCTCGTCACCCGCGAACTCGTGCTGGAGGTGCTCGGCGCTGGCCCGGCTCGCCTCGGTGACCGTCACCGTCGCCCCGGCCTCGAGCAGGGTGTGGGTGAAGGTGCCGTGGCCGGCGCCGATCTCGAGCACCCGACAGCCGCCCGTGCGCTCCACCGCGTCGTGCACGAGCCGGGTCAGCCGGCCTTCGATCTCGAGACGCAGGGAGTCGTGGCGCAGGTGCGGCGAGCCCTTGGTGTAGTCGTGGCCCTCCGCGTGCGCCTGGTCCTGCGCCCGCAGCACCTCAGCACCGTCCGCCTCGCTCATCAGCACCGTCCCTTCGCGTGCTGCTCCCGGGCCCACGTGATGAACGCGTCGATGTCGGTGCCGGACAGCAGCGACGTCGCCTCGATGACGAGCTCGTCGGGCCAGTCCCACCACTTGATGTCGAGCAGCGCCTCGATCTGCTCGGGACTGAACCGGTAGCGGATCACCTTGGCGGGGTTGCCGCCGACGATGGCGTACGGCGGGACGTCCTTGTTGACGATCGCTCCGGACGCCACGATCGCGCCGTCCCCGATGGTGACCCCGCTGCGCACGAACGCGCGCATGGTCAGCCACACGTCGCTGCCGATCCTGGTGTCGCCGGTCGGCACCGGGATGCCGTCCTGGCCGGCGTCGGGCATCTGGAAGCGGATCCGTAGCGGGAAGGTGGTGACCCGGTCGATCGCGTGCTCGCCACCGAGCATCACGATCGCCTCCTCCGACAGTGCGGAGTAGGCGCCGACGATCAGCTTGGTCGTGTCGTGGTCGTAGCTCTTGATGACCGGGATGCCGTAGGTGTGCTGGCCGATGGTCATCCGGCCCTGCTTGACCAGCCGCCGCTGCTGCGCGAGGTTCGCGCCGATCACGCCGTCGTGCGCGCGGCGCAGGGCCGCACGGGCCCAGCGGAGCAGGGTGATCAGCAACGGGGTCTCCTTCAGCTGTGGACGGGCTGGGGGCCGGTGGGCCGGACGTCACCGGCCGGGCGGGCGCGGCCGAGGTAGGTGGCCCACCACATGATCGCAACGATCGCCTGCCCGGCGGCGAGGAACCAGAAGGCTCCGAGCGAGCCATTGACGAAAGCACCGACGACGGTGAGGCCCAGGGTGATCGCCGTCCCCACGATGTCGAGCGTGGTGGTGGTGCGCACCACCTTGAGCCCCAGCAGCGCCGAGCGCACCCCGCTGATCAGTCCGAGCATCACCATCTGCACGCAGGCCGGCCACAGCAGCCGCTCGGTCGGCTCCCAGGTCGCGCCGAGCACGAAGCGGCCGAGCACGTCGGGGAGCAGGAGGAGGACGACGGCGTTCACCAGCGCGACGCCGGCGGTCAGCGTCGTCGTACGCCGCACGTGCCGGGCCACCGCCGCGGCGCCCGCCTGCATCCGCGACACCTCGGCCACCCCGGCCGCGATGGCCGCCGCCTGGAACTGGGTGAACGGCCCGAGCAGGAGCAGTGCGCCCCGGACCGCACCCAGCGCCCGCGAGCCCGCGATCGCGACGATGGCGACGGAGGCGCCGAGCGACGCGCCCTGCATGGCAGCGAACGACAGCGCGTAGCGCCACGAGAACGGCCAGGTCTCCCGGAGCCAGCCGAGCCCGAGCCTGATCCTCGAGTGGCGGTAGGGCAGCGGCGTCAGCAAACCGGCGACGGCACCGGACCCGGCCCATGCGATCACGAAGAGGACCAGGCTCTCCGATCCGGAGACGAGCACCGCACCGACGGCAACGACGAGCAGGCCGAGCCAGGTCAGGTCGAGCACCAGCGCCCGGCCGGGGCGGTGCGTCGCGAAGGCCAGGTAGCGGCCGAGGTCCTGCAGGAAGATCAGGGGGATGAAGGCGCCGAGCGCCACCAGTCCCAGCCCGAGGTCGCGCTGCGCGATCGAGGTGACCAGCCCGGCGACGACCACGAGGACGGCGATGCCGGCGGAGAGCACCAGACCGGTCCCGATCGCCTCGCCCGGACGGCTCTCGGCCTCGGCCGGCCGCACCAGGAGGGGCTCACCGACCAGGGCGCGGGCGGCCCCCTGGGTCGCGACGTAGGTGATCAGCACGAGACCGAACCAGCCGAAGTCCGAGACGCCGAGCGTCCGGGCCGCGAGGATCGACACGAGCACGTTGGAGGCGCTCGAGATCGCCTGGTCGACGGTGATCGTCCGCAGCCGGCGGCCGGCCGAGGACGCGGGCACGTCGGCGTTCGTGGTCACCCGCCCTCCTGTCACCGCAGACACGGGGAGTCAACGGCACAGTCAGCGCGGTGTCACGGCAGGGTCAGGGTAGGGCCGCTGCGAGGGCGTCGTAGACCTGTGCCTTGGTGGGCGCCCCGGAGGCCCGGACCACCTCGTGCCCGTCGGCGTCGAGCACCAGCGTCGTCGGGGTGCGCAGGATGCTCAGCCGGCGTACGACGTCGAGGTGGTGCTCGGCGTCGACCTCGACGTGACTGACCCCCGGCACCTGACCGGCGATGTCGGTGAGGATCCGCCTGGTGGACCGGCAGGGCGCACAGAACGCCGAGGAGAACTGCAGCAGCGTGGCTCGCTCACCCAGCTGCCCCTCCCACGGCGACCCGTCGAGCACCGAGACCGGCGGCTGCCCGGTGGCCTCGCTCGCGCCGCGGACGGCGTGGGTGCCGCGGAACCGGCCGTTGCGCAGCGCCAGCGTGCCCCCGGCCACGAGGGCGACGAGAACCGCGCCCAGCACGACGTACACCCCGCTGCTCATGCTTGCATCAACCGTCGCCGGCGCTCTGTTCTTCCGCAGAGCCTTCCCCTCGGTGGAAGTAGGCGAGGTGGTCGGGAAGCTCGCGCACCAGCTCGGCGGGGTTGCCGCGGTAGAGCGCCTGCTCCGTGCTCAGCCGGGTGGTGACGACCGAGCCGGCCGAGATGATCGCGCGGGCCGGCACGTTGGTGCCGCTCTGCAGGATGCAGCCCGACATCACAGCGCAGTGGTCGCCGAGCACGACCGCACCCGTGGTCTGCCGGTCGGTGACCAGGTTGAGGCTGTGGGTGAGCACCTGCGAGGCGAACCCGGCCAGGGCCGCGTGCCGGCCCAGCTCGACCCGGTCCGAGCAGTCGATCTCGTGGTTGTCCGTCACCTTCGCGCCGACCCCGAGGATGAGCACCGGCTCCCGGTTCGGGGAGTGCGGGAAGACGTCCCGGGACAGGTCGGCCGCCTTGGGGAAGGCCGTGATCGAGTTGCGGGTCGCGATGTTGCTGTCCTCGGCCATCCGCAGCTCGGCGAGGCCGCGGATGTTGTTGCGCGGCCCGATGCTCGTGCGCGGCCCCATGGTCACGTGGCCGACCCGGATCACGCTGCGCCCGAGGTACGCCGTGGGGTGGATGTCCCAGCCGAGGGCGACCTTCGCGACCCGCCGCGCCAGGGGCGACGGCAGGTAGCACACCAGGATCGCCCAGACGAGCTGCACCCGGGGATCGTAGCCATCCGCGATCCCGCTCGTTTGCCCCCTGGTCAGTACCGCAGCTGCGCGATACTGGCGCCCACCCGCCGCGCCCCGACAGGCCAGATTCGACAAGGGAGCCTCGTGAGCACCGAGCCGTCCGTAGTGCGACAGACCGTCAGCGACTTCCTCGTGCGCGTGAAGAAGGGTCGCGACGAGCTGCCCGACGACCTGGCACTCTTCGGCGACGGTCTCGCGCTGGACTCGCTCGAGGCGGCGGAGCTGTCCGTCGTGCTCGAGGACACCTACGGCCGCGACCCGTTCTCGGCCGGTGGCGAGCTGCCCCAGACCGTGGGCGACGTGCTGGCGTTCTACGAGGTCGCCCCCACACCATGAACGGCCCCCGAGAAGCATGATCGAGCTGCTCCGCGCCGCGGCGGAGGAGGCGCCCCACCGGGTCGCCCTGGCCCGCGCGGCCGGCGTGGTGACCTACGACGAGCTGGTCACCCGCGCCGAGACCGTGGCAGCCGAGCTCCGCGCCCGCGGGGTGCGGCGCCTGGCCGTGCTCGACCCGGACCACGCGACGGTCTGGGCCCTGCTCGCCGCGTGCTCCCTGGCCGGCGTGGAGTCGTGCCTCTACCCCGTGGCCGCCACCGACGAGACCGTGGCCGAGCTGCGCGACCGGCTGGGCCACGAGCTGCTGGTCACGCCGCGCGACCTCCCCGGACCCGGGCTGCTCCGCCCGGAGGAGCTGTGGGCCGGCACCGACCGGGACACCGGGCCGGTCCCCGACGTCCCGCGCCCCCTGCTGGTGCTCACCTCCGGCACGACCAGCGGCCGGCCCCAGGCCGCCCGCCACGACTGGTCCCGCATCCTCCGCGTGACCCTGCGCATCCACCCCACCCCGGCGCAGCGCTGGCTGCTGGCCTACGCGCCCAACCAGTTCGCCGGGCTGCAGATGCTGCTCCACGTGGCCGCGGCCCGCGCCACCCTGGCGGCCGGCACGTCGTTCCAGCCGCGTGACGGCCTCGAGGCGATGCGCCGCTTCGGGGTCACCCACGCCAGCGGCACGCCGACGTTCTGGCGGTTCCTGCTCGCCGAGCTCCGCACCGACGGCGAGCCCGCGCCGGAGCTCGAGCAGGTGACCCTCGGTGGCGAGGCGGTGCCGTCCGCGGTGGTCGAGGCGCTGCACGCGACCTTCCCGCGGGCGCACATCTCCCAGCTCTATGCCGCGACCGAGATGGGGCTCAGCATCAGTGTCCGCGACGGAGAGGTCGGGCTGCCGGCCAGCGTCCTCGACGCGTCCGACGGCGAGGCCGAGTTCCGGGTCGTCGACGGCGAGCTGTGGGTGCGCTCGCGCTCGTCGATGCTCGGCTACTACGACGACGAGCCGGTGCCCGGCGACGGCTGGCGAGCGTCGGGTGACCTCGTCGAGGTGGTCGGCGACCGCATCCACTTCCGCGGCCGCGCGTCGGAGGTCATCAACGTCGGCGGCGTGAAGGTGCACCCACTACCGATCGAGGAACGCGTCGCCAGGGTGCCCGGCATCGCGCTCGCCCACGCCCACGGCCGGCCCAACGCCCTGGTCGGTCAGGTGGTCGCGCTCGACGTCGTCCTGGCCGACGGCGCGGACGCCGAGGCCGTGGACGCCGCCATCCGCGAGGAGTTCGCGGAGGACCCGCCCGCGCACCGGCCGCGCAGCATCACGTTCGTCGAGACCCTGGACACGAACGGCGGCAAGCTGCTGCGAGGAAGGACGTCATGACCACCGAGGGTCGAGTCGTGATCGTCACCGGCGGGAGCCGCGGCCTCGGGGCCGGCATCGTCCAGTCCTTCCTCGACTCCGGTGACCGCGTGGCGACCTGCGCCCGCTCTCGCACCGACGAGGTGGCGCGCTGGGAGGCCGAGTCGGCCGACCGGTTCCTCTTCCAGGAGGTCGACCTGGCCGACCGGCCGGCCTGCGCCGCGTTCGTCAAGGCGGTCGTGGAGCGCTGGGGCGGCGTCGACGTACTGGTCAACAACGCCGGCGTGGCCCGCGACGGCGTCATCGCGCTCGCGGACGACGACGACGTGGACACCGTGGTGGACCTGAACCTCAAGGGCACCCTGCAGATGACCAAGCTGGTGGTGCGGCGGATGCTCTCGGGCGGCCGCGGCCACATCGTCAACGTGTCGTCGATCGTGGGGCTCTCCGGCTACCGCGGCCTCGTCGTCTACAGCGCCACCAAGGCCGCCCTCGACGGCATGACCCGGGCCCTCGCCCGTGAGCTCGGCTCGCGCGGCATCACCGTCAACTCGGTCGCGCCCGGGCTACCTGCGCACCGAGATGTCCCACGGGCTCGACGAGGAGCAGCTCGAGCAGATCGTGCGTCGTACGCCGGCCGGGCGGCTCGGTGAGCCCGCCGACATCGCTCGCGTCGTGCAGTTCCTCACCGCACCCGGGCAGGACTACATCACCGGCCAGGTGATCGTGGCCGACGGTGGGCTCACTGCTTGATCGCGGTGAGCAAGCCGTAGCCCAGCGTCCCGTCGTCCCAGAACGCGCGGAGGATGTCGCAGGAGCGGTCGAACATCTCGACGCTCTCGGCACCCAGGATCGCGGTCACCTCGTCGCGGTGGGCGGCGACGTTGTCCTGCCAGCGGTCGAAGGTCGGCCGCGTCTGCGCGGTGACGTCCTCGGTCTCGACTTCGGCCAGCCCGGCGGTCTCGGCGTACGACGCGTAGTCGGCCAGCGGGTCCATCCGGGCCGCGCCGAAGGCGGCGCGCAGCACCGCGAACTCCTCGGTGCGCTGCCGCAGCTCGAGGAACGGGATCTCGCGCCGCCGCACCAGGTCGCACAGCACCAGCCGGCCGCCGGGGCGGAGCACCCGCGCGCACTCCGACAGCAGCTTCTGCCGCTCCGGCATCAGGTGCGAGGACTCCATCACCCAGACCCGGTCGAAGCTGGCGTCGGCCAGCTTGTTGTCGGTCCCGTCCCGCACCTCGAAGGTGGCGCCGGGCAGCCCGGCCTGGCGGGCGCGCTCGGTGGCCGCGACGACGCCCACCTCGCTGGTGGTGATGCCGAGCACCTCGACGCCGAGGTCCGCCGCGAGGCGGCACGCCGGCGCCCCGGTGCCGCAGCCGACGTCGAGGACGCGCTGGCCCCGTTCGAACCGGGCGTTGTCGATCATCCGTGAGGTCAGCGCCGCGGTGGCGGTCGGCAGGTCCTCTTCACCGGTGGCGAAGTAGCCGTAGTGCAGCTCGTGCCCGAGCAGCAGCCCCCACGCAGCCGTGACCCGGTCGTAGTGGGCGGCCGGCTCGTAGTCCTCGCCGGTCTCGACGCCAGGGTCCTGCGGATCGCTCATGGTGGGCGAGGCTAAGGCATGACTAGGCCATGACTAGGGCAGGTCCTCGACGACCAGCGGCAGCTCGACGCGGAAGGTGCTGCCCTCGCCGGGGGTGCTGTCGACGGTGACCAGCCCTCCGTGCGCCTCGACGATGGCTCGGACGATGCTCAGGCCGAGACCGGCGCCGGGGATGTGGCGCTGCTTGGCCTGCGTCCCTCGGAAGAACCGGCGAAACAGCCGTCCGACCTCCTCCGGGGGGACGCCGATCCCGGTGTCCGACACCACGAGCTCGACCACCGCCTCGCGCTGCCGCAGTCGGGCCGAGACCGACCCTCCCGGTTCGGTGTACTTCAGGGCGTTGCCCAGCAGGTTGTCGATGACCTGGCGCAGCCGCGGCCCGTCGACCTTGGCGACCAGGGCGTCCTCGGGCACTTCGACGGCCAGCGAGACCCCGGCGGCATGCGCGGCCGGCTGGACCGCGTCCGCCGCATCGACCAAGAGGTCCGCGAGGTCGACCGGCAGCCGGTCGAGCGTCAGGTTGCCGTCGGTCATCTGGGCGACCAGCAGGAGGTCGGCGACCAGCTCGCTCAGCCGCACGGCGTTGCGCTGCACGACCCGGACCCGATCGGACGCCTCGTCGGACAGGTCCGGCAAGTCGGCCAGCAGCTCGAGGTGGCCGAGCACCGACGTGAGCGGCGTCCGGAGCTCGTGGGACACCGCCGCCACGAAGTGGTCCTTCGCGGTCAGTGCCCGCACCAGCTCGGTGACGTCGGCGTAGGCGAGCACCGCACCGGAGAACTCCCCACCGGCACCGCGGACCGACCGGGCCGACACGGAGAGCGCTCGCTGGGTGACCGGGTCGGTGCCGACCCGGATGATCTGGTCGTCGAACTCCTCGCCGGCCCCCGCGCGGGTCGAAGGCAGCTCGTGCGCCTCGAGCTGCCGCCCGTCCTCGGCGAAGATCTCACCGGGCTGGCCGGCCATCGCCGCGTTGCCGTCCGGGTAGGCCAGCTCGACGTACTGCTGATGGCGGCGGTTGACCACCAGGTAGCCGCTGTCGGGGTCGAGGACCGCGACTCCGATGTCCACGGAGTCGAGGATCGCCTCGAGGTAGCGCCGCTGCCGGTCGAGAGCCCGTGAGGTCTCGGCCAGTCGCTCGGCGTACTCGTGCGCCTCCGTGACGTCCAGGATCTGCGAGATGAAGTGGATCGGAGTCCCGTCCGGCTCGCGGAGCAGGGCCACCGACAGGTCGCCGTGCACCACGTGCCCATCGGCATGCAGGTACCTCTTGCGCAGCCGGTACGACGACCGCACGCCCGCCAGGGTCTCCTCGACCAGAGCCAGGTCCTCGGCCAGGTCGTCGGGGTGGGTGATCTGCTGGAAGGTGAGGGTGCGGATCTCCCGCTCGGTGTAGCCGAGCATGTCGCACAGCGCCTGGTTGGCGCTCAGCAGCCGCCCGTCCGGGGCGACCAGCGTGGTGCCCACCGGGGAGTGTTCGACGGTCAGCTGCCACAGCTGCTCACCACCGGCCACCTGGACCGTCACGTCCTCCACCTCCCCGCGAGTGTGATCCGTCAGAGTGACCACGGTTGCAGAATCTGACCGGGCGCGAGGCAGAAGTGCCGACACCGAGACCTCGTCGCGGCCACTCGTGAGGTGATCCGGGTGGTCCGCGCCCGGTCACCGGATGGTCAGCCGCCCGCGAACGGCGGCAGGAACTCCACCGACGAGCCGGGCTCGATGACGTACGTCGCGGGGTCGGCGGTGCCGACCGGCTGGTCGCCGACCAGCGTCGAGCAGGCGGCGAGCACCTCGGCCAGGCGGGTGCCGGGGTGCAGCGCGGCGACCGCGGACCGGAGCTCGGCCAGCGTGGTCGGGCCGTTCACCGGCACGTCATCCGCGTCGGTCCCGGCGGCCGCCTTTGCGGCGGCCCAGTAACGAACCCGGATGACGTTCGTCTCAGCCACGGGTTGGATCCTTCCAATATGTCGTTGCAGTTTCATACACTTGTCTGACAACCGAAGCCCAGTGCTGTGCCTCGGTCCGACCCCCGAGCCTGGGAGGGGACCTGCGATGAGCACCCTGCTGCTGCTGACCAACGCACTCCAGCCCTCGGCCGAGGTGCTGCCCGGGCTCGCCCTGCTCGGCCACCAGGTCAAGATCCTGCCCGCCGAGGGAAGCGCGCTGCTCGAGGCCCCCGACTCCGACCTCGTGCTCGTCGACGGACGCCAGGACCTCGCCCACTCCCGCGACCTGTGCCGGCTGATCCGCACGACCGGCACCGACGTGCCCGTCCTGCTCGTGGTCACCGAGGGCGGCCTGTCCGTCGTCAACCACGACTGGGGCATGGACGACGTGCTGCTGCACACCTGCGGCCCGGCCGAGCTCGAGGCCCGGATCAAGCTCGCCATCGGCCGGCTGACGGCCCAGCGCGAGGCCGCGGACCCCGAGGCGCACGTGATCCGCTCCGGCGAGGTGATCGTCGACGACGCGACGTACACCGCCAAGATCGGCAAGCGCCACCTCGACCTCACCTTCAAGGAGTTCGAGCTGCTGAAGTTCCTGGCCCAGCACCCCGGCCGGGTGTTCAGCCGCCAGCAGCTGCTCCAGGAGGTGTGGGGCTACGACTACTTCGGGGGCACCCGCACCGTCGACGTGCACGTCCGCCGGCTGCGCGCCAAGCTCGGCCCCGACAACGAGACGCTGATCGGGACGGTGCGCAACGTGGGCTACCGGTTCGTCATCCCGGCCAAGGAGCCTTCGAACACCAAGGAGACCCGCGACTCCGCCGAGTCCGCCGAGGCCACCGAGCCGTCGGAGCAGACCACGGCCTAATCTCCAGGGATGGTGACCCGGGTCGACGGCGCCGCTGACGACGCGTGGCGCGACGTCCTCGAGGCGGTGCGTGCGGCCGGCCGGGCGGCCGGCGAGCAGGACGTCCTCGACGAGGCCGCCCAGCTGCGCCTGAAGCACCACGGGCTGGCCGACAGCACGCTGTGGCTGGCCGGCGAGGACGGGTTCGCGCTCGCGCACGACGGGGCGGTCGACCTCGCGGTCGCGCCCGACGGCCCGGGGCCGGGGGCTGGGCGGCGAGCTGGCCGCCGCGGCGCTGGCCGGCGACGACCCGGTGACCGCGTGGTCGCACAACGACCACCCCGCGGCGGCGGTCCTGGCCGCGCGGCACGGGCTGCGCCGGGCCCGCGAGCTGTGGGTGATGCGGCGGCGGAGCAGCGAGCCGCTGCCCGAGCTCGACGTACCCGACGGCGTCACGGTGCGCGGCTACCGCGACGACGACCGCGACGAGGTGCTGCGGGTCAACGCGGCGGCGTTCGCGCACCACCCCGAGCAGGGCTCGATGGACGCCGAGGGCCTGGCGGCGCGGATGGCCGAGGCGTGGTTCGACCCGGCCGGGCTGCTGGTCGCCGACGCCGGCGCCGGGCTGCGAGGGTTTCCACTGGACCAAGCAGCACAGCGCCGAGCTCGGCGAGGTCTACGTCGTGGCGATCGACCCGGCCGCGCAGGGGCAGGGACTGGGCCGGGTGCTGACCCTGGCGGGGCTGCGGCACCTGCACGCACTCGGCGTCGGCGAGGTGCTGCTCTACGTCGAGTCCGACAACGCCCCGGCGGTGCACGTCTACGAGGGCCTGGGCTTCACCCACGCCCCGGCGGACACCCACGCGCAGTACCGCCGGCCCTAACGTCCCGGAACTCGTCACCCCTGCGTCGTACTGTCGTTACTCTCGATGTGATGAGCTCGGCGACCCCAGACGCGGAGCGGACGCCGACCCAGTCCTCGGGTGGGTCGTCCGCCGGTGGGTCGCGGCCGCGGCGCTGGCGCCGGGGCAACGACGCGGCCGAGCTCGGCGAGCTCGACGAGGGTCAGGCTGAGGAGCTGGTACGCCGTTCCGCCGAGACCTCCCGTGCGCCTTGCTGGTGACGGAGAGCCGGTCAGCGCCGAGACCGCCGAGATCGAGGACGAGACCGACGACGACCACGTCGTCATCGAGTCTCCAGCGCTGGACCGAGCCCGCCCCCACCGCCGAGGAGCTCGCCGCGCTCGAGGCGCAGCGCGAGGCCGCCGAGGCCGCCGCGAACGCCGCCACCGAGCGGGTGATCGCCCAGGCCATCGCGACCGGCATGACCGACCCCGACGAGCTGCCCCAGGTGCGCCGCGGACTCCTGCGCCGCAAGACCGGCTACTACTCGCCGGCACCTGCCCGCCCGATCGTCGACGCGGCGACCGTTGCCGCCGTCACCGAGCGCGCGCAGGAGCTGAAGCTGCCGCGGAAGGTACGCCGCGAGCTCGACCGGGCGACCAGGGAGATGACCGACGCGGCGGCGGCCGCGCACGCCGCGCGCGAGGCCGCAGAGCGCGCCGCCGCCGTGCACGCCGAGCAGACCGCCCGGGCCGAGGCCGCCGCCACCCAGGCCACCAAGGGTCGCGAGGTCGCCGAGCAGGCCGCCCGCGAGCAGGCCGCCCAGGCCCGCACCGAGGCACAGCGTCGCACCGTCGCCGAGCAGCTCGCCTCCGAGACCATCGAGCAGATGGCCGCCGCGAACGCCGAGCGGCTCGTGGTCGAGCAGGAGGCGCGCGAGGCGGCTGCGGCCGCCGAGGCCGCGCACCTGGCCCGGGCCCAGGCCGAGGAGGCCGCGCTCCGCGCCAGCCTCGAGCGGGAGGCCGCCGAGGCCAACGCCCGTGTCCAGGCCGAGGCCGCCGAGCGGGCCCTCGCCGAGCGCTCCGCCGCCGAGGCGCGCGCCCAGGAGCTCGCCGCCTCGCTCGAGGAGGCCCGGGCCGCGCTGCTGGAGCAGACCAAGGCGACGCTCGCCGCCGAGCAGGCGCGCGCCGCCGTTCAGCCGCCCGTCGTTCAGCCGCCCGTCGTTCCGCCAGCTGTCGCGGCGCCACCCGTCGCTGCCCCCGCACCGGCACCGCGGCCGCAGGCCGCTCCGCGAGCAACGCCGGCGCCCCGGCAGCCGGAGCCGAAGATCCAGCCCGACGGTGTGCCCGAGCTCGTCGAGTTCCGCTCCCCCAGCAGCTCGGCCGTCATCACCGTCCTGCTCGGCCTCGGCGCCCTCGTGGCCGCAGGCATCGCGGTCTACGAGGCCTACCTCGACCAGCTCACGACCACGCCCGGCATCGTCGCCAGCGCGGTGACCCTGCTCCTCGTGATCGTGGTCGGGCGGTCCAAGGGCTCGGCCGGCCAGGTCTGGCTCGAGCACGGCGTCCTGCACATCGACGAGGGCGACAGCCACCGCCGCTTCGACCTCACCACCCCGAACACCAAGGTGGAGATGGTCGGGAGGCCCGGCGACCGGCGCTGGAAGGTGCTGTTCCTCCGCAAGGGGATGGCCCCCTACGAGGTCGACGCGCGGCTCGTCGACCCGGTGCCGTTCGTCGAAGCGATCCGGCCCTGGCGGCCGAAGCTCGGTGCCTGAGCGCGCCACCGTTTCGCGTCGAGTGACCCATCTTCTCCGTCGAGTGACCCATTTCGCAGGTGGGGAGCGCTCCCAGACCTGCCAATCCGGTCACTCGACGAAACCCGACCCGCCCACGCTCAGCGCCGCGGCCGCACGTGCAGCCCGACCTCGGGGTCGACCACGACCTCCTGCGCGGCCGGCATGCCGTCGACGAGGAGCTCGGCGCCGAGGTCGACGTTGCGCTTGACCAGCGCGAGCGCGATCGGGCCCAGCTCGTGGTGCCGGGCCGAGGAGCCGACGAAGCCGACCGACTTCTCCCCGAGCAGCAGGTCCGCGCCGACCGGGGGCAGCCGGTTCTCGCTGCCGTCGAGGTGCAGCAGGGTCAGCCGCCGCGGCGGCCGGCCGAGGGTGTGCACCCGGGCGACGGTCTCCTGGCCGCGGTAGCAGCCCTTGTCCATGTGCACGGCCGAGCCGATCCAGCCGACCTCGTTGGGGATCGTGCGCGCGTCGGTGTCGACGCCGAACCGCGGCTCGCCGCGGGCGATGCGCAGCGCCTCGAACGCCCAGAGCCCGGCCGCGGGGCCGGCGGCCTCGGCGTACGTCGCGAGCTGGTCGCGCGGCACCAGCTCGTAGCGCTCGCACGCCTCGCCGCGCGCCGGCCGCCAGGTCACGGCGTGGGACGAGGTCACGTCGGTGAGCTCGGCGCGCATCATGAACTTCATCCGCTCGAGGAACTCCACGAGCGCCGCGGCCCGGCCGGGCTCGGTGTGCAGCATGAACGCCGTGCCGTCGTCGGCGCCGACGAACGCGTGCTCGACGTGGCCCTGCGGGTCGAGGACCAGCCCGGGGAGGGTGACGCCCGGGGCCAGCGACTCCAGGTGCTGGGTGGTCAGCGAGTGCAGCCAGGTCAGCCGGTCCGGGCCCTCGATGCGGACGACGTCGCGGTGGGAGAGGTCCACGAAGCCGTCGCCGTTCTCGAGGGCGCGCTGCTCGACGTTGAACGAGCCGTAGTGCGCGGCCACCGGTGCGTCGACGCCGTCGCCGGCGACGGCACCGGGCAGGCTCAGCAGTGGGCTCGTCATGACTCTCCTTGCTTGTCGGCGGGACAGTCGAGGCACCGACCGAAGACGGTCAGGTGCCCGATGTCCGCCTCGAACGCGAACTCCTCGCGCAACCGCGCGAGCAGCGGGTCGAGCACATCAGGTCCAACCGAGATCACCTTCTGGCAATTCCGGCAGACCAGGTGGAAGTGCTCGTGGTCGCGGACCGAGTGGTACGTCGGAGCGCGGTCGCTGAGGTGGGCGTGCCGCACCAGGCCGAGCTCCTCGAGCACCTCGAGGGTGCGGTAGACGGTCGAGATGTTGAGCGCCGAGGACTTCTTGCGGACCTCGGCGAGCACCTCGTCGGGCGTCGCGTGGCCGAGGGTGTCGACGGCGTCGAGGATCAGCTCGCGCTGCGGGGTCAGCCGGTAGCCCTTCTCGCGCAGCTTCTCGCGCCAGTCGGTGCTCATCGGCCGCTCATCGGCCGCTCATTGGCGCTGCAGCCTCGCCCAGGTGTGCGGCTGGAGCGCCTGGCCCATCGCCGCCATGTCGTAGGCGTAGAGCAGGTCGCCCTCGACCAGGCCGTAGAGCCGCTTGCCCGCGACGTACTCCTTGGCCGACTCCGTCCGGACCACGGCGTCGGTCACCAGCTCGAACTTCGCCGGCTCCGCCTCGCCGTACCAGGTCTCGACGAAGCCGGTGTTGTGGGCGAGCAGCAGCTCGAGCTTGCCCTCGGGCCGGCAGCGCAGGAACCCGGTCTCGAGCGCCGCGTCCCGCACCTTCTCGCCGTCCTCGTCGACGATCCAGGCGCGGGAGAGGTAGTGGAAGAACGGCCGGCCGTCGTGGGCGAAGATCAGCTCCTGTCCGAACTGGTAGGGCTCGATCGTCGGGTAGTCGCCATGCCCGTTGCCCTGCCAGGTGCCGAGCAGCCACGCCACCGGCGCGCAGTCGGGGTGGAGGTTGTCGGGCAGCTCGAACGGCACGACCTCCAGCCTAGGGTGTGACCATGCCCAGAGCGCTGGTCGTCAAGGTCACCTGCGGCGCGGAGGCGCCCGAACGCTGCAACCAGGGGTTCACCGTGGCCGCGACCGCGGTGGCAGCGGGCGCCGAGGTGTCCCTGTGGCTGACCGGCGAGGCGGCGTGGTTCGGCGTTCCTGGCCGGGCGGAGGAGTTCTCGCTCCCACTGGCGACGCCGCTCGCCGACCTGCTGGGCGCGGTGCTCGCCGACGGACAGGTCACGGTCTGCTCGCAGTGCGCGGCCCGCCGCGAGATCGGCGCGGACGACGTGCTTGCGGGCGTGCGGATCGCCGGCGCGGCGGTGTTCACCGAGGAAGCGCTCACCGAGGGCGCACAGGCTCTGGTCTACTGAGCGCGCGGGTCGGAAGACCACCGCTCCGGCGAGTCGCTTGACATGGCGATACCGAACTAGACTCGCCCCGATGACTCGAGCGGCCGACCCCCAGTCGACCGCGCCGACCGCCCCACCCGACGACGTAACCGAGGTCTCGGACGCCAGCGCGGCTGCCGACGCCGGGTCGATCGACGTCGAGTCGGTGCAGGCGCGGCTGCTCGAGCATGCCCGTTCCGCCGAGCGGGCGGCCCACCTGCGCCGGATCGCCGAGGAGGCCGCCGCCCTCCAGGCCGCCGAGCGGCTGGCCGCGGAAGAGGCCGCGCAGCGCGCCGCCGAGGCCCAGCAGAAGGCCGAGGAGCTGGCCACCCGGCACGCCGCCGCGGCCCAGGAGGCCCATGAAGCACGCACCGTCGCAGAACGCGCGACCACCGAGCTCACCGAGGGCCGCCGTGCCGCCGAGGAAGCCGCCCTGGCCAGCAACCGCGAGCGCCTGCTCGCCGAGCAGGCCGCGCTCGAGCAGGCGCAGGCCGCCGAGGCCGCGTCGTTGGAGCGCCAGCAGGCCGAGCAGCTCGCGGAGGCCCAGGCCCGGGCGCGGTACGCCGCCGAGCAGGTCGCGCGGCAGCAGACCGAGCTGACGAGCGAGGCCAACGCCGCCCGGGCCGAGGCCGAGGGTCAGGCCCAGGCCCAGCACGAGGCGGCCGCCGCCGCGCTGGCGGCCCGAGCGGAGGCCGACGAGCAGGCCCGCCAGCACGCCTCGAGCGCCGCTCAGGCGCACCGCGAACGCGGTGAGGCCGAGTCCCGGCTGGCCACCCTGGCCCAGGAGCTGGAGACGGTCCGGTCCCAGGCTCTCGAGGAGACGCAGATCGCGACGCTGGCGCGTGAGCGCGCCGAGGCTGCGGCCCGCGAGCAGGCCGAGCTGCGTGAGGAGGCCGAGCGGGCGGCCGCCGAGCACGCCGAGGCCAGGCAGATCGCGGACGAGGCGGCCACCAGGCACGCCGAGTACGCCCAGACCGCGCACGAGGCCCGGCAGGTGGCCGAGGAGAGCGCCCGCGACCTGGTCGCCTCCGCCGAGGAGACAGCGCGGGCCGTGGTCACCGAGGCCGAGCAGCGCGCCCGCGCGACGATCGCCCGCGCCGAGGCCACCGCCCGCGACGCGCTGGCCCTGGCCGAGCATGTCGCCGAGGAGGCGCGGGTTGCCTCCGAGGCCTCGCACGCCGCCCGCACCGAGGCCGAGGAGGCCGCCCGCGAGCACGGCCAGCTCGCCAGCCAGGCGGCGGCCGCGGAGCACGCCGCCCACGAGGCGGCCCGCGAGCGGGGCGAGGAGGCCGAGCAAGCGCAGGCCGCCCGGGCGGAGGCGGAGACGCTGGCCGCCGAGCACGCCGAGCTGGCCCGCATCGCGCACGAGTCGCGCACCGAGGCCGAGGAGCTCGCGCGTGCCGCGCACGAGGCCCGGACCGCCGCCGACGAGACCGCGGCAGATCACGCCCGACTGGCCGACGAGGCGTACGCCGGCCGCACCCGCGCCGAGACCTCCGCTGTCGAGGCAGCCGAGGCCCTGGCCGAGGTCGAGGAGCTGGCCCGCACGCACACGAGTCGGGCCGCCGAGGCCGCCGAGGCGGAGCGGCTCGCCCATGAGGCCGCCGAGGCGCGAGCGACCGAGGCCGCCGAGGCGCACACCGCCCGAAAGTCCGCCGAGGAGTCCGCTGCGGAGCAGGCCTGGCAGGCGCGGACCGCCCACGAGGGCCGGGCCACGGCCGACGACATCGCCCAGTCCGCGCAGATGCTGCGCACCGCCGCCGAGGAGTCCGCCGCCGAGCAGGCGGACCTGGCCCGGCAGTCGTTCGAGGCGCGGCAGGCCGCCGAGCAGGCCGCTGACGAGGCGCAGACCGCGCGGTTCGCGGCCGAGCAGGCTGCGCTCGACCACGCCGCCGCCGCCGGCCAGGCCGCCGCCGCGGAGCACGCGGCCCACGAGGCCGCGCAGGCCCGCGCCGCGGAGGCAGAGGCAGCGCAGGCCGCCCACACCGAGGCCGAGACTCGCTCCACCGAGCAGGCCGAGGCCGCCCGGGAGGCCCACGAGGCCCGGACCGCGGCCGAGGTGCTGGCTCGCGAGGCGCACGAGGCGCGAACGACGGCCGAGCAGGCCGCGGCGGAGCACGCCCGGCTCGCCGAGGAGGCGCAACAGGCCCGCATCGCTGCCGAGCAGGCGGCGACCGAGGCGGCCGACGCCGGTGAGCAGGCGCATCGGGCGCGCGAGCAGGCCGAGCAGGCCGCGACCGAGCAGGCCGCGCTGACCGAGCAGTCCGAGGCCGCGGCGCTGGCCGCGCACGAGGCCGCCGAGACCCGGGCCACCGAGGCATCCGAGGCGCAGGCCGCCCGTCAGGCCGCGGAGCAGGCCGCCGCCGAACAGGCCTGGCAGGCTCGGCTCGCGCACGAGGGCCGGGCCACCGCCGAGGACATCGCTCAGTCAGCCCAGGTGGTGCGGGCAGCCGCCGAGACCGCCGCCGCCGAGCAGGTCGAGCTGGCCCGGGAGGCCCACGAGGCGCGGCTGGCCGCCGAGCGCGCCGCCGATGAGGCGCACGCCGCCCGGCTGGCGGCCGAGGAGGCCGCGACCGCCCAGGGCACCGCCGCCGCCGAGGCAGCCGAGGCGGAGCTCGCTGCTCACGAGAACGCCACCGAGCACGCCGCCGCGGCCCAGGCCGCCCACGACGCCCGGGTCGCGGCAGAGCGGGCCACGTCCGAGCAGGCCGAGGCCGCCCGCGGCGCCCACGAGGCGCAGGCCACGGCCGAGGAGCTCGCCCGCGTCGCCCACGAGTCCCGCACCGCGGCCGAGGGCGCTGCCACGGAGCAGGCCGGGCTGGCCCGGGAGGCCCACGAGGCGCGGCTCCTGGCCGAACGCGCTGCCGACGAGGCGCACACCCAGCGCGCCGAGGCCGAGCAGGTCGCCGCCCAGCAGGGGACCCTCGCCGGTCAGGCAGCGGCCGCCGAGGTCGCAGCCCACGAGGCCGCCGAGGCCCAGGCCGAGGCCGCCCGGGTCGCGCACGACGCGCGGGCCGAGGCCGACGCCGTCGCCGCCGAGCACGCCGAGGCCGCGCGACTGGCGCACGAGGCGCGGGTCGAGGCGGAGGCCGCCGCGCAGGCGTCGTACGACGCCCGCCGGGCCGCCGAGGAAGCCGCACGCCAGCAGGCCGAGGCCGCACGCGCCGCCGTCGCCGAACGCGCCGCCGCCGAGCAGGTCGCGACCATGCAGGCCTCCGACGCCGAGACCGCTCACGCCGCGCGCACGGTCGCCGAGGAGGCGAGCACCAGGTCCGCGGAGGCCGCCCAGCGCGCCGCGGCCGCGGAGCAGGCCGCACACGAAGCCGCCGAGGCACGGGCCATCGAGGCGGCGACCGCCCATGCCGACCGGACCGCGGCCGAGGAGCTCGCCGCGGCCCAGCTGGCCGAGGCGACCGCGGCCCACGACGCCCAGACCGCGGCCGAGCAGGCCGCGGAGACGGCGCACCGGGCGCGAGAGTCCGCCGAGACGACCGCCCGCGAGCACGGCGCGGAGGCCGCTGCAGCTCACGAGCAGCGCACCGCGGCCGAGCAGCTCACGGCCGAGGCGACGGCGACGGCCGAGGAGGCGCAGCGGCTGCGCGAGGAGGCGGAGCGGCGCACGCTCGACCAGCATGCGCTCACGGTCGCCGCCTCCGCCGCCGAGGAGGCCGCGCACCGTACGGCCGAGGAGCACTCCGAGCTGGCCCGCACGGCCCACGCCGCCCGCACCGCGGCCGAGGAGACCGCCCGGGCGCACGCCGAGGCCGCGACCGAAGCGCACCAGGCGCGCACCGAGGCCGAGCAGGCCGCGCTCGATGCCCAGGAGGCGCGACGTACCGCCGAGGAGACCGCGAAGGCCCAGGCCGAGCGGGCCACCCGCGCAGGCAAGGAGCGCGCCACCGCCGAGTGGCGGACCGCCGAGGCCCTGGCCAACCTCCAGGTCGCCTCCGAGGAGCATGACGAGCGGCTCCGCGAGGCGATCGACGCCAGGGTCGCCGCCGAGGAGGCGGCCACCGAGGCGATCGCCGCGCGGGCGACGGCCGAGCGCGCCGCGGCCCGGCTGGCCGAGGAGCTCACCGAGGCGCGGGAGCGGCTCCTCCAACTGGAAGAAGCCGAGGCTCGGGGGTAGTCCGTCACCCTTGGCTGTTGAAAACTGCGGTTTCGCCCGCCAAAGGTGACGGACTACCCCGACGGGTGACCTACTCCAGCCCCCGGAGGGCCTTCGACAGCTTGCGTCCGCAGAGCCGGTGGCCCGCCGGCGTCGGGTGGTCGTAGTCCGGCCCCACCAGGTCCTGCCGGCCCTCCAGCCAGTGCTGCGCGTTGATGTAGGGGATCCCGAGCCGGGTCGCCGCGGCCGCCAAGGCGCCGATCACCGCGTCGGTGTCGGCGAAAGCTGTCGACGGTCGGGTCCATCGTCCCGACCAGCACCAGCCGCGCCTCGGGGTGCCGCTTGGCCGCGGCCTTGAGGGTCTTGACCGCGCGCCTCGTGACCAGTCCCGGGGCGTCGTGCTTGTCGTTGCCGCCGCCCTCGATCACCAGCCAGTCGACCGGGCCGACGTCGAGCGCGCCATTGCGGATCTGCCCGAGGAAGTTCGCGATGTTGTAGTCCGGGTTGCCGGACACGAAGCCGGTGCCGCCGCCGCCGCGGATCTCGTAGCTCCAGCCGAGTCGGCGGGCTGCGATCGCACCCATGGAGTTGTTCGAGCCCGTGTAGGCGCCCCCGACGATGTAGGAGTCCCCGAAGAACAGCGACGTGGTCGGCCCCGACCCCCGGGCGGGCGAGGTCCGCGTCGGAGGCGTCGCCCGGGCGGTGGGCGTCGGCACCGCCTCGGTGGGGCCGGCCTGCCTGACCGGGCTTGCCGCGGTCGTGCCCTCTCCGCCCGCGCCACAGCCCACGAGGACAAGAAGCAACGGAGCCGCGCCGAGCGCAGCCAGCGCTCGGACCAGGCGTGCCACACCGCAACTCTAGTGACAGCACACCAAGCAGCCGGGAGGGATCAGGCGCCGCGCTTCCTGAGCGCCTTGGCGAGCCGCTTCCCGAGCTTTCCCTGCGCGGCGTACGTCGGGTGGACGTAGTCGTCGCACAGCCACTCGGGGTGGCCGGCGAGCCAGGTCATGTCATCGATGAACGCCACGTCGAGCCGGTTCGCGACCCCGCGCAGCGCGTCGCGGATCGGGATGCTGTCTTCGTAGCCGCCGTAGGAGTCGAGCGGCCCGACCAGGACGAGCAGCGCGCGCGGATACTTGTGCCGCGCGATGCGAAGGACCTTCCGCGCGTTCTTCGTCACCCGGTCGACCGGCTGCCCCACGTCGTTGGAGCCGCCGCCGATCACCACGAGCTCCGGGTCGCGCAGGTCGAGGGCGCCGTCGCGGATCTGCCCGAGGTACGGCGGGAGGTCGTACTCGGGGTTGGCGGAGACGAAGCCGGTGCCGCCGCCGCCCCGGACGGTCGTGCGGTAGCCGAGCCGAGTGCCGGCCAGGTGGGCCATGTCCCGCTTCGCGTCGGGGCTGCAGCCACCGCCGATGAAGTAGGAGTCACCGAAGAACAGGGCCCGCGGATGGCCTCGCTCCGCGGGCGCGGTGGGCCCGGGCGTCATGGCGTGGGTCGGCGCACTGAGGGTGGCCGACGCGAGCAGTGCGGCGACCACCAGGGAGAGGATCCGGCGCACCCGCCGAGGGTAGCCGCGGTGCATGGTCCGCAGAGGTCATGGGGTAGGAACAGCGCGTGGCCCGCCCGCTGTCCGCCCTCTGGGCGCTCCTGCTCCTGCTCCTGGTCCCGGCCACGGCAGCGGCTGCGAGCGCGGGCCTGGACGACGCGGCGTACGCCGAGGCGACGGTGGCTGCCTGGCAGGGCGGCGACCCCGTCTACGTCAGCCCGGACAGTGGAGCGCTGGGCGACGACGACGCCGACGCGCTGCGCGACCGGATCACCGGCTGGCGCGACGACGTGTTCGTCGCGGTGCTCCCGGCGACGGCGATCCGGCAAGGAGAAGGCGCCGACGTGGACGAGGCCTCGGCGCTGCTCGACGAGCTGTACGACGGCATGGGTCGCGTCGACGGCATCTACGTCGTCAACCTCAGCGGCGCCGGCACGTATGCGGCTGGGTACGGCGACGCCCCGGGCGCGATCGAGGTCGGGCGGATCATGGCCGAGCAGGTGCAGGACCACACGCTCGGCCAGGTCGACCAGATCCTCAACGGCACGCTTGACGAGCTCGGCGCACCCGACGACGGCGGCGTCTCGGTGGCCTGGGTGGTCGTGGCGCTGCTGGTCGGTGCCGCGGTGGCCGCAGGCGCGATCCTCGGCTGGCTGCGCTGGCGCCGGCGGCCGCACCGGCGCGCCTCCGGCGAGACCTGGGCCGGCCCGGCCGACTACCGGCCCAGCTTCCCGACGTACGGCGACCAGCAGGACACGGTCGAGGACCGCGCCGCGCTGGCCCGCGAGGACGTGACCCGGCTCGGCGAGGAGCTGGACGCGGCCGACCCACCACTCACCGACCCCGCGGTCGCCGCCCACGTGCAGGCCGCCCTCGACGCGTACGCCGATGCCTCGCGGCGGGTCGACTCGCTGACCCGGGACGACGAGCTGCGGCAGCTCGCCCAGGTCGCCGAGTACGCACGCTGGCAGCTCGGCTGCGCCCAGGCGCTGCTCACGGGGGCCGAGCCGCCGCCGCGCCGACTGCCGTGCTTCGTCGACCCCGCGCACGGCGTCTCGGTCGCCGATGTGTCGTGGGCGCCGCCCGGGGGCACGCTCCGACCGGTCCCGGTCTGCCGGGGCTGCTACGACCGGCTGACCGACGGGGGCACCCAATGAGGATCGACCAGTGAGGATCGACCAGTGAGGATCAACCTGGCCAAGGTGGTCCCGTTCCTCTGCCTGGTCGGCATCTTCCTGCTGTGGGCCGCGGCGCAGAACACCGGCACCGACGAGAGCCCTGACGACTACGACTACGGCTACGACACCCCCGACACCGGCCGGGCCGACGCCTACTTCGACGCGGTGGCGATCCGGCTCGCCGATCCCGGGGTGTACGTCGATCCGGCGGTGAGCGAGATCAGTGCTGACGACGCGGCGCGCCTGGACGCACTGGCCGCGGACACAGCGGGGCCGGTCCGCGTTCTCGTGGTGCCGGCCGACGCGCTGCGCGAGAGCGACCCGAGCGATCCCGACGCCGGCTACAGCAACGACATCTCGTACGCCGACGACGAGCTGCCGGGCCAGCTCTACGACCGGGTGGGAGTGGACGGCACCTACGCGGTGCTCGTCGACGCGGACACGTCCTACGACGGCCGGTCGTTCTCGGCGTACCAGTTCTCAGAGGAACGGCCGTTCTACGAGGTCGAGACCGCTGTCGACCGGGCAGTCGACTGCTGCGCACCCGACTACGTGTCGATGCTGGAGGCCTTCCTCGACCACGCCGACGAGGAGCAGACGAACCCGTGGCCGATCATCGGCTGGCTCGTCGGCGGGATCGGCCTGGTGCTGGCGCTCATCATCGGGGGGAGCCGCTGGCAGCGGCACCGTCGGCGCCGGACCGAGGACGCCCAGGTCGCCGACGCGCTGCGGCCCGCACTGCAGGAGGAGGTCGTCGAGCTGTCGCGGACGGTGGCGGCGCTGCCGCCGGCGCCGGCCTCCAGCGACGAGCTCAGCCACCGCACCCGTCGGGTCCTGGACCTGGTCGAGGAGGCCCGACAGCGGGTCGACGCTGGCACCGAAGATGGCGACGGCCGAGCCGAGATGGACACCCCGGACGAGGTCGAGAACGTCGTACGCCGGCTCGCGGACGCGCGCTTCGAGCTGGTCGCCATCGACGCCCTGCGCCGGGGCCAGCCGGTGCCGCAGCGGTCCGCGCCGTGCTTCTTCGACCCCCGGCACGGCCCGAGCGTCGCCGAGCGGCCGTTCACACCGGAGTTCGGCCTGGAGCGTCAGGTGCCCGTGTGCGCGAAGTGTGCCGAGGAGGTCGACGCCGGCCGGAAGCCCGAGGTGCGGACCTTCAGCCTGAGCGGCGTGGTCAGGCCGTACTGGGACTGGGACCGCTACACGCGTCCCTACGTCAACGGCTACTGGCAGCGGCACACCTTTGCCGACAAGGGTGTGCAACGGATCCGGTTCGCACCCTCGCCGGCGGTGTCACGACCCGACAAGCCCGCCTGGGGCGGCATCCAGTTCGTGTGGGAGAACGACGGCGGCTCGGGAGGGTCCGGCAGCTCGGGATCGGGCGGCGGGCGCCGGTTCTCCGGCAGCTCCGGCTCCCGGAGCTCGTTCGGCGGCGGCAGCTCCAGCCGCTCCTCCACCCGCTCCGGCGGCTCCCGCCGCTTCTGACCTCCCGCGCACCGAGACGGTCTCGTCACTGCCCGTTCACGCAGCGGTGCCACACTGGCCCGCATGACCCTCGACAGCGCCGACACCGCCGTCGCGGCTCGTGGTGACGGCGTGCCCGAGGAGACGTTCGACGTCGAGCCGCCGTACGTCGCGACCGAGGCCGCGCTCGCCGGGGTCGAGAAGTTCGGGGACCGGTTCCTCGACCGCGAGCTGTCCTGGCTCCGGCTCAACCAGCGGGTGCTCGAGCTGGCCGAGGACGAGAAGCAGCCGCTTCTCGAACGCGTCCGGTTCGCGGCCATCTTCACCAGCAACCTCGACGAGTTCTTCATGGTCCGGGTGGCCGGCCTCAAGCGCCGCATCGCCGCAGGGCTCGCCGTGCGCGCAGCGTCCGGGATGCTGCCCCGGGAGATCCTCGAGGGGATCTGGGAGCGGTCGCGCGCCCTCAGCGAACGGCACGCCCGGCTGTTCACCGAGCAGCTGGTCCCGGAGCTGTCCGAGGCCGGCATCGACCTGGTGCGGTGGGGTGACCTCGACCGGGACGAGCAGAAGTTCTGCAAGAAGCTGTTCAAGGACCGGATCTTCCCCGTGCTCACCCCGCTCGCGGTCGACCCGGCGCACCCGTTCCCCTACATCTCCGGCCTCTCGCTCAACCTGGCCGTCACGATCCGCAACCCCAAGACCGGCAAGCAGCACTTCGCCCGGGTCAAGGTGCCGCCGATCTTCGACCGGTTCGTGCCCCTCGGCAACCAGCGGTTCGTCCCGCTGGAGGACGTCATCGGCGAGCACCTCAAGCGCCTCTTCCCCGGCATGGAGGTCCTCGAGGTGCACACCTTCCGGGTGACCCGCAACGAGGACCTCGAGGTCGAGGAGGATGACGCGGAGAACCTCCTCGCCGCGCTCGAGAAGGAGCTCCTCCGACGCCGGTTCGGCCCGCCGGTCCGGCTCGAGGTCGAGCAGTCGATGACCCAGGGCGTCCTCGACCTGCTGGTCACCGAGCTGGGTGTGAGCGACGAGGAGGTGGTCCGGCTCCCCGGCCCGCTCGACCTGCGCGGCCTGCACGGCATCGCCAACCAGAACCGCGAGGCGCTGAAGTACCCCGCGTTCGTGCCGACCACCCACCCGCTGCTGGCCGAGGTGGAGTCCTCCGCGCCCGTCGACGTGTTCAAGGCGACCCGGCGCCACGACGTACTCCTGCATCACCCCTACGACTCGTTCGCCACGTCGGTGCAGCGGTTCATCGAGCAGGCCGCCGCCGACCCGCACGTCCTGGCGATCAAGCTGACCCTCTACCGCACCTCCGGCGACTCCCCGATCATCGACGCCCTGATCGACGCGGCCGAGGCCGGCAAGCAGGTGCTGGTCCTGGTCGAGATCAAGGCGCGCTTCGACGAGGAGGCCAACATCCGGTGGGCGCGCAAGCTCGAGCAGGCCGGCGCCCACGTGGTCTACGGCCAGGTCGGGCTCAAGACACACTGCAAGCTGGCCCTGGTGGTGCGCGACGAGCAGGACGGCATCCACCGGTACACCCACATCGGCACCGGCAACTACAACGGCAAGACCGCGCGGATCTACGAGGACCTCGGCCTGCTCACGACCGACGAGGTGATCGGCGAGGACGTCGCGCACCTGTTCAACAACCTGTCCGGCTTCGCCCGCAACCCGTCCTACGACCAGCTGCTGGTGGCCCCCGACCTGGTGCGCACCGGGCTGGTCGAGCGGATCCACCGCGAGATCGAGCACCACCGCGGCGGCCGTCCTGCGCGGATCCGGATGAAGATGAACTCGCTGGTCGACGAGGGCGTCATCGACGCGCTCTACCTCGCCTCCCAGGAAGGCATCCCGGTCCAGCTGCTGACCCGTGCGATCTGCGCGCTCCGGCCCGGAGTCCCCGGGCTGTCGGAGTCCATCGAGGTGCGCTCGATCCTCGGCCGGTTCCTGGAGCACAGCCGGGTGTACTGGTTCGACAACGGCGGCGAGCCGGAGGCGTGGATCGGCTCCGCCGACATGATGCACCGCAACCTCGACCGCCGGGTCGAGGTGCTGGTCCGCCTGCCCGAGGCCCCGCTGGTCTCCGAGGTCGGAGATCTGCTCGACCTGGCGTTCCGGCCGGACACGGCCGCGTGGGAGCTCCGCAGCGACGGCGACTGGGTGCACAACCGCGGCGAGACGTCCTATCAGGAGGCCCTGATCGAGCGCCACCGCCGGCGCCGTACGGCAGGGTGAACGAACCCTGACTTGCGCGTGGCGGCGGGACACCCCCTAGGCTGTCGGGCGGCCGTCAATGGCCCCGAAGTGGACACCCGCCGTCTCGCCAGGAGAAGTCAGTGGCATTGCGTTTCCGCCCGGTCGACACGGCGTTCTACGACCTCTTCAGCGAACAGGCCCAGCACCTCGTCGTCGGCGCCGCGCTGCTCGCCGAGATGCTCAGCGAGACCGCGGTCCACGACGACGTCGCCGCCCGGATGCGCCAGGCCGAGCACGAGGCCGACGAGACCACGCACGCCATCGTCCGCCGGGTGAACTCGACCTTCGTGACGCCGTTCGACCGCGAGGACATCTACCGGCTCGGCTTCGGGGCTCGACGACGTCATGGACATGATGGACGAGGCTGTCGACCTGATCCTTCTCTACGAGGTCAAGGTGCTGCCTCCGGAGTTGTCGCAGCAGGTCGAGGTCTTGCAGCGGTGCGCGGATCTCACCGCCGCGGCGATGCCCGGCCTCAAGTCCATGGACTCCCTCGAGGAGTTCTGGATCGAGATCAACCGGCTGGAGAACACCGGCGACAAGAACCACCGCCGGATGCTGGCCAAGCTGTTCTCCGGCGAGTTCAAGACGATCGAGGTGCTCAAGCTCAAGGACATCGTCGAAGCCCTCGAACGAGCGGTCGACAAGTTCGAGAACGTCGCGAACATCGTCGAGCAGATCGCCGTCAAGGAGAGCTGAGCGCGCGTGGACCTCGCGATCGTCATCGCGGTCGTCGCCGTCGCCTTGGTCTTCGACTACACCAACGGCTTCCACGACGCGGCGAACGCCATCGCCACCTCGGTGTCGACCCGAGCACTGACCCCGCGCATTGCGCTGACTCTGGCCGCGGTGATGAACTTCGTGGGCGCGCTGCTCGGGCAGGAGGTCGCCAAGACGGTGCAAGGCGTGCTCACCATCGACGGCGTCTCGGAGAACCACGGCTTGGTGATCGATTTGCCGGGTTGCTCGGCGCCATCAGCTGGAACCTGATCACCTGGTACTACGGGCTGCCGTCCTCGTCCTCGCACGCACTGATCGGCGGACTGGTCGGCGCGGGACTGGCCGGCGGCGTGACCGTCGAGTGGCAAACGATCCTCGAGAAGGTGGTCATCCCGATGATCGCCTCTCCGTTGTTCGGCTTCGGCGCGGCGTTCCTCCTCATGTTGGCGATCATGTGGATCTTCCGTAGGCGGAACCCACATCGCACGAACAGGGGCTTCCGCCTCGCGCAGACGGTCTCAGCTGCAGCCATGGCGTTGGGCCACGGCCTCCAGGACGCGCAGAAGACGATGGGCGTGATCTTCCTGGCGCTGCTTACGGCGGGCTACGTGAACGACGGTGACGACCTGCCTCTGTGGGTCATCCTCGCCGCCGCAAGTGCTATCTCGCTCGGCACCTGGTCCGGCGGCTGGCGGATCATGCGCACCCTGGGCAGGCGGATCATCCACCTCGACCCGGCCCGCGGCTTCGCGGCCGAGACCGTGGCTGCCGGAGTCCTGTACACGACGGCGTTCGTCTTCGAGGCCCCGATCTCGACCACCCACACGATCACTTCGGCAGATGATGGGCGTCGGTGCGACAAAGCGCTTCTCGGCAGTGCGTTGGGGCGTGGCCCGCTCGATCGTGACCGCCTGGGTCCTCACCTTCCCCATGGCCGGCTCCGCCGCCGCGATCGTCTACTTAATCTGCCGAGTCGTCTTCCAGCTCCCCTGACTGCCCGTGGCGTGGTAGTCCGTCACTTTTGGCTGGTCTGGCGCGCTGATTGGCCACCCGAAGGTGACGGACGACGCCAAATTTCAGGCCGCCCGCCGGTAGCGGAGGACGCGGTCCCGGTCCGCGGGCGACAGCGCTCGCCGCAGGGCCACGGTTTGGGTCTGGATCCACCACGAGGGCGGTACGGCGGTCCAGCTGCGGGTCGACTCGGCCTCGAACCGAGCCCGACCCCGGGCTTCGTGCATCCTCCGAACCAGCGATGGGGTGTCCAAGAGATGGGGACCCAGAATGGGGAGCGTCTCGATGCCGTGGCGCCGGAAAGCCTCGTCACGTCCGGCGTCACGCACTCGCGTGGTGAGCTGAGCGTGATGCTCACCGTTGTAGTCGATGGCCAGGCCGGCCTCGACGTCCAGCAGGTCCGGCGTGGCGATGAAGCGTCCCCGGAGGTCGAACAAGGGTGCGTTGCACAAGAGCCGCGGCAACTCAGCGTCCAAGGACCAGACGTGCGTGACCTCGAGCTCCTTGGGTGACCAGACGTTCTCCTCGGCCAACGCGATCGCCGCCCGGCAGCGAGGCGCCCCGGTCCAGCCTCGGTGCAACGCTGCGAAGTCGGCGAGCTCGTCGATCGAGACCAGATCCGAGTACGCCGCCATGCTGAGCACCACTGCGGCCTTCCGAGGGTTGTCGGCGTACCGCATCTCGAACCACGCGGACCGGACCGACGTCGTGAGTCTGATGCCGTCGATGACGATCAGGTCCCGAGGGTCGAGTCGCTCGTGCGACACAGCGATCCCCGGTTGGGGGCGGATGTGGTCGCCCCCCGTGACCAGCACGACGGGACGTTCCGCGCCACCGACACCCGCGCCGTTGAACCAGATTCCGCCGGACCATCGAAGCCCGGCCCAGCCCGTCACTCCGCCGTGGTCGTCGGGCAGGACCACCGCAGCTTCCACGATTCTCTGTTCGACCGATCGAACGACCCTCGAGGGCACAAACAGACCTCGGCTGCTACTCCTCCACGCAGAGGTACTCGCTGCCCAAGGAGTCGGGCCAGCGCGGCCTGCCGGGTCACGCCGAACGGGCGCGAACAGGCCAGGCCGGGTGACTGGCACGGGCCGGCTCGGCTCGTTCGACGACTCCATCCGGACATGGTTCGTCGAGGCCAGAGACTCCTGCTGGGGCAACCCACAGGGCCCCCAAGTCCGGGGTAGTCCGTCACCTTTGTGGACGAAATCTGGCTAGGTGGCCCGCCAAAGGTGACGGACTACCGCGCCACGTCGGTCAGTCGTCGAGCGGCCAGCCGTGGTGGCTGACCAGGCGGGCCTCCACCTGCTCGATGTCCTCGGGACTCGGCATGGCGTCGGTCAGCTTGATGATCTGGACGCCGATCTCAGCGGCGCCGTTCTCGCTGCCGTTGCCGAGAGTCGCAACCTCGTGCGCGATCTCGCGGACCTCGTCCTCGGTGAGCCGGCGACGCAGCAGCGCGAGCAACGGGATGTAGTCCTTGGGTGGTACGCCGGCCGGGTAGCCCTCGCGCAGCCAGTCCAGGATCCCCGACAGGCGGGTGTTCAAGGCCATCAGAATCTCCTCTGCCAGATCACTTCGGCTTGTCGACGATGGTCGGGTACACGTGGTCGAACGAGACCACCTTGCCCTGCCCGGCGGCAATGATGATGGTGAGCCCGAGGGCGATCCCCGTCAGCACGACGGCGAAGCAGAGCCCCGCGACGACGCGGCCGACCGGGTGTGGTCGGGCGCCGACTGCCACCTCTGCGCTGCCGCCGGTGCCCCAGGCCAGCGAGCGCACGCCGAAGGCGAACACCATCGGGAGCCCGGCGCCGAGGACGAGCCCGGCCAGCAGCACCTTCCAGGCAGCCTCGAGGGCGAAGCCGAGGTTGTCGTTCACAGGGCCACCTCCTGCTTGACCGAGCTCGCGGGAGTGCCGCTCCACTCGTCGTTGACGTTACCGGGGTGCACGGGCTGCCGCTGCGAGCGCACGAACATGTACGCCGACAGCGCGGCCAGGGCGAGGAAGACGACCACCGGCCCGACGTAGCCGCCCAGCACGTCGCCGAGGTACCACATCACCGCACCCACGGCGCCGGCCGCCGGGAGGGTGATCAGCCAGGCCAGCACCATCCGGCCGGCGACCCGCCAGCGCACGTGACCGCCGGGCTTGCCGACGCCACTGCCGAGGATCGAGCCGGTGGCGACGTGCGTCGTCGACAGCGCGAAGCCGAAGTGGCTGGAGACCAGGATGACCGCCGCCGAGGAGGACTCGGCCGCCATGCCCTGCGGCGAGGAGATCTCGACCAGCCCCTTGCCGAGGGTGCGGATGATCCGCCAGCCCCCGAGGTAGGTGCCGAGCGCGATCGCCAACGCGCAGACGAGCTTGACCCAGAACGGCACCGACCCGGTGTCGCTCCAGTGGCCGCTCGCGATCAGCGCCAGGGTGATCACGCCCATCGTCTTCTGGGCGTCGTTGGTGCCGTGCGCCAGCGACACCAGGGAGGCCGAGCCGATCTGGCCCCAGCGGAAGCCGTTCTCGGTGAACCGCTGCGCCACCCCGGCGGTGACCCGGAACACCAGCCAGGTGCCGACCGCCGCCACCACGCCGGCGATGAGCGGGGACATCAGCGCCGGGAGGATCACCTTGCCGACCACACCGTCGAGCTTGGAGCCGTCGCCGTTCCAGTTCACGCCGCTCGTCCCGAGACCGGCGATCGCGGCACCGATCAGGCCACCGAACAGCGCGTGCGACGAGGACGACGGGAGGCCGATCAGCCAGGTGAGCAGGTTCCAGAGCACCCCGCCGACCAGCCCGGCCAGGATGATCAGCAGCAGCGCATAGCCGTGGTCGGCGGTGAGCTCCGGTATCGGTGCCCCGCTCTTGTCCTGCACCTTCACCACGGCGTTGGTCACCGTCAGCGCCACCTCCACGGAGAGGAAGGCACCGACGAGGTTCAGCACAGCCGACAGCGCGACGGCGACCTTGGGCCGCAGCGCACCGGTGGCGATGGACGTCGCCATCGCGTTGCCGGTGTCGTGGAAGCCATTGGTGAAGTCGAAGGCCAGAGCGGTCCCGACCACCAGGACCAGGATGAGCGTCGCTTCGGTCACTCCGGCAGCCTGCGCCAGTCGAGGCGGGCGACAACAGACCCCCGCGGAACACTTCGCCCAGAGTTCACCTTGCCAAGAAGGGCTCAGTCCCCGACCGCGTCGATGCCCCGCTGGACGATCCTCGGATCGGGCTCACCCACGACGTCCGCGTCCTTGCCGTCGTACTCGAAGCGGGCGAGGAAGTGCCGCATCGCGTTGATGCGCGCGCGCTTCTTGTCGTTGCTCTTGATGGTCGTCCACGGCGCCCACTCGGTGTCGGTACGCCGAATCATCGCCTCCTTGGCCTCGGTGTAGTCGTCCCACTTGTCGAGCGACTCCAGGTCGATCGGCGAGAGCTTCCACTGCCGGACGGGGTCGACCTGGCGGATGATGAACCGGGTCCGCTGCTCGGACTGGGTGACCGAGAACCAGAACTTGGTGAGCGAGATCCCGCTGTCGACGAGGATCCGCTCGAAGAGCGGCGTCTGGGCCATGAACTGCTCGTACTCCGGCGGCGCGACGAAGCCCATCACGCGCTCGACGCCGGCGCGGTTGTACCAGGACCGGTCGAAGAGCACCATCTCGCCCTCGGTGGGCAGGTGCTGGACGTAGCGCTGGAAGAACCACTGCCCCTGTTCGCGGTCACTCGGCTTGCCGAGCGCCACGGTCCGCGCGTAGCGCGGGTTGAGGTGCTCCATGTAGCGCTTGATGGTGCCGCCCTTGCCTGCGGCGTCGCGGCCCTCGAACAGCAGCACGTGCTTGGTGCCCGAGTCCGCGGCCCACCGCTGGAACTTGAGCAGCTCGACCTGGAGGAGGTACTTCGTCTCGTCGTACTCCTCGCGCGTCATCCGCTCGTCGTAGGGGTAGTTCTCGCGCCACGTGTCGACGGCCCGGCCGGCAGGGTCGATGAGGATCGGGTCGTCGTCGTGGTCCTCGCCGATGGTGTGGCCGTCGATGTGCAGCCGGTCGATGTACTCGCGAACGTCCATGAGCATGCGGCGCACGCTAGAGAGCCCACCTGAACAGAAGATGTACAGGTCTCGCGCGGCAGCCGCCGACGCCCTGGCGGGGCGGGTCCCGCGACTTCTCACCCCTCGGCGTGGACACCCTCCGTTCATCTCCGTCCACGAGCGTCGGGCCGTGGACCCACTGCGACGAGGTGAGCTGGCCCCTCCGCCGCGCACCCTGGTCGACGTCTTCCGGGTCACGGTCGAGCAGGCCGCCGACGAGCCGGCGGTCGACGCCGCCAACGGCGTGCTCACCTACGCCGAGCTCGCCGAGGCCGCCGACGAGCTGGCCAGCGAGCTCAACGCGCACGGCATCGGTCGCGGCGACAAGGTCGGCGTGCGGATCAACTCGGGCACCACCGACCTCTACGTCGCCATCCTCGGCATCCTGCTGGCTGGAGCGGCGTACGTCCCGGTCGACGTCGACGACCCGGACGAACGGGCCCGGCTGGTCTTCGACGAGGCCGACGTCGCGGCGATCGTCGGCAACGACCAGACCGTGCAGATGCGCCGCGAGGGTCCGGCGCGCGAGCCCGAGGAGCCGGGCCTCGGAGACGACGCGTGGGTGATCTTCACCTCCGGCTCCACCGGGACGCCGAAGGGAGTTGCGGTCAGCCACCGCAGCGCCGCAGCGTTCGTGGACGCCGAGTCGCGGATGTTCCTCCAGGACGCGCCGCTCGGCGTGGGCGACCGGGTGATGGCCGGGCTCTCGGTGGCCTTCGACGCGTCCTGCGAGGAGATGTGGCTGGCCTGGCGGTACGGCGCCTGCCTCGTCCCGGCCCCGCGGGCGCTGGTCAAGAGCGGCATCGAGGTGGGCCCGTGGCTCGTCGCCAACGACGTCACCGTGGTGTCCACGGTGCCGACCCTCGTCGCGCTGTGGCCACCGGAGTCCCTGGCCGACGTCCGCCTCCTCATCATGGGCGGCGAGGCCGTCCCACCCGAGCTCGCCACCCGGCTGGTGGCGCCCGGCCGCGAGGTGTGGAACACCTACGGCCCGACCGAGGCCACCGTCGTCGCGTGCGGCGCCGAGCTCACCGTCGAGGGGCCGGTCCGGATCGGGTTGCCGCTCGACGGCTGGGACCTCGCGGTGGTCGACGCCGCCGGTCAGCCGGTCCCCGAGGGCGCCACGGGCGAGCTGATCATCGGCGGCGTCGGGCTGGCTCGCTACCTCGACCCGGCCAAGGACGCCGAGAAGTACGCGCCGATGCCGAGCCTCGGCTGGGAGCGCGCGTATCGCAGCGGTGACCTCGTGGTGAACGACCCGGCCGGACTGCTCTTCGGCGGTCGCGCGGACGACCAGATCAAGCTCGGCGGCCGCCGGATCGAGCTGGGCGAGATCGACTCGGCGCTCCTTGCCGATTCCGGGCGTCGTGGGCGCCGCGGCGGCGGTCCGCAAGACCGCGGCGGGCAACCAGCTCCTCGTCGGGTACGTCGCGACAGACCCCGCCAGTGACCCAGCCTTCGACCGCGCCCAGGCCATGGACCTGCTCCGGCACTCGATGCCGGCCGCGCTGGTGCCGCGCCTGGCGGTCGTCGACGCCCTGCCCACCCGGACCTCCGGCAAGGTCGACCGCGACGCGCTGCCATGGCCGCTCCCCGCCGAGAGCGAGGCACCAGCCGAGCGCGGGCTGACCGGAACGATGGCCTGGATCGCCGAGCTGTGGCTCGAGGTGCTGGGCGCCGACGTGCGCGCGCCCGGCGACGACTTCTTCGACCTCGGCGGCGGCAGCCTCACCGCCGCGCAGCTGGTGTCGCGGCTGCGGGCGAGGTTCCCCGAGGTCGTGGTCGGCGACCTCTACGAGCACCCGACCGTCGGCACGCTCGCGGCGTACCTCGACCAGCTGCAGGCCGCCGGCCCGACCTCCGACCGCAGCGTCCCGCCGACACCACTGAAGACCCAGACCGGACAGGTGGTGGCCACCCTGCTGCTGCGCGCCCTGGCGGCGCCGTACTGGCTGGTCTGGGTGGGCATCGGCTCGCGGCTGCTGGCCGACGGCCTGGGCTGGACCCTGCTGCCACAGCTGCCGTGGTGGCTGCTGGGCCTGGGATGGCTCGTCTTCGTGACCCCACCCGGGCGGATGCTGCTCGCGGCGGCCGGCGCCCGCCTCCTGCTGCGGCGCGTCCAAGCCCGGCGACCACCCCCGCGGCGGCAAGGTGCACCTGCGGCTGTGGCTCGCCCAGCGCGTGGTCGACGAGCTCGGTGCGACCGGCCTGGCCGGCGCGCCGTACATGACGTGGTTCGCCCGGCTGCTCGGCGCCCAGGTCGGTCAGGACGTGGACCTGCACTCGATCCCACCGGCGACCGGCATGCTCAGGCTCGGCTCGGGCTGCTCGGTCGAGCCGGAGGTCGACCTCGGTGGCTTCTGGGTGGACGGTGACGTCGTGCACCTCGGGCCGGTGCAGGTCGGTGCCCGCGCCCGGGTCGGGGCGCGCAGCATGCTGTGTCCCGGCGCCGACGTCGGGAAGGACGCCGAGGTCGCTCCCGGCTCGTCGGTGTTCGGCACTGTCCCCGACGGCGAGTACTGGTCGGGCTCCCCCGCCGAGCGGATCCAGAAGCGCGCCCGCGGTCCCTGGTCGGACCGGCCACCCACCAGCCGCGCCTGGACCGCGGCGTACGGCGCGGTCGCGGTCCTGCTCTCCTGCCTGCCGATCGCAGCGGTCCTGGCCGGAGCGGCCCTGCCGGTGCTGCTGGCGGGCGAGCCCACGTCGTACGTCGACCTGCTCGGCCTGCTGGCCTGGCTGCCGGTCTCGGTGGTCGTCGGGATGCTGGTCCTGGCCCTCCTCGTCCTCATCGTGGTCCGGGCCGCCGGCCGGGCCGTCCGGCCGGGCGTGCACGCCGTCCGCAGCGGCGCCGCCCTCGCTGTGTGGACCACGGTGCGGGTGCTCGACGATGCGCGGACCTGGCTGTTCCCGCTCTACGCCTCCAGCCTCACCCCGACCTGGCTGCGGTTGCTGGGGGCCCGGATCGGCAAGGACGTCGAGGCCTCCACCGTGCTGATGATCCCGTCGCTGACCCAGGTCAACGACCAGTCCTTCCTCGCCGACGACACCCTGATCGGTGGCTACGAGCTCGGTGGCGGCTGGCTGCGCGTGGAGCGGGTCAAGATCGGCAAGCGCGCGTTCGTCGGCAACTCCGGCATGGCCGCGCCCGGCCGCAAGGTCCCCAAGGCCTCGCTGGTCGCGGTCCTGTCGGCGGCCCCGCGCCGCAAGACCGCCCACGCCGGGGAGTCCTGGCTGGGCAGCCCGCCCGCCCAGCTGCGACGCACGGCCGAGGACAACGACTCGGGCCGGACCTACGACCCGCCCACCCGGCTCAAGGTCGCCCGCGCGTTCGTCGAGGCCGGACGGCTCGTCCCCGTCGCCGTCAGCGCGGGCCTGGCCGCGGGGGTGGCGATCGTGCTCGCCGCGCTGCTCGACCGGTCGTACGGCGTGCTGCTCGCCCTCGTCCTCGCCGCACCGCTCCTGGCCGTCGCCGGGCTGGTCGCGGCTCTCGTGACCGTCGCGGCGAAGTGGCTGCTGATCGGTCGGCTGAAGCCCGGTGCGCACCCGCTGTGGAGCTGGTTCGTCTGGCGCAACGAGCTGGCCGACACCTTCGTCGAGGTGGTGGCCGCGCCGTGGTTCGCCCGGGCGGTCGCAGCCACTCCCCTCCTCAACCTCTGGTTCCGGCTGATGGGCGCGAAGATCGGCCGAGGGGTGTGGTGCGAGACCTACTGGCTGCCCGAGACCGACCTCGTCGAGCTCGGCGACGGGGCGACGGTCAACCAGGGCACGGTGGTGCAGACGCACCTCTTCCACGACCGGATGCTGTCGATGGATCGGGTCATCCTGAAGCGCGGCGCCACCCTCGGCCCCAACAGCGTGATCCTCCCCGCGGCCACGCTCGGGCGGCACGCTACGGTCGGTCCCGTGTCGCTGGTCATGAGAGGTGAGTCTGTGCCCGACAAGACCGTCTGGATCGGCAACCCGATCGGCCCGTGGGCGCCCGAGTGAAGCTGCCTGGGACCCCCGGGCTACCGACCGCCGACCCGTACCTGCCCGGCCACGGCGACCGCGCCTGGAGCGCGGCGCACTACGCGCTCGACCTCGACTACGACCTGGCCGGCAACCAGCTGCGGGCGGAGGCGGTCATCGACGCGGTCGCGGACCAGGACCTGACCCGGGTCGTCCTCGACCTGGCCGGACTCGACGTCGCCAAGGTGACCGTCGACGGCCGGCCGCCCGCGAAGTACGCAGCCCGTAGCGGCCGGCTCGTCCTCACTCTGCGGGCGCCGATCGCCCAGCGCACGGCGTTCCGCCTGGTCGTCAAGTACGCCGGCGCCCCCAAGCCGCTCATCGACAAGCACCACGGGGATGCCGGCTGGGAGGAGCTCACCGACGGCGTGATCGTGGCCGCCCAGCCGCACGGCGCCCCGACCTGGTTCCCGTGCAACGACCGGCCCGACGACAAGGCGTCGTACTCGATCACCGTGACGGCCGCGGCCGACTACACGGTCGTCGCGAACGGCTCGCTCGCAGGAAAGCGGCGTGGCTCGTCCACCGTCACCTGGCACTACGAGCAGGTCGAGCCGATGGCGACCTACCTGGCCACGGTCCAGATCGGGCGCTACGAGCTCCGACCGTACGACGGCACGCCGGTCCCGATGGTCGCCGCGGTCCCGGCCGACGTGGGAGCCGGGTTCGACGCCGCCTTCGGCCGCCAGCCGGAGATGATGACCACCTTCGTCGACTGGTTCGGCCCGTATCCGTTCGAGGGCTACACGGCGGTGGTCACTCCCGACGACCTCGAGATCCCGCTCGAGTCGCAGGGCCTGTCCACGTTCGGACGCAACTTCTGCCGCGACGACTGGGACGCGATACGCCTGGTCGCGCACGAGCTGGCCCACCAGTGGTTCGGCAACGCGGTGACGCTGGCGCGGTGGCGGGACATCTGGCTGCACGAAGGGTTCGCCTGCTACTGCGAGTGGCTCTGGTCCGAGGCATCGGGCGGCGAGAGCGCCGACCACTGGGCCCGGCACCACCACGGGCGACTGTCGGAGCTCGACCAGGACTTCCTGCTCGCCGACCCGGGTCCGGAGCTGATGTTCGACGACCGGGTCTACAAGCGTGGCGCGCTCACGCTGCATGCGCTCCGGCTGCAGGTCGGCGACGATGCGTTCTTCTCGCTGCTGAAGGGCTGGGTGGCCGAGCACGCCGGCGGCTCGGTGACGACCGAGGACTTCACGGCGTTCGCGATCGGCCACACCGGCATCGTCCTGGACGGGCTGCTCGACGCGTGGCTCATGCAGAAGGAGCTGCCGGACCTGTAGTGCCCCGCACGTGAGGTCCTTTGATGCTTCGCGTCTCCAGGGTGCGTGCATCGCAAGGCGGCGGAGCGCTGGATTACTGGACGTACTTCGAGTGACGCCAACGACGCGAGGTGCGTGTCTTGGCGGCGCGAAGCGCCAAGGACCTCACGTGCGGGGCACTAGCCGCCAGCTGACCTGGTCGCCCGCGACCGTGCCGACGTACCCGTCCGGCAGCTCGAGCGCGGTCAGCGCCACGTCGGCGTCCGCCTTGAACGCCGCCTCGGTCTCGGTCCAGGCCCGGCGGTCGATGCCGTCCAGCGGCGGCCCGTCGTCCTCGATGTCGATGCCCACCGCGCCGGTCCAGCTCCAGGCCACGGCGACCAGGTCTGCGGCATAGGAGATGCTCACCGCGGGAGCCGCTCCGGCCGGCACCAGGGCCAGCGGCCGGCCGTGCTCGGAGCTGCCACACCGCTGGCAGAGCCGAGTCACGGCGGTCGCGCCGGTCTCCGCGCACAGCACCCGGTGTGCGGCCTGGCGCAGGGCGGTGCGTGCGCTCGACTGGTCCGGATCCATCAGGTGTCGGCCTCGGGTTCGTCACTCGGCGGCGCGCTCGGCGTACGTCGTCGCCGCCAGGTAGACCGTACTGACGTAGGAGCTGCTGTGGTTGTAGGCGTAGACAGCGGCCGACCACCCGGGGCCGCTGGTGAGGTCCTGGCCGGTGCCGCAGAGGTACGCCGCGGCGGCGGCAGCGGCATCGTCGAGGTCCTGCGGATCGGCGGTGCCGTCGCCGTCGCCGTCGCGGCCCCAGGTCTCCCACGTCGAGGGGAGGAACTGGAGCGGACCGACGGCGTGGTCCCACTCGGAGTCGCCATGCAGCCGGGCGCTCTCCGCGCTGGACCGGATCGCGGCGACCGGCCCGACACCGTCCAGGGCCGGGCCGACGATCGGCGACGAGGGATGGCCGGATGCGTCCAGCGAGCGGCCGCCGAGGGTCCCGTGCTGCGACTCGACCCAGCCGACGCCGGCCAGCGTCGTCCAGCCGAGGCCGCACGAGGCCGGCGCACCCAGCACCGCGCGGGCGTACGCCGCCACGGCCACCTCCGGGATGCCGGCGGCGGTCGCCGTACGTCGAACCCAGCGAGCGTCGGCGGAGGGCACGCTGGACGACGAGACGGGAGCGGCCGAGGGCGCCGGACCGGGCGCCGGCTGGGCTGCAAGGCTGGGCGGCCCCGCCGAGCTGAGCACCGGGTCCCCCGTGGAGGTCTGCTGCTGCGCGAGCCAGGCCACCGAGCTGACCAACGCCAAGGCACCGGCGAAGAACAGCAGGTGGCGGAAGGTCACCCGAATCTCATCCGAATCGGCCGTTGACGTAGTCCGAGGTCCGCTGGTCCTGGGGGCTGCCGAACATCGCGTCGGTCTGGCCGTGCTCGACGATGACGCCCGGTGTGCCCTGCGACGCGAGGAAGAACGCGCAGGTGTCGGAGACCCGGGCGGCCTGCTGCATGTTGTGGGTGACGATCACGATCGTGACCTCGCGCGCCAGCTCGACCATCGTCTCCTCGATCACCCGGGTGGAGGTCGGGTCGAGGGCCGAGCACGGCTCGTCCATCAGCAGCACCCGCGGCTTGACCGCGAGCGACCGGGCGATGCAGAGCCGCTGCTGCTGGCCGCCGGACAGGCTGCCGCCGGGGGCGTCGAGCCGGTCCTTGACCTCGTTCCAGAGACCGCCCTTCTGCAGGCAGGACTCGACGATCACTTCCTTGGCCCCGCGGGAGGCCCTGGTGCCGGTGAGCTTGAGCCCGGCCAGGACGTTCTCCCGGATCGACATCGCCGGGAACGGGTTCGGCTTCTGGAACACCATCCCGATCGCGCGGCGGGCGTCGATCAGCTTGCGCGACGGGTCGTAGATGTCCTCGCCGTCGAGCAGCACCTCGCCGGCCAGGGCGGCCGACGGGACCAGCTCGTGCATCCGGTTGAGGATCCGCAGGAACGTCGACTTGCCGCAGCCCGACGGACCGATCAGCGCGGTGACGCCACCGGCCGGCATCGTCAGCGAGACCCGGTCGAGCACCTTGTGCTGGCCGAACCACGCGGTGATGTCGACCGCGCGCAGCTCCGCGAGCCCGGTGCGGGACGCGCCGGGAGCGGCGTCCGGAGGTACGGCGGGGACCAGGTCGATGTCCTGCGACGGCGTGGTGGTCATTGGTGTCTCTCTCGGTGCAGAGGTTGGGCGCCGGCCCGGGCGGGAGTCTCCCGCCCGGGCCGGCGAGGTGGTGCTGCGCTGGTTGCTTCGGCTACTTGTTCGGCTTCGGCTTGGCCAGGGCCTTGATCTTGACCTTCGCCTCGCTGCCCGACGCGTTGACGTCACCGGCCCACGAGACCGTGAGCTTGTGCTTGCCGGGCTTGAGCTTCTTCTTCAGGGTGATGGTCACCTTTCCGTTGACCAGGGTGCCGGTGCCGACGACCTTGTTGCCGTCCTTGATGGTCACCGTCCCCGTGGCCTTGGACGACGAGCCGGTCAGGGTCACGGTCACCGTGCCCTTGGCCTTCTTGCCGAACTTGACGGTCTTCGGGAACGCGGCGCTGAGCTTCGATGTGGCCTTCTGCACGGTGCCGGTGCCGGTGCCCTCAGAGGCGAGGAACGGCGAGTTGGCGGCCGGGGTGAAGACGGCCCGATAGGTGTGCGCTCCCGGGTTGGCCGCCTGGACGCGCACGCCCTGGCCCGACGTCAGCGGCACACCGGACTGCAGCAGAGTGGCACCTTCGTAGAACGCCACGGTGCCGCTCGGCGCGGTTGAGCCGGTGACAGCCGCGACGATGCGGGCCGAGGATGCGCTGGCGCTGGTGACCGTCACAGTCGTCGTCGTCTGCACGTTGTCCACGACGAAGTTGCTCGTCGCGGTCTGCGTCGGTGCGCCGCAGGCGCCACCCTTGGACGGTGTGAACAGTTGCTTGAAGCCGGCCTGCTCGATCAGCGGCTTGGCCGCGGCCGAGCAGAAGTAGCCGCTGCTGCCGAAGGCCGCAAGGATCCCGGGGTCGGCCACGTTGGCACCACGGACCACGTTGTAGATCGCTCGCTTCGCCTCCCATCCGGTCTCGATCCGCAGGGTGCTGCCGAGCAGCTGAGCCCGGCCGATCGAGAACGGTGCGATTGCGTTGGGGTCGTTCTTGATGGTGCTGTCGTCGTGCTCCTGCACAAACACCGCTGAGCCGGTGACGGCCACGTCGACGCCGCCGTTCATGGCCTTCAGCTGGCCGACCCAGAAGCTGTACGTGCCGGAGCCCGTTTGCGGCATCTTGACCGCGATGGTGCCGGACGAGCCTCCCACCTGGCTCCAGTTGGTGATGTCGCCCTTGTAGATGGAGACGATCTGGGCCGGGGTGAGGTTGGCAGGCGCGTTCGAGGTCACGTTCCCCGACACCACCATCGCCAACGTGTCCAGCGCGAACGGGAACATCTGGAGCCCGGCGCTGGTCTCGGTCGCGTCGTTCGCTGAGGAGGACCTGGCGAAGTCGATGTCGGGGACGTTGCTCGCGCCGTAGAGCGTCTTCTTGCCGTTCCCGGACCCGTTGGGCCGGGTGATGTCACCGCTCGGAAGGGTGATGGTGCCGCAGACGTCCGGCGCGGGCGGACAGGCCGCGTAGGTGAAGATCTTGTTGGCCGGCGAGGTCGCGTTGTAGGCATCCCCCACCACCTTGACCGCGTGCATCGAGGTGTCGGAGCCGACGCCGATCAGGTCTGCCGCGACCGGCGTGCCCGCCGTGTCGTCGGGCTGGGGGTTGGACGTGACGGCCGACGCCGGGGCGCCCGTCAGTGCCAGCACCGACACGGTGACGGCACAGGTCGCCGCAGCGACGAGGAACTTGCGTGCGTGCATCTCTTCTCCATTGATGAGGCCGCGAACGGCCGGGCGGGTGGTGCGGGTAGTGCCGGTGGTGCGAGTAGTGCCGGTGGTGCGGTGTTATCGCGCGGGTCAGACCACGTTGGGCAGGAGCCGCACCACCACGTCGGTCGTGGACCAGGCGAGGCCCACGGCGACGGGAGCTGCGACGATCCAGACCAATCGGGCGGACCAGCGCTGACGGGCGACGACAACCCCGAGAGTTGCCGCCAGGAGCAGGGCCAGGTGCAGCGCCAGGAGCGGAAAGGCCCCGTGGTCGCTGTGCATGATCTGCTCCGGATCAGGGACCGTCGCGGGCAGGCCGGACGGTGGGATGAAGCCCTTGGGTGCGTCGGCGTCGACGTAGAGCACCGACCCGGGGCTGAGGGCGGCAAGCGGGCCGGAGCCCTCCGCAGTGGCGAGGATCAGCCGGGCGCCGCCGGCCGGCAGCGGCTGCGAGTACGCGTCGCCGGCCCGCCGGACGTTGACCACCTTGAAGTGGACCTCGCCCTGCGCCATCACGACGTCGATGTCGTCACCGGGCCGGAGCTCGCCGAGGTCGCGGAACGGCCCGCCGTACGTCGCGGCGCGGCCGAAGACGACCGACGTGCCGGCCTGGCCGGGCAGGACCGTCTTGCGCAGGTGCCCCGGCCCGGCGAGCGTGTCGCCGGACGCCGTGCCCTCGACGACGACCTGGAAGACGCCGATCCGCGGGATCCGCACTGTCGCGACCGGGTCACCGACCGGTGTGGTGGGGCCGATCGATGCCGTCGCACTGGCCACCGCGACGCGGAACTCGCGATACAGCAGCTCCTGGGAGCGGTTCTCGGCGAAGCTGCTGAGGAACATCAGCTGGCCGACGACCCAGAGGCAGACGATCGCCACCATCGTCCCCGCGGTCGAGACCACGGTCCACAGGTCGTCGCCCTGCCTCGGGAGCCGGGGCTCGGGCGCTCGGACGGCGCGTGCCGGCGGAGGTGTGGGCGCCGGAAGCGGCGGGCTCACGACGCCGACCTCCCGGTCGGGCAGGGTCGCGGTCACTGGTAGTCCCCCCGCGGAGGTCTGACGAAGAACCGCACCGCACTGGTCAGCGCGATGCCGATCAGGCCGAGGATCAGCAGCACCGGCACCGCCCGGTCTCCGAGGTCGGAGCTGACCGCCTCGGTCTGCGGCATGGCCAGCGGCTCCGCCGAGGGAGCCGCGCTCGGAGCCGCGCTCGGGCCGTCGGTGGGCACCTCCCCGTCCGGGGCGTCGCCGACGTCACCGGAGTCACCGGTGTCGGGCGGCAGCGTGGGCGCGGTGGTGTCCGTCGCAGACGGTTCTGTGGGTTCGGGGGTCTGCGCCTCGACGGCTGTCGCGACCTCCTGGGCGACCTCGAAGAGCTTGCGAGTCGCGCCCCTCTTCTCGATCGGCAGGAAGCCCCCGGGGAGCTCGCCGTTGCCGGTGCCCGCCTTCTGGCCCTCGGTGGTCGCCGTCCGGATGAACTGCGCGACCTTGTCCGCGTCGTCCTGGAGCAGGTTCTGCAGCTTCGCGGCGGTGTAGACGACCATCGTGCCGGGATAGGCCTTGCCGGACCTGCGGACGTCGGCCTGGTCGAGCACGAAGGGGCGGCCGATCTCGCTCAGGTCCGGGCTGTCCGCCTTCGGCTTGGCCAGCAGTCGTGCGTCCTCGGTCTCAGCGTCGCCGCCCTTGCCGCCCGTGCTGGGAACCTGCGGTTCCATCAGGTCGACGGCCGCGGCGAGCGAGTCTTCGTCGGGCACCACGTAGGTGCTCTTCTTGGTCTGCAGTGCTGCGGTGCGCAGCCCGTAGCGGGCAGCGTCACCCAGACTGACCAGCCCGAGCATGAACCGGGTGCCGTAGGACTGCCGGTCGAGGCGCCCGAGCTTCCAGCCGCCTGCGGAGACGTCGGCGTCGCAGCGGGTCTGCACGTTCGGCCACCCGTCGAGGAGGGCCTCCGCGATCTTGCGGAGCGCGGTGACCGGCGCGGCCAGCTGAGTGAAGTAGACGGCCGGATTGTTCTGCCTGCAGAGGTTGTTGGTGGTGGGGACGAAGGCGTCGAGCAACGGCCACTCCGAGCGGGGCAGCTTGATCTTCTTGTAGGCCGGGTTGACCTTCATTCCCCACGGGTCGGGCTTGCCGTTCACGAAGTCCATCGCCGTTGGGTCCTGGGCGATCCACCCGGTGAGCTGCTCGATGACGTCGGAGTCGTTGGACAGCGACAGCAGCGCCGCTCCGGACTCCTGCGAGATCTGGCTGAGTCCCGGGTTGAGCGCAATGAACTCGGGGTCGTTCATGATCCCGAGCGGGTTGGATCCGATGCCCGGATGGCCGCGGCCGAGGTCGGAGCCCAGGTAGGACTGGGTGAGCAGCTTGGCCACCAGCCGAGGATTGAGCCGCAGGTCTGTGAACTCACCCGCGTTGTCCGGCTTGTCGATGTTGTAGCCGATCGCGAAGCCGGTGACCGCGGTCGGGGCGAAGCCCACCGGGTCGTCGCTCGTCCTTCGGTGCGGCGACGAGACGAACGCGGCGGGGCCGATGCCGCTCTGCATCAGGTTCCAGCCGGCGGCGTCGGACATCTGGTTGAGCTGGAACTTGAACCGCTTCTTGCTCAGGCAGTACGCCGGGGACCACTGCAGCGCCGCCTGGGCCATCAGCTCAGAACCGTAGAAGCCGGTGGGCGCGCGAGGGTCGAGGACGTCGCAGGTGTCAGGCGGCAGGCCGAACGTGATCGGGATGGTGAACCGGTTGGCCCAGTTGGAGGCCGACCACCACAGGGTCGGCGACACCGCCTGGTCCACGCCCTCGTTGGCGAAGTTGCTCGAGCCCGGACTGAACTGGCCGCCCTTGCGGCAGGCGGCGTCCGAGATCGACTGCCCCGTGGTCGGGTCGCTGGTCGGCGAGGCGGTGGGTGAGTCGGTGGGTGAGTCGGTGGGCGAGGCGGTCGGCGAGGCGGTCGGGTCCCCCGTCGGAGAGTCGGTCGGAGACTCCGTCGGCGAGGCGGTCGGGTCACTCGATTGCGGAGCGGCGGGCTTGTCACACGAGATCCCGTTGATCGGGATCACCTCGATCGTGCAGGCCACCTTGTGGTTGCAGCCGAGCGACTCGTTCTCGACGTCGCTGCGCACCTCGAACTGCACGCTGCCGGCGCCGTCCTGGTCGCTGTACGCCGCGATCTCGGCCGGCGGGAAGGCAGCCCCGACGGCTGCCTCTGGCGGCATGTTCTGGCCGTCGCAGGCGGCGAAGGCCTTGCCGGAGGCGGCGACGAACGGGGTCAGGTGGGTGTAGAGCCCCTCGGCGTCCGCGGTCGGGCAGACGTCCTTGCCCGGGAAAGGCGACATCCCCGACAGCCGCTCCTTGTCGGCCGGCAGCGCGCCCAGGTCGTGGATCCACGAGGCCTCGGCGTCGGACCGGGTGATCTGCGAGCGCTGGGCCACCGAGCCGGTCCAGCAGGTCTCCGGCCGGACCTGCTGCTCGATCGGCAGGCTGGCGTCGTCGGTGCCCCGGCACTGCAGGATCACGACTGGGTACTCCTGCTGAAGCCCGTTCTCGCCGTACGGGTTGCTGGCCCGGCCGCCGCTGGGCTGCGCGCCGGTCCAGCTGACCAGGATCCGCTGGCGGCCGCGGAGGTCCTTGGTCTGCGAGGCGTCGACGGTGACCGTGTTGGCCGGGAACTCGTAGGTCGAGCCGTCGTCGTTGACGAACGTCCTCGTCAGCGTCTTGGTGAGCGAGAGTGACGAGCCGCCGCCGCGCTGGACGTTGTCCGTGGGGAACGAGCCCGGGGTGGCGTCGGCCGGCATCAGCGCCAGCGTCATCCCGGCGAGGAGCGAGGCGCCGGAGACCGCGAACGGCACGCGCAGGGAGCGACGGCTGATCACTGGCCTGCTCACTGGGCACCTCGGCGGCGCGGACGGCGCCGCAGGCTCGAGACCAGCAGCCCGGGCATCAGCACCAGAGCGACCAGCAGGGCGGCGGCGACCCAGCCGAACGTCGAGGTGTCCGCGGGCCGCGAGGCCGCGAGCTCGGTCGGCGCCGGGAAGTCGGCGGGCTGCTGGCCCGTGGTGGCCGTCCCGGCGTCGGCACCGGTCACGGGGTCGGGCGTGGTCACCTCGCCGGTGTCGGGGTCGACGACCGGACCGGTGTCGGTCGGTGCCGTGCCCGGGGGCGCCGTACCTCCACCACCATCGGCGGGCGCGCTGGACGCGGGCGCGGCCGGGTCGTCGGTGGAGGGCTCGTTGGTGCCGGTGTCGGTGCCGCACGGCCCCTCGCCGTCCTTGTCGCACGCAGCCGGCTGGGGCGCGATCTCGGCCAGCTTGTTCTTCGACAGGTTCTTGCCGTCGAACGTGGGGTTGTTGCACGAGCGCACGTCGCGGTCGGTGAGGTCGACCAGCGGGTCGGCCACCTTGAGCTTGGCGATCTGCTCGAAGCCGGCCTGCACCAGGTTCAGCGGCAGGGGCGAGTAGCCGTACGGTCCGGCCTTCGTCTGGCCGGCGCACAGCGAGTAGTAGAGGAAGTCGGCCAGCGTCTGCCGCTTGGCCGTGGTCATCCGGACGTCGGTCGGCCCGGTCGGGATGATCATGTAGCTGTACGACGAGATCGGGTAGGCCCGCGGGTCCTTGTTCGCGTAGACGTTGTCGAGGATCTGGGTCAGGTACAGCTGGCTGCTCGGGTCCTGGTTGATCTGCGCCTTGGTCAGCGCCACCGCGGTGTTGTACTGCGTCGGCTCGACGTAGTAGCCCGCCTTGTTGAGGACCTTGACGACCGGGTAGTCCTTGTTGAGCGGGTAGGAGTACTCGACGTACCCGATGGTCCCGTTGCCCGCGAACCCGGCGATCGTGTTCATCACCTGGTCGGAGCCGGCCTGGCCGATCGCGCGGCCCTTGCGCGGGTAGTACGACGTGAGCCCGGAGCCGCCGTAGAACGGCCGCCAGATGCTCGGGTACTGCTTGTCCATCCAGAGCGTGAACTGTGCGGTGGTGCCCGAGCCGTCGGAGCGGACCACCGGCGTGATCGGCAGCGACGGGAAGGCCCGGCCGTTGTTGTCCTTGGTGATCGCCGCGTCGTTCCAGTTGGTGATCTGGTTGGTGAAGATCTTGGCGATCGTCTCGCCGGACAGGCGCAGGTTGCGGACCAGCTGGCCGCCGATCTTGAGCTGGTAGGTGAACGCGGTGCCGCCGGCGACGATCGGCAGGTAGGCGTAGGGCCGGCCGTTGCTGGTGTCGGCCTGGCCCTGCTCGTCGGTGCCCTGGTAGGGGATCTCGGAGATCGCGAAGTCGGTGCTGTTCTGGGAGAAGTCCTTGCGGCCCTTGGACGAGCCGCCGCCGGTGTAGACGACCTTCATGCCGTTGGCGTCCACGTCGGCGATCCACTGCTGGACGATCAGCTCGGACCAGGTCGACCCGGTGCCCTCGATCTGGGCGTACGTCGTCCGCTGGCTCAGGTTCTGTCCACGGTCGGCGGCCGCCATCCCTGGGAGCGCGAGCAGGCAGGCCAGCCCCATCGTCACGGCGAGCAAGGTACGAGCGCGATTCACGAGGTTTCCTTGGCTGGACGGGGACGGATGATCCGGCTGCGGAGCCTCGCGCCGCTTCGGCGCGGTCGAGCCAGCAGCCGGGCGATGATGAAGAGGACGAGGACGAGGAACAGCAGCGCCGTCGCGGCGGCGAAGGCGCGCTCGATCGCGACCGGCTCGCCGCTGCGGACGTTGGAGTAGATGAACAGCGGCAGCGAGTTCATGACGCCGTCCGTCGGGTTCTTGACCATGAAGGCGGCGGCGCCGGAGGTGAGCAGCACCGGGCTGGTCTCGCCGACGCCGCGGGCGATGCCGAGGATCACCGCGGTGGCGAGACCGGGCCGGGCGGTCGGCAGCACGACGTGCCAGACGGTGCGCCACCGGCTGGCACCCAGGGCCAGGCTGGCCTCGCGCAGACCGCCGGGCACGACCCGCAGGACGACGTCCGCGGCCCGGGCGATGATCGGCAGGATCATCACCGAGATCGCCAGCGCCGCGGCCAGGCCCGAGCGCGGGTAGCCGAGCGCGATGATGAAGACGGTGTAGATGAACAGGCCGGCCACGATCGACGGCAGCGCGGTCATCGCCTCGACGACGGTGCGGACGACCCGGGCGAACCGGCCGCCGATCTCGGTCATGAACACCGCGGTGCCGATGCCGAGCGGGAGGGTGATCAGCAGCGCGATGCCGAGCTCGATGCCCGAGCCGACGATCGCGTGCAGGACGCCGCCCCGGTCGAAGCCGTCCTTGGGGCCGACCCCGCTCATGTCGTCGATCCAGAAGTTGACGTGCAGCAGCGGCTTCCAGCCCCGCGATGCGACGAACACCACGGTGCTGACCACCGCCGCGCCGACCACGAGCGCAGCCCCCGTGACCACCGACTCGGCGACCCGGTCCTTGACCTCGATCAACCCGCCGCTCATCTTCGCGGTGACCGCGGTGACCACCACGCCGAACACGAACCAGGCGATGAGGAACCACGGCAGGCCGCCCAGCGGGAGCAGCCGCTGCGTGACCACCCAGGCCAGGCCCAGCCCGGCCGCCCAGGATCCGATCCGCGCGAACCGCTCGTCCGGGCTCGGGCGACCGAGGCCGATCCGCGGGATCGCGGGAGGCGCGTCGTCGTCGTACGCCGGCAGGACCGTCGCCGGGGGCGGCGTCACGTCGTACGTCGGGGGCTGCGTGAGAGTCATTAGTGGTCACCACCGGAGGTTCGTCGGGCGGCCCGCGCCCCGGGCACGCACCTCGCGGCGTTGCCGTCGCTAGCTGGACGAACAAGTAGAGCGTCGCTCCGGCGCCTTGCGATGCACGCACCCGGAGCACGGGCCACCATCGACGGACCTCCAGTGGTGACCACTATTCGACCCCCTCGCCCGAGCGGCTGCGGTTGACGACGACCGCCGCGATGGTGTTGACGACGAGCGTGATGAGGAACAGCACGAAGCCGGCGGCCAGCAGCGCGGACAGCTGGGAGGTGCTGGCCTCGCCGAACCGGCCGGCGATGAGCGAGCTGACCGTCGTGGTGCCGATCTCGAGGATCCGCGGCTTGATCTCGAAGGCCGGGGAGACGATCAGGACCACGGCGATGGTCTCGCCCAGCGCCCGGCCGAGGCCGAGCATGGTGCCGCCGATGATGCCGCCGCGGCCGAAGGGCAGCACGACCGAGGTGACCATCCCCCACTTGGTGGCGCCGAGCGCGAGCGCGGCCTCCTTCTCACCGGGCGGGGTCTGCGAGAACACCTGGCGCATCACCGCGCAGGCCATCGGCATCACCATCATCGACACCGCGATGCCGGCGCAGAACGCGCTCGAGACGTAGCGGCTCGCGTCCCACACCGCGGCGTTCGGGTCGGTGTTCTTGACGTCGAAGATGGGGATCCAGCCGAAGTGCCTCTGCAGCCACAGCGACAGCTCTGCGGCGTGCGGCATGATCAGGAAGAAGCCCCACAGGCCGTAGACGATCGAGGGCACCGCGGCCATCAGGTCGATCAGCGCGACCAGGGTGGCCTTGATCCGTTCCGGCGCGTACTCGCTGATGTAGAGCGCGGTGGCCAGCGCGAGCGGGAAGGCGAAGAACATCGCCACCATTGCCACCGAGACAGTGCCGACGAGCACAGCGGCGATGCCGATGACGTCCTGGTCGGGCTGCCACTGGGTCTCGGTGAAGAAGCCGAGCCCGTAGCGCTGCAAGGTCGGGTAGGCCTGGTAGCCGAGGAAGACACCTACTCCACCGGTGATCACCAGCACCGAGGCGCCGACGGTCCGGGCGCCGAGCGCGAAGACCGCGTCGGCGCCGGTCGAGGCCCGCGAGATCCTGCGGGGTCGGACCTCCGCCAGGGCCGCGTCGGGCGTCGGGATCGTGGTCAACGGTGGGCTTTCCGGGCTCGGTCCGAGAGCAAGGGCAGGGCTACGGGGAGGGCCTTGGGAGCTCCCGACAGGAAGTGTTGAGAGCCCGCCGGAACGAACCGGCTGGCTCAGGTGAACGAGGGCGGAACAACCCGCACCCGACGATCGAACGGGCTACTGGAATCTCCGTCGGCATGGCTCGAACGGACTACCCGTTTGCTGGGGTCTCGAGAGATCTCCCCGCACGTTTCCGAGATGTTCACCGAGCGGTGGCCGCGAGCGCCGACCGGATGGGCGTACGTCGCCATGCGTTCGTCCGGCTTCCCTAGCCTGCCCGGCGGAGCTCGGGCATGACTGCGGTATCGATCGGAGCGAGTGGCGTGGCACGTGCCCACGAGTGGATGGACGAAGCCTGCCTGCGCTGCGGGCTGCGTCGCCGCGAGGAGTGGTTGCTGGACGGTGCCCGCCGCCCCGTGCTGGCCCTGGTGTGGACCGATCGGTCGGGAGACCGGCAGATCCAGCCGTTCCCGCCGCTCAAGGGCCTCGAGCCGTCACTGCGCCCGACGCTGACCCTGGCCGAGGCCTTCCCCGGACTGACGGTCGGCCCTGAACCGCCCTGCGGGATAGTCCCAGATCTTCTCGACATCGACTGAGCGGCAGCCGCGTCCAGAACGTCGGGGACTATCCCCTCGAGGCAGGCGGCTACCCCTTCTTGGGCTTCTGGACCTTGTAGGTCAGAGTCGCCGTGGTCACGTTGCCGGCCAGGTCGGTGGCGGTCGCGGTGACGACGTATTTCTTGCCCGACTTGGCCTGGGTGACGATGCAGGTGCCCAGCCCGGACAGGGCGTCGGTGCCCTGGCAGGTCGGTTTCCTCTTCTTCGGGTAGGTCTTCCCGGCCTTGACGCCCTTGATGGTCACCGTCGGGCCGTCCAGGTCGATGTCGAGGCCGGACACCGTCACCGTCGCGGTGCCGCCGTCGTCGGCGTTGATGGTGCGCACCACGCTCTGGTCGGCGCCCGACGTGGCCAGGGTGACCGGACCGGGGCAGCCGCCGGTGAGCGGCGAACCTTGCGGGGTGCAGGTGAACGAGACCGTGACGGGCGTGTGCCACCAGCCCGCGGCCGACGCGCCCTCACCCTGAGCCGACAGGGAGGCCGTGATGGTCGGGTCGGCCCGGGTGACCAGGCTCGCGGAGCCGGTGAAGTCGGCGTCCCCCTGGTACGCCGCGGTCACGTCATGACTCGCTCCGTCGTGCGGCACGGTGTAGGTCAGCGAGGCGGTCCCGCCGCTGAGCGGCGCACTGCCGACGTTCGTCCCGTCGACCGCGAAGAGCACCGTGCCGGTCGGCGACCCGACGCCGGGTGCGAGCACCGCCACCGTGGCGTCGATGGTCGTGGCCTTCGGCTTGGTGGTCGTCTTCGTGTTCGCCTTCAGGACCGTGATCGCCTGCTGGGCGCTGCCCGGCGCGAAGTCGTCGTTGCCGGCCTGGTCGGCCGTCACTACGCAGCTGCCCGGGTGGCTGAAGGTCACCACCCCGGCGGTCAGCGAGCAGACCGACGCCGAGCCGGCCGCGAGGCTGATGACGACCGGGTTGCCGGACCCGCCGCCGCTCGCAGCCGGGGTGTAGGTCTGTCCGACGACCGGGCCGGCGGGCGCCGTGGTCGAGAAGGTCACCGTCTGCGCGGCCGGGTTGGTGCAGCTGAGCGTGCCGGATCGCAGCGCGTTGCCACCGGTGTTGCCGTCGTCGGCCCAGAAGACCGGCTTAACACCACCGACGCACTCGCTTCGCGGAGTGGTGGTGAACCCCTCGTTGTTGAGGTTCGCCATGCCCGAGGGTCGCTCGTAGTACTTCACCGGGACGAACGTGCCCTGGGTGGCGCCTGCCGCAGTCTCGACGTCGAAGCGCGCGCTGCGGCCCTGGCAGGTGTCGTCACAGACGACCCAGAGCTTCTGGGTCTCCCTCTCGAAGTGCAGCTCCATGACGGCCGGGAAGCCGCTGGCGAAGCTGGCCACCCGCGTGAAGCCGTTGCTGGTCAGGTCGAGCGCGTAGGCGTGGACCATGCCGTTCTGCTCGACGCCGACGAAGAACAGGCCGGAGCCGTGGTTGGCGTAGTCGGCCGGGTTGTACGCCGCACCGCCAGTGGTCTTGAAGCCCTTGCCGGTCAGGTAGCTGTCCGGGACCCACGCGATGCCCTCGAGACCGAGGTTGGGGCCGAGACCGGGCAGGTCGGCGGAGAGGTTCCAGTCGTTGGTCGCGTTGAGCGAGGTGCCCGCCGCGTTCGGGTCGAACCGCAGGATCGCCGGACGGCTCACGGTGTTGTTGGAGTTGTCCCGCTCCGTGGCGACGAAGGCACCGCCGGCGGGGCCCGCGTCGGTGAAGGTGACCCCCTCGGCGTCCGGGTTCCCGGCGCCGGAGGGGTAGCGCAGCTGCTTGCCACTGGCCCAGTCACCGGTGTCCGGCACCCACGTGGAGCCCTGCTTCACGAGCTTGTAGAGGGCCTCCGGTCCGCCGTTGCGCACGGCCCAGATCGTGCCGGGCGTGGTGGTGCCGGTGCCGGTGTAGGTCAGGCCGCTCAGGTTCGAGCTGAACGTGCCGGCCGCGTCGACGGTGCTGACCGTGGTGCCACCCGGCCACGGGTCGGCCACGATGTCGCCGGGGCAGTTGTTCTTCGCGGCCTTGGTGACCACCTGGGTGGTGGTGAACGAGCCGGTCATGTCGGGGCAGCGGCCGTACGTCGTGGTCGCGTGCGTCGCCCAGGAGTAGCTGTCGACGATCGTCGTGCCGTCGGTCGCGAAGAGCCGGGCCTGGTCACCCGACCCGAGGCCGAAGGTCACGTCGACAGCGAGGTAGCCGTTGGCCGGCACCGACGAGCCGCCGGGCAGGGTCATCGCGTGGGTCGGGTCCCCATCGGTGTCGTCCTTGAGGACCATGCCCGAGGCGTCGTACGCCGCGCCGGTCGGGTTGGCGAGCTCGATCCAGTCGCCCGGCGTACCGCCGTCGGACTCGACCTCGTTGATCTTGATCGGGGGCGCCGCCGGCGCGCAGCTGTTGGCCGCGCCCCGAGTGCTGGTGGTGTCGGTGAAGCCGCCTGTCCCGTCCGGGCAGCGGCCGTAGGTGCTCGCCGCGTGCGAGGTCCAGCTGTAGGTGTTGAGCAGGGTGGTGCCGTCGGCGGCGTACAGGTTCGCGGAGTCGGCTCCACCGAGCCCGAAGCTGACCTCGGTGTCGAAGACGTAGAAGGCGCCCGGGCCGAGCATGGTGCCCGCCGGTGCCTTGACCAGGGCGTGGCCGCTGTCGTTGTCGAGGACGCCGAACCCGCCGATGTCGACCGGGTTGGCGCCGATGTTGGTGACCTCGATCCAGTCGCCCGGCGTCCCGCCGTTCGACTCGACCTCGTTGACCTTGATGTCAGTGTCCGCCGCCTGCGCCGGCGTCGCGAGCGCGACGGCCCCCGAGGCCGCGAGCGCGACGGAGGCGAGCAGGGTCAGGACAGGGCGTTGCCACAAACGATGCACGAAGGTTCCCCTGGAGCTGAGGCTGCCGAGCCAGCGGTGGACGAGGCAGCCGCAGCCTCACGCGGCCGGACGAACCGCGCGTGAACAGGAGAGGTCAGGCTGTGGTCAGCCGAACCGACCGGAGATGTACGCCTCGGTGGCCTCGTTGTCCGGGTTGCTGAACATCTTCTTGGTCGCGTTGAACTCGACCAGGTGGCCGGGCTGGCCGGCCGCCTTGAGGTTGAAGAAGCCGGTGTCGTCGGAGACCCGGGCCGCCTGCTGCATGTTGTGGGTGACGATCACGATCGTGAAGTCGGCCTTGAGCTCGTGGATCAGGTCCTCGATCGCCGAGGTCGAGATCGGGTCGAGCGCCGAGCACGGCTCGTCCATCAGCAGCACCTGCGGCTCGACCGCGATCGCCCGGGCGATGCAGAGCCGCTGCTGCTGCCCACCGGAGAGGCCCATGCCCGGCTTGTTGAGCCGGTCCTTGACCTCGGCCCAGAGGTTGGCGCTGCGCAGCGACTTCTCGACGATGCCGTCGGACTCGGCCTTCTTCATCCGCTTCGAGTTGAGCCGGTTTCCGGCCAGCACGTTGTCGTAGATCGACATCGTCGGGAACGGGTTCGGCCGCTGGAAGACCATGCCGATCTGGCGGCGTACGGCGACCGGATCGATCGCCGCGTCGTAGAGCGACTGCCCGTCCACCATGATCTTGCCCTCGACACGGGCGCCGGGGATGACCTCGTGCATCCGGTTCAGTGACCGCAGCATGGTCGACTTGCCGCAGCCGGACGGACCGATGAACGCGGTCACCGAGCGCGCCTTGACGGTCATGTTCACGCCTTGGACCGCGAGGAAGTCGCCGTAGTAGATGTCGAGGTCGGAGACGTCGATGCTCTTGGCCATGTGGGTCAGCCCTTCTTGACTGCGAAAATTCGGCCGATCGCGCGCGCGATCAGGTTCAGCGCCATCACGATGGCGATCAGGACGAGAGCCGCACCCCAGGCCCGCGCGATGCCGGGGGCCTCGGTCCCGGCCGGAGCGTTGATCGGGACCGTGCCCGGCTGGGTGAACGAGTAGTAGATGTAGACCGGGAGCGTGGTCATCCGCTCGCCGAAGAGGTTGAAGTTCGCCGAGTCGGTCTTGCCGGCGATCACCAGCAGTGGCGCGGTCTCGCCGATCACTCGTGCGATCGCCAGCATGACTCCGGTGATGATGCCGCCGAGAGACGTGGGCAGCACGACCTTCACGATGGTCCGCCACTTCGGGACGCCGAGCGCGTACGACGCCTCGCGCAGGTCGTCCGGGACCAGGCGCAGCATCTCCTCGGTGGAGCGGACCACGATCGGGATCATCAGCAGCGACAGCGCCACCGAGCCACCGAAGCCCAGCCGGATCTGTGGCCCGAAGATCAGCACGAACAGGGCCAGGGCGAACAGCCCGGCGACGATCGACGGGATCCCGGTCATGACGTCGACCAGGAAGGTGATCCAGCGAGCCAGCCGGGTGCCCTTGCCGTACTCGACCAGGTAGATCGCGCAGAACAGGCCGACGGGCACCGAGATGATCGCGGCAGCGGCCGTGACCAGCAGCGTGCCGATGATCGCGTGGTAGATGCCGCCCTGCGCGTCACCGATGACGTTGCGCATGTCGAAGGTGAGGAAGTCGACGTTGATCTCGGGCAGGCCGTTGTCGAGCACGGTCCAGATCAGCCAGACGAGCGGGACCACGGCGACCCCGAACGAGGTCCACACCAGCGAGGTCATCAGCCGGTCGGTGGCCCCGCGGCGTCCCTCGATCGTGGCCGCCCACAGCGGCAGCGCCGCCACGAACAGCAGCGCGGCCACCACGAGGAACGCGACGATCCCCCAGCCGACCAGCAGGGCCAGCAGTCCCGAGGCGCCGAGGGTGACCGCCCCGACCAGGCCGGGCGCCCAGTTCGGGAGCCGCGGCGCGGTCAGCGGAAGGTGGGTCCGCTGGTCGGCGGTGGTCTCGGTCGCGGTCATCGGCTGAACTTCCGCTCGGACCGGGCGACGACGCCGCGCGCCGCGAAGTTGACCGCGAAGGTGAAGGCGAACAGCACCAGGCCGGTCGCGATCAGCACGCTCACCTTGGCCGGCGTGGCTTCCTGGAAGCTCGACGCGATGTTGGAGGCGATGGTCGCCGGGTTGGTGTTGGAGATCATGTTGAGCGTCACGACCGGGCTGGCGGAGAGCACCATCGCGACCGCCATCGTCTCGCCCAGGGCCCGCCCCAGCCCGAGCATCACCGCGGAGACCATGCCGGACCGGGCGTAGGGGAAGACGGCGTACCGGATCATCTCCCACTTGGTGGCGCCCAGCGCCAGCGCGGCCTCCTCGTTGAGCCTGGGGGTCTGCGCGAAGATCTCGCGGCTGATCGCGGTGATGATCGGCAGGATCATGATCGCGAGCACCACGCCCGCGGTCAGCACGGTCTTGCCGGTGACCGACGCGGGGCCGTTGAAGAACGGGATGAACCCGAGGTGTTCGTCGAGCCACTTCTGCACCGGCACCAGGTGCGGCGCCAGCGTCCGGGCGCCCCAGAGGCCGAAGACGACCGAGGGCACCGCGGCGAGGAGGTCGATCACGTAGGCCACGGGGACGGCCAGTGCCTTCGGCGCGTAGTGCGAGATGAACAGTGCGATGCCCAGCGCGAACGGCACCGCGATGACCAGCGCGATGAGGGCCGCGAAGATCGTGCCGAAGAGCAGCCGGCCGACGTAGGGCCAGAAGCTGTCGAGGGGCGCGTAGTTCCCAGCCGGCTTGTTGATGCCGGGGATGCCCTCGACCGCGAGGAAGATGAAGACGGCGGCGAGGGCGGCGAGGATCGATCAGCCCGGCGCCGCGGGACAGCCCGGCAAAGATCCTGTCACCGCGGGCGGTGGGTGGGCCGCCCTGCTGCTTTTCCTCAATGGTGGTGGTCACGCTGCTCCTGCTCGGGAGGGGTCTTGTCCCGGTTTGGGTCCGAGACCGTGGTGCGGCGAGCCGGCCGGTGGCCGACTCGCCGCGTCACGGATCCTCAGACGTTCTGTTCAGCCCTACTTGATCGCGTCGATGATCGAGGTGGCCTCGTCGGCCAGCGCGGAGTCGAGCGGAGCGGACCCTGCCTGGTCGGCCGAGGCCTGCTGCCCCGCCTCGGACACGATGTAGGAGAGGAAGCCCTTGACCAGGGCGGCCTCTTTCGCGTCGTCGTAGGTGGGGCAGGCGATCAGGTAGGACAGCAGGATGAGCGGGTAGGCGCCCGACTCGGTCGTGGTGCGGTCGACCTCGATGGCCATGTCGTTCGCACCGCGGCCCTCGACGCGCGGTGAGACGGCGACCACCTTGGCCGCGGCCTCGGCGGACGGCGCGACGTACTCCTCGCCGACCTTCAGTGCCGCGATACCGAGGCCGCCGGCCTGGCTCTCGTCGGCGTAGCCGATGGTGCCCTCGCCGGACTTCACCGCGGCCACGAGGCCCGAGGTGCCCTCGGCGGCCTCGCCGCCCTGAATGGGCCACACGCCGTCCGGGTCGTAGGTCCAGGCACCGTCGGAAGCCGCCGACAGGTAGTCGGTGAAGTTGTCGGTGGTGCCGGAGTCATCGGAGCGGTGCACCGGGGTGATACCGGTGTCCGGAAGGTCGAGCTCGGGGTTCTCCTCGGCGATGGCCGGGTCGTTCCACTTCGCGATCTTGCCGTCGAAGATCGCAGCAAGGGTGGGCGCGGAGACCTGGAGGCCCTCGACGCCGGGGAGGTTGTAGACCACCGCAATCGGGCTGACGTAGGCAGGCACCTCGATGACGTCGCCCCCGCAGCGGGCGTTGGCGGCGTCGAGCTCGCCCTCGTCGGTGCTCAGCGCCGAGTCGGAGCCGGCGAACGAGTACGCCTTGCTGATGAAGTTCTCACGTCCGGTGCCGGATCCGACGGGGTCATAGTTGACGGTGACGTCGGTGTTGTCCCCCTGGAAGCCGGCTCGCCAGACACCCTGCGCGGACTCCTGCGAGGAGGCGCCGCCACCGTTCAGCGTGCCGCTGAGGCTGGTGCCGCTGTCCCCGCTGTCTCCCTCGTCGTCGCTCCCGCTGTCATTGGCGGCACCACAGCCCGTCAGGGCCAGCGCCAGGACGGCGACGGAGGCCGGGACGACGCCCCTGCGAACGCGGCGGGCTCCCATGGATCGAACGCTTACAAGCGTGCTCTTCACACGTATCTCCTGAGTCTTTTCGGGACTTACGACGTGAAGGTAGGGACGTGAGGTGTCCGGTCCTGTGGGCGCGGGTGAACGAGACGTGAACGGGGGCGGTCCGTCTCATGGCGCCTGCACAGGCGTGAGACGTCCGTCACGTAAACAACGGCGCGGTCAGGGCGCCACCAGGCTGCGACAGCGGTGCGACCAGGTGTTCAGGTGACCAGGTGCCGCTCGGCCACCCGGACCCGGCCCTTGCGCAGATGCAGGACCACCAGCTCGCCCGTCTCGAGCTCAGGATCCTCCAGCCCCAGGGCGTCGAAGACCCACGGCAGCACCGGACGGTGGGTGCAGACGAGCAGCCCGCCCGCCGAGGCCGGCCGGTCGTACAGCTTCTCCGTCAGCGAGGAGAGCACGGCGCGGACAGCCTTCGGGCTGGCGTCCTCCTCGCTGAGCTGGTCCTCGGTGCGCAGCTTGCGCCCGGTCGCCGCGGCGTACGGCTCGAGGGTCTGGACGCACCTGGTGCTCGACGAGCTGACCAGCCGACGCAGGTCGTACGCCGAGAGCACCGGCACGAGCCGGTCCGCCTGGTGCTTGCCGGTGACGAGCAGCGGGCGCTCCCGGTCGTCGGCGCGCCAGGCCTTGCGGGAGCGAGCCCGGCCGTGCCGCAGGATCGCCAGGGTCCGCGTCTTCTGCGCGTGCGCGAGCGCCTCGTCGAGGGTGTCGATGTCGAACTGGTAGCTCAGCCGGCGGCGGGCCTTGTCGATCGGGAACCAGGCGACCTCGTCGATCTCGGCGTTCGGCTCGTAGCCGCCGACGTCGCCGTCGCCCACCGGGCGACCGACCCAGTAGTGCACCAGCTTGGTGCCGACCCGGATCGGGTAGCGCTGGCTGCGCAACGGCACGCCGAGCCGGACCCGGAGGCCGGTCTCCTCCTCGACCTCGCGCACCGCGGCCGCGGTCGCGTGCTCGCCGCGGTCGAGCTTGCCCTTGGGGAAGGACCAGTCGTCGTACTTCGGCCGGTGCACCAGGAGCACCGTGCCGCCGGGACCCAGCACCACGGCTCCGGCCGAGACGACCTCGCGCGCACGACCGGACGGGGAAGGCATGACAAGTAGTCTCACACCATCGCGTGGCCCACCAACAGCCAGGAGGAGACCCGGCTTGGCACAGCCGTGGAGACGCCGGCTGACCGTGGTCGGAGGCGCAGCGCTGGTCCTCGTCCTGCTCACCGCCGCAGCCGTGGTTGGGCTGCGCTGGTGGCAACGCAGCCACCGCACCGACCTCGAGAAGGCCTTGGCGTACGCACCGGCGGACACCGCGCGCTACTCGTGGACCGACTGGGCCGGCGTACGCCGCGAGCTCGGCGCAGACCTCGACGACCGGTCGTCGGCCGAGGACGTCGAGCAGTTCCTGTTCGACGGCTTCGACGCAGACCTCACCTCCGGCTCCGCGATGGTCGACTCGGCCACGGTGCTGCAGCAGGCCTTCGGCTTCTCGCCCGCCGACGTCGACTGGGAGCTGCTCGCCCAGAGCGACACCGGCTCCGTGCTCATCGCCGGGCTGCCGGACAGCCTCGACCTCGACGACGCTCGGCGACGGCTTCGAGGCGCTGGGCTACGAGCGACCCGACAAGGACGACGGCGTCTGGGACGGCGGCGAGGAGCTGGTGGCGCGGATCTCCGGGGACATCGGCAGCAGCCTGTCCCCGCAGTTCCAGTACCTCGCCATCGACGCCGACCGGCACCTGCTGCTCGCCAGCGACAGCGGCCCCTATCTGCGGGACGCGATCGGCGACATGGACGACGACCTCGGCGACGAAGGCCTCCGCGACGTCGCGGCGACCGTGGCCGAGCCGCTGTCCGCCGCTGTCTACACCGGCGACTTCGCCTGCAAGTCGCTGGCCATGGCCCAGGCCGACGAGGACGACCAGAGCACCGGGGACCAGCTGATCGCCCAAGCCGGCCGCGTCGACCCGATGACGGGGTTCGCGATGGCCGTCGAGCCGGACCAGCAGGTGACCGTGGCAATGGCGTTCGAGACCGACGACCAGGCCCGACGCAACGCCGACAGCCGGGCGATCCTCGCCGCCGGACCGGCGCCCGGCCAGGGTGGCGACTTCAGCGAGCGGTTCACGCTGGGGCCTGTCACCGCCGACGGCTCGGTGGTGCGGATGGAGCTGAAACCGGTCGACGACAACCCGGTGCTCTCAGACCTGGCGACCGGACCAGTACTTTTCGCGACATGCTGAGGATTCAGGCGACGCTGAGGACGTGGCCCAGCGCGAGCCGTAGTCGCTGCCACCACCGCTGCTTGTGCATGCCTTGCTGTAACCCCGGCACCCCGACACCAGCCTCACCCGGGAGGATGGTTTCAGCAGTCAGCTGAACCGTCGCAAGCGCAGGCTGTTGGTCACCACGAACACCGACGACAGTGCCATCGCGGCGCCGGCGAGCATCGGCGTCAGCAGCCCCGCGGCCGCGATCGGCAGCGCCGCGACGTTGTAGGCGAACGCCCAGAACAGGTTGCCCCGGATCGTCGCCAAGGTCCGCCGGGCCAGCCGGACGGCATCCGCGGCGACCCGCAGGTCGCCGCGGACCAGGGTCAGGTCGGATGCGGCGATCGCCGCGTCGGTGCCGGTGCCCATGGCGATGCCGAGGTCGGCGGTGGCCAGGGCGGCGGCGTCGTTGACACCGTCACCGACCATCGCCACCACCCGGCCGCGGGCCTGCAGGTCGCGCACTGCGGCCACCTTGCCCTCGGGCAGCACCCCGGCCACCACCTCGTCGACCCCGACCTCGGTGGCCACGGCGCGCGCCACCTGCTCGTGGTCGCCGGTGAGCAGCACCGGCTCGAGGCCGAGCCCGCGCAGCCTGCGCACGGCCTCCGCCGAGCCCTCCTTGACCGTGTCCGCGACCTCGAGCACGCCCCGGGCGTGGCCGTCCCAGCCGGCCACCACCGCCGTGCGGCCGAGCGCGCGGGCGCTCGCGACCGCCGACTGCAGGTCGTCGGGCACCACGAACCCCTCGTCGCCGAGGAGCTCTGGACGTCCGACCAGCACGTCGTGGCCGTCGACCGTGCCGCGGACGCCGCGCCCCTCGAGGTTGCGGAACCCGGCCACCGCGGGGTGCGGTCCGGCTCCCGCGAGCGCCCGTCCGATCGGGTGCTCAGAGGCGGCCTCGAGCGCGCCTGCCAGCCGGCGTACGGCGTCGGCGTCCTCTCCCTCGGCCGCGACCACGTCGACCAGCGCGAGCTGGCCGGTGGTCACCGTGCCGGTCTTGTCGAGCACGACCGTGTCGATGCGCCGGGTGGCCTCGAGCACCTCGGGGCCACGGACCAGGATGCCGAGCTGGGCACCCCGGCCGGTGCCGACCATCAGCGCGGTCGGCGTGGCCAGCCCCAGGGCGCACGGGCACGCGACGATCAGGACCGCCACCGCCGCGGTGAACGCCGTCGCCGGCTCGGCACCGGTGCCGAGCCAGAAGCCGAGTGTCGCCACCGCGAGAGCGATCACCGCGGGGACGAAGACGCCCGAGATCCGGTCTGCGAGGCGCTGCGCCTGGGTCTTGCCGTGCTGTGCCTCCTCCACCATCCGGGCCATCCGGGCCAGCTGGGTGTCGCTGCCCACCCGAGTGGCCCGGACGACGAGCCGTCCGTAGGTGTTCACCGTGGCACCGGCCACCGACACTCCCGGGCCAACGTCCACAGGCACCGACTCGCCGGTCAGCAGCGCGGCGTCGACGGCCGACGTGCCGCTCTCGACGATCCCGTCCGTCGCGACCTTCTCCCCCGGCCGCACCACGAACTGGTCTTCGACCCGCAGGTCGACAACGGGGAGCCTCGTCTCGACCCCGTCGCGGAGCACGGTGACGTCCTTGGCCCCGAGCTCCATCAGCGCCCGCAGCGCCGACCCGGCGCGCCGCTTCGAGCGCTTCTCGAACCAGCGCCCTGCCAGCAGGAACGTCGTCACCCCGGCCGCGGCCTCGAGGTAGATGTTGTCGAGGCCGTTGGTCCGCTCGAGGGTGAAGCGGAACGGGTGCGTCATGCCGATCACGCCGGCGGTGCCGTGGAAGAGGGCGACCAGCGACCAGCCGAACGCGGCCAGCACGCCGACCGAGACGAGCGTGTCCATGGTCGTGCTGCCGTGCCGCAGGTTCAGCAGGGCCGCCCGGTGGAACGGCCACGCTCCCCAGACCACGACGGGCGCGGCCAGGGTCAGCGACAGCCACTGCCAGCCGTCCACCTGGAACGCCGGGACCATCGCCATCAGCACCACCGGCAGGGTGAGCAGCGCCGAGGCCAGCAGCCGCTGGCGGAGCGCGTCGAGCTCGGGGTCCCGCTGGTCGGTCTCACTCGCGGCCGGCTCGGCCGCGGGCAGGCGGGCGGCGTACCCGGCTGCGGCGACGGTCGCGAGCAGGTCGTCGGTCGAGACCGTCGCGGGGTGGGTGACCCGGGCCCGCTCGGTGGCGTAGTTGACGCTGGCGGTGACGCCGTCGAGCTTGTTGAGCTTGCGCTCGATGCGGTTCGCGCAGGACGCGCAGGTCATGCCCGTGATGTCCAGCTCGACGCTTCGAGGCTCGCCAGCTCGCACCTCGAGGGCCTCAGTCGTCATGGCCACCTCCCGCGGTGCCGTCGACCGGCCCCTCGACTGACACGGTGAACGCCGCGGTGTGGACCGAGCCGCCGTGCCGGAAGTCGAGGAACAGTCGGTACTGGCCCGCCGTGGGGAACTCGGTGTCGAACGAGATCTCCGGCCCGGGCCCGGTGTCGTCCCGGGGGTGGACGTGCAGGTAGCCGAGGTCGCCGTCGCGCAGCGAGACCAGGTGCCCGTAGGCACCGAGGTAGGGCTGCAGGTCGGCGACCGGCTCGCCGTCGCGGGTGACGGTCGCGGTGAGCACCGTCTCCTCGCCGGCCTCGACGGAGCCATCGAGCGTGACGTCGTAGCCGTCCACGGCGGTCGTGAGCTGGTCCACACCCAGCGGCTCCGGCGTGAAGTCGCCGGGCACCAGCAGGTCCGCGCCCAGCACCAGCGGGTCGCCGCCCGAGGGCCAGAAGTCAGCCAGCACCCGCCAGACCCCCGGAAGGAGGTCGACCCGGGTGGTCCAGCGACCGGTGGTCTCGTCGAGACGAGGGTGGACGTGCTGGAAGCCGGTGAGGTCGCGGCGTACGACGATCAGGTGCAGGTCACGCTCGTGCTTCTCGTCGTAGTCCGTGACGGGCTGTCCGTCCGGGCCGATGACCGTGAAGTCGATGCGCTGCCGCCCCTGGCCGGGCTGGACGTCGGCAAGGCTGAGCGTGTAGCCGTGTGCCGACGACTCGAGGCCGCCGACCTCGTGCTCGGCCATCCCGTCCATGTCATCCATGTCATCCGACATCCCGCCGTGGTCCGCCTCGACGGGATCGGCGGCCACCGGCCCGACCCACCGGCCGATCCCGAGAGCCAGCGCGAACAGCGCGGCGCACCCGGCCACGAACCCGAGGACCCGCGGGACGGCGTTCATGTCAGCGAGTAGCCGGCCTCCTCGACGGCAGCGGCCACGGCCGCCGGGTCGAGGGGCTCGGCGCTGGTCACGATGACCAGCCCGGTGGCGTGGTCGGCACTGACCTCGAGGACACCCTCGAGCTCGCCGACCTCTTCCTGCACCGACATCTCGCAGTGCCCGCACGTCATGCCGGCGACGGCGTACGTCGTGGTGGTGCTCATGCTTTTCGGGGTCCCCGCGGAAGCGCGAGTCTCCGCGTGCGGAGCGCGCCCCTCCGAGCGCTTTCGTGGGGAAATCATGACCGCACCAGGCGGGTGATGGCGTCGACGGCCTCGGTGACCTTCTCGCGGCCTTCCTGGTCACCGACGCGAGCCGCGTCGACGACGCAGTGGTTCAGGTGGTCCTCGAGCAGGCTGAGCGACACGGCCTGGAGTGCCTTGGTGACCGCAGCGACCTGCGTGAGGACGTCGATGCAGTAGGTGTCCTCGTCGACCATCCGCTGCAGCCCCCGGGTCTGTCCCTCGATCCGGCGCAGCCGCTTGAGGACGTCGTCCTTGCGATGTGTGTACCCGTGCACGTGCTCCATACAATTACCCTACCCCCCTAGGGTATGCGACGCAAGGCGCACGGACGCGCCGGAACGATCGGGTCGTTCCGGGAGCCGGGCCGCGGCCGGTCCTAGGTGCCGGCTGACGGCGTCAGGAGGCCCGGGGGCGGACGCCGAGGATCCGGTCGATCTCGGCAGTCGTCATGTGCTCGTCGGCCTCGCTGGCCGCGATGATCAGGTTGGTGGTGAGCTCCACCTCGCCCAGGAGATCGGCGTCCTCGAGCGTCACGTCGAACTGGTCGTGCACGCCGGAACCTCCCTCCACGTGGACGTACCCTCCCAGGTATCAGCGGGTCCCGGGACGGACCTGTTGGGTTCCAGCGTAGTGGTCAACGTCACGGGAGACAGTGATCCGATCGGGTGGTGGGGTAACCACCCACAAGGGCCGTGCCCCCTGCCCCCGGCCCGCACTTGGGCTCGAGCCGGGCCCGACTGGGCCAGGCAACGCACGAGGCCCCACCCGAAACGGGTGGGGCCTCGCGACGTTGGTTCGGGTCAGAGGGCCCGAACGTTCTCCGCCTGCGGGCCCTTGGGGCCCTGGGTGACGTCGAACTCAACCTTCTGGTTCTCGTCGAGGGACTTGTAGCCCTGCGACTGAATCGCCGAGTAGTGCACGAAGACGTCGTCGCCGCCGTCCTCCTGCGCAATGAAGCCGAAACCCTTCTCGGCGTTGAACCACTTCACGGTGCCCTGAGCCATTGCTCGATTACTCCTTAGTCGGGGCGAGAGGCCGCCATCTCGACGACCCCGCAATAGATGCGATGACTCGCCGCTCCCGACCTGGGGGGTCTCCCCCACAAGCAGAAACGCCGTTGGTCCCAAACCCACCGGCGTCAGACCAGCTGGATGTTGCACCTCTTGCTGCCGCAAAGAGTACCAATACCCGGCGCGGAGGAAACCCGTCGGAGTCGACATCCGGACCGAGCGGCGTGACGTTTCGGCGACGGCCCCGTGACCGCGGGGTGACGCGCGTCGGGGCGGGCACGTCGGCGCACCGGCACCAACCGGGTGTCACGGCCCGACCGGTCGATCGCTGTCACCGTTCTGTGTATATCGGGTAGTCGAGCCTTCATCGGTGTCTATACCGGGGCTCCCCCCAAGCGCCCCGTCTGTCACACAGACCATCTCACGTCACAGATCGATCAACCGATCGGACTAGTCCGAAATGACTATGCCAACAACTATCTACTGATCATCCACAGAACGTCTTCACGGGCTGTTACCGGGTGGCGAACCTAGGGACGTGACCTACCCCCGAGGTCACAGACCCCCCACCGGTCCGTCGGACGTGACCCCCGGCCGTACTCGCCCTTCCCCCCAAGGGCCACGGCCCACGTACGACGGACCACAAGTCCCCCTGGATGGCCCCCCGATGTCCACCAAGCTCCGTTTCCCCACCCACTTGGCAATCCTTGCCATCGCCGCCGTCGGCGCCTCGCTGGCAACGCCCCCGTCCGTCGCGCACGCCGCCGGAGCCACGACGTACTACGTCTCTCCGGCAGGCTCCGACGCGAACAGCGGCACCTCCCCCGGCGCCCCCATCCAGTCGCTCAGCCGGGCCTCCGGCCTGCAGCTGAACGCCGGTGACCAGGTGCTCCTGCAGCGCGGCGCCACGTTCTCCGGCAAGCTCGCCGTCTGGAGGTCCGGCACCGCCGGCGCCCCGATCACCATCGGCTCCTACGGCTCGGGCAGCAAGCCGGTCGTGACCGGCGACTGCCTCGAGGTCGGCGGCTCCTACATCACGATGACCGACATCTCCGTGCAGTACTGCACCACCAACGGCATCTGGACCGACGGCACCGGCAACGTGATCACGAACGTCGAAGCGGTCCACAACATCCACGGCATCGACGTGGGCGAGCACGCCCAGAACACCAAGGTCGTTCGCAACTACCTGCACCACAACGACCGGATGGCTCCCAACACCCCAGGCACGTACGACGACTACGGCGCGGTCGGCGTGGTGGTCCAGGGCGACAACACCGAGGTCGCCTTCAACACCATCACCGACAACTGGGCCCCGTCGGCCGACTTCGGCACCGACGGCTCTGCGGTCGAGATCTACGGTGGCATCGGCACCTTGGTGCACCACAACACCGCCAGCAACAACCGGACGTTCACCGAGCTGGGCAACAACCGCTCCGCCAACACGACCTACGCCTACAACCAGGTCACCTCGAACCTGCGGGACACCGAGTTTCTGATCACCCGTGGTGACGCCGACGTCTTCGGCCCGATCCGCGGCACGGTCGCCGTGAACAACTCGGTGAAGCTCACCGGTGCCAACTCCCTCGGATTCTCCTGCTACGCCGGCTGCACGCCGGGCTATTTCATGCTCTACAACAACGTGCTCGACGTCGCTGGCCGGATCGGCTACCTCGAGGGCTCGATGAGCGGCGGCAACAACGTCTACTGGCGCGGCTCGATGGGCGACCTTCGCCTGATGGGCGGTGACCGCTACGTCGACCCGAAGTTCAAGGGCTCGCGCCTCGTCCCGAGGAGCGGCAGCCCGCTGGTCGACGCCGGCCGGCCCGCTCCGATGAAGAAGGACCTGAACGGCGTCAAGGTCGGCGTGGACGGCAATGGCGACGGCCGCCGCGGCGCTGACATCGGCGCTCACGAGGCCAAGGCCAAGGGCCACCGCGCTCACGCAAGGCGGCAAGGGCGGCAAGGGCAAAGGCGGCAAAGGCGGCAAGGGCAACAACGGCGGCAAAGGTCACCACGGAGGCAAGGGCCACAACCACGCTGACCACCACGGCGGCAAGGGCCACCAGGGCCATGCCCACGCGACACACCACGACGGCAAGGGCCACCACGGCGGCAAGGGCCACCGGCTCGCCCACCGCACCTAAGACCTGGCCCGGGGGACCCCAAGGGGTCGGGGTTCCCCGGGCTCGGATGGGAGTTTCGACTCCCAACCCCCGCGGAAGTCTTCACTCCCGCACCGGACCGAATTTCCTACCGCTAGCCCGGGGGTGACAGGAAACGAAGTCCACCGGACGTCCCGGCCCAGGGGGGCCGGGACGTTCCGTCGTTGCGGCGCTCCGGGTCCCGAGTACCCGCGTGCCGCCGCGACGCGCCTGTGTCCCTAGACTCCTGAGTCCTGCGGGCCCTTAGCTCAGTTGGTAGAGCATCGGACTTTTAATCCGCTGGTCGTCGGTTCGAGCCCGACAGGGCCTACTCATAATCTGCGTCACTCACCATCAGCTGGTCACAATCACCGCAGGTCAGACGGGGTGTCCGTCCGACTGGTGAGCGTTCGCCATACCCCTCGCCGCCGAGACGCTGCCGATGTGACTCGCTCGTAGCCTCGCCGACATGACAGTCTCGCGACGACGGGATCCGAGCGTGAGCCGTCGAGGCTGGAGGACCACGGGTGCTTTCTCGAGTTGCGATCGTCAACCGCGGCGAGGCCGCGATGAGGCTGATCCACGCCGTCCGCGACCTGAACGCGCAGGGTGATGGGGAGCCGATCCGCACGATCGCGCTCTACACCGACGAGGAACGCACGGCGATGTTCGCGCGTGAGGCCGACGAGGCCTACTCGCTGGGTCCCGCCTCGGCTCGCCCCTACATCGACCTGGCCGTCCTCGAGCGGGTGCTGGTCGAGTGCGCGGCAGACGCGGTCTGGGTCGGGTGGGGGTTCGTCGCGGAGGACCCCGCGTTCGCGGACCTGTGCAAGCGCCTCGGCGTGACCTTCATCGGCCCGAGCGCCGACGCGATGCGCCGGCTGGGCGACAAGATCGGCTCCAAGCTCCTCGCCGAGGAGGTGGGGGTGCCGGTCGCGCCGTGGAGCGGAGGCGCCGTCGACACGCTGGACGACGCGCTGGCCGCGGCCGAGCGCATCGGCTACCCCCTCATGCTCAAGGCAACTGCTGGCGGTGGTGGCCGGGGCATCCGCAGGGTCGACTCCGCTGCCGAGCTCGAGGACGCCTACCAGCGCACCCGCGACGAGGCCGAGCGCGCCTTCGGCAGCGGCGTCGTCTTCCTGGAGCGCCTGGTGACCGGGGCCCGGCACGTCGAGGTCCAGCTGATCGCCGACTCCCATGGCACGGCGTGGGCGGTCGGCGTCCGCGACTGCACCGTGCAGCGGCGCAACCAGAAGGTGATCGAGGAGTCGGCGTCGCCGCTGCTCGACCCGAGCCAGACCGACGAGCTCAAGACATCCGCCGAGCGGCTCGCGGTCGCCGTGGGGTACGTCGGCGCCGGGACCGTCGAGTTCCTCTACCACCCGGGTGAGCGGACGTTCGCCTTCCTCGAGGTCAACACTCGCCTGCAGGTCGAGCACCCGATCACCGAGATGACGACGGACCTCGATCTGGTCAAGGCGCAGCTGCACGTCGCGGCCGGAGGCCGTCTCGAAGGTGCGAAGCCGCCCGAGAAGGGGCACGCCGTCGAGGCCCGGCTGAACGCCGAGGACCCGGACCGCGACTTCGCCCCGTCGCCCGGCCGTATCGCGCTGCTCGACCTGCCCTCGGGGCCCGGCATCCGCGTCGACACCGGCGTCAGTGAGGGCGACACCATCCCAGCCGACTTCGACTCGATGATCGCCAAGATCATCGCCTACGGCCGCACCCGCGACGAGGCGCTGGCGAGGCTCCGTCGCGCGATGGCTGAGACCACCGTGGTGATCGAGGGCGGCGCCACCAACAAGAGCTTCATCCTCGACCTCCTCGACCAGTCCGAGGTGGTCGATGGGAAGGCCGGCTGGGCCGACACCAGCTGGATCGACAGGGTCCGCGCAGAGGGGCGCCTCGTCGTCCACGAGCACTCCGGGATCGCCATCGTCACCGCGGGCATCGAGGCCTACGAGGACGAGGAGCAGGTCGAGATCGCCAGGCTGCTCGAGAGTGCCCGCGGCGGCCGGCCCCAGGTGCAGCACAAGGTCGGCCGGGCGGTCGACTTCAAGCTGCGCGGCGCGGCGTACAAGGTCACGGTGCTGCAGACCGGCCCGCGCCGGTTCCGGGTCGCGGTCGCCGCCGGAGGCACCACCCAGGTGGTGGACGTCGACGTCGAGCGGCTCGACGAGTTCCACACCCGGCTGACGGTCGGTGACCGGGTCCACCGGCTGGTGACCGCCACCCACGGGCCGGTCCACCTGGTCGAGGTCGACGGTGTCGCCCACCGGGTCAGTCGCGACGAGGGAGGCGTGCTGCGCTCACCGGCCCCGGCTCTGGTGGTGGCCTCCCCCGTGGCCGCCGGAGACCTGGTCGAGGCCGGTGCTCCTGTGCTGGTGCTCGAGAGCATGAAGATGGAGACGGTGCTGCGGTCGCCGTTCGCCGCGCGGGTGCGTGAGCTCCTGGCGGCGACCGGGAGCCAGGTCGAGACCGGTGCCCCGCTGGTCCGCCTCGAGCCCGTCGCCGACCACGCCGACGGGGACGCCGACGAGACTCCCGCTGAGGACGGTCCCGACCTCGACCTGCCGGTGTCAGGGACCGGATCCACGGCACAGCACCGCGCCGCGCGCGGCCGCGAGGACCTCGCGGCGATCCTGATGGGCTTCGACGTCGACCCGCAGACCAACGGCTCGGTCATCGACGACTACCTCCGTGCGCGCGACGAGCTCCTCCTGGCCGGCGAGGACGTCGTGACCGACGAGCTCGAGCTCCTCGAGCGCTTCGCCGACTTCGCCGAGCTGAGCCGCAACCGCCCCGCCGGCGAGGACCTGCACACCGAGCTCCAGGTGCACAGCTCGAAGGAGCACTTCCACGCCTACCTGCAGAGTCTGGACGTCGACCGCGGCGGGCTCCCGGAGCAGTTCCGCGACCGGCTGGCCAAGGTCCTCGCCCACTACGGCGTGACCGACTGGACACGGACGCCAGAGCTGGAGGAGGCGGTGTTCCGGATCTTCCTGGCGCAGCAGCGGTCCGCCCCCGAGGTACAGATGGCGACCGAGCTCCTCCAGCGCTGGATCGGTGAGCCACCGCCGAGGGAGGAGCTCGCGGGCCCGGTTCGCGACCTCCTCGAGCGCCTCGTCCGGTCCACGCAGCTCCGCTACCCGGCGGTCGGCGACCTCGCGCGCAGCACCCGGTTCAGCTGGTTCGACCAGCCGCTGGTCGACGCGGAGCGTTCGAGCGTCCTGGCCGGTGTCCGCGACGAGGTGGCGGCCCTCGCGGCCGATCCCGACGCTCCCGACCGGACCGCACGGCTGGAGGCACTGGCCGCGATCCCGGAGCAGATCGTGCGGTTCCTCGCCGAGCGGCTCGAGACCGGCGCTCCGGAGCAGGAGCCGATGCTCGAGGTGCTGGTGCGCCGCCACTACCGCGAGCACGACCTCCACGGCCTGCGGTCGTTCGTGCGTGAGGGTCGCACGTTCGCCGTGGCCGACTACGTCCTCGACGACCGCCCCACCCGCGTGATCTCGACCGTCGGCACGATCGCCGAGCTCGGCGACCCGGGCAGCGCGATGGTCACGGCCGTCGGTGACGAGGTCGCCGCCCGTGCAGCAGGTCACGAGGTGGTCCTCGACCTCTACGTCTACTGGCCGGACGTCCCAGAGGCGCCGGAGCAGGCCAGCGAGGAGCTCGCCCGCATCGTCGGTGCCCTGCCCTTCGCCCACGACGTACGCCGGGTCGCGGTGGCTGTGTGCCCCGGCGGGGGAAGGCCGGTCAACTACTTCACCTATCGTCCCCTCGCCGACGACGGGACCGTCGAGGACGACCTGGTCCGCGGCGTACACCCGATGGTCGGCCGCCGGCTCGACCTGTGGCGGCTGCGCGACTTCCACGTCACCCGCATCGAGGCACCCGAGGACGTGCTCCTCTACGAGTGCGTGGCGCGGGAGAACCCCGCCGACCGCCGGCTCGTTGCGTTGGCTCAGGTCCGTCAGCTCGCCGTCGTCCGCGACGAGGAGGGCAGGGTCACCGGCCTGCCCCACGCGGAGCGGGCGGTGGAGAACTGCCTGGAGGCGATCCGCCGCGTCCGAGGGTCACGCGGCGCGGCCGGGAGCAAGCTCGACACCAACCACGTGTGGGTCCAGGTGTGGCCGATCGTCGAGGCCGATGTCGAACAGCTGACCGCGCTTCAGAACAAGATCACCCCGCTCACCGACGGAGCCGGCATCGAGGAGGTGCTTGCGCAGGGCCGCGTGATCGGCCCCGACGGCAGCCCCTCCCCCATCGCGATCCGGTTCCACGCCCGTCCCGGCGCCGGCGTCACGGCGTCCATCGAGGGCCCGCCGACCGAACGCCTCAAGCCTCTCGACGAGTACGCCGGCAGGGTCGTCCGCGCCCGCCGGCGCGGCCTGGTCTACCCCTACGAGCTCGCCGGCGTGCTCACGGGGCCGGAGGGCGGCTTCGTGGAGTACGACCTCGACGACACGGGTGCGCTGGTGCCCGTCGACCGGTCACCCGGGCAGAACAAGGCCAGCATCCTGGCCGCCGTGGTCACGACCCCGACCCCCCTGCACCCGGAGGGCGTGACCCGCGTGGTGCTCTGCGGCGACCCGACGAAGGCCCTGGGCGCGGTCTCTGAGCCCGAGTGCTCGCGGATCATCGCCGCCATCGACCTCGCGGAGCGGATGCAGGTGCCGTTGGAGTGGTACGCGCTCTCGGCCGGCGCCCGGATCTCGATGGACTCCGGCACGGAGAACATGGACTGGGTCGCAGCCGGGCTCAAGCGGATCATCGAGTTCACCCAGGCCGGCGGCGAGATCAACGTCGTCGTCGCGGGCATCAACGTCGGAGCGCAGCCCTACTGGAACGCCGAGGCGACGATGCTCATGCACACCAAGGGGATCCTGGTGATGACCCCGGACAGCGCGATGGTGCTGACCGGGAAGCAGTCGCTCGACTTCTCCGGCGGCGTGTCCGCGGAGGACAACTTCGGCATCGGTGGCTACGACCGGGTGATGGGCCCGAACGGGCAGGCGCAGTACTGGGCGCCCGACCTGGCCGGCGCCTTCGGGGTGCTGATGGCGCACTACGACCACACCTACGTCGTACCCGGTGAGGCCCGACCGCGCCGGGCCCCCACCGCCGACCCGAGCGACCGCGACATCTCGAGCTTCCCGCACGACGTGGCGGACAGCGACTTCACGACCGTCGGCGAGATCTTCTCCGCGGCCTCCAACCCCGACCGCAAGAAGGCCTTCGACATCCGCACCGTGATGCGGGCGCTGGCGGACCAGGACCACCCGACCCTCGAACGCTGGGCGGGAATGGCCGACGCGGAGACGGCGGTGGTCCAGGACGCCCACCTCGGCGGCTATCCCGTGTGCCTGCTCGGGATCGAGTCCCGGCCGGTGCCGCGACGGGGCTTCCCGCCCACGGACGGGCCCGACATCTACACCGCCGGCACGCTGTTCCCGCGGTCCTCGAAGAAGGCGGCTCGGGCCATCAACGCGGCCAGCGGGAACCGCCCGCTCGTCGTGCTGGCCAACCTCTCCGGCTTCGACGGTTCGCCGGACTCGATGCGCAACCTCCAGCTGGAGTACGGCGCGGAGATCGGCCGCGCGATCGTCAACTTCGACGGCCCGATCGTCTTCTGCGTCATCTCGCGCTACCACGGCGGCGCGTTCGTGGTCTTCTCCAAGGCTCTGAACCCCAACATGACCGTGCTCGCCCTCGAGGGGTCCTACGCGTCGGTCATCGGCGGTGCCCCGGCGGCGGCAGTCGTGTTCGCCGGCGAGGTCGAGAAGCGTACGTCGGCCGACTCCCGCGTCCGAGAGGTCGAGGGCAGACTCGCGGATGCCACCGGACCGGACCGCAGCCGGCTGGTCGTCGAGCTCGCCGAGCTGAGGGCGGCGGTGCGGCCGGAGAAGATCGGCGAGGTCGCCGCCGAGTTCGACGGCGTCCACGACATCCACCGGGCCGTGCGGGTTGGCTCGGTGGACGAGGTGATCTCGACAGCCCGTCTCCGGCCACGGGTGATCGAGGCGATCGAGCGAGGACTCGACAAGTCCGGCGCGTGAGCGGCGACGGTCTCAGCGGCGCAACCGGATGGGATCCCCAGGGCCACCCCGGCGCACCAGCCAGGCCTCGGTGATGTGGTTGAACATCGCTGCGGACGCGCCGTCCGGGTCGTGGGCGGCGACCCGCAGGTAGATCTCGCGGTGGCCGCGGTTGGAGGCGACACACAGGTCACGCCGCACCTCGCCGAGGTAGCGGGCCGTGTTGACGACCTGGCTCTCGAGCGCTCTGACCACGGCACGAGCGATCGAGTTGCCCGACGTGCGCATGATCGTGTCGTGGAAGGCTCGATCCTGGTCGGCGTACGCCGCGGGGTCGTCCACGAGGTCGTCCATGGCGGCGACCAGCTGCTCCAGCTGCGCCACGACCTCGTCGTCGGCCTCTCGGGCCGCGACGTAGGCCATGTCTGACTCGAGGAGGCGCCGGGTGACGACGAGGTCGTCCAGGACGTCGAGCCCGCTGTCCTCGGCGACGGTCGCGGTGAGCACGAGCTCGTCGAGCATGTTCCACATGACGTGGGGGTTCACCGTGGTCCCCGAGCCGCGGCGTACCTGGACCAGGCCCTTCTCCTGAAGCAGCTTGACCGCCTCGCGGACCACCGTGCGACTCACCGAGTAGCTCTCGCACAGCGCGGGCTCCGAAGGCATCACCGAGCCGGGCGGGTATTGCCCCCGCACGATGCGCTGCACCAGCTCACCGGTCAGCGCACTCGCCAGGCTCGCGGGTCGCCGAGCCCAGTCGGGCAGGCCCGGGTTGCCGTCAGGTGACGGCCCTGCACTCGTCATCGCGACCTCCGTCATGGGCTGGTGAGCTCCGGCCCTCATGGTGGTACTCAGTGTAGGGCTCAGACGATTGACATCAGACATCATACGACTTATGTTTCTCGAAATTCCGCGGTCGTGGCTCTAAAAGCCAGGGCCCTATCTGGGAGCGAGCAGCGATGAAGCGACGTCTCTGGCCCGCCGTCGTGGTGATGGCGCTGGCCTTGGTAAGTGCGTGTGGGGGATCGTCGGGAGACGAGGGGGACTCCGATGACAACGCCCTGGTGGTCTGGGTCGACGCAGCCCGCCTCCCGGCGGCGGAGGCCTACCAGAAGGCGCACAAGGACGTGAAGATGGACATCGTCACCTACGACGGCGATGGCAACGGCGCGACCACGATGCAGACCAAGATCCAGCTGTGGAACCGGACCGGCGAGGGCTGGCCGGACGTCGTCTTCAGCCAGCAGGTCCAAGACCCCGTCTGGATGGCCCAAGAGCCGTTCGAGTTCGCCGCGCCGCTCGAGGACCTCATCTCCGAGGACGTGCTCAGCGAGTGGCCGGAGACATCGAGAGCTCAGTGCACGGTCGACGGCAAGCAGTACTGCGTCCAGGACAACCTCGCCCAGGTGGTGCTGTGGGTCAACCAGAAGCGGATGGACGAGTTCGGCTACACCGTCCCGACGACCTGGCAGGAGTGGGCGGCGCTGGGTGAGCAGGTCGCCGCCGAGCACCCGGGCTACATCATCGGCAACATCGGCGACTCCTACAGCCACTGGATCTACCTGTGGGGCAACCAGTGCCCGATCCAGCAGCTCAATGGCGACGAGCTCACGATCAACGCCGCCGACGAGCACTGCACCGGGATGGCGGACCTGCTCGACCCGCTGATCGAGAACGGCACGCTTCCGCCGCTCAGCGTGTTCACCCCGGACTTCGCCGACGGCTACGGCGGCGACGACGACAAGGTGCTGATGATGCCCGGGCCCGCCTGGTACGCAGAGGCCGTCTTCGGCGACGGGCTCCACATCCCGGCTGGGGAGATGACCGCGGCAGGCGCCTTGGCATGGGAGGACGAGCCGGTGACCACAGGTCAGGTCGGCGGTGGCCCATGGATCATCTCGCGGCACGCGAAGGACTCCGACGCCGCGGCGGACTTCGTCACCTGGGTGACGACCGAGTTCGACCCGACCGCTCGGCCCGGCTACCCGGCGTACGCGCCGGCGGCCGAGGTCTGGCTGGAGGGGCTGGCGGCCAGCCCCTACTTCGCGGCAGATCCCACGCCGGCGCTCAGGACCGCTTCGGACCAGATCTGGCAAGGCTGGAGCCTGGTCACCTATCCCGATCAGCCCGTCTGGTCGGACACGGTGGTCACCAAACTGGTGGCGGGCGAGGCGCTGAGCTCGTTGCTGCAGCCCTTCGGTGACGCCCTCAAGGACGCTGCCGAAGCGGCTGGGTATGCCGTCGTCGACAACTGACACCGGCAACTCGTCGTCCGTGCGGGTCACGCGTTCGCGTGGCCTGCACGGATGGCGGGGCTTCGCCTTCGTCGTCCCCTACCTGTCGCTGCTGATCCTCTTCGGGATCCTTCCGATGCTCTATGCCCTCAAGCTCGCCTTCACCAAGGAGAGCGGCGCGTGGGCCGGATTCCAGAACTTCACCGACACCGCGACCGACTATCGCTTCATGCCGGCCCTGGGCCACGTCCTCGTCTACACGACGGTGTGGCTCAGCATGCTCGTCGTGCTCGTCGTCGGGCTGGCGCTGCTGCTGCACGGGAGAGCGAGCCGGGCCTCCTCGACCTTCCGCTTCCTCTACTACCTGCCCGGCGCACTGGCCGGCGCGGCCTCGGTCCTGGTCTGGCTCTTCATGCTCGACCCGTCGGTCAGCCCCGGATCGTTCCTGGTGCGCACCGTCCTCGACGCGGACCTCTTCGTCGAGGCGATCGCGCCCGGGAACCTCCCCTTCATCTTCGCGATGATCGCGTTCTGGACCGGGGCCGGCGGCTGGGTGGTGGTTCTCTACGGCGCGCTCAACACGATCCCGCAGGAGCTGGAGGACGCGGCACGCATCGACGGTGCCGGCCCCCTGACGCTCGCCCTGCGCCTGAAGCTGCCCCTGATCCGGAAGTGGGTCGCCTACATGGTCATCCTGTCGTTCGCGACCGGCACGCAGCTCTTCGTCGAGCCGCAGCTGGTGAACCAGGCGAGCCTGGGCATGGTGCCCGACACCTGGTCGTCCAACCAGCTGGCCTACCAGCTGGCGTTCCGCTACGCCGACTTCAACGCCGCCGCCGCCATCTCCGTCGACCTCCTGGCGATCGGACTCGTGGGAGCCATCGTGATCATCACCCGCACCGGGCTGTTCAAGGCCGACGACTGATGGCGCTCGTGGTCCGCGGCCTGCGTCTCGCCGTCCTCGCCGCCTTCGCGATCTTCTTCGTGGCGCCGATGGTCTGGCTGGTCCTCGCCCCGACGAAGTCCGACCGGGACCTCGTCTCGAGAGGCCCCTTCACGTTCGGCAGCTTCCACCAGGTCTCGCTCGCGTGGGAGCACCTGCACGCGTTCAGCAACCACATCTACCTGACCTGGATCGGCAACTCGCTGGTCTACGCCGTGAGCGCCACCGCGATCGTCCTGGTGACGGCGATCCCGGCTGGCTACGCCCTCGCCCTCGGCACCTTCCCGGGGCGCAGGCTGGTGCTGATGACCACGTTGGTCGTGATGATCATGCCCGCAGCGTCCCTGGTGCTCCCGATCTTCCTCGAGCTCAACGCGATGCACCTGATCGGCAGCGTCTGGTCGGTGATCCTGCCGTTCTCGTTCTTCCCGTTCGGGGTGAACCTCGCCTACATCTACTACTCGACGGCCGTGCCGCGCGAGCTGCTCGACGCGGCGCGCGTCGACGGCTGCGGCGAGTGGGCCACGTTCCGCCACATCGCCCTGCCGCTGGCGAAGCCAGTGGTCGCGCTCGTCCTGTTCTTCAGCTTCGTCTCCGACTGGAACAACTTCTTCCTGCCCTACACCGTGCTGGCGGACTCCAGGCAGTACCCGATCCAGGTGGGGCTGTCGACGCTGCTGTCGTCCACGCCGGCGTTCAACCCCGCCACCGGCGGCGGCGGTCAGCAGCTGGACATCTTCCGGCCCGAGCTGGCGCTCGCCACGCTCCTCGCGGTGGTCCCCGTCGCGATCGTCTTCATGCTGTCGCAACGCGCGCTGGTGCGCGGGCTGGTCGGCGGCGGGGTGAAGGAATGACCCACCGCCGAGACCGCCGACGTGGAAGCCGGCTGACATGAAGATCACCGGATATCGGTCCCTCACCACGGTCCAGGACTGGGGACGTCCCGTGGGTGACGCCAACGGCGTGTTCCAGGACGGGCTCCTGGCGGTCCCGCTGCTGCTCGTCGACACCGACGAGGGGATCACCGGTGTCGGCCTGGGGCCGCACCCGGGGGTCGGCAACGTGTTCACCGCCATCGAGGGAGAGGATCCGCGTGCCACCGTCGCGCTGTATGACCGGATGCTCCACCACGTGTTCAAGGCCGGTCATGCGGGAGCGGTCTTCGGCACGATCGGCGCCCTGGACTCGGCTCTGTGGGACATCAAGGCGAAGGCTGCTGGTCAGCCCCTCTGGAAGCTGCTCGGGGGCTTGGACCGGACCGTCCCGGCGTACGCCTCTGGCCTGGACATCGCCCTGTCGGAGGACGAGCTCGTGAAGGTATACCAGGCGTACGCCGAGCGGGGCCTGCGCGTGGCGAAGCTGAAGGGAGGGCTGGACGTCGGCCAGGACCTGGCCAGGCTGGCCCTCGTGCGCGACGTCCTGGCCGAGGCCAACCCGGGGTCGCGCCCGGGCCTGATGCTCGACGCCAACGAGGCGTGGTCCCGCAAACAGGCGGTGCGACACGTGGCGGAGCTGGAACGCACCCTGGACCTGATCTGGGTCGAGGAACCCGTCCGCCGCTGGGACGCCGCCGGGATGGTCGCCGTGGGGCGCGCGGTTCGGGCATCGATCGCTGCTGGGGAGAACCTCAGCGGGCTCGAGCAGTTCCGTCCCCTGTTGGCCGCCGGCGCCGTGGACGTCGTGCAGACCGCCGCGGGCTGGGGGGTCACCCACTTCCTGCGGGTGGCCGCGCTGGCCCATGCCTTCGACCTGCCGGTCAGCCCGATCGGCACCACATCGCTCGGCCTGGTCCATGCCGCGACGGCGGTCCCCAACCACATGACAACCGAGCTCCAGGACCTCACCCCGCCCCAGGGTCTGTCGTTGGACATGAGCGTCGAGGACGGCTGCTTTATCCTCGGCGACAACCCCGGCCTGGGGATGGACGTGGACGAGGAGGCGATCGCACTGATCGAGGCTCCCGAAGTCGTCCCCCGCCGGGCCGGCCCGCACATCAGACCTTCACACGCCGGAAGGCGCATGGACTTCCAGCCGCGGCAGTGAGCGTCACCAGCCTCGCCCGAGGTCTGGCGCTGACCGAGCTCGGGTTCGGCGGCGCGCCGATGGGCAACCTGTTCTCCGCCATCACCGATGACGCGGCGGACGAGGTGGTGGACTCGGCTTGGGCTGCGGGCTTTCGCTACTTCGACACGGCACCCCACTACGGCCTCGGCCTGTCCGAGCGTCGGCTCGGCCGGTCGCTGCGTGCGCGTCCTCGCGACGAGTTCGTGGTGTCCACGAAGGTGGGCCGTTGGCTGGAGCCCTCGGACACCGGCGATCAGCCTGATCCGGAGGGGTTCGCCGTCCCCGCGACCCATCGTCGGCTCTGGGACTTCAGCCGAGACGGGGTGCTCCGCTCGGTCGAGGCGAGCCTCGAGCGCCTCGGACTCGATCGCATCGACCTCGTCCTCATCCACGACCCGGACGACCACGCCCGGGAAGCCCTCGAGGAGGCGGCGCCGGCCCTGTCCCAGCTGCGCTCCGAGGGAGTCATTCGTGGCTACGGAGCGGGGATGAACCAGGCGCCCATGCTCGCCAGGTTCGTGCGCGAGACGGACGTGGATGTCGTCATGCTGGCGGGCCGCTTCACCCTGCTCGACCAGTCGGCCGGCGAGGATCTCCTCCCCGCCGCGCTCGAGCGCGGTGTCGGCATCATCAACGCCGGCATCTTCAACTCCGGCCTGCTCGCACTTCCCCGGCCACGGTCCGACGCGACGTACGACTACGGTCCCGTCCCTGCAGACGTCCTGGAGCGCACGAACCGGGTGGCTCTCGTCTGCGAGGAGTTCGGGGTGGACCTACCGACCGCGGCGGCCGCCTTCGCCCGCAGTCACCCGGCTGTCGCGAGTGTGGTGGTCGGCCTGCGGACACCGGACCAGGTGCGCGAGCTGGTCACGCGGTGGGAGCGCACGGTCCCGGAAGGGCTGTGGGCAGCCCTGAGCGAACAGGGCCTGGTCGCACCGACGCCAGCATCATGATCCACCGTGGTGATCATGACGGGCTGCTCCCACGTCGTTGATCAGGGCTTCGACGCGCCTCCGGATCTCGTCGCGGATCGGGCGCACGGCGTCGAGGCCCTGGCCTGCGGGGTCGTCGAGGACCCAGTCCTCGTACCGCTTGCCGGGATAGAACGGGCACTCGTCGCCGCAGCCCATGGTGATGACGACGTCTGCCGTCTGCACGGCCGAGTCGGTGAGGAGCTTGGGCTGCTCGGCCCGGATGTCGATGCCCTCCTCGGCCATCGCCTCGACAGCGGCGGGGTTGACCTGGTCGGCGGGCTGGGAGCCCGCGGAGAGGACGTCGACGCGGTCGCCGGCCAGGTGCTGCAGGTAGCCGGCGGCCATCTGGGAACGGCCGGCGTTGTGCACGCAGACGAACAGGACTGTCGGCCGATGCTGCGATGCGGGCTGCGCGGTCATGAGGTGGCTCCTCGTGTCGGGTGCAGTAGTGCGACCAGTCCCAGGCCGACCGCTCCGCCAACGACCTGCATCAGGACGAAGCCCGGGGCCGAAGCCGGTGCGATGCCTGCGAAGGTGTCCGAGAGCGTGCGAGCCAGGGTGACCGCGGGGTTGGCGAAGCTGGTGGAGCTGGTGAACCAGTACGCCGCGGTGATGTAGCCGCCGACCGCGTAGGCGACGACCTCGGGCCGACCGGCGCGGATGCTGCCGAACACGATGACGACCAACCCGGCTGTGGCGACGACCTCGGCCAGCAGCGTCCCTGAGGAGGTGCGGTGGTGGCCCGAGAGGGAGACGGCGTCGAGCTCGAACATCAGGTTGGCGAGCACGCAGCCGACCACCCCGCCGAGCACCTGGGCGGCGATCGACAGACCCGCCTCGCGGGTGGTGACCAGACCGAGCGCGCGCTCGACCGCGGTGACGACCGGGTTGAAGCTGGCCGAGAGCGGCTGGAGCGCCAGAATCAGCGCGACCAGGGCCGCCCCGGTGACCAGACTGTTCTCCAGCAGCTGCAGGCCCACGTCGCCCGGCGAGAGCCGCTGAGCAGCGATCCCGGAGCCGACGACGGCCATCACGAGGAACGCCGTACCGACCGCTTCGGCGGTCACCCGGCGACGCAGGCTCACCCGGCGACGCCGCCGATCAGGGCGCCCAGGTCTGCCAGGGCCTGGGGCTGGACGCGGTAGTAGACCCACACTCCGCGCTTGCTCCGGTCGAGCAGCCCGGACTCGTGCAGCACCTTGAGGTGGTGGCTGATCGTGGGCTGGGAGAGGTCGAAGGCGTCGTTGAGGTCGCACACGCAGGCCTCACCATCGCCGTGCGAGGCGACGAGCGAGAGCAGCCGGAGCCGGACCGGGTCGGCGAGCGCCTTGAGGAGCGGCGCGATCCGATCCGCCGCGTCCGCCGTCAGCGGCTCCTTGGTCAGCGGCGCACAGCAGGCCACCGTCTCGACCGGGGTCAGCTCGAGCAAGGACTTCGACATGCATCAATATTGACATTCATCAATGTCCGACGCAAACTCCACACATAGACACTCATCTATGTAAAGGAGATCCACCCATGTCCCGCCTGCAGCTGGCCATCAACGTCGACGACCTCGAGACCTCGATCGACTTCTACCGCCGCCTTTTCGCCACCGAGCCCGCGAAGGTCCGCACCGGCTACGCCAACTTCGCGGTGGCCGACCCGCCGTTGAAGCTGGTCCTCATCGAGAACCCCGGCCACGGCGGCTCCCTCAACCATCTCGGCGTCGAGGTCGAGGACGTCGACACCGTCGACGCGATCCAGGGCCGCCTCGCGGCGGACGGTCTGGCCTCGGTCGACGAGCGCGACACGACGTGCTGCTACGCCAAGCAGGACAAGTTCTGGGTCTCCGGCACGCCCAACGGAGAGTCCTGGGAGATCTACACCGTCCTGGCCGACAGCCCCACGCCGAACGGCGAGGCCGACGGCCAGGAGTGCTGCACCAGTGCCCTCATCGAGGCGTCGCCGGCGCAAGCGACGGCCGCGGCCTGCTGCTAGTTGGCTCCTCGACGCACCCGGCGTCGCAGCTGCAGGATCCTCAGCAGGCCGGCCAGCAGGGCGAGGAAGAGGCCAGCGACGGCTGCGATCAACAACGCCACCGACACCGGGACCTGACCGTCCCACGCAAGGAACGACACGGTGGTCTGTCGAGTGTTCTGCGCAATGAAGACGATGAGCAGCAGCAGGACGACGCCCAGCCCGACCGTCGCGGCCCAGAAGCCGCTGGTCCGCGATCCACGCAACGGATCGCCGTCCTGGCGATCGAGCTCTTCTCGCAGGAGCCGATCACGGGCCTCTGAGTCTTCAGTCATGGTCTGTCAGTACCCATGACCCGACCACAGGAAGAAGGCGCTCAGCGCACGAGGTAGGCCGAGGGGCCCTCGGGCTCGCGCGCACCCGACTGCAGCCAGTCGGCCATCACCTCGGGCTCGCGGCGTTCGAGCTCCTCCAGGAGGACGCCGCGGGCCGCGGCCACCCGGGCCCGGTCCGCCGGCGTGGGAGCGGCGTGCAGGCCGGCCCGGCTCTTGCGCCAGAGGGCACACAGCTGGGCCGTGGTCAGGCCGGCGAGCGGCGGGCGTCTCTCGGCGGCCGTGCCGGCCCGGTCGGGCGGGCGCGCCAGCCCGAGTGGAGCCGCTCCGCGCGGCGAACGACGCAGTGTCCACAGGCGCACGCGCCTGAGCCAGCCGACCACCATCACCTGCCCGAGATCCCCCTGAGACGAACGCCGCACACGCGACCGCAACAGCCTAAGGAGTCCCGCCCTGTACCCGTCAATCCCAAATCCAATCTGCGCACGTCTAGGCGCCCGGCACGGTGACGATTCGGCCAATCCATCCGAGCGAGCCATAGACGAGAACACGTTCTAGTTGGCAGAGTGTCGGCGATCACACGAGCCGCTCGCCGCCCGGGTGCTCGGAGGGGAAGCAGAGACGCTTTGGGGAGAGGGAACTGATGACTGCTGTGCACAAGCGCACCCAATGGCTCGCCGCCGCGAGCGCCGTGACCTTGCTGCTGGGCCTCGCGGCCTGTGGTGGCGGGGACGACGAGAAGGAGAGCTCAGGCCAGCCGAAGCAGGACCCGGACGTGGCGTTCACCGGTGACCCGGTCACCGTCATGACGATCTCGACCTACGACACCGACACGCTCAACGCGAAGGCCGTGCTGGACATCGCCCAGGGCGCCGTGGTGCAGATCAACAACGACGGCGGCCTCGGCGGCCACGAGCTCAAGCTGATCACCTGCAACGACAGCGCCGACCCCAACAAGGCGGCCGACTGTGCGCGCCAGGCAGTGGACGAGGGCGTCGCGGCGCTGGTGGGTGGCTTCACCGCCAACGGTGACGCGGTCATGCCGATCCTCGAGGACGCCGGCATCCCGTGGTTCGCCCCGCCCGGCATCTCCGCGGGCGAGCTGTCCAGCGAGGACAGCTACCCGATCACCTCCGGTGTGCTCGGCCTGGCCGGCCTCGGCCAGAAGGCCGCCCAGGACGGCTGCGAGACGGTCGCCTCGGTCAACTACGACCTGCCGTCGGCCGGCCAGATCAGCCAGCTGGTCGACATCGGCCTGGCCAGCGAGGGCCACGACGCGTCCGACCTGATCAAGGTCCCACCGACCACGACCGACTTCAGCACCATCGCGCAGGAGACCAGCGACTACGACTGCGCGGTGGTCGGTACGCCGCCGCAGCCGTTCCTCGGCATCGCGGCCGCCGGCGCCCAGCTGGGCAGCGAGACGACGTACTACGTCGTTCCCGGCGGCCTCACCGACACCGTCGCCAAGAACGGCGGCGAGGCGGTCGAGGGCAGCGTGACGCTGTCGAACTTCCCCGGCTCGGACGACCCGATCTGGGACGACGCCAAGGAGTATGTCGGCGACCTCAGCGAGGAGGAGAACGGCGGCTGGTCGGCGCTCTACTTCCAGAACACCTGGGTGGCCTACCGCACCTTCCTGTCGCTGGTGAAGGACAACGAGGACTTCAGCGCGGCCGGCATCAAGGCCACCCTGGACCAGACCACCCAGGTCGACACAGACGGGTTCGCGCCGCCGTTCAGCTTCGCCGAGGACTTCCCGGCACCAGGGCTGAACCGGGTCTTCAACTACCAGGAGCTCACCTTCAAGATCGAGGGCGGCAAGCTGGTGCAGGAGGGCGACGGCTACGCCGATCAGCGGCTGGCGCTCGTCCCCGCCTCCTAGAGGTGGCCACGACAGTGACGCCCGGGTCGGCCGCGACGCCGACCCGGGCCGGCGATGGGGCCGAGCCCTCGGCCCCCTGGCCTGCTACGCGCCGCGTCCCGGGCGCTTCCACCCCACGGAAGACGCTCGCTGCACTCGCGCTTCCGCGGGGACCCCGGACAAGCCTGCGGCGTTGCCGTCGCTCGATGATGGGCCTACAGCGTCTTCGCTCCGGCGCCTTGCGGAGCATCCCGTGAGCGCGACGCTCGCGACGGCCAAGGACCGAGGGCTCGGCCCCGTCGTCGTGGAGGCGCGCGGGCTGACCGCCGGCTACGGCGGCACCCCGGCGATCCACGGCCTCGACCTCGAGGCCAGGGCCGGCGAGGTGGTGGCGCTGCTCGGTGCCAACGGCGCCGGCAAGACCACGACGCTGCTCGCGCTCGCGGGCGAGATCGCGCCGATCTCCGGGTCCATCGCCTTCCACGGCGACGCTCGGCGCCGCCGGCTGCACCAGCGTGCCCGGCAGGGACTGGGCTTCCTCACCGAGGAGCGCTGCGTCTTCATGCAGCTGACCGGCTGGCAGAACCTCAGGCTCGGTCGCGGCCGCCCCGACCAGGCGCTGGAGTTCTTCCCGGAGCTCGAGGAGCACCTGGACAAGAAGGTCGGACTGCTCTCGGGTGGCCAGCAGCAGATGCTCGCGCTCGGACGGGTGCTCGCCTGCGAGCCCCGGGTGCTGCTCGCCGACGAGCTCTCGCTGGGCCTCGCGCCGATGGTGGTCGAGCGGCTGCTCGCCGCCGTACGCGCGGCCGCCGACCAGGGCGTCGCCGTGATCCTCGTCGAGCAGCACGTCCGCCAGGCGCTCGCGATCGCCGACCGGGTGCACGTGCTGCGCCGGGGCCGGGTCGTGATGTCCGGGGACGCCGCCGACCTGCGCGATCCCGCCAGCGGGGGCGCCGAGGGCATCGCCGCCCACTACCTCTCTGGTGACCCAGGAAGCCATGACTGACCTCCTCCGCTTCTCGCTGCTCGGCCTCGGCACCGGCGGCATCTACGCCCTGCTCGGCCTCGGGCTCGTGGTCATCTACCGCGGCTCGGGCGTCATCAACTTCGCGCAGTCCGGCTTCGCCCTGGTGGGCGCCTACCTCGTCTACCAGTTCCACACCCAGGACGGGCACGGGCTGTTCCTCTCGGTCGTCGCTGCCGTGGTGGCCTGCGCCGCCCTCGGCGTGCTCGTGCACTTCCTGGTCATGCGCCCCCTGCGCTCGGCCAGCCCGCTGGCCCGGGTCATCGCCACCCTCGGCGTCCTCACCGTGCTCTCGCAGGCGATCGTCCTCGAGTACGGCGGCAAGACGGTGATCTCGAGGTCACCCGTCCCGACCGAGGCGGTCACCCTGCCCGGCGACCTCGTGGTGGGTCGCTACGCCTTCTGGCTGCTCGGCATCGCGGTGCTCATGGCGCTGCTGCTCACGGTCACGAGCGCGCGCACCCGGTTCGGCTACGCGATCTCCGCGGCGGCGGAGAACCCGCGGGCCGCCTCGGCCCTCGGCTGGTCACCCGACGTCCTGGCCAGCGTGACCTGGGCCGTCGGCGGCGGCTGCGCCGCGGTGGCCGGGGCGCTGCTGCCTGCGACCACCGCGGGGTTCATCTCCCCGATCACCTTCAGCATCCTGATCATCGGTGCGCTGGCCACCGCACTGCTGGGCGGGTTCAGGTCCTATCCCGCGGCGCTGATCGGCGGCGTCTTCATCGGCGTCGCGCAGTCGCTCGCGACGCACTGGAGCAATGACCTGCTCGCCGCGCCGCACCGCCAGGGCGTCGCCGACGCGGTGCCGTTCCTGGTCATCATCCTGGTGCTCGTGGTCCGGGGCCGCGGGCTGCCGCTGCGCGGCAGCATCACCGACCGGTTGCCCCGGGTCGGCACTGGTCGGGTCCGCCCGTTCCTCGTCGTGGTGCTCGCAGCCCTGGCCGTGGTCTGGCTGTTCACCTCGTCGGCGTCCTGCACCGACAGCGGCTGCACCAACACCCAGCGGTACGTCGCCACGATCATCAGCGTCACCTTCGCGATCGTCGGCCTCTCGGTGGTCGTCCTCACCGGCTACACCGGTCAGCTCTCGCTCGCGCAGTTCGCGCTGGCCGGCATCGGCGCTTTCACCGCCGGCAAGCTGACGGCCGCCCACGGCTGGCGCTTCGAGCCGGCGCTCGTGGTCGGCGTCCTCGTGGCCATGGCGATCGGCTTCCTCTTCGGGCTTCCCGCGCTGCGGACCCGCGGGGTCAACCTCGCGGTGGTCACCTTCGGCCTCGGGTTCGCGGTGTTCCAGCTGGTGTTCAGCAACACCTCCTACACCGAGAACGCCCGCGTCCAGCCCGACGACATGTCCTTCCTCGGAATCGCCATGGACCCGGTAGGGCACCCGCGCAACTACGCACTGCTCTGCCTCGGCTTCCTGGTCCTGGCGGCCCTCGCGGTCGCCAACCTGCGCCGCGGGCGGATCGGCCGCCGGCTGCTCGCCGTACGCACCAACGAGCGCGCGGCCGCGGCGATCGGCGTCAACGTCTTCGAGGCCAAGCTCTACGCGTTCACGCTCTCGGCCGGCATCGCCGGCCTGGGCGGCGTGCTGCTCGGCTTCTCCAACCCGGCGATCCTCTACCAGTCGCTCTACCAGCCAGGGGCCTCGATCAGCGTGCTGGTGCTGACCGTGATCGGCAGCGCCGGCTACCTGGCCGGCCCGATGGTGGGGTCGGTGCTGGCGTCCGGCGGACTGGTCGCCCTCACCTCGTCGGACGCACCGGTCAACGCCGCCCTCGAGGACAGCTCGAGCTGGCAGCAGTACCTCCCGATCGGCACCGGCGTGCTGCTACTTGTCGTGCTGATCCTCAACCAGAACGGCGTCGCCGAACGGCTGGATGCGCTGACCAGGCGGTTCCGTGAGCGGGTGCCCGGGCTGCGGCCCGGCGCGCCGGAGCCGCTGCCGGCCGCTCTGCGCATGCCGGTGCCGGCGCGGACCCTCGCGGTGTCCGGCCTGACCCAGCGGTTCGGAGGGTTCACCGCCCTCGAGGACGTCACGCTGCAGGTCGCTCCCGGAGAGGTGGTCGGCCTGCTCGGTCCGAACGGCGCCGGCAAGACCACGCTCATCGACTGCGTCGCCGGCAACAACCGGCTCACCGCCGGGTCGATCACGTGGGACGGCCGGGACATCACCCACTGGGCGCCGTACCGCCGGGCCCGCGCGGGGCTGTCCCGCTCGTTCCAGTCGCTCGAGCTGTTCGACGACCTGACCGTGCGCGAGAACCTCCTCGCCGCCGCCGACCCGCGGGACCGGCTGGCCTACGTGACCGACCTGGTCGTCCCGGGACACCCGCCGCTGCCGACCGCCGTGGTGGCCGCGGTCGAGGAGCTGTCGCTGGCCCCGCTGCTGGACCGGCGGGCCGAGGACCTGTCCTACGGCCAGCGCCGGCTCGTCGCGATCGCGCGGGCGGTCGCCTGCAGTCCGTCGGTGCTGCTGCTGGACGAGCCCGCCGCCGGCCTTGACGAGACCGAGAGTGCCGAGCTGGGCCGACTGGTCCGCCGGCTCGCCGACGAGTGGGGCATGGGCGTGCTGCTCATCGAGCACGACGTCGCGCTGGTGCTGGAGACGGCCGACCGGGTGGTCGTCCTCGACTTCGGCCACAAGATCGCCGAGGGCGTGCCTGCCGAGATCCGCAGCGACGCGGCGGTGCGCAAGGCCTACCTCGGCGAGGAGACCGAGGCGGCGACCTCGTGAGCGTGGTCGCCCCGTGCCGGCTGGTCCGCGGGACGGCATGATGTGCGCCATGACGAAGCCGGTCGAGAAGTCGTTCGCAGGACTGGGCGGCACCAACATCGTGTACGACCTCTACGAGCCTTCGGGGCAGCCGGTCGGGCTGATCCTGGTGGCCCACGGCGTGGCGGAGCACGCCGGCCGCTACCCCCACGTCGCCGACGTGCTCGTCGGCCTCGGCCTCCGGGTCGCGATCCCGGACCACCACGGCCACGGCCGGTCGGGCGGCAAGCGGCTGCTCGCCCGCGATCTCTCGGAGTTCACCGCCGACCTCGAGACGTTGCGCCGGCTCGAGGTTGTCGAGGGCCGGCCGACGTACCTCCTCGGGCACAGCATGGGCGGCGAGATCGCCCTCGACTACGCGCTCGACCACCAGGACGTGCTGGCCGCACTGATCCTGTCGGCACCGGCGGTGCTGCCCGGCGACGACATCAGCCCCATCCTGATGAAGCTCGCCAAGGTGATCGGCAAGGTGGTCCCTGGGTTGCCCGGCCAGAAGCTCAGCTCGGCCTCGATCTCGCGCGACCCCGCCGTGGTCAAGGCCTACGACGACGACCCGCTCAACTTCCGCGGCGCCCTGCCCGCCGGCATCGGTGGCGCGATGCTTCGGACGATGGACACCTTCCCGTCCCGCCTCCCGTCGCTGCGACTTCCGCTGCTGGTGCTCAGCGGGACCGCCGACACGATCGTCAACCCGGAGGGCGCCAGGCTCGTCGACCGGCTGGCCGGCTCCACCGACAAGACGCTGAAGATGTACGACGGCCTCTACCACGAGGTCTTCAACGAGCCCGAGAAGGAGCTCGTGCTCGGCGACCTCGCCGACTGGCTCAAGGCGCACCTGGCCGGCTGAGCGGCCGTCTCTATACGAGGGGCAGGTTGACGACGAAGGTCGTGCCGCTCTGGTGGGCGGAGACGACGGACAGAGTCCCGTTGTGCCCCTTGACGATCGAATCCACGATGGTCAGACCGAGCCCGGACCCCGGGATCGCGTTGGCCATCGCCGTCGAGGAGCGGAAGAACCGGGTGAACAGGTTGACCTGTTCGTCCTCCGGGATGCCGATGCCGTTGTCGCTGACCTCGAGACGCGCCTGCCCTTCGACCGCCCGGAGCGAGAGACGGACCCATCCGCCGGCCTCGGTGAACTTGATGGCGTTGGAGACCAGGTTCGACACCATCCGCTCGAGGTTCCGGGCTTCGCCCGGCACGAGCACAGGCGCGTGGGGCGCCTCGAAGGTCACCTCCACCGCCCGGCCTCCCTGCAGCGGCTGCACGGCGGACACCACGGCACTGACGAGCCCACCGAGGTCGACCGGCATGTGGTCGTGGCCGATGGTGGCCTGCTCGAGGCTCGAGAGGGTGAGCAGGTCATCGGCCAGCGCGGCCAGCCGATCACCGTTCCTTGTGACGGCGCTCAAGAGCTTCCTCTGAGTCTCATCGAGCTCGCCCTCCTGCAGCATCTCGGTGTAGCCGGTGATGCTCGTCATGGGAGTTCGCAGTTCGTGGATCACCGTGGCCAGGAACTCGGTCTTTGTCTGGTCGAGCTGGCGGAGCTGTTCCAGGGCCTCGTGCTCCATGGCCGAGGCGGCCTTCAGGTCCGCCCGGGACCTGGCGTTGAGCAGATAGGCGGTCGCCACGTCCGCGAGGGTCTGTGCCGCAGCCATCTCCGCCTCGTTGAGCGACCCCGGCGTTCGGCGGTACAGGTCCAGGGCGCCGAGACCCCGGTCGCCGTGGCGAAGAGGAAAGGTGAAGACCGCGACCAGCCCCTCGGACGCCGCGCGCTTGGCGAAGCTGGGAAAGCGGTCGTCCTGAGTCAGGTCCGGGATGGAGATGGGCGAGTTCGTCTCGTACGCCGCCAGGCAGGGTCCCTCATTGAGCTCGGTCTGGAGCTGCTCGAAGCGCATCGCGGACTCGTCCGAGGCGGCAATGAACTCGGGGTCAGTGGTCGCTGAGATCAACGTGACCCCGGCCGCGTCGATGGGCAGGACCTCGACGATCTGGCGCACCAGGTGATCCAGGATCCCCTGGATCGGGAAGTCGGTGGCCATGTTGCGAGCGAACTCGCTGAGCACGTGGGACAGGCGGTCATCGGTGAGCACGGTTGCCCCTGGGGGGTCACACATCGGGGTCCGCTTGGTCCGGGCGGATTCTTGGTGGCCGAGGTGGGCGCCACGAGCACGAACCGGGCCACCAGCACGGTACACCGCAGCCCCCGCTGGAAGCCGACCATCCGTGCCCCGCAGACCGGCCGCTCGTCCCCGTCAGTCGCGGTCGGAGCCGCGCTCGCGCCACCAGTGGATCCCAGCTGGGATGACAGTGAGCAGCAGCAGGCCGAGGATCAGGTAGTCGATGTGGTGCGCCAGCCAAGGGAAGGTGTCCCCCACGAAGTATCCGGTGAGCGTGATGCTCAGGACCCAGAGCATGGCGCCGATCACGCTCCAGCTGAGGAACATCGGTCGATCCATCTTGGACGCGCCAGCGACGACGGTGACGTAGGTGCGCACCACAGGGACGAAGCGTCCGATCACGAGCGCCTTGCGGCCGTGCCTCTCGAAGAAGGCCTCGGTCCGGTCGAAGTAGTCCCGCTTGAGGATCCTGCCGTCGTGCTCGTAGATGACCGGGCCGGCCTTGTTGCCGATCTCGAAGCCCAGCACGTTGCCGAGGACCGCGGCGGCCACCAGCAGCAGGCAGCCGACGGCGAGATCGAGCAGGCCAGGTCCGGGCACGATCGACAGCTTGTCGCCGGCCAGGAACAGCCCGATCGCGACGAGCAGGGTGTCACCGGGCAGGAAGGGGAAGAACAGGCCGCACTCAACCACGATGATGGCGAGGCTGACCCAGAAGAACGCCGACCCGAACTCGGCGAGCATCCACTCGGGGTCGAGCCACTTGATGCCGAACATCATCGGCGCGAGCAGGGCAGGCGTCATGGATGCCCCCCTCTGGTCGCAACCGGTCGTCCCTCCGAGGTCCCCGGTAACCCGATCGGCCAGCCGTTCACCATCCACTCACGACGGGTCGTCGGCGTACGCCTCCGTGACCAGCTGCGTGTCCGTGTGTCCGGGAGACTTGTGCACATGATCGGACGACTCGCCGGGATTGTCATCGACTGCCCAGAGCCCCGCGCTCTAGCGACGTTCTACGAGGGCCTACTGGGGGCGGAGCGCGTCGAAGACAGCGCTGCGTGGGTGACGCTCGCGATCAGCGGGGGGCACCCGACGTTCTCCCTGCAGCGCACCCACCGGTTTCGTGCGCCCGACTGGACGTCTGGTGAGCCACCCCAGCAGCTGCACCTCGACATCCTCGTCGACAATCTCGACGACGCCGAGGGTCAGGTCCTGGGCCTGGGGGGCAAGCTCTTGGACGGGTCTGACAAGCCCATCGGCTTCCGGGTCTACGCCGACCCTGTCGGACATCCCTTCTGCCTGGTGACGCCCGAAGGGCTTGATTGATCGCGGCCCGGCGACGTCAGTCCCGCTCGACCTCCAGCTCCGGTGCCGGTTCGCCCCGGGCCAACACCTCGCGCACTTCGTGCACCGGTCGCCAGCGGTCGTGCAGTGTCGTGATCAACGAGATCAGCATCAAGAAGAAGATCGTGTCGTAGCCGTCCAGCCGCGCGTTGTGCCGCCCGAGCAGCGGGTCGGCGACGAGGACGAGGCCGACGTTCATCGCCAGCCGGGCGGCGAACGCGAGCGCCGTCGACCTGATGGTCCAGCGTCGCCGCGCCGCGGCCAGGGTGATGCCGGAGTTGACCACGACGACGGCGGCGACACCGATGAAGACATCGGTGGTCGAGCCGGTGAAGTCGGGCAGCATCTGGGAGAAGATCACCGCGACCAGGCCGACGAGCATGACCTTCTCGAGGGTGCCGGTGGAGATGATCGCGTCGTACCGCATCCGCCAGGCGTCCTGCTCCTCGGGCTCGTCGATCGCCTCCGGGAGCGGCTCGGGCCGGAACCGCCACGACCAGTCCGGCGGCCACAGCCGGGGGCGCACCACCTTCTGGAACGCCAGCGCCAGCCCGAGCACGATCACGATGAGCAGCCCGATGATCCAGCGATGGCGGCTCATCTCCTCGGTGACATCCAGCTGCGCGACGTGCAGCCAGTACTCCTGCGGCAGCTTGACGACCACCCAGATCACCGCGGCCGAGCTCAGCCACCAGCCGACCAGCAGGTGCACCGGCTGCCAGCGTGAGCGGATCGTCTCGTAGGCGATGAAGAAGTACTCGAAGACGTTGGGGAAGACCAGCAACAACCACCGCGCGTGGGTGAGCTCGAAGGCCAGCGCGCCGACCAGCCGGTAGAAGTAGAGGAACCAGCCGATCCGGAACGCCGGCATGCTCTCCCAGTTGCGCAGCGTCGCCAGGTAGGCCATGGACAGGTAGAAGACGTCCATCGCCTTGTCGTAGGACTGGTAGCCGGGCGGGTCGTGGCCGAAGGCCTGGAAGATCGTCTGGTCGACACCGTCGAGGACCAGGCAGGCGACGATCGCGGGCAGCGGGTAGTACGGGATCGCGAGCGGCAGCAGGAAGCGTGCGCCCACCACGGCGACGAACACCAGGGTGGTCGCGGTGCCCACGGGTCAGCGGCCCTTCCAGACCGGCGCGCGCTTCTCGGCGAAGGCGCGGGCACCCTCCTGCGCGTCCTCGGAGACGAAGACCGGCCCCATCAGCTCGGCCTGCTTCTGCCAGCCCTCCTCGAAGGTCCAGTCCGGGGCGGAGCGCGCGATCTGCTTGGTGACGGCGACGGCCAGCGGGCCGTTGGCCGCCACCTCGCCGGCCAGTGCCAGCGCCGCGTCGAGCGCCGTACCGGAAGGTACGACGCGGTTGACCAGGCCGAGCTCGGCCGCCCGCCCCGCGGTGATCGGCTCACCGGTCAGGAGCATCTCCATCGCGATCGCGGGCGGGATCCGCTGCGGCAGGTGGATCGCCGCGCCGGCACCGGCGACGAGCGCCCGCTTCACCTCCGGCACGCCGAGCCGGGCGTCCTCCGCCGCCACCACCAGGTCGCAGGCCAGCACGAGCTCGAAGCCGCCCGCGACGGCGTACCCCTCGATGGCGGCGATCAGCGGCTTGCGCGGCGACCTCTCGGTGAGCCCGCCCAGACCCCGGCCCTCGATGATCGGCACGTCGCCGGAGAGGAAGCCCTTGAGGTCCATCCCGGAGGAGAAGAACCCACCGCCACCGGTGAGTACGCCGACCCAGAGCCCGTCCTCACCGTCGAGCCGGTCGAGCGCCGCCGCGATGCCGCGGGCCACGTCGCCGTTGATCGCGTTGCGCGCCTCGGGACGGTTGATGGTGATCACCAGGACGCCGGCGCGCTCCTCGGTCAGAACAGCCTCGTCGGTCATGAGCATCCTCTCGGGTCAGTACTTGCGGCAGTCGTAGGGTGCCTGCCCCTTGGCGCCCTCGTCGGCCCACGAGCGATAGGTCTCGAGCTTGTCGCCGGTGCAGTCGATGCCGGAGCGCCCGAGACCGGCGTACGCCGCAGCAGGCAGGGCGGCCGGAGTCAGCAACAGCGCCGCGAGCAGCACCGCCTTGATCCCGCCGCCGCCCCACCGCGTCAGGGCAAAGGTCGCGAGCGCGAGCCCGACGACCCACCCGCCGGGCACCAGCAGGCCGACGGCCCCGTGCCCGGACTCGCACAAGGTCGCGCGGGTCGAGTCGCCGGCGAACGACGTCGACGTGCCGGTCCCCTTGCCCTCGTGGCAGTCGCTGTACCAGGTCGCCGTGAGCAGGACCGCCAGCGCGAAGCCGGCGACGACCAGGACCATGAACGCCGCGATGGCGTACCAGCGCAGCGGCTGGTCGTCCTCGATGTCCTCTTCGAGGCGGGTCTCGGGCGCGATCTCCGGATCAGTCTCGGGCACGGCCCACACAGTAGGCGGGTGGAGATGCAAGGACATCCAACTACTGTGGGCTCATGACCGCCCGACGTGTCCTGCCGACCGAGGAGACCGCCGAGCTCGTGAGGCTCGTCCGGCAGATCGCCGCCGACGAGCTGGCCGAGCGGTCGGTCGCCGCCGAGGCCGACGGGACCTTCCCGCGCGACATCTTCCTCAAGCTCGGCCGGGCTGGACTGCTGGGTCTCCCCTACCCCGAGGAGTACGGCGGCGGCGGGGTCCCCTACGAGGTCTACCTCCAGGTGCTCGAGGAGATCGGCGCGGTCTGGGCCTCGGTCGGCGTCGGCGTCTCCGTGCACGCCCTGTCCTGCTACGGCCTGGCCACGCACGGCACCGAGGAGCAGAGGCAGGCGTGGCTTCCGGACATGCTCGGCGGCGAGCTGCTCGGGGCGTACTGCCTCTCCGAGCCGCACGCCGGCTCCGACCCTGCCGCGATGCGGACCTCCGCCCGACGCGACGGCGACGAGTGGGTCATCAAGGGGACCAAGGCCTGGACCACGCACGGCGGCTTCGCCGACTTCTACAAGGTGATGGCCCGCACCGGCGAGGGACGCAATGGCATCTCGTGCTTCCTGGTGCCGGCCGACGCGCCCGGCCTGTCGGCGAACCCGCCCGAGAAGAAGATGGGGATGACCGGCTCCACGACGTCCGCGATGAACTTCGACGACGTCCGCATCCCCGCCGACCGGCTGATCGGCGAGGAGGGTGACGGGCTGAAGATCGCCTTCTCCGCGCTCGACTCCGGCCGGCTAGGCATCTCCGCCGTCGCGACCGGGCTCGCCCAGGGGGCGCTGGACGCGGCGGTCGCCTACGCGCAGGAGCGCGAGACCTTCGGCAAGCGGATCATCGACCACCAGGGCCTCGCCTTCATCCTCGCGGACATGGAGGCCAACACCCAGGCGGCCCGCGCGATCACCCTGCACGCCGCGCGGCTCCGCGACCGCGGGCTCCCGTTCAGCCGCGAGGCCTCGATCGCCAAGATGGTCGCCACCGACAACGCCATGAAGGTCACCACCGACGCCGTCCAGGTCTTCGGCGGCTACGGCTACACCCGCGACTTCCCCGTCGAGCGCTACATGCGCGAGGCCAAGGTGATGCAGATCTTCGAGGGCACCAACCAGATCCAGCGGATGGTCATCGGCCGCTTCCTCGACCAGGACAACGCCGGCGCGATCGAGCACGTCGACTGACGCGGACTGATCCTGCGCGGGGCGGTTACCGGACCGGCATGACCAGTAACCGAGAAGGCAGCATCGGCAAGGCACCGCCTCCGCACCCGGACGAGCCGTCCACTCCCGAGGCGCAGTCGCTCCCACCCGAGGAAGACATCGACCGGGGCAACCTCGAGGAGGACCTCCAGGACCCCGACGAGAAACGCAACGCAACCGACGGCTACGCGCCCGCCGACGACGGGTTCGAGCCGACGACCGCGGAGGAGGACCTCGAGCAGTTCGAGGACTGAGCTCCGACCGACGGAATGGTCAGTCGGGCTGGACGAACGCGTGCGCTGCGCCGGCGTACGAGTGCTGGCTCGAGGTCGAGAAGTAGTTGATCCCGATGAAGTTGAACCACAGAGTCGCGGTGCCGACCAGGGCCAGGATCGCGGCGTTGCGGCCGCGCCAGCCAGCCGTCGTACGGGCGTGGAGATAGGCCGCGTAGACGACCCAGGTGATGAACGCCCAGACCTCCTTGGGGTCCCAGTTCCAGTACGACGACCAGGCCTGGTGCGCCCAGATCGGACCGGTGATCAGGACCGCGAAGGTCCAGATCGGGAAGCCGAACGCGTGGATCCGGTAGGAGATGAGGTCGAGCTTCTCCAGCGAGGGGATACGCGCCCAGATGCCGGTCTGCGGGGCGTCCGGGCCGCGGCGGCGCTTGAGCAGGTACGCCGCGGAGGTCATGCCGCCGAGGGTGAAGGCACCGACGGCGGTGATCGCCGAGACGACGTGGATGACGAGCCAGTAGCTGTTCAGCGCCTCCGGCAGCGGACCGGTCGGGTCGTAGAGCCAGACGACGGCGACCATCAGGAGGGCCAGCACGAAGGTGACGACCACCGGGCCGAGCCAGTCAAGCGCGTAGCGCCTGCTCATCACCAGGTAGAACGCCGCCAGCACGAACGTGCCCGCGAGCGTGAACTCGTACATGTTGCCCCACGGGACCCGGTTGGGGTTCGCGCTCATCCCGCGCGCCACCAGGGCGAGCAGGTGGACGGTCACTGCGAGTCCGGTGAGCAGCAGCGCGAGCCGGCCGAACATGGCGACGCGGACCCGGTGCTGCTCGACGTCTGGGGCGGCCGGCGGCTCGGTGGCTTCGGGTCCTCCGGATGCGACCAGGACCTGGGAGCGGTCCACCTGGCGCAGCGAGGACCACTCCACGACGTGCGCCAGCAACGCCAGGAAGTAGACAACCGCTGCGGCTGCCACCGCCTGGTTGCTCAGCGTGCCCCACGCGGCATCGGTCATGCGCGTTCCTCCTGCAGCTCGGCGACCAGATCCGAGAGTACGGCGTCGGTGTCGGCGCCTCCGGAGCGGTCCAGTGCCGCGATCTCGACGACGGTGCCGTCCGGGCCCTCGGTGACGCGCAGCCAGACCCGGCGCGAGCGGATGAACAGCGACCCCATCAGGCCGAGCAGCGCGAGGACCACGCCCAGCAGCGCGACGTCCTTGCCCGGCGTCTGGCTGATCTGGATCCGCTGCCAGGAAACGACCTTGTCGAAGGTGACGCTGCCCAGGCCATCCGGCAGCTCGACGGTCTCACCCGGACTCAGGTTGAGCCGCAGCGCTTCTCCGTCCGCGCCCTTCAGCTCCGTGGCCTTGGAGGTGTCCAAGGTGTAGACCGACTGCGAACCACCGGACCCGAGACTGAGGTCGCCGGTGTAGACGTTGAGCGAGACCAGCGGGTTGGCGTCGTTGCCGCCCAGGTTGACGGGCGTGCCGTCGACGTTCGCGAAGGTCGGGTAGAAGTAGCCCTGCAACCCGATCTGGGTGGGTTCGGCGAACGGCGCCTTGACCACGCCGAAGGAGAACAGGTCAGGGCCGGTGGGCAGGAACGGCACCGGCCCGGAGGCGGCGACGTTCCCGTCGCCGTCGCGGATCGTGATCACCGGTGCGTAGCCGTGCCCGATCAGGAACAGCTCGGTCCCACCGATCTTGAGCGGGTGGTTCACCCGCAGGTCGTAAGACTTCTCCGGCTCGCCCGGCGCCTCGGTGTAGGTGAGGTCGGCACTGAAGCCGCGAGCCATTCCGGCACGCGGCCCGGACGTCAACCACTCGACGTCGAAGTCGTCCACCGTGAACGTGAACGGGTCCATCCCGTCGGGGTCGAAGAGGCTGCCGGGGACGAAGTCGTCGTACTGCGTCAGGTTGTTGCCGAACGGGAACCCCTGCACCAGGATCACGCCGCCCTTGAACCCGAACAGGGTGCCGGTCGCGAAACCGACCAGGACCACCAGGACGGCGAGATGGAAGATCAGGTTGCCGAGCTCCCGGAGGTAGCCCCGCTCGGCGCTGACCGACGTCCCGTCGGACTCCTGGCGCAGCCGGTAGCGCTTGCGCTTGAGCAGCGCGCGCGCCCGCTCGAGCACCGCATCCGGCGACTCCGTCGTGCCGTACGACGCGTGGCTGGGCAGGCGAGTCAGGTTGCGCGGCGCTGCGGGAGGCTGGGCGCGCAGCCCGCGGGCGTAGACGAACGTGCGCGGGACGATGCAGCCGAGCAGCGAGATGACGAGCAGGATGTAGATCGCGGCGAACCATGGCGACCCGTAGACGTTGAAGATGCCGAGCTTCTCGTAGACCGGGGTCAGCGTCTCGTGGGCGTCCTTCCACTGCGACGCCTTGAGCGAGTCCACCCGCTCCTGCGGGACCAGCGACCCGGGCACGGCAGCCAGCGCGAGCATGAGGAGCAGGATCAGCGCGATCCGCATCGACGTGAGCTGGCGCCACGTCCACCGCAGCAGCTCGCGCAGGGTCAGCTCGCCAGACCGGCGCCCCGGCGCGGGCGCGGTCGGCCGGGTGTCGGTCGTTGTCACGTCAGACACTTACCTGGTAGTCGTTGACGAGGTGGTACTGCACCCATTGCACGGCCTGGTCCCACCAGCCGGTGAGCAGCAGCAGACCGACCACCACCAACATCAGGCCGCCGGCGCGAGTCACCCACTGCTGGTGGCGGCGTAGGGCGGAGATGGCGCCGAGTGCCCGTCGCCAGAGCACCGCCGCGAGGATGAACGGCACCCCGAGGCCCAACGAGTAGAAGGCGAGCAGCACCCCTCCGCGGGAAGGGTCCTGGAAGCTGGCCAGCCCGACGATCACGCCCAGGGTCGGGCCGATGCACGGCGTCCAGCCGAGGCCGAAGAGGAAGCCGAGCAGCGGCGCGGCGGCCAGCCCGACGGCCGGCACCCGGTGCACCCTGACGTCCCGCTGGAACAGCGGCACCAGCCCCATGAACACCAGCCCGAGCACCACGGCCAGCACGCCGAGCACGATCGTGAAGGTGCGCGAGTTCTCGAAGAACCATCGATTGACGCCGGCCGAGAGCACGCCGAGCCCGACGAAGACGACGGAGAAGCCGAGCACGAACAGCGTTGAGCCGGCCAGCATCCGGCCGCGGTGCGGGGCGGACTCGGAGTCGGCCAGGTCAGCGCCGGAGAGCCCGGTCGTATAGGAGAGGTAGCCCGGCAGCAGCGGGATCACGCACGGCGAGAAGAAGGACACCAGCCCGGCGAGCACCGCGATCGGCACCGCGATCGCCATGGAGCCCGAGACCGCCGTTTCCCGCAGCCAGTCATCCATCGCTCTGCCCGTCCTCGGCCGCCACCTTCTGGACGACATCGAGCAGGGTGAGCTTGGACGGCAGCGCACCGCGGATCAGGGCGGCCAGCCGGCCCTCTCGGTCGAGCACCATCGTGCTCGGGATGTCGCGAGGGTTGAACGGCGTCGGGAACCCGAGCAGCGTCTCGCTGCCGACGTCGTAGATCGACGGGTACTCGATGGCGAAGCCTCGCTCGTAGGCCAGCGCGGTGTCCCTGCTCGAGTCGCGGATGTCGATCCCGACCATCGTGGTGTCGGCCGGCAGCTCGTCGGCCGCGGCAACCAGCATCGGGGCCTCTTTGATGCAGTCGGCGCACCAGGCGCCCCAGACGTTGACGACGACGACCTTGCCCCGCAGGTCCGTCAGATCGAGCTGGTCGCCGTCGAGCGTCTCCCCCGACACTGCGACCGGCTCGTCCCGCTGGTCCGCAGGGATCTCGATGACGACGCCGTCGCTGGTGACGAAGTTCTTGCCGTTGGTGCCGTTGGCGTCGGTGCACGCGGTCGCCGTACCTGCCGTCACCGCGAGCGCGGCCACGAGCAGGGCAAGACGGCGACGGGCGGTCATGTCAGACGGGCTTGTTCTCGTCGGGCGCATCGCCCGCGGAGAACGGCGCCTTGCGGTCCTTGTCCGGGATCAGGTCGCCCGCGGGCTCGCTGTAGGAGACCTGGGTGATCTTGTCGCCGACGAAGTGGAACGACGTGAGCGAGCACAGCGTGCACTGGCGCCGGCGCGGGTCGTGGAGGAACGACCGCTTCTCGACGTGCAGCCGGGTGATCCAGATCGGGAGCTGGTGGGAGACGATCACCGCCTCGTGGCCGGCGGCCGCGACGCGGGCGTCGTGCACCGACGCCAGCACCCGGGCCACAACCTCCTTGTAGGGCTCCCCCCAGGACGGCTTCCACGGGTTCCAGAGGAACCGCCAGGCCGAGGGCTTCAACAGCACGTTGTTGCCGTTGGCGAAACGCTTGCCCTCGAAGATGTTGGTCGACTCGATGACCCGCTCGTCGGTGACGATCTCGAGTCCGTGCGCCGCCGCCATCGGCGCCGCGGTCTCCTGGGCGCGCTCCAGCGGGGAGGAGCGGATGTGCGTGATGTCGCGGTCGGTCATCGCCGCAGCGACCTTGTCCGCCATCTTCAGGCCCAGCTCGGACAGGTGGTAGCCGTCCCGGCGGCCGTAGAGGACGCCCTCGGGGTTGTGCACCTCGCCATGGCGGAGCAGGTGAACGACGGTGTCCGGGGTCTTGCTCTGGTCGGAACTCACGGCGTGGGCGTTCTCCTGGGCTGCGGCCGCCGCGCGGGCGGCCTCGGGCATGGCGTCGAGCACGGTCTGCACGGCGCGGTCGTCGTGGGCGGCGGACAGGAACCACGCTTCGTACGCCGAGGGCGGCAGGTGCACGCCGCGGTCGAGCATGGCGTGGAAGAACGCGGCGTACGCCGCAGAGTCGGTGCGCTGGGCGTCGTCGAAGTCGCGGATCGCCGGGGCGCTTGCGCTGAGGTGCGAGCTTGCGAGCCTCGAAGGGTCGGTGAGGAACACCGAGAACATGGTCCCAGCGGCCTGCACGACGTGGGCGACGCCGGCGCGCGAGAGCTCGTCGGAGACCGCCGCCTTGAGCACGTCGGCGGTGGCGTTCAGTTGCGCGTAGACCTCGTCGGTGGCCAGCCGCAGCGTGGCCAGGCCGGCGGTGGTCGCGACCGGGTTCCCGGACAGGGTGCCGGCCTGGTAGACGGGCCCCTCCGGGGCGAGGTGATGCATCACGTCGGCGCGGCCGCCGAAAGCCGCGGCCGGGAAGCCGCCGCCCATCACCTTGCCGAAGGTCATCAGGTCGGGGCGCCAGCCCTCCTCGGCGCCGTCGAGCCCCCACTGGCCGAGCCGTGAGACCCGAAAGCCGGTCATCACCTCGTCGCTGACGAACAGTGCGCCGTGCCTGCGGCAGGTCTCGGCCAGGAAGCGGTTGAACCCCGGCTCGGGCGGGACCACGCCCATGTTGCCGGGGGCGGCCTCAGTGATCAGGCAGGCGATCCGGTCGCCGTGCTCGGAGAACGTCTTCTCGACCGCGGCGCGGTCGTTGTAGGGCAGTACGACGGTGAGCTCGGTCGAGGATGCCGGGACCCCCGGGGTGCCGGGGACGCTGGCCGGCGTTGAGGTGCGAGCCTGCGAGCCTCGAAACGTGGCCAGTCCCGAGCCGGCGGAGGCCAGCAGCGAGTCGACATGGCCGTGGTAGCAGCCGGCGAACTTCACCACGACGTCGCGACCGGTGAAGCCGCGGGCCAGCCGGATCGCGGACATCGTCGCCTCGGTGCCGGAGGAGACGAACCGGACCCGCTCGACCGGCGTACGAGCCACGATCTCCTCGGCCAGCTCGACCTCGGGCCGGGTCGGCGTGCCGTACGACGTACCGCGGGCCACGGCCGCCTGCACCGCCGCCTCGACCTCCGGGTGCGCGTGCCCGAGCAGCATCGGTCCCCACGAGCAGATCAGGTCGACGTAGTCGCGGCCGTCGACGTCGGTCAACCAGGCGCCCTTGGCGGAGGCGATGAACCGGGGTGTCCCGCCGACCGCGTTGAACGCACGCACCGGGGAGTTGACGCCGCCCGGAGTCACGGCCAGAGCCCGGCCGTACAGCGCGGCAGACTCTGGGTATTCCTGGGGCACGCCTCATTCTCTCCGAGCCACCTGAGACCCCCGCATCCGCCTCGGCCGAGGGGCCTCCCGGAGGCCGCAGGCTGGTCTGGACCCGAGCGGGGAACTGCCCTGTTTCACGTCACGTCCGAGGGGAAGACTCGTTGAAATCGGTGAATGCGTCACTCGAGTGTCGCCATTTCCATACCAACGCGTAACTTGTTCATGACACGATTCGTTGGGTGCCCGAGCCTTCTGGAGGGGATGGCTCGGTAGCTACTGGGAGAGAGCTCAATGTCCGCTAAGGGATTCGGCCGCCTGCACAAGGCGACGGCGCTGGTGCCGATGGCCCTGTTGTCGGCCGCCTGGACTGCCAACCTGCTGGGTGTCAACGCGCCCTTGGCGTCCGCGGGCGAGCGCCCCGACCCGACCCTCCCGGACGGCACCAGCGTCCCCGCGCAGGCCATCGAGGCACCGGCGAGCGTCTCCGACGGCAGCCTGCTCGCGCTGGGTGTCGGCGATGCCGACGCCCAGCAGATCATCGCCACCGCCTCGACCACTGGCATCCCGTCGGCCGCTCTCGCCGCCTACCAGCGCGCCGAGACGGTCATCAACGCCGCCGACGAGAGCTGCGGGCTCAGCTGGCAGCTGATCGCCGCGATCGGCCGGGTGGAGTCAAACCACGGCCGCGCCAACGGCAACACCCTCGACGACGACGGCCTCGCGACGCCCGGCATCTTCGGCGTGGCGCTCAACGGCGCCAACAGGACCACCGAGATCGTCGACACCGACGCCGGACAGTTCGACAACGACACGGCCTATGACCGGGCGGTCGGCCCGATGCAGTTCATCCCCTCGACCTGGTCGGTCGTGGGCGTGGACGCCGACGGCGACGGGGTGCGCAACCCGCAGGACATCGACGACGCGGCCCTCGGCACCGCCGTCTACCTCTGCTCCGGCTCCGACGACCTCGGCACCGACGCCGGTCGCCGCGGCGCCGTCTTCCGCTACAACCACAGCCAGTCCTACGTCGACCTCGTGCTCGCCATCATGGACGCCTACCTGCAGGGCGACTTCACGTCGATCCCCAACGGCACCGTGATGGCCGGCGAGCTCACCAAGACCCCGCCGCCGCTGCACGTGCCCGGCACGCCCGAGGACGACGCGCACCTCACCACGCCGGACACCCACGCGACCGACGAGACCGTTGACCCGACGACCACCGATGGTGGCGGCGGCACCGATGACGACGACGACACGACCACCACGGACGACGAGACCACGGGTGGCGGCGACGACGGCAGTGGTGGCGTCCACGTCCCGGGCACCCACGTCTCGATCCCGCCGCTCCCGACGACCAGCATCCCGCCGGTCGACCAGGTGCTGACCCTCGCGCAGGCGACGATCCAGTGCACGCTCGACGGGCTCAACCAGCTGCTGCAGCCGCAGGCGTTCCAGACCTGCCTCAACGACTACATGAACCCCAGGACGGTCGCGGACAAGAAGGCAGCCGCCACCAACTGAGGCTTACCGGCTGACCCTCCGGCGGCCATGATGGCCGGATGCGACTGGTGCAGGCGGCCCAACGGGCAGAGGACCTCGAGCGCGCGAGCGCCTTCTACGCCGACCTGCTCGGCGTGCCACCCGCGGCCACGTATGACCCGCCGGGTCTGGTGTTCTTCGACCTCGTCGGCACCCGGCTGATGCTCGAGCGCAACGCTCCCCCGGCGATGCTCTACCTCTCCGTCACCGACATCGACGCCACCATCGATCGGCTCCGCAAGAACGGCGTGAGCATCGAGCACGAGCCGCACGTGATCTTCAGCCACGCAGACGACACCCTCGGCCCGGCCGGCACCGACGAGTGGCAGGCGTTCGTCCGCGACAGCGAGGGCAACCTGGTGGGACTGGTCGAGCAGCGAGCCACCGTTCGTTGACCCGGCTCAAAGTTTGCGCCGGGTCTAAGTTGACCCGGCTCAAAGTTTGCGCCGGGTCAACCTGAGGTCAGCGGCGGAGCAGACGGGCGGCCTCGACGGCCCAGTAGGTCAGCACGACGTCGGCGCCGGCACGTCGGATCGAGGTGAGCGTCTCGAGGATCGCGGACTCGCGGTCGATCCAGCCGTTCGCGGCGGCGGCCTCGACCATGGCGAACTCGCCCGAGACGTTGTAGGCGGCAACCGGGACGTCGACGGCGTCACGGACCCGGCGAACGACGTCGAGGTAGCCGAGCGCCGGCTTCACCATGACGATGTCCGCGCCCTGCTCGATGTCGAGCAAGGCCTCGCGGACGCCCTCGAGGCCGTTGGCGGGGTCCTGCTGGTAGGTACGCCGGTCGCCCTCGAGCGAGCTCGCGACCGCCTCGCGGAACGGGCCGAAGAAGGCGGAGGCGTACTTCGCCGAGTAGGCCAGGATGGCGACGTCGGTGTGGCCGTTGGCGTCGAGCCCGTCGCGGATCGCCCGCACCTGGCCGTCCATCATCCCGCTGGGCCCGACCATGTCTACGCCGGCATCGGCCTGGGCCTCCGCCATCTCGGCGTACACCGCCAAGGTGCGGTCGTTGTCGACCCGTCCGTCTGGTGTGAGCACCCCGCAGTGGCCGTGGTCGGTGAACTCGTCGAGGCACAGGTCGCTCATCACCGTGAGCGCGTCGCCGACCGCACCGACCACGTCGGTGATGGCGAGGTTGAGGATGCCGCCCGGGTCGATGCCGCCGGAGCCGACGGCGTCCTTGTGCTCGGGGATGCCGTACAGCATCACGCCGCCCAGCCCGAGGTCGGCCGCCTCGGCAACCGCCTTGAGCAGGGTGTCGCGGGTGTGCTGGACGACGCCGGGCATCGACGCGATCGGCACCGGGTCGCTGATGCCCTCACGGACGAACAGCGGCAGCACCAGCTGGCCGGGGTCGACGTGGGTCTCGGCGACCATCCGGCGCAGCCCCGGGGTGCGGCGCAGGCGACGCGGCCGGACCAGCGGTCCGTTCAGCTCCGGTACGTCGCCCTCGGGCATCTAGCGCGCCTTCGACCGCCGCGCGGACGGCTTGCGCTCGGACGGACGGGTGACCGGCTCGCCGGCGTCGACCATGGCCGCCCGGCGCGCCGCGCCGAAGTCCGCCAGCGCGTCGACGAGCACGTCGACGTCCGGCGTCGGGGCGAGGACGTCGACCCGCAGGCCGTGCTCCTCCGCGGTCTTGGCGGTGGCCGGCCCGATCACCGCGATCACCGTCGACGGGTGCGGCTTGCCGGCGATGCCGACCAGGTTGCGCACCGTCGAGGACGACGTGAACACGACCGCGTCGAACCGGCCGGACTTGATCGCGTCGCGGGTGGTCGCCGGCGGCGGGGTGGCCCGGACCGTGCGGTAGGCCGTCACGTCGTCGACCTCCCAGCCGAGGTCGATCAACCCGGCGACCAGTGTCTCGGTGGCGATGTCTGCCCGCGGGAGGAAGACCCGGTTGATCGGGTCGAGCAGCTCGTCGTACTCGGGCCAGTCGGCCAGCAGCCCGGCGGCGGACTGCTCGCCCGACGGCACCAGGTCGGCGCGCAGGCCCCAGGCCGCGATCGCCTGCGCGGTCTTGTCACCGACTGCGGCGATCTTGAGGCCGGAGAACGCGCGGGCGTCGAGGCCGTACTCCTCGAACTTCTCGCGCACCGCCTTGACGGCGTTGACCGAGGTGAACGCGATCCACTCGTAGCGGCCCTCGACCAGTCCGCGGACGGCCTTGTCCATCTGCAGCGGATTGCGGGGCGGCTCGACCGAGATCGTCGGCACCTCGTCGGGCACCGCGCCGTAGCCGCGCAGCCGCGCGACCAGCGGGCCGGCCTGGTCCTTGGTGCGCGGCACCAGCACCCGCCAGCCGAACAGCGGCTTGGTCTCGAACCACGAGAGGGTCTCGCGGAGGTCGACGACCCGGCCGACCACGATCACGGCGGGCGGGGCCATCCGGGCTGCGCGCGCCTCGGCGGCGATGCCGGACAGGGTCGAGGTGACCGTGGCCTGCTCGGTGGTGGTGCCGACCCGGGTCATCGCCACCGGGGTCTGCGGGTCCCGGCCGGCGGCGACCAGAGCCTTGGCGATGTCTCCGACCATGTTGACGCCCGAGAGGATCACCAGCGTGCGGTCATCGGCGTACGGCGCCCAGTCGACCTTCTCGTGCGCGGTGACGACGGCCACCTCACGGTGGTCCTTGGTCGTCAGCGGGATGCCGGCATAGGCCGGGACCGCGGAGACCGACGAGACGCCGGGCACGATGTCGAAGCCGAGGCCGGCCTTGACGCAGGCCTGCGCCTCCTCGGGGCCCGAGGCGTAGAGGAACGGGTCGCCGGTCATCAGCCGGACCACGCGCAGCCCCTTCTTGGCGTGCCTGACCACGACCTTGGCGCGCGCGGCGTGGGTCAACGGCTGGCCGTCCTCGCCGAAGCCGCCGTCGACGAAGGTCGGGCTCTCGCACTCGGCCGGGAGCGACAGCAGCCGGCGGACCAGGTCGATGTGTTCGGGCGACTCGGTGACGACGACTTCTGCCTGTTCGAGCAGTGTCACTGCCCGGACGGTCAGCAGGTCGGGGTCACCCGGTCCGCTGCCGACGAAGGACACCCAGCCGCGGCCGGTGGAAGCGGCCGAGCGGTCGTTCGTGGTGATCTTGCCTCGCGTCATGCGTCGTGCACCTTGTCTGCTTCTGGTCCTGCGGTTTCGAGATCGCCCGCTCCGTCAGCGAGCATCTCCTTGGCCAGCCGGGACCCAACCCCGGCTGCGTCATTGGGGTCGCCGGTCGCGGACATCCGCACCGACAGCGCACCGTCGGTGGAGAGCGCGACCGCGCGTACCCACAGCTCCTCGTCGTCCTCTCCCTCGACCACCTCGGCCAGGGCCCCGATCGGCGCCGAGCACCCGCCCTCGAGGGTCGCCAGCACGGCTCGCTCGGCCTCGACCGCGGCCCTGCTGGCCCGGTCGTCGAGCGCGGCGAGCGCGGTCAGGAGGTCGTCGTCGGCCCGGCACTCCACAGCGAGCGCGCCCTGCCCGGGGGCGGGCAGCATCTGGAGTGGGTCCAGCACCTCGGTGACCTCCTCGAGCCGGCCGATCCGAGCCAGTCCGGCGCGGGCGAGGATCACCGCGTCGTACTCCCCGGAGTGGACCTTGGCGATCCGGGTGTCGACGTTGCCACGAACGCCCACCACGTCCAAACCGAGGCCGAGGGCGAGCAGCTGGGCGACCCGCCGCGGCGAGCCCGTGCCGACCCGTGAGCCGGCCGGAAGCTCGCCCAGGGTGAGCCCGTCGCGGGCCACGACCACGTCGCGCGAGTCCGCGCGCGGGGGTACGGCGGCAAGTGCGATCCCGTCCGCGGCGGCGGTCGGAAGGTCCTTGAGCGAGTGCACCGCCAGGTCGACCTCGCCGTTGCGCAAGGCGTCACGTAGCGCGCTGACGAAGATGCCGGTGCCGCCGGCCTGCTCGATCGGCGTCCCCGTGGCCTGGGACCGGTCGCCGTGGGTCGTGACCTCGACCAGCTCGGTCTCGCGGCCCAGTCGGTCGTGGACCATGGCCGCCACCAGCTCGGCCTGGGTGGTGGCGAGGAGGGAGGCGCGGGTGCCGATCCGGATCGGGGCGTTCATGCGAGCCCCTCCGGACGGGTCACGGCGTCGACAGCCTCGGGGTCCAGCGCGAACAGCTCCGCGAGGGCGGCGGCGTAGGAGACGGCGCCCGTCTCGTTGGCCAGCTCCCTGACCCGCACGGTCGGCTCGTGGAGCAGCTTGTCCGCGACGCGTCGTACGGCGCGCAGCACCTCGGCGCGCGCCTCAGGACTCAGTTCGGGGAGGCGGTGGTCGAGCCGCTCCATCTCGGCGTCGACCACCGAGGTGGCCATCGAGCGGAGTGCGACCACGGTCGGCGTGACGCTCGCGGAGCGGCGGACGGCGACGAAGGCCGCGACCTCCTCGGTGACGATCCGCCGCACCTCGTCGACCTCGCGGCCGGCGTCGGAGGCCTCGAGCTCCTCGGCGAGGTCGGCCAGGTCGATCCGGGTGATGCCGTCGATCTCGACGACCGCGGGATCGATGTCGTGGGGCAGGGCCAGGTCGACGAAGACCATGGGCCGGCCGTCGGTGCGGGACGCCTCGACCTGGGCGCGGGAGACCAGCAACCCGGAGGCGCCGGCACACGCGATGACCACGTCGACTTCGGCGAGGACCGCGGGCAGCTCGCTCAGGGCGGCCGCCCTGCCGGCGTACTCGCCCGCCAGCCGCTCCGCGCGGTCGCGGGTGCGATTGACCACGACGACCTCAGCGGCGCCACGTCGCGAGGCGGTCGCGGTGGCGAGCCCGGCCATTGCCCCGGCGCCGACCACTGCGACCCGGCGTCCTGCGACGTCCCCGCCGTGGCGGGCGGACCTGTCGAGCGCCGCGCCGACCAGGGTTGGCGCCGCGCTGTCGATGTCGGTCTCGGCGCGCGAGCGCTTGCCGACCCGGAGCGCCTGCTGGAACAGCACGTTGAGGGCCGGGCCGACGGTGCCGAGCTCCTGGCCGAGCCGGAGCGCGTCGCGGGTCTGGCCGAGGATCTGGCCCTCGCCGACGGCCATCGAGTCGAGCCCGGCCGCGACCTGGAACAGGTGCGAGACCGCGCCGTCGTCGTAGTGGACGTAGAGGTGCGGAAGCATCGCGTCGGTGGACTTGGGCGACGGCTCGATGAGCAGCCGGGAGATCTCCTCGACCGAACCGTGGAACCGGTCCACGTCGGCGTAGATCTCGACCCGGTTGCACGTCGCGATGACGGTCGCCTCGGTGACGTGCTCACAGGCGGCCACGGCCTGGATCAGCTTGGGGACCGCCTCCGGCTGGGGGGCGACCTGCTCCAGCAGCGACACCGGGGCGGAGTTGTGGGAGACGCCGACGACGAGCACGCTCATGAGGCCGTTACCTCGCCGCCGTGCTTGCGCTGCTCGTGGTAGGCGAGGATCTGCAGCTCGATCGAGAGGTCGACCTTGCGCACGTCGACGCCGTCGGGCACTGCGATCACCGTGGGCGCGAAGTTGAGGATGCTGCTGATGCCCGCCTCGACCATCTGGTCGGCGACGTCCTGGGCGGCCGAGGCCGGGGTGGCGATCACACCGATGGCGACGCCGTGCTCGCGGACGATCGCATCGAGGTCGGCGAAGTCACGCACGTCGATCCCGGCGACGCTCTCGCCGCGTCGCTCGGCGTCCGCGTCGAGCAGTGCGACCACCCGGAAGCCGCGGCTGCGGAAGCCGGAGAAGTTGGCCAGCGCGTGGCCGAGGTTCCCGATGCCGACGATGACCACCGGCCAGTCCTGGGTCACGCCGATCTCGCGGGCGATCTGGTAGCGCAGGTAGTCGACGTCGTAGCCGACCCCGCGGGTGCCGTAGCTGCCGAGGTAGGACAGGTCCTTGCGGAGCTTGGCGCTGTTGACGCCCGCGGCGGCCGCGAGCTCCTCGCTGGAGCAGGTCGTGGTGCCCTGCTCGACGAGCGTGGTGAGGGCACGGAGGTAGACGGGCAGGCGCGCGACGGTGGCCTCGGGGATGTCCCGGGCGCTGTCGGTCGTGCGTGCGCTCACCAGACCTTCTCTCCAGCCGCGGAGCAGGGCCCGAGAGGGGCCGCTCGCTGCAGCGGCTTTGCCACTCTAAGAGTTTGTGAACGCGAGAACAAAACCGGGAGAGCGTGGTCTTTCACACGCCCGCCACTGCTTGTAACTAACTGTTACAACATCTGGCATGCGGTTATAACCGCATGCCAGTGGTCCGAACAGTTAGTTACAAGGGCGGGCGGGCGGCGAGCGCGGCCCGCAGCCGGCCCTCGTCCACGCGCCAGAAGTCGTGCTGCTTGCCGTCGACGAGCGTCACCGGGATCTCTTCGGCGTACCGCTCCCGCAGCGCGGGGTCGTCGAGGATGGAGACCTCGTCGTAGGACTCCCCCAGGTCGGCGCAGACCCGCTCGATCACCGCCCGGGCGTCGTCGCAGAGGTGGCAGCCCGGCTTGGAGTAGAGGGTGACGCGACCGGTCACGGCCCGGTCATCTACTCGAGGAGGCCGAGCGCGCGGCGGCGTTCCATGCCGCGCAGCCGGCCCTTCTGCACCTTGCCGGTGACGCCGACGGGGAGCTCTGAGACGACCTCGACCCGGCTGGGCCGCTTGAACCGGGCGAGCCGCCGCTCGCAGTGCGAGCGTACGGCGGCCGCGAGTGCGGCGGCGTCCGCGCCCTGCGCGACGACGTAGGCCACGACGGCCTCGCCAGTCTCGGGGTCTTCGACGCCGATCACCGCGGCCTCGGAGACTCCCGGGACCTCGCGGATCACGTCCTCCACCTCGACCGGGTAGACGTTGAACCCGGAGACGATCACCAGCTCCTTGAGCCGGTCGACCAGGAACAGGTCGCCGGTCGCGTCGAGGAAGCCGACGTCGCCGGTGGACCACCAGCCGCCGTCGTCGGGGCCCTGGGCACCGTCGGGCCAGTAGCCGCTGAACAGGTTCGCACCCCGGATCTGGATCTCGCCCGGGTCCTCGCCCTCGGGCGGCTGGCCCGTCTCGTCGACCAGCCGGATGTCGATGCCCGGCAGCGCGGCGCCGACCGACCCGGCCTGGAGCTCCTGGCTGCACAGGGTGCTGGTGACCACCGGAGAGGCCTCGGTGAGTCCGTAGCCCTGGTGGATGGGGATTCCTGCGAGCTCGCTGAACTCCGCACTCAGCTCCGGCGAGAGCGGCGCCGAGCCGGACAGGATGAGCCGCACCGGGCCGAGCCGCTCCTTGAGCCCGTCGACGTCGCGCCAGTAGGCGAAGACGGGCGGCGCGACCGGGACCACGCTGCACGCCTCGTCCTCGATCAGGTCGAGGGTGCCCTGAGGCTCGAAGCGGCCGGTCAGCACCAGCTTGGCGCGGTGGCGCATCACGACGCCGAGCACCGCGTTGAGCCCGTAGACGTGGAACAGCGGCAGCACGCCGAGCACCACGTCGTCCCCGTGGATCATCGGCGGCTCGACGGCCGCGACCTGCTCGATGTTCGCGAGGAGCGCGCGGTGGGTCAGCATCGCGGCGCGCGGGCGTCCCGACGTGCCGCTCGTGTAGAGGAGCGCCGCGAGCTTCTCGGGGTCCTGCAGCTGGGGTACGGCGCGGGCAGTGTCCGCGCGCAGGTGGTCGTAGGAGCGCTCCCCCGGCTGGAGGGTGCCACCGACCACGACGACGCGGGGGATCACCAGCCGCGCCATCAGGTCGCCCTCGATCGAGCCCGCGGGGTAGTCGGTCGACTGCGCCTCCTCGAGCGCCTGGACGGCCCCACGCACGGCGGTCACGGTGTCGACGTCGGCGACCACCATCCGCGAGCCCGAGTCGGCGATCATCCGGGCCAGCTCACCGGCCTGCGAGGTCGGGTTCACGGGTACGGCGACCGCCTGGGTGCGCAGCACGGCGAGGTAGGTCGACACGAACTCGATCCGGTTGCCGAGGGCGATGAGCACCCGGTGACCGGCGACGATGCCGGCCGCCCCGAGACCCGTGGCGATCCGGCCGACCTCGTCATCGAGCTCGCCCCACGTGACCCGCCGGCCGCCGGACTCGACGATGGCCAGCCGGTCAGGGTCCTCGGCCGCGGCCTGCACGAGGAGGTCCGCGACGTCGGTCGCGGGTCCGGCAGCCATGGACGGATACTTCCACACGGTCGAGGGAGGGGTCTGGCGTGCGTGCCCGTCGCGAGCGTCGCGAGGGGCGTGCGATGGCAAGGCGCCGGAACGAAGTCGCTGTAGGCCCATCTACGAGTGACGGCAACGCCGCCAACGTGCGTCCATCGCGGCGCGTAGCAGGGCAGGCACGCCAGACGCCTCCCTCCCGTTAGGTTGGAGCCGTGGTGCCCTCCGACCGGCCGCGCACGCCTCGCAACCTCCAGCAGCGGTCCACGCTCGCCGGGGAGGCCGCTGCGGCCGCGGCCGAGGTCGAGACGGCGCTCGACCTCCCCCAGGACCTCGGAGCGGCGGCGTTCTTCGACGTCGACAACACCGTCATGCAGGGCGCCAGCATCTTCCACCTTGCGCGCGGACTGCACCGGCGCGAGTTCTTCACGACCCGCGACATCCTCAGCGCCGCATGGAAGCAGGCGTACTTCCGGGTGGTGGGCGTGGAGGACCCCGAGCATGTCGCGGAGGCCCGCAACTCGGCCCTGGGCTTCATCGCGGGCCACACCGTCAAGGAGGTGCATGACCTCGGCGAGGAGATCTTCGACGAGGCGATGGCGCACCGGATCTGGCCGGGCACCCGCGCGCTGGCGCAGCTCCACCTCGACCAGGGGCAGCGGGTCTGGCTGGTCACGGCCGCGCCCATCGAGATCGCGCAGACCATCGCCCGTCGCCTCGGCCTGACCGGCGCGATGGGGACCGTCGCCGAGCACGAGGACGGCGTCTACACCGGCCGGCTGGTCGGCGACATGCTGCACGGCCCGGCCAAGGCGGAGGCGATCAGGGCGCTGGCCGCTCGGGAGTCGCTCGACCTGAGCCGCTGCTCGGCGTACTCCGACTCCTACAACGACCTGCCCATGCTCACGCTGGTCGGCACCCCTTACGCGATCAACCCGGACGCCAAGCTGCGAGCCCACGCCCGCGAGCAGGGGTGGCGGATCCATGACTACCGGACCGGCCGCAAGGCCGCCCGGGCGGGGCTGCTCGTGGGCGCCGTCGCGGGTGCCGTGACCGGCGCCGTGGCCGCCGGCGTCTCACTGCGTGGTCGGCGCCAGTGAGGCCCAGCCGGGCATTGACCGGCCCTTTGTGTCCTGTACAACGATTCCTACCCGCTCTGTGACGTTCGCCTCTAGTCTGGGTACGGAATCTGGGGGGAACCGAGGGAGGGTCATCCAGTGCCCGGACTGGGTCGCGAGGTCGCGCTTGGGCTTGAAGCCCTTCGCGAGGCGGTCGCCTGCGCCCTCTCCGGCGGGTCGCCCCCGCTCGCGGTGGCGGTGGCCGGCACTGCCGCCCGCCGTACGCCGCCCGGTGCGCCGCACCCGCAAGGCTGGCTGCTGAGCGAGGCCATCGCCAACGACGAGGTCGGGGAGTCGAGCCGCACCCAGACCCGCGGCACCTCGGGCTTCGGAGACGCCGACCAGGCCGCCTCGTCCGAGGAGACCGAGGAGGAGCGCACCCGGCTGATCGCCCTGGTCGAGCTCGCCCGCACGGGCGACAGCGACGCCTTCGGGATGCTCTACGACCACTACCAGGGCTCGGTCTACCGGTTCCTCTTCTACCGGACCCGCTCGGGGACGCTCGCCGAGGACCTCACCTCCGAGACCTTCTTCCGCGCGCTGCGAAACATGCAGAACTTCCGCTGGCAGGGCAAGGACTTCGGCGCCTGGCTGATGACCATCGCGCGCAACCTGGCCACCGACCACTTCAAGGCGGGCCGCACCCGCCTCGAGCTCGCCACCGAGGACATGGGCCTCCACGACGACGCGACCGAGGGCCCCGAGCACTCGGTCCTCGCCAGCCTCACCAACGAGCTGCTGCTCAAGGCCCTCACCGAGCTGCCGAGCGAGCAGAAGGACTGCCTGATCATGCGCTTCCTGCAGGGCATGAGCATCGCGGAGACGGCCGCTGTCCTCGGCCGGAGCGAGGGTGCAGTCAAGCAGCTCCAGCTCCGCGGGGTGCGCAACCTCGCCAAGCTGATGCCCGAGGGGATCCGCTGATGACCCGGCTCCTGGCGCGCGTAACCCCGGTGGGCTGCCGGTCGTTGTGGAGTACGTCGATGTGTCATCACGGGGATGGCATCGGCAACCACATGACAGGACTCCAGCCATGACCCCGCTGTTCCCGGCACGACGAAGTGCCGAACGATTCGACTCCTTGGTCGAGGGCGGACGACGAGATGACGTCGATCCGAGCACCTCCGACCTGCTGGAGCTGGTGGGTGCGCTTCGTTCCGTGCCGGCGCCGGAGGCTCGGCCCGAGTTCGTGGCAGACCTGCGTGAGCGGCTGATGGTCGCCGCAATGAGCGAGCTCCCCGTCGCGCCCGCCGGCGAGCGCGACGACGTCGCCCGGCTCACGATCAAGCCTTCCCGCACCCGCCGCGAGCGCCGGGTCGGCATCGCCCTCGGTGCGGTGGCGATCCTCGGTGCCACCACGTCGATGGCGGTCGCCTCCCAGGGTGCGATCCCGGGTGACCCCCTCTACCCCGTCAAGCGGGCTCTCGAAAACACCCAGGCCGGGTTCAGCGTCGGCGACGACGCGAAGGGCGAGACCATCCTCGGCAACGCCTCGGGCCGCCTCGACGAGGTCGACGAGCTTGCCCGGCGCGACGACCCCGACGCCAAGCTCGTCACCCAGACGCTCAACACGTTCACCGACCAGGCCACCCAGGCGGGCGACCTGCTGATGACCGACTACGAGCAGCACGGGCACGAGCAGTCGATCCAGCAGGTCCACGAGTTCGCCGCGGAAGCCATGGGCTCGCTCAGCGAGCTCAAGCCGGTCGATCCCGCCGGCCGCCCACGACGCGCTGGTCAACGCCGCTCAGGTGGTCTTCGCCATCGACGCGGCAGCCACAGAACGTCTGCCCCGACTGCGGCGCGGGCCTCACCGAGCTGCCGGCACCGCTGCTGGCCGGCGCCAGTGCGACCCTGGGCGACGTCACCGACCTGCTGGCCGGCGGGGAGCTCCCGGGCACCGACGTGCCGGGCGCTGACCCCACAGGCCCCTCCCAGCCTCAGCACAACGGCGGCAAGGGCCAGGGCAACCCGAGCGGCATGAACCCACCCGAGACGCCGATCGACCTCCCGACCTCGACGACAGACGACACGACCGGTATCGACGACCTGCTCCCGACGGGTGGCACCGACACGACCGACGACGAACGGCGGCAAGGGCGGAAGGGCGGCAAGGGCGGCAAGGGCAAGAACAACCCGGTCGACCTCTCCCCGGTCACCACCACGGTCACCGAGGTCGTGACGGGTGTCGTGACGGGCGTCAACGGCCTGCTGAGCGGGCTCACCGGCGTCAAGTAGCCAGCGGCTGCAGCGGCTATCTGAAGACCGACTGGCGCTGCATGAGCAGCGAGTAGAGCGTCGACTGGATGGTCTCGCGCACCTCGTCGGTGACGTTGAAGACCAGCATCGGGTCCTCGGCAGCTCCGGCGTCGAACTCGTCGGTGCGGATGGGCTCCCCGAACTCCAGGAGCCACTTGGACGGGAGCGGCACCATGCCGAGCGGCCCCAGCCACGGGAACAGCGGCGTGATGGGGAGGTAGGGAAGCCCGAGCACCCGCGCCAGCGACGGCAGGTTGGCCACCAGCGGGTAGATCTCCTCGGCGCCGACGACCGAGAGCGGGATGATCGGCACCTGGGTGCGCAGCGCCGCCGAGACGAAGCCGCCTCGACCGAACCGCTGCAGCTTGTAGCGCTCGGCGTACGGCTTGCCGATGCCCTTGAACCCCTCGGGCCACACGCCGACCAGCTCGCCGCCGCGCAGCAGGCGCTCGGCGTCCTCGCTGCAGGCCAGCGTGGTGCCGCCCTTGCGGGCAAGGGTGCTGACCACGGGTGACTTGAAGACCAGGTCGGCGCCGAGCGGCCGCAGGAACCGGCCCGTCTGGTCGTGGATCGAGACCATCGTCATCAGCCCGTCGACCGGGATCGTGCCGGAGTGGTTGGAGACGACGAGGGCGCCACCCTCGGTGGGGATGTTCTCGATGCCGCGCACCTCGATGCGGAACCACTTCTGCGCGATCGGGCGCAGCGCGGTCATGAAGAACCGCTCGGTGATCTCCTGGTCGAAGCCGTACTCGTCGACGACGTAGTCACCGGTCACCCGGCGGCGCAGGAAGGCGAGGAAGCGGGCCAGCTGGGGCTCCCACTGGTCGCCGAACAGCTCGCGCGCGGCGTTCTGGAACGCCGCGAGCCAGTCGCCGGCAGGGATGCCACCGGTGGGCGTCCGCTCCTCGGCGCGGGCCGGAGCGCGGGTCTGCTCGGCAGCGGGGGTCGCCTCGGCGGGCCTGGGGGACTCCACCGGATCCGTCGGCCGGTCGGCCGGCTGGTCCTTCGCGGCGGCGGTCTTGCGGGTGCCGGTGGCCAGGCTGCGCGAGGCCGCCGACGGCCTGCCGCTGCCCTGCCCACGCCCGGGCCGGCCGCGGGTGCCGATCGGGATGATCTCTGCGTCACCCACGGGGACCACCTCCCACCGGGTGGAGCGCCGGGGACTCCTCGACGGGCGGCAGCTGGTCCAGAGCCACGCTGAGGACCTTCTCGATCCGGCCGCCGGTGGGCATCAGCCCTGCGGCGAAGTCGGCGAACGCCTCGGCGGTCGTGAACGCGGGCTCGAAGCCGAGCTCCTCGCGCATCCGGGTGGTGTCCACCCCGCGACCGTAGGTGAGGAAGCCGAGCTGCTCCGGAGAGAAGTCCGCCAACCGGGCACTGCGGAGCACCGACCCGACGCCTCCGACCGCGAAGCCGGGCATCGGCACCGAGGGGCGCTTGAGCCGGCGCAGCGCCTGGGAGAGCATCAGGACGCCATCACCGGCGACGTTGAAGGTGCCCGGCAGGTCGTTGCGGACGGCATGGATGAGGACGTCCATGAGGTCCTGCTCGTGCAGGAACTGCAGCCGGGCGTCGAAGCCCAGCACGGTCGGGATGACAGGCAGCCGGAAGTAGGACGTGAGCGGGCTGACCACGTGGGGACCGATCACGTTGGCGCAGCGCAGCGTGGTCACGCGGACGTCGGGGCGGCGGCGGGCGAAGCCGCGGACGTAGCCCTCGATCTCCGCGACGTCCTTGGCGTAGCCGGAGCGGGCGCCGCGGCGGGGCTCCATGTCCTCGGTGAACATCGCGGGGTCGCGGTTGCTGGCGCCGTACATCGTGGTCGTGGACTTCACGACGAGGTGCTGGACGCTCGGCGCCTTCTGGCAGGCAGCCAGGAGCTGCATCGTGCCGATGACGTTGAGCTCCTTCATCGTGCCGCGGCCGCCGGCGCTGCCGGGCGTCGAGATGACGCTCATGTGTACGACCGTGTCGACGTTCTCCTTGGCGATCACCTTGGCGATCACCGGGTTGCGGATGTCGGCGCGCACGAACGAGACGTCGCCGACGTCACCGCGCGGGGGTACGACGTCGACGCCGATGACGCGGTCCACGGTCGGGTCTGCGGCGAGTGCGCGCGCCGAACGGCGCCCGAGGTCTCGCGAGACCCCGGTCACGAGGACGACCCTGCTGCCGGAGTCGCCCTGGGAGGTGCTCGCCATGTCGGACCCTGACCGGTGGGGGTTGGTGTGGGTCGGCGGTTACTTGCCGAGCTTGCGACGCTGGACGCGCGTCTTCTTGAGCAGCTTGCGGTGCTTCTTCTTCGCCATGCGCTTGCGCCGCTTCTTGATGACCGAACCCACGAACAGACCTTTCGACGGAAGGCTGACCCGGACCGTTGGGAACCGCGTCAGCGCCCCGCGGGAAGGCCCGCAGGACCGGGCAAGCGTAACCGCCGCGGCGCGAGGCGCCGAACCGCGGCGGCGTGAGGTCCGCGACAACCGCAGGTGCGGCGTCGCTCAGAGCGAGTGGGGGTGGTCAGCCCGCGGTGTAGAAGCTCTTGCGGAGGTACTCGTTGACGTCCTCTTCGACCACCCGGAACGAGCGGCCGACGCGTACGGCTGGAAGTTCACCGTTGTGGACCAGGCGATAGACCGTCATCTTCGAGACGCGCATCATTGCCGCGACCTCGGCCACGGTCAGAAACTTCGCGTCCGACATGTCCCCAGAACCAGCCATCGTGCACCGTTCTTTCCTGTGCAGCACGCCTTCGGCTTCCCCACCGAAGAACCCCGCGCCGCTCCTAAGGGAGAATAGGGGCAGTTGTGACTCATGGGGAAGTGGTTCTGAAAAGTGCTGCAAGTGGTCTGGCGTGTCACCTTGCGTCGAGCGCTGGATTCACTCTGGGCCGAAGTGGTCCAGACCGGGGTCACGGCAGCGGGTCGAGCCCGTGCAACGGGAAGACGGCCGTGCGGGTGGCGTTGATCTCGCGGTCCAGCCACGTGCCGGGGTCGTAGCCGTCGCGCCAGGCCCGGAACTCCGGGGTGCGGCCGTCGCCCATCGACCTGGGCGCTGCGACGCCCAGCTTCTCCCGCACGTAGGCGCGCCAGGCCTCCGGCGTGGGAGTCGACGCGTCCAGCGGCACGCCGGAGACGACGCCGAGCAGGTGGCTCCACGCGCGCGGGACCACGTCGACCAGGGCATAGCCGCCGCCCCCGGTGGCCACCCAGCGGCCGCCGGCGACCTCGTGCGCGAGCTCGTGCAACGCGACGTACGCCGCGCGCTGGCCGTCCACGCTCAGCATCAGGTGCGCGAGCGGGTCCTCGGCGTGGGAGTCGCAGCCGTGCTGGGTCACCAGGACGTCGGGCGCGAACTCCCTGACCAGGTCCGGCACGACGGCGTGGAAGGCGCGCAGCCACCCCGCATCGCCGGTGCCCGGCGGCAGCGCCACGTTGACCGCGCTGCCCTCGGCGCCCTCGCCACCGACGTCACCGCTGAAGCCCGTGCCCGGGAACAGGAACTGGCCGGTCTCGTGCAGCGAGATGGTGAGCACGCGCGGGTCGTCCCAGAAGATCGCCTCGACTCCGTCGCCATGGTGGACGTCGACGTCGACGTACGCCACGCGCTCGGCGCCCTGGTCGAGCAGCCAGCGGATGCCGACGGCGACGTCGTTGTAGACGCAGAAGCCGCTGGCCCGGTCCGTCATGGCGTGGTGCAGGCCCCCGGTGATGTTGGCGCTGTGCAGCGACTCCCCCGACCAGACCTGCCGGAACGCCTCGAGGCTGGCCCCGACGACGTGGGCGGCCGCCTCGTGCATCCCGAGGAAGACCGGGTTGTCGTCGCTGCCGAGGCCGACCTGGAGCTCCGCGGCGCCGGTGCTCCCGGCCCGCTGCACCGCCTCGATCAGCGCGGCGTCGTGCACGGTGGCGATCTGGTCGAGGGTGGCGATCGGCGCCGGGACGACGCGCAGCGGTCCGCTGGTCGTCACGCCGAGCTCGTGCGCCAGCTGCATGGTCAGGTCGACGCGGACAGGGGACATCGGGTGGGTCGCGCCGAAGTTGTAGTCGGTGAGCGTCGGGTCGAAGACGACCGTGCTCGAACCCGCGCACTGCATGCTGGGACGCTAGCGCCCCGAGCGGAATGTATCGATCTGCTGGGCGTGCCGAGTGTGCGTGCATCGCAAGGCGCCGGAGCGACGGCGCTGTAGGCCCATCTCCGAGTGACGGCAACGTAGCGAGGTGCGTGCAATCGGCGCGCGTAGCGCATCGAGACATTTCGTTCGGGGCGCTAACGTGGGGGTGTGCTGACGACCTCCGGTCTCCTGTGGTGGCCCGCCTGACGGCGGCCCGCCCAACCTGCTGACGACTCAGCACACCTCTCACCGGCCGCCCACGGGCGGCCGTCGTGCTGTGCGTCCTCGTCGCCCGTGGGCTCTCACTCCAGGAGCTCCACATGACACGCACCCTGTCCCTGCTCACCCCGTCCGGGCGGCTCACGCTCGGCAGCTACCTCGGCGCGCTGCTCCCCATGTCACGTCGCCAGGAGGACGCCTTCTACGGCGTCTCCGACCTGCACGCGATGACCACCGAGCACGACCCCCGCCTGCTGCGCTCGTACGCCGACGAGACGGCCACGCTGTTCCTCGCGGTCGGTCTCGACCGGGCCACGCTGTTCCGGCAGAGCCACGTGCCGGCGCACGCACAGCTGGCCTACCTGCTCGAGTGCGTCGCCACGACCGGCGAGCTGAACCGGATGATCCAGTTCAAGGAGAAGGGGCGCGGCGTCGACTCGACCCGCGTCTCGCTGTTCACCTATCCCGCCCTCATGGCGGCCGACATCCTGCTCTATCGCCCCGAGCAGGTGCCCGTCGGCGCCGACCAGCGCCAGCACGTCGAGCTGACCCGCGACCTGGCGCTTCGGTTCAACCGCCGCTACGGCCCGGTCTTCACCGTGCCCGAGGTGGTCACCGCTTCTGACGGCACCGCTCGGGTGATGGACCTGCTGCACCCGACCCGCAAGATGTCGAAGTCAGCGGACGCCGCCGGCTCGGTCTACCTGCTCGACCCGCCCGACGTCGTGCGCAAGAAGGTCGCGCGGGCGGTCACGGACTCCGAGACCGGGCCGGCCGCCGTACGCCGTGCGCCCGACAAGCCGGGCGTCAGCAACCTGCTCGACATCCTCGAGGCGTGCGGCGGCTCGGCGTCTGGCATCGACACCTACGGCGCGTTGAAGCGGGCGGTCACCGACGCCGTGGTGTCGACCCTGGAGCCGATCCAGAAGCGGTACGCCGACCTCGCGGCCGACCCGGTGCACGTGACCCGGGTCTTCGCCGACGGCGCCGCCCGGTGCCGTGAGGTGACCGCGCCGGTGCTTGCCGCGGCGACGACGGCGATCGGGCTGTGACTCAGGGCGCCCGCAGCCAGACCTCGCGCAGCCGGCGACCGCTCTCGTCGGCGCCACCGACGACGAGGAGCTGGTCGCCGACCCAGACCCCAGTCAGCTCCTGCTCCAGCTCCGAGTCGGGGCGCCCGAGGCGGCTCCAGCTGCCCGTGTCGTCGTCGTAGACGAAGCCCGCGGTCGCGAACAGGGACCCGTCCGACGCCTCGACCCGCCACGTTGCCGTGTCGAGGTCCCGCGCGAGGTCCTCGTAGCCGGGGATGCCGGGGATCTCGGACCACCGGCCGGTGGCGACGTCGAGCGCCCCGGCGTGCGGATACCAGCGGTCCCAGCCGTTGACCTGGCCACCGTCCGCGCCGCCGATCTCCAGGCCGACCAGCCGCTCGCCGGTCCAGTGGTAGAGCGGGCCGATCATCCCGGTGCGCGGGAGCCGCCGCCACGAGCTGCCGTCCCACAGGTCGGCCTGGGTGAGGGTGGGCTCGTCGGGTGCGGTCTCCTCGTAGTTGACGCCGGTGAGCACGAGGCCGTCGTCGGTCGCGAACACCGAACCGTCCCTGAGGCGCGGCGCCAGCGGATCCTCCGGAAGCGCGCTCCAGGTCCGCGTCGCGAGGTCGAGGCTGTGCACCCGTCGCTGGTCGTGGGTGTAGACGACGCCGCCGTGTGCGCTCTCCGGCCCGCCCGCAACCGGAGGAGCGGGCAGCTCCGCCCAGGTGTCACTCCCGAGGGTGTAGCTCCACCAGGCCCGCTGGTCACCGACCACGAGCTCGCCGTCGACCATCACGTGCGCGGCCACCCGGTCGAGGTCGATGGGCGCGTCGGCGATCGGCCGCCACGAGTCGGTCTCGGGGTCGTACGCCGCCCCGTCGCGGGCGGTGTCGTCGAGGACGACGCAGTCGGCGTTCGGTGGGCACGGCGGACCTGTGTGCCCACCGAGGGCGAGGACCTCCTCCCCCGTCCAGACGAGCAGCGGCGCGTACCGCGCAGAGAGGGGCAGGTCCGCGACGCGGGTCCACGTGGCCGCAGCTGCGCTCTCGGTGGGCGGCGCGACGACCTCCTCACCGCAGCTCGTCGCGACCAGGACGAGGGCAGCCAGCAAGCCGGCGTGGCGGACGAGCCTCACGAGGAAGGGACGAACGGCGCGCCCGAACGGCTCCCTTCGCACCTGTCGTCACCCCGCCATGAACGTCGCGACCACCCGGCCGACCTCCTCGCCGGCATCCTCCTGGAGGAAGTGGCCGGCGTTCGCGATGGTGGGGTGGTCGAGACCGCGGGCTCCTGGGACGTGCTGCTGAAGGATCGCGTCCATGCCGCCGGTGATCGGGTCGGAGTCGCTGAAGGCCGTGAGGAACGGCCGGTCCCACTCGCCGAGCGCGGCCCAGGCGAGCCGGTTGGCAGGGGCGGCCGGGTCGTCGGGGCGGGTCGGCACCAGCGTGGGCATCGCCCGGACGCCGATCTTGCTCTCCTCGGTCGGGAACGGCGCGTCGTACGCCGCCCGGACCTCGTCGGTCATGCCGCGCACGCAGCCCGCCGCGACCAGCCTGCCGATGTCGAGCACCTCGGCCTTCTCGACCGCGTTGCGGAACAGCCACCAGATCTCCGGCATGTCGAAGTCGCCGGTCGGGAGGCCGGTGTTGGCGGCCACGACGCGCGCGAACCGGTCGGGATGCTCGGCCACCAGCCGCAGCCCGAGCAGCCCGCCCCAGTCCTGGCCGACCAGGGTGATGTCACGCAGGTCGAGGTGGTCGAGGACCAGCTCCCGCGCCCACTCGACGTGGCGCGCGAAGGTGTGGTCCTTCAGTGCGAGCGGCTTGTCCGACCGCCCGAACCCGACCATGTCGAGCGCCACGCACCGGATGCCGGCGTCGGTGAGGACCGGGATCACGTGCCGGTAGAGGAAGGACCACGACGGCTCGCCGTGCAGCAGCAGCGCGACCGGTCCGTCGGTCGGCCCCACGTCGACGTACGCCATCCGCAGCGTGCCGCCGTCGCCGTCCGGCACCTCGGCGTACGCCGCCGGCCACGGGAAGTCCGGCAGGTCGGCGAAGCGGTCGTCCGGCGTGCGGTAGGTCTTCACGCCTGAAGTCTGCTCGACAACCGGATGCGGCGGGCGCGGGTCACAGAGGCATGTGGTTCCTCAGCCTCGTGGCCGCCGTCCTCGCCGCCCTGACGCCCGTGGCCACGCCGTCGGCGGCGGAGCACACCGGCTGGGACGTCACCAACCGCACCCGGCTCGACATCGACGGCGACGGGACCCGTGAGCTTCTGCTGGTCCGGGAGAACCCGCGCGGCGACCACCCGCCCGAGATCGCGGTGCACTGGGCCGACGGCCAGGTCGAGGCGAGCCGGGTGCGCGGGCGGTTCTTCGACGACGTCGTCCGCGGGTACGCGGTCGACGGCCTCCCCGGCGAGGAGCTGCTGGTGCGCGACATCGTCAGCTACCGATGGAGCGTCTGGGCGCACCGCAGCAGCGGCTGGGAGCGGCTCCGGGTCGTGCACCCCGAGCTCCTTCGCGACAGCGTGGCCAGGGACGGTCACGGGTACGGGGTGCTCTTCGATGGTCGTCGGCTGGTGAGCCACCGGTCGGTCGAGGCCTTCGACGTCGGCTACGACTACGCGTTCCCGCCGGCGCCCGTCTACGCCGTCGACACCTGGCGCTGGACCTGGCGAGATGACCGGATCGTCCCGAGACCGGAGGGACGTCGGTGCCTGTCGGCGGACGGCCGGTTCGCGCCCTGCCCCTGACCGTCGCGTCCGTCCTAGGATGACCCGCACCATGGACAAGCCGTGCATCTTCCTCGGGTCCTCGGGCAAGCAGGAGAAGCTGCTCAAGTCCCTCACCACGGGCCTGGCGTCGGTCGCCGACGTTGAACCCTGGACCACCGTCTTCAACCCGGGCGTCAGCACGCTGGACCGACTGGCCGAGCTGACCCGCGAGGTGGACTTCGCGGCGTTCGTGTTCGCGCAGGACGACTGGACCGCGCCCACGTCGGGCGACCCCGGCACGCCGATCCCCGGCCAGGCCTCGCCCCGCGACAACGTGGTCTTCGAGGCCGGGCTGTTCGGTGGCGCGCTCGGGATGCGGCGGACGTTCATCCTGCACGCGAACGGCGCGAAGCTGCCGACCGACCTGCTCGGCCTGACCTGCGTGCGCTACGACCCGGAGCTCACCCCACACGAGCTCAAGACGGTCAACCAGAAGGTCCGTACGGCGATCGAGGCCGAGGGCCGGCTCGCGCGCATCGAGGGGCTCTGGTGGCAGTACTCGCTGACCGCGCGCACCGACGACGAGCCCTCGGCGATCAGCCTGCTGCGCATCGCGCGCGACCGGAACGGCGGGCTCGAGGTCAACGGCCGGTCGTGGCAGGAGGACGGTACCCTCTCGGCGCGCTACTGGAGCGAGGCGTCGAAGGAGCGGTCCGACCCGGCCGGGGTCTTCTACTTCTGGAACGGCGAACGGCCGCGACACCCGGACGCGCCCCGGCTCGAGGGGACCGGCGAGATCAAGCTCGAGTCGGACGGGCGCGCCAGCGGCTTCTGGACGACCCGCTCGGAACGGGACCCCGGGCTCAACGCCCGGACGTCCGGGGTCTACCTGCGTGCGGAGGCCGGGGACTGGGACGTGCTCGACTCGGGCAGCGTCGACGACCGGGCCCAGCTCATCGCCGAGAAGCTGCGCGACTGGCAGTCCTACGCCAACAGCTAAGCCACAGCTGCGGCGTCGCGCTCGGCCAGCGCCTTCAGGTTCAGGAACTGCCGCCGCATCATCACCAGGTCGCCCCAGGCCAGCGCGCGTGCACGGGCCCGGGCGAGCGGGCCGCCGGCGGCGACGGCGAGGCGACAGACGATGCGTGCGTCGGGCCCGTCTGGCTCGGCGGCGTACGTGATCGCGACCGGGCCGAACAGCCTCCGGCCGCGCGGCGAGGTGATCGCCGTCCACTGGTGACCGTCGTCGAACGACGTGAGCCGGAACACCATCGCCATGGTCTGGCCGACCTCCAGCTGGTCCACGCCGGGGGTCAGGGTGTCCGGGCTGCGTCGTCCGCGGTTGTCGATCCAGTCGTAGGAGTACGGCGCGACCGCGACCTGGCACAGCCAGCGCCAGGTCAGCGCGGCCGGCGCCCGCACCGAGATGGCGCGGGTGAGCAGCAGGGCGTCGGGCACCAGGTCGTCGGCCGGGTAGTGGCGCCCGACCTCCTCGGGGGTCGCGCCCCACACCATCGACAGCCCCGCATCCATGCCGCCAGTCTGGCGGGGGCAGGACGCAGCGTCGTCCTTCCCAGGGCGGAGGTTCAGTCGCCCTCGGCCAGCTGACGGGAGCGGTCGCGAGCCGCCTCCATCGCGGCGAGGAATGCGGCACGCACCTTGTGCACCTCGAGCTCGCGCAGCGCCGACGCCGTGGTGCCGCCCGGCGAGGTGACCTGCTCGCGCAGCACGGTCGGGTGGGTGCCGGTCTCGCGGAGCATCTTGGCCGAGCCGACCAGGGTCTGGATCACCAGCTCGGACGCCGTGGTGCGCGGCAGGCCGAGGTGGACGCCGGCCTCGATCATCGACTCGACGACGAAGAAGATGTACGCCGGCCCGGAGCCGGAGATCGCGGTGACGGCGTCCTGCTGGCGCTCCGGGATGCGGAGCACCTTGCCGACCGAGGCCATCAGCTCCTCGGCCTCGGCCAGGTGCGACTCGTCACAGTGCGACCCGGGCGAGACGGCGGCCATGCCCTCGTCGACGAGGGCCGGGGTATTGGGCATCACCCGCACCACGGCCACCCCCTCGGGGACCCGCGACTCGATGAACGCCGTGGTGATGCCGGCCGCGAGCGACACGAGCAGCTGGCCGGAGCGCAGCGAGGGGCTGATCTCGTCGAGGAGGTCAGCCATGTCCTGGGGCTTGACGACGATCGCGACGGTGTCGGCCTTCGCGGCGGCCTCGATGTTGCCGACGACCGCGACGCCGTACCGCTCCTCGAGCTCACGGGCGCGCTCGGGCCGCTTCTCGCCGACCAGCAGCTGGTCGACGCGGCGGCCGGCGCGCACGAGCCCGGAGAGCAGGGTCTCGCCCATGACTCCGGCGCCGAGGATGGCGGTCTGCTTCACGCGATGCTCATTTCTGATGTCACTTCTTCGAGATCAAGGATCGCAGGAAGAATGTCAGGTTCTGCGGGCGCTCGGCGAGCCGACGCATCAGGTAGCCGTACCACTCCTGGCCGTACGGGATGTAGACCCGGACCCGCTCCCCGGCCTTCACGAGCCGGCGCTGCTCCTCGGGCCGGATCCCGTAGAGCATCTGGAACTCGTAGGACCCCTGGTCGCGGCCGTAGCGCGACGCGAGCGTGGAGGCGATCTCCACGAGCCGCGGGTCGTGGGTGGCGATCATCGGGTAGCCCTGGCCGGCCAGCAGCACCTTCAGGCACCGGACGTAGGACCGGTCCACGTCGAGGTCGGTCTGGAAGGCGACCTCCTCCGGCTCGTTGTAGGCGCCCTTGCACAGGCGCACCCGCGACCCCTCGTAGGCCAGGGCGCGGCAGTCGGCCTCGGTGCGATGCAGGTAGGCCTGCAGCACGGCTCCGGTCTCCGGGAAGTCCTTGCGCAGGTCGCGCAGGATCGCCAGCGTCGAGTCGGTGGTGGTGTGGTCCTCCATGTCGAGGGTCACCGTGGTGCCGGCGTTGCGCGCGGCGCGGCAGATGGTGCGGGCGTTCTCGAGCGCGATCTTGTGGCCACCCCCGGCGACGTCGTCCGGCAGTGCCTGCCCGATCGCGGACAGCTTCACCGACACCTCGACCATCCGGGTCAGTCCGCGCGCGGACAGCGCCTCGAGAACCTCGAGGTACGCCGCCACGGTGGCGTCGGCCTGGTCGGAGTCGACGACGTCCTCACCGAGGAAGTCGAGGGTCACCCGGATCCCCTCGTCGACCTCTCGCGACGACGCCTCGACCACCGCTTCGGTCGTCTCTCCGGGGACATAGCCACGCACGATCCCCGCCGAGACCGGCATCGTGCTGACCAGGTTCTTGACCAGCTCACTGCGACTCAGCATGAGCAGCGGTCGGCTCAACAGCGCCATGCGGACAGGCTACGTCCAGAGGCCGCTACGGCGTACGCCGCCGCAGGGTCGCGGCCCCGAGTCCGAGTGCGGCAGCCGCGAAGGCCGCCACGACGAGCAGGTCCACCCACACGTCGGCCGTCGAGGTGCCTCTGGTCAGGTGGGTCATCGCATCGACGGCGTAGGACAGCGGGAGCACGTCGCTGACGGCGTTCAGCACCCCGGGCAGCGTCTCGCGGGACACGAACAGGCCGCACAGCAGGATCTGCGGGAAGACGATCAGCGGCAGGAACTGCACCGCCTGGAACTCCGTCTGCGCGAAGGCGCTGACGAACAGGCCCAGCGCAGAGCCGAGGACGGCGTCGGCCACCGCGACCAGGCCGAGCAGCCAGACCGAACCCTGGATGTCGAGGCCGAGCAGGCCGACGCTGACGGTGACCGCGAGCAGTGCCTGCACTGCGGCCACCAGGCCGAACGCGAGGGCGTACCCGAGCAGGAAGTCGAGCTTGCCCATCGGCATCGCGAGCAGCCGCTCCAGCGTGCCGCTGGAGCGCTCACGGAGCGTGGTCACGCTCGTCACGAGGAACATCACGATGAACGGGAACATCGCCAGCAGTGCCGGCCCGAACTTGTCGAACGGGTCGCCGAGGGAGTCCTTGAACATCCACCACAGCAGCGAGATCAGCAGGCAGGGCAGCACCAGCAGCATCGCGGCGGTGCGACGGTCGCGGCGGATCTGGGTGAGGACCCGGCCGGCGACGGCGAGGGTGATCCGGGGGGTCATGCCGCGGCCTCCACGATCGAGAGGAACGCCGACTCGACGTCCTCGGCACCGGCGCGATCCTTGATCGCGGCCGGGGTGTCCTGGGCGAGGATCTCGCCGTCGCGCATGAGCAGCAGCTGGTCGCAGCGCTCCGCCTCGTCCATCACGTGGCTCGAGACGAGCACGGCGGCGCCAGCGTCCGCGAGGTCGTGGAACAGGTTCCAGAGGTCGCGGCGGAGCACCGGGTCGAGGCCGACCGTGGGCTCGTCCAGGACCAGCAGGTCGGGGCTGCCTAGCAGCGCGACGGCGAGGCTGGCCCGGGATCGCTGGCCGCCGCTGAGCCGGCCCACGACCGCGTCGGCGTGCGAGCCCGAGGTCGACCGCGTTGACGGCCTTCTCGACCTCGGCGTCCGGGCAGCCCAGCACGCGGGCGAAGAATCGCAGGTTCTCGGTGACGGTGAGGTCGTCGTAGACGCTGGTGTCCTGGGTGACGTAGCCGATCCGCCGGCGCAGCTCCGCGCTGCCACCGGGCTCACCCAGCACCCGCACCTCGCCGCTCGCGATCCGCTGCACGCCGACGATCGAGCGCAGCAGCGTGGACTTGCCGCAGCCGCTCGGACCGAGCAGGCCGGTCACCCCGGACCCGATCGTCACGTCGAGCCCGTCCAGCACGGGTCGGTCCCGGACCACGGTCAGCCCGCGCACCTCGATGACGTTATTCACCATGTGATGAATTATGGTCATGGAGGTTGCTTCATGCAAGCCGGCGCGCACTTGTAACTAACCGTCCAGTCATCTGCCATGCGGTTATAACCGCATGGCAGACGTACGAACGGTTAGTTACAAGTGGCGGCCGGCCGGGAGGAGGCTCTCAGGCCAGCGGGCGCTCGAGGTAGCCCTGCAGCGCCGGGGCGTACGCCGCCACGAGCTGATCGTGGGATGCGGAGGCCAGCGGCTCGACCGCGACCACGTAGCGCGCCAGCACGATCCCCATCAGCTGGGAGCCGACCAGCGACATCCGCAGCTCCACGTCGTCCAGGCCGAGGGCCCGCCCGATCGGGAGCATGACCATCCGCATGAAGCCCTCACGGACGAGTGGCTGGCCGCTCCGGGTCGAAGACGCTGCGGACCAGGGTGAGCAGCGGCAGCCGGGTCGACTCGTCGTCCCAGACGGAGAGGAAGGTGCGCAGCAGCCGCTCGCCCGCGCCGTCGATCCCGCCCTCGGCCACGGGCAGCAGCACCTGCCGGGGGTCGATCGGAGCCTGGAGCGCGGCCAGGAACAGGTCGTCCTTGGTCCCGAAGTAGTGGTGCACCAGCGCCGCGTCCACCCCGGCTGCAGAGGCGACCCCGCGGACCGACGTGCCGGCGTACCCGTTCGCCGCGAACAGCGTCCGCGCCTCGGTCAGGATCGCCGCCCTGGTGTCGGGAGAGCCGGGCCGTCGGCCGCGGCGGGTGGTTGATGCCACGACCACACCGTACGGCGCGGGGCGTACCTCCCCGGGAGTACGACGCCCCCGGCCAGGAGGAGAAGAGCCTCCCCCGGTACGACGACCCGGGGGCACTGGCGGCCGAGAGTCGAGGCATGTCGAATCGGACCCTTCCTCCTCACCCCACCCCCATGCCTGACCACGAGACGACCACGCCCCGGCGGTCCGGTCGCGTCTCCCGCGCGCTCAGCGCGCACCCGCGGCGCAGCCTGCTCGCGGTCTTCCTGTTCGTGCTCGTCGCGGGGTTCTTCGGTGGACCCCTCGCCGGCTCCCTGGATGCCTCCGGAGGCTTCGCCAGCGACGACGCCGACTCCGTGCAGGCGATCGAGCGCATCCAGGCGGCGACCGGCCAGTCGCCGGGCACCGGCATCGTGATCGTCGTCGACACCCCGGAGGGCCTGCCTGCCGACACCGCCCGGGTGCAGGAGGTGACCGAGACTCTGGCGGCCGAGTCCGGCGTCGCCCAGGTGACGTCCCCGACGACCACCCGCGGCGATCCCGGCCCCCTGGTCTCGGAGGACGGCACCCAGGCCCTGGTGCTCGGCACCCTGTCCGCCGACGCCAACGACGAGGAGGTCGGCGAAGCGATGCTGGACGCCTTCGACGGCCAGGACGACGTCACCGTCGGCGGCTCGGCGGTGGTCGGCCTCCAGCTCGGCAGCACCGTCACCGAGGACCTCGGTCGCGCCGAGATGCTGGCCTTCCCGCTGCTGGTGGTCCTGTCGCTGATCTTCTTCCGCGGCCGCGCCGCCCTGATCCCGCTCGTCGTCGGGGTCACGACCGTGCTCGGCACGTTCCTGGTCCTCACCGGGGTCAACCAGGTCTACGGGCTGAGCATCTTCGCGCTCAACCTGGTCATCGGCCTCGGCCTCGGCCTGGCCATCGACTACACCCTGTTCCTGCTCAGTCGCTACCGCGAGGAGCTGGAGAGGCAGGGCCCGACCCCGGGCGCGATCCTCACCACGATGCGTACGGCGGGACGCACCGTCGCCTTCTCGGCCAGCACGGTCGCGGTGGCCCTGGCCGCGCTCACGGTGTTCCCCCTCGGGTTCATCAAGTCCATGGGGCTCGCCGGCGCCACGGTCGCGGTCGTCGCCGCCGTCGCCGCGCTGGTGATCTCGCCCGCGATGTTCGGCCTGTGGGGCGCGAAGCTGGCACGCAAGCAGCCGCGCCGGAGCGCCGAGCACGGGCGCTGGTACCGCCTCTCGCACGCCGTGATGCGTCGCCCCGGCGTGATCGCGGTCGCGACCGGAGTGGTGATGCTCGCCCTCGCCGCGCCGGCCACCCGGGCGGAGTGGACCCCCATCGACAGCTCGGTGATCCCGACCGACAAGAGCTCCCGGACCGTCGCCGACACGATCGAGACGGAGTTCGGCGGCACCGGCGCGAGCCCGGTGACGATCGCCGTCACCACGAGCCAGGGCGCCGGCGCGGCCGAGGTGGCGGCGTACGCCGACCAGGTCAACGCCCTCGACGGCGTCGCCTCCCCCGGCATCCCTGTCCAGCTCGACGAGAACACGTGGCAGCTGGACGTGAGCGCCGCCGGCGAGCCGGAGGGGGAGACCGCCCAGCGGCTGGTCGACGAGACCCGAGCCGTGGACGCGGGCACCGGCGTCGAGGCGCTGGTCGCCGGACCTGCTGCCGAGTTCGTGGACCAGCAGTCGGCCATCGGCAGCCGGCTCCCGCTCGCGCTGGGACTCCTGGTCGCGCTGACGCTCCTGGTCCTGTGGCTGATGACCGGCTCGGTGGTGCTGCCGGTCAAGGCGGTCATCATGAACGTCCTGACGGTGGCGGCGTCGCTGGGCGTGCTGACCTTCATCTACCAGGACGGGCGGCTGACCGGCCTGCTCGGCTACACCCCGAACGGCGGGATCGAACCCACCGACTTCCTCATCACCGCCACGCTCATCTTCGCGCTCTCGACCGACTACGGCGTCTTCCTGCTGGGCCGGATCAAGGAGATCCGCGACGGCGGTGTCGGCGAGCGGGAGTCGGTGGCGGTCGGGGTACAGCGCACCGGTGCGGTCGTCACCGCGGCGGCGATCCTGCTGGCGGTCGCGATCGGGGCCTTCAGCACCAGCTCGATCTCCTTCATCCAGCAGATCGGGGTGGCGACGGCGTTCGGCGTCCTGATCGACGCGTTCGTGGTCCGGTCGCTCCTGGTGCCCGCGCTGATGGGGCTGCTCGGCAAGTACAACTGGTGGGCCCCGATGCCCCTGCGTCGGCTGCACGACCGCATCGGTCTCAGCGAACGGTGACAGTCGAGGCTGCGGCGGCCTACCGTCCTGGGGTGCGACTGCATCCGAGGACGGTGGGCCGCAGCGTCCTCGGCGATCTGTTGCTCGCGGCCGCACTCGCGGCGACGATGGTGGTTGAGCTCTGGAAGTCGGACAGCCACGACACCAACGTCGACCCGGTCTCGGTCTCGGTGATCGTCCTCGCCTCCCTGCCGGTGCTGATCCGTCGGCAGCGGCCGCTGCTGGCACTGGTCCTGGGCATGGTGACGCTCTTCGCCGTGATGGCGATCGTGGACATCTACCAGACCGTCCCGTTCCCGACCATGGCCGCGGGCTACTGCGTGGCGCTGGCCAACAGCCGGCGCACCACGATCCTTGTCGGCCTCGCGCTGGTCCCACCGGTGTTGTTCGCGATCGGGTTCTTCGGCGACGGCGACGTGCTCATCCACGCCGGCGAGATCCCCAAGAACCTGGCGTTCGTCGCGGCGCCGCTGCTGCTGGGCTCGGCCCAGCGGGAGCGCCGCGCCGCCCATGCCGCGCTGGTCGAGCGGGCCGAGACCGCCGAGCGGACCCGCGACGAGGAGGCGCGCAGGCGGGTCGGCGAGGAACGGCTACGGATTGCCCGCGACGTCCACGACGTCGTCGCGCACGCCATGGTCGCCATCAACGTCCAGGCCGGTGTCGGAGCGCACCTGATCGACCGGGACCCCGAACAGGCCCGCCAGAACCTGCAGGACATCAAGCGCGTCAGCGGAGAGGCGCTCAGGGACCTCCGAGCAACGCTCGGGACCCTGCGGGCACCCGAGGACGATGGAGCCTCGGCCCCGGTGCTGCCCACGCAGGGGCTCGACGAGCTCGACGAGCTCGGGACCAGTCTCCGCTCGGCCGGGGTCGAGGTGGAGCTCGACATCGATCCCGCCACCGCGACCGTGCCGGCGGCGGTGGCGGCGACGGGCTACCGGATCGTCCAGGAGGCGCTGACCAACGTCGTACGCCACGCGCACGGGTCCCGCGCGCGGGTGCGGGTCGCGTGCGAGGGCGACCGCGTGGTCATCGACGTCACCGACGACGGCCGGGGTGCCGTCCCGGTCGGCGCCCCAGCCCCGGACGGTTCCGGTCACGGGGTCCGGGGCATGCGCGAGCGCGCTCAGGCGGCGGGCGGGACGCTCGAGGCGGGTCCGCGAGCCGAGGGAGGCTGGCAGGTGCACGCCATCCTGCCGGTGGCGCCGTGACGATCCGCGTGCTGCTGGCCGACGACCAGACACTGGTCCGTGCGGGCTTCCGCGCGCTGCTCGACTCGGAGGACGACCTCGAGGTGGTCGGCGAGGCCGTGGACGGCCTGAGTGCCGTCGACCTCGCCCGGGCCCTGCGACCGGACGTCGTGCTGATGGACATCCGGATGCCGCGGCTCAACGGGCTCGAGGCCACGGCCGAGATCACGGGCGACCCGGAGCTGGCTGAAACGAAGGTCGTCGTGCTCACCACCTTCGAGCTCGACGAGTACGTCTTCGGCGCGCTCCGTGCCGGCGCGTCCGGTTTCCTGCTCAAGGACGTCGAGCCGCAATCGCTGATCGATGCCGTGCGGGTGGTGGCCGACGGCCAGGGCTTGCTCGCACCCGCCGTCACCCGCCGGCTGATCGAGGCCTTCGTCGCGGCCTCTCCCGAGACGACCGAGTCCGGTGACGAGCCCACAAGCGACCCCGCGGCGCCCGCCCCTGACCCCTTGCCAGAGCTGACCCCGCGGGAGCGTCGAGGTGCTCACCCTGGTCGGCCGCGGCATGACCAACCACGAGATCGCCGAGCACCTCGTGCTGTCCCCCTTGACCGCGAAGACCCACGTGTCGCGACTCTTCACCAAGCTCGGCGCGCGCGACCGGGCCCAGCTCGTCGTGGTCGCCTACGAGGCCGGGCTGGTCGGCTGAGACGTCAGGGGGTCGACGCGAAGAAGTGCTCGCGCGCGAACTCCAGCGACTCGCGCAGGTCCTTCTCCCGCTCTTCGCGCGATGAGGCCTTGCGCGTGTTGATCTCGACCACGATCTCGCCGCGGAATCCCGTGCCCGCTGCGTGGCGGAGGAACTCCGCGGCCCCGACGCTGCCGCGTCCGGGCACCAGGTGCTCGTCCTTGGCGGACCCGCTGCCGTCGGTGAGGTGGATGTGCCGCAGCCGCGGGCCGAGGCGCTCGGCCATCGCGATCGGGTCGTCCTGCGCGATCGCGGCGTGCGAGAGGTCGATGGTGGTGTTGGCGTAGGGCTCGGCGGAGGGATCCCATCCGGGCATGTACATCTCCATGCCGCGCTTGGTGGAGGCCCGCCACGGATACATGTTCTCGACCGCGAACGCGATCCCGGTCGACTCCTCCAGGGCGGCGATGCCGTTGACGAAGTCGCGGGCGTACTCCTTCTGCCAGCGGAAAGGCGGGTGCACGACCACCACCTCCGCACCGACCGCCTTCGCCATCTCCGCGGAGCGCTCGAGCTTGCCCCAGGGCTCGGTGCCCCAGACCCGCTGGGTGAACAGCAGGCACGGCGCGTGGATCGCCGCGACCGGCATCTCGTGGTGCTCGGAGAGCTGCTTCACCGCGGAGATGGACTGGCTGAGGGCATCGAGGACCATCACCTCGACGGCGTCGTAGCCCAGGCTCGCGGCGTACCCGAAGGCGTGCGCGGACGACTCGGGGTAGACCGAGGAGGTGGAGAGGCCGATCCGGTTCAAGTTCCGAGCACCGAGAGCTGGTCGAGCCGCTCGAGGATGACGCCCTCACGCAGGGCCCACGGGCACACCTCGAGCTCGGTGAGGTCGAAGATGTCCATGCAGCCCTCGGCGACCAGGGCGCCCGGGACGATCTGGTGGGCCCGGCTCGGCGAGACCCCGGGCAGCCCGGCCAGCTCGTCGGGCGCCATCGCGACCAGCTTGGGGATCCACTCGCGCAGCGCGTCGAGCGGCAGCGTGCGTGGCACGAGGGTGCCGTCAGTCGAGGGCGCGGCGCCGCAGATGCGGGCCAGCGAGCGGAAGGTCTTCGAGGTCGCGGCCGCGCGGTCCGGTGGGCCGCCGCGGAGCAGGTGGCCGGCGTCGTGGGCGATCTCGGCACGGATCTCGCGGCGCAGCGCGTGCACGGCCTCCTCGCCGGCGGTGCCGTCGGGGAAGTGCGCGCGGGCCAGCCGGGCGGCGCCCAGCGGCAGTGACCAGGCCACGTCAGGGGCCTCGTCCGCGCCGCCCGCGATCTCGAGCGAGCCGCCGCCGATGTCGAAGACCGCGAGCCGACCGGCCGACCAGCCGAACCAGCGGCGTACGGCCAGGAAGGTCAGCCGCGCCTCGTCCTCGCCGGCGAGGACGTCGATCATCACGCCGGTGCGCTCCTGGACGTGCTCGAGGACCTCCTCGCTGTTGCCGGCGTCGCGCACGGCGGAGGTCGCGAAGCCGAGGATGTCCTCGCACCCCTTGTCCTCGGCCACCCGCAGGGCCTCGGCGGTGAAGGCGGTCAGCGCGTCGATCCCGGTCTGGGAGACGTCACCGCTGTCGTCGAGGTGCTCGGCCAGCCGGAGCGGCTGCTTGAACTTGTACGCCGGCAGCGGTGCGGCACCGCCGTGGGCGTCCACGACGAGCAGATGTCCGGTGTTGGAGCCGATGTCCAACACGCCCACGCGCATCTACCGCACCGAACCCTGCGGTGGGCGAGCTGCGCGCGGAAGGCGCATGCTTCGGCGGGGACCCCCGGAACGCATGGGTCCAACGTACCTGCGCAACCTTGGCCCCGTAGCCTTGACCAGTGCCCGAGGTCGACCTGGTGTTTCCGCGTGCCTTCGTCGAGTTCGCGAACCCCGACGACGAGTCGGAGGTGATGCGCTGTGACCTGACCTGGCTCACGTCGAGCTACCACTGCATCTTCGGCCAGGGTTGCCAGGGCATCTACAAGGAGTCGCCCGACGTGGGCTGCTGTGCCCTCGGCGCGCACTTCGCGGACAAGGACGACGAGAAGCGGGTCGCGGACTACGTCGGGATGCTCGACGAGACGCTGTGGCAGTTCCGGCCGGCGGACAAGAAGAAGGTCAAGAAGAACGACTGGATCGACGTCGACGAGGAGGGCGAGCGCAAGACGATGGTCGTCGAGTACGACGGCCAGTCGGCGTGCATCTTCCACAACCGCAACGACTTCCACCTCGGCGCCGGTTGCGCACTGCACGCGCTCGCCTTCGTGCTCGAGAAGAACCCTCTCGAGACCAAGCCGGACGTCTGCTGGCAGCTGCCGATCCGGCGTACCTTCCGCACCGTCAAGCGGCCGGACGGCAGTGAGTACACCGAGGTCTCGATCAGCGAGTACGACCGGCGCGGCTGGGGGCCGGGTGGCCACGATCTCGACTGGTACTGCACCGCCAACACCGAGGCCCACACCGCTCCGGAGCCGCTCTACGTGAGCAGCGCGGCCGAGCTCACCGAGCTGATGGGCAAGGCGGCGTACGACGAGCTGGTCCGGCACTGCGAGGCGCATCTGCGGTCGCGCTCGGCGCTGGCGATCCACCCTGCTGACCCGCGTACCTGACCGCCACCTGCGAACCACCTGACCTGGCCGCTCAGGCATCTCGACGTCAAGAGATCTCCACCCCGCTTTGGTCGCGGACACCTTCGCCGTTCACAATCTCTGCATGCGTCTCGACCACTTGTCCTTCGCCGCCGGACCCGATGGCCTGGCCGCGACGGCCGAGCGCATCGGCGCCCAGCTCGGCACCCAGTTCGTCGACGGTGGCGTGCACCCGCGGTTCGGCACCCGCAACATGGTGCTGCCCCTGGCCGGCAACACCTACCTCGAGGTCGTCGAGGTCCTCGACCACCCCGCATCCGACAAGGCTCCGTTCGGTCAGGCGGTCCGCGCGCGCTCCGCGCTCGGCGGCGGCTGGCTCGGCTGGGTCGTCGCGATCGACGACATCGCGATCGCCGAGCACCGGCTCGGTCGCGAGGCCGTGGTCGGCAACCGGCACCGTCCCGACGGCACCGAGCTCCGCTGGAAGCAGATCGGCGTCAACGGCCTGATCGCCGACCCCCAGCTGCCGTTCTTCATCCAGTGGGAGAGTCCCGCCGAGCTGCACCCGAGCTTCGGCGCCGACGACAACTACTCCCTCGCCTCCCTCGAGATCGCCGGCGATCCCCAGCGCGTGAGCGAGTGGCTCGGCGAGACCGTCGAGGCCCCGCTCGAGGACGTGAAGGTCGAGTGGGCCGCGCCCAACGGCACTCCGGGCATCATCGCCGTGCAGGTGCAGACCCCGCACGGTCTGGTCCGGATCTGACCGGGTCCACCCCGCGGCCCCCGGCCGTCGAGAGCGTCGCATCCGCGGGATGCTCCGCAAGGCGCCGGAGCGAAGTCGCTGTAGGCCCATCTACGAGCGACGGCAACGCCGCGGAGCGCGCGCGGGGCGGCGCTCGCGGTGGTCGCGGGTCGCGGGGTGGACCCATGCCCGACGGGACTCGTCCGAGCCCCAACATCTGGCACCACACCTCGACCTACGAGGTCGAGAACCACGCGGTCGACCCCGACGGGCTCCTCTGGTCGGCGATGCTCGCGCGCGCAGGCGACGGAGGCTGGGCCGGCCGCGACGTCCTCGACATCGGCTGCGGGACCGGCTTCCACCTGCCGCGGTTCGCCGAGGCCGCGGCGACGGTGACCGGCGTCGAGCCGCATCCCGACCTGGTCGCGCTGGCCCGGCGGCGCACTCGCGCCCTGTCCCACGTGACCGTGCACCAAGGCACCGCGCAGGCGTTGCCCCTGCCCGACGCGTCCGTCGACGTCGTGCACGCGCGCTGGGCCTACTTCTTCGGGCCGGGCTGCGAGCCGGGCCTGGCGGAGCTCGACCGGGTCGTACGTCGCGGCGGTGTGGCAATGGTCGTCGACAACGACCCGACCCGGTCCACGTTCGGGGCGTGGTTCCGGCGCGGCTACCCAAAGGCTCCCGACGCGGCGACGGTCGAGCGGTTCTGGTCGACCCACGGCTGGACCCGGACCCCGGTCGACATGGGGTGGCGGTTCTCCTCGCGCGCCGACCTGGAGTCCGTCGTACGCATCGAGTTCGACGTCGAGACCGCCGAGGCGATCCTCGCCGAGCACGAGGGCCTCGAGGTGGACTACGCGGTCAACCTCTGGTCGAGGGGCTTCTGAGCGGCCCGGGGCAAATTCCCCGGCTGACCGGGGAAATTGGCACTTGTCGGGGGTTGCAACCCCCGACAAGAGACAGAATCCCCGGCTGACCGGGGAATTTGTCCGCGCACAACCGCTAGCTGGAGCCCCGGACGACGAGGGTGGGGGCGAGCAGTACGCCGGGGCTGACGGTGGGCGGGGCGCCGAGCAGGCCCTCGAGTGCCTTGACCACCTCGACCGCCACCTCCTCGAGCGGCAGCCGCACGGAGGTCAGGCCGGGCGGCACGGTCTGGGCGACCTGCGAGTCGTCGAAGCCGGTGACTGCGATGTCCGTGCCGGCGCGCAGGCCGCGGTCGGCCAGCGTGTGCAGCACGCCCATGGCAAGGGTGTCGGAGGCGCAGACGAACGCTGTGGGCTGCGCCTCGTCGAGGAGGACGGCGCTCGCATCGCGGCCGGACGCGATGGTGTCCTCGACCCGGGAGGCCAGGCCGGTGGTCGGGATGTCGCGCGAGCGCATGGCCCGCGACCAGCCGGCACGCCGGTCCTCGCCGAGCAGCGAGTCCTTGCGCCAGCCGATCCAGGCGATGCGGTGGTGGCCGCGCTCGATCAGGTGCGAGGTCGCCATGTCACCGCCCGCTGCGCCGTCGACGTCGACCCAGGGGTGTCGGGCATCGGGGTCGTTCCACGGTCGGCCGAACGCCACGAACGGCGCGCGCCGCTCGTTGAGCCAGACCGCCTGGGGATTGCCGAGATAGGTGTCGGTGACCACGAACGCGTCCACCGCGGTGGAGCGCAGCAGGTCGTCGTAGGCGGGCAGCTCGTCCTCGGCCTTGCCGGTGCGGGTGCCCGAGAAGAGCAGCACGTGGTAGCCGGCCTCGCGGGAGGAGTCGACCAGTGAGTGGACGAAGCGGTCCATCGCGGCGTTGGCCGTGCCCTCCTCCGCCGCTTTGATGGGCAGGCCGATCAGGTGCGAGGCGCGGGTCCGCAGGTTGCGGGCGGCGCGGTTGGGCAGGTAGCCGAGCTCGGTGATCGCCTGCTGGACCCGCTGCAGGGTGTCCACCCGGAGCAGGTCGGGGTTGTTGACCGCGTTGGAGACGGTCTGACGGGAGACACCCGCGCGTTCTGCGACGTCGGCCAGGGTCGGTGGGGTCACGGGCGGGCGGCTCATGGTGCTCGACAAGTTCCCCTCCTCGGAGCTGGCGACCGACGTGCTCTGGATCGTTCCAAGAGAGGATAACGCGGGGCTCACCCGCTGGGGTGTGGTCCCCGTGAGGCCGGGTGCGGAGCGTCTCCCGCGGGCTGTCGGCGGTGCCGCCTAGGTTGCTGCCGTGTCCAAGTCCACGTCCCGTCCTGCCTACCGCTGCACCGAGTGCGGCTGGGAGGCCGCCAAGTGGGTGGGCCGCTGCGGAGAGTGCCAGGCGTGGGGCTCGGTCGCCGAGGCGGCCGCCCCGACGCTGCGCACCGCCGCGAGCCCGGTGAGCGCCCCAGCGGTCCCCATCGGCCGGGTCTCGGTCGAGCAGTCGAGGTCCCGCACCTGCGGGGTGCCCGAGCTCGACAGGGTCCTCGGCGGCGGGCTGGTGCCGGGCGCCGCGATCCTGCTGGCGGGCGAGCCCGGCGTCGGCAAGAGCACGCTGTTGCTCGAGGTCGCGGCGCAGACCGCCCGGGTGCGGCAGCGGGTCCTCTACGTCACCGGCGAGGAGTCCGCCTCCCAGGTCCGCCTGCGCGCCGACCGCACCAACGGTGTCCACGACGAGCTCTACCTCGCCGCCGAGACCGACCTCGGCGCGGTGCTCACCCACATCGAGGAGGTCCGGCCGACGCTGCTGGTCGTCGACTCGATCCAGACCATCGGCGCGTCGGGCATCGAGGGCGTCCCCGGCGGCGTCACCCAGGTCAAGGAGGTCGCGGCGGCGCTGATCCGGGTCGCCAAGACCCGCAACATCACCACGGTGCTGGTCGGCCACGTCACCAAGGACGGCGCGATCGCCGGTCCGCGGGTGCTCGAGCACCTCGTCGACGTGGTCCTCCACTTCGAGGGCGATCGCAACTCCCGGTTCCGGATGGTCCGGGCGATGAAAAATCGCTTCGGTCCGATCGACGAGGTCGGCTGCTTCGACCTCGGCCCCGAAGGCATCACCGCGGTCACCGACCCGACCGGGCTCTTCGTGGAGCACCAGACGGGCCAGGTGCCCGGCACCTGCGTCGCGGTGACGATGGAGGGCCGGCGTCCGCTGCTGGCAGAGGTCCAGGCGCTGGTCACGTCCTCACCGCTCGAGCGGCCGCGGCGCACCACGTCCGGGCTCGACTCCTCGCGGGTCGCGATGGTGCTCGCGGTGCTCCAGCAGCACTGCAAGATCCGGCTGCACTCCTACGACGTCTTCGCCTCGACGGTCGGCGGCGCGAGGCTGCACGAGCCCGCGAGCGACCTCGCCGTGGCGGTCGCCATCGGCTCGGCCACCCTCGGCGTCGCCCCGCCGTCCGGCGTGGTGGCGATGGGCGAGATCGGGCTGGCCGGCGAGCTGCGCCGGGTTCGCGACCTGCCCCAACGCCTGGCCGAGGCTGCCCGGCTCGGCTTCCGGGTCGCCGTGGTCCCGAGCGACCGCAGCAAGGCCGGCCCCCGCTCCCCCGAGTCGTGGATCGTCGACGGCATGCGCGTCCTCGACGTCCCCGACGTTGCCTCCGCACTGAGGCTGCTCCAGGTCACCGCGTCCGGAGAGTCACGGCTCCGCGCGGCCGACGAGGGCTGACCGACTCCCGTTACGGGGCATGCGCCGCGTTGCGCAGCTACGCGTGGGCCCGGCCGAAGTCGTCCTCGAGCCGGACGATGTCGTCCTCGCCCAGGTAGGAACCGCGCTGGACCTCGATGATCACGAGGGTCCCGTCGCCCAGGTTGGCGATCCGATGCGCCTGACCGACAGCGATGTCGATCGTCTCCCCCGGCGCCAGCACGACGGTCTCGTCGTCGAGGGTGCAGGTCGCCGTGCCGGTCACCACGACCCAGTGCTCGGCCCGGAGCTCGTGCCGCTGGTACGACAACCGGCTGCCGGGGTCGACCACGATCCGCTTGACCTTGTAGCCCTCACCCTCGTCCAGGATGTGCCAGGACCCCCACGGGCGGTTCTCGGAGATGGTCACCGGTCAAGCGTAGCCACGCTGCTCGAAGCGACGAGCCGATACCGGGATAGTTCGGACGAGGTCCCGACAGGCGCCTCGACACGCCACGGATGTGCGCCGACGCCTTAGTCTGGCGCTGGAGCGCGAGGAGCCCGCGAGGAGGTGCGCCCATGCCGGAACGGTCCGACGAGATACTGCGGCTGCGCGCGACCCTGCAGGCCATCGCCCCCGGCACGTCGCTGCGCGACGGGCTGGAGCGGATCCTGCGCGGACGGACCGGCGCCCTGATCGTGCTCGGCTGCGACCGCACCGTCGACTCGATCGCCACCGGCGGCTTCGACCTGGACGTGCCGTTCACGGCCACCGGGCTGCGGGAGCTCGCCAAGATGGACGGCGCGATCATCATCGACCGCGACATCACCCGGATCCTCAAGGCGGCCGTGCACCTGATGCCCGACCACACGATCCCGTCCGAGGAGACCGGCACCCGGCACCGGACCGCGGACCGGGTGGCCCGCCAGACCGGGTTCCCGGTGATCTCGGTGTCGCAGTCGATGCAGATCATCGCGGCGTACGTCGGGGAGATCCGGCACGTGCTGGAAGACGGTGGCCAGATCCTCTCGCGAGCCAACCAGGCGCTCGCGACCCTCGAGCGCTACAAGCTCCGGCTCGACGAGGTCTCCAGCACCCTGTCCGCGCTCGAGATCGAGGACCTGGTCACGGTCCGCGACGTCGCGGTCGTGGCGCAGCGGCTCGAGATGGTCACCCGGATCGCCCGCGAGATCGAGGACTACGTGCTCGAGCTCGGCACCGACGGCAGGCTGCTCGCGCTCCAGCTCGAGGAGCTGATCACCGGCGTCGACCTCGAGCGCGAGCTGGTCATCCGCGACTACGTGCCCGGCGGCCGGCGTGGCAAGCGACCCGAGGTGCTGCTCCAGCGCCTGGAGGCGCTCACCGCCACCGAGCTGGTCGACCCCGCGTCCGCTGCCCGCGTGCTGGGGCTGGGCACTGTCGAGCATCTCGACGGCGCCGTCGCGCCGCGCGGCTACCGGCTGCTGGCCAAGGTGCCACGGCTGCCGGCGGCGGTGGTGGACCGGCTGGTCGACCACTTCGGCACCCTCCAGAAGCTGCTCTCGGCCGGAGTGGAGGACCTCCAGGTGGTCGAGGGCGTCGGTGAGCTGCGCGCCCGCAGCGTCCGCGAGGGGCTGTCCCGGCTGGCCGAGTCGACCATCCTCGAGCGCTACGTCTGACGCTCGTCGCGCGCAGCGGGCTCGGAGCCGCCGGATTGTCAAAGGTAGGCTGACCGGTCGAAAAGCAGGGACGATTCGGGAGGCCCACCATCGAGGAGAACGACGAGCGCGAGGAGCTCGAGAGCCGACGAGCTCGACGAGCTCGACGAGCTCGAGGCGCGCCGACGCCACTACTGGGCTCTCCAGGACTTCGGACAGGGTCACGGGCTGGAGATCGGACCGCTGCACCGGGCCATCGTCGAGCGCGGCAAGGGGGACGTCACCTACCTCGACCTGATGGACCGCGACGGCCTGGTCGCCCACTACGCCGCCGAGGGCCGAGGCGTCGACGTGTCGCTCATTCCCGAGATCGACTTCGTCCTCAGGCAGCCCGACGGCCGGACCGTCTCGCTGGCCGAGGCCGCGAAGACCGGCGCACCGTTCGACTGGGTGGTGGCCTCGCACGTCATGGAGCACGTCCCCGACGAGATCGGCTGGCTCGCCGACCTCGCCGAGCTGGTTGCCGACGACGGCGTGCTCGTGCTGGCCGTGCCGGACAAGCGCTACACCTTCGACCTGCACCGCCCGCCGACCACGGTCGGGCAGATGCTCGAGGCGCACCTCAACCGGGACGAGCGTCCGTCGGTCCGGGCGGTCTACGACCACTTCTCCGCCAAGGTCGCCTACGACAAGGTCGACCTGTGGCGGGGCATCACCACCGGCTACGACGCCAAGGAGCACACCCTCCAGGACGCGACCGAGCAGGTCGACCGCACCCGCGACGGGGAGCACGTCGACTGTCATGTCTGGCTCTACACGCCGGACACCTTCCTCCAGCAGATGCACGAGCTGCGACTGCTCGGCCTCTCCAGCTGGTATGTCGAGGAGCTGGTCGCCACTCAGCGTGACGACAACGAGTTCCGGGTGCGGATGCGCCGGATCCCGCGCTACGCCGACCCGACGGGCGAGCAGCGGCGCGAGGTCGTCAGCGGTGCCGACCGTCCGGAGTGGGTCGTGCAGCAGGGCGGCTGGCAGCACAACGACGCGCTGGAGCACCGGATCGGCCTCCTCGAGGGGCAGCTGGCGGCAAGCCAGGCGCAGGTCGAGCTCATGTCCGAACGGCTGGAGGCCCGGCGGGTACGGCTCCGAGCGCTCGAGCAGCGCACCGACCAGATGGCCAGGGGGTTCGAGGAGAAGCACGAGAGCGACAGGCAGGCGCAGCGGCTGCTCCGGGGCCGGCTCAAGGCGGCCAAGGACAAGATCGCCGAGCAGGAGGCCGAGATCGAGCGGCTGCAGCAGCCCCGCCCGTGGCACCGGCTCGGGCGTCGCTGACCCGGCTACTGCCCGTTCTGCTGCCCCTTGTTGCCCTTGCCGCCCTTGCCGCCCTGCGGGTCCGCCGTCGCCGTGACCGTGGCCGGCGCCGGGGCGAGCAGCTCGAACTGCACGTCGGTCGCCTCGCCCCCGAGTGCCGCGGCGCGGACGTGGTAGAAGCCCGGCAGCGCCCAGGCGGTGCGGTCGGAGCACTCCTCGTCGGAGCGTCGTGAGTTCCACACCACGGGCACCTGCGTCACCGAGGCGAGCCGGACGACGACGTCCTGGACCGGGATCGCGTCCGGGCACTGCTTGCTCAGCCAGATCTGGTCGTGCCCGGACACGATGTTCATCGTCACCGTGTCCGGCGAGACCTGCCACGTGCAGGCCTCGGAGGTGCGGGTCTGCAGGTTGATCATGATGGTGACGTCCGAGCCGCCGACGGGTGCGGCGATGCTCGGGGTGAGGTAGACATCCTCGTCCGCGCAGGGCCCGGACGGGTCCGGGAGCGTGGGCGTCGGAGTCGGCGTGGGAGTGGGCGTCGGGGTGGGCGTCTGGTTGCCCTTCCCGCCGTGGCCCTTGCCACCGTTCCCCTTGCCCTTCCCCTTGCCGCCCTTCTTCGTGGCATCGGAGGCCGGCACCGTCGCGGTCGGGCTGGTCAAGGTCCCGGCACCCGCCTGCTCGGCCTTGTCGTCCGAGGAGCCGTCGCTGCCGTGGTCGAGCACCTTGCCGACTCCCAGGAAGACGACCAGCGCCACACTGAGCAGCGCGAGCCGGCGACGCCAGTAGACCCCCGGAGGCAGGGGACCACGCGTGCTCGCAGCCATGTCTTGCACGGTAGGACGCGGTCGGCTTGCAGCGGGGTACCCACGCCGCAGCGGCCAGGGCACGTTGATCAATCCCGCGTGGATGCCAGCGTCGTCCAGGTGGTGCGATGGCACGGCGCCGGCGTGATGGCAGGCTGGGCGCCTTCCGAGCGTCGGCAACAAAGCCAGCGTGCTGCCCGGGCGACGATGGCGCCGCGTCGAGATTGATCAATGTGCCCTACCGTCGGATACGCGATGAGCACGCTGCACAGGCCGATCCTGCGGTGGTACGCCGACCACGCGCGCGACCTGCCGTGGCGGCGGCCCGAAGCCTCTGCGTGGTCGGTGCTCGTCTCCGAGCTGATGCTCCAGCAGACCCCGGTGGCTCGGGTGCTCCCGGTGCACGAGGCCTGGCTGGCGCGCTGGCCCACGCCGGCCGCGCTGGCCGCCGAGCCGTCCGGTGAGGCGGTCCGGGCCTGGGGCCGGCTCGGCTACCCGCGCCGGGCGCTGCGACTGCACGCCGCCGCCGTCGCGATCGTGGAGCTGTACGACGGTGCGGTGCCGGACTCCTACGACGAGCTGCTCGAGGCTGCCCGGTGTCGGCGACTACACCGCGGCCGCGGTCGCGTCGTTCGCGTTCGGCCGACGGCACGTGGTGCTCGACACCAACGTCCGCCGGGTCCTGGCCCGCGCGCTGGGCGGGGTCGAGTTCCCGGCCGCCTCCGTGAACCGGGCCGAGCGCGACCTGGCCGCCTCGGTGCTCCCCGAGGACGACGCGACCGCTGCGACCTGGGCGGTCGCGGTGATGGAGCTCGGTGCACTCGTCTGCACCTCCTCCGGCCCGCGCTGTTCGGACTGTCCGGTGGCCGACCGATGCGCCTGGCGGGCCGCCGGCCACCCGGCGTACGACGGACCACCCCGGCGTACCCAGTCGTGGGCCGGCAGCGACCGGCAGTGCCGCGGCCGACTGATGGCGGTGCTCCGTGAGGCCGACGGCCCGGTGCACTCCAGCCGGCTCGACGCCGCCTGGCCGCAGGCCGTCGACCAACGGTCACGATGTCTCGACGGGCTGGTGGCCGACGGCCTGGTCGAGCGCGCCGGAGCCTCCTTTTGGTCACTGCCCGGCTAGCGCTCTGACGCGCCCTGTCGAGGGGCCGCCCATTTGGCGCGATTCGGTCACTTCGACAACCATCCAGCCGTTACCGTTCTCCCAGTCCCTCATCTGAAAGTCCTCCCCCAAATGTTGAACCTCCGCTGGTCGACGATCGCCTCTGCCCTGGCAGCGCTGGCCCTGCTCGCGACCGCCGGGACGGCCGACAGCGCCGTCGCCAAGACCGACCACCGGGACCCGGGTCGCCCGCACCTGCCACCCCTGCTCGCCAGGGATGCGGCCGGGTCCGTCACGGCGCCCGCGAGCGGGGTCGCGTTCTTCGGCGCCGACGGCCTCCTCTACGACTTCGCGTCGCTCGTGGTCGGTGGCCTGGACGGGCAGGTCTTCTTCGGGCCCGACTACGACACCGCGTGCGCCGACGGCGCCAAGTTCGAGAGTGGGCTGCGACGCCTCGCCCGCCTCGCCAAGCTCATCGAGAGCACCGGGCGGCGCGTGGTCCTGACGGTCGCCCCCAACAAGACGTCGGTCTACGGCAACCAGATCGACTGGGCGGGCCTGCCACACGGCGAGTGCACCGAGCTGGGCCTGGCCCAGCAGGACGAGGCGCTGGACACGTTCAAGTACCCGAGCTTCCTCCCGATGCGACGTGCCCTGGCGAAGGACCCGCGCCAGATGTACTGGAAGACGGACTCCCACTGGACCTCGGTCGGCGCGTCCGTCTATGCCGGACGACTTGCCACCAAGCTGGACAAGAGGCTCGGCCGCAAGCAGCGCTACGCCATGACCGAGCAGGAGTTCCAGGGAGATCTGTTCTCACTGCTGGGCATCCCCCAGCCGGAGACCGCCCCGGCTGCGGTGCCGGCCAACAACGTCTCTGTCCGCATCGGGCCGAACGACCCGCTGGTCGAGCTGCAGCAGACCTGGACCTCGTCACCTCGCAAGAAGACGCTCCCCGGCCGAACCGTGCTGGTGGGCGACTCGTTCAGCTATGTCGGACTCGGCGCGCTCAGGCCGTTGTTCCGTCACGGGCACTTCGTCTGGATCCACCCGGAGATGCTCGACTACATCGCCAACAGCCTCGTCGAGGCCGACACGGTCGTCATCGAGGTCGTCCAGCGCTACGTGTCGAGCAGCGTGATCGGCACCAAGGCGTTCCGCAACCAGGTCAGACACGCCCTGCGCTGATGGCACGGGCCCGACGACGCGGCCTCACCCGACAGGGCGAGAATGTCGCAGACCCGGTGATCCTGAAGTAGTTTGCCGCCGTCCTGTTCTCGCGAAAGTCCCCCACAATGTCGATGCACCTCCGCGCCCTCGTGGCCGCGCTGGGTTCTGGCCTGCTGGTGCCGCTCATCGTCCTGAGCGGCGCCCACGCCGACCCGCGCCCGGACGAGCCCGTGAGCTCGGCGCCGAGCATCCCCGACCCGGACTACCGGTTCTCCGTCGCCTCGAAGACCGGCCAGATCCGCGGCCTCGACGGCAACACCTACCCGATGGCCCCGATGATCGTCGAAGGCCGGCACGGGATGCTTTTCTACGGACCCGACTTCGACATGGCCTGCCACTTCGGCGACAAGCTCCGAAAGGGCTTCCAGCGTCTCGGCAAGCTGGCCAAGGTGATCAACCGGTCCGGACGGCGGGTCGTGTTCACGATCGCGCCCAACAAGTCGATGGTCGAGAACGAATACATCCGGCGCACCCAGCTGCCCCACGGGGGGTGCGACACGATCGGGCTGCAGGAGCAGGCAAAGATCTTCGACCACTACCCCGATGCCCACTACCTGCCCATCCGCAAGCCGCTGGTCCAGAGCCCCGTCCAGCCCTACTGGAAGACCGACCCCCACTGGTCGACGGTCGGTGGGTCGGTCTTCAGCGGCCAGCTCGCCTCGCTGCTCAACCCGCGGGTCGCCGCGGCCCAGCGGCTGGTCCCGACCCAGCAGACGATCCTGGGCATCTTCAACGAGACGATGGCGGTCGACGAGCCCGAGACGGCGCCGGCCGTCGAGCCCGGCAGGGCCATCAAGGTCCGGACCGCGCCCGGCAGCACCGAGTGGGACGGCCTGCCGCAGCTGGTCACGGACCACTCCTGGATCTCCTCCCCGGCCCGGAAGACCATCAGGGGAAAGACGCTGGTGATCGGTGACTCGTTCAGCCAGTACGCGCTGGAGACGTTGCGCCCGATCTTCCACCACGGCCGGTTCCTGTGGATCGACCACTTCACGCGGCCCGACCTGCTGGACGCGATCGGCTCCTCGCGCACCGTGGTCATCGAGGTCGCCCAGTTCCTGGTGCAGCGCAGCGAGATGGGCTCCAAGGATCTTCGCCGCGACGTCCGCCAGTACCTGCGTCACCACCGCCTGTCCAGCAACTGACCAGAGAGCAACTGACCCCCACCGGAACGGCGGGGGTCAGCGGCTAGAGCCTGTTGTCGGTCACTCGTGGTCGGGTGACTTCGGCACGTCGACCGGACCCGGCTCGTCCTCGGCCGCCTCGCCGCGCGGGTCTCCGACCTCGACACCGGCCGTCTCGAACGGCGGCAGGTCGGGCAGCTCGCCGACCTTCTGGCCCGAGAACGTGAAGGTTGCGGTCGGGCCCTCGCCCTCGACGTCGACCAGCACGATCTGACCGGGGCCGACCTCGCCGTACAGCATCTTCTCGGCGAGGATGTCCTCGATCTCGCGCTGGACCGTGCGGCGCAGCGGGCGGGCGCCCAGGACGGGGTCGAAGCCCCGCTCGGCCAGCAGGTTCTTGGCCGCCTGGGTGAGCTCGATCCGCATGTCGCGGTCGCGCATCCGCAGCTCGACCGACGCGATCATGTTGTCGACCATGTGGACGATCTGCTCCTGCGTCAGCGGCGGGAACACGATGATCTCGTCGACGCGGTTGAGGAACTCGGGGCGGAAGTGCTGCTTGAGCTCGTCCTGGACCTTGTTCTTCATCCGCTCGTAGGAGCCAGCGGAGTCACCGGACTGCTGGAACCCGAGGTTGATGCCCTTGGCGATGTCCTTGGTGCCCAGGTTGGTGGTCATGATGATGACGGTGTTCTTGAAGTCGACCACCCGGCCCTGCGAGTCGGTCAGGCGACCTTCCTCGAGGATCTGCAGCAGGCTGTTGAAGATGTCGGGGTGGGCCTTCTCGACCTCGTCGAAGAGGACCACGGAGAACGGCTTGCGACGCACCTTCTCGGTGAGCTGGCCGCCCTCCTCGTAGCCCACGTAGCCGGGGGGCGAGCCGAACAGCCGCGAGACGGTGTGCTTCTCGCCGTACTCCGACATGTCGAGCTGGATCAGCGCGTCCTCGTCGCCGAACAGGAACTCGGCCAGCGACTTGGACAGCCAGGTCTTACCGACACCGGAGGGGCCGGCGAAGATGAACGAGCCGCCGGGGCGCTTGGGGTCCTTGAGGCCGGCACGGGTACGCCGGATCGCCCGGGAGAGTGCCTTGACGGCCTCCTCCTGGCCGATGACGCGCTTGTGCAGCTCCTCCTCCATCTTGAGCAGCCGGGTCGACTCCTCCTCGGACAGCTTCACGATCGGGATTCCGGTCGCCACGGCGAGCACCTCGGCGATCAGCTCCTCGTCGACCTCGGCGACCTCGTCCATGTCACCGGCGCGCCACTGCTTCTCGCGCTCGGACTTCTTGAGGATCAGCTGCTTCTCCTCGTCGCGCAGGCGGGCCGCGGCCTCGAAGTCCTGCCCGTCGATCGCCGCCTCCTTGCGCTGGCGGACGTCACCGATCTTGTCGTCGTACTCGCGCAGGTCGGCGGGCGCCGTCATCCGGCGGATCCGGAGCCGCGACCCGGCCTCGTCGATCAGGTCGATGGCCTTGTCGGGCAGGAACCGGTCGGAGATGTAGCGGTCGGCCAGCGTCGCCGCCGAGACGAGCGCCTCGTCGGTGATGGTCACGCGGTGGTGGGCCTCGTAGCGGTCGCGCAGCCCCTTGAGCATCTCGATCGTGTGCGCGATCGACGGCTCGGCCACCTGGATCGGCTGGAACCGGCGCTCCAGAGCGGCGTCCTTCTCGAGGTACTTGCGGTACTCGTCGAGCGTGGTCGCACCGATGGTCTGCAGCTCGCCGCGGGCCAGCATCGGCTTGAGGATGCTCGCCGCGTCGATCGCTCCCTCGGCCGCGCCGGCGCCGACGAGGGTGTGGATCTCGTCGATGAACAGCACGATGTCGCCGCGGGTGCGGATCTCCTTCAGGACCTTCTTGAGCCGCTCCTCGAAGTCGCCGCGGTAGCGGGAGCCGGCGACCAGGGCGCCGAGGTCGAGGGTGTAGATCTGCTTGTCCTTGAGCGTCTCGGGCACGTTGCCCTTGACGATGTCCTGGGCCAGCCCCTCGACGATGGTCGTCTTGCCGACGCCGGGCTCGCCGATCAGCACCGGGTTGTTCTTGGTACGCCGGGACAGGATCTGCATGACCCGCTCGATCTCCTGCTCGCGCCCGATGACCGGGTCGAGCTTGCCCTCGCGGGCGTCCTGGGTCAGGTTGCGGCCGAACTGGTCGAGGACCAGCGAGGACGACGGTGCGTCTCCACCACCGGCGGCCGCGGCGGCCGAGGCGGTCGACTCCTTGCCCTGGAAGCCGGAGAGCAGCTGGATGACCTGCTGGCGGACCCGGTTGAGATCCGCGCCGAGCTTCTGCAGCACCTGGGCCGCGACGCCCTCGCCCTCGCGGATCAGGCCGAGCAGGATGTGCTCGGTGCCGATGTAGGAGTGTCCGAGCTGCAGCGCCTCGCGCAGCGACAGCTCCAGCACCTTCTTGGCACGCGGCGTGAACGGGATGTGCCCGCTCGGTGCCTGCTGGCCCTGGCCGATGATCTCCTCGACCTGGGCGCGGACGGCCTCGAGGGAGATGTCGAGGCTCTCGAGGGCCTTGGCGGCCACGCCCTCGCCCTCGTGGATGAGGCCGAGCAGGATGTGCTCGGTCCCGATGTAGTTGTGAGAGAGCATGCGGGCCTCTTCCTGGGCCAGCACGACCACCCGGCGGGCTCGGTCCGTGAACCGCTCGAACATGCGTGTCTCCTTGAAAGCGTTTGTGGGTCGCTCAGGACAACCCCACTGCCAGCCTACGCGTTCCCGCCGAGCACACACGGGGCATCCGCTATCAGCGAACAAGCACCGGGCGGACGTTCCTGGGTCCGGGGGCCGCCGCATGACGTACCCTCACAGAGCCCTTCCGGGTCTTTCCCCTCGTTCACCACCGAGAAAGCAGGCTGTTGAGGCCGCTCATCTCCCTGGCCGCGCTGCTGACCGCGGCGACACTCGCCCTCGGCGTGATCAGTGTCGAGGCGACCGGGGCACCGGTCGATCAGCCCGACTCCGGGCGGCCACACCGCGCCCTCGTGGACCACCCGGCTGGGGTCGGCCCGCCGACCGTCCCCCGCAGCTACGGTCCTGGCGGCCGGTTCGTCGGCAGCGGCGGCGTCGCGTACCTGCCGGCACCGCTCGCCGTGCCCGGGCGGGACGGTTACCTCTTCTACGGCGAGGACTTCGACGCCGCGTGCTTCGACAGCGACCACTACGAGAGGGGGCTGCACCGGATGCGGGCGCTCGCGCGCATCCTGCGCGCGGCCGGCAAGCGTGTCCTGTTCTCGGTCGCCCCCAACAAGTCGGGGGTCCTGGGCAGCCAGCTGGCCCGCGTTCCGCACGGCTCGTGCGACCGGACCGGCCTCCGTCTGGAGGCGGCCGCCCTCGACAGGTTGAAGGACCCGGACTACATCCCCATGCGGGCGCGGCTGGCCCGCCTGGCCAGCAGGGGCCTCCAGCTCTACTGGCACATGGACACGCACTGGACCACCGTGGCCAGCACCCGCTACGCGCATGAGGTGGCCCGCCGGCTCGACCCGCAGCTGGCGCGGCGCCAGCGCTACGCGCCCTCGAGCCGCACGATCGTCCCGGACCTGTTGCAGCTGCAGGGGATCTACGACGTGCAAGAGACTGCCCCGGCACGGCGTACGACGACCCGGGTGCGGGTCACCGAGGCGCCTGCGGGTGCCGATCCAGACGCTCTGGGGTGGGCGGACCAGTCGTGGGACTCGCAGCCGGCGGCGCGGACCTGGCGGGGCAAGACCCTGCTGGTCGGCGACTCGTTCACCTTCGCGGGGCTCGAGAGCCTGCGTCCACTGTTCAGCCACGGCCGGTTCCTGTGGATCGGGCTGGCCACCCTGGACTCCATCGCGAGTGCGATGGCCCACTCGCACACCGTGGTGCTGGAGATCGTCCAGCGCTACGTGGGCCGGAGCGTCTTGTTGGTGCCGGCCTTCCGCAAGATGCTCGTGAAGGCCCTGCGCCGATAGCCGCGAGTCCTGGAGAAACCGTCCGGCCTCCACCCAGAGGGTGAAGGCCGGACCGAGATCTCGTCAGTGTGCGGCTTCGAAGGCCTCTCGCACCCCGGAAGGAATCCGGCCGCGCTCGGGGACCTTGTGCCCGTTGGAGCGGGCCCAGTCGCGGATCTCCTTGGCGCTGTGGCCGTTTGCCGAGGAGGCAGCCGAGCGCCGTCCGCGGCGGGCACCACTGACCTTGCGGGCATGACCGACGTAGGTGGCCATCGCGTCGCGCAGGGCGGAGGCGTGCTTGTCGTTCAGGTCGATCTCGTAGGAGGTCCCGTCGAGCGCAAACGTGATGGTCTGCGTGGCGTCACTGCCGTCGAGGTCGTCCTCGAGGACGATGTGCACCTTCTGTGCCATGAAGTGTTCTCCGGTCCTGAGAAAGGCAATTGCCGAGGTTAGGTGAATAAGGTGTGCGTAATGGCGAATAGCACCAATACGGCATTGATCATGTCACATTGCGCGCAATGTCAAACGTCCACCTCGATATCATCAAGCACCGCTTGACGACTGGACTGGCATATTCACCCGCGCTTGCAGATCGAGTCCGGATAACCGCGCCGGATATCGAGAGATGGTCGAAATCGACCTCGGATAATCGCGGGGTCAGCGACCGCGACGGACCACCTTGCGGGCGAGCCTGCCCAGCGAACCGGGCTCGGCGGCCGGCGCTGGGACCTCCTGGGCCTCGCGAAGCCGGGCCACCCTCTTCTCGCTGCGCTCGAGCTGCTTGCGCAGCTTGGCCAGCCGCTCGTCCCGCTTGTCGACCTTCGCCTCGAGGATCGCGGCCCGGCGCTCGGCCGCCTTCTGGTCGCTCTCGGAGAGCTTGAGGAGGGTCTCGAGGGTGGCGATCCGGTCCTGGAGGGTGTCGACGCGGTGCCAGCTGGCCTGCTGCTCGACCCATTCGGGACGCTCGCCCTCGGCGACCACCTCACCGGGATGGTCCTCGACGGTGGCGTCGGTGCCCCGGGGGATCCGGCGCAGACGCACGCGGAACTCGATCTCGTCACGCGGGGTCGGCACTATCGCGTCGACGAACCAGTCGGAGCGCCCACTGAGCCGCAGCTCGCGGAGCTGGCGCAGGAAGGTGTCGGGGGTGAACAGCCAGACGTGGCTGTCGACGTACTCCCCCTTCAGCGTGCGCTGGAGCTGTTCCTCAGCGGTGCCTGCAGCGAACCGCGGGCCGTCGTAGAACGGGCGCTCGCCGCGCCACAGGTTCGTGTGGTTGTAGTCGACGGCGCCGGCGTAGTGGTCGTAGACAGCGCGGGTGGAGGGCCGGGTGTCGCCGTCGAGATGCGCCTGGATCATCTGGCCGACCGTGGTCAGCGGACGGTAGGCGTCGAAGGTGAACCGCCGGTCCGGGACGGCGAGCACCAATCGCCCGTCATCGGCGACGAGCTCGGCCAGCTCGGCGAGCCAGCCGATCGGGTCCGGGATGTGCTCGATGACGTGCGAGGCCATCACCCAGTCGAACGGTGCGCCCTCCCGGGCCGCCTCGACCATCGTGTTGGTCCGGCCGTCCTTCTCGATCAGGACGTAGTCGACCTCGACGATGTCCTCGATGACGACATCGGGGTCCATCTCCTCGTACCACTCGACCAGACCTTCGCGGTCGCGGACGTCGAGGTAGCGCACGTCGGCCCGGTCGCGAGGGACCAGGGCTCGGTGGAGGGGGCCGATCTCCAGCCCTCGGCCCTGCCCGAAGTCGCCGAGCGCCCAGTAGAGCTCACGACGACGAGCCAGCTCGGCCGCAGGGTCAGCGATCGCGGATGCCTCGGATGCCTCGGATGCCTCGGATGCCTCGGCGTCCGGCTCCGTGTCCGGCCCGGGGGCGTGCGTCAGGTCGTCGTTGATGGCGCTGCTCCGATCGAGCGGTGGCGTACCGCGGGCACATGCTAGCGAGGACCTGGGTCCCCCGCGATGGCGTCAGGCCTGCCCTGCGAGGACGCCGTCGATCCAGGTGCACAGTCGGCGCACGCCCTCGTCGACCATGACCTCCGGGTGCCAGTCCAGGGCCGCCTCGGCCGCGGAGATGTCACAGCTCGCGGCGCGGACGTCACCGTTGCGGAACATCCCGTTGACCTTCGGGTCCGGGGCGCCGTAGACGGTCGCGATCAGCTCCGCGAGCCGCATGATGCTGGTGCCCTCGCCCGAACCGATGTCGTAGGCGTGCCGGTTGGCCCCTGAGTGCAGGATGCCCTGCACGATCGCGCTGGCGACGTCGTCGATGAAGACGAAGTCGCGGATGATCTGGCCGTCCTCGTAGACCGGGATCACCTCGCCGGCCTTCGCGCGCTGGGCGAAGAACGACACGATGCCGGTGTAGGGGTTGGTCAGCGACTGGCCCGGGCCGTAGACGTTCTGCAGCCGGAAGAGCACCGGCGTCACGTTGAGCGCCAGGCACCAGGAGGTGAGCACGTTCTCCTGGGCCAGCTTGGTCGAGCCGTAGACGCTGGTCGGCGTCGGTGTCACGCGGGATGACTCGAACGGCGTCGGCGTGAGCCCCGGGAAGTCCCACTGCCCGGCCTCCAGCATCGCGTCGCTGCGCTGCCCGGGGTAGGTGAGGCTGCCGTCGGCTGCCTGCCAGGCGCCCTCGCCGTACACCGCCCGCGACGAGGTCAGCACGACCTTCTCCGGTAGCGCGTCGTGGCGGACCAGTGCGTCGAGCAGCTCGGTGGTCCCGACCACGTTGACCAGCGCGTGCCGGGTGGCCTCGGTCAGCGACTGCGCGGTGCCCGTCTCGGCCGCGAGGTGCACGACGACGGTCGGCTTCAGGTCGGCGAGCAGGGCGTCCCAGTCGGAGGCTGAGGTGACGTCACCCACGACCAGCTCGACCCGTGGGTCGAGCGCGGCGGGCCGCTCGGGCGTCTCGTGCACCTGTGGGTGCATGTTGTCGAACGCCACGACCCGGTCGAAGTGGTCGGGAAGGATGGGGGACAGGGCACAGCCGATGAAACCGGCCCCACCCGTGACCAGGCAGGTCGTCACGTACAGCTCCTCAGGACTTGGGCGGGTTCGCCAGGTAGCGCTCGGTCATGACGAACAGCACCACGTCGGGGTGCTCCGCCGTCATGATCTGCGCCAGTGGGGTCGGCTGGACGGTTGGCAGGTTTCCGATCTCGTGGCCGTACTGGACCGTGGTGCCGAACGACCAGCTCCACAGCGGCGAGAGGGCACTGCCGGTGGAGTCGCGCAGGGCCAGCAGCTTGAGCTGGGTCTGCGCGCCCGGCGTCGACGAGCGGACCGGCAGATCCGTCATGTCCACCGAGTCGTCCGGGTAGTTGCCGACAGCGGCCCCGTCGGGAATGTGCGTCAGCGTGGTCGCCGGGTGCGGCGCGGTGTAGATCGGGTAGGTGCGCCGCGGCTTGCCGTCGGGGACGCCGTCCATCGCGAACTCGTTGGAGTTGGCCTCGATGCCGACCCCGCTGATCGGGGGCACGTTCACGGCGCTCAGGGCGGGGTCCGATGCGCGCAGGCACTTGGTGATCGCGCGCCAGGCGACGTAGCCGCCGTAGCGCGTCCAGTGGCTGTTGAGCGGCTCGTAGGTGTCGTGCTTCCTGGCCGCCTTCTGCAGCGGCTTGCGGGTGTCGATCCACGGCAGCTCGGGGTGGTCCGCCATGAGGTTCTCGAGCGAAGTGGTGCCCCGGAGCTTCTGGGCCCAGTTCGGCAGCTTCTGGGGGTAGACGTCCCAGTTGGCCGGCATGACGACGATGAAGTACTTCCCGCCGGCCTTCTTGACGGTCTTCGCCTGCTTCTTGAACAGGTTGGCCCAGGACCTCTCCTGCTTCGGCGTCTGGGTGACCCTCCCCAGAGCCTGCGAGAAGTTCTGCGCCTGGTAGTCGGTGAAGAACAGCCAGCCGTTCTTGCCGCGGACGTAGCCCGGCTTCTCCTTCTTGATCGCCTTCTGGAAGGCCTTCTCACTGGCCTTCGCGGCCGCGCCCTGCCACGGCTCGCCCTTGTGCCTGGGGTTGAACCCGGGCGTGCAGGCCTTCCTGGCCTTCTCGGCCTGGCCCTCTGCCCCGGCCTTGCCCTCGGTCGGCGCGTCAGCGACGGCCGGCGCGGCTGCCGCGAGCGGCGCGCCGGGTGTCGTCGGGCCTCCGTGGATCGCGCCGAGCAGCGCGGTGCCGGCCACGCACAGGCACAGCACGGCCAGTGGCACCAGCCGCAACCTGTTGGTCAGCTTCGGTCGCTGGGCCTCCGCGAGCACATCGCTCTCGGGGGCGCCCTCGACCGGTGTGTCCGGGGAGCTCTCGGGGGTGGTCATCAGCGGCCTTCCTCGGTCGCGGTGGCAGGGACGAGCGCGGGGCTGGGCGTCGGCTCGCCGACGTGGGGCGAAGCGTGCTCGGGCGCCTCGTGGCTCCGCGCGGAGGCGGCGCTGCGAGGTGGGCGCCCGCCGACCCGGGAGCGCAACCACCCGAGCAGCGGGGCCGGCGACCAGTCCTTGAGGGACATGGCCGGCTTCTCGATCATGTGCCAGCTGCAGTAGGCGATCGCGTGCACCGCGATCGTGAGCACGCCGAAGTAGACGAGCATGCCGTGCTTCTGCAGCCCGAAGTAGCAGGCGAACATCATCAGCGGCCAGGCGAAGATGTAGACGCCGTAGGAGAAGTCACCGAACTTCTCCCAGTGCTGGAGCTTGGTCCAGCGGATCGCGCCCCACATCAGGAAGTAGAGGAGACCGAACTGTCCGCCGGCGTTCCAGCCGCCCTGGTCGTAGGAGATGAGCGCCACCACGATGGCCACGCCGGCCAGCCAGTCGCTGACCGGGATCTTGTCGCCCCAGAGCGCAAAGAGCATGCCGAAGGCGAACGGCGCGATCAGCATGAGGTTGAACGCGTCGGCCAGCAGGACGTGACCGAACGGCGCCGCGAGGAAGTCGTTCCAGGTGCCGGGGCTGGCGTGACCGGTCCACATCAGCGCGTTCATGGCGATGATCCCGACCGCAGCGACCGTCGAGACCCAGCGCCCGGCGACATAGCTCACGATGCCCAGGACGCCGACCATGATGTAGGCCTTGAACTCGTAGGCGAGGGTCCAGGCGGAGCCGTTCCAGTCATAGCCGCCGATCTTGGCGAACGGGACCGAACTCCCCATGCCGGCGATGTTCCGCTGGTCGAGGATCAGGAACATGTTGTGGGAGACGTAGGTGAACGGCGAGTCGTACTTCGCGTTCCAGAAGCCGTCCATGGAGCCGCTCTCGCGGTACCAGGCGATCGGCGCCAGCACGAACGCGGTCAGCAGCAGCGCGGTCCAGAACGCCGGCATGATCCGCAGGCAGCGCCGCCAGAAGTAGCGGACGATGCTGGTGCGGCGCCGGCTGCGGGTGATCAGGAAGCCGCTGAAGAAGAAGAAGCCGGCGACGGCGACGCCGCCCAGTGACTGCTCGTCACTGATCTGCACCCCGAGGTCTTCCTGCTCGTAGAAGCCGGCGATCGGCCCGGCGTGGGAGAAGATCACGAGGAAGGCCATCAGCCACCGGAAGAACCCGATGCTGTTGGCGCGCGAGTTGAACGAGGTCGCGACCGAGCGCACCCCGGACCAGGGAGCCTGCATCAGAACCGCCGCCACCGGACGCCGCCGCGGCGGTCGCCCTGCTTGTCACCCTGTTTGTCGGCCTGCTTGTCGGCCAGCCCAGCGGCCTGCTTGTCACTCGGTGCGGCCTCCTGGCCGGACGCCCGCCGGGCGCCGACTGTGCGGACACCCGCGCGTTTCCCGTCGCGACCCTTGCCCGAGCCGCCCTTGGCCCGGCGGTTGACCTGCTTGAGCTTGCGGATCCGGTTGAGCTGCTGGCCGGGGTAGGCCGGCAGCTCGGCGCCGATCGCGATCGCGCGGTACTCGAGGAAGTTGTAGTTGACCGCCGCGAGCTCGGCGTTCATGACCTCCCGGACGTGGTGGCCGGTGCTGAGCACGGCGTAGCTCATCAGCCGCTCGAGCACGTGGCTCAGGGCGCCGTCGCCGTAGCCGCCCTCCTCGGGGAAGTCCTCATGGACGTAGCCCGCCTGCGTGATTGCGCGCAGCGTGTGCGGCCGGGCGATGAACATGCTGCCGTAGGCCGACACCGGGGTGGTGTCGTCGAAGGGCACGTGGATGCCGAGCTCCTTCGCCTCGTCCTCGGCGGCTTCCTTGTTGGTGAACCACGCGTGGCCCAGCGTCGGGTAGCCGATGTGGTAGATCGGCGGCAACACCATGCCGAGCGACGGATGCTGCTGGAAGAGGCGGAGCACGTTGGCGGCGTAGCCGGGCGACGAGAGGAGGTTCTCCAGCAGGTGCCGCTTGAACAGCTCGCCGATGTTGGGGCCGTCCTGGGGGCTGCGCTTGGAGTGGACCTTGACGACGATGTCGTAGGCGTCGCTCTCGAGCACGTCTCGGCAGTCGATGAAGAACGCCGAGATGTCGCGCCCGCGGTTGCTGCCGACGACGCGGACCTCGGCCTTCCGGTCCCGGCGGGCGAGCACGTCCTCGATCGCGGCCTTGCGCTCCTCGTCGGCGGTGGTCACGACGAGGTCATAGTCGCCGGGGAGGTGATCGAGCCGATCGACGATCTCGTCGGTCATGTCGGGGTAGTAGAGGTGTGCGATCGCCACCACCCGGAGCGGGTCCGACTCGTCGTAGCCCAGGTCTACCTCTGGGAGCACGTCGAGCAGGCCGAGGTTGGTGACGAGCGCCCGCGGCTTCGTGGTGCGGGCGAGGTTGGCGTAGATCGTCTCGACCGGGTAGCCGCGCTCGGCCATCAGCCGGACGATCTGGCGGCCGTCATTGGCGTGCTTCTCGTTGTAGAGCGGGTCGTGGAAGAAGCTGCGGCGCTTGACGATCGGGCAGCCGTCGCGGACCAGCAGCGCCGGGAGGTCCATGATCGGGTGGTCCGACCCGTAGCGCTCACACGGGAAGGCGACCGCGTGGGTGAACCCGCGGGCCAGGAAGTACGCCGTCAGGCGGCCCTCGTGCCGGGAGATCGAGTCCTCGTAGGACGTGATCATCGGCATCTCGTCCCAGTAGGTACGCCACGCCTCCGAAGCCACCAGCGTGCGACGCGCCGCGATCCAGTGGGACTGGATGTGCGCGTCGAGCGAGATGCCCACCTCGAAGGGGTGCTCCGAGCGCTCGGCATGCTCGGTGATGCCCCAGAAGTCGATGTCGGTGCGCCGGTCCATGTCGGCGAACAGGTCGTCGAAGCTGCCGACGGGCCCGAAGAACGTGCAGTTCATCAGGATGACCTCGTCGAGCTCGGCCAGCCGGTCGGCGCCGTGGACGAACATGGCCTCCTTGTAGGCCCACACGTCGAAGCCGACGTTCTCCCGCTCCCACACCGTGTCGGCCACGGTCTCGAGCCGGGCGCGGTTGGCGTCGTCCAGCGGCGAGTTGGAGACCACGAAGATGTGCTCGGCCCGGGCCCGCAGGTGACCGAGCGTGTGCAGCACGTAGTCGTCCACTTGACCCTGCGGGTCGTAGAAGAGGTAGAAGACGGCGCGGCGCACTGGTTCCTCTTGGCGGGCAGGGGGCACGGAACCGCTCGGACTATACCGGCCACCGGGTCCCGAACCGGCATTGTCGGCAGGACCGGAGGCGACCCCTCAGCCGATATCGACGGGCTCGGCCGGCGCCTTGGGGCGCGGCTCCTCCTTGCGCCGCCACACCGCCCGCACCTTGCGGGGCAGCCCGCCGAAGGACTCCCGGACCGGGCGGTCGGGCTCCTCTGCGGCTGCCCGGAGCGCATTCATGGTCACCTCGATGGTCCGGGTGCTGCGCTCCAGCGCGCTCTCGACGTCCTCCTGGGTCGTCTCGAGCTGCTCGGTGAGGTCGCTGACCAGCTCGCGCATGACCATCAGCTCGCCCCGGAGCCGCCCGACCTCGAGCTGGAGCTCGGTGCCCATGACGTCGACGTGCTCGCGCTGGGAGTTGGACAGCAGATCGAGGTGTTCGCGGTGGTGGCCGGCCCGCTCGGCGGCCTGCTCGGCGTGCTCGGCCAGCACGGCGGTGACCCGGTCGTGGTGGTCACCGAGCTGGCGGCCCAGGACCATCGGCAGACCGAGGCCGCGCACCCCGCCGGCACCCGAGGTCAGGTCGCCCCGCAGGTAGCGCTCGGGGAGCTGGTCGGCGACCTCCCGGTGCAGTGCGGGACGAGCGACGACGCTGTTGGCGTCGGAGCCGGTCGCGTCCGGCCGCACGTGCCAGGCCGCGAGCGGCTCGTCGGCCAGGTAGCCGACAGGGCCGTGGGCGACGAGCCGCAGCAGGAAGTCCCAGTCCTCGAGGACGGGCAGGCGGGTGTCGAGGTCGCCCACCTCACGCTGCACGTCGCGGCGCACCACGAGGGAGATGGCTGGGACCACGTGCCCCCGCGCGACCGAGAGCAGTGAGATCCGGTCGAGATCGGGGGCCAGCGGCTCGCGGCCGGTCTCCTTGATGCCGCGCTCGCCGAGGGTCTCGGTGACCGCGTCGGTGCGGACCGCCACCGCGACCTGGTCGGGGTTGGCCTCGAGGTGCGCGATTGCCGCCGCGAGGAAGCCGGGTGCCCAGGTGTCGTCGTCGTCGTGCAGGACCACAAGGTCGGCTTCCGCGACCGCCAGACCCGCGTTGCCGGCGCCGGCGGGGCCTCGGTCGCTGCCGTCCGTGAGCACGGTGACCCGCTCGTCGCCGGCCAGTCCCGCGGCCGCCAGCGCCCCGGTCACCGCGGCCGGGTCACCGCTGTCGACCACCACGACCAGCTGCCAACCGTCGTGCGTCTGCGCGCGGACGCTGGCCAGCGCCCGGTGCAGCAACAACGGTCGGTCGCTGGTGCGGAGGACGACCGTCACGGTGGCACTCATGCTCGCGATCCTAGTGTCGCGTGTTGCGGTCGAAGACCAGCTCCAGCCCGCGCAGCGTGAGCCACGGGGCGGTGTCGGTGAAGCAGCGGCACTCGTCGACGACCAGGTCCGCCAGGTAGCCGGTGGCGATCACGCGTACGTCGTCCGGGGCCGCCCCGAGCTCCTCGATCATCCGGGCGACGATCCCCTCGACCTGGGCGGCGACCCCGAAGACCATCCCGGACTGGAGCGCCTCCACGGTGTTCTTGGCGATCACGGTCCGCGGCCGGACCAGCTCGACCTCGCGGAGCTGGGCTCCGCGCCGGCCCAGCGCCTCGAGCGAGATCTCGATCCCGGGCGCGATCGCTCCGCCGACGTACTGCCCGGCACCGTTGACGACGTCGAAGGTGGTCGCGGTCCCGCCGAAGTCGACGACGACCGACGGGCCGCCGTACTCCGTGACCGCCGCGAGCGCGTTCATGATCCGGTCGGCGCCGACCTCGCGGGGGTTGTCCATCAGCACGGGTACGCCGGTGCGGATGCCGGGCTCGACCACCACCGCGGGGACCTCGGGGAAGTGCCGCGCCAGCATCGCCCGCCACTCGTGCAGGACGGCGGGCACCGTCGCGCAGACCGCGATGCCGTCGACCTCGTCGATTCCGGTGCCCAGCAGGCCGCGCAGCAGCACCGCCCACTCGTCGGCCGAGCGGCGGTCGTCGGTGGAGATCCGCCAGTCCGCGCTGACCTCGCCCTGGTCGACCAGACCGAGCACGGTGTGACTGTTGCCGATGTCGGCCGCGAGGAGGGGCATCAGCCCGTCAGCCGTCCGTGAGGTCGAGGCCGATGTCGAAGACGTTGACCGAGTGGGTCAGCGCGCCGACCGAGATGAAGTCGACACCGGTCTCCGCGACCTCGCGCGCCCGGTCGAAGGTGAGTCCGCCGGAGGCCTCCAGCCTGGCGCGGCCGGCCGTGATGCGGACCGCCTCGGCCATGACCTCGGTGGGCATGTTGTCGAGCAGGATCTCCTCGCAGCCGGCGTCGAGCAGCTCCCGGAGCTGGTCGAGGTCGGTGACCTCGACCTCGACGCGGAGGTCGGGGTAGGCGCGGCGCACGGCGTCGTAGGCCGGCACGACGCCGCCTGCGGCGACGACGTGGTTGTCCTTGACCATGGCTCGGTCGGAGAGGCTCATCCGGTGGTTGAGGCCGCCGCCGCAACGCACGGCGTACTTCTGCAGCGCGCGCCACCCGGGCAGGGTCTTGCGGGTGTCGAGCACCCGGGCGCTGGTGCCCTCCAGGGCGTCCACCCACGCGGCGGTGGCGGTGGCGACCCCGGAGAGATGGCAGGCGAAGTTGAGGGCTGTGCGCTCCGCGGTCAGCAGGCCGCGGGTGGGGCCGGCCACCCGCAGCACGACGTCGCCGGCGGACACGCGCGTGCCGTCGGGGATCCGGTCGCTGATCTCGACGTCGTCGCCAAGGACGGTCTCGAACACCAGGGCCGCGATGCCGAGGCCGGCCACGGTGCCGGGCTCGCGGGCCGCGAAGACCCCGTCGCCGCGGGCGTCGGCAGCGATGGTGGCGACGCTCGTGACGTCGGCCGTGGGCACGTCCTCAGCCAGCGCCCGGTCGATCGCGGCCTGCACCTCGACCGGGTCGAGGCCGGCCTCGACCAGCTCCTCGTCCAGGGCGCTCACAAGGTGTCCGTGGCCGGGCTCGGCGCGAACACCAGCTCGGTCTCGCCGTCGTGCATCAACACGTCGACATGGCCGGCGAAACGCTCGTCGTCGCGCTCGGGGAAGTCCTCGCGCCAGTGCGAGCCGCGGGTCTCCTCTCGCAGCGCGGCCGCGTCGGCCAGCGCCGTGCTGATGGTGACCAGGTTGGTGGTCTCCCAGGACTCCAGGTCGACGACCTCGGCGACCACCCCGGCCAGCTTGTCGAGCGCGGCGGTGGCCTCGGCCAGCCCGGTGGCGCTTCGCAGTACGCCGACCTCGGCCGTCATCGTCTCCTGCAGCTCCCGGCGCAGCCCGCCGGGCACCAGGCCGGCGGTGCGCCCGTCCGTGGCCGGGTCGGCCCAGTCGCGCAGCTCGCCCGGCAGCACCTCGGCGATGCGACGCGAGAAGACGAGCCCCTCGAGCAGGGAGTTGGAGGCCAGCCGGTTGGCGCCGTGCACGCCGGAGCAGGCTGCCTCTCCGGTCGCGTAGAGGCCGGCCAGGTCGGAGCGACCCCACAGATCCGTGCGGACTCCACCGCTGGCGTAGTGGCAGGCCGGCGCGACGGGGATCAGCTCGGTGACCGGGTCGACGCCGTGCGACCGGGCGGTGGCCAGGATCGTCGGGAACCGGCGCTCCCAGAACTCCGCGCCGAGGTGCCGGGCGTCGAGCCACATGTGCGGGTGTCCGGTCTCGAGCATGCGGCGCATGATCGCCTTGGCCACGACGTCGCGTGGGGCCAGGTCGGCGAGCTCGTGGACGCCCTGCATGAACCGGTCGCCTTCGAAGTCGACCAGGTACGCGCCCTCGCCGCGGACCGCCTCGGAGATGAGCGGCTGCTGGCCGCGGGAGTCGGGACCGAGGTACATGACGGTCGGGTGGAACTGCACGAACTCAAGGTCGCGGAGGGTGGCGCCGGCCCGCAGCGCCAGCGCCATGCCGTCGCCCGTGGACACGGCCGGGTTGGTGGTCTGGGAGAAGACCTGGCCGAGACCACCGGAGGCGAGCACGACGGCCCGGCAGTGCACCGCGCCCACGCCGTCGCGGACGCCCTCGCCGATCACGTGCAGCGTCACTCCTGCGACACCGCCGTCCTCGGCGAGCAGCAGGTCGACGGCAAGGGCGTGCTGGATCACCTCGATCTCGGGTGCGCGCTCGACGGCGGCGATCAGCGCCCGCTGGATCTCGGCCCCGGTGGCGTCGCCGCCGGCGTGTGCGATCCGGTCGCGGTGGTGGCCCCCCTCCCGGGTCAGCGACAGCTCGCCGTCGGGGCTGTGGTCGAAGTTGGTGCCGAGCGCGATGAGCTCGCGGACCGCCTCCGGCCCTTCCTGCACGAGGACGCGGACGGCATCGAGGTCGCACGCACCGGCCCCGGCGACCAGGGTGTCCACCTCGTGCTGGGCGGGGGTGTCCTCGGGCCCGAGCGCGGCGGCGATGCCGCCCTGCGCCCACTGCGTGGAGCCGGCGGCCAGGACGTCCTTGGTGACGACCAGGACCTTGTCGACCCGGTCGCGCAGCCGGAGCGCGGCGGTGAGCCCGGCGATGCCGGACCCGATGACGACGACGTCGGCGGTCGTCGTCCAGCCGGGATCGGGCGCGGTGAGGCGTCCCGGGAGCCGGCGTACTGGCCCTGTCATCTGAAGAGCTCCACCAGAGGAATCTAGCGACCGGCGGTCTGGTCGCCCCGGACCAGTCCGGCGCCGTCGAACGTCTCGGCCGGGTCGAAGCCGGTCGCGAGGATCCTGTTGTCGGCGTCGACGAAGACCACGTGCGGCTTCAGCTCCCTGGCCTCGGCAGTCTCCATCTGCCCGTAGCCGATCAGGATCACGAGGTCGCCGGGGTGCACCAGTCGCGCCGCGGCGCCGTTGATGCCGATCACCCCGCTGCCGCGCTCACCGGCGATCGTGTAGGTCTCGAGCCGGGCGCCGTTGGTGATGTCGACGATGTGCACGAGCTCGCCGGGCAGCAGGTCCGCCGCCTCCAGCAGGTCCTCGTCGACGGTCACCGAGCCGACGTAGTGCAGGTCGGCCTGGGTGACCGTGGCCCGGTGGATCTTGCTCTTCATCATGGTGCGGAGCATCAGGGGGTTCGTCCGATCGTGAGGGGGAGGTTGTCGATGAGCCGGGTGCTGCCGACCTTGGCTGCGACGAGGATGCGGGCCTCGGTCCCGGGAGGTACGTCGGGCGGCAGCTCACCGAGGTCGGTAGTGGTGACCACGAGGTAGTCGAGGTCGACGCCGTGGGTGGCGCGGAGGGCGGCCCGGGCCGCTCCCAGTGCCGCGGTGACGCCGCGCTGGGCGTCGACCTGGGCAGCCCGCAGGGCCCGGCTGAGCGCGACCGCCTCCAGTCGCTGGTCGATGTCGAGGTAGCGGTTGCGGCTGGAGAGGGCCAGCCCGTCCGGTTCGCGCACGGTCTCGGCGCCCACCACTTCTGCGCCCAGGCAGAGGTCCGCGACCATCCGCCGAATGAGCACGAGCTGCTGGTAGTCCTTCTGGCCGAAGACCGCGACGTCGGGCCGGACCAGCCCGAAGAGCTTGGCGACCACGGTGAGCACGCCGCGGAAGTGGCCGGGCCTCGTCCTGCCCTCCAGCACGGTGGCCAGGGGCCCCGGCTCGACGGTGACCTGGGGCTGGGCCGGCCAGCCGGGGTAGACCTCGTCGACCGGCGGGGCGAAGACGACGTCGACGCCTTCGCGTTCACAGAGCTTCAGGTCGTCGTCGAGGGTGCGCGGGTAGCGCTCGAGGTCCTCCGTCGGTCCGAACTGCAGCGGGTTGACGAAGATCGACGCGACGACCGGTCCGTCGCCGACCCGCTCGCGCGCGACCCGGAACAGGCTGGCGTGGCCCTCGTGCAGGGCGCCCATGGTCGGCACGAACCCGGACCGCCGGCCCGTGCCGCGCGCGTCCGAGAGCAGTGCATCGAGCTCCTCGCGCGTGTGCGCGAGGAGGGGCGCGGTTGTCATCGGACTTCGCGCAGGTTCCGGCCCGCCACGGCGGCATCGAGGAGGTCGCGGATCCGCGCGGCCCGGATCGGCACGACGCGGCCGTCGGTCACGGCGCGGTCGAGGGTGGCGCGGGCCAGGGCGACGTACGAGCCCAGGGTCTGCGGCGCGTTGGCGGTGATGTCCTCGAGGTGGGCACGGACGGTGCCGAGGTCGCCACGCACGATCGGCCCGGTCAAGGCGGCGTCGCCCTGCTCGAGGGCGTTGTCGAGGGCCGCGGTGAGCAGCGGACGCAGGGTGCCGGCGGGGTCGGCCGCCCCGGCGGCCGAGAGGATCTCCATCGCCTCGGTGACCAGGGTGACCAGGTGGTTGGCGCCATGCGCGAGGCCGGCGTGGTAGAGCGTCCGCATCTCCTCGGGCACCCACATCGGGGTGCCGCCGAGATCGGCGACGAGGGACTCGACGACCGGGCGCTCGGCCGCCTCGGCGGTGAGCCCGAACACCGTGCCCGGGAGCCGGTCGAGGTCGACCGCAGTCCCGGTGAACGTCATGGCCGGGTGCACCGCGGCCACCCGGGCTCCGACCGCGCGGGCCGGCTCGAGGACCGCGAGCCCGTGCCGGCCGGAGGTGTGCACGACGTACTGGTCCTCGTGGAGCGCACCGCTGTCGGCGAGCATCGTGACGACGTTGGCGAGCATGTCGTCCGGGACGGCGAGCAGCAGCAGGTCGCAGTCCCGCGCGACCGCGGTGGGCTTGTCACGGGCGACACCCGGCAGCAGCTCCGCGATCCGGCGACGCGAGGCGTCGGACTCGCCCGCGGCGGCCACGACCTCGTGACCGGCGGCGCGGAGCGCGGCGCTCAGGACGGCACCGACGCGACCCGCGCCGACGACACCCACACGCATGCGGGACATCTGAACCTCTTTCGTTCCAATCCCTCCGACCATCCGCTCCCCGTGCTGGGGGCGGACCGGGATGGGTACCGGACTACTTCATCGTGTTCAACGACAACGGTACGGGGAAGTTTCCCGCCCGGACACCGCTTGCGACGTGATGAGGGCGACATCGCCCAGGGCTTTACTGGGCGCGGTCTCTACTGGGCGGAGTCGGTGCGGGCCAGCGCCTGCTGGGCAGGTGAGAGCGGCGCCAGCTCGGGCAACCCGACCTCCAGCGGTCGCGGCGCGCGCGGCAGCCACTCCCGGGTGACGTGGTCGACGATGTGCACGCCGGGGGGTGCGGTGATCTCGTGCACGCCCGGCAGCACCGTGCCCTCCAGCAGCGCGTTGTAGACCGTCCACTCGCGGCGCTTGCGCTTGTTGCGATAGCTCGTCGCGAACGACGTCGGGTCGGTCCAGTGCGCGAACTCGTCGCCGTCGAGGTACTTCAGCTCGACGCACAGCCCGTGCGGGAGGCCGATGGAGCGGACCGGGTCGGGCGTCGTACGGATCTCCCACTCGTAGGCCTTGGTGAAGACGAAGTCGGGCCCGATCGGGAAGCCCCACTCCTCGGCGTTGCGCAGGCCCAGGTCGAGGTAGCCCTTGGAGTCGCTCTCGAGGTAGAGCCCGTGCCGCGGCACCCGGATGATCGACTGGACGTCGCCGACCTGCCAGCCCAGGTCGCCGATCGACACCTCACCCTCGGTGGTGAGGACCATGTCGCCGTCCCACTTCCACGAGTAGCGGGTCTGCACCTGGGCGAAGCACCAGTTGTAGAAGTAGGCCAGCGAGTGCACCGACCGCTCCGGCTGGGCCAGGTGCTCGGCGCCGGCGCGCGCGACGCTGAACGGGTAGGTCGCCTGGCTGAGCTTGTCCGCGAGCCCGGCTGTCGCGGCGGTCTCCGCGGTCACCTCGGGGGTGCCGTCCGTCGAGCCGTTGTCCACGACCAGGACGTGGTCGCAGGCCCGCAGCAGTGGGGGGAGCACCCACGGCATGCTGCGTGCCTCGTCCTTCACGCGCAGGACGGCGGTGGCCCCGGGGCGGAGGCCGCTCGGCCTCGTCCACGGCCAGGTGATGTCGAACTCGGTGTGGCCCTCCAGGTTCTGGATGCCGCCACTCATGGGGTCTCGGGGCGCTCGCGGCCAGCCATCCGGCGCAGCCCACGGCGTACGGACGGCGGAACGGCGGCCCGCACGCCGTGCGGGATCCGGTCGGCGCCGCGTGGTTCGAGACCGGCGCCGGGGACGTCCTTCTGCCGCTTCAGGCGCTGCTCGGCGGCGACGACCGAGGAGCGGGAGATGGCGGCCGACTCCTCGTAGAGGTCGACGTAGGCCTCCCGGAGCTGGTCGAGCGCCTCGTGCGCGGCCGGGGTGTCGCCACCGGGGTCGGCGAGCTTGTTGAGCTCCTCCCACGTGGCGCCGGTGAGCTCGTGCAGCTGCTTGGGCAGGCCGAGGTCCTCGAGGGTCTGGCTCATGCGGCGCAGCCCCGGGTCGACGAACCGGTGGCCCTCGCGGATCTGCTCGCTGTCGGCGTGCAGCACGTGCTGGAGCTGGAGGGTCTCGGCCACGTGCATCGACGACTTCACCCAGTCGTCGAGGAGGTCGCCGTAGCGCACGAAGACCCGGCCTCCGTCGGCGACGGACTCGCGGGTGCCGCGCTCGGTGTGCAGCATCATGTTCAGCCAGCTGGCGGCCAGGTGCGCCGAGCCGAGCCGGTTGGCGTAGTAGGTCTGCTTGCTGCCGACCACCTCGCTCGGCGCGCGGAGCATGGTCGCGAACACCGGGGTGGCGCCGGTGCGGACCGCGGCGACCCGCCACAGACCGAGGAACCAGCCCAGCCGCGGGTCCTTGACGACCAGCTCGGAGCTGACCTGGAAGTGGCTGTCCAGCCACTCGGCGGTGGCGATCCGCTCGTGCTCGCGGGTGGCCACCCGGCCGGTCTCGAACCACGCCTCAGGCCGCGAGTCGCTGACCTGGACCAGCGCCTCCCGGAGCAGCCGGTCGTGGTGGTCGACCACCCAGCGTGGCTCACCGAACCCCTTGGGGTTCGTCTCGTCGGCGGTGACCTCCGGCTGGGGCACGTGCAGCCCCATGATCCGCATCAGCCCGGCCATGGTGCTGGTGCCGCTGCGACCCGCGCCCGCGACGAACAGGACCTTGCGCGGGTACGTCGTGGCGTCGGTACGGCTCAGCTCGTTGCTGGGCTGTTCGGCGGCGGTCGTCACGGGGCGCAAGCCTATCCGTCATAGTGCCCGGGGCCGGTGGCCCATGCGTGCTTGGCGTGCTCAGGGTGCGTGCATCGCAAGGCGCCGGAGCGACGACGCTGCAGGCCCAGCATCGAGCGACGGCAACGCCGCGAGGTGCGTGCCATGTGTGCGCGAAGCGCACACGGGGCACCGGTTCCCCGGGCACTAGCGTGGCGCCCATGTTCGCGAAGCGCCGACCGGCGATGCTCAGCGTCGTCGTGCCGGCGTACGACGTGGCGGCGTACCTCCCGGCCTGCCTGGACTCCGTGCTGGCCCAGTCCTCCGGGCTCGGCCGCACCGCGCTCGAGGTGGTGGTCGTCGACGACGGCTCGCCGGACGACGTCGGCGCGATCGCCGAGGACTACGCCGCCCGTGACCCGCGGGTGCGCGTGGTGCACACCGAGAACCGCGGCCTGGGGGCCGCGCGCAACGAGGGGCTGCGGCACGTGACCGGCGACCTGCTCGCGTTCGCCGACTCCGACGACGTGGTGCCGCCGGGGTCCTACGCGGCGCTGCTGCGCCAGCTGACCCGCACCGGCTCGGACTTCGTGGCGGGCTCGGTGGCGAGGTGGGAGGCCGACCAGCTCGTCGAGCCCCCATGGATGCGACGGCTGCACCGGCACCGGATGGACCTCGTCATCGACGACCTGCCGGAGATCCTCGGCGACGTCTTCGCGTGGAACAAGGTGTTCCGCACCGACTTCTGGCGCGACACCGGGCTGTCCTGGCCCGAGGGGGTGCGCTACGAGGACCAGCCGACCACCACGCTGGCCTACCTGCGCGCCCGGCGGTTCGGGATCGTCCCCGACGTCGTCTACCACTGGCGGATCCGCTCCGACGGCACCTCGATCACCCAGCAGCGGTCCTCCATCCAGGACCTGCGCGACCGCTGGGAGACCAAGCTGACCTCGCTGCGCAGTGTCGAGGACTACGGCGCCCCGAAGATCACCAAGGTGTTCCGCGACCGGGTGCTCGCCGGCGACCTGCACCGCTACTTCGCCGAGATCCCGGGCTGCGACGACGAGTGGTGGCAGCTGCTCCGCTCCGGGGTCGTGTCCATCTGGGGCTCGCGCTCGCTCACCCACAGCGGCCTGCTGCCGGTCGACCGGCTGGTCGGCTGGCTGGTCGAGCAGGGTCGCCGCGAGGACGCCGCCGCGGTCGTCACCTACGCCCGCGACCTCGGCCGCCCCGTCGACCGCGTCGAGACGCCCGAGGGCCGCCGCCTCGACGTACCGGTCCTCGACCTGGCCACGGTCGCCCCGCAGGCCCTCGCGGTGCGGGCCACGGAGCGCTGACGTTCCGGTGGTTGAGGAGCTCGCGCTGCGAGCGTCTCGAAACCGCGGAGAGCAGCGCTGGGACGCAACCACGGGCTGTGGTTGCGTCCCAGCATCGGCTGCGGAGGTTTCGAGACAGGCGCTAGCGCGCCTTCCTCAACCAGCGTCGAACTAGAGCAGGCCCTTCTCGGTCAAGAAGTCCTTCGCGACGTCCTCGGGCTTCTCGCGGTCGACCGCGATCCGACCGTTGAGCTCGGTGAGCTCCTCCGTGGTCAGGGCTGCCATCAACGGATTGAGGATGGTGGGGATGTCCGGGTGCGCGCTCAGGAACTCCGAAGACACGGCCGGCACGAGGTTTTGCGCCGGCTGGATGTGCTTGTCGTCCTCGAGCACGACCAGACCCTGCGACTCCAGGGTGCCGTCGGTGGTGCTGGTCTCGCCGAGCTCGACCTCGCCGTCGAGCACCGCCTTGTAGGTCTGGTCGCTGGCGTAGCCGAGCGGCAACACCTCGGTGACATCGATGCCGTACTGGTCGACCAGTCCGCCCTCGCAGTCGAGTCGGCCCTCGCAGTCGGGATGCGCCGCCAGCTTGACGCTGACGCCCTCGAGGTCGGAGAGCTTGGTGACCCCGTTGTCGTCGGAGTAGGCCTGGGTGACGAAGAACGCGTTGGTGTCCGTGGCCGGTGACAGGTCGAGCAAGGTGATGCCCGCCTCGTCGAGGAGCGGCAGGCCGGCGGAGACCAGCTGGTCGCCGTCACCGGCCTCGAACGGCGTCGCGTTTTCGCCGTTCTTGGCGCTGTTGAGGAAGTTGACGATGCCGCCGACGTACTCCGGCACGACGTCGACGTCGCCCGGGAACGTCGCCATGTAGCCGTCGCGGGTGTCGACCAGCTTGGTGGTGACGTCGTAGCCGGCGTTGTCCAGCAGCAGCTCGTACATCGAGGCGACCAGCGTGGCCTCGGGGAAGTTCTGCCCGGCCAGCGTGAGCGGGCCACCGGCAGCGGTGCTCTCGGACTCGGACGTGGTCGCGCTCGGCGACGTGCTGTCGTCGGCACTGTCCGAGCCGGAGTCGAGGTCGTCATCGGCGCACGCCGTAGCGAGGAAGAGGGCGCCGACGGCGAGCACCGCGGCAAGAGATCGTCTGATCGACATGGTGTTCCTTCTGTGTCCCGTGGCCGGGATGGCCACGCGTGTCCGGATGGTGCTGTCTCGATGATGCAGTGGCGTCCTGAGCCCGGCTGCTCCGGGGTCAGCCGGCGTCTGTGGCCACCGTAGATGGCGCCACCGACATTGCTGAGTCACGGTTGCGTGACGATCCGTTACGCCCGGCGTTCCGCGCCGGCGTCACGAGCCGCTGCAGCCCCGCCGCGAGCAGCTCCAGGACCAGCGCGACCAGGCCCACGACGACCGCCCCGGCGATGCCCTTGCCGTAGTTGGTGCGGAAGAACCCGTCGGTGATCACCCGGCCCAGCCCGGGGCCGGCCACCAGTGCCGCGATGGTCGCGGTGGCCCACACCTGGACCAGGGCCAGTCGGACGCCGCTCATCACCAGCGGCAACGCGAGTGGGAGCTCGACCCGGAAGAACTTCTGGGAGCCGGTCATGCCCATGCCGTCGGCGGCCTGCTTCACGTCGGCCGGCACCTCGCGGATGGCGACGTAGCTGTTGGTGATGATCGGCGGCAGGGCGTAGAGCGCGAGCGCGAGCAGGGTCGCCAACCCGGCGCGCCCGTAGGGTCCGAACTCTCGAACGCCCGGGAAGTCGGCGGTCACGAACAGCGCCAGCAGGGCGAACGTCGGGATTGCCCTGCCGATGTTCGTGAGGTTGATGGCCAGGAAGCCACCTCTGCCCAGGTGGCCGAGCCACAGGGCGAGGGGCAGGCCGAGGAGCAGTGCGATCAGCAGCGCCGTGACGGTGAGCAGCAGCTGCTGCTGCAGCAGGTGCAACATCCCCCCGTCGCCGGTCCAGTTGGCCCAGGTCGTCAGGTAGTCCCAGGTGTCGCCGAAGGTGGTCATGCCTGTGCTCCCCGGGACCAGGGCGTCAGCAACCGCTCGACGAGCACGATGATCACGTCGAGCAGCACGGCCAGCACGACGCACAGCACGCACGCCGTGAACAGCTCGGCGCGGAAGTTGGTGTTGACGCCGTCCTTGATCAGGTTGCCCAGGCCCCCGTAGGCCACCAGGGAGCCGATCGTGGTCAGCGCGACGGTCGAGACGGTCGCGACCCGCAGCCCGGCCATGATCACCGGGAGCGCCAGCGGCAGCTCGACGCGGAACAGCAGCCGGCCGGCGCCGTACCCGAGGCCGCGGGCCGACTCGACGACCTCGTCGGGTACGCCGCGGAGCCCCTCCAGCATCGCCCGCACCAGGATGGTCAGTGCGTAGAGCGCCAGCGCGATCACCACGGTCGTCTTCGACAGCCCCGTGAACGGCACCATCAGCGGCAGCAGGGCGAGCGAAGGGATCGTGTAGATCGCGGTGGAGACGCCCAGGACGGTCGACTCCAGCCGGACGAACCGGCGCGCGAGCAGAGCCAGCGGGAACGCGATCGCCAGCCCGAGCAGCACCGAGAGCGCGGTGATCTCGAGGTGCTCGATCGTGGCGTGCTGGATCTCGGGACGGAAGTCCTCGACGTACTGCCGGCAGATCCACTCGTTGGTGAGCCGGCTGTAGCAGCTCGGCCCGTCGGCCGCTGCCGGCGCGCCCGCGACGGCCGACAGTAGGGTCACCGCATGGAGGTTACCGATGCGGGAACCGGGCAAACCATGATCCGTCTCGCGGGCGTCGGCAAGACCTACCCCGACGGGACCGTCGCCGTCCAGGAGCTCGACCTCGACGTCGCCGCGGGCGAGCTCGTCGTCCTCGTCGGGCCGTCGGGCTGCGGCAAGTCCACGACGCTGAAGATGATCAACCGGCTGATCGAGCCCACCACCGGCACCATCGAGATCGACGGCGCGGACGTGACCCGCTCCGACCCGGTGACGCTGCGGCGCGGGATCGGCTACGTGATCCAGCAGATCGGGCTGTTCCCGCACCAGAAGATCATCACCAACGTGATGACCGTGCCGCTGCTGTACGGCGAGTCCAAGTCCGTCGCCCGGCAGCGCGCCAAGGAGCTGCTCGACCTGGTCGGGCTCGACGCGGCGCAGTACGGCGACCGCTACCCGCACCAGCTCTCCGGCGGCCAGCAGCAGCGGGTCGGCGTGGCTCGCGCCCTGGCCGCGAACCCGCCGGTGCTGCTGATGGACGAGCCGTTCGGCGCCGTCGACCCGGTGGTGCGGGTCCGGCTGCAGGACGAGTTCCTGCGGCTGCAGTCCGAGCTCGGGCAAGACCGTCGTGATGGTCACCCACGACATCGACGAGGCGGTCCGGATGGGCGACCGGGTCGCGGTGTTCGCGACCGGCGGCCGGCTCGCGCAGTTCGGCACCCCGGCCGAGCTCCTCGGCCACCCGGCCGACGAGTTCGTCGAGGACTTCGTCGGCGCGACCAAGGGGCTGCGCCGGCTGACGGTCACCCAGATCGACCGCGGGCACCTCGAGCCGATCGACGGCGTCAGCACCGGCGACCTCGCCGACACCGTCGACTCAGCGCGACCCTCGAGGAGGCGCTGACCGTGATCCTGCGCAGCGACAAGGGCGTGGTCGGTGTGCGTGACGGCGCGCAGTTCGTCGGCGTGCTCACGCCCAACGGGATCCACAAGGCGCTGCGGGCCTCGCTGGCCGAGCCGGCGGCCTAGCGCCGGCGCCGCTTGTAACTAACCGTCCGTGGTTCTGGCATGCGGTTATAACCGCATGCCAGATGACGTAACGGTTAGTTACATGCGGCGTGCGGCGCGCTCCCCTGGCGCCAGTACGACGGCCTCGACGCCCGAGCCGGCCAGCGCCTGCGGCGAAGCGGGGCCCCGGTGTCGCGAACAACCGCTCGTGGTTGGCTCGGGCGACGTACCGCAGCCCGACCGGCCAGAACGTGCCCCAGTGCACCGGGACCGCCCAGCGGGCGCCGACGCGGCGCACCGCCGTCGCCGCCTCGTCCGGGTCGAGGTGCCCGGTCTCGAGGGTCGGTCCCCAGCCACCGACCGGGACCAGCGCCAGGTCGACCGGGTCGACGTCGGCCATGTCGTCGCGGAGCTCGGTGTCGCCGGGGTACCAGCACGAGCCGGCCTCGTTGCTCGACCCTGAAGCCGAGCGCCGGCGGGCGTCCGTGCGCGAGAACGGGTGCCGGCGACCGTCGTGGGTGGCGGCCAGCACCTCGATCCGCACGCCGGCGCGCTCGACCACGTCGCCGGGCCGTACGGCGACCAGCCGGTCCCCGGCCAGCCTCTCGCAGCAGGTGCTCGGCACCGGCCGGGACCACGATCGGCACGGCTGGGTCGAACCGGGCCAGCGACGGCAGGTGGCAGTGGTCGTGGTGCAGGTGCGAGACGAGCACCAGGTCGGCTTCGGTCGCGGCCGCGGCCGGTCGTCGCGGCGTACCGCCGGAGGTGGAAGAGCCGGTCGGACAGCAGCGGGTCGGTGGCCACCCTCGTGCCGCCGAGCTGCACCGTGGCCGACGAGTGGCCCCACCAGGTGCACGCCACACTCATGGGACAGGAACGTCGCGGTGCCAGGACTCGGTGACGTACGACGTCTCCCAGCCCATGCCGCGGTAGAGCCGGTCCGCGCCGGTCGGGGAGTTGGCGTCCACCTCCAGGGCGACGTGGTCGCGGCCCCGGGCCGCGGCGTCCGCGAGCACCGTCCGCAGCAGCCCCTTGGCGACGCCGCGGCCGCGGGCCAGCTCGACCACGCCGATGTAGGCGACGTAGGACCCGGACCCGTACTCGGTCCCGACCAGCGCACCCGCAGGCTGCCCGTCGACCTCGGCCAGCCACCAGTGGTCCCAGCGGTGCCCGGGGTCCTGGCGGAGGCGGAACAGGAACTCGTCGAACGTCTCCGGCTTGGAGTTGAAGTGGTCGGTGAACGCCGCCTCGAGCACGTCGTGCACGGCGCGCAGGTCCGCCTCGACCGGCTTGCCGCCGCCCTCGCGGTCGACCAGGCGCACCACGACGCCGTCCAGCTCCCAGCGCACCGGGTCGTCGACCAGCCCCACCTCCTCCGGCGCGACCGGGCGCTTCATCTGCCACCAGGTCCGGACCTTGGTGAACCCGGCAGCCTCCAGCCAGCGGTGCTGCCGCTCGTCGTCGGCGAAGGCGCCGGTGTCGATCTGCTGCACGGCGAGGCCGCGGCTGCCGCCGACCTCCCGCGCCTGGCCGACCGCCCACTGGACCAGCAGGTCGGAGCAGGCCCGGCCGACCTGCTCGGGCAGCCCGCGCTCGACGACGTGGACGAACAGCATCCGTCCGGTCGCCCGGTCGTGCACGCTCCCCCACGCCCGGATGAGGCCGGCCTCGTCGCGGACGACGACGTTCTGCCGGGTCCGCAGCCCGTGGTTGGACACCTCGAGGAGCACGTCCTCCTTGCCGGCCGCCGCCCAGCCCCGCCCCTCGCGCTCGTGGGCGCGCAGCAGCTCGGTGAGCCGGCGTACGTCGCCGAGGTCGTCGGGGTCCGGCGTACCGACCTGCCACCCCTCGGGCAACCCCTCCGGCGGCTCGACCAGCTCCTCAGGGTCGGGCTCGAACCGGCTCTCCTCAGGGATCACAAGCCGCCATCCTGCCGCAACGCGATGTTGACCCGGCGCAAACTTTGCGCCGGGTCGAACTCGACCCGGCGCGAAAGTTTGCGCGCGGGTCGACGCTCAGGCGTGGCGGCGGACGTTCTCCGCGGCGTGCCAGGCGGCGGTGACGGTGTCGAGCTCGGCGCGCAGGGCGAGCACCTCCTGCTCGAGCTCGACGACGCGGAGCTGGGCCATCGCCGCCCGCTCCTCGGCCCCGCTGAGCTGGACCTGCAGACCGGCGGCGCGGCGCCCCTCGGCGTTGCGCTTGCGGGTGGAGGTGGCGGCCCGACGCTGGGAGAGGGACAGGGCCAGCTCGAGCTCGTCGAGGGCCTGCTCCTTGTCGGACAGCCGGGTGCGCACGTCCGCGACGTAGGACGCGTGCTCGGAGGTGCGCAGCTTGGTGAGCTCGTTGTACGCCGTGGCCTGGGCCGCGCGGTCGCGTGCGGCCTCGACCCGTGACTCGACCAGCTCGGTGTGGGTGATCCGGGTGGCTGCGGCGCCGAGGGCGACACCGAGCCCTGCGGCGATGGTGACCAGGAGCCACGAGCCGCTCAGGGCTGCACCGGCGACGACCAGGGCAGCGAGCACGATCAGGCCCACGGCGGCCGTCACGCGGATGGACCGCTGACGTCTCCGTGTTGCCTGTGTTGCAGATGGGGAAGCCATGCGTAGCAGGCTATTGGCTGTCGGGAGGCTTACGGACGCGACACGCTCGTTCGAGGAGCAGCGCTCCGATCACCGTCAAGACTCCCGCGACAACCGCCACGGCACACCGCAGGATGCGCTGGTCGGCCAGCTCGGCGGGATCGCCGATCCAGCTGACGGCGTAGCCGGCGTACCCGCCCGCGACCAGTGCCCCCACCAGCGCGCCGGCCCGGCCCAGCACCAGGCGGTTCACCGCCTTGTGCGGCTCCAGGCGCTCCCGGCGCACCTGGACCACCCGGTAGGTCTGCCACCACGTGATCCCGATGACCACCGCGACCAGCCAGACGGCAAGGGGCTGGGCCCACGAGATGACGGGCGCGGTGCCGGTGAGCCGCTCGGCCACCGGGTGCCAGAGCCAGCCCAGCACCAGCCCGGCAACGGCCCACACGGTCACCACGGCGTACGACAGCGGGCGCAGCGTCCCCTCGGGCTCGGGGGGTTCGTCGTCGGGGTCGGTGCCGAGAGGTCCCTCTCGGGTCAACGCTTTCGGGGTCCCCGCGGAAGCGTGCGTCTTCCGCGCGGAGCGCCCGCCTCGCGCGCTTTCGTGGGGTGATCACTCGAGCTCGAGGACCAGGTCGTCGCGGCGGGCGATGCCGCTCTCGCCGACCTCGGAGAGCAGGTCGGCCACCGGGCCCCGGTCGGGGAACTCAGCCTGCGGGTCGACGTCGAGCCAGGGTCGGAGCACGAAGGCCCGCTCGGCGGCGCGCGGGTGCGGGAGCCGCAGCTGGTCGTCGTCGTTGCGCCTGTCACCGACCACGATCAGGTCGACGTCGAGGGTGCGCGGTGCGTTCTTGACCTCGCTGCGCTCCCTGTCGAAGGCGTCCTCGATCGCAAGCGCGCGGTCCAGCAGCCGGGTGGCCGCGAGCGTGGTGTCTGCGAGCACCACCGCGTTGAGGAACATGTCGGAGCCGTCTGGCGCGTCGACCGGCTCCGTCTCGTAGACCGGCGACACCGAGGTGACCCACACGTCGGGGGTGTCGGCGAGGGCCCGCACCGCGCCCTGGAGGTTGTCCATCCGCTCCCCGAGGTTGGAGCCCAACGAGAGCACCGCCCGGCGGATCGGGCGCATCTCGCCCGTCAGTGTGTCGGCGTCGATGATGTTCGGGTTGGGAGTCTCGGTCACGGGCGGCCCTCCGCTGCTGCTGTCCGGCCGGACTTGGTCCGGGTGATTGTCAACGCGACATCGTGGAAATTCGCATCGATGGGTGCGTCCGGCTTGTGGACCGTGGCGCGCACCCATTCAACACGGGAGTCCAAGAGGCAGACCTCCGCGATCCGGTGGGCGAGTGTCTCGATCAGGTCGACCGGATCCTTCTCGACGGCGGCTTTCACCGACAACGCGAGACTTCCGTAGTCGACGGTCGCTGACAAGTCGTCCGATGCCGCCGCGGCGGCGGTGTCCACACCCAGGACGAGGTCGATGACGAACCGCTGGCCCTCGCGCCGTTCGTGCTCGAAGACGCCGTGGTGGCCCCAGCACTCCAGCCCGGTCAGGGCGAGCTCATCCATCGTGCCGGCCCTCCTCCCGAGCGGTGTCGAGTGCTTCCAGCACTCGCAGGGCGTCGCGAGTGGAGCGTACGTCGTGCACCCGGAGCCCCCACAACCCCTCCCGGGCGAGCACGACACTGAGGGCGGTGTTGGCGCTCTCCCGGTGATCCACCGGGCGGGGGTTGCCGTCGGCGTCGGCGAGCAGGGTGCCGAGGAAGGACTTGCGGCTGGCGCCGACCAGGAGCGGGTACCCCAGCCCCTTGATCGGCCCGAGGTCCGCGAGCAGCCGCCAGCTGTGCTCGCCATGCTTGGCGAACCCGATCCCCGGGTCGAGGACCAGCCGCTCCGGTGCGATCCCCGCGGCGAGGACAGCCTCGACCCGCTGGGCCAGCTCGTCGCGGACCGCGGCGACCACGCCACCCGGGTTGTCGTACGTCGCGAAGTCGGTCATGTGGTCGGCGTGCGCGCGCCAGTGCATCGCGACGTACGTCGCGCCGGCGTCGGCCACCACGCGCAGGATCTCCGGGTCGGCCAGGCCGCCGGACACGTCGTTGACGATGCTCGCGCCGGCAGCCAGCGCCGCCGCGGCGACCTCGCCGCGCATCGTGTCCACCGAGACCCTCGCGCCGTCCTCGGCCAGCGCGGTGATGACCGGGATCACGCGGTCCAGCTCCTCCTCGACCAGCGGCCGGGTGGCGCCGGGCCGGGTCGACTCGCCGCCCACGTCGAGGATGTCGGCGCCGTCCGACAGCAGGGTGCGCCCGTGCGCGATGGCACTGGCCGCGTCGGCGTAGAGGCCACCGTCGCTGAACGAGTCCGGCGTGACGTTCACGACGCCCATCACCAGGGGCACCTGCGACCGCACCACCCGGAGACCGTAGATCGGAGACAGGGACGAGGAACAAGACGAGCGGGAAGGGCAAGAACTGCTATGTGTATGCGGCCGGCGGTGACCTGGTGCAAGTAGATGTGAAGAAGCTCGGTTGGATAGGAGATGGTGGCGGCTGGCGGTTCAGCGGGCTACAGGTGGGCAGGCACAACAAGAACGGGAAGCACGCGGGGTACGCCTACCTGCACCACGCGGTCGATGACCACTCCCGGCTGGCCTACTCCGAGATCCACGCAGATGAGCGCAAGGAGACCGCGGTGGCGTTCTGGAAGCGTGCGGTGAGGTTCTTCAGAGCGCACGGCATCACCATCAAGGCCGTGCTCACCGACAACGGCAACGCCTACCGATCCCGGCTCTGGGCCAAGGCGATGGGCCGAAAGATCAAGCACAAGCGGACCCGCCCCTACCGACCCCAGACCAACGGCAAGGTCGAACGGTTCAACCGCACCCTGCTCGAGGAATGGGCCTACGCCATGGAGTACCGCTCAGAAGCCGAACGCGCAGCGCGTACCCCGGCTGGCTGCACACCTACAATCACCACCGCGGACACAGCTGCTAAGGGCAAGTACATGATGTGAACGTGGACAGAACACTAGGACGCGATCCGACGGCGGCTAGGCTCGGCCGGTGCCCCGCCGGAGACTGTGGTCACGCGACCGGGCTCCCTTCCCGTGGCCCGAGGTGGCGCACCGGCTCTCGAGCCTCTCCGGGCCGAGGATCGTCGTACTGACCCGGGGTGACGAGTCGACCGCCGTCGACGAGCTGAGGTCCCTCGCACCGACGGCGGACGTCGCCGTGCACGAACTGCCGATGGCCGAGGGGGAGCTGCGTCGCCGCCTGATCGCCGGCGGCCCCTACGACCTGCTCGTCGACCTCGCCGGCCCGCCGGGGCTGCGGCGCCGCTTCACCGACGTGGTGTGGCACGTACGCCGCGGCGGCGCGGCCGTGGTCCGGCTGCCCAGCTCGCCGGCGGACACGGCGGACGCGCCCGAGGATGCACTGGAGCAGGCGACGAAGGCCGGCCGGTTCTTCGAGCGCCTCGCCGCCGACCGTGCCCGGCCCGGCGACCCTCGAAGCGGCGCCATGCCCGGGCTCAAGCCTCGGCACCGGCGCGCCCTGCTGGAGGGGATCGACGGGATCGAGCGGTCCGGCGACTGGGTCTGCGCGACCCGCACGACCGAGGCGCTGCCCAAGATCGGCGAGGACGAGGCCACGGAGGTCCTGGCCGACCGTCCCGGGGTCGGGGCGACGCTGGTCACCGTCCCGGGCGAGACGTGGCAGGTCTCCTCGGAGGTGACTGTCAGCCGACCGCTGCCTCGCAACGTCCTGCCCGGGGAGTACGCCGCGCCGCCGGCCGCCCTGCGTGAGTACCACGACGCGGTCGTGATGCCGGGCAGGGCGAGCTGGGTCGACACCGGGGTGCTGCCCGAGAGCTTCCGCTTCCAGGGCCGGGCACAGCTGCGCAACCGCGAGCTGCACGAGCTGGCGCCCGGGTTCGTCGAGCGGCCGCCCGAGCCGGCGGAGCGGCTGCCGGGAGTGTGGTTCAACCTCAGCAGCCCGTTGCCCCGGCACTTCGGGCACACGCTGACCGAGCAGCTCAGTCATGCCTGGGGGTGGGCGCAGGCACGCGAGCGGCACCCGTCCATCCGCGCGCTGGTGGCGACCAAGGAGAACCGCCGCCTGGCTGCGTGGGAGCTGGAGATCCTTGCGGCGGCGGGCATCCCTGCGGACCTGGTGACCGAGGTGACCGAGCCCGTCCGGGTCGAGCTCCTGCTCGACACCACGGCGATGTACGAGATCGGCGGCTTCGTGCACCCGGCCATGCGCAGGCTGTACGACGACGTCGGCGCCGCCCTCGCCGCGGGGGCCACCACCAGCGACCTGCCGGCCCGGCTGTTCCACACCCGCCGCTCCGCCAAGCGGCGGTGCCGCAACCAGGACGAGGTCGAGGCGATGTTCGCCGACGCGGGCTTCGCCGTCGTGACTCCGGAGGACAGCCCCCTCGCGGACCAGGTCGCCCGGGTGCGCGCGGCGGAGGTCGTGGCCGGCTTCGCCGGCAGCGCCATGTTCCACGTCGCCCTGGCAGCGCGGCCCCAGCACGTCATCGTGATCACGCACGAGGGCTACCCGGCCCACAACGAGTACCAGCTCTCGGCGTTGCTCGGCCATCGGCTCGACCTCGCGGTCTGCCGGCCCGACGTACCCCGGACCGAGGCGGGCTACCAGCGCTCGGCGTTCCACTCGGACTTCGCGGTCGACCCGGAGACGGAGGGTGCCTACCTCCGCTCGGTGCTCGACGCGCTGCCGGACCCCGCCTGACCTTCTGGGCGGCCCTGGACCCGCTGGAGCCGGCGCTGGTAGGCGGCGCGCTCCTGGCGGACCCGCCACAGCTGGGTCTCGCGGTCCTCGGCCGGCTCGAGGCCGGGCAGCACGGCCTCGCGGCGGCTGATCTCGGCGTACCACTCCGGAACCGACCAGTCGAGCCAGTCGGCCAGCGCGCCGTGCGGGGACAGCAGCTCCACACCGTCGTCCGCGCCGAGACCGGCCAGCCAGTCCGCCTCGACGCGAGCGCCCTCGACCAGCGCTTCGGGCAGGGCGTAGCGCTCCGCCAGCGACGCGTCCTCGCGGTAGGTGAAGCCGGCACCGCGCAGCTCGGCGAGGAGGTGACGCCCGGCCTTCGAGGTGCCGAGCGCGCGGTCGGCCCGGTTGATGCGGAGGACCACCTCGGCGTCGGTGCCGAGCGAGGTGTTCTGCACCGGGTGCCCCGCCGCGCGCTCATGGTCAGGCAGCCCGAGCGAGGCGGCCAGGTCGGCGGCGAGGTCGGCTTCCGGCGGCGCGGTCCGCACCAGCCGCAGCACTCGCCGGGTGGCGGGGATGAGGTCGAGCAGCTGGGCCAGCCGACCGGGTCGCAGGGCGGCGAAGTCCAGGACGTGCGGCGCGGCGTCCGCGGGGTACTGCGCCAGACCGTGCTTGACCAGCGTCTGCCAGCCCGAGCACCACCGGTGCACCGGACGGGTCGCGGTCACGACGAGCGTGACGTCCTCGCCGCCCAGGACGTCCTCCAGGACGGGCCGGTCGGCCTCCGTCACGCGGTCGAGGTTCTCCGTGGACAAGAGCAGCGTCCCGACCTGGCGATCCCGGGCCTGGCTGATCACGTCCGCCAGGGTCTCGCCGCTCCGCCCGCGCAGGGAGTGGGCCACCCGGGCGGCCACCAGGTCCGGCGCACCATCCTCGGTGAACGCCCGCAGGAGGGGGCGGACCAGGTCGTGGTGGCCGGGCGGGCGCCCCCCACCGCGGCGGGGGTACCAGACGGCGGGGTGGTCGGAGTACGCCGCGTTCCAGCTCGCCTGGAGCGACGTCGTGCCCGACTTGTGCAGCCCGGCATGGAGGATGATCCGCACCCGGCGATGGTAGGCGCGGCCGGTGCGCGAGCCACCCGGCATACTCGGCGACATGGCCGGAGCCGATCGAAGGTCCGCGGAGGACGGCCACATCCTCATCGGCGGCACGGGTCGGGCCGGCACCACTGTGCTGGTGCAGTACTTCACCCGGCTCGGCTTCGACACCGGCTACACGGTGGAGGAGGCCATGGAGCGGGTGAACCCCATTTCCAGGGGCGGCCTCGAGCACAGCCTGAAGCGGGGCGGGCTGGCCTACGTCTCCAAGTCCCCCTGGTACGCCGCCAACCTGGGCACCTGGCTGGACGCCGGGGACATCCGGGTCAGATGGATGATCATCCCGATCCGCGACCTCTTCGCCGCCGCCGAGAGCCGCCGGGCGGTGTCCGCCAAGGCCGAGGCGGCGGGACAGGACCCGGACAAGCAGCCGGGTGGGGTCTCGTTCGGCGCCAAGAAGAACCCGAAGGCGCAGGAGCAGAAGCTCGGCGTGCAGATCTACAAGCAGGTGCACACCCTGGCCCGGCACGGCGTCCCTACGCTGCTGCTGCCGTTCCCGGAGTTCGCCAGGGACCACGGCGTGCTCTTCGACCGGCTCCGGCCGCTGCTCGAGGAGCACGGTGTCACGCCGGAGGAGTCGCGGGCGGCCTACGACGAGGTCTTCGACCCCCGGCACATCACCGAGTACCGCGCGCCCTGAACGAGCGCCGAAGTCGGTCGGTGACCGACTCGTGAGCGGCCGCCAGTGACGCTTCGGCAGCCTTGCGGCGGTCCCGCTCGTCCTTGAGCCGGCCCCGGAGCTTCGCCGCCCCGGCCGCGGAGCCGCGGCGCTCGCGGTGCCGGGCCTCGTCGAGCGACACCGCCACCGCCTCGGCGTAGCGCGCGTCGTACTCCCCCCGGAGCTCGTCCATCCGGTCGCGAGCGGCCCGGTCCTCAGGGTCGAGGACGAGCCCGCCCAACTGCTGCCAGGCGTCCTCGGCCAGGTCGCGCAGCCAGTCCGGCAGCACGATGTCGTCCCACGTCAGCTGCGAGCGACGCATCCCGGGGTCCAGGAAGGCGTCGAGCCCGCGGTCCTCGTCGAGCGGCAGCCCCAGCTCGAGCTGGTCGGAGACCTGCCTCAGCGCGGTCCGCCAGTCGTCCAGCAGGTCGTCGTAGCGGATGAACGCGCGCCGGGCACCGCGCGAACCCGCCTCGGTGACCAGGGCGACGTTCAGCCACGCCGCGGTGTTGGAGGTCTCCTTGACCCGGCGCTCGGCGTCGGTACGCCGGCCCCTGCCCCAGGTGCGGTCCTGCGAGCCGACCACCGCGGCCGGGTGGCGCAGCGCGGTGAGGATCCGCATGTCGCGACCGGTCTGCTCGGCGGCCCGCCGCCACAGCGGCAGCAACCAGGCGGCGTGCGGGTCCTTGATGACGACGTGCGGCTCCGGCTGCGTGCTCAGCCAGTCGCGGAGCTCGGCCTCGACCGTGCCGTCACCGAGCAGGGCCGCGACCCGCTTCTCGGCACGCGGGCTGCCGTCGCTCGGCCGCACCAGGGCGCTGCGCATCAGGCGCTTGTGGAACTCGATCACCCAGCGCGGCTCGAAGTGGCCCTTGGCGTTGCGCTCGGACGCGGGCACCTCCGGCTGCGGGACGTGCCAGCCGAGGTGCTTGAGGCTCCCGGCCAGCGAGCTGGTCCCGCTGCGCATGGAGCCCGTCACCAGGACGACCGTCTTCTCACTCATTTCATCGGCAGCCTACGGTTTGCCTGTGATCGTCTCCCACGAGCACGGCTTCGTCTTCATGAAGACCCGCAAGACCGCCGGCACCAGCGTCGAGATCTCGCTGTCGCGGGTCTGCGGCGAGGACGACGTCATCACTCCGGTCACCGATGACGACGAGGTTCTCCGCCGCGCCCAGGGCGGCCGCGGTCCGCAGCACTACGAGGCGCCGCCGAACCTGGAGCGCAAGGCGTTCAACCACATGCCGGTCTCGATGGTCCGCAAGATGCTGGGGCGCAAGAAGTTCGAGTCCTACCTCTCGTTCGCGATCGAGCGGAACCCCTGGGACGCCGTGGTCTCGCTCTACCACTGGCGCAACCGCGACTCCGAGCCCGGCTCGGCCCTGGAGTCCTTCGGTGACTACGTCGCCTCGGAGGCGATCACGTCGTTCGCGACCAAGAACCAGCGGATCTACCGGATCAAGGGCGAGGTCGCCGTCGACAGGGTGCTGAGGTATGAGTCCCTGGACTCCGACCTGGCCACCGTCTGGACCGAGCTCGGCCTGCCCGGCGCCCCCGACCTGCCCCACGCCAAGCGCGGCTCCCGGCCCCGCGGTCCGTCGTACCGCTCCTACTACGACGACGCCTCACGGGCGCGAGTGGCCGAGCTGTTCGCCGCCCCGATCGCGGAGCTGGGGTACGAGTTCTGAGGTTGCGTCCTTTCGCATCGAGTGACCCAAAATGCAGGTTTTCCCCTGTGGAGAACCTGCCAACTGGGTCACTCGATGCGAGATGACCCGCCCACGACCGGCATCGGCAAGCCCTGCGGCACGTCGTCGGGCGACCCGAAGTGGTGGTTGACGTACTGGTTCGCGTCGCGGAACCACGTCGACCAGCGCACCGTGATGGACCTTCTGCACCCCGACGTCCCGGAGCGCCTCGGCGAAGCAGCCGATCGCGCGGGAGTCCATGTCGTCGTGCGGCCCGTTGCCGGTGTGCAGCCGGACCACGTGCGACTCGTCACCCATGGTCTCCGAGTAGGTCGTGGGGCCGCCGAGCACTTCGGCCCAGTACGCCGCGAGCCGCTCGGTGTGGTCGTCCCGGAAGCCGTGCTGGAATGCATGGCTGACCACCGGGTCTGCCAGCACCCGCTCGTGCCACGCGTGCGCCAGGGCCAGCACCGCCTCGTCGCCCCCGATCGCGTCGTACAGCGTCGCCATGCCCTCAGCAAACCGCACCGCACCCGCGGCCGTCTTGGACGAACGGGAAACGTCGGGCCACCGCCGCGTCGGCCGGCCGCTTGTAACTAACTGTTACGACTTCTGGCATGCGGTTATAACCGCATGGAAGAACACGTAACGGTTAGTTACAAGCTCGGCCCGGCGGCGCTCAGTTGTTGCGGTGGATCAGCGCCATGGCCTCGGCCCGGGT